>NZ_JBIVSO010000002.1:0-1410246 GCF_044756305.1 Rhizobium sp. NPDC092011
ATCGCGATGTCAACGCCGAGATCGCGGTGCGGCAGCGTTGCCGGATCCTTGATCGCCGTGACCTTGATCGGCTTGCCGCCGCCAACGATGATCGTGTCGCCTTCGACCTTCACTTCGGCAGGGAACTTGCCGTGGATCGAGTCGTAGCGCAGCAGGTGCGCGTTGGTTTCGACCGGGCCGAGGTCGTTGATGGCGACGACTTCGATGTCGGTGCGGCCCGACTCGACGATGGCGCGCAGGACGTTACGGCCGATGCGGCCAAAGCCGTTGATGGCTACTTTTACAGTCATTGAAATTCACTCCCGTTCACTCAGGGTGTTTGTCTATTGGATTTGAGAGCGCTTGTCAGCGCCCTCAGGAAAGCTTTGCCTCAGCAGCGGCGACAACGGCTTCCGTGGTGATGCCGAAGTGCTTGTAGACGTCCTTGTAAGGAGCCGAAGCGCCGAAGCCCTTCATGCCGATAAAGGCGCCTTCCGGTCCGATGAAGGCATCCCAGCCTTCGCGAACGCCGGCTTCGACGGCAACCTTGACCGGCGAGTTGCCGATGACTTCCTTGCGGTAGGCATCCGGCTGCTCGAAGAAGAGTTCGGTGCAGGGAACGGATACGACGCGCGTCGAGATGCCCTTGCCTTCGAGAGCCGTGCGGGCTGCGACAGCAAGCTCGACTTCGGAGCCCGAAGCGAAGATGGTCACCTTGGCGTCGGCATTGCCGGCCAGCGTGTAGGCGCCCTGTTCGCAGAGGTTCTTTTCGCTGTATTCCGTACGAGCGGCCAGAAGGTTCTGACGGGTCAGAGCGAGGCCGGACGGGCGGTTGGTCGTCTTGATGGCGATCTGCCAGCATTCCGCCGTTTCCGTGGCGTCCGCCGGACGGAACAGCTGGAAGTTCGGGATGGCGCGCAGGCTTGCGACCTGCTCGACCGGCTGGTGTGTCGGGCCGTCTTCGCCGACGCCGATGGAATCATGCGTCAGGACGTGGATGGCGCGGATGCCCATCAGGGCGGCCAGGCGGAGCGGCGGGCGGCAATAATCCGAGAAGATCAGGAAGCCGCCGCTATAGGGGATGAGGCCGCCGTGGAGCGCGATACCGTTCATGGCAGCAGCCATGCCATGTTCGCGGATACCCCAGTGCATGTAGCGGCCCGAGAAATCGGTCGGGGTGATCGACTTCATCTGGCTGGTCTTGGTGTTGTTCGACGGCGTCAGGTCGGCGGAACCGCCGATCGTTTCCGGAATGAAGCCGTTGATGACTTCGAGCGCGTCTTCCGATGCCTTGCGGGTTGCGACCGTCGGCTTGGTTTCAGCGAGCTTCTTCTTGTAGTCGCTGATGGCGGCGTCGAAACCATCAGGCAGCTTGTGGTCGAAGCGGCGCGTGAACTCGGCCTTCTTGGCAGCGTCGGCTGCAGCAAGGCGGCCTTCCCAGGCTTCACGGGTGCCGACTGAACGTTCGCCGGCAGTGCGCCATTCACCCAGGATATCGTTCGGGATGACGAAGGGCTCGTAAGGCCAGTTGAGCGCGACGCGGGTCGCGGCGATTTCCTCGGCGCCGAGCGGCGAGCCGTGGACCTTGTGGGTGCCCTGCTTGTTCGGAGCGCCGAAGCCGATGATCGTCTTGCACGCGATGAGCGTCGGACGGTCGGACTTGTGAGCGGCTTCGATAGCGGCGCTGATGGCGGCCTGGTCATGACCGTCGACTTCGATGGTGTTCCAGTGAACGGCCTTGAAGCGCATGATCTGGTCGGTCGAATCCGACAGCGAGACGGCGCCATCGATGGTGATGGAGTTATTGTCCCAGAACAGGATCAGCTTGTTGAGCGTCAGGTGGCCGGCAAGCGCGATGGCTTCATGGCTGATACCTTCCATCAGGCAGCCGTCGCCGCACATGGCGTAGGTGTAGTGATCCTGGAGCTCCGAGCCGAATTCCTCGCGCAGCTTGCGCTCGGCGATCGCCATGCCGACGGCATTGGCAATGCCCTGGCCGAGTGGGCCGGTGGTGGTTTCGATGCCGGTGGCGTGGCCATATTCCGGATGGCCTGCGGTCTTGGAGCCGAGCTGGCGGAAGCGCTGGAGCTCATCGACCGTCATGTCCGGATAGCCGGTGAGGTAGAGAACCGAATAAAGCAGCATCGAGCCGTGGCCGGCCGACAGGACGAAGCGGTCGCGGTCAGGCCAGAGGGGGTTTTTCGGATCGAAGCGCAGATATTTGCTAAAGAGAACGGTGGCAACATCGGCCATCCCCATTGGCAAACCGGGGTGACCGGAATTGGCCTTCTCGACAGCATCCATGGCAAGGAAACGGATTGCATTCGCCATCCGGTCGTGTTGTTCGCGAGAGTTCATGGGTTTTTCCGCAGTGTTCCGGGTTCTCGGGGGATGGCCACACGCTTGGGAGGGAGGGCCATCGGTTGAAAGGCGGGCGAAGGGGAGACGCTCTTCCGAACGCTATTTCCAACGTTGCCTCAGGCGGCTGAGACATAGCAGTTGGGGCGAGCAAGTCAACAAATCGAGGGGCCATTCGGGGTCGCCTGCGGCAATTTTTTGACATTTGCCCGATCACTTTTACAAAAGACGACAATCATGCGACAAGGCCTATGCAGCCGGCAAAGGCGGCATTCATCCACAGAATAGGGTGCCTGCGGCATGGCAGCCTTTATTGACGTGCAGTCGCCGAGTTGAATATTGTTGCGAAATCAGACAAGTGGCCGGATGTTTTGATTCGGGCCTTGCGCGGAGTATCGAAGGCCATGACACCTTCAGGCAAAACGGTGGAAGCAGCGCTCGCCCAGTTACGCCAAGCGCTTTCGACTTTGGAAAGCGCTGTCGACGGGCGGTTCGAGCGCGAGCGTGCGCATAGCGACATAGAAGGCGAGGTTCGGCGGGTTCATGCCGATCGCTCGCGCCTGGCTCAGGAGCTCGATCAGGCCGAGTTCCGGGCGAACCGGCTTGAGGAAGTCAATCGCGAAGTGTCGCGTCGGCTTGTCACGGCGATGGAAACCATAAGAGCCGTGCTGGACCGCTGATCCCTCGGGAGGCAGCCGTCGCGGCACGGCAATGATCGGAAAGTCGAATGGCACAAGTAACGGTAACGATCGACGGCAAAGCCTACCGGATGGCCTGCGAAGAAGGGCAGGAAGATCATCTGACCGATCTTGCCACCCGCTTCGACCGCTATGTGCTGCACTTGAAGGACCAGTTTGGAGAGATCGGCGACCTGCGTCTCACCGTAATGGCCGGGATCATGATCACCGACGAGGTGTCGGAACTGACGCGACGCGTTTCCGCGCTGGAGACCGAGCTGGAGGGCTTGCGCAGCAATCGCGATACGACCATGGCCGCCAATGCGCAGGCTGAGGAGACGCTGGCCAGCGTCATCGATGAGGTGACGATGCATATTCACGGTATTACCGAGAAGCTGATCGCCCGGCCAAGCACCGAACAGGCTTGAGTTTATTTGTGCGGATGCCGGCCGGTGCCTCTGGTGCGCCGGCGCAATCCGCTCTATATAGTTCATGCGGTCTGCGCTTCCCGACAGGAACCACAATCCCTGGGGCCATACTCGATCCAAAGGGAGCTGTCCCTGACCAGGCCCGTGGGCTTGGACATATGGCGCCCACCTACGTTTGTAGGCACCCAGGATCGTAAACATCCATCGGTCGTCGTGGATCGCTCTTCAAATTTTTCCGTTCCATCTCTTTGAAAAGGCGCATCAGCTTTTCTGAAAATCGATTCCGATTTTCAGGCCGATGCTGTAAGGCAAGGAAGGCGCCGCGCAGTTCTTTTGCCACGCTGACGCCACTCCTCCTCCCCTTAACTTTTCGAACGCAGATAAGCGCCTCGCTCCAGTTCTGCGCGATTGGTCGCGCTGCGCAGTCGCAGCAGATCCTTGCGGGCGATCAAGCCCACGAGCCGGCCGGTTTGTGCCTCGACGACGGGGACGCGGCCCGTATCGGCCTGGATCATGATGTCGGCAACGCGGCCCACCGTGTCCTCGAGATGAGCGACAGGAATGGCCGTGTCCGAGATCACGTCGTAGAGCGATTGGTCCATCAGTTCGGGTTCGCTTTGCCACCGCAGGGCGTCAGCACGCGAGATCATGCCAACCAGCCGACCATTGTTTTCGACAACGGGATAGAAGCGATGCGCGTCCAGCCGCTCGGTCATAAGCGCCAGGGCTTCGGACAGGCGCATGGTGGCGGGCAAGGTGTCGACCTTGGCGATCATGATATCGGCGGCACGGGTGAGTTCGAAGGGATCGATGCCGTATTCGCGGGTGATGTGCTGGCCGCGTCGGGCGATCTTCTCGGTCAGGATGGAGCGGCGCAGCAGCAATACGGTGACGGCATAGGCCGCTACGGTGGCCGCGAGCAGGGGGACGACTGCCCCCATGTCTCCCGTCAGCTCCATGGCGAAGAAGGTGCCGGTCAGCGGCGCGCGCATGGTGCCACCCATCATGGCCGCCATGCCGAGCAGAGCCCAGAAGCCGGGATCGCCGGGGAGGACCAGGCCAACGAGCCAGCCGAGCGCACCGCCGAGGATAAGGAGCGGTGCGAGCACGCCGCCCGACGTCCCGGAGGACAGGGCGACCAGCCAGATACCTGCCTTGACCAGAAGGATCGCAAGGACAGCGCCTGCTGCAATATGGTTGTGCAACAGATCGGCGATGATGTCATAGCCGACGCCGAGCGCGCGAGGCTCGATCAAGCCGCCAAGGCCGACGACGAGGCCGCCGAGGGCCGGCCACCACATCCAGTGGATCGGCAGTTTTTCGAAGGCGTCTTCTATCTTATAGAGCAGGGTGGTCAGCAGGCCGGATTGCAGGCCCGAAACGATGCCGAGACCGGCGGCGAGCAGGATGCCCCACCAAGACAGGGTCGTCTCGAAATGCGCGGGAAACAGCGCGCCGCTGCCGATCAGCAGTGGACGCCAGACGACAGAGACGCAGGCTGCGACGGCGACGGGGATGAAGCTGCGTGGCTTCCATTCGAACAACAGCAGTTCGACGGCGAGCATCACGGCAGCGATCGGGGTGCCGAACACGGCCGTCATGCCGGCTGCGGCACCGGCGACGAGCAGGGTCTTGCGCTCGGCCGCGCTCAGATGAAAGAGCTGTGCGAAGAGCGAGCCGATCGCTCCACCCGTCATGATGATCGGGCCTTCCGCGCCGAACGGGCCGCCGGAGCCGATCGAAATCGCCGATGATAGGGGTTTCAGCACAGCCACTTTCGGCGACATGCGGCTGCCGCCGATCAGGATGGCTTCGATGGCCTCGGGAATCCCGTGGCCACGGATTTTCTCTGAGCCGTAGCGTGCCATGAGGCCGATGACGAGGCCACCGAGAACCGGAGCCGCCACCATCCAGGGCGAGCGTGCCACAGCGGTGAAAGACAGCGGTTCGGTGCTGACCTTGAACAGCCAGACACCATTGCTGACGAGAGCGATGAGCTTGATCAAAACCCAGGCAGCAAAGGCGCCGCCGGTGCCGACCACCAGCGCCATGGCCATCAACAGCAGGACGCGCTTGTCTGTGGTGAAGTCGCCATTGTCCTTCCGGGATGCTCCGCCGGAAAAATCATGCCTGTTATTTTGTGCGGTATGGATGTCCTGCATAGGCGACCTTCTGTGCCGGAGCATTTCCGCCTTCCTTCGGGCCGCGAAAATACTCTATCTTCTTGTTTTTACGCATTCCGGACGGAAAACCGCTTCGCACTTTTCCTGGAATTGCTCTAAAGCGCGTCGCGATCTTTCAGATTCGCTTCACGCGCTTTAGCTCTTTGATTTCACGCATGTCGTAGCCGCAAAACCGCTGCACACTTTTGCGCGACATGCTGTAAGCGTGAGCGCCTGTCATTCGATTGCTTTCGGCGCTGAGATGGCAATTATATCGTAATGCGATATAAATCAACAGAGATTGCCGGCTGCGGCAAAGAGGACGATGTGATGGTGCGGAATTTGGATGAAACCTTGTCGCAGGCGGATTACGAGGCGCTGGCCACGCTGCGCTACACCCTGCGCAAATTCACGGATTTCAGCACGTCAGCCGCTCAGGAGGCTGGCCTGCCGCCACAGCAGCACCAGGCGCTTCTGGCTATCAAGGGCAACCGCGCCGGCGATCTGATGACGATCGGCATGCTGGCGGAAAAGCTGCTGATTGCGCCGCATACGGCGACGGAGCTGGTCGGGCGATTGATCGATGGTGACTATGTGACACGCCACCCCGATCCCGCAGACAAACGTCGCCAGACCCTGCACCTGACGGAAAAGTCCGACAAGGTTCTGCAGCAACTCAGCTCGATCCATCTGGTCGAAATTCGCGATATGGCGCCGAAGCTGATCGAGATCCTCACCCAGCTTCAGGCCGGTGTTCGGGCCGAAAATTGAACCTCGGGCAATTCGCGTCGGCGCCTCGCAAGGGTCGGGGTGCTGATGCCCGGTCTCGTTGCGGACAGATCGATGGGGCTCTAGCCCTCCAGGTCATTCTTCAGCTGATCGAGGATGGTGAGGGCGTGGCCGGCATAGGCGCTGATCCAGCGATCGTGGATTTGTTTGATCGGCAGGCTGTTCAGATGGTTCCAGCGTTCGCGCCCATCTTTCCTGGCAACGACGAGATCCGCATCCTCCAGCACTTTCAGATGCTGCATGACAGTGCAGCGATCCATATCCGCAAAGGCCTCGCAGAGCGCGCCGGTCGTGCGCGGCGCGTCCTTCAGCATGTCGAGAATTTCGCGCCGCCGCCGATGGGCGAGGGCTTTGAAAATGAGGTCGCTATCCGATTCGGTTGACATGTTATGCTTTTATAACATTAATGAGGCCATTCGCAATGGAGCGACGGTCTGAAACTGATAACGGAGGAGATGTCATGACATTGAGTGTTCGGATCTCAGGACGGATCGGCCGCAAGGTCGAAGAAGTCTTCGATGCCGTCGTCAATCCAAGCAAGCTTTCGAGCTACTTCACGACCGTCGGTGGCGCCAGTGCCCCGCTCGTGGCTGGAACGACCGTCATCTGGTGGAAGAATATGCCTGTGGAGGTCAACGAAGTGGAGGACAACAAGCGCATCGTCCTTCACTGGGAAGGCGGCACTGGAGAAGACGGCATTCGCTACAGAACCAAGGTCGAGATGACGTTCGATGCGCTGGATGATGGAGGCACGCTTGTCGTCATCGAGGAATCCGGTTGGCGTGAAGACGAAGCGGGCCGCCGCGGCACCTATCTGAACTGCGAGGGGTGGACGCAGATGCTTTGCTGCATGAAGGCCTTTGTCGAATATGGCATCAACCTGCGTGAAGGGTTCTTCCGGAGCGAGATGCGGGGCGAACCGGCGGAAGCGCCAGATCGCTGAAGGTTGTGAATATCATGAAGCTGCCATCACGGCTCGTCCGCAGAAGCCATGCGGACGAGCCGATTTTTATGGGCCGTCTGGCCCCAATCCTCGATTGCAGAACCTGGTTGATCGGGCGGCTCGGCGCGCTATCTTTCGTTGTGATTTGCTGAAGAAGATGTCCAGAACTTTGTTTCCAGTCGTCTTTTCCGCGCGTGCAAATCTCACTTCGAAAGGCACGGAACGGCAGGTGACCGGGAAGTCGATTCCTGATAGGGAGCAGCGGTCAAGGTGGGATAAAAAGGTGACTTTTGTGCATGGGGTTAAGCTCAAAAGCCAACGGAATGACGAAATCATTTAAATAATGACAGATTCATTGTTGGTGGATCGGGGCCTGCGCCAAAATTGCCTAAATTTAGAATGATGGGGGCGCGCATCATAACGGGCCCGTGCAAGAAATGCAGGGCTGTAACACAAAGACATATTGTCGGTGTTACTGAATGTCCGAACAATCAGGACTGGCGACGGTCAACAAGCGAGTAAAGCATGTCGAGTCCAATCGATCTGGAAAATGCCGATGAGGAACTGGAAGAGCGTGGCGGTATCGTCGGTTTCCTCAATCGCTTTCGCGCGCTGATTGTTGCCGTTCTCACCGTCGCCGTCTTCTGCATCGCAGCCTACGCGATCTACGATCTGACCAATGAAGTCCGCTACGACGACGTCGTGCATGCGCTGACGACGACGAAGATCTCCTCGGTGCTGCTGGCTCTGCTATTCACGGGCCTCAGCTTTGCGTCGTTGATCTTCTACGATCAGAACGCGCTCGAATATATCGGCAAGAAGCTGCCGTTTCCGCATGTGGCGCTCACCTCGTTCAGCGCCTATGCCGTGGGAAATACCGCGGGCTTCGGTGCACTCAGCGCCGGCGCGATCCGTTATCGGGCCTATACCCGCATGGGCTTGTCGCCCGACGACATCACCCGGGTTATCGCATTCGTCACGCTGGCCTTCGGTCTCGGTCTTGCCGCCGTCGGTGCCGTTGCGCTTTTGGTGATCGCCGATGAGATCGGCCCGCTGATCAACGTCGCAGGCCTTTGGCTGCGCCTCGTCGCAGTCGCCATTCTCGTAGCGCTCGCTTTCGTGGTTTTCGCGGGCCGCAATGGCCGCGAGATACGACTCGGACCGGTTGCCGTGCGCTTGCCGGATTCGCGCACTTGGTCGCGACAGTTCCTGGTAACCGCATTCGACATCGCCGCCTCGGCCTCAGTACTCTACGTACTGCTGCCGGAATCCTCGATCGGCTGGCCGGGCTTCTTTGCCATTTATGCCATTGCCGTCGGTCTTGGCGTCCTCAGCCACGTTCCGGCCGGCTTCGGCGTTTTCGAGACGATCATCATCGCCTGGCTCGGCAGCTCGGTGAACGAAGATGCGGTGCTGAGCTCGCTGGTTCTCTATCGCGTCATCTACAACGTCATTCCGCTCGTCATCGCGATTGCGGCGATCTCGGTCGCCGAGTTGCGTCGCTTCGTCGATCATCCCGCCGCGTCCAGCATGCGCCGTGTCGGCGGTCGTCTCATGCCGCAATTGCTGTCCGCTTTTGCGCTCCTGCTCGGCATGATGCTGATCTTTTCGAGCGTGACGCCGACGCCGGACCAGAATCTGATCGTCCTGTCCGACTATCTACCCCTGCCTGTCGTCGAAAGCGCGCATTTCTTCTCCAGCCTGCTCGGACTGACCATCGTCGTCGCGGCACGCGGCCTCGGGCAGCGGCTCGACGGTGCATGGTGGGTGTCGATATTCTCCGCGGCCTTCGCCCTCTTGCTATCGCTGCTGAAGGCGATCGCCATCGTCGAAGCAGGCTTGCTGGCTTTCTTCATCTTCAGCCTCGTCGTCAGCCGCCGGCTCTTCAACCGACCGGCATCTCTGTTGAGTCAGACGCTGACGGCCGGATGGCTGACGGCTATGGCGGTGATCTGCATCGGTGCCATCGTGGTGCTGTTCTTCGTCTATCGCGATGTCGGATACAGCAGCCAGCTCTGGTGGCAGTTCGAGTTTGCCGACGAAGCACCGCGAGGCCTCCGTGCCGCGCTCGGTATTTCCATCCTGTCGTCTGCGATCGCCATCTTCAGCCTGCTGCGCCCGGCGGCGAAGCGGCTGGAGCCGGTGACGGGCGATGTCGTGGCGCGTGCGGTGGAAATCGTCCGCAAGCAAGGCATCGCCGACGCCAATCTCGTGCGCATGGGCGACAAGAGCATCATGTTCTCGGAGAAGGGCGATGCTTTCATCATGTACGGCAAGCAGGGCCGTTCCTGGATCGCCCTTTTCGATCCAGTTGGCCCGCGCCACGCGCTTCCCGACCTCATCTGGCGATTTGTCGAAACGGCCCGGGCGGCCGGCTGCCGCTCGGTCTTCTATCAGATCTCGCCGGCACTGCTTTCCTATTGCGCGGACGCCGGTTTGCGCGCCTTCAAACTCGGCGAGCTGGCGGTGGTCAATCTCTCGAATTTCGAGCTGAAAGGCGGCAAATGGGCCAATCTCAGGCAGACGGCAAGCCGCGCGGTTCGCGATGGACTAGAATTTGCCGTTATCCAGCCGCAAGATATAGCCGAGGTGATGGAAGAGCTGGCTCATGTCTCGGATAGCTGGCTCGCTGATCACAATGCCAAGGAAAAAGGCTTTTCGCTGGGCGCGTTCGATCCGGACTATGTGAGCTCACAGCCGGTAGGCGTATTGAAGAAGGATGGAAAGATCGTCGCTTTTGCGAATATTCTGATGACGGAGACCAAGGAAGAGGGATCCGTCGACCTGATGCGTTTTTCGCCCGATGCCCCGAAAGGTTCGATGGACTTCCTGTTCGTTCAGGTCCTCGAATACCTCAAGGGTGAGGGCTTTCATCGTTTCAACCTCGGCATGGCTCCGCTATCGGGCATGTCGAGGCGAGAATCGGCACCTGTCTGGGACAGGGTCGGGGGAACGGTTTTCGAACACGGCGAACGCTTCTACAATTTCAAAGGGCTTCGTGCCTTCAAATCCAAGTTTCATCCCGAGTGGCAGCCCCGCTATCTGGCTGTTTCGGGCGGTGTGAGTCCAATTATCGCGTTGATGGATGCCACATTCCTCATCGGGGGCGGACTTAAGGGGGTCGTGAGGAAATGATCTTGAAATACGCAATGTCATTGGCTTTCGGATGCATGTTGTCGGCAGGCCTGCTGGTGTCGGGTCAGGCACGGGCGGAAGCTGACGATACAAAATACGATCTGGGCATGATCCCGGCGCCGCATATCATGCGCCCGCAGGGCAAGGTCTCGAACGAAGTCGTGCTGATTTCGGACCTGGCCGGCTGGGGTGACAAGGAAAAGGCGGTTGCCGACAAGCTCGTTTCGAACGGTTCGCTTGTCATCGGTATCGACTATCCGTCCTTCCTGGCTTCGCTCAACAAATATGACGTCAGCAAGAATGACGGCTGCATCTACATCGTCGCGGATCTGGAATCGCTGAGCCAACAGGTGCAGCGCTCCTTTGCCGACAGCACCTATCAGCTGCCGATCATCGCGGGTGTCGGTGCCGGCGGCGCCATGGCGCTGACGATTGCGGCCCAGACGCCGGATGCGACGGTTGCCGGCACGCTGGCAGTCGATCCGACAGCCGGCATCGGCCTGAAGCAGGAACTCTGCACGCCGGCCGAGAAGAAGACCGATGGCGATATGGTGTCCTTCGGCCTGCAGGACGGCGCTCTGCCCAATCCCATTCTCGTGACCTATACGGCAAATGCGCCGAAGGATGGCCGTGACCACGTCGCAGACATCCAGAAGGATCATCCCGAGGTCCAGACGACGGATTCCGACAATGCCGACACCTATGCGACGCTTGAGGCTTCGCTTGCCGATCTGATGAAGACGATCGACAGCTCGAAGTCGCCGCTCGGCCTGCCGCTCGATGTCATGGAAACGACGCCGACGGAAGACACGCTTGCAATCGTCTATTCCGGCGATGGTGGCTGGCGCGACATCGACAAGGAAGTCGGCAGCTATCTGCAGGATCAGGGCATTCCGGTCGTGGGCGTCGATTCCCTGCATTATTTCTGGACCGAGCGGGATCCGCAGCAGACGGCGAACGACCTTGCCCGGATCATCGATTTCTACACCAAGCGCTTCAAGGTCAAGCATGTGGTGCTGGTCGGCTACTCCTTCGGCGCCGACGTGCTGCCGGCGAGCTACAACCGCTTGCCGCAGGTCCAGAAGGACAAGATCGTCCAGATGTCGCTGTTGTCGCTGTCGCAGAAGGTCGATTACGTGATTTCGGTCATGGGCTGGCTTGGCGCATCGAGCGAAGGCAAGGGCGGAGATCCGGTCAAGGATCTGAAGTCGATCAATCCGAAAATGGTGCAGTGCGTCTACGGCAAGGACGATGACGAGGATGTCGCGTGCCCGCTGCTCAAGGACACCGGCGCCGAAATCATCGCCATGAGCGGCGGCCACCATTTCGACGACGACTACGAGGCTTTGTCCAACCACATCATCAATGGTCTGAAGAGCCGCCTCGGCGAATAACAGATCGACGCGGGCGGCTGATTTGTGCAGCCGCCCACCACCACCCTCATATGTTTTCCTGGTGATGCCAGCCTCTTCTTCCGGTATGGAGGCAGGCGAACGCAGCGAGCGGACCTTTCCGGGGTTCGTCGCTCAGCAATCAATTGCTTCTTGCTGCGGCTGCCGCTAGTCGGAGGAAGCACATATTGCGAGTGGTGCGGCTGGCGCCGCCGGTCGCTTTCACGTCTCGAGCATTTCCGTTTCAAACCGGGTCGCGGAAATGCTCTGTCTTTTGTCTTCACGCAATTCCGGACGCAAAGCACCGCCCAGCTTTGCGGTAATTGCTCCAGAAAGGGCCTGCCTTGTCCGCCGCACCGTCTTCCGCCTTCGCCAAATCCTATTCCGGCTTCCTGTTCGACATGGACGGCACGATCATCAATTCGATCGCCGCTGCCGAACGCGTCTGGGGCAATTGGGCCCGCAGCAAGGGTCTCGATGTCGAGAAGTTCATGCCAACCATGCATGGCAAGCGCGGTGTTGATACGATCGGCCAATTGAACCTGCCCGGCGTCGATCCGGTTGCCGAGTCGAACCTGATCATGGAAGCGGAAATTGCCGACATAGAAGGCGTGGTCGCGCTGCCGGGAGCCATCGACTTCCTGGCGTCCCTGCCACCGGAGCGCTGGGCGATCGTGACGTCTTCGCCATATCGTCTGGCGATGGCCCGTCTTGATGCCGCAGGTATCCCCGTGCCGCGCTTCATCGTGACAGCAGAGGATGTCAAGGTCGGCAAGCCTGATCCGCAGGGCTATATCCTCGGCGCGCAACGTCTTGGTCTGCGCACCTCGGATTGCCTGGTGTTCGAGGATGTGATGGCGGGTATCAAGGCCGGCGAAGCGGCCGGCGCGGATGTGCTCGTCATTACCGCGACGCATTCCCATCCCGTGGAAACCGATCACTCGACGCTGCTGAACTATGAAAATGTTCGTGCGCATGTCGACGGCAACGGCAAGATATCGATTGTCCGTAACGGCTGATATGCCGGATCGGCCACAGGATTGCCGCATGTCGCTTTCGCGCATTGCATTGGGCGGCCGGCTCATTATGTTTTCGTGATATCATAGATTTTTGCGAAGATCCGATGACCCCGAAAGAGCTGAAAGCCCAATATCGCAACGAGCGTCTGGCGGCGCGGGACGCCATCCCGGCCGACGAGCGCATCGAAAAGGCGTTGGCCATGGCTACCCATGGCGGCGATGCGATCGACATCGAGCCCGGCACTGTCGTTTCCGGCTTTCTGCCGATCCGCTCCGAAGCCGATGTAAGGCCGCTAATGGCACAGTTCAGGGCGCGGGGCGCGCGGCTCTGCGTGCCCATCATTCTCGATAAAAGCACGATCGTCTTTCGTGAGCTCGTGCCGGGTGCGCCGCTCGTCCCTTGCGGATTCGGGACGTCCGGACCCGGCCCCGAGGCGGCGGTGCTTGACCCAGGGGTCATGCTGATACCGCTTTCGGCATTCGACAAAACCGGCCACCGCATCGGCTACGGCGCCGGCTATTACGACCGTGCGATCACCCGTCTGCATGAAAAAGGCCTGAATCCGCGCCTGATCGGCATTGCATTTGATTGCCAAGAAGTGCCATCAGTACCGGCTGAGCCGCATGATGTCCGTCTTGACGCGATTTTGACCGAGAGCGGACTCAATTTCGTTTCGGAAGCGATTGGATAGAGAATGCGGCTGCTTTTCTTGGGTGACATGGTCGGCAAGACCGGACGGGTTGCGGTATGGGACCGTTTGCCGGGGTTAGTTTCCGACCTGAAACTCGATTTCGTCATCGTCAACGGCGAGAATGCTGCCGGCGGCTTCGGCATCACCGAGGACATTTTCCTTGAGACGATCAATGCCGGCGCCGATGTCGTGACGACAGGCAACCATGTTTGGGATCAGAAGGAAGCCGTGGTTTTCTGCGAGCGCCACGACCAGTTCCTGCGCCCCGCCAACTATCCTGCCGGCACGCCCGGTCGCGGATCCGGCATCTACTACGCACGCAATGGCGCCCGCGTGCTCGTGGCGAATATCATGGGCCGCGTCTTCATGCATCCCGAGCTGGACGATCCCTTCAAGGCGGCAGAAGCCATTCTCGACGCATGCCCGTTGAAAGAGCAGGCGGACGCGATCATCTTCGATTTCCATGCGGAAGCGACCAGCGAAAAGCAGTGTTTCGGCCATTTTGTCGATGGCCGCGCCAGCTTCGTCGTCGGCACGCATACGCATGTGCCGACGGCCGATGCGCAGATCCTGAATGGCGGCACGGCCTATATGTCGGATGCCGGCATGTGCGGCGATTACGATTCCTCGCTCGGCATGGAAAAGGAAGAGCCGCTCAACCGGTTCATTTCGAAGATGCCGAAGGGACGGTTCGAAGCGGCTTCCGGGCCTGCGACCATCTGCGGCGTCGGCGTCGAGATTTCCGACGCAACGGGATTGGCGGAAAAGATCGCGCCGCTGCGGCTCGGACCGCGGCTTGCGGAGACCATTCCGGAGTTCTGGCGCTAACCTTGTCCGGGTTTCGCCAGCGAACCGATATATTTCAGCCGGTTCGACGAAAAATCCGATGATCTTGGGCGATTCTAGCCTGCGAACGTGTTTTTTCCATCTTTGCAACCTATGCTGGGTGTGGTTGATTGCGCTGTACTATTGGGGGAAGCGCATGAACCGGGTTCTTTTGACTACCATCATAACTGCGACACTATCGAGCTGCGTCTCGCCTAATCCGGTCAGCACCACCTCGGACGGCTACCGCATCGAAAAATTCAGTCGAGGCGCGGTTTTCGTCGGCAAGAGCTGGGATCCGTTCACGCCCGGCACTTGGAGCATTGATTGCCCGATCGATTCGATGACCGACAAGCGGGATTGCAGCATCTCCCCGGTGAATGGGACGCCCCTTCACATCCGCTATGGCAATTCGACCACACCACAAAGCGTCTGTGTAAGTACGAGCGGGATTACCGCCTTCATGCGGGTCGATAGCAATCCCCCGATTACCACCGACGGCAAAGGCTGCGTTCCGGCGGGCCAAATCATCGGCCAGCTCAAGACCGGCACCATCTACCGGGCGAGATATGGTGTGATGACTGAAAGCCTAACCAATCCGCAGGCGATCCCGAACGAGGGAACGGTGTCACTCGAAGGATTTAACAAGGCGATGGAGATAGTTGCGGATATCCAGGCTGGAAGGCTTGCCGTCAAGCCATAGGAATAGCGGCGGAAGGCTTCTGCCGTCGGCGTTACCCGGCTTTTTACTTGAATGAAAGCCGCTTCGCTTTTATAAGGCGCCCATTCCCAACAAAAGACGTGAACAGGGGTGCCATGGCTGGCCATTCACAGTTTAAAAACATCATGCACCGCAAGGGTCGTCAGGACTCGGTGCGTTCGAAAATGTTCTCGAAGCTGGCGCGTGAAATCACCGTCGCCGCCAAGTCGGGTCTGCCTGACCCGACCATGAACGCAAGCCTGCGTCTGGCGATTCAGAACGCCAAGGCGCAGTCGATGCCGAAGGACAACATCGATCGCGCCATCAAGAAGGCGTCTGGTGCCGACACCGAGAATTACGATGCGATCCGCTATGAAGGCTACGGTCCGGGCGGCACGGCGATCATCGTCGAGGCGCTGACCGACAATCGTAACCGCACGGCGTCCAACGTCCGCTCGATCTTCACGAAGGCCGGCGGTGCGCTCGGCGAAACCGGTTCGGTGTCCTTCTCCTTCGATCACGTCGGCGAAATCACCTACAAGCCGAGCGCTGGCGATGCCGACAAGGTCATGGAAGCGGCGATCGAAGCTGGCGCCGACGATGTCGAAAGCGATGAAGAAAGCCATGTGATCATCTGCGCCTTCGAATCTCTCGGCGAAGTTGCCAAGGCGCTCGAAGCGACGCTCGGCGAAGCCGAAACGGTCAAGGCGATCTGGCGCGCACAGAACAATGTGCCGGTCGACGAAGAAAAGGCCGTGTCGCTGATGAAGCTCATCGACAGTCTCGAAGACGACGACGACGTTCAGAATGTCTATTCGAACTTCGAAGTCTCGGAAGAAGTTTTGGCCAAGCTCTCGGCCTGATCCTCTACGATCAATCAAAAAGCCGGCTGCAGCGATGCGGCCGGCTTTTGCTTTATGGCGTTGTCGCGCGCGTGAAATCGTCGCGAAAAGCGGCGAGATCGGCGGCTGCTACATCGGAAACGGCCCAGAAGATCAGCCCGTCCGCATGCCATTCGAAAAAATTGTAGCCGTCCTTCTCGGCATTGCTTCGGCCTCCCGATGCTGCGGGCCAGACGAAGAGATTGATGATGTGGCCGTGCCGGCGATAGATCAGCGCCGCCACCACCCGGCCGTCGAGGTAATCCACCCGGCCGCCCACAAGGGGAAAGCCCTGGCTCGCCAGATCCACCACCGGCGGCGAGAAATCGATCTTGCCGTTGAACCACGGTTTGACGGTGTGCTGGTCTGAGGTCAGCACATCGGTCAGGTGATCTGCCAGCATCGAGCGCACATGGCTTGAAAGAAGCTGGTCTTCTATCGTCTGGCTCTGCTGCGGCACGTTCAGCACCAGCATGAGGCTGGCGCCGAGAACGGCAAGCGACGGCACGAAGCTCCATTCGCGAACCAATCGCCAGGCGCGATGCCATGGGCTTTCCGTCAGGGGGCTTTCCGTCTGGATCGCGGCCGTCGCACGCCTGGTCATGGCCTGTTCCAGCGAAAGTGCGGCCTGAACGCGGGCATGGACGGCGTCCGGCGCCTGCCACTTTACGCCGTCGCGCGCGGAAAGGCGTTTGACCATCATGGCATTCTCCATCTCGCCGGCACATTCCGGGCAGGTCGCCAGATGGGCCTCGAAACGTGCCGCATTGGCTGTGTCCAACTCTCCGTCGATGAAGCCATGCAGCAGGTCTGCCCACTCGCCGTGATCATCGTGCTCCCTACCACCGCTCATCGGGCTGCCCCCGTCTGATCAAAGCTGCGCCAGGCCTCGCCGAAATCACGGCGGGCGCGGGCAAGGCGCGACATGACAGTGCCGATCGGCGCGTCGATAATGTCGGCGATCTCCTTATAGGAAAGATCCTCAAGCTCGCGCAGGACGAGGACCTCGCGCATGGCATCGGGCAACATGTTGATGACCGCGCGCACCCGCTGTGTTTCCGATTTGCGGATGAAGGCGGCTTCCGGCGTATCTTCCTCTGAGGCCGGATCGGGCGAGGGCACGCCTTCGTCCGAATCCCGTTCGTCGGTCATGGGCTGTTCGTAGCGGGTCTTGCGTCGGCCTTCCTGCAGCCAGGCATGATAGCAATTGCGGACGATGGTGAAGGTCCAGGCGCGGGCATCGCCGTCACGAAAACCGCCAAAACCCCTATAGGCGCGAAGATATGCCTCCTGCACGATATCCTGCGCCGCATCGGCATCCCGGCTCAGGAAGCGCGCAAAATTATAGGCGGCATCCAGATGGGGGATGATGGTGCGCTGGAAGCGGCGCATGGTCTCGTCGGGGGAGGAGTTTGCGTGACGTTGCGCCCCGGCATCGGCGGTCGGTTCCGCCACCGCCATGAGGATGGCGCGAGAGGTTGTTTTGGGCCGTGCAAAGAACGCAGCCACGCGAACCAGAAGCTGCGCCAGCCTGCCTCTCACGGTGTTTTGCGGCCGGTGCCATGTCCATAGGTTGAACTGGTCGGCGAGCGTCATCGAACTCATAATCCGGGCGTCTATCATCGTGATCCCCGCAAAACGCCGATGCCGACTGTAAGCCTCGGATAGGGCGCTTGCAATGTTGCCTGATAGCTTAGATCGCACTCGCGCGGGGTTTATTCCCGGCCCGACACAAAAAAGTGCGCCGGCTGCGATCTCAAGCCTGCCGCCTTATCGCGCGAATCCCGATCCGTAAAATTAACTTCAATCATTTCAATTGGTTGAGAGAAATATTCCAGCGGCGGGGAATAAGCGTCCACCTCCGTCGATCTTCTTCCTCAGTGGATGGCTGCGATCGGTCGCGGCCTCCACCTGGCCCGAAAGCCATAACCATGAGGAGATATTGCGATGTTTGATATGACCCGCCGCGCCGTACTCGGCACGGCTGCTGCCGCGGCCGCCTTCGGGCTGTCGTCGAAGCTGGAATTCATTCCGCAAGCCTTTGCCGCGACCCTGCTGGAGCCGACAGTCGGCTTTTACAAATACAAGGTCGGCTCGATCGAGGTCACGGCCATTTATGACGGCATCTGGCGCAAGCCGCACGATCCGGCCTTCATCAAGAATGCTTCCGTCGAAGACACCAAGGACGCGCTCTCCAAGGCCGGTCTTACCACCGATTTCATGCCTATTCCGCTGACCGTCGTCGTTCTCGATATCGGCGGACGCAAGATCATGATGGATGCCGGCTCGGGTGTCGGGCAATGGCAGACCAACGCCACGCATCTGCCGGCCAACATGGCCGCAGCCGGCATCGACTACAAGAAGATCGACACGATCATGATCTCGCATTTCCATCCGGACCACGTCTGGGGCCTGATGGAGAAGGGAACCAATGCCGCGGTCTTCCCGAATGCCGAGCTGATCGTCAACGCCGCCGAATTCAACTGGTGGACCGATCCGGGCCGCGTCGACAAGCTGGCGGAAGGTCGCAAGGAAGCCGGCCGACGCATCGCCTCCGTCTTTCCGAAATGGAAGAACTGGAAGCTGGTCGAGGATAACGCCGAAGTGGCACCCGGCGTGCATATGCTGGCTGCCTATGGTCATACGCCGGGCCATTCCGTCTTCCTCATCGATGGCGGCAGCGAGCAACTGATGGTCTCGGCCGACATCATGTATGTGCCGGCGTTGCTCGCTCCCCATCCGGAATGGGAAGGCACTTACGATCAGGACGGCCCGATGGCCGTCGCAACCCGCCGCAGGCTGATCGATCGGGTCATTGCCGACAAGATCAGGATTTGCGGCTCGCATTTCCCTTTCCCGGGCTCCGGCACCTTCGTCAAGGACGGCAATGCCTACGGATTTACCCCCACCATCCAGGCCTGAGTGGCCAAAAAGAGGAGCAAATATCATGTTCAGACATGCCATTTTCGGGATTGCCGGCCTGTGCGCCGTTGCCATCCTTCCGGCCGCAACGGCAGGCGTCGCCTTTGCCGTCGACAATATGGAATCGACCGATGCGCCGGATCTGACTTCGGTGCGCGCCAAGATCGACGCAAAGGACTATGCCAGCGCGCTGGCCGAGCTTCGCGACATTGCCGAAGAGCATCAGCAGGCCGATGTCTACAATCTGATGGGCTTCACCCTGCGCAAGACCGGCGACTTCAAGACGTCGCTCACCTACTACACCAAAGCCCTGGAACTACAGCCGGATCATAAGGGCGCGCACGAATATCTAGGCGAACTCTATGTCGAGACCGGCGACATGCCCAAGGCCCGCGAGCAGCTGGCGACGCTGACCAAGCTTTGCCCGGCGGGATGTGAAGAGCTTGAAGATCTGACCAAGGCGATTGCAGCCAAGGGAACCAACTAGACCCGGGTTCGACCAATCCGGCGGCATTCAAACTCGACCAAGTCGAGAGGATGCCGCCGGGCAGGACCGGAGCGCGCGGGGATATCGATGGGAAGGAGACAAGCCATGGAATTCGAAGAGGAGAGTGCCGTTCTTGTGAATATGGCCGACATGGCATTGTTGTTCGGCCGCATCCTGCTGTCGCTGCTCTTTCTGGAAGAAGGCATCGAACTTGCCAGCAATTTCGACAATGCGTTGGAGGTTATGGCCAAGCTCGGTGTTCCAGCCCCCATCGCGATTGCAACAATCGTGCTGCAGCTAGGCGCCGGGCTTGCCATTGCGCTCGGCCTGATGACGAGGCTGGCGGCATTTGGCCTCGGCCTGTTCTGCTTGCTGACGGCGATGCTCTTTCACACCAATTTCGCGAGCCATAATGAGCTGCTGCACTTCGAAAAGGATCTGGCGATCTCGGGTGGCATGTTTGCATTGATCGTCGCCGGCGCCGGTAAGCTGTCGCTCGACATGCTCATCCGGCGTCATTGGAACACGAGGCTCGTGGCTTGAGCCTGTCGGTCATTCGGTGAGCCGCGCATGTAGGATCGGCTCACCGACTAAACTGCCTTCCGAAAATCAGGAAACCTTCTTGAAGCTTGGAAGCGTCGCGAAAAGCTCCACCGAATTCAGACGCGCCTCGATATCGTGGATCGGCATCGAAATAATGACTTCATCGGCTTCCGTGTCCTTGATGAAACGCGAGAGCTTTGCCTCTGCCGTTGCGGGCGAACCGACCACCGCATAACGCAGCGTATTTTCCACGTTCAGCTTTTCCATCGGCGTCCAGAAATCGTCCATATCGCTGCGCGGGCGGGGGAAGGGGCCGCGCACGTTGCGGCGCAGATTGACGAACTGCTGTTCCGCAGAGGTGAAATGATATTGCGCCTCCTCATCGGTATCTGCGACCGACCCCATGGCACCGACCATCACATAAGGCTTGTCGAGCGTGGCCGAAGGCGTGAAGCGGTCGCGGTAGATGGCGATGGCGTCCAGCAGCGAGTCCGGTGCGAAATGCGAGGCGAAGGCATAGGGCAGGCCGAGCATGGCGGCGAGATGGGCGCTATAGAGACTGGAGCCGAGCAGCCAGATCGGCACGTTGGCGCCGTGGCCAGGAACGGCGAGGATGATCTGATTGTCGTCGGCAGGGCTGAAGAGGTGTTGCAGCTCGACGATGTCCTGGGGAAAGCTCTGTGCGCCCGCATCTATATTGCGGCGCAATGCCTGTGCGGTGCGCATGTCGGTGCCGGGCGCGCGGCCAAGCCCAAGGTCGACGCGGCCGGGGAACAGCGCTTCCAGCGTGCCGAACTGCTCGGCAATGACGAGCGGCGAATGGTTCGGCAGCATGACGCCGCCCGAACCGATGCGGATGCGCGAGGTCGCTGCGCCGATATGGCCGATAACGACTGAGGTCGCGGCGCTGGCAACGCCCGGCATGCCGTGATGCTCGGCGAGCCAGAACCTGTTGTAGCCCAGTTCTTCCGCCTTTTGCGCCATGCGCTTCGAGCTGTCGAAGGACTGGCGGATGGTGCTGCCTTCGGCAACGGGCGAAAGATCGAGGATGGAAAAGGGAACCATGGCAAGAAACCTGCGTGGTGGAAGGGAGGGTCGCTCCCACATGTAGGAGCGCGGTCCGCCTATTCCAAACCCTGCCGCCGCAATTTCGTCACGATGTTTTCAGCGTGGTCTGCGCGGTGCAATCTGTGTCTTGTTTTTGTTTTGTTCACATTTTGCTGGCACATCTTCAGCCCGAAAGATAGGTTGGCTTATGCAGAACACGATTCGCATCATCGGCATCGATCCAGGCCTTCGGCGCACCGGCTGGGGCATCATCGACACGCTTGGCAACTCGCTTCGCTTCGTGGCCTCGGGCACCGTCACTTCTGACGGCGACATGGATTTGGCGTCCCGCCTTTGCCAGCTTCACGACGGGCTTGCCGAAGTCGTTCACAGCTATCAGCCGGATGAAGCCGCCGTCGAGCAGACCTTCGTCAACAAGGATGCGGTGGCGACGCTGAAGCTCGGTCAAGCGCGTGGGGTCGTGATGCTGGTGCCGGCGCGCGCCGGCCTGCCGGTCTCCGAATATGCGCCGAATGCGGTCAAGAAAGCTGTCATCGGTGTCGGTCACGGTGAAAAGCAGCAGATCCACATGATGTTGAAGATCCTGATGCCAAAGGTCGAATTCAAGGGCAATGACGCGGCGGATGCGCTGGCCATTGCTGTCTGCCATGCCCACAACCGCGGCACCAGCCGGTTGCGGCAGGCGGCGTTGGCCGGATAGTTTGTTCTTGACTTGTTCTTGTGGTAATGATAATTCTTACTGCAAGATCGGAGAGTAAGAATGCGTGTGACGTCCAAAGGGCAAGTGACCATCCCTCGCGATTTGCGGGAGTTGGCCGGCATAGAGCTCAACAGTGAAGTCATATTTTCCGTTGAGGATGGAAAGCTGGTTGTTTCCCCCAAGAACGGCAAGCGAGAAATGGAAGATCGGCAGCGGCTCGATCGGTTCATGGCCACCCTCAAGCGTTTGGAAGGCACCGGTGATCAGGATATCGACGCCGAAGCACTGATGTCGATGACGCGTGATCGCTAATCATGGTCACCATCGTTGATACGAATGTGCTGGTTGATTTGGCCATACCAGGTTCAGCTTGGTATGGCTGGTCGACAGGGCAGATTCTTTCCGCTTTCAAGCGAGGACCGGTCGTCATCAATCCCATCATCTATGCGGAATTTTCGGTGCGTTACAGCAGTGTGGACCGTGTAGAGGAGCTGCTGCCTCAAAGTGAGTTTCGCCGTGAAAATCTGCCCTGGGCCGCTGCCTTTGCCGCTGCGGCTGCTTTCAAGGCCTATCGTCAGAGCGGTGGGGGGCGGGAGCGTATTCTCCCGGACTTTTTGATCGGCGCACATGCCGCCATTCGCGGTTACTCGATACTGACGCGAGATTCCAAGGGTTATCGGTCTTATTTCCCCACCGTTGGCCTCATTTCACCTGAAACCCATCCCTGACGGACATTATTCATGATCGGCAAGCTGAAAGGCACAATCGAAGAGATCGGCGAAGACTATGTGCTCGTGGATGTGCATGGCGTCTGTTATGTCGCCTATTGCTCCGCCCGGACGCTGTCGAAGCTCGGCTCGGTCGGAGAGGCCTGCATTCTATTCATCGAGACCTATGTCCGCGAAGATCAGATCCGGCTTTTTGGTTTCATGACGGCGCTGGAGCGCGAGTGGTTCAACATCGTGCAGACGGTTCAGGGCGTCGGTGCGAAGGTGGCGCTGGCGCTGTTGTCGACGCTGACGCCGGCCGAGTTGGCTAATGCGATCGCTCTGCAGGATCGCGCTGCCGTTTCGCGGGCGCCGGGCGTTGGTCCGAAGGTTGCCATGCGTATCGTGACGGAATTGAAGAACAAGGCGCCGGCCTTTGCCGGTGATGCAGCCAATATCGGGCTCAAGCAGGAGCTGGGCGAAGGCATTGCGGCAGCGCCCGTTGCGGATGCCGTGTCGGCGCTCACCAACCTCGGCTATTCCCGCGATCAGGCCGCCAATGCCGTGGCCGCGGCCTTGAAGACGGCCGGCGAGGGCGCCGACAGCGCCAAGCTGATCCGCCTCGGCCTCAAGGAACTCTCGCGGTGAGGCTTTGCACCTTCCGCGTTCCTTACTATTGTCTCAAAATCGGGACATCGACTTGCGATGCTCTTCCGACGAAGACTATTTTGAGTGCGGCAGACCTGATGCCGCCTTCGGCCTGAAAGCCGAGAAACGAATACCGGGAATGGAACCTCTGACATGAGTGAAGCCGCACGTCTGATATCGCCGGAAAAACGGGGAGAAGATATCGATGCGACGCTCAGGCCGCAGTCGCTGGACGAATTTACCGGCCAGGCGGAAGCTCGGGCCAATCTGAAGGTCTTCATCGAAGCAGCCAAAGGGCGCGGCGAAGCGCTGGACCACGTGTTGTTCGTTGGCCCGCCCGGTCTCGGCAAGACGACGCTCGCGCAGATCATGGCTAAGGAGCTCGGCGTCAATTTCCGCTCCACATCTGGCCCCGTCATCGCCAAGGCGGGCGATCTTGCGGCGCTATTGACCAATCTTGAGGAGCGCGACGTGCTCTTCATCGACGAAATTCATCGCCTCAATCCGGCCGTCGAGGAAATCCTCTATCCGGCCATGGAGGATTTCCAGCTCGATCTGATCATCGGCGAGGGGCCGGCGGCGCGTTCCGTCAAGATCGATCTCGCCAAGTTCACGCTGGTTGCCGCCACCACCCGTCTCGGCTTGTTGACGACGCCACTGCGCGATCGCTTCGGCATTCCGGTACGGCTGAGCTTCTATACCGTCGAGGAACTGGAACTGATCGTCCGGCGCGGCGCCAGGCTGATGGGTCTCGGTATGACCGATGAGGGCGCGCGCGAGATTGCGCGCCGGGCCCGCGGCACGCCGCGTATCGCCGGCCGGCTGCTGCGCCGCGTGCGGGATTTCGCCGAAGTGGCCAAGGTCGAGGCGGTGACGCGGGAGGTTGCCGACGAAGCGCTGACTCGGCTTCTCGTCGATAATGTCGGCTTCGATCAGCTCGACAAGCGCTATCTCAACATGATCGCCGTGAATTTCGGCGGCGGTCCCGTCGGCATCGAAACCATCGCCGCCGGTCTTTCCGAACCGCGCGATGCGATCGAGGACATTATCGAGCCCTATATGATCCAGCAGGGCTTCATTCAGCGCACGCCGCGTGGCCGTGTCTTAACCGCAATTGCCTGGAAGCATCTCGACATGCAGCCGCCCAAGGAACTGGAGGCAGCCCAGTTCCGGCTGTTCCAGGAGGGGGACTGAATTGCTTGGCCGTCGCGCCTTTCTGAAGCTTTTCGGCGGCAGCGTATTCGGTTTGATGACGCTTGGGGGCTATGCCTTCGGATATGAGCCCGTCATCCGGCTGGATGTGACCCGCTATGCGCTGACGCCGCCGGGATGGACGCCGGGGTTGAAGCTTAGAATCGTGGCGCTCGCGGATTTCCATGCCTGTGAACCGTGGATGACAGCAGAGCGCATCGGGTCGATCTGTGCCCGTGCCAATCAGCTTGGTGGCGACATCATCGTCCTACTCGGCGACTATACGTCCGGGACCGATTTGATTACGGGCAGAGTCGACCACCGAGCCTGGGCGGCGCAGCTTGCCACGCTGATGGCGCCGCTGGGTGTTCATGCCATCCTCGGCAATCACGACTGGTGGCACGATGCCGCCGCCCAGAGAAGCGGCCGTGGCCCCACATTCAGCCATCGCGCCTTGACCAGCGTCGGGATCGAAGTCTATTCCAACCGCTCGGTACGCCTGGAGAAGGACGGCCAGGCATTCTGGCTCGCCGGCCTTGAGGATCAGCTCGCGTTGAGGCGCAGCATTCGCTGGAAGCGGCCTTTCACCCAGGGGCTCCACGATCTCCGCGGTACGCTGGCTCAAATTACCGATGATGCGCCCGTTATTCTGCTCGCACACGAGCCCGATGTCTTTCCGGATGTGCCGTCGAGGGTGTCGCTGACCCTTTCCGGGCATACGCATGGCGGGCAGGTGCGGGTCTTCGGCTGGTCGCCTTATTCGCCCTCACGCTACGGAGACAGATATGTCTATGGTCATATCGTCGAGGAGGAGCGCCACATCATCGTCTCCGGTGGCCTCGGGTGCTCGATCATGCCGGTCCGCCTCGGGGTTCCGCCTGAAATCGTCGTGATCGATGTGGGTTGAGGGATCATGTCGAAAAGCAAGCTGATCAGACTGAATGCGGGGCGCTCGCGCTTCCAGATGCGCGTGGCGGGTCTGGCCTTTCGCGATGGGCATGTGTTGGTCCACAGAGCCGTGCACGAGAGCTTCTGGACCTTTCCTGGCGGCCGTGCGGAGATCGGGGAGACATCCGAGGAAACGCTGCGGCGCGAAATGCAGGAGGAGCTTGGCGCGGACGTTAGGGTTGTGCGGCTTCTCTGGTCGGTCGAGAATTTCTTTCATTACGAGGAACGCGACTGGCACGAGTTCGGCCTTTACTACCTGATGGAGATACCTGCGAGCTTCCCCTTCGATCCGCAGGAGATCGTGCATCGCGTGCAGGACGGCGACAACGATCTGGAATTCAAATGGGTGCGGGCGACGCGAGAGGCGCTGGTTGCACTCGATATCCCGCCCTATTTCATTGCCGAGGAGATCGAAGATCTGCCTTTGATGCCGCGTCATCTCGTCTGGCGCGATGGCGATCTCGATCAAGGCTAGGAGGGGTATTCGATGTCTGGTTTCGATCCAATTCGGAGCTTTCGAAAGCTTGCCTATAACAATGCGCTGGCAAATGTCCGGCTGCATCAGGCCTGTGCGACCTTGCAGCCTGGCGAGTTCGAGGCCACGCGTGTCAGCTTCTTTCCGTCGATCAAGTCGACACTCAATCACATACTGACGGTCGATTGGTTCTACGTTGATGCCTTGGAAGGCGGGACGCTGGGCCTCAAGGCCTTCGACATCGAGGAGCCGTATGACCGCTTCGATGAATTGACGACTCAGCAGATGGAGGTTGACCGCAGGCTGGTCGCCTTCTGTGAGGAACTGACATCGGAAACGGTGGTGCAGATCGTCAGTATCGAGCGCACGGGCCGTGTCCAGCAGGAGAGGGCGGACGATGTGCTCACCCATCTGTTTCAGCACCAGACACATCATCGCGGCCAAGTGCATGCCATGCTGGCCGGAACGAGCGTTGCGCCGCCTCAGCTCGACGAATTCGTCGTTGCCGATGACGCGCGGTTCAGGCGGGAGGAACTGGCCGCGCTTAGTTGGGATGAGACAAAGCTGATGCGCTGATATCGGGCTGCTGAGGCCTTGATCCGGCCAGCTTTTCTATCGTTTGCCGGAGCAGAGCCTTGCCGCCGCCTTGCCATCCGAGCGCGCGGATCCTCGATGTATCCATGGCGTTCACTGCTTGTTGCCGCGCTGCTGCGGGCAGTGCGTGCGGACAACCTGTCGCGCTTTGAAGATAACCCAGGATTTCGTGCGTATCGGTTAGAATATCCGAAAGATTGAAGGCTTGACCATCGATCCGGCTGGCCTCCGTTTCCAACAATAGGCGAATGGCACGGCCGAGGTCTCGGCCATGAACTTCCGTTCCCGTGCGAGACGGAACCGGTCTGCCATGCAGATAATCGTCGAACAGCCGGTCCCATTTGTTCGGGCGCAGATCACCATAGACGCCGGTCGCTCTCAGGCTCGCGGTGGCGAAACCGGGTGCGGAAAGAGAGGACAGGGCGTGCTCGGCGTCGCGTTTGACCTCGCCGTAGAGCGTGTTTGGCGTCGCGTTGCTCGCCTCGGTCAACGTCTCACCGGTGGGTCGATCGCCATAGACGGCGCGCGAGGATAGGAAGATGCAGCGGCGGATACCCGCTTTCCTGGCGGTTTCGAAAAGCCTGACCGTGCCGCCGAGATTGAGCCGGCGAAACCCATCGGGGTCCTCTCCCTCACCGCCGCGATACTTGCCGGGAATGTGACTGAAGGCGGCGTGCACAAAGACATAGGCATCGTCGAAGGCTTGGCTTTGGTCCTCGGTGGGGTCAAGGCTTAGCGGCACGAAGGAAACCGGCCGTGAGAAGAAGCCTGCTTCCGGCGCGTTGCGACCGCCAATCGCGATCTTGTACCCGGCCGACAGCAGCTCCTCGGCGATGTATCGGCCGACAAGACCCGTTCCTCCCGATATGAGAACCTTCATGCCGCCTCTTTTGGATTGGCGAGCGTCGCGATGTCCGGCACGCCTTGCCCCGTGTGGAAGGAATGCCACAGATCGATCAGCGGTCTGAGCAACTCCGCCTTGGGGTGGTTTTCCTCCCAGGGCTTTTCGTACTGATAGTGCAGGATCGAAACGCTGTTCCAGTTCCAGAGTTCGGGCATGCTGAACCAGACATATTGCAGCATGTTCATGAAGACAGGCAGGCCGTGCCAATCCGGGAAAAACGCCTCGAGAAAAGTTTGGTCCGTCCGCCGCCAAAAGACATCCGGGCGATCGAGTTGGTGCAGCATGTCCTGAAATGTTGCAAGAGATGGCTTGGCGACGAAGACACCGGAGTTCAGTCGGTGAAAATCGGAGAGGCTCTCATAGACGTTAGGCGCTGCCGAGAATTCGGGATAGTCGAAGAGCCTGTCGACGTTACGTAGTACGAGCGCATCCGCATCGATGAAGGCGCAGGTATCGTATTCGATCAGCTGCCAGAGCCGCAGCTTGCAGAAATTGTCGAGGGGCGTATGGAAGGAGGGCTTGCGGCCCTTGGTGAAGGGAGCGGCGGCATGGAGGTTGCCGCGCGCGTGCCGCTCGTTGAAGGCGTCCGAGAGGGGCAGGTGTTCGACTTCGACAAGGCGGCAATCGAGTGCGGCGAGCGGAGCGAGGTCGCTTTCGCGGACGCCGGCGGTATGCAGCACGACGATGTCGGCCTTGGTGCCGGTCCGAACGATGGAGCGCGCCAGCGCCAGCGCGCCCATGGCATAATCGGCATTCGTGACAAGGGTCACGAATGCCTGACCCGAGCGAGGACGGGTGTGTGCGCGTAGCCCCTGCAGCATTTCGCTTCCCAGCATCATGACACGGACTTCAACCTCTTGCCTTCGGGATCATGGTTGACGGTCGCGGCGAGGTCCTTCGTCCAGGCAGAGACGGCGGGGACGCGCGAGCGGTCGACGCGATAGGCATACTTCTTGGCGACATCGACGATTTCGCTGAGCAGGCCGGTTTCCAGTGTGATCGGCGCCAATCCGAGGCCAAGAAACTTGTCGTTCTTGACGATCAATTCGTTCTCGGGCGCTTCCTTGCGCGGATTGGGCAGGCGGACGACTTCGGCGCCGCTCATCTTGGCGATCATCTCGGCGAGATCGCGCACACGGTGCGTTTCGGTCATCTGGTTGAAGATCTCGACGCGGGCGCCGCGTGCAGGCGGATTCTTCAACGCAAGCTCGATGCAGCGCACCGAATCCTGGATATGGATGAAGGCGCGGGTCTGGCCGCCGGTGCCGTGCACCGTCAGAGGATAGCCAATTGCCGCCTGGATGAGGAAGCGGTTGAGCACGGTGCCGTAGTCGCCGTCATAGTCGAAGCGATTGATCAATTGTTCGTGACGGCGCGTCTGCTCCGTATGCGTACCCCAGACGATGCCTTGATGCAGGTCGGTGATCCTGAGCCCGTCGTTCTTGGCATAGAACTGGAAAAGCAGCTGATCGAGGCATTTCGTCATGTGGTAGATGGAGCCGGGATTGGCGGGATAGAGGATTTCCTGGCTTACCGTACGACCGTCGACCGTATCGATGCCAACGGGCAGATAGCCTTCGGGGATGGCGGCGCCGATCGTGGAATAGCCATAGACGCCCATGGTGCCCAGATGCACGAGATGCGCGTCGAGATTGAGTTCAACCAGCGCGTTCAGCAGATTATGCGTGGCGTTGACGTTGTTGTTGACGGTGTAATTCTTGTGGCGATCGCTTTTCATCGAGTAGGGGGCGGCGCGTTGCTCAGCGAAATGCACGATGGCATCGGGGCGATGCTCGGCGAGCCACTTCTTCAAAAGCTCGTAATCCTTGGCGAGATCGATGAGATTGAAGTGAATGCGGCGGCCGGTTTCGGCGTGCCAGATGCGGGTACGTTCCTGGATCGAATCCATCGGCGTCAGCGACTGCACGCCCAGTTCCGTATCGATCCATCGGCGGGAGAGATTGTCGAGGATGTGGACCTCATGACCGGCGTCGGAAAGATGGAGCGATGTTGGCCAACCGATGAATCCGTCACCACCCATTACCGCTATTTTCATGAGGCTTTTCCTTCTGCGCCGATCCGCTCTCCGGCACCATCCCGGATAGTCGGAGTCTATGACAATTGTTCAAAGCTTGCTTGATGGCAGAACTTCGGCCAAAGAGGTGCCGGACATTCAAGGAGATGCGGCAACGATGAACAGCCCCTTTCTGATAGCTGGGGAACTGGAAGCCGGAAGCCACCGGCTGGTGCAACGAGTCTACTATGAGGATACGGATTTTTCCGGGCTCGTCTATCACGCGCGCTATCTCCATTTCCTCGAGCGCGGCCGCACGGACTATCTGCGTTGTCTCGGCGTGGAACAGCGCGAACTCCTGAATGCGGACGAAGAAGGCCTGGTTTTCGTCGTTCATCGCATGGAGATCGACTTCAAGGGACCGGCGCGCATGGATGACGTGCTGACGATCCGGACCGTCACCGAGAAAGCGGGCGGCGCCAAGATGGTGCTTTCCCAGGAAATACGTCGCGACGATACTTTACTGATTGCCGCCAAGGTCATCATCGCCGTCATCAATGCCAAAGGACGGCCGCGCCGGCTGCCGGAAAAGCTCGCGGCGCAGATGCTCACGGCCTCGGAATCCGCTGGCTAGCAGGGTATTTGTCGGGCGCCGCTCAGCGGTGCTGCGCAAAGATAGGGTCAATTTCCTGAGGATGCTTGCCAAAACTTGAGTTTTATGTGAAGGAATTTCCGCGCAAGTCATGTCTGCGTGTGTCGCCGGTTTCATCCGGTCAGTTCTTCCCGGGAGCTAGAATAGCCTTCGCCGCCGCTAAATCCTTCATGGTTCGACGCTAACATTCTTTTAACCATAATAGTGTCTTACTGCTTTAGTCGGAGTTTGTGCGGTGCACGCCTTCCTTTGACCAAATTTGACGGCAAGAAGGCAATTGTAAGCTTGGAAGGCTTGACCAGGGCGTTCAGCGGCGGCTGCCAAACATTTCTTGTGAGATCACTTTTAGCCGCCCGGTCTAGCACCGGGCGTTTGGATTCGGGGATTTTGGATCAATGGAACAAGTAGCATTGGCAGCGGCCACCACACCGGACATCACTCTCTGGTCGCTTTTCATGCAGGCGGGCCTGGTGGTCAAGCTCGTCATGATCGGCCTTCTGGCCGCGTCCGTTTGGACTTGGGCGATCGTCATCGACAAGTATCTGAGCTATGCGCGAGCGCGCCGGCAATTCGATCAGTTCGAGCAGGTCTTCTGGTCTGGCCAGTCGCTCGAAGAACTCTATCGCACCCTTTCGGAGCGCAACAATACGGGCTTGAGCGCCATTTTCGTCTCGGCCATGCGCGAATGGAAGAAGTCGTTCGAGCGCGGTGCGCGTTCGCCGATCGGTCTGCAGATGCGTATCGACCGCGCCATGGACGTGACGCTGGCGCGGGAGTCGGAGCATCTGACCGCCCGTCTCGGATCGCTTGCGACCATCGGCTCCGCCGGCCCATTTATCGGTCTGTTCGGTACGGTCGTCGGTATCATGACCTCGTTCCAGGCCATCGCCGGTTCGAAGTCGACAAACCTCGCGGTCGTTGCACCGGGTATCGCCGAAGCGCTGCTGGCGACTGCCATCGGTCTGGTCGCGGCTATTCCCGCCGTTATCGCCTACAACAAGTTCTCTGGCGATGCCGGCAAGCTTTCGGGACGCATGGAAGGCTTTGCGGACGAATTCTCCGCCATCCTTTCGCGCCAGATCGATGAGAAGCTGCAGCCTCGCCAGGCTGCGCAGTAAGTCGCGGACAGAACCGGAGTATTCACATGGGAATGTCTGTTGGAGGCAATGGTGGCGGCGGTGGCCGCCGGGGCGGTCGTCGCGGCGGTGGCCGAGGTGGCCCGATTTCCGAAATCAACGTGACGCCGCTGGTCGACGTCATGCTCGTGCTGCTGATCATCTTCATGGTGGCTGCGCCGATGATGACGTCGGGCGTGCCGATCGACCTGCCGCAAACTCAGGCCGGCGCACTGAACGCCCAGACCCAGCCGATCACCATCTCGATCAAGGCCGATGGTCAGGTCTTTCTGCAGGAAACACAGATCAACGTGACCGAAATCGCCGCCAAGCTGCAGGCGATCGCGACCACCGGTTATAACGAACGCATTTTCGTGCGTGGCGACGGCAAGGCGCCCTACGGCGTCATCGCCGATGTCATGTCGCGCATTCAGGAAGCCGGTTACAAGAATATCGGCCTGGTTACACAGCAGCAGACAACGGATCACTGACGAATCGCCATGAAGCGCAGTCTTGCCACATCTGCGGTTTTTCACGTCCTGGTGCTGATCGGCGCCATGGTGACGCTGAGTGCGCCGGCGCCGTTGGCGACGCCGGAAAGCACGGCGATGGATGTCGATATCGTGCCGGCAGAACAGCTCCAGCAGGGCGAGAAGAAGGCACCGGTGACCGATCACGTCTCGCGCAAACAGACGACGAGGCAGGACCAGGTCGCTAACGCCCAGAACGTCGGCGAGAACAACGTCGACATCAAGAATCCGGTCGTGCCGACCAAGCGGCCGGAAAGCGATACCGCGGCATTGGCGCCCAAGAAGGTGGACACGCCCGTTCCACAGGACGATCCACGTCCGAACGATGCCAAGACGATTGAGCAGAAGGAAACCGAGGCTGCGCCCAAGGAAGTGGCCGCCGTTCCGCAACAAAAGCCGGATGTGACGCCTACTCCCACGCCGAAGACCGATCCGACGCCGCCGACCCCGAAGGCGGATGCGACGCCGACACCGCCGCCCGAACAGCCGACGCAGCAGGCCGAGATCCAGCTGCCGAACAATGTTCCCGTACCGGACATAAAGCCGCAACCGACGCCGCCGAAGACCGTCGAGCAGAAGCCGGAAGTCAAGCCGGCGCCGAAGCCGGACGTGAAAGTGGCCGACGCCAAGCCGACGGACAAGACCGCGACCCAGAGTATCAGCAAGGAAAAATCAGCTGACGACGGCAAGAAGGACGCGGACAAGAAGCGTGACTCCGCCAAAGGATCCAAGTCGACCCAGAGCGATTTCAACGAGAATGACATTGCGGCCATGCTGAACAACACATCGTCGAAGGGCGGTGCTGCAAGGTCGTCCAAGCAGGCTTCTGCCGGGGCAGAAACTCAGGTTGCCTCGCGCGGCGGGATGAAGTCGCTCGGCGGCGGTAAGCTTAGCCAGAGCCAGAAGGATGGTTTGCGCGACCTGATCGGTAAGAACTGGAACGTCATCCCGGGCATGGAAGGGGCGAGCGATGTCACGATCAAAGTTCATGTTCGTCTCGACAAATCAGGACAGATTATCGGCGCACCTGAAGTTTCCGTCAGCGGTGGACCGGCCACGACGCAGAATGCCCTGAGAGGGGCGGCTGAGCGTGCGGTGATGAAAAGCCGATCTGATCTGCAAAAGGAAGTGAATGCCGGAGGATTGTTGCCACCGGATAAGTATGACGGCGCGGATGGCTGGAACGAGTTGGTGCTCAACTTCGATCCGAGGGACTTGGGGCTGTGATGCGGCAACTGCAGCTTTTGACGAACCACTGTCCACACATAGGCTTGGGTCTGCTCCTGGCTTTGGCGCTGGTGCTGACGGGCGCTCTGTCGGCAGAGGCGGGAAGCGGTGCGCGGCGGCATCAGGATTCTGCGTTGAACAGCTTGCGCGAGGATCTTGCGAAGAACTTCAATGTCATGCCGGGCATGGAGGGAGCTAAAGAGGTCCGTGTCAGGCTGCATCTCAGGCTCAGCCGAAGCGGAGAGATTGTCGGTGAGCCAAAAGTTATGGTGACTGGCGGCCCCAAAGCGACGCAGCAAGCCATAACGACAGCCGCCGTGCGAGCTGTGCTCCGCTCTGCTCCGTTCAAGAACCTGCCAATGGATCAATATGACGACTGGAAAGAAGTCACCATCAACTTCGGTCCGGCTATCTGACGAATTAATGCTGAAAGGCTTGGCACATATGATCAGAAACTCCCTCGTTCGTCTCCTGCTGGTGCTGGCAGGCCTGACGGCCGCACTCGCCACTCCGGCCTATGCCGTGGTCGAGCTCAACATCAACAAGGGCAATGTCCAGCCCATGCCGATCGCGATCACCGATCTTCTGTCGAATGACAGTCTCGGCCCGCAGATCTCGGGCGTGATCGCCGCCGACCTGCAGCGCTCCGGCCTCTTCGCACCGATCAACAAGCAGGCCTTCATCGAGAAGATCAGCAATCCGGATTCGACACCGCGCTTTGCCGACTGGACGGCGATCAATGCGCAGGCGCTGGTCACCGGCCGCGTGACGCAGGAAGGTGGCCGTCTCCGCGCCGAATTCCGCCTGTGGGACACCTTCGGCAACAGCCAGATGATCGGTCAGCAGTTCTACGCGCAGCCCGACAACTGGCGCCGTGTAGCCCACATCATCGCCGACGCGATCTATCAGAAGATCACCGGCGAGAAGGGCTATTTCGATACCCGCGTCGTCTTCGTTGCGGAAAGCGGCCCGAAGACGGCCCGCAAGACGCAGCTCGGCCTCATGGATCAGGATGGTGCCAATGTGCGCATGCTGACCGATGGCAGCGATCTCGTTCTGACGCCGCGCTTCTCGCCGAACCGGCAGGAAGTCACCTACATGTCCTTCGCCAATCAGCAGCCGCGCGTCTATCTGCTGCAGCTGCAGACAGGCCAGCGCGAACTGGTCGGCAATTTCCCGGGCATGACGTTCTCGCCGCGGTTTTCGCCGGATGGCCAGCGCGTGATCATGAGCCTTCAGCAGGAAGGCAATGCCAACATCTACACGATGGACCTGCGCTCGCGCACGACCACGCGTCTGACCTCGACGGCTGCAATCGATACCTCGCCTTCCTATTCGCCTGACGGCACCCAGATCGCCTTTACGAGCGATCGCGGCGGCAAGCCGCAAATCTACGTGATGGGTGCGGATGGCTCAAACCAGCGCCGCGTTTCCTTCGGCGACGGTTCCTATTCGACGCCGGTCTGGTCGCCGCGCGGCGATCTCATCGCCTTCACCAAACAGTCGGGCGGCAGCTTTTCCATCGGCGTCATGAAGACCGACGGTTCGGGCGAACGCCTGCTGACAACCGGCTTCCACAACGAAGGCCCGACCTGGGCTCCGAACGGCCGCGTCATCATGTTCTACCGCCAGCCTGCTGGTTCCGGCGGCCCGCAGCTCTACTCGATCGATCTGACCGGCTACAACGAGCAGAAAATCCCGACTCCGGGCTTCGCTTCCGACCCGGCCTGGTCGCCGCTGCTCGAGTAATAGAGGCTCTGCCACTTTATCGCCGTAAAGTCCTGTGACTGGACCGTTTCCGGACAATTTTAGGACATCATTAACCATATTCGTTGGAATCGGATTAACCGAACCCGGTTACAGTCTGGCAACCCTGATAGAGACTAAGGAGAGACCGGCAATGAGCCGCATCGCAACCCCGGCCGTTGGCCATATGCAAAACCTCGCTCGCAACCCGATCATGATCGCGCTTTTCGTCGGCCTTTCTCTGGCTGGCTGCGCTTCCAAGAAGGGTCTGCCGAATGATGCCAACGGTCTTGGCCTGAACGGTGGTGCCGGCGCCGCTACTCCGGGCTCGCCGCAGGACTTTACGGTCAATGTTGGCGACCGCATCTTCTTCGACACGGACAGCACCTCGATCCGCGCCGATGCCGCCCAGACGCTCGACCGTCAGGCTCAGTGGCTCGCTCGCTATCCGAACTACGCAATCACGGTCGAAGGCCATGCCGACGAACGCGGTACGCGCGAATACAACCTTGCTCTCGGCGCTCGCCGTGCGGCTGCCGCCAAGGACTACCTCGCTTCGCGCGGCGTTCCGGCCAAGCGCATGAAGACGATCTCCTACGGCAAGGAACGCCCGGTCGCGACCTGCGACGACATCTCCTGCTGGTCGCAGAACCGTCGCTCCGTTACCGTGCTCAACGGCGCCGGCTCCTGATAGGTCAAGCGACCCGTCGAAATGCATAAGGCGGTCCTTGCGGCCGCCTTTGTTTTTTTGACCACACTTTGGCCGAACTCCGTTGCTTTTTGAGAGCAATTGTAAAAATCTCCTGTTCGAGCCCCTGGCCCGAAGAATCAATGAGACAGGACGATCCATATGAGAAAACTTGTCGTGGCGAGCATGCTGTGTCTCGCTGCCTTTGTCGGTAGTGAGCGCGATGCTTCTGCCTTGTCGCTGTTTGGAATCCACCTCGGGAGCCGCGATGCTTCCGCGCAGTCGGCACCGAACAACGCGTATCAGAGACAAGCACAATACGGCAATGCGCCGGTCATCAAGGTTCAGAACAGCGATGCCGAGGTTCGCCTGCAGCAGCTGGAGGACCAGATGCGCCAGTTGAACGGCCGCGTCGAGGAAATGAGCTATCAGCTGCTGCAGATGCAGGAGACGATCCGCAAGACGCAGGAAGATAACGAATTCCGCTTCCAGCAGCTTGAGAAGCGTGGTGGCAGCGCGCCGGCAGGCGGCGGCACGATGAAGAAGAGCGAGGCCGATGTGCCGGCTCAGGGCTCGAGCGGGAAGCAAGATGACATCGCCGGTGTCATCAGCGGTTCTCAAAACACAGGCGTTACCCCTCAGCGCGGCTCCAGCACGGGTAAGCCGCCATCGCAGCTCGGCTCTATCCAGTTTGATCAGAGCGGCAGCGAAGTGGGCAGCTCGTCTACCGGAACCGATAACGGTTCCGGCGCTGCGCCCAGTTCCGGTTCGGGGGCGCAGACGGCGTCGCTCGGCAACGAAAACGATCAGTACAAGGCGGCCTACGGCCACGTCCTGTCCGGCGACTATAGCGTCGCCGAACGGGAGTTCCGCCAGTATATCGACAGCTACCCCAGCAGCTCGCGGTCTGCCGATGCGAATTTCTGGCTTGGCGAAGCGCTCTATTCTCAGGGCAAGTACAATGATGCCGCCAAGACATTCCTGAATGCGCATCAGAAGTACAGCACGTCGGAAAAGGCTCCTGAAATGCTTCTGAAGCTCGGCATGTCGCTTGCCGCGCTCGACAACAAGGATACCGCCTGCGCCACGCTTCGCGAGGTCGGCAAGCGCTATCCGAAGGCTTCCAAGGCCGTTACCAGCAAGGTCGCAAGCGAACAGAAGCGTCTTGCCTGCTGAGTGCCATGTCTGAGGTCGCTGTGACCGGTGCTGCCGCCGCTCTTGCGCCCGAAGTCGCAGCCGCCGCGTTTCTTCATTCGCTGGCAAAGCCCGCTCATATTCTGGTCGCCATTTCCGGCGGCAGCGATTCCACCGGGCTGTTGATCGCCCTTGCCGAGCAGCTGAGTTCCTCTCCCCATTCCGATTTCACCCTCTCCGCCATAACCATCGATCATGGTTTGCGCGCCAGTGCCGCAGATGAAGCGCTGGAGGTTGCCGCACTCTGCGCCCAATATGGCATCTCTCATTTCACCCGTCGTTGGGATGGCGCCAAGCCGACGAGCGGCATTATGGCCGCCGCCCGTGAAGCGCGCTATGAACTGATGGCCAACCTTGCCGGTGAGATCTCAGCCGATGTGATCGTTACCGCGCATACCGCCGACGATCAGCGCGAGACGCTTGCCATGCGGAGCGCGCGCGGCGGCAAGGCGAGGGACGAGGCCGGCACCGGCGTTGCGGACGCAATTCTGTTCGATCGCCGCATCTGGATCGTCAGGCCGTTTCTTTCGTGTACGCGTGCGGACATCCGCGCTTATCTCGAAACACATGGATTGTCCTGGCTCGAAGACCCCAGCAACGAGGATACCCGCTACGAGCGCGTGCGGACACGTATGCGTCTGGCCGCGCAACCGCTTGATGCCATTGCAGCAAACAATGGTGCGAATCGTGTCGCATTGGCCGAACGAGCGGCGGCTTGGCTGGACGAGTATGTGACCGTTCACGCCGCGGCGCTCTGTGCGATCCGCCGATCAGCCTTGTCGGAGGATGCGGCGATTGTTGCTTATGCGCTTTCCTACCTTGCCGCTGTCTTCGGCGGTGAAGTCTATGGGCCCGGCCGCGATCCTATGGACCGCATTCTCGCTTTCGTGAAGGGCGGCATCCCGGGACGGCGCACGGCAGGCGGCGTCGTCTTCGATCTGCGCCGAGAGGCGCTTTATCTCATGCGGGAAAGCCGCAACATCGAGCCGCTGGCGCTCTTGCCGCGCGCAAGAGGTATCTGGGACGGCCGTCTGGAGGTGGTCAATCAAGGATCGGCGCCGATTTGTGTAAGAGCGGCCGGTGCGGATGACGCGTCGATTTTTCCACCGAGTTTGCCGAGGGGCGCTGTGCGACGCGCGCGCGCGGCCATGCCTCGGATTACCTCGGACGAGGCCGGAACAGCGCCTGACGTGACGGTTGCGCCTTATCTCGCGCCGTTCGACCGCTTTTTGACACGATTCGACCTCATATTTGCAGATCGCCTTTCGGTCGCTTTTGGCCGTCAAGCCTATATGCGGCCGCCGCTTTCGGTCCTATAGACGTAAAAAACATGTGTCGACGCTGTTTGCCTTGGCAACGGCTTGGCGCAACCCTATGTTAGGGATCAAGTAATGCCGTCGCTCAAGCGGCGGAAGTTTCAGTGCTGGGGAGTTCGATGAACCCTAATTTTCGTAATTTCGCTCTGTGGGCAATCATAGCTCTGCTGTTGATTGCTCTGTTCAGTATGTTTCAGAACGCGCCGGCACAAACAGGCTCCAGGGAAATTCCTTATTCGCAGTTCCTTCGGGAAGTTGATTCCGGTCGCGTCCGTGACGTTACCGTCACCGGCAATCGCGTCGTCGGCAGCTATGTGGAAAATGGAACGCCCTTCCAGACCTATGCTCCGGTCGTGGATGACAGCCTGCTTGAACGCCTGCAAAACAAGAACGTCAACATCGTCGGTCGTCCCGAGTCGGACGGCTCTTCGAGCTTCCTGAGCTATCTAGGCACGCTGTTGCCGATGCTCCTGATCCTCGGCGTCTGGCTGTTCTTCATGCGGCAGATGCAGGGCGGTTCGCGCGGAGCCATGGGCTTCGGCAAGTCCAAGGCCAAGCTTCTGACGGAAGCGCACGGTCGCGTGACCTTCGAGGACGTCGCCGGCGTCGACGAGGCCAAGCAGGACTTGGAAGAAATCGTCGAATTCCTGCGCGATCCGCAGAAGTTCCAGCGCCTCGGCGGTCGTATCCCGCGCGGCGTGCTGCTCGTTGGCCCTCCCGGCACGGGTAAGACGCTTCTGGCCCGCGCCATCGCCGGCGAAGCCAATGTGCCGTTCTTCACCATTTCCGGTTCCGACTTCGTCGAAATGTTCGTCGGTGTCGGTGCGAGCCGCGTCCGCGACATGTTCGAGCAGGCGAAGAAGAATGCGCCCTGCATCATCTTCATCGACGAAATCGACGCCGTCGGCCGCCACCGTGGCGCCGGTCTTGGTGGCGGTAACGACGAGCGCGAACAGACCCTCAACCAGCTGCTGGTCGAGATGGACGGCTTTGAGGCCAATGAAGGCATCATCCTGATCGCTGCGACCAATCGTCCCGACGTTCTCGACCCCGCGCTTTTGCGTCCGGGCCGTTTCGACCGTCAGGTCGTGGTTCCCAACCCGGATATCGTCGGTCGCGAGCGCATCCTCAAGGTGCATGCCCGCAACGTTCCGCTCGCTCCGAACGTCGATCTGAAGACGCTCGCCCGCGGTACGCCCGGCTTCTCCGGTGCCGACCTCATGAACCTCGTCAACGAAGCCGCACTCATGGCCGCCCGCCGCAACAAGCGTCTGGTGACGATGCAGGAATTCGAAGACGCCAAGGACAAGATCATGATGGGCGCCGAGCGCCGCTCTTCGGCCATGACCGAGGCGGAAAAGAAGCTCACGGCCTATCACGAGGCCGGTCACGCCATTACCGCACTCTACGTCGCCGTTGCCGATCCGCTGCACAAGGCAACCATCATTCCGCGCGGCCGTGCCTTGGGCATGGTCATGCAGCTCCCCGAGGGCGATCGCTACTCGATGAGCTACAAGTGGATGGTCTCGCGCCTGTGTATCATGATGGGCGGCCGCGTGGCGGAAGAGCTGACCTTCGGCAAGGAAAACATCACCTCCGGCGCATCCTCCGACATCGAGCAGGCGACCAAGCTTGCCCGGGCAATGGTTACGCAATGGGGCTTTTCCGATGAGCTCGGTCTGGTCGCCTATGGCGAGAACCAGCAGGAAGTGTTCCTCGGCCATTCCGTTTCGCAGTCGAAGAATGTTTCGGAAGCGACCGCGCAGACGATCGACAACGAAGTGCGTCGCCTGATCGATCAGGCTTACAGGCAGGCCAAGGATATCCTCACGGAGCAGCATGACGGCTTCGTTGCGATCGCCGAGGGCCTCCTCGAATACGAGACGCTGACGGGCGAGGAAATCAAGGCGCTCATCCGCGGCGAAAAGCCGGCGCGCGACCTTGGTGACGACACGCCGCCGAGCCGTGGTTCGGCAGTGCCGAAGACCGGCGCGAAGAAGGACGGCCCGCTCGGGACCAAGGGCGATGAACCCGAAGGTGGTTTCGAGCCGCAGCCACGCTGAGCAAGCGGGCAAAGCCAAAACAAGAAAGGCCAGCTGCCGCATAGGTTAGCTGGCCTTTTCCTTTGCGGCGTAGAGATCGATCTTGGCCAAGACATGTTGTTCACGAAGAAGTATTGCGCGCCGCCGGATTGGGGAAATCGGAATATTGTCCGCCGCATCCCGTTGCGTTTTTTAGTGCATATTAATGGTAACGCGTTGTAATAGGCGTTCTCGGTAATTTAAGTGCTGAATTTCGCAATCTGTGGCATGAGCCACAAGCGTCGATGCTCGCGAGGCCTCCGAAGTCGGAGCAGCGATTTCGGTGCCGCTGCATCTTGCAGGGATGCCGCAACGACAGGAGTGCATATGAAACGTCGCTATTTCGGGACCGACGGGATTCGCGGTCAATCGAATATCTATCCGATGACGCCGGATCTTGCCATGCGCGTGGGTATCGCTGCTGGCACGATCTTCCATCGAGGTAGTCATCGCCATCGAGTGGTTATCGGCAAGGACACGCGCCTTTCCGGCTATATGCTGGAAAACGCGATTGTTGCGGGCTTCACGGCTGCTGGCGTCGATGCCTTCGTTCTCGGACCTATTCCGACACCCGCCGTGGCGATGCTGACCCGTTCGCTGCGCGCCGACATCGGCGTGATGATTTCGGCATCGCATAATCCTTACGAAGACAACGGCATCAAGCTTTTCGGCCCTGATGGCTACAAGCTGTCCGACGATCTCGAAATGCAGATCGAGGACCTTCTCGACAAGGATATCTCGGCGCATCTCGCCAAGTCCGAAAATATCGGCCGTGCCAAGCGTGTCGATGGCGTGCATGACCGCTATATCGAACATGCCAAGCGCACATTGCCGCGCGATGTGACGCTGCAGGGGCTGCGCATTGCCATCGACTGTGCCAACGGTGCCGCCTACAAGGTTGCTCCGGCAGTACTTTGGGAACTGGGCGCCGATATCGTGACCATCGGCAATGAGCCGAACGGCACGAACATCAACTTGAATTGCGGCTCCACCAGCCCCGTGGCCCTGCAGAAGAAGGTGGATGAAGTTCGCGCCGATATCGGCATTGCGCTGGATGGCGATGCCGATCGCGTCATCATCGTCGACGAAACCGGCACGATCATCGACGGTGACCAGCTGATGGCCGTCATCGCGGAAAGCTGGGCCGAGAGCCAGCTGCTGCGCGGCAACGGCATCGTAGCGACGGTCATGTCCAATCTCGGCCTGGAACGCTTCCTCGATGAGCGCGGCATGTCTCTCGCCCGTACGGCGGTCGGTGACCGCTACGTCGTCGAACATATGCGCCAGAACAATTTCAATGTCGGCGGCGAGCAATCCGGCCATATCGTGCTGTCGGATTACGGCACGACCGGTGACGGCCTCGTTGCCGCCCTGCAGATTTTGGCCGCCGTGAAGCGCACAGGCAAGCCGGTCAGCGAGGTCTGCCGGCGTTTCGAGCCGGTGCCGCAGTTGCTGCGCAACGTTCGCATCTCCGGCGGCAGGCCGCTGGAAGATAGCCAGGTGCGCAAGGCGATAGCCGATGCCGAAAGCGAGCTTGCCCGCAATGGCCGCCTGGTGATCCGGCCATCCGGCACCGAGCCGTTGATCCGTGTCATGGCCGAGGGTGACGATCGCAGCCAGATCGAACGCATTGTCGGCGGCCTGATCGATGTCATCTCAAGCGTGCGTACCGCCGCCTGAGTTATTGTTCGACTATAGTCGCGAATATCATATCAATGGCCGCCTTTACTGAAGGCGGCCATATGTTTTTCCGGCTCCCATGATGGAATGCCGCTGCCTACTGGAACATCTCTCCGGGATAGGCGCCCCAGAGCTTGCTCTGCCTGACATAGCCGCTCGCTGAATGTCCCTTGACGGAAACGTGGCACCAGCTTCCGCCGCAGGAATGCAGCGAAAGCAGAACGCGCGGCTGCAGTTCGGCGATCAGCGCACCGGTTGACTCCGGATCCGATCGCAGCATGGCGTTCTTCGTCAGCCAGGGTGCGACGACAGCCATCCGTGTTCCGGAAAGAAGAGCACTGTGCATCCAGCCAGTGACGCCGGTATCGTCGCGAACCTGCCGCCAATGGCCATATTCGTTGATGATTTCCATTGGAAGGCCAGGTTTCATGTAGATCCATTTCGTCGCATAGCTTGTCGACGGGCCGACCCGCATGCGCGCTTTATGGGCTTTCACGGACGCAAAGCGGGGGATAGGCAAGCCTGTTTGGCGCCCCTTCTTCCACGCCGTCGCGGCGGCAGAACTTGCCGGCGTTGCACCGGCAAAGGCGATAGGGCTTAGGAAGAGCAAGGTCAGGCAAAGGCCGGCGCATATTTTTCGTTGGTAAGTCAATGACTCCCTCGTTGGTGAACTCCCGGCAGGTACACTGTACCCGCCGGATTCTTGCCAATTGGTTTAGAAAATCTGCAGATACCGCCAGCCGGATTCTATGCTTCAAGCGGTTCAAGAGAGGCGGATTTTACCTCTATCTCTTTATCTTTATTGGTGATTTATTGTCATCTAATATGTCTGTTTGAGTATACTCGTGAGTAAAACAGGGTAAACATTCGTAGTTAATCAGGTTTTAACTCCTTTTCTTCATTATCCCGATCATGTCTTTTCGGTTGGCAAGCATCTGCTGCGCCAATGGCAAGAAATTTGGAGCCAAAGCCATGATGAAAACCGTGATCGGCGCACTTGCCACCTTGCTTGTCGGCACGTCAGCCTTTTCCGCTGATCTTTATACACCAGAGCCGCAGCAGCCGGCGCCGGAAGTGGTCGTTGCCCAGTCGAGCGGTTGGTATCTGCGCGGCGATGTCGGTTACGCCTTTACGAAACTGCGCGGCTCGAACTACTTCCAGGGTTCCAATGGCAGCCTGGTGGACTTCGACAGCGCCAAGCTCGATGGCAACCTGACGCTGGGCGGCGGTGTCGGTTATCAGATCAACAACTATCTGCGCACCGACCTGACGCTCGACTATCTCTTCAAGTCGGACTTCAAGGGCTCGACGAAGGGCGATTGCGGCGCCTGCGGCCCGAATTGGACCGCCGTGCCTGCGACTTCCCGCGATCTTTCGTCTCTGACGGCCTACAGCTTGCTTGCCAACGCCTATGTCGATCTCGGTACGTATAGCGTGTTCACGCCCTATGTCGGCGCCGGTATCGGCGGCACCTACGTCAAATGGGACAAGCTGAACAATACGTCGTGCTCGGATGCCAATCCGGACTCTTGCGACGGATCCGTCAATCATAACGGCCGCGGCAGCTGGCGCTTCACCTACGCGCTGATGGCCGGTACGTCGATCGACCTCAGCTGTAACCTCAAGGCCGATGTCGGCTACCGTTACCGCCATATCCAGGGCGGCGACATGTTCGGCTATGCCGAAAACGGTGGCCCCGGCTACGACAAGGGCATCAACCTGCATGAAGCCCGCCTCGGTGCCCGCTACACCTTCGGCGGCTGCCAGACGGCGAGCTACATGCCGCCGGCCGATATCCCGGTCCAGCCGGTTTACAAGTAAGCCTCCGTCTCGCAAGTTATTGAAAAGCCGTCCGGTTTCCCCCGGGCGGCTTTTGCGTTTTTCGTCTTCCCGTTAAGCAATTTTCCCCGGCCTTAAAGCTTCATTAACCATGAATTCCCTATGGTTAATGAAATGAGAATGGCGTGTTCCCGGTCATTGACCCTCTTCGGGTCCTTGCAAGGGCAGGAAAGCCAGCCGGTTGAAAGGCAGGCATCCATACGAGGATGGAAGGCGAGGGGTAATGATCCGTTTCGACGCTTTGGCGCTGGCCGCAGCGATGGCCGGTGCATCGGCCGGCGCAGCCCTTGCCGGCGACGCGCCGCCGCCAGAGATCAAGATGCCCGAAGTCAGCGTTCAGGCAGCGAAGGGCTGGTACGTGCGCGGCGATGTCGGTTATGCCGTCAATGCCAGCCGTGGCGACATGAAGGTTCGTTCCTACGATCCGGCCGGTGGTGATTATCAATCAGGCTCTTTCGATTCGAACCGCTTCGGCGGCGATTTCTCCGGTGGCCTCGGTATCGGCTACCAGTTCAACGATCTGTTTCGCGCCGACGTGACGGGCGATATTTTCAGCGGCGACTTCAACGGTCGCCTTTCGAGCGCCATGTCCTGTTCCGGCGGAGCAGTGGGCACCGGTTGTTCCACCAAGGCACGATCCTCGTTCACGGCGGGAAGCCTGATGGTCAACGGCTATGTCGATCTTGGAACCGTTGCCGGCTTCACGCCCTATCTCGGCGCGGGCCTCGGGGCGACGCGGGTCTCCTGGGGCAGCGTCAACGCCATCGGCTCATGCGTAGACGGTACGTCGAGCTGTGGTGGTGCGGCCCCGGTCAGCACTCGCTATCCCGGCGACAGCGACTGGCGCCTGACCTATGCCTTGATGGCCGGTGTCGCCTACGAAGTCACGCCGAACATCAAGGTCGATCTCGGCTATCGCTTCTCGCACATCGCCGGCGGCGATATGTTCGGCTACTCCGCGGCGGATTCAGCAGCAGGCGCCGGTGGCGCTATGGGCCGCGACGGCGCGCTGTCGCGCCATGAAATTCGGGTTGGCCTTCGGATCACCACCTGGTAGGCCAAGCGCTCAAGGTGTCGCCAGGACATAGGCGATGCGCCTGAAAAAATCCAAGGTACGGAACAGGTGTGCGGGTATCCGCCGCCACGCGGATGACTTGGCCGCCCGATAATCGCGGCGCCAGCCGACCATCGTGCTTCCCCGCAGCGGGCCGAAGCCGAGGACGTTGGTGCGGGTGGTGAAGATGGACATCTGCATGTCCCATCCGCGCTCGATTGCGACATCCCAGGGCAGCGACATGACCGACAACGATCTCACGATCTTCTCCGCACCCTTGCGTGTGATGAGATAGCACGCCGTCGAACCCTGAGGGCCGAAGAGGCAGCGACCGACGATGTCACCCTTCGGGCTCTCCGCCCGGGCATGAAAGCCGCTCCAGCGGTGATTGACGAGCTTGATCAGATCAGCCGTCGGTGCCGCTTCCTTGGCGGATATCGCACGGTCCAGGAAATCTTTGTCCAAGGCCACATCGTCTTCAATGATGATGGCCATGTCGTCGCCGTTGGCCAAAAGCCGACGCAATGCCAGCAGGTGGCTCCGGTAGCAGCCGTACTCGCCGGGCAGGATGGTTCTGCCGTGCCGGCGCTGAAAGCGCCCGTGATCGACATCTATCCATTGCTCGCGAGGAACAAGAGCGCCGTCGACGCCGTCGATCCGTTCGAAGCGTAACCCGAGCTCAACGCTCTGGCGCTCGATCTCTGCAAGTCTGTCTGCCGCTCGATCGATGTTGATCAGATATACGGGAATGGGTTGTGGGAATTCGAAAGGACGTTCGGCGAGTGCAGTGAGTGACATCGAGCACACTTGTTATTTCCGGCGGCGCGAATCAACTCGCGCTCGACCTAATGTGATTGCATTTCGCCGTAGAAATCAGCTTTTGTGAGGCCCGATTTAGATCAGCTCCATTACGGCTAACTTGCGCCATCAAATTTCTCGCACGAATTTGTGAAGTGATGTGGCAGTTCCACTTTCCTGTTGCGCCGGCAGGCGGCTTCCAATATACCCGGCGGCGGGACACTCCTCCCCAACGAGGAGCTTTCTATCTGAGAGGATAGCATCATGACTAAGCTCGCCAAGCCGGACATCCGTCCGGACAATACCCATTTCTCTTCTGGCCCCTGCTCGAAGCGCCCCGGTTGGACGCTCGATGCACTTTCCGACGCGGCTCTAGGCCGTTCGCATCGCGCGAAGGTCGGCAAAGCCAAGCTCAAGCAGGCCATTGACCTCACCCGTGAAATTCTCGAAGTGCCGGCGGACTACCGCATCGGCATCGTTCCGGCTTCCGACACCGGCGCCGTCGAAATGGCGCTCTGGTCGCTGCTCGGCGAACGTGGCGTCGATATGGTCGCCTGGGAAAGCTTCGGTGCCGGCTGGGTTACCGACGTCGTCAAGCAGCTGAAGCTCAAGGACGTCCGCAAGCTCGAGGCCGGTTACGGCGAGCTTCCTGATCTTTCCACGATCGATTTCGATCGCGACGTGGTCTTCACCTGGAACGGCACGACATCCGGCGTGCGCGTCCCGAATGGCGATTTCATTCCGGCCGACCGCAAGGGGCTGACGATCTGCGACGCCACCTCGGCGGCTTTCGCTCAGAACCTCGATTTTGCCAAGCTCGATGTCGTCACCTTCTCCTGGCAGAAGGTTCTGGGCGGCGAGGGCGCACATGGCGTCATCATCCTGTCGCCGCGCGCCGTCGAGCGCCTGACAACCTACGTGCCGGCCTGGCCGCTGCCGAAGATCTTCCGTATGACAAGCGGCGGCAAGCTCATCGAAGGCATCTTCCAGGGCGAGACGATCAACACACCTTCGATGCTCTGTGTCGAAGACTATATCGATGCCCTGCTGTGGGCGAAGGATCTCGGCGGCCTGAAGGGGCTGATCGGCCGCGCCAATGCCAATGCAAAGGTCATCCACGATTTCGTTGCCGCCAACGACTGGATTGCCAATCTCGCCGTCAAGGCCGAGACGGAATCCAACACTTCGGTGTGCCTGAAGATCGTCGACAAGGATGTCGTCGCTCTCGATGCCGATGGTCAGGCGAACTTCGCCAAGGGCCTTGTTGCGCTCCTCGAAAAGGAAGGCGTCGCCTATGATGTTGGCCACTATCGCGACGCACCGTCGGGCCTTCGTATCTGGGCAGGCGCTACCATCGAAGCCTCCGACATGCAGAAGCTGATGCCCTGGCTTGCCTGGGCGTTTGAAACGCAGAAGGCGACGCTCTCCCAGGCTGCCGCCTGAGGTTTGAAGCGTGAATGACTCCGCCGTTGAGGCGGAGTCCAGCATTCCGAATTTCTCGTTATTCTCATGCAATTCCTGACGGAAAGCCGCTTCGCATTTCCCGGAAATTGCCCGTCTTAGGTGACTTTTTCAGGAGGCCTCAATGGCACCTCGCGTACTCGTATCCGACGAACTGTCGGAAACCGCCGTCCAGATCTTCCGCGATCGCGGCGTTGAAGTCGATTTTCAGCCGCAGCTTGGCAAGGACAAGGATCGGCTGTTCGAAATCATCGGCAACTATGATGGTCTCGCCATCCGTTCCGCCACCAAGGTGACGGAGAAGATCATCGGCGCCGCCAAGAACCTCAAGGTCGTCGGTCGTGCCGGCATCGGTGTCGACAATGTCGATATCCCCGCTGCATCGCGCCGCGGTATCATCGTCATGAACACGCCGTTCGGCAACTCGATCACCACGGCCGAGCATGCTATCGCCTTGATGTTCGCCGTTGCCCGTCAGCTCCCGTCTGCCGATGCCTCGACGCAGGCCGGCAAGTGGGAAAAGTCGAAGTTCATGGGTGTTGAAATCACCGGCAAGACGCTCGGCATCATCGGCGCCGGCAATATCGGCTCGATCGTCATCACCCGCGCACTCGGCCTGAAGATGCATGTTGTTGCTTTCGACCCGTTCCTGTCGAAGGAGCGCGCCGAGGAAATGGGCGTGACCAAGGTAGAGCTCGACGAGCTTTTCGCCCGCGCCGACTTCATCACGCTGCATGTGCCGCTGACAGACAAGACCCGCAACATCATCGACGCGACTGCCATCGCGAAGATGAAGCAGGGCGTTCGCATCATCAACTGCGCCCGTGGCGGGTTGGTCGATGAGGCAGCTCTCGCCGCCGCCATCAAGTCCGGTCATGTTGCCGGCGCTGCGTTCGACGTCTTCGAAGTGGAGCCCGCCAAGGAAAGCCCGCTGTTCGGCCTGCCCAACGTCGTCTGCACGCCGCATCTCGGTGCCTCCACGACGGAAGCGCAGGAAAACGTCGCCCTCCAGGTTGCCGAGCAGATGGCTGACTATCTCGTCAAAGGCGCCGTCTCGAACGCCATCAACATGCCCTCGATCACAGCTGAAGAAGCGCCGATCCTGAAGCCTTTCATCAAGCTTGCCGATGTTCTCGGCGCCTTCGTCGGCCAGGTCACCGATGACCCGATCAAGGAAATCGAGATCCTCTACGACGGCGTAACCGCCGGCATGAACACGAAGGCTCTGACGAGCGCCTTGCTCGCCGGTCTGATCCGCAATCAGGTTGCCGACGTCAACATGGTTTCGGCGCCGATCATGATCAAGGAAAAGGGTATCGTCCTTGCCGAAGTCAAGCGCGACAAGACGGGCGTTTATGATGGCTACATCAAGCTGACGGTCACTACCGACAGCATGACCCGCTCGGTTGCCGGCACCGTCTTCTCGGACGGCAAGCCGCGCTTTATCCAGATCAAGGGCATCAACCTCGATGCCGACGTCGGCAACCACATGGTCTATATCGCCAATACCGACGTCCCCGGCATGATCGGCTTCATCGGCACGACGCTTGGCTCCGCCGGCGTCAACATCGCCAACTTCCAGCTCGGCCGCGACAAGCAGGGCGGCGATGCCATCGCGCTGCTCTACGTCGACGGCGCGCTCAGCGATGAGGTGCTTGCCAAGCTGACGGCACATCACGCAATCCGTCAGGCGAAGCCGCTGGTGTTCAACGTCGACTGAACCACCCTTCCGAGGGGCGGTCGAACCATCCGGTTTGCTCCTCCCAAGAGCCAACTCCGAAACCCGGCGCGACGTAAGTTGCGCCGGGCTTCTTTTGTTGTTGCAAGGGTTGTGGATAAGATGGGCGGACAGGCTATCGAGGTTTGCGAAACGAGCCTATTCCTTTGTCATGGAGGCATTGCGGAAGAACATTTTCGGGGAAGGGATGGGTACGCCGCTCGAGTGGCTGGCGCGGCCTGTTTCGGTGGCGATCGTGTTGTTCGCGCGGGCTATCACAGCGGTACGGGCGATATGGCCCGAGAGCGGCATGCGCACCAGGCGCTGCATCTATTTCGCCAATCATTCCAGCCATGGCGATTTCATCCTGATCTGGACCGTGTTGCCGCCGCGGTTACGCCGGCGCGTCCGTCCGGTGGCCGGCGCGGACTATTGGCTGAAATCTCAATTGAACAGCTTCATCGGCCGCGACGTCTTCAACGCCGTGCTGATCGAACGGGACCGCGAAGCGCGCCAGCAGGATCCGGTCGAGCAGATGACGCAAGCGCTTGATGCCGGTTCGTCATTGATCCTGTTTCCGGAAGGCACCCGCAATCTCACCGAACAGCCGCTGCAGCCCTTCAAGAGCGGCCTCTTCCATCTCGCCAAGGCCCGCCCGGACATTGATCTCGTTCCGGTCTGGATCGATAATCTCAATCGCGTCATGCCCAAGGGCGAGTTCGTGCCCATTCCGCTGATCTGCACCGTCACCTTCGGCGAGGCGCTGCATATTGGCGAGACCGAGGAGAAGGCGGATTTCCTGGCGAGATCCGAGGCGGCGTTGCTGGCGCTTGCGCCCAAGCGGGCGGGAGACTGAGCATGGAGGCAGCCAGCGCCGATCTCATCCATCTCGTCCTCGGCATTTTCGGCATCCTGATTGTCGCCTCCATCGTCGGCTATGTGCTGGAACAGCGCCTGTCGCCCGATGGATCGAATGCCGCGATCGAAAATCTGAATGCGCGCATCAAGGCGTGGTGGGTGATGGTCGTGCTGATCGGCATCGCCTTTGTGGCGGGTCGCGCCGGCGTCATCCTCCTCTTTGCTTTCTGCTCCTTTGCGGCGCTGCGGGAGTTCGTGACGCTGATCAATACGAGGCGGGCGGATCACTGGGCGCTTGCCGCCGCCTTCTTCGTCGCGCTGCCGATACAATATTATCTGCTCTGGGCTGAGCAGTACGGTATCTATTCGATCTTCATTCCGGTTTATGCCTTCCTGTTCATGCCGATCATCGCCGTGCTGCGCGGCGATACCGAACGATTTCTGGTGCGCATCGCCGAGGTGCAATGGGCGCTGATGATCTGCGTTTTCTGCGCGTCCCATGTGCCGGCGCTGCTGACGCTGCATATCCCAGGCTATGAAGGCCGCAACGTGCTGCTGATCGCCTTCCTCGTGATTGTCGTGCAGCTTAGCGACGTCCTGCAATATGTCTGGGGCAAGCTTTTCGGGAAGACCAAAATCGCACCGCGGCTTTCTCCTTCGAAGACCGTGGAAGGATTTGTGGGCGGTGTCGTCAGCGCCTCGCTGATCGGAGCAGCTCTCTGGTGGGTGACGCCATTCACGCCGTTACAGGCTGGGCTTCTTGCCTTCGCCATCACGCTCATGGGCTTCTTCGGCGGGCTTGTCATGTCGGCGATCAAGCGGGATCGGGGCGTCAAGGATTGGGGCCATCTCATCGAAGGCCATGGTGGGCTGATCGACCGGTTGGACTCAGTCGTTTTCTCTGCGCCGATCTTCTTTCATCTCGTGCGCTTCTGGTGGGCCGTTTGACCCGCGGCCGGCTCAAGGCTCTGGCCGGCAGCAGCGTCGTTCACGTGCTTTTTGCTTTCCTCGCCATGGGCAGCTGGGCAGTTTTTGCAAATCGCATGCATCCGATGCCGCGCCCGTTGATATCGGGCCTCGTGCAGGGCGTGCTTTCCGGCTGCCTGACGCTGTTTCTGAAGTCCGTGGTCGAAGGCCTGGCGCGGCGGTTCGGCGGCCTCACGCGCCTTTGGGCGCCGCCGCTGATCGCCTGCCTCGGCTCGGCGACCATTCTCGTGGCCATTCATGCTCTTAGCGGTACGCCGGAGATTCTGAAGACCATTGCCGTACCGCTGCTGGTCTCTTCCAGCTATGCGGCCATCTACAATTATTTGATATCGGGCGGGAGGCAGCGAAGCCATGACGGGTGAGGGACCATGACAGGCGAAGGGATGGGCGACAGGCGGCCGTTGGCGAGCCGCAATACACGATGGGCGCAGGCGCTGGCGCGGCGCATGACGGCGCTCTCGGTGACGCCGAACCAGATCTCGCAAGCCAGCATGGCCATGGCGGCGCTGGCGGGCGGATCTTTCTGGCTCTCCGGCGTTGCCGGCAGTACCGGGATGCGCGTGCTGCTGCTGCTCCTGGCGGCGCTATTCTGCCAACTGCGCCTGCTTTGCAATCTGCTTGACGGCATGGTCGCAGTCGAGGGCGGGAAGGGCGAGGCCGACGGCCCGTTCTGGAACGAGTTCCCCGATCGCATCGCCGATATCCTGATCTTCGCCGGCATCGGCTACGGCATCGCATCGCCTGGGCTCGGTTGGGCCGCTGCCGCTTTTGCCGTGCTGACGGCCTATGTCCGCGAACTTGGCCGCGCCACCGGCAATCCGAGCGATTTCGGCGGGCCGATGGCCAAGCAGCACCGTATGGCGGTGGCCACGGGCGCTGCGCTGCTCTCCATCATCGAGGCTCTCTGGAGCGGTGGCAGTTGGGTTTTGATGATCGCGCTCTGGGTCGTCGCCATTGGGTCGGCGGTGACCGTTCTGCGGCGAGCCGGCAATCTGATCGGGCATCTGAAGGCCAAAGGCTGATTCGCCATTTGTCGCTACCCCTTGCATGGGATGGCAATCCTTTCTATATCCGTCCACAATTGAGGCTGGCCGAAAAGAGCGGTCATTACAGTGCCGCGCGTCTTTCAAGACGCGCAAAGGACGCTGGAACGCTTTGAGATGCTGCATAATTCCTTAAATCGAGATCGACTTGAGGAATTATGCAGTGGCCCCTTATGATGGAAATTCGCCGTTTTTGCGTGGCATTCGGCGGTGAGAAGCATGATCCTGGAAGCGATATCGTTTTTGGATCAGATCATGCGAAATCAACTAACGAGAGCGTGACGACTTTTCTAAAAAGTCATTCCGTTCGGCAGCATCGAAGATCGTTCAAGACTGGCGGCAATGACCGTGAATACACTGGATTTTGACAAGAAGCCGGAAGATACCCGCGTCGTCGTCGCCATGTCGGGCGGTGTCGACAGCTCAGTCGTCGCCGGCATTCTGAAGCGGCAGGGTTATGACGTGCTCGGCATTACGCTGCAGCTCTATGACCATGGCGCTGCCGTGCACCGCGCCGGCTCCTGTTGCGCCGGTCAGGATATCGACGATGCGCGCCGCGTCTGCGAGACGCTCGGCATACCGCACTATGTGCTCGACTATGAAAAGCGTTTCCGCGAAACGGTGATCAATCCCTTCGCCGAGAGCTATGTCGCCGGCGAAACGCCGATCCCCTGCGTTGCCTGCAACCAGACCGTCAAGTTCGCCGATCTCTTGTTGACCGCCAAGGAGCTCGGCGCCGATGCGCTGGCAACCGGCCACTACATCCGCTCGCGGCCGAACCCGACTGCCGACAATCCCGGCCGCCGCGCACTCTATCGTCCGGCCGATGCCGATCGCGACCAGAGCTATTTCCTCTTTGCGACGACGCAGGAGCAGATCGACTATCTGCGCTTTCCGCTCGGCGGCATGCCGAAGGCAGAGACCCGCGCCCTTGCCGAGGAGATGGGCCTTGTGGTCGCCAAGAAGGCCGATAGCCAGGACATCTGTTTCGTGCCGCAAGGCAAGTATTCCGACGTCATCGCCAAGCTGAAGCCGAATGCGGCGCTGGCCGGCGAGATTGTCCATCTCGATGGCCGTGTGCTCGGCCAGCATGAAGGCATCCTGCACTACACGATCGGCCAGCGCCGTGGCATCGGTGTTGCGACGGGCGAGCCGCTTTATGTCGTCTATCTCGACGCCCGCTCGCGCCGCGTCATCGTCGGCCCGAAAGAGGCGCTGGAAACGCATCGCGTCTATCTGCGCGACGTAAACTGGCTCGGCGACGAGCCGCTGCTGCAGGCTGCTTCCGGCGAGGGCTTTGCCTGTTTCGCCAAGGTCCGCTCCACCCGCGCACCGGCTCCAGCCGTACTCCATGCAGATGCCAGCGGCATCTATGTCGATCTGTCCGTCGGTGAGGCGGGTGTTGCTCCAGGCCAGGCCTGTGCCCTCTATTCGGCGCCGGGCGACGATGCCCGTGTCTATGGCGGCGGCTTCATCGAGCGCTCGGAAAGAGAGCCGCTTGCGGAAGCTTCCCTGAAGGCTCTACTGGCCAGTCCGGTGGCTGCCTGAGGGACAGAACACGCCGGCTTGGAGAAAGCACTGATTTTTCCAAATCATCCGCTTGACACCAAGCCGAACCGCACCTTATAAGCCGCTCACCAACGAGCTGGCGCTTCCGGGCAGCGGTTCGTTTGACCTTTGCGTGTGATGCTAGCCATCAAACGCGGCGTGGCGGAGTAGCTCAGTAGGTCAGAGCAGAGGAATCATAATCCTTGTGTCGGGGGTTCAAATCCCTCCTCCGCTACCAGCAAAACAGCCGACAAGTCTGGTCCGGCAATTCCTTCCAGCCAACCCTTGATCTCGTAGTGATAGGCTTCCCCGGGTTTCCTTTTGGAAACGATGATGCCTGAGATCACCTCCCGGAATGACCTTGCCATCTCCACTGTCGGCTCGGCCCCACGCTGTTTGAGGATTTCGGCTAGGCTCTCCACATCCTCCCGAAACTTGGCTACCGCCCTCGGCTTGATCTCGATGACGTTGGTCATTGGCTCCTGCGCGGCAAGTTCTGACTTAAGTCGCTCTCGCTCCGCCTTCATTGGCGGCAGCATCGATAGAACGTCTTCTTCCTCGATTGTTCCCCGGGCCACCTGATCGAGAAGGCGAGCAATTCGGCCTAGGACGTCCGCCAGAGCGCGTTCCGTGGTGCTGCGATTGTTGCGCCGCTCTGCAGCCAATCGTTTGCTCTCGGCCTGATATTCGGTAACGTATGCGTCGATATAGGACGTGTCTGCGAACATTTCCCGCAATCGATCCATGACATCCCGCTCGATCTTCTCGACGTAATAGCGGGCATCATTGGAACAAGTCCCTGATTCCTTGTTCACGGTGCACTGGACGCGTGGGCCGCTCCGGTCTGAGCCGATGATCGACAAGGATCCCCCACACTCGCAGCGCAGCAGGCCAGATAGGAGCCGCTTGTTCTTCGGTACCGTCCGAGCTGCAGTACCGGTTCTCTCCTTCTTGCCGTTCTTAACAACCTGAAAGAGCCCATCGCCAACAATCCGGAGATGAGGAGCATCAATCGTCTCCACCAGCGCATCGTCATTGATTCTGGACACGCGCTTTCCGGTCGAAGGGTCTTTGACCATCCGAACGCGGTTCCAAACGATCTGGCCGGCATAGATTGGATTCCGAAGAATGCCGTTTCCCCGGTTGCTGTTGCCGTTTATGGTTGAGGCATTCCACTGCTTGCCACGCGGGGCGGCCACGCCTTCGTCATTTAATGCTTTGGCGATGGTTCGCGCGCTGAGACCGGCAGCGTACAGCTCGAAGATACGACGAATGACAGCCGCTTCCTCCTCGACAATTTCCAGCTCGCCCTTCTTCCCGTAGATTGGACGATAGCCATAAGCCTTGCCGCCAGGGTTGCGACCGGAGCGAACAACGCCCGTCATGCCCCGCTTGACCTTCTTGGCGCCTTCCTCGCGCTGCATCTGGCCTATGACGCCGTGCATGCCGATCTGGATCGTATCCATCTCGCCGCCGTTGACACAGTTTATGACGATTCCTCTGAACCGCAGCGTCTTGTGGACATGCGCAAGATCAGCCATGTCGCGGGAAATGCGGTCTGGGGCTTCCGATATCAGGACATCGAACTCGCCGCGCTCGGCTGCTTGCATGAGATCTGCAAGGCCGGGTCGGCCGAACATCGAGGCGCCGGATTTCGCTCGATCGAAGTAATCCCGGATGACCTTGAGGCTCAGGCGCCCAGCATACGCCTTGCAGAGGCTGATCTGATCCTCGACCGACTTGTCGTTCTGCAAATCGGTCGAGTATCGGGCGTAAATCACCGCGCGCTTCATTGCTTTCTCGCCTGCTCGTCCTTCGGAAGGTTCTCATTAGCGGGCGTAGGAGGAATGGCGTCAAGGCGGGCACGACGACGTGCCAGAGCCCTTACAAGCGTGATAAGGGGGTTTTCGGTAGCCATCCCTTATTTCTCCCCATTATCCACAGGCATACACCCGTAGAACGCTCCCCCTTTAAGGGAGGCCAGAAACAGGAGCGCCTTCCGGTCATCCGAGCAGTCGCCGAGCTCTTCGAGCAGGTTGATGTCGCCTTCGATAAGCTCGATCTTCTGGATATGCTCTTCCTGTGTTGCGCAACGGTACCCGAGGATTTCATCGGGCAGGGCCATATATTCACGCCACTGCGGGGATACTGCAGCACTCCGGGAGTCCATATCGTACTGGGCTTCCCAGGTTTTCTTCACATTCTGGTAGCGTGCGATCAATTCGGTCAGCATCAGCCTTTCTCCCCAATTCGGTCGAAAACGGCGAGCGCTTCGTTGACGTTGGCCTGAGCCGCGTCGACAAGCAGATGGAAGGCGCAATAGTCGCTTCCGCCGCCTCCCAGAGCCTCGCAGCTGTCGATTGCCATCTTCAGAGCATGAAGGAAGCTCAGCGTCGCGCCCAAGGCGTCATCGATTTCAGGATTATGCATGGATCGCCTCCTTCGCAGGTGAGCGATCGGCCTGACGTGCACGCGAGAAGCCGCCTTCGATACGTTCGATCAGATCACGGGCGACCCATACAAAGGCGCAGGCGCGATCAATAGAGTGCTTGGCGTCGTGCGTCAGCGGCTCATGGTCGACATCCAAGAGCTTTGTCATAGTTTCGTCGATCAGGTGTCCGAGGTGGATGACATCGCTCTGGATATCGTCAAGGGTATATGACCCGGAAGAGTTTGGTTTCATGGTTTCGTCCTCAGACCGCATCAGTTGAGAGCGGGTTGGCGATAAGGTCGGCCAGCGTCGATTTGTGAAACTCTCGGCACCAAGCTTCATATTGAATGAGAGTGGCGAGGCGCTTCTGGCCGTCTTCATCGCTGGTGTTGGGGCGCTCGCGCAGATCGCTTACGATGTTGCACCGCTCTTCAGCCAAGTATTCTTGAAGCTCTTCCAGATATTTCGCCGTACGCCCCCATTCGCCGGAACGGAGGACGTAGTGGAGAGCCATGTTGGCGGTCTCTTCCAGATTATCGAGAATGCGATAGAGCCGGCATAGATCATCGGTAAAAAATGCCTCTGCGGAAACGCGGGGAGGGGCGTTGCGGTTAGCCATTGTCGATCCCCCTCGTCAAAGCTTGCGAACAAGGGCGCGCTGCAGATCGCGCTCGTACATGTAGCGAATGCCGACTTCATCGGCGTCACGCGGCGCCAGCCGGAAGCACCGGCCATCCTTGAAATCGTCGAAGGCGCTAAATCGGACCACGTGAAAGATCGGCGCTTTGTTCCAGGCGATTTTCACCTCATAGAAACCGTCGCCCTGCCACTCGATGATATACGGCTTCAGTCGCTTGATCACGCTGACGAAGTTGTTGTCGGTGCGCACGACACGGACATTTCCATCCCCATGAATAGCAACCATGGCCGCCTCTAAGGCGATGACGGCTGCTTCCAACTGGGCCTCGGGCGTCAAGTCCGGATCAGCGGTCTTTGGCCTAAGGAATGGCGCTGCAGCAGCGACAGACGCCGTGGAAGCGGTGATTGCGCCCATGAGGCCCAAGGCAGCGCGGCGAGTCATATTGGCCATCATGCGTTCCTCCTTAGGCAATCTAGAAGTTCGTCGACCTCCGAGATCTTATCTTCGATGATGTCCGCGACCGTCGTTATCGCGTTCATGTGGTGACGATCGCCAAGCCCATGGGCTGCCAAGAAGATCGCCTCGTTGAGATGCTTGATCTCCGACAGGATGTTTTTGGCATCCAAGACCAAGCCTGACGGATCGGGCATAGCTTCGCCCCCCGAATGAATCGGCTGTTTCATGATTTCACTCCATGTTTTCGGGATTATTGTTTTTTGCCGCGGATCAGCCGCGGCGCTGCATTACGTGAAAACTTATTCTCGGCGGACGAGCTGCAACTTGCCCCGGGCCTTGACGTTCGGCGATGTAGGCGCGAGCCGTCGTCAAGAGGCCGTTCTCCATGCAGTGGCGAGCTTTGTCCGGATCGAAGAGCCGAACGGCTTTGCCACCGATATCGGCCCTAAAGCCGAATTCCATGGCTGCGCCCATGCGCTCAAGGCGATTGCCAAGCCAGAGCGTGCCGCATTTCAATCTTGGAAGAAGGTATTGATCCCAGATCGCCTTGGCAGGAACGCCCTTGCGGCGGATAGCATCCGGAACAACCTGTTCGCGGAGTTGCGCGATCTCGCGGCGCATTGCGTCAAGATCGGCATGGACAGGCTCAAGCTCCTGGCGAACGACGACGCCGGCATTGCGCTTGATCATGCCGCCAAGCATACTCCGAACCGACGGGTCGAAATCGACGGTTCCCGTCAATTGGCCGCGGCGCCAAGCCACAAAGACCTTGATCAGCATATGCCGAACGGCGGGAGCGCGGTCGGCGTCCGAGAGTGCTGCCACGAGGAGCGCCTGCTCTTCGGAAAGCCAGTATTCCACATACTCTCTGCCGCGGTAAGCGCCCCGCTGTAGGGCGAGTGGGCCGAACGCTTCGAGTTCCCCCTTATTCCGCTCGATTAGCTCGCGGATTTTGCGCTGACGCCGGAAGCCGAGGCGTTCCGCAAGATCGAGATCGCGCGCCCTTGGCTCTCCCTCAAAAACGGAGAGGGCGACATCCTGAATCGGGTTTTCGGAGTGTGACGGCATATTCGCTCCATCGGTTGGATGGAACAAAACTAATAATGGATAAATCCAAAGTCAAGATTTCATTTTTGGACAAATCCAAAATCAAGAAATGTCGCGCACAACTCGTACAACAACCCCATCGATGCTGACGTAGTTGTTGTCGTCCGCCACATAAAGGTTTTCTTGTACGCCCAATCTTGCTTTCAGCTTGATAACGTCGGAGGTTCCGCTCACTGGGTGCGTGTGCAGTTGCGCATCGGAATCGCGCCAGACAACCTTTCGAATGGAGAGTTCGGTTATTGCGGGCGACTCAATGTGCCTGCTGCACACCAGAAGTTTTCCATCATCTAGTGAAATTCGCTTCTCGTTTGGAGGGGCGGCGGCCGTGACGAAGTCACCCTTTAAAATACCCTCCCCGCTCATTGACTGATCGTTCACAAGATACACATTTAGCGCGTGATCAGGGTAGCCGGCGTGCCCGAGAATCTGTACTTCAATCTTAGGCACTTGGCTGTTGTCCCTCTTGAAAACCCCGGCCTCTACCACGTCCTTGATGGCTTTCATTTGCATTTCAAGACGAGCGCTCGTGCTCTTCTTCTGATGGGGGTCGTCGGCATCTCCGGTGAGGTACGCAATCGAGCAATCCAGCACGATGGCTATTCGCGCGATAGTGTCCATTGTCGGCTTTAGTGATTTCCCGGCAATAATATCGCGAACGGCTGTTTTGCCCAGTTTTGCCTCAATCGAGACCTGAAGGGCGTTCGTTTTCAGATCGGCCATTCTGGCCTGGATGCGCTGTACAAGAATATCGTGTCTCATGCGTTGGCAGTATCCATATTTTTCAAGATATCGCTATTGGGACGTATCCATAAATCGCGCTTGCTAAAAATGGATGAATCCATATAGTTAATAGCGTCATGGAAAACGAACTCCGCAAAATCCTCCTTGAGACCGCCGCATCGTTCGCGAAAGCGAGCAATTGCGCCGTGTCCACCGTCGGCCGCCGGGCGAAAAGTGATCCAAACTTCTTCAACCGCGTTGCCGACCCCGAAAACACATTCACCGCACGCACCTTTGACCAGGTCATGCGGTGGTGCTCTGAAAATTGGCCTGCCGACAGGCAGATGCCGTTGCCACTCATGAAATGGATGGACGAAACAGGTCATCAGTCGTCGGAGGCCTCCATATGAAGGGCCATTCCAGACCAAGTCGCAAACTTTGCGACTTGATTGAAACTTTGACGAACTCGTCAAACATTACCCGAGCCGCCCGATGGCTCGCCGATCAGCAGCGGTCACAGGGTTCGCAAAGTTGGCGAACCCTCCACGAAGTCGCCTCTCGCCTTTGTCTGACGGACGCTGACGCGGCCGAAGCGATATTGCTCGCCGGAAACTTCTCAATTTGCCGGAGGGCGTTCGGGTGAGAAAATTTGCATCTATTCCACCCCGCGTCTGGCAAGCTGATCTTAAGGCGGTGCGCGGCAACCTCGAAGCGATCACGGTTCATTATCACCTGACAACGTCCGGTCACGCCAACATGATCGGGCTCTACTATGTGCCGATCACCTACATCGCACATGAGATCGGATGCACTGTTGAAGGGGCTTCGAAGGGGCTTCTTGCCCTCGTTCAAGCCCAAATATGCTCTTACGACTTCGAACGAGAGCTTGTGTGGGTACACGACATGGCTGCCGACCAGATTGCGGCCCAACTTTCCCCAAAAGACAAGCGCGTTAAAGGTATCGCGGACCAATTGGCCATGTTGCCTATGTGTCAGATAACGTTAGGCTTTTACCAGCGCTATCGACTGCCCTTTCACCTCTACGACGAACGGAATCTTGAAGAATTCGAGCTTTCAATGCCATCCGGCGTGGAAGCCCCTTCGAAGCCCCTTCGAAGCAAGGAGAAGGATAAGGAGAAGGACCTAGAACAAGGAGAAGGAACATCTTGCTCTGAAGGGTCTGAAAAGTCTCTGATGTCTTCAGAGACAATGTTCACTCCTTATCTCATTCCAGCTTCATCCGCTGAAGGAAAGGCCTTTCTCCTCGCCAAGGGCATTCCTGCTGATCAGATCGACGGCTGCCTGCGCAATCTGCTCGGCGGCAACTTCAGCCCATACGACCTTGAAGGCGTTTTGGCCCAAGCAAGGAGCGCCGCATGAACACGCTGCCTCCCTTCATCCGAGACCCATCAATGCTTCCGCCGAACGTCCTGGATGTCATGCCATCGATCATTCGAAAGATCGCGGCCGAAACGCCATGGCCGCCGACGCCGAAGGCCGGTGAGATTGTGCCACTGAAACGGAGAGTAGCATGACCGCTTTCATCGACATCAAGCCGGGCCAATGGGTTCTGGCATTCGATCAGCCCTATGGCCCTTATCAAAGCGATATGCCCAAGCATCTAGAGAGGTTCGCTCAACGCGGCGGGGGGTGGGACTCGCACCATGCGGATGAAATCTTCATCGTGCATCTCGTCGACAGTGTCGCACCCAAGACGTACCAGGCTCAGGCTGACATCCCGGAATCATGGCGGCGGCAGCACGCCCACCTAGCAGGTCGCTATTATCGCGCTTGCGTCATTGCGGCCGGCGCCAGCCGAGACGAGATGATCGCGCTGCGCAATCGGTTCTTTGCCATCGGCGAGGAGGCGGGAGAGGCGATTGAGAAGGAGATGTATCGCAGGATCGAAAAGTTTGCCGAAAGGAAGCGGGCCGCGGCCGAGCGCAAGATACATTGGCTCCTTCCTCAGCATTTCAGGGGGCAAGCGTGATGCTGATTTTGCGAATTCTCAGACTGCGCTGGAAGCTCTGGCAGCTGCTGAAGGAGCTGAGCCGATGAGCCAGATCCTAAACGTGACCAAAAACGACGACGGCCAGTTCGAAATCACCGACCAACACGGGAAGGTGGTCGAGGGGCCGTTCGAGACGAATGCAGCCGCTTGGAAGGCGCTTGATCGGCTCGACCAGCAGAGCTCCATTCCTGATCGCCCGAAGAACAATAAGAAGGTTCTCTGGGGGCGCCCCGACTACAAGGCTGAAAAGAAGCTCCGAAAGGAGAAGCGCGCCGCGGCGAAAGCAGCCAAGCAGGAGCGCCAGATGAAGATCAACGCGGCTAAGGCGCCGGGATGGGTGCGAACGGTCGCCGCCAAGAAGTTCGACCCTGCTGGTGAGCGTGCCTATCGTGATTACAAGCTCGGCACGTTCGGCGCGGCGTCAGAGGTAAAGCATATCGATCCTGCCGTGTACTTGGCGGAGCAGGCGGCGAGGAATCGTTGAACGCACCCGTCAACATCCACAAGGTGGCCCGCGAATGCGGTGTGATCCTCCGCGACTGGCAGCATCACAGCCCTACGAGCCGCAAAGCTCGGGAATGCTATTGCAAGCCGACGGTCAGAGAGATCGGCCGGCGCTACGGTGAAGAGCATCTTCGCTTGGTTCTCATGCTCGTCACCGGCAACAACCGCAATGCCGGCGAACTTTTCGCCGATGTCCTGAAAGCGGTCTCGAGACTGTTGATCGCCAATCCAGAATTGGTCCGGCGTCCGTCCCTGGTCGCAGAGTTCGACGCAATCGACCTCGGCGCCATCCGGCGTAGTGCCAAGACCATGAAATACGGAATGGCGACGAGTGATGAGATCCTGGTCGCCCTGAGAATGCAATTCGGCCTTTGGCCATATCTAGGAGAAGCGGCATGACGATGGTTTTCGCGGAATGGACGTACGAACAAGTCAGGGCGCAGATCATTGAGGGCGCTTTGACGCTGAGAGCCTCGCCAGCGGCGTTAGGGCCACGGATGGGCCTCGGTGCCATGTCGGACATCATTCGAGAGATGATAGAGGGTTATGGCTACAACGAGACGCAGGTCAGGCGGGTACCTTCGGCCGGCGCGATCAGCCGCATGTATCAGACATGGGACTGGATCAATACCTACCTAGACGAGGCAGATCGCAAGCTCGTCTATGATTTCGCGTTCATCAAAACCCGGAAGGGCGTCTATTTCGATGCCTATCTGAAGAAAATCGACATGTCGCGAAGAACTTTTGAGCGTCGGATTGCCTCACATTGTCAATGTATTGCGGACAATCTCAACCAAAAGCATCGCGTCCGGTTGACAGTGACCTTTGACGACCTGACGCAAATTGCCGTAGAACCAACGTCAATAACGGTAGCTTCGAAGAATTGCGCGACGAACTGGCGCGATGTCGAGGTGGCCGGCCAGAAGGAGCAGATAAGGGCGGATGTCCTGGCCCACGCCAACTGGCGAAACGAACGCCGACGGCAGCTCCTGGAGCGTGCTGAGCGGTAATGCCGCAATCGACCCTTCCCATCGGGAATTCGAACACCGGGTAACCGGGCGCGGCAATTGCGGTACACTGTGGCTTCTGCAGATACGGTTAGTTATTCCCCGGTCTGTTTAGGCATCCCGGGGAATAATCATTTAGCCCTGATCAATGCTCCTTAAGGTTTCTTGCTTGAACGAGTGACCTTTGATTTCCCAAGTTCGATCTGACTGATTGAACCAAACACAATATAGATCGCCATCGCTTTTGACGGTGTCCACTGTCATACTTGGACCACCGGATTTCAGAGTAACGCGTTCGCCGATTTTGAATGCCATTCTACACTCCTCTAAAATTTGATTGCGCGACTATAGAAATTTTACTGCTTGAGGTAGCCAGCCGCCTCGCTGGCAATGCGACGTTCTTCTTGAGTGATTTTGTTAGCCAACGTTTGAAGATCTTCCTTCACCTCGATTTTGCTGTTGCCATCGTTCGATAGAGCCAGATTCAAAACGGTATTGGCGCTCAACCGACCTGGGCTGAAGTGTGTAACTAGATTCATATTGACAAAAATCGTTTCGCCACCCGGCCGCGTGAGTTCAAGCCACATATATAAACCCCCTATGGTTGTTTGAAGCTCACAACAACACACGCCGCGAAGGGAAACGCAAGCCCCGTAGACTTGGTTTTTCAACCTCTATTTGCTCACCTGATGCAAAGCCGGTTTTCGATCCTGATAGCTCGGATCTCAAGTCGCAAAGTTTGCGACTTGAGAAAGCCAACAAGCTTCGCGAACGCGAGGCACGGCGTCGGGCTAAGCTGCAGGTCGCAGCCTGAATACTCACAGTGTCAATACGTGTTCGAGCGGGCAACCATAGCCGCGCTCCTCGGAGAGCCGCGCTCGGCAAATTCGCCCCAATGCTCGATGCAATTACATCATCAGCATTGTCGCCACCGCTTCGATGGTCCCCGACGGGGACCAAGCAAATGGTGCACTGACTACGAGACCAACGAACCCAAGCGCAATGGCTGCAACTAGGCCATGCTTATGCCAACCATAGGTGGCGCCGAAGCCTACAGCGGCCGCGATGATGATAAATGCCCAAACACACCGAAAGATGATCCGGATCCACCGCATGGCAGTATCTGAGGTCATCGAGTTCTCCAGATGGTCACGTCACATGGGAGCGCACGCACTGGGTTGCATTGTCATAACCACCATCATCATGGACGAGCGGGAGCGATGATGAAAAGGGTAGCGAAGCAAACGACGTAGACCATCACCGATCTCAAAAGTAGCTTTCTGTCCGGTGCGAAATCCGGTCCGGTCAAAATCCGATTAAAGAGCACGCTTCGACGTCCCGCCCGCTCACCCAAACTCATAGCCGATTTTTCGGCCGATATACGGAATGCTCCAACGCGATAAAGCATTCTTGCTGCCGTGGTGAAGGCAATCACGAGTGATGCAATCATCATGGCCAAGCAGATCATCACGGGTGCGCTCGCTGCCCATTCGTAGGTCAAGGTCTCAGCTCCCCATCGGTTTAGCGCTTGGCATGAGAGTGTCTGAACTTCGAACGACAATCAACGCAATTCCAACTGGCCCATCAGAAGGCAGGAACATGACAGGCAGACCATCAGACTTCACTCAGGCGATGGCGGACACCATTTGCGAACAGCTTGCCGAAGGAAATAGCCTTCGCAAGATTTGCGCGCCCAAGGACATGCCGTCAAAGGCGGCGGTGTTTAGATGGTTGGCGGCACACGATACCTTTCGTGACCAATACGCGCGCGCTCGCGAAGCTCAAGCCGACGCCCTCTTTGATGAAATCCTCGACATCGCCAACACGCCGATCACGGGCAAGAAGACGAAAGTCGACAAGGATGGCAACGTCATAGAGGTGACGAAGGGTGACATGATCGAGCACCGTCGTCTGCAGATCGATGCCCGCAAGTGGATAGCTTCGAAGCTGCGGCCGAAGGTTTACGGCGACAAGTTGGATGTTGATGTAACCGGCGCGCTCGATTTCGTTGTCAGCGCGAAGCCGGTGACTGAAGAGCAATGGCTTAAAGAGCATGGTGGATCTGACACGTAGGGTTATCTGGGCTCCGCAGGAGGGGCCCCAGAAAGCTCTCGTGGATTGCCCGTTTCGCGAAATCTTCTTTGGAGGTGCGAGAGGCGGCGGCAAGACCGACGGCGTTCTCGGCAAATATGCCATCAAGGCGGCTATGTATGGCTCTGCCTTTAATGCGCTGTTTTGCCGGCGCGAGCTGCCGATGCTCGACGACGCGATTGAGCGCAGCAAGGAAATATACGGCAAGATCGGCGCCGGCTGGAACGATCAGAAAAAGACGTGGGTTTTTCCGGGCGGAGGTCGCCTTCGCTTCAGACCACTGGAGCGAGTGCAGGACGCTGACAAGTATCAGGGACAGAACGTCAGTGACGCGTGCGTAGAGGAGGCTGGCCTCTATCCAGATTCCAAGCCGATCGATCGCTTATTCGCCGTCCTGCGCTCTGCCAAAGGCGTGCCCACGCAACTGATCCTCACCGGCAACCCTGGCGGCGCTGGTCAGCACTGGCTCAAACTTCGGTATATCGACCCCAATCCAAGCGGCATGAAGCCTCTTGTGAGGGTTCTACCGAATGGCAAGCAGCATCGTTTCGTTTTTATCCCCAGCCGGATCGAAGACAACAAACTGCTGCTTCAGAATGACCCGGAGTATGTCAACAATCTCTACCTTGTCGGCTCTGACAAGCTTGTCCAGGCATGGCTGCGGGGCGATTGGAACGCAATTGAAGGCGCGTTCTTCGACTGCTGGGATACTGGCAAGCACGTGGTTAGACCATTCGCTGTACCGGAAGATTGGACACGGTTCCGATCTATGGACTGGGGCTCCGCCAAGCCGTTCTCTGTCGGATGGTGGGCAATCGCTTCCGATGACCTGCAAACCGAGAGCGGACTTATCCCGCGCGGCGCGCTTGTCAGATACCGCGAATGGTATGGCTGCAAAGCTGGCGAGGCGAACGTTGGCCTGAAACTGACAGCCGAGGAAGTCGGGAAAGGGATCTCCGAGCGCGATTATCGTGACAAGATCTCATTCGGTGTTCTCGATCCGGCAGCATTCTCGGAGGATGGCGGCCCGTCGATCGCCGAGCGCATGGCAAAGGCAACAGGCTACAAGGTCTTTTTTAGGCGCGCTGACAATGCCCGCGTCTCGCAGCGCGGCGCAATGGGTGGATGGGATCAGATGCGCGCCAGGCTGAAAGGTGACGGCGAGCGGCCGGGATTGTTCGTGTTCTCGACCTGCAAAGACTTCATTCGAACGGTGCCGCTCCTGCAGCACGATCAGGACAGGCCAGAGGACTTGGACACGGATGCTGAGGATCACGTTGCCGACGAGGCGCGCTACGGATGCATGTCTCGTCCATACCTCCGACCAGTGGCAGAGGCGCGGGAAGAGCCACGTGATCTGCACACCATGAATTTCAATGACCTTGTGGCTTCGACGCCATCATTTAGCGAGCGAATCTAATGGCGAATGACGAAACCAGATCAGAGGATGCCAATAGCCCGGATCTGGTGAAGCTCGGGGCCTATTGGAAAGGTGAACTCGAAACGTCTGCCCGGTACTTTCAGAACTGGCGCACGCGGTGCGAGAGGATCGAGAAGATCTATCTGCAGCAGGACTCGGCGCAGCAGACGACAGCCAAGCGCAATTTTGCGATGCTGTGGGCAAACATTTCGGTGTTGCAGCCGGCCGTTTATGCCGGATCGCCTAAGCCGGCCGTCGATCGCCGCTTCAAGGATTCCGATCCGGTAGCGCGCACAGCGTCCGAAATGCTTGAGCGCAACCTGTCGTTCCTGATGGATGCGGGCGATATCGATGGAACGATGGAGGAAGTTCGAGACGACTTCCTGCTCTGCGCCCGTGGTACGGCATGGTTGCGTTACGAGGCCGATATCGAACCGCAAGAGATCGGTGATGATTTCTCCGAGGGTGCTCAAGGCTTCCAGAGCGGCGGGATGGGTGACAATGGCGGTCCACCCCTTGAGCAGATCGCCGACGAGCGTGTCTGCATCGACTATGTGCACTGGTCCGACTTCCTGCATGGACCGGCGCGCAAGTGGAAGGATGTTCCGTGGGTAGCCCGTCGTACCGCCAATGAGGAAGCCGATCTCGTCAAGCAGTTCGGCCAGGACGCCGTCAATCGCCTGAAAATCGCTAATGAGACGGCGAGCAAGGGACGGAATGACAAAGAGCGCGCCGAGAACGAAGGCAAGATCTACGTCTGGGAAATCTGGTGCAAGACGGAAAACTATGTCGTCTGGGTTGGTGACGGCACTGCGATAGCTCTGGATTGCACAGAGCCGCCGCTCGATCTGGAAGGGTTCTGGCCATGCCCCGCGCCCGCCTATGGCACGCGTAGCACGAGCAGCACCATCCCGGTTCCCGACTATGTCTATTATCAGGGCCAGTGCGAAGAGATCGACATCCTGACCCGGCGCATCAACAAGCTGATGGATCAGCTGCGCCTCAAGGTTTTCTATCCTGCCGGCGACGGTTCGGTCTCTCCCGCCATCGAGAAGGCGATGAAGCCGGACAATGACACTATCATGGTGCCGATCCCGGAATGGGCTGCCTTCACAGATAAGGGCGGCTCGAACGCCATCGTAACACTGCCGATCGACCAGGTGCAGAAGGTCATCACCGCCTGCATCGAGAACCGTAAGCAGCTCGTTGCCGACGTGTATCAGATCACCGGTATCAGCGACATTGTGCGCGGCGATACCGAGGCGTCAGAAACGGCGACGGCTCAGCGGATCAAAAGCCAGTGGGGTTCGATCCGAATTCGCGACCGTCAAAAGGAGCTTGCCCGGTTCGCTCGGGATGTCGTCCGGATTGCTGCCGAGATCATCTGCAACCAGTTCCAGCCCGAAACGCTGATGATGATGAGCGGTATTCAGTTGCCAACGATGCAGCAGAAGCAGCAGGCGCAAATGCAGATCCAGCAAGCGCAGGCATCCTATCAGCAGATCGCCGCTCGCGCGCAGCAGATGGGCCAGCAGCCGCCACCGCCGCCGCAGTCGCCTCCTGGCTTTGACGAGATGATGCAGCAGCCGACGATTGATGAGGTCGTCCAGCTCCTGCGGGACGATAATATGCGCGGCTTCCGTATCGACATCGAGACCGACTCGACGATCGAGCCGGATGAAGACGCCGAAAAGAAAAGTCGCATGGAGTTCGCAGAAGTGATCGGTGGCTTTATTCAGCAGGCGGGTCCGGTGCTGGCACAGATGCCCACCCTGATCCCGGTTTTCGGCGAAACCCTTTTGTTCGTATCGCGCGCGTTCCGCACCGGGCGTCAGCTTGAAAACTCGCTTGAGCAGGCAATCAATCAGGTCACGCAGCAGGCCATGGCGCCCAAACCGCCGCCACAACCATCGCCGGATGAGCAAATCAAACTTCAGACGACGCAGGTGAAGGCCCAGGCAGAGCAGGAGAAAGCTCGCATGGGAGTGCAGACCGCGCAGCTTGAGCAGCGTTCCGATATCGAGCAGATCCGGGCACAAGGCGCCCTCGATGCCATGCATCATACTCATGAGACCGAAAGGATGGAGATGCAGCATCGTCACGAGATGAGGCATGCCGCGATGCAACCCAGAGGGACGGTTCAATGAAACAGCGTTATTGCCGCGTTTGCGGTGGCTGGCATGAACTTGATGCATGGCCCCACAACTGCATGCCGGAACAGACCGCAGCCCGCTCGTCGCTGCCGGCGCCGCACTTCGTCACTGACACGATCGAGATCCGGTCGATGCATGACGGCAAGATGTATACCTCGAAGTCCAAGCTTCGAAGCGAGTACCGCGCCCATGGCGTGGAAGAAATCGGCAATGAAAAGCCGCAACCGATCGTCAAGCCGAAAGCGGACAGCAAAGGCATCCGCAAGGCCTTGAAAGACGCCTACCAGCAGCATTCCGTCTGAACGGGCATCAATCCCCGAAATAGGATCAAACCATGTCTGACTTTTTGAACGATGCCGGAAACGGCCTCGAAAGCACCGTCGTATCTACCGAACAGCAACCCGCCGAAAAGCCGGTTAGCATCCGGGATAGCCTGAAAGCGGCGCTGGATGGCAACGAGCCGGACACTTCTGCGCCCTCTCTCGATCGTCGACGTGATGAAGCCGGTCGTTTCGCGAAGGACAATTCCGGTGTCCAGCAGCCGACGCCAGCCGCTACGGCAACCCCGGCGCAGGCTGCCGCAACGCCAGCGGCGCAGTCAGGTTCAGAGGCGCAGCAGCCGGCCGCTGCTTCGGCGGCGCGCGTGCCTCCTGGCTGGTCTGCCGAGGCCAAGGCGCAATTCGGTACATTGTCGCCAGAGGTTCAGGCCGCCATTTCCAAGCGGGAAGAAGAGATCGACAACGGCTTCAAGGTTCTGCAGGATTACAAGGGCCTCGAAGAATTCACGCCCCTGATCAAACAGGGCAACACCACCCACGCCGATGTGATGCGCAAGGCGCTCGACTACGAGAAAGCCCTGCAGCGCGATCCGGTCGGGACGGTTTTGCATGTCGCCCGCATTGGCGGCATCAATATCAACGCTTTGGCGCAGGCGATCGTGTCCGGCAACATTCCGACGCAGCCGGCGCCACAGCAGCAACAGGTCCGTCAGCAACCGCAGCCTCAGATCAATGTTGAGCAGACGGTTGAACACGTCCTGAAGAAGCGAGACGTTGATACTCAGGTCAACGCCTTCCTCGCAGACCCGGCAAACGTGCATGCGGAAGCCGTCTTGGATGACATGGTTGCCCTCATCAGCGCAGGGCGAGCCGCAAATCTGAAAGACGCTTACGACGCCGCTTGCTGGATGCGTCCTGACATTCGCCAGCAGCTCATCAACCAAGCTGCGCCGGCCAATCCCGCAATCAATCAGCAAACCCAGAGAGCAGCAGCGGCAGATCAAGCCCGCAAGGCTTCTCGCTCCCTCGCAGGTTCGTCCGCTCCCGGTCCAACGAAGGATCAGACCCCGGGCAAGCCACAATCCGTCAGAGACTCGCTGCGCAGCGCTATGGCCTCGTCAGCTGGTCAAGTTTGATCATAGGTGATTATCTATGCCGTCTCCCAATCTCTCTGAAATCGTGACGACGACGCTGCGCAACCGCAGCGGAACCGTCGCGGACGACGTGACCAAGAACAACGGTCTCCTGTCGCGTCTCGACAGCCGCGGTCGCAAGAAGCCAGTCTCTGGCGGTCGCACCATCGTTCAGGAACTCCAGTATCAGGAAAACAGCACCTTCAAGCGCTATTCCGGATACGACCTCCTGAATGTGCAGCCCTCCGATGTCATGACCGCCGCAGAATACGACTACAAGCAGGCAGCTGTGGCGGTCTCGATCTCCGGTCTTGAGCAGTTGCAGAACTCCGGCGAAGATGCCGTTCTGGACCTGCTGGAAGGCCGTATCGAGAACGCCGAAACCACGCTGAAGAACAACATCGCTCTGGATTGCTACTCTGACGGTACCGCCGACGGCGGCCGACAGATCGGTGGCCTGGCGCTGTTGATCTCGACTTCTCCGGCTTCTGGCACCGTTGGCGGCATCTCCCGCTCGACGTGGGGCTTCTGGCGTAATCAGAAGTTCTCCGCTTCCGCAGACGGCGGCGCGGCTGCCTCCAACAGCAACATCCAGTCCTATATGAACCGGCTCTATATGAGCTGCGTTCGCGGACCGGACGCGCCTGACCTGATCGTCGCTGACAACAACTACTTCCGCCTCTACTGGGAGTCGTTGCAGGCAATCCAGCGCATTACCAGCTCCGACAAGGGCATGGCCGGCTTCCAGTCCCTGCAATACATGGGCTCCGACGTGATCTTCGACGGTGGTTTCGGCGGTGGCGCACCGGCGAACCAGATGTTCTTCCTGAACTCGAAATACCTGTTCTATCGCCCGCACCGTGACCGCGATTTCGCGCCGATCGGTGACGAGCGCATGAACACGAACCAGGACGCCACCATCAAGCTGATGGGCTGGGCCGGCAACCTCACGATGAACAACGCCTTCCTTCAGGGCGTCCTCTTCGCCTAAGCCGAGAAAGGATCTCGTCAATGACTATCGCAACGTCTCAGACCGAACGGATGGGTGCAAACCCGTTCGTGGTCGAAGGCCCGATCGTTCCCGGCAGTGGCGTGCTTGGACCGCAGTTTTCGCTCGGTACCCTTTGCTGGGGGCCGCGTGAGGCCGAATGGGTCTATACCAAACTCACGTTGGGTTCCACGACCACGCTGCAGCCCGGTATGTGGTTCCAGTGGGATTTCAACTACAATGCCACGCTGCTGACGACCGCAAACGCCGTCATCGGTCAGGCGGCTGGCGTCTTCTCCGGCGCAAACCAGCCTCCGACGCTCTCGGGTGGGCCGGTCGGCCCGGTAACGCTCGCCGCCGGCACCTATTACATCTGGCTGCAGCGTTCCGGCCAGGCGCCAAGCCTTGTCAACACCGTGACGGCAAACCTCGTGATTGCCGAAACGACCACCACGGCAGGCCAGGCGAATGCTCCGGCATCCGCTACCGTGGGTACGAAGCAGATCACGCCTGTTTCGTTCGCAGCGGCGAACGCCACTTTCACGGCCACGACTGTCAATGGTTCGGCCGTACTGACCGGCCTCAGCGGCGTATCCGTCGACGGTGGTCCGTTCATCGGCGCTGCTGTCTCCGGTACCGGCATTCCCGGTTCCACGACGATCTCCGGTATCACCTACACGCCAGCCGGCAGCATTCAGAGCATCACGCTCAGCAATGCCGCCACGGCGAGCGGTACCGGCGTCACCATCACGGCCACCGGCACGCTCGAAGCGCGTTTGATGTGGCCGTACATCGCCAAGACCAACTAAGGAGCCACGCAGATGGGCATTTTTGCTGATCTGCAGGCGAAAATCTCTGCCGGTCGCGAGGCTGGCAGGGATATCCCGCCTGTCATTGAAGAGCTTCTGCTGCTGATCGCCGACGTGATCGAACCGCAGCAGACGCATGAACCGCAGCCGCCGGTCAGCAACGATCATGTTGCGGAGGGTGCGACCCAGTTCACTCCAGCGGAAATCGCAGCCTCGGCTGAACAGCCTGCCGCCGCTGTGTCGCAGATATCTCCTGCGACCGCTGCCGAACCGGCCAATCAGGAGCCGGCGCAGCCCGCATCTCCGCAGTAATCCCGGGCGCTTCGGCGCTCGTTCCTCCCTCCCGCCATCAACCGCGAGCAACACCATGTCAAGCAATGACACGGGCATTTACGCCCAGTTTTACTTTGAGCCCGTCGAGCAAGCCTTCGAGACTGAAAAGCAGGGGCGCCCGATCTTCAAGGACACCGAATTCGTCCGCATCTTCATTGCCGGCGATCAGCGCACCGAGGTGACGCGTCCCGCCACCGAGATGGACAAAGTGCGCTTTGCCGACATCTATCGGCGCTTCAAGGACGGTGCTGCCGATCACGAGCAGTCGAACGGAACCCCGCTTTCCCAGTGGACGATGATGAAGCCCAGCCAGATCAAGGAGCTGCAGGCGATCAACATCTACACCGTCGAGCACCTGGCAGCTCTCAGCGATACCGGCAAGCAGCAGCTTGGCATGGGCGCCCATGAGCTTGTTGCCGCTGCAAGCGCCTATCTCGCCAATGCGCGAGACTCCAACGCCGCCGCCGCCTTCGCCGCCGAAAACGAGCGCCTGAAGACCGAAGTCGCGCGCCTGGAAGAGCAGATGAAGCTCATGGCGAAGCAGATGGAGGCCATGGAAGCCGATCACGGCGCCGGCCGCCGCAACGGTCGGGCGGCCTAAGAACGGAGATCCGCGCGATGTCGCTGTTGACCATCATTCAGAACGTATGCGCGGAAATCAGCATCGACCAGCCCGCAGCCGTGATGAGTTCGGCCGATCCGAAGATCATCCAGTTGCGGGTTCTATCATACCGTGCAGGGTACGCCTTGGCGCGTGACCATGATTGGTCATTCCTGGTAACGCCGACGAGCTTTGCCGCTACCGGCGTCATTCCAGAACCTGCCCAACCCCCGCCAGACTTCGAGCGGTTCGAAGACAATGCGAAGATCTGGAACAATTCGCGCCTCCTGTCCCTCAACGGCCCCGTAGATGGGCAGACGTGGCAGCGACTGCAGATATACAATTCGAACCCGGTGCCGCAGGTCTGGCGCATGCTGGGCGGCAAGCTGGCCATCTATCCGAATGTCGCGGGAGAGACGATCAGCTACGAATATATTTCGAGCAGTTGGGTGAATGTGAACGGGGCCGGGACTGCATTCGCTGGCAATTGGGCGAACGACAACGACACGTCTCGCATCTCGGAAGCACTCCTCGAGCTTTCACTGATCTGGCGCTGGAAACGCGCGAAAGGCCTCGATTACAGCGAGGAGATGGAGAATTTCGAGCGCGCGAAGGAATCGGAAATCGGATCTGACCGCGCTGCCGCCGCTGCTTCGCTCTCGATGCCCAATCGCGGCGATTATCCAGACAATATGTGGTCTGGCTACGTGGGTGGCGGCATTCCAGACAACGCGCTTGCCGGAGACGCTGATAACGGCGTGGTCATTCTGACGGGAGATGTGTCGTGACGCAGGTCAACAACATCAACACCCTGACGGTCGATACGCTCGTTTCTGTCGTCGGCGTGAACGCCTTCGGCAAGGCGCATATCATGCCGACACAGGCCTTCATAAACAGCATCAATCAAGCCGCTTTCAACATTTTCATGACGAATTGGCTTCAAAGCCTCCCCACGTCACTGCCGAGTTCTCCAGGTGTTGCCTGGAACAACGGCGGCGCCATTTGCCTTAGTTAGAGGTCTCCGATGAAGAAGATTTTCAGTGCCATAGCCGCATTGGCGATCGTGGCGATGCCGGCGCTCGCCCAACAATATCCTTCCCCGACATTCAACAACGTGACGATACAAGGGACTGGTACCGCCGTCACGCGCTCGCAGGGCGACAATTCGACGAAGCTTGCGACCACCTCCTATGTCGATAGCGGTCTTGCGACGAAACCGACGCTCATTGGCGGCGTTATCCCGATCTCGCAAGGCGGCACAAATGCCGGGACGGCTTCCGGCGCGCGCGGACAACTCGGTGCGGCCTCCTCTGGCGCGAACGGCGATATCACATCCATATCCGGACTGACGACTGCGCTTTCCGTGGGGCAGGGTGGGACAGGCTCTCCGACAGCGGCAGGCGCGAGAACAAACCTTGGCCTCGGATCTGCCGCCGTTCAGAATATTGGTACGAGCGGGGCGAACGTCCCGTTGTTGAATGGCACTAATACTTGGATTGGCGTTCAGATAGTACCGGGGATCAATGTCTACGGTGCAGCGAGTTCAGGTTCTCAAACCCAATATTTCAGTGCTGGCGGAAATTCCCGGTGGGCCTTTGGTATTGATAATTCCACGGAAAGCGGCGGCAATACTGGTGGCAACTGGTTTGTGAATTCGTATTCAGATGCCGGTTCTTATTTGACCACTCCGATATCTATCCAGCGTTCGAATGGTATTGTTACCATCAATAACGGCCTTGCTGTCGGTAACGCGGGTATAACCGTCAATGCCGGCGCGTTGACAGTAAACAATGGCATCAATCTAAATTACAATGGGGTTTCTGGACAGCTTCGCGCCAATAATATTCAGACCGCCGGTGTTATTCGTTGGCAATATGGAGGCTCTGGCACGTCGGAGACTGGCGGGAACACTGGCACCGATTTTTTCATCAACAGTTTCAATGATGCAGGCACTTATATCGGTACCCCGTTCCAAATTACGCGATCTTCTGGAAATACCCAGCTTACCAGTCTTAGCGTCCTCAATGGAGCCAATCTAAACACGCTCTCGCTAACGACAGCGCTTCCGGTTACTTCAGGTGGCACCGGCTCCGGTACCGCTGCTACGGCCTTCGCCAACCTAGGCGGTACGGCAGTCGGCAAGGCTGCATCCACCATGTCGGGGACGTGGACGCCGTCACTGACCTTTGGTGGTGGAAGTACTGGCCTGACGACCTCGGTTCGATCAGGGACATACACACGCCTTGGCAATCTCGTCTTCTACTCAGCCACCATCACGTTGACGGCGGTGGGCTCATCGACTGGTGCGGCGGTTCTGTCAGGGCTGCCGTTCACGAACGGGCCGGCCTATAGCCTTTCGACCGTCTACGCCGCCAATTTCAATGGAGGTTCGACGCCGGCGCAGGGGATCATCTCGAATGCTTCGAGCGCAATCAACCTCTATTCCGCCGCAGGCACGAATGGCAGCGTCCAGTTGACCAATGCGAACTTCACAAACACGTCCAGTTTTGTCGTTCAAGGCGTCCTAGATCTCAACACCCTGAATTAGCGAGGAAATAATGGTTCAGCATCTTTCGGATGTCGCGGCATATTGCCAACAGCTCGCTTCCTCAACTCATGACTCTGTCATGGGCGCCACGCGCGAGTTCATCGCCCGGTATACGGTGCACCCGGCCAACCCGGCGACCGACCCATATTATGCCAACATTACGTCGGCAAAGGCATGGGATACGATCATGACAGATCTGTGGAAGTGCATCCCCGCCGTTTCGGACCCGACCCAGCGCTATCCGTCGGTGCTATGCTACGACGCTACTGATCTCATGATCATGATCCTGGCAGCCCTTGGTGTCCGCTGTCGATCGGTTCGGTGCGTAGCAGTCAATCCCGTGTCGGCCTATAGCACGTATCCGGCCTATCTGGATCACACTTTTGCCGAGGCATGGGCAGGGACGAAGTGGAGCGCGCAAGATGCGTTCTTCAATGTCGAGTACGTGCTCGACCAGTATACCTTCGCCTCAGCTGACGATCTGTGTGGAATTTCCGATCTCAATCTCATTACGCCGCGGAACAAGGCTGCAAGCGGTTGGACGAATACTGCGGTCTCCGTCTTGAAGGACGAGGATTTCTATGCGGCGATTGAGCATCGAGACATGGGAGGTGGACCGCTTAACCCGGTTGTCAATGGGCAGGCTACTTCCTATGCCGGCGCGACAAGTATGGTCGTGATCAACGAGAGCCGAGGAAACTTCGATAGCTTGTTCTGTGTCGCCTCATCGAGCGCTCCCACAAGCTTGCGTCAGCTCATCACCTCGTCCACCCGTTATGGCGCCCCCACAGTGGCAAGCCTGAACGCTGCAGCTTAGTCCTATCCCTATCGGAGCTACAATGGTTCGCAAGCCCGCGCGTGTCACGGCAGTAAATCGACGCGTCTCCGATACCGCGGATTGGGTTGCCCCGACCGGTGGATGGCGAACCGATGTCGAGATGGCTGACATGCCGAAGGACGCGGCGTTTCAGCTCGACAACTTCTTTCCGGAAGCCAATCGCGTCCGCGCTAGGTACGGCTCGAACCCCTTCGCAACCGGCCTTGGGTCTGACGTTCAGACGGTCATTCCCTACTCTGGCCTGTCCAACAAGCTCTTTGCGGCGGCCGGCGGCAACATCTATGACGTGACAGCTGGCGGTGTCGTCGGCGCTCCGGTCGTTACCGGCATGTCCGGGGCGCACTGGTCGGCGCAGCAGTATACCAACGTCGGAGGTCAGTTCCTGCGTCTGGTGAATGGCATCGACATACCGCTGCTCTACAACGGGTCGTCATGGACGAACAATTACCTCGTCGGAACTGCAACGCTGGCAACGCAGACCGTCTCGGTGAAGGCTGGCACCTACACGCTTAGCTTCTTCGGTACAGGATCTGTCGCCCTTTCTGGTGCGGGCACGGGCACGCTGGCCGGCACTGGCGTCAGTAACCGCGTTTCCCTGACCTTCACCGCTGGTGCCGGCACGTTAACTGTAACGGTCACCGGCTCAGTGACGAATGCGCAGCTGGAAGTCGGATCCGCGCCGACGCCATACATCTCATCGACGATGATTACCGGCATTCCTGACCCGTCGGTGCTTATTGCGGTGGCTGCCTACAGGTCTCGCCTTTGGTTTATCGAGCGCAACTCGACCAACGTCTGGTATCTCGGGACGGACGCGGTAAGCGGCGCGGCTACGCAGTTGCCAATCGGAGGCAACATGAAATACGGCGGCACGCTCGTCGCGATCGGCGTCTGGACTATCCCGATCGCCAACGGCCTTGTTCAATGCCTTGTTTTGATGTCGTCGGAAGGCGAGATCATCGTCTTTCAGGGCTCAGACCCATCAAATTCGAGCAATTGGAGCCTTCTGGGCACGTTCAAGCTCGGTCGCCCACTCGGTACGGATCGCTGCCTACTGAACGTCGGTGCAGACCTGGCAATCATGACCACGGACGGTATCGTCCCGATCACCAAAGCCGTACAGCTTGATCGAGGCGCAACGGATCTCGGGGCGATCACGTCAAAAATCGGTCCCACCTGGCGCGAGACGGTTGCGGCGATCGGCACCACATCAGCCCAGTGGCAGCTTGCGGCTTTCCCCAAGCGGCAGATGGCTATCGTCAACCTTCCGTCGACCTTCGGCCCGTACCAGTATGTGATGAACACCGAAACGGGCGCGTGGTGCCGCTTTGTCGGGCTTGTATCCTCATGCTGGGCCACATGGCAGGACCGGCTCTTCTTCGGTTCGTCCGATGGGAACGTCTATGAGGCGGAAGTGGGTGCCAACGACAACGGGCAACCGATCGATGCGCTCCTCGTCGGTGCGTGGCGTCGATACGGCGATGGCTTCTCGTCGAAGTTCACAAAACTGATCGCCGTTGATGCGCAAATCGGCTCGGCCACGAAAATGTATGCCGGCGTCTCCACCGATTATCAGGCGTCAGTACCGTCAGCCCTCCTGTCTTCGACGAGCAATGTACCCGCTGCGATGTGGGGATCCGCGATCTGGGGAGTGTCCAAGTTCCCGGGAACGTCGTTCGTGCGAACCGACGCCAGTTCCGGTGCCGTCGGGATTGCGTTGGCGCCCACGATCCGCGCGCTGATCTCTGGAACTTCGGGTTCCGTTTCCGAAGGCGCGGTGGTTGGCGGCTCGATCCTGTACGAAAAAGGCCAACCCATTTGATCGTGACGGAACCGGCCGATGCGATTGCCGCATGGGTGGGGGCAAAGATCGGCGTTGCATTTTCGCCGCCCTTCACGGCGATCGGAGAAATCCGGAACGGCAAGATCATCGGCGCATACGTCTTTAATGTGTGGACTGCTCATGACGTCGAGGTGTCGCTCGCTGCCGATCGCCTGACGACCGCCCTCATGCGGCGCGCCTTTGCATATGTGGTGAACGAACTGGGGTGCCGGCGTGCGACGTTTCGGACGCGAGCAGACAATCTTCCGGCGCAACGCTGCCTTGAACGCCTTGGTGGGAAGCTCGAAGGCCGCCAGCGTGGATATTTCGGCGACTGCGATGCCCTTCTCTATGGCATATTGAAAGAGGAATTTCCGTATGGTCTCGACGCCTAAGGCTCCGACGCCGCCAGATCCGACGCAGACCGCAGCGGCGCAGACGGCGACCAACGTCGATACCGCCATTGCGAATGCCGGTCTGGGTCACACCAACCAGATTACGCCAGATGGCTCGCTGACCTATAATGTCACCGGCCATACGACGATGACCGATCAGAACGGCAAAACCTACCAGTTGCCGACCTATACGGCCACGCAGGCTTACTCGCCAGAAAATCAAGCGATCTATGACCAGACGCAGGCGACGAAGCTGGGCCTTTCCAAACTGGCCAACAATGAAACCCAGAAAATCAGCGGCCTGCTTGGCACGGATCTCGATCTAAGCTCCGGCAACATCGACAAGTATACCAACGACCACTACCTGACCGGCTTCAACAATCAGTGGGACCGCAGCCAGGCTAGCCTAGATCAGAGCTTGGCCGATAAAGGCATCCAGATCGGATCGGCCGCCTACAACAATGCCCAGCGCGATTTCTCGACGAACAAGCAGGCGGCCAATGATCAGTTTCTCGGGGATATGTATTCGAACGCGCAAAACGCGATCATCACCCAGCGAAACCAGCCGATCAACGAAATTTCGGCCCTCATGTCCGGGTCACAGATCAACCAGCCGAACTATGTCAATACGCCGTCAACGCAGTTGCCGACTGTCGACCAAGCCGGCCTGATCAACCAGAATTATCAGGATCAGCTCGGGATCTATAACCAGCAGCTCGCGAAATCTAACGCTGCTATGGGCGGCCTCTTTGGTCTTGGTTCTTCGCTGCTCGGTGGTTGGGCAATGTCAGACCGGCGCCTGAAGCACGATATCGTCAATATCGGACGCACGCGCTCCGGCGTCCCGATCTATGAATATTCTTATGTCTGGTCTCCAGAGCGACAGGTCGGCGTCATGGCCGACGAAGTATCTCACATTCCAGGCGCCGTTGCTGTCGGGCCTGGCGGTTTCGACATGGTCGACTATTCGAGGGTGGCATAATGTCTTTCAATTTCGATCCCAGCATGGGGCAGTCGGAAAGCAGCTCTTCGGTCGACCTTAAGCGCCGGTTGGCTGCGGCTATGTTGCAGCAGGGGATGCAGTCCTCGCCAATCCAGTCGCCATGGCAGGGTGTCGCTCGTCTTTCTGAGGCTTTGATGGGTGGCCTCGCTGTCCGCCGTCAGGCGCAGCAGGAGCAGGCAGCCAACAGCCAGATCATGTCAGCGCTCACCGGACAGCCATACACCCCTCCGGCGCAATCTGGCGGCTTTCTGTCGAACCTGTTTGGCGGTAATGACGTTCCGGCGTCGAGCGCTCAAAGTCAGGTGGCTTCGACATCGCCAAGCTCGACGACAGCCGCCGCCCCCGGCAATTCCCCCGCGCCCGATCTGTCGCATAACGACATTTATAACGGCTTCATGGACACCGTGAAGGGCGGCGTGACGAACCCGTATGGGCTCGCCGCCATTGCGGCCACCGGCAACGCTGAAAGCAGCTTTTCGCCGAAGCTGGCAAGCAGCGAATGGAATGACGGCAAGAACAATGCTGGCGGCATCATGTCGTGGAACGGTCCGCGACTAGCCGCGCTGAAAGCAGCCAACGGTGGTGGCTATGGCACGCCGCAGCAACAGGGCGCTTTTTTCCTTCAGGAAAATCCGGATCTGATCACTGCCCTGAACAAGGCCGGAAGCGTGGAAGAAGCCCAGCACCTGATGAACAACGCATGGGCTTTCAAGGGTTACAACATTCCCGGCAATGCCAACGCCGCCAGCCGTCTCGCGAATGCCCAGTCGATGCTGCCGCAATTTCAGCAATCCGCTGCAGCCGGTACCCCAACGCAGGTAGCAAGTCTCGATCCGTCCTCTGGCATATCGTCCGCAATGCCTTCGGCCGCCAGCCAGCCAATCGTGCCCCCTCCGTCTCCTACCGCGCAGCCGGGCGACATGTCGACGGTTTCGCCAGCGCAGATGCAGGCGATGCTTGGACCACAGGCGACTCCTGGATATCAGGATCCGACTGTCACAACGGCATATCGGGAAAATGCTCCCGCTTCGCCAGCTGCTGCCGCTATCAACGCGCAAGCGCCCGCGATGCCACCAGCGCAAAATATACCGGTTGATCCTACACAGACGGCTTCTCTTGGGCCAACCAGTGCGCCGATGCCTTCGGCTGCACCGCAGACCGCGGGAGCTTCGACTGCTTCAATGCCGCTGCCTTCTCAGGCCGCTACTGGTCCAACCGCTGCTGGTGATCAGACATCTCCTCGGGAACGCCTTGCGCAGGCTGTTTTGTCTCAGCCGCCGGCTGCGTCAGGTGGGTTCAATGGCGGCGCAAGCACAGTCGCGAACAATCCGCGCGCACAGGCGCTCGCTGCGGCAATGATGAATCCATATGCTACACCCCAGGCAAGATCCTTGGCTGCTGCGGCGCTCCAAACCCAGTTGCAGCCGCATACCCAGATCGTCACGAACCCGAATACCGGCACGACTTACCTCGTCGACACGTGGACGGGCCAAAAGCAATTGATCGATCAGGGGCAGACAGCTGACAGCGAGATCGAAAAGGATGCGAACGGCAATCCGATCGGCATCTTCAACAAGCGCACAGGTGAATATCATAAAATGGGCGATCCGACGGCTCAGCTCGATATCGTGAATCGTCCGGATGGCTCGATTATCGCGGTCAACAAGATCACGGGGCAGCAGGTGGCAGCTCCGGCCGGAGCCATGAAGACGGATAGCATCGTCGAGGGTCCTATCGATCCACAGACCGGTTACCCTACGAAATTGCTTTGGAACCCGGTCGATGGCGTCAAGGGAACCGTTATGCCAGACGGCACAATCCGCCCGGGTGGGGTAGGGGCGCCTGCGCCTCAACAGCCGAATGCTGGCCTCACGCCTCCTCCCGGCGTCGATCCCAAGAAATTCCGCGAGACGGCGGCCACGCGCGCCGCAGAAGCGGCGATGCCCTCTGCAAAGGATGAGAACGACTTCGCATCGAGCATGATGGCGCGGCCTTCCTACAAGGAGTTCTCTGCCGCAGTGCCGACGTGGAATTCCTTCACCCAGCATATTCAGGACAACAGCCCTGCCGCGGATAAGGCGATCGTCGACGACTTCGCGAAGATCCTCAACCCGGGGCGCGCCGTCACGACCGGTTCCTTCCAGCTCAATATGGATGCGCAGTCGGTGCCGGACTATCTACAGGGTCAAATTATGAAGGCCTTCACGGGGCAAGGTGAGCTTGGTCCCGATGCTCGCGCCCAAATGGCCCGGATCGCACAGCTCAAGGTTCAGGAATATCAGAGGGCGTGGAACCTCGATGCGGCACAGGGCACCAAGATTGCAACGTCGCACGGCTTGAACGTCGGGAATGTCATACCGGATGTACCGTCGATTTCCGACATCGACTTCTCGAAGATCAACGGGACCAACACGAACAGAAGCGGTAGCGGCCCAGCCAGTGCGGCTCCGACGCCGCAGCAAGCCGCTACGCCATCGGCCGCCCCCACTGGAGCTCCGACGGCCACAGGCGCAAACGGCGAAAAGTACCAGCTAAGCGGTGACGGAAAGTCGTGGATCTTGATCGGCGGTCCCACGGCGAACCCGAACTCGAATATCAATCGCGTACCGACAGGAAATTGAGCAATGGCTACCCTTCCGCCGCTTCCTCCTGGCGCGACCCTTGACACCGCCGCGGCCACGCCGGAGCCAACGCAGTATGTTCCGATCAATTCGAGCGCTTCGTTACCGGCTTTGCCGCCAGGTGCTACGCTTGATCAGCCGCCACAAGGAACCGGCAATACCGACACGTCCATGGCTCGGCTCATCACTGGACAGCCGGCCGGCGATCAGGGCGATTTGACGACGAATAACGCCGTGCGCTCGGTTGCCACTGGCGTCCCTATCGTCGGTGGTTTGCTGAACAGGATGGACGCGGCATTCAACGCCACCTTGGCTCCCGCTGTCGATCCGCTGCTGCCGGACAGTTTTCAGAAGCTTCCTGAGGACAGCTGGAGCGACCGCTATCAGCACGCACTCAACATCCAGAACGGCCAGGACCAGGCCTTTCATCAGGAGCATCCCTACGTTGATACCGGCTTGAACGTAGTCGGCGGGGTGGCGGGTACTGTGCCGGCGATGATGGCTGCCCCGAGTCTCTTCGGGATCGGATCCGGTCCAGTTCTCGGCCGAATGGCTGTATCGGGGGGGACGGGTGCCGCGATCAGCGGGACGGACGCGGCGATACGCTCTGACGGAGACATGAAGCAGACAGCAGAGGGTGCAGGTCTTGGCCTTGCGCTTGGAGCTGCTGGCCCCCCGATCGGCAAAGCCATCGGTGCAGGCATTCGCTATCTGACGATACCTACGGATGCGCTCTCAGATCTGGGCGCACCTGCACGGAACTACATTGCACAGGAGTTATCGGACCCGACAAAATTGGGAGCCTTGCAGTCGGATCTAACGCGCCTTGGGCCGGAAGCCACCTTGGCTGACGTCTCCCCTGAATGGATGGGGGTCGCGCGCGGTGCAGCCTCCCGACCTGGCACGCGTGATGCCATCGTCCAGCCGCTTCTAGATCGGCAGGCCGGGGCAAATGCGCGCCTGGCGTCGGATCTCGACGCATCACTGGGACCTGCCGTTGTCCCATCACAGGTTGATCAGGCGCTTCAGGCGAGCCAACAGCAGATTACGCCGCTTTATCGGAGTGCGTTTGCCAACGCGCTACCTTACGATACCCAGCCGATTGCCGATGCCATTGCACAAGATGCAAACCAGCTTCGAGGGCCGGCGCAGGCGGCTATGGCAAGAGTGCGAGGAATGCTCAATGTAAGCGGCACCGATCAGCTTTCGAGCGATCCTCGCGTGATGTTCGAAACTCGCCAAGCGATCGATGGCATGTTGACCGGCGAAACCGACCCCAAAGTCATCCGCGCCTTGTCTGAAGCTCGTCAGATGGTCGATGATGGTCTAACACAAGCAGTTCCCGGCATCAAAGACGCGGACGCCGCTTATTCGGAGCTTGCGCGTCAGCGCGAGGCTTTGGCGCAGGGGCGCCCAATCCTGAACAATCAGGCGACCGCCCTACGGCCCCAAGAAGTTCAGAATATGCTTCAACAGGGCGCTTTGCCCCAAGGGGAGCAGATAGGGCCATCTGGCGTTCCGACGCGCATGCAACAGGGGGTGCGTGCCGAGATCGACCGCGCCGCCGGCACGAACGCCGTCGATACGACGGCGATCCGCAACATCGTCCGCGGCGACGGCGACTGGAATCGTGCTAAACTTGGGATGCTATTCGGTCAGGATAATGCCGATCAGGCCCTCAATGCCATTGACCGAGAAACTACCTTTGGTCAGACGGCAAATCGCGTTACCGCAGGCTCCGACACTGCCATGGGGAAGCGGTTCGGTGATTTTCTGGACAATATCAGTACCCCGACTGAGATCCCGGGCGACCTGACCGCTATGGGCGTCACGATGAGAAGTGCCAAGAAAGTAGCTGATGCCCTGCTCGAGCAGCGTAGCGAAGGACAGGCTGCGCAATTCGCAAATGATCTTGGCCGCGTCTCGATCGCTACTGGAACACCCAGAGATCAGTTGGTGCAGGCCCTGATTGCTCGCGCTCAACAACCGGGTTCAACCGCTAATCCCGGAACGCAAGCATTGATCAATGCTGTTTTACAAAGTGCTGGGAAACAGGCGCTACGATAGGTTTCTGAAATCCCTAGAGATTAAGGCGAAGCAACCAATCGCGAGCAGAAAACCGGAGCCAAATCCGAAAATGTAGTCAAGGCCCATCCTTTTAAGGAAAAGCCAAAGGCCGCTCATGATCACTCCGTAGAGGATGAAGCAAATGGCTATGAGCAAATTCTTTCGATCTTGGATCATTGCTCGAAAATATCCTGTCTCTCGCCGCCCCGCAATGGGCCCATCAATAGGTCGTGCAGGTTACATTGTTTCCGAAGCGATTGCAGTTCGTAGTGCGCATCGCAGGTGCCGAATTCTGGTTTATGACCACCGGAGGCGGTGTGTATTGAGATCCACGAAATGCGAAAGTCGGCATGCGCCCGTCAGATTTTCCGCACTGATAGCTCATTCGATACCAAGTCACGGGGCCTGGCAGGATATCGGCAACGAGCCCTCCTGCGTTCGAAGAACTGTCCATAACCTGATATGTACCGCGGCAAATCTTGGCTGCCGCTTTTAAACATCCATTTGGTGACCCGTTGCACTTTGCTTGATGAACGACTTGGCCTCCGGGCGTGGGGACATCTTCATCTGCAGAAGAGACGCATGAAGTCAGGATTGCCGCGATGGCGGCCGACAAAAGGATGTTTCGCATAGTCCCCTCGGTGCGACAAAAATACAGTCGCGCGAACATCGAAGCAACATTTTCAACTTTCCGTCAAGGCACTCGCGAGGGTGCCTTTTTCTATGGAGATCTGAATGCCTCGCAATTCTAGCGGCGTCTACTCGAAGCCGGCCGGTACAACTGCCGTCACGAATACGACTGTCGATCCCTCTCCGTGGAACGGCCTAACGACGGATCTCGGCAACGAGATCACGAACTCGTTGCCCCGTGATGGTTCGGCGCCGATGTTGGCTCCGTTACAGCATGCAAACGGGACGCAATCCCAACCGGCGATCACCTTTGCATCTGACACGACGACTGGCTTCTATCACAAGGGCGCCGGTATCATTTCGGTTGTCACTAACGGCGCTGAGATCGCCACGCTTTCCGCGTCGGGGTTTGCGTCGGCGGCCGCCTATTCAGAGCAGAGCGGCAATCTCACCGCGACAAGCGCCAATCTCGGCCAGGTCATACGGTTTACCGCTTCCGCGACGGCGACACTCACTGCAGCCGCCTCATTGGGCAGCGGCTGGCGTCTGACTGTCATCGCTGATGGGGGCGATCTGACAATCACGCCTACTTCTCCGGATCTTATCGATGGCTGGTCGTCGCTGATTGTCCCCAATGGGCGTTCCTGCACCATCTATTGCAACGGTGCCGGTTTCCGGACGGATCGCGATTATGCGCAACTGGCTGGCTTCCGAAATCTGCTCATGAATCCGGATCTGCGCGTCAACGGCCGTGGCTATGTCAGCGGAACGGTGACGACAGCAGCCAATCAATATTCTGTTGACCGGTGGCGCGTCGTTACCTTGGGACAGAGCCTCACATTCGCTGCATCTGGAAACGGCTACACCTTCACCGCTCCCGCAGGTGGTCTTGAGCAGGTCATCGAGGCAGCCAACATCCGAGGCGGTGCCTATGTGCTCAATTGGAGCGGCAACGCCACGGCGACTGTCAATGGAACGGCAGTCACCGCCGGAACTCCTTTCACACTGACGGCGAATGCGAACGTGACGGTTCGTTTTACGGGTGGAACCGTCACTCAGCCCCAGCTGGAATATGGGAACGTGACTGCGTTCGAACAGCGGCCGATCAGCGTTGAGACTGCACTCTGCCAGCGGTTCTACGAGCGCTTTTTCGCAGCTTGGGGCGGCGATGCAACCAATTCGGCCGCCTACTTTGTGTGGTGCCCATTCAAGGTGACCAAGCGGGTACCGCCGTCGATCGTCAATATCTCCCAAAGCGGAGCACTCAACGGTGGGTTCAATGTGCGCACGGTTGGGGGCAATGACGTTTCAGGTGTGAGCATCACAGGCACGATCAGCGCCGCATCCGGACCTTCCAAGGGGTTCTCAGATGTCTGGTACGCCGACGCCGAATTTTAAGGGCAATCGAACATGACAGTTACCAGTGCACAATATACCGAAACTGGCATTATCGAGGCCGTCATTGATGGGGTGCGGAAGTTCATCCCCGATGACATGGAGAACAGCGATCGGCAGGCCATTGCCGATTGGGCGGCGTCCGGAAACGTCATTACGGCATTCGTGCCGCCGCTTCCGGCTTTGGCCGACTATCAGGCCGCTATCCAGCGCTTCATCGACACGACAGCTCAATCTGAACAGTTCAACGATGGCGTGACGCTGGCGAGCTATAAAGACAGCAGCAACGCCCTATGGGCGGCACAGGCTACCGTCTTCATCGCCTGGCGCGATCAGGTATGGGCATATTGCTATGCCCAGTTGGCTGCCGTGCAGGCCGGTCAGCGGGCGCAGCCAACTATTTCCGCATTTCTTGCCGAGCTTCCCCCCATTACCTGGCCCAACTAACCAACTCCCAAGAGGTTCACATGATTTACATCGCTCTCGTCGCGGTGCTCGTTGCCGCGTTCATCGTTTTCGACGCCTTCCGGGTCTATCGATCCACTCCTGGCACCCAATGGATTACCGCTTTCCATAACTCCGCGACTATTGCCGTGGCACGTGTCGGATCGCTGGGAAGCGCCATCATCGCTGCCGTAGTCGCGATCTCTTCCTATCTTGGAGATCCAAACATCGCGAATGCGCTTCAAACGGCTCTGACGGCGATCAATCCCGCGCTGGTCCCGTTTATTCCGCTGGCGCTTCTCGTGCTCGCCGAGTTCGCCCGTCGGCGCACGCTGAATAAGGGTTGATCGGGAAAACTGCCCCCTCAAATTTCAGGAGATCGCAATGCCGATCAATAAGCTTCGCGCCACGCCGCGGGCGACGGGCGCTATTGCTGCGATTGTGGCGATATCTGTTGCCGGATATGCGACCGTTTTTGGCTATCGTGTACATGATGATGTCGCGCTGGCGGTGACTGCCGTAACCCAGCCATGGGAAGGGCGCTCGCTGCGTGCCTACCTCGACACCCTGCCGAAGAAGCCGGTCTGGACGATTTGCGACGGAGATACGAACAACGTCCGTGCCGGCATGGTGGAGACGCCTGAAGGCTGCAACAAGCGACTGATGACGAAGATGGAGAGCGATTACCGGCCGCCGCTGGTCAAATGCATCGTTTCTTGGGACATGCAGCCGCTGTCGTGGCGCGCCATGATGATCGATCTCGCATGGAACATCGGAACAGGAGGAGCCTGCGGCTCGTCTGCGGCGCGGATTGTCAATGAAGCCACGAGCGCCAAGCAGAAGCCGGACTATATCGCTTCCTGTAATGCTGCGACAGCCTTTAATAGGGCCGGCGGTCGCGTTCTGATAGGTTTGGTGAACCGGCGTGAGATGGGAGATTCCAACCGTATCGGCGAAGGCGAGCTTTGCGTATCCGGCATCGCAGGCGCAGCGCCGGCTTCGACACCGACTGCGGGTGCCCCATCTCAAATCCCGGCTGAGCCTGTGGACAGCCCGACAAAAGCGCCTTCCTACTGGCATCAGCTCGCGCACTGGATCGGGAGTTTCTTCTAATGGGATGGCTCCTCAATCTCATCAACCCGCTCGGCAAAATCATCGACGGGCTGAACGCTGCCTATAAGGCCAAGCTGCAGGCGCAGAATGATGCCGATCGCGTCGATGCTGAAAAGCAGATCGCCTTTTTCCAAGGTCAGATCGAGCTTGCCACGCAGGCGGCGCAATCGGACCGCTGGTGGAGCCCTCGATCACTGATGGGTTTCTGCGCCACCATCTACGTGGCGAAGATCGTTGTCTATGACACAGTCCTGCAGCTCGGTGTCACGCCGAATCCTGGCGGCCAGGTGACCGGGATTGTTCTTACTGTGATCGGCTTCTATTTCGGATCCAAGACGGTTTCCGATGTGGCCGGAAAGCTTATCGGCGCTTGGGCACGAAAGTAGCGCTCTACCTTCTCGGTTTTCTCGCAACATCCACCACGCTGGCGGCCTTCCTGCTGCTGGCGTGGAATTCAATTTAGCAATTTCTGATCATCGAGGGGCACATCGGGGCAATGAGCGAGGTCATCATGCAATTTCCGGAGCGCAGCAAAAAGTTCGAATGGAACTTCAACACCATCGTCATGCTTGGGAGCATGGTAGCCGGTCTCGTCGTTACTTCGGTCGGGTGGGGCGTCACCTATGCTGATATGAGGAACGACAACAAGGATATGCAAAAGCAGATTTCCGAGATCAATACGCGGCTCGATAAGGACGCGATCGACCGCAAGGCCCAGTTTGCCGATGTCCAGCAGCAACTCATCCAGATCGCGCCCCTGACCTTTCAGACGACCCGGGCGACAGAAGCCGGCGCCGAAAACAAAAAGGCGATCGAGCTGACCAATGACCGCATCGATCGGGTGATCGACACCCTCGGCAAAAAGCTCGACACGGCCATCGACAATATCAACAAGGTCGGGACCCAGGTCCAGGTCTTAAGCTCGAAGCTTGAGGACATGCAGGGAAAGCCTGACAAGACGCTTTTCCGAATGCCTGTGGTCAGGCCATAGGAGCCTTGTAAGGGCGTGAAAAATAGGTAACTGCGATTTTTATAAACGAGTGAATGAACAGCGTACAAAATGAAAAGGGGCCATTGGCCCCTTTTTTATTGCGTCCACTACGCAGCAATCAGCTCGTAAGGCTGTGTATCGCTTTCTGTTTTAGCGATCTGAATCCGCTGGCTCTCAGCTGTCGGAACGCTTCGCCTGGACAATTCAGCCATGCCAAGGTCAGCGGGAAGCCCGAGGGTTTCAATCGCCAGTCGACGCACAATCGCCTCAGCGGTGCTGTCAATCTCAACCTCGGCGCGCTCCCATCTGCCGATCGATTGTTTATCCCGATGAACCAGTTGCGCCATCTCTGCTTGTGTGAGGCCCATTTCTGTCCGGAGGAATCGCAGTTCGTCACCGCTTATGCCCTTCGGGTGGGTGACTATTCCGAGCGCAATCATCTGGTGCAGTTCGTTGACATGAGGAATTGTGATGATTTCATCGCCCTCATCGTCAACTTCAACCAGGATGCCGCTGATTACGACATTTTGCAGCCCGCTCTCCGTGTAATGGTGGTCAATCTTTTTCATCCTTCTTCTCCGACTTGCACGCCCCATGGCGTGTCTAAACGCATCAGCCTATTCATCGATCCACATGACTGAGATAATTTTCAAAAGGCATCCGCTCACCGAGGGAATTACCGCGACTCCAACTACCCTGTTTCCGCTATTGGGCGTTTTGCATTCCATACGGTAGCGGTATAGATCGGGTCGGGTCGCTGGTACCGCGGGCTGATAGACGAAGCCGTTCTTGAGTACGTAAAGCACGTCCGAAGCGATTAAGTCTCTTTCCGCCATGCGCTCCTTGGCGTGGAGCTTGTATGAAACGGTCATTCGTGGACTTTTTGCAATCGCCCGAATTTTGTTAGTTGCAGTGCCAGGTGCCCAAGGTTCGTCTAAGCTCACGTTTCCTCCTTAGCTCAGCGGTATGCCGTCGCTTTCATGTATCATGGTGATACCTATATGGTGATGAACCGTCAATTAACAAGATCGTGCTCAGCTGCGTTCATGGTGAATTTTTTTGTTAACTTTTTGATTTGAATAATTAAAAAAATATGCTGTTAAATTAGGAAATATGCAATATTCGCCCGCTGGAATAGGCCGCGCAAGTTTACAACCAATCTCGCACTGAGCAATAGAAGCTTAACGTTCCCACTTCACCAAGCTGCGAAATCGCTGTCGTCATTCCGGTTACCTCGCGAGGTAACAAATCTGACCGTCCGCAGGCGCGAAAGCGAGTACGAGGCCTCTGACGCCCGCGGCCAACTAACACTTTTGCGAGTGGACAGCTGGACCTCTCTGCGGCCTGATGAGCCATCGAACGCGGAGAACGATGATGACAGTCAGTGTCCAAGTGATTGATCAACTGCGCCTGGTGCAAGGCAGTCTGCATCTGGTCGAGATGGCGTCAGAATCACTCGACGATCAAGACGATGCGATGGCTTTGCACGTGGGGATATCCCTCGTGCGGCAAGCTATTGACGACCTGCGGGCTCTCCTCGACCCATCTGGGCAGTTCAGCGTCCCTTCAGGTTCGCAAGGATGGCATTGACCTCGGCAATCTGAGGAAATCACCGCACTGACCGCCAAGCAAATCTCATAACGATACCCCCGGTTTTCAGCCACCTTTAGCTTACGACGCGCGAACGCCGATGGCGAGATTTCGCCAGCCGGCCGCAGCCTCAGAGATCAAACGGTCGATCTGGGAAATCCTCGTCGTCCCAGTTCTCGGGTCCATCTGGTCTTTGGACATTCCGGCGTCTTCGGCCGCCTGCTTTCGGGTAAAACTGGTAGGGTTGTCCCCACCAGTTTCCGAAGGTCGACCTGCACCATCACGTCTGTGGCCTTCACTGGAAGCGAACGTTATTGCGGAGAGGCTTTTGAAGCTTGAGCTTCGGCGATCTGGGTAGAAAGAAGCTGAACCATGTATTCTGCTTGGTCGATGGGAATGGCGAAACCGACTGGACCATAGGCAGGATGCTGAAAGCTCATCACGGCAGCCTCACCAATAAGTCCGGGCTGAAGCCACCAACGAGTGTTGAGGACGGCTTCGATTTGATGCCCTTCGAGGGGGGGATGTCTTTGCCCTCAACAAGCGTCATGTGAACTCTTCCTAGTCCTTGCACCAGCTTCAGCAGTTGTTCCTGAGTTAGTGCAAGAGTACCAGTCGCGCCGCTTTCCGGGAGAAATTCGACTTCGACGCCAGAACGATCCTCAGCGATTTGGATCTTCATCCTTTCGGCCATTTCTCAAATCCTCCTAACGAATACGTTAAATAGAAATATCAAAGCTCAGGCGAATGTCGATGGCTAGATTTCGCTCGCTGGCTGCATAGGCACCGGCGGCGCGGATCACTGTTGTGTTCTATCTCACAGCTACGATCTAAATCCGCTGGACGGATCCGAGTTTGTGAAATGCTTCCAACTGCTCTTGAGATGCAGTCGTAGGCGCTAGAAAGCGTGCTCTCTTGCCTGCGGCAACGATTTTCTTGACGGCGTCGAAAGCTTCGCCTTAACTTTCGTAGTGATCTGATCCCTCTGCGGACAAACCATCAGCGTCATAACTTTCCACGTACCAAGTTTTAGCCACACTTCTCGATCCTCCGTTTTCCACCGTTTGCGTCAGTACTGATCACCTACCTGTGGATGTTAGGCATTGCGAAAGCCTTTGGCTAGGTCACGTTGGGATGCATGGCAATTGCAGGCCTAAAACCGTCTTGCCAAATCTGGTCTCAGTGGAGGAGAACCATGCAAGACAATATCAGGCCTGTAGCCCCAGTAAGTTTAGCTGGGCTGACGCCACAGATGCCCCCTACAGGTATGCCTATATTCGAGTTCGTGCGGCCAACAGATCTGCTTATTGATCCCGCATATCAACGCAATGTCAGCGAAAAAGGCCTGCGTCAGATCCGGCGGATGATTGAAGGGTTTGATTGGACTAAATTCAAGCCGCCGATCTGCGCTTACTCTGAGTATGATGGGACAACGGTGCTCAAGGTCCTAGATGGCCAACACACGGCAATCGCCGCAGCGTCAAATCCATTCGTCGAATTGATACCAGTCATGATCGTTGAGGCTGAGGATACAATCGCTCAGGCAAAAGCCTTCATCGGTCAAAATACCGACAGGCTTGGCGTCACGAATTTGCAGATGCATCAAGCCGCCCTGGCTGCGGCTGATGAAGACGCGCAGACACTCGAGCTTGTTTGTCATCGCGCCAACGTAAAGGTCCTCAAGACGACGAACGCTTACACTGGTGATGGTTGCCGGCAGACGATAGCGATAAAGCAAATTGAAAATATGATCAGCCGGCGCGGGGCGCAACGATCGCGTGAAATCCTTGAGGTGCTTGCCAACGCAGAGCGCGGGCCACTCACAGCGCCGCAAATCAAGGCCGTTGAAATGCTTCTTTCCGATCCGGAGTACTGCGAGAAGATCACAGGGGAGGATCTGACAGACGCGATTGTCGAGCTTCTCACGACTGCTGAGGAAGAGGCAAAGCTCCTAGGTGTGACCCATAAAATACCGTTTTGGAGAGCGCTTGCTATCACCTGGTTCAGGAAATGTAAAAAGCGGAGACCGACTCTCAATCGTGCTGCTTAAGGCTGTTCCCGTTTGAATTCTGCCGCAGCGAGGTCATTTGCTGCGGTAATTTCTTTCGTATTTTCAAGATATTGCCTAATAGCACGACCAAGCGTGATCTGCCACGTTCCCAAGCTGATCTCGGTCCGTTCCTGCTGTCGGCTGTCGTGACCAGAACGGACCTCCGCTACCACATTTGACAATTGCCTTCTTAGAGTTAATTGATAGCGTGGTCGGCGTGGATGTTCCAATCCCTGGCGCGTACTTTGGAAATAGCATGTTTGGCTTTTGGTGGCTGGACGGCTCGATGCGACGATTTTCATTGGCCGTTGCGTGTCTAAACGAACTGAACGCCCATGCTGTTGATCTTTCTCCAGCGGACTTCGCAGCCCAGGACTCTGTTGTCGGATAGCTGGAGATCGAACGTATTCGGGGCTGCGAGCGGGTTTTCGATCTGGATCATCGCGCCCGTATCGGACAGGTTTCTGACGAGGCAATCGTAGACCGAATGCCCGTCGTTGAAGATGATCTTGGCTCCGAGAAGGGTCCGCTTCCGTGCGGATATTCGGTTGTTTTGCGCGGCTTCGGTCATCGCGTTGTTTCCGGATAGCGGTTTAGCTAATTTGATATGTTCTAATATCCCAAAAGTTAATGGGATCTTGCCGACGATGCGCTTTCCACATCTCGTAAAATAAGGGATGGCATTGCGATGTTGCCGTTGGATGCTTGACTGCGGCTGGCGGCGGCCTTGCTGCTGGCATTCGCCAAATCACGGGGAGAACTGCGGCATAGGCCCCGTGTTCGCATTTCGGTTGAAATGTCGGGGGCAGTCCACATTTTTCGAGAACAAGCTGCCTCGACTTGCGTTGTATTTCCAAACAGTCACCGCAAATCCGCGCGACATGTCTTGCAAGACGAAACGGGCTCTGGCAGCGTGTTGTCGCGGGGAACGGGGTTTTCAATGAAACGATTTTTGGTGGTGGCCACTGTCTTGGTGGTCGCCAATTCTGCAATGGCTGCCGACGATGTCGTGAGCAATGCATATCGCGTCTGCAAGATGATCGACAATACCGGCTTGTTCACCGGACCTTGCCAGGTCTCCAGCCGGAAATATGCTGTGACGGCGACGATCGACGTGCCGACCGCCGATGCTCGGAAAGCCTGCATGCAGATTGCAGGCGTTGCCTCTTCCAAGGGCTATCATTTTCCCGGTGGTGAATGGACGGTACAACTCAAGTCGCCGACGAGCGGCGACAAGTCCGTTGCGTTCTGCAGATTGCCGCGATAGGGCAGTTTCAGGAAAAGTGCGCAGCGGTTTTCCGTCCGGAATTGCCTAAAGCAAAGAGCCAGAGCGACTTCTGTGCTTCCGGAATGAAGCGCGCGGCGCTCCAGCCGCCTCAGGCAGAGGCGTTGAGCTCATCTATCGCAAAGGCGAGCTGCAGTTCCATCTGAACCGCGTGCATGAAGAGCGCGGCTTGCTGCGAAATTTCGCCTTCGTCTATTCCCTGTGCCGTCAATCTCGCGGCGAAGCTTGCCATTTCCGAACGCCAGAAGCGATTGGCTTCTTCGCCATTCAGTTGCAACAATGCCTTGGCGCAGCGTCTGATATCGCTGGTGCGTCTGTCGGCCGGGAATGCTAAAAGCGACATAATCTCTCCGTCATTGGCACGGCGAATCGCCTGCCCTTGTTGGAACAATCGCTGGCAGTGGTTCACAAAAGGTGAATTGCTTCTTGTTAGATTACAATCGCTTGCGGCTCATAGTGAGGATTTCACTGCATCACGGATATGCCGGCCTCCCGCGCTGCCTTGATCAGGGCTTCTCTTGCCGCTTCGGGAGGGACGGCTCCCAGCATGGCCTCCAGGCAGACGCGCACCGCAGCAACATATTCTTCGCCGTTTTCGACCGGCCAATGCTCCAACAATAATTCTGCAACCTGATGCACCGAATTGACACGGCGATAGCCGCCGTCCTCTCCCATCACGAGAGTTACGGCAGGAAATGGTCGTAAAGTGTTTCGTTTCAAAACGCGTTACCTCCGAAACGTAAATGCTCCGGTAAGCCTGCAAGAAGCATTCCGTATGGTACGCTATCTTGCCCGGCATTATTACGGTTGTTTTCGGTTGCGCGTCCATTGCCGCGCGGCGGCCAGCCGGCTCCCGGCTGACCACAGTCAAACGGGTCAGCTTTCGATATCGCCGGTGGCTGTCGATGGTTGTTGCTCTCGCTGGGAGAGCCGTCTTGCGCACATCGAATGACGACTTCTTTGTGCCACGGGACTCGACGCGATGATGCCCGCTCACAAGCTTACGTTTATGCCAAACCGACTAATCCAGCACGTTTGCTTCGAGGCAGGCTTCGAGAAACACGTTCCTGGCCTGCTCGTATAGAAGGAGGTTTCCGCTTGCGGCGCCGCATAGATGTGCCGCCGATTGATATTTCTCGCCCCGGATGGCCGGCCAGCGGAAGAGAAGATGGTTTAACGCTTCCTTCGGGCTTCTTATCGTTTCCGGCATTCCGTAGCCGATACGCAGATATACGGGCTCGGACCAGCGCGTGTTGCTGGCACTAAAGGTCATGTTCATTTCTATTATGCTCCGACATCGCTACCCAAACTCCCGCCGCAGGAAAAGGTTTCGAAATTTTTCGGAAAATCGGTCGGAGCAATTCTGCGATTGAAGAACCGGCGCAAGCAGCACGCGACAAGGTGGCTTGTGGCTCCATTTTGGATGCAAGCAGACGGGCTGCGGAGCGCTCCGCGCCGCCGGAGGGAATAATGGGCATGCTAGAGCGCGATTACAACGAGCATGAACAGGAGCAGGATCGCCAGTCCTGTGAAAATGGCGCGTAGGATGCCGCGCAAGACTATCGCGAGGACAATGGCGACCAGCAGCGCGACGATCATGAGGCGCCCTGTTCCAGATCGTCCAATGAACGCGGTGCGCTCATAAGGATTTACGCAAAGGCTTCATGCTTCGAGCCGGCAACACGGTTGGGCCGATGCTCTACTGAACGACCGGGGTTTCGATCGGCACGCTAGCTTCCATCGCAGCGGCAACGAAACTGTTCCGGGCTTCCGTCTCCTGTCCGTGGCCGCTTTCTACATCTGCGCAGATCTGCAGTGCCATCATAAACGCCTTGCCTTCCGCCACGGGCCAGGCGTTCAACAGCATGTCCAGCGCTTCCTTCGTGTTGGCGACCGTGTAGACCTTTCCGGTCCGCTTGCAGATGACCATGATGGGATAGTTCCAGTCTTTGTTGTTCATGGTGCGAGGCTCCGATCCGACGCCGCTGAAATTAACGTCATGGTATGTGAAATCTCAAGTTAATTTCACGAAGGTATCTGGTGCAGTCCGGAATCGTTTCAATCGCCGGCTGATCGATTCAAGCGAGAGTCTGATCAACTTTGTGTTGGCGGTTCCAATGCCCGCGTTTCTGGCAGGCATGAGCGTGTTCACAGACCCCTTGCGCGCAGAGGCGGTATATAAAAGATTTGGCGCATGGCACGGTCGAAGGAGGACATGCATGGGAAGCTTTGGCGAGATCAGGGAACGCGCCGAGAAACGCAAGGGCGGTGCAGATGGCCTGAAGGCGTTGATGCCTGGCATGCCCAATCATGAGGTGCTGCGGGCGCTGACGGATGACCGGGTCCTGTCTGAGATGACGCGCTATGTCTTCTATGCGGGCTTCGTACGCAATGTCATCGATGCCAAATGGCAGGGTTTCGAAGCCGCCTTTTCCGGCTTCGATCCGGCGTTCCTCAACCTCGCACCCGATGATTACTGGCATGATCTGACCTCGGATACACGGGTTATCCGCAACGGCGCCAAGATCATGTCGGTACGGGCCAATGCGCAGTTCATCCGGCGGCTCGCCGACGAGCATGGAAGTGCCGGTCGCTTCTTTGCCGACTGGCCTCTCGAGGACCAGATCGGCCTGCTTGCCGTGTTGGACAAGCAGGCGAACCGGCTCGGCGGCATGACGGGCCAATATCTTCTCCGCGCACTCGGTCGCGACAGCTTTGTCATGAGCCACGATGTTCTCGTCTGCCTACGGCTTTCCGGCGTGCCGATTTCGGAAAGCAAGCCCACCAAAAAGGATCTGCGGTTGATTCAGGACCAATTCAATGCCTGGCATTCGGAGACCGGCCTGCCGCTCACCCATCTCTCGCGTATCTGCGCCTTCTCGGTCGGAATGCCCAGTGAAGAGGGTGAGGCGGATTGATCTCACTCAGCGAATGATATTGGATCCTCGCCCGAGACAGGGAGGAATGGAATGACGACCGACAGCAGACCCTTGGCCATCAGCGCGCCAGAGCCGCGTTCGCTTGGACTGATTTTCACCGGGGACGCATTATCACTCCTCCATTCGAAATACCGCATCGTCGAGGCGGATCCGGACGATATCGCCGGACTGGGAGATGAGGTGCTTGGCGCGGCGCGCTACATCATTGGTCAGCCGCCGCTGTCGAAGGAAACGCTGGATCGCATGCCGCAGCTGCGCTGCATCCTGAACGTTGAGAGTAACCTCATCAACAACATGCCCTATGAGGTGCTTTTCGAACGCGGTATTCATGTCGTGACCACCGGTCTGGTCTTTGCCGAGCCGGTTGCGGAGATCGGCCTCGGATTTGCCTTGAGCCTGGCGCGCGGCATTGCCGACGCGGATCTGGATTTTCGCGAGGGAAGGGAGCTTTGGGGCGGTGACGGCAATGCGAAGGCCCGCCTGATATCGGGCAGCGATATCGGCATCATCGGCTTCGGCGACCTCGGCAAGGCGCTGAACCGGCTGCTTTCAGGCTTCCGGGCGAATATCCGAGTGTTCGATCCCTGGATGCCGCCATCGATCCTTAGAGAACACGGTGTGCAGCCAGCTGGGTTGGACGAGGTTCTGTCGGGTAGCGATTTCATATTCGTGGTCGCTTCCGTCACCAGCGAGAACAAGGGCTTTCTCGGCGCCGAAGCTTTCGCCAGCATGCGAAAGGGGGCTGCTTTCATTCTGCTCAGCCGGGCCGACGTCGTCGATTTCGATGCGCTGATGGCGGCGGTTGCCTCCGGCCACATCGCGGCGGCGAGCGATGTCTATCCAGAGGAGCCGCTCAGTCTCGATCATCCCGTGCGCAAGCTCGGCGGCTTCCTGCGCTCGGCACATCGTGCCGGTGCTCTCGACAGCGCTTTCAAGAAGATGGGCGATATGGTGCTGGAGGATATGGATCTGATGGATCGCGGCCTGCCGCCGATGCGATGCAAGCGTGCGGAACGGGAGACGGTGTCGCGTATGCGTTCCAAGCCGGTGACGCGCAACTGACGGAGCCGCCGGTCCCTAATCTGCCTGCGAGTGCATTTTCGGTTCGACTCATCTATGTCTCGGCCATTCGGGAATGGTGAGGACAGCGATGGCAAACCGGGAAATCGACATAGCATCCATGGCGAACAAGGGGCGGGTGACATTGTTCGCAGGCGTCATCCTCGTGGTTGCCGTGCTGATGCTTGTGTTCAGTTCATGGTACACGATCGACCAGGGCGAGCGTGGTGTCATCCTGCGGACCGGTGCGATGGTCGGCACCGCTGAACCGGGGCTGCACTTCAAGCTGCCGTGGGTAGAAACCGTCGTCAAGATCCCCGTGACACAGCAGGTTACCTACTGGACCTGCCAGAACGGCGCCAGCTGCCAGGCCAACGAGCATCAGCAGATGGCTGCCTATTCGCAAGATCAGCAGCCGGCTGACATGCGCGTGACCATCTCCTGGCATGTGCCGGCGGATGCGGTCGAGCATGTCTATTCGGAGTTTGGTTCGCTCGGCAATCTCGAATCGAGGCTGATCGCGCGGCGCGCGCCTCAGGACGTGAAGACCGTATTCGGCAAATTCACCGCTGCTTCCGTCATTCAGAACCGGGCGCAGTTCAATACCGATGTTCAGGCTGCGATCGAGGCGGGCATTCAGGGACCGGTGCAGATCGACAGTGTTCAGGTCGAGAATATCGATTTCTCTGATGCCTATGAGAACAGCATAGAGCAACGCATGCTGGCCGAAGTCGAAGTGCAAAAGCTGAGGCAGAATGCCGAACGCGAGAAGGTGCAGGCGCAGATCACTGTGACGCAGGCCCAGGCTGCCGCCGATGCTCGTCGCGCCGACGCCCAGGCACAGGCCGATGCCGTGCGGCTGCAGGCAGAAGCGGATGCTCAGGCAATCCAGCTTCGCGGCGACGCCGAAGCAAAAGCCATCAAGGCGCGCGGTGATGCGTTGCGCGACAATCCGAACCTGATCTTCCTGACGCAGGCGGAAAAATGGAACGGGCAGCTGCCGACCACGATGCTGCCGAATGCCACGGTGCCGATGCTCAACCTCGATCCGCGCCAAAGCTCCGCCACGTCGGCGGCGGAGCACGAATGACGCTTCGATGCGCGCCGTTGTACAGATCAGGAGCGGCGGTCCAGCCTTCCGCGGATGGCTGGAACCGTCTTCGGCTGTGAGTTAGCGGCGATCGAGGCGGGTAGCCAGGCGGTCGCCCAGCCATTGCATACCCCAGACCAGAACGATCAGGATGATGACAACGGCGATCATCACATTCGTTTCGTAGCGCTGATAGCCATAGCGGATGGCAAGGTCGCCAAGGCCGCCGCCGCCGATCGTGCCGGCCATAGCGGAAGCGCCGATCAGCGTCACCAGGGTTACGGTGAAGCCGGCGACGATGCCGGGCATGGCTTCGGGTATCAGCACCTCGCGGACGATGGTCCAGCGATTGCCACCCATGGCGCGCACGGCATCGATCAAGCCTCGATCGACATCGCGCAGCGAGACCTCGGCAACACGCGCGTAATAGGGGATGGCGGCGATGGTCAGCGGCACGATCGCCGCCGTTGTGCCGAGCGCGGTTCCGACGATCAGGCGCGTCAATGGAATCAACGCGATGAGCAGGATGATGAAAGGGACGGCGCGGAAACCGTCGACCAATATGCCCAGGACTCGGTTGATCGCGCCTTGCTCAGCGATGCCGCCACGGCTGGTAACGACGAGGGCGAGGCCGAGCGGCAGTCCGATGATCAGAGAAAGGAAACCGGACGCGCCCGTCATCCAGATGGTCTGCCAGAAGGAGCGCCAGAGCAGGCCGAGAATTACATCAGTTGTCATAGCCTAGAACCTCCACCCGGGCGGAGCGGGCTTTCAAGAAATCGATGACCTGCGTCGGCAAGGTCGCGTCTCGCGTCGGCACGGCAACGAAGAAGCGGGCGACGGGCTGGTTCTGGATATGGTCGATGCCGCCGTGCACCAGCCGGAAGGAGCGGGGTAGAGCAGCCGAGAGGTCGGCAAAAAGAGCGCCTTGGGCGGCAGGGCCGGCGAGATCGACGCTGATGATGGCCTCGGCCCCTGATGTTGGGGAGAGGCGCGCGGCGATGTGGTCCGGGAGTTGCGGACGAGCGCCGCTGAGCAGGCTCGCGGTGATTTCCGCTTCGGGATTGGCGAAGACCGTCCAGACTGACCCCTCTTCGACGATCCGACCGGCATCGATGACGGCGACGCGATCGGCGATCGAGCGGATCACCTCCATCTCATGGGTGATGAGCAGGATCGTCAAGCCGAGCTTGCGGTTGATATCCTTCAGAAGAGCCAGGATGGCGCGGGTCGTTTCCGGATCGAGCGCCGATGTCGCTTCGTCCGACAGAAGAATGGCGGGCCGAGCGGCAAGAGCGCGCGCAATGCCGACGCGCTGCTTCTGTCCGCCTGACAGGGCCGATGGGTAGGCTTTCGCCTTGTCGGCGAGGCCGACGAGATCGAGCAGTTCGCGGGCGCGTTGCAAACGTTCGGTTTTGCCGACGCCCTCGATCTTCAGCGGCAGGGCGATATTTTCTTCGACGGTGCGCGAGGAAAGCAGGTTGAAGTGCTGGAAAACCATGCCGATGCGGCGACGCAGCGGCTGCAGTTCCTTCTCCGACAGACGCGCGATATCCCGGCCCTCGATATGGATTTCGCCGCTATCGGCGCGTTCCAGCCCGTTCAAGCAACGGATCAGCGTCGATTTGCCGGCGCCGCTGCGGCCGATGATGCCGACGATCTCGCCACGGCGCGCAGTCAGCGAAATGCCGTCGAGCGCGGGCGTCGTGCCGAACCGGCGGCGGACGTCGACGAGACGGACGATCTCGTCGCCCGACGATCGCTCAGGCGGCGCCTGTCCATCGATTGACGTGGCGGGGGTGAAGGAATTCATGTCTGTTTCCCGATCTTCTTATTGCGTTCGGCGCGGGTGATGCTGCGCTGTAAACGCCAAAGGCGGCCTGGGCAATATATGCCCCGGCCGCCCAGCCGCTCAGCGCTGTCCCCCGCGCCGTCCGGTTATCAGTAGGCGCTCTGGCCCGTACCCTTGTAGACCTTGTCGAACTCGGCCTTCACAATATCATTCTGATAGGCGGCCACCAAGGTCTTAACCCAGGGTGCACTCTCATCGCTCTGGCGAACGGCGATGAAATTGCGGTACGGGTTGCCGTCGATCTGCTCCTGGGCGATGCGGTCCTTCGGCGACAGGCCTGCCTTCAGCGCCCAGTCGGTGTTGACGACAGCGGCGTCGAGATCGTCGATCGAACGACCGACGATGCCGGCATCCAGTTCCTTGATCTCGACATTCTTCGGATTTTCGGCAACGTCAGCGGCAGTGGCGAGGATGTTGGTAGGATCCTTGAGCTTGATGACGCCTTCGTGCTGCAGAACGAGCAGCGCACGTCCTTCGTTGGACGGATCGTTCGGCACGCCGATGACGGCACCCTTCGGCAGCTCGGCTACGGTCTTGTACTTCTTGGTGTAAAGGCCGATCGGCCAGATGCCCGTATAGCCGGCAACCACGATGTGGTAGCCGTGCTGCTTGATCTGGTTGTCGAGGTAGGGCTTGTGCTGGAAGGCGTTGGCGTCGATCTCACCGCGTTCCAGGGCTTCGTTCGGCTGGGTGTAGTCGTTGAAGACGACAGGCTCCACCTTCAGGCCCTTCTTGGCGGCTTCGGTCACAACCGCGCGCCAGACGTCTTCGTCTTCGCCGCTCATGATGCCGACCTTGATCGTCTTGTCCGCAGCAACGGACTTCGTGGCGGTTGCCGTCAAGCCGAAAGTGGCGACAGCGGAGGCGAGGATGACAGCAAGGCCGGCGCGGCGGGAAAGGCGCAGCGCGTCGAAACCTTTAGAAAGCTTTTCAGTCATGGGAAATCCTGTTCCAGATAAGCGAGATCGTCTCTCGTTGACGGCTTGATAATCTCAGACGCGTGTTCCCGCTGCCAAGCAGGATCATGCGTTGTGCACTGCGGTTCTGAAAAACTGTTTCAGGATCAGGTGGAGGTGGAAATTAATTTTCTACAAATACTATGGGTTATTTGTGCGGCAAATTGGGCACTTGCCTAAGGTTTGAGCAGGTCAGCGGTGGATCGGATCTATCCAGAGAACTTCCTCTGGCTTTTCCACCGGTTCGATATCGAGATTGACGACGACGGGCTCTTGTCCGGAGCGCACCAGCACACATTCCAAAGTCTCGTCGCGGCTGGCGTTGATTTCCTGATGCGGCACGAATGGCGGCACGAAAATAAAGTCTCCGGGGCCTGCTTCGGCGACGAATTCCAGATTCTCGCCCCAGCGCATCCGAGCCTTGCCCTTCACCACGTAGATGATGCTTTCGAGATCCCCATGATGGTGGGCTCCGGTCTTGGCATTGGCATGGATCGTCACCGTTCCCGCCCAGATCTTTTCGGCGCCGGCGCGGGCATTGTTGATGGCGGTTGCACGGTTCATTCCGGGCGTCTGCGCCGTATTCGGGTCGAGCGCATTGCCGGGGATGATTTTGATGCCATGTTCGCGCCAGTCGATCGGTTGATGGTCGTGATCGTGGCTGTGTTCATGCCCGTGTTCATGATCGCCGCACATGGTCTTCCTTTCACCGTTTTGGAAGGGATTCGCATGCCTTCCGGCTACCAGACGCAATTTCAGTCTACGTGAAGCCATTCAAAAATAAAGGGAAATTCAGAAAATTATTAATTAGGCTTTTCAAGTCGAGATTAATCTATAGACTTGATCAAGTTAAATGACCGGTGGGAACATTTTGTGTGTGTCCCGCGTTGCGCCGGTCAGAAGATGGTTTGCCGCGCCGCTTGCCCCCATGGACTGTGTTCGGGGCGCGCCAAACTGAAGAAGCAGCGCCTGGGTCTCTACGGGGACCATCGAGTTTCATACATGCGCCGGACTTCCAATTGAAAGGAGACAGACATGTCGAATGCCTTGCCGCCCCTTCATGAGGGTCATGCCCCCATCACTCTGCAGCAGCTGTTCCGTGAGGCGCTCTATGCCTTTGAGGAATGGGACAGCGAAGTCACCGAACCGATCGTGACGTTCGAGGGGCGCATTGTCCCCATCAGCGTCGTTTTCGAAGCCATGCGCGAATGCACCGACATCGTGCCCAACAATATCGTCTCGGCTGTGACCGAGCGCCTGACCAAGCCCTGGGAGGGCGAAGGTCCGCTGGATACGATGACATTCTCGACCGCAGCGCGCGTCATGGGCGTTCTGGTTCGCAAGAGGTTGCTGGCCGTGAACAACGGCATCAACGTCGCCGCGATTGCCGCAGAGGTTCAGGCTACCGAAAAGTCTGACCGCTAAAAGCGTCAACATTACTGATAGAAGGCCCGCCGGCACCCGCCTGCGGGCCTTTTTGCTTTATTTGCGGTGGCCGGCCTCGAATTCCGGATCGACGGGAATCTGCATCGACGTCACGAGATGGTTGGTTTGGCCCGCGAGGCCGATAACGGCAAGCAGATCGGCATGCTGTGCATCCGTCATACCCTTGGCTCTGGCGGCAGCCGTGTGAGAATGGATGCAATAGGTGCAGCCATTGGCGGTCGAGACCGCGATATAGATCATCTCGCGCACCAGCGGATCGAGCGGGCCGTCCGCCATCATGACCGCTTTCAAGCCTTCCCAGGTGCGCTTGAGCAGAACCGGGTCGTTGGCGAGGCCGCGCCAGAAATTATTGATGAAATCCGATTTCCGGACCGCACGAATATCGTCGAACACGGCTTTGACCGCCGGGATCGCTTCCGCCTCGGCATCGCCGAGCAATTTGACCGTCGCCATACTCCATCTCCTCGTCAAGAACCTCGTCCTGTCGGAACATAGCGCATTTTCCGGTGGCGTAAGCCCGATGGCCGGCAAATATCCTCCGTCTTTCTGTTTGCAAATATGATCCATATGTGAAAATATTATTTACATAAGAAGATTGAGGCTTGCGCGAAAATCGGAACGACGGTGATTGTCGAGACAGAGGAGCGCGTTTGCCGGAGCGAATGAAGAGAGCGGAAGTATCGATGGCGCTGAAGAAGGACCTGCCGCTGGCCGGGCTTGTTATCGTAGACATGAGCCAGTTTCTGTCCGGCCCATATTGCACTCTGCGGTTGATGGATCTCGGCGCGAGGGTCATCAAGATCGAGCGGCCTGCCGGCGGCGATCTCTCGCGCGGCCTTTATCTCAGCGACCATGAGAGCGGCGATTCGACCATCTTCCATGCGATCAACCGCTCCAAGGAGAGCTTAGCGATCGACCTGAAGAACGAGCGCGACATGAGCGCTTTGCGCAAGCTGATCTCCAAAGCCGATGTTCTCGTTCAGAATTTCCGCCCTGGCGTGATCGAACGGCTGGGTCTGGATTATGAAACCGCGCGCAAGCTCAATCCGCGCCTCGTCTATTGTTCGATCAGCGGTTATGGTGAAGAAGGGCCATGGGTGGCGCGGCCAGGACAGGATCTCCTGGCGCAGTCACGCTCCGGTGTCATGTGGCTGAACGGCGACGAGGGGCAGGGCCCGGTGCCCTTCGGCCTCGCGATCGGCGACATGCTGGCGGGTGCGGCTGCGGCCCAGGGCATTCTTGCAGGATTGGTGCGTCGCGGCGTGACGGGCGAGGGCGGATTGGTGGAGACCAGCCTGCTCGAGGCTCTGGTCGATCTGCAGGTCGAGGTGCTGAGCGTACATATGAACAGCGACAACAAGCTGCCCGAGCGCTCCCATGTCCGCAGCGCCCATGCCTATCTTTCCGCCCCCTATGGCGTCTATCCTGCGGCCGACGGCTATCTCGCCATTGCCATGACGCCGCTTTCCAAGCTTGCCGATCTGCTCGGCATGGACGAACTCGCGCCCTATCGCGATGATCCAAAAAGCTGGTTTACCGCGCGCGACGAGATCAAGGCGCTGATTGCGGCGCGCATTGTCACCCGCAATGTCGACGATTGGCTTGGGATACTAGAGCCTGCCGACATCTGGTGCGCCCGCGTGCTGAACTGGCCGGAGCTGCTGGGCAGCGAGGGCTTCCGCGCTCTCGACATGCTGCAGACGGTCTGGCGCGACGATGGCGTCAGTCTGCATACCACCCGCTCGCCCATCCGCATCGATGGACAGCGACCGAAATTCGAGCGTGCGGCCCCGCACGTTGGCGAGCATAATGCGGCACTCTGGGAGGAGTTCGATCTCGGTTAAGGGGTCGAGAGGTCGCGATGGATTTAGAAGGAGTTTTCCAGTGACGCGCATCACCAATCTTCGCGTTTTCGATTTGCGCTTCCCGACATCGCAGAGCCTCGACGGCTCTGACGCGATGAATCCGGACCCGGATTATTCGGCAGCCTACGTCATTCTCGAGACCGACCGGCCGGGCCTTGCCGGCCATGGCCTGACCTTCACCATCGGCCGCGGCAACGAGATCTGCTGCATGGCGATCGAGGCGATGCGGCATCTGGTTGTCGGCACAGAGCTTGCGACTGTTCTGGAAAACCCCGGCAAATACTGGCGGCACCTGACCAGCGATAGCCAGCTGCGCTGGATTGGCCCGGAAAAGGGCGCGATGCATCTGGCAACCGGCGCTGTCGTCAATGCCGTCTGGGACCTGCTCGCCAAGGAAGCCGGCAAGCCTGTCTGGCGACTGGTTTCCGAGATGGATGCCGAGCAGATCGCCGATATCGTCGACTATCGCTATCTGACCGACGTGCTGACCCGCGACGAAGCCGTCGCCATCCTGAAGAAGGCGGAAGCCGGCAAGGCCGACCGTATCGCCACGCTCGAGCGCGAGGGCTATGCCTGCTACACGACTTCGGCCGGCTGGCTCGGCTATGACGATGCCAAGCTGCGTCGCCTCTGCCAGGAAGCCATCGATGCCGGCTTTAACCATGTGAAGATGAAGGTCGGCCGTGATCTCGAAGACGACATTCGCCGCCTCACCATTGCTCGTGAGGTGATCGGCCCCGACCGCTATCTGATGATCGACGCCAATCAGGTCTGGGAAGTCAATCAGGCGATCGACTGGGTTCAGAAGCTCGCCTTCGCCAAGCCCTTTTTCATCGAAGAGCCGACAAGCCCGGATGATGTTGCCGGACACCGCAAGATCCGCCAGGCCATTGGGCCGGTGAAGGTCGCCACGGGCGAGATGTGCCAGAACCGCATCATGTTCAAGCAGTTCATCGCCGAGGGTGCGATCGACATCGTGCAGATCGATTCCTGCCGCATGGGTGGTCTGAACGAAGTTCTGGCGGTGCTGCTGATCGCGGCCAAGTATGGATTGCCGGTCTGGCCGCATGCTGGTGGCGTCGGGCTTTGCGAATATGTGCAGCACCTGTCGATGATCGATTACATCGCCGTGTCAGGCACCAAGGATGGCCGCGTGATCGAATATGTCGATCACCTGCACGAGCATTTCATCGACCCCTGCATCATCCGAGACGCCGCCTATATGCCGCCAAGCCTGCCGGGCTTCTCGATCGAGATGAAGCCGGAATCGATCGCGGAATATACGTTCAAGGGGTGAGCCCCAACTGTACTCGTCAAAGCGAAAGCCCGCCAGATGGCGGGCTTTTGTCTTTCTGTTCAAGAGGTCGGTCTCAGACGGATTTGTTGAGCCACGTCTGAATGACCGGCACATCGGCATCGTCAAACTCGTGACCGGCGGACACTGTCGCAAGCTCGACCTTGGCACCACTTTCGCGCAAGCGGTCGGCCAATGGCTGAGCGTATGGACCGTAGAGGTCTTTTTCGCCAGCGAGCACCAGCACATCGGCATCAGACATATCCGCTGCGGGTGGATTTTCGAGCACGGCCATGGAGCGCAACAGCGCCGCGCGGCGGATGAGATGCGGTTGCAGCGACAGCATCGCGTTCAGCAGGTTGGCGCCATTCGAATAGCCGATATAGACGATGCGATCCGGATCGAGACCGTAGGCGTGGACCGCGCCATCGATGAAGGCGGCAAAGGCCTCGGCTTCGCTGGCGATATCCGCCTGATCGAAGATCATAGGCCCGTTGCGACGGAACCAGCGCGGGGCACCTTCCTCAAGCGCGCGGCCGCGCACGGTGAGCAAGGTCGCATTGGGGTCGATCTTGTGGCCAAGCGGCAGCATCGTCGTTTCATTGGCGCCGGAACCATGCAGCAGGACGAAGACATTGCCGTTCGGCTGCTCGGGCGTGAAGAAGCGATGGATGAAGGGCAGATCGCGATAGATCACGCGCGGTTCGCCGGGCATGGAGAACTGCGGCAGGATCACGTTCAGTTCGGCCAAAAGCTTCGGACTGTCGCCGGGGGCAAAGAGGCGTGTGCCAAGCGTCGCCTCATCCTCATCGATCAACATGCCCGGTGCATCCGTCGCGAGTTCGAACAGGATACGGCCCGGTTCGCGCACGTAGAGCGAGCGGAAGTACTTGCGGTCATGCATCGCGGTTGGCCAAGAATTGACCGCTTGCAGCGCGGTGCGGACCGACTGCAGTTCGGCATCGTCTTCGGCGCGGAAGGCGACGTGATCGACCGTGCCCGTGCCGGGCGCGCTTGCCCAGAAGCCGCGTGCGTCCCTGATGTCGAGGATATCCCCGGGCTCCGAGATGAGGCGGCTGATCGCGCCACTGGTGGCGAATGGCTTGTAATCGAAGTGGTCGATCAGGATGGCCTGCGTTTCCTCGGGCGTTTCGCTGAACAGCGTTGCGCCGCGAATGCGGCGGATCGCGTGTTCCTGCGGAATATTCTCGCTCGTCCACGGAGCCGTTGCCGGCAGAGTATTGGTCCCGACCAGCTTGACGATGACACCGTCCGGATCCTTCAACCGCAGGACCGGTTCGCCAAATTCATCCGACGGCCCCTCCGGCTTGAGACCGGCGCTCAAGGCGCGGGTCAGCCAGAAGCCGATGCTCGTCGGATCGATTGCCAGCGAGATTTCGCCGACCTGGCCGACGCCGGCGCGACCGGGCGAGCCGTCTTCCCAGACGAGAAAAGTGATCAGCGAGCCGGGCGAGCCGGTGGCATCGCCGTAAAGGAGATGAAGCTGCGTGGCGTCCTCGAAGCCGCCGGTGCGCTTGACAAGGCGCAGGCCGAGGAAGCCGACGTAGAAATCGACATTTGACTGAACCTTGCGGGTAATCAGCGTGATGTGATGGATGCCAGCGACCATGGGATGCTCCAGACTGTAATTTGGTTCTGGCCGCTATTTAGGTCGTGGTTATTGTTCAATGCAATGCGCCGCCCGTGAAGGCACTGTTCACAAAAGGCGCTATTGCTTGAGTCTGCCGGCGGCGAGCCGACAGCATCGGCCCGAAAATCTGACAGGATTTTCGGAAGCCCGATGCGTAGATTCAAAGAGATAGAGCGTCTTTGTGCCTCCGAAAGGAAGCACGACGCTCTAGTGCTCGCCGAGGCTCTCTTCCGGCGATTTGCGGCGGTGACCGCTGATTTCCGAGCCGGCGGTGCGGGAGAAGCTGGCGTTCCAGATGACTGCGAGAAGTGCAATCGCGGTGACGACGATGAAGGCGACGGAGAAGTCGGCCATTTCGGGCTTGGCGTGGCCCAGGAACTGCGTCGAGCCGTGCAGTGCAAGGGCGGCGACGCAGATGCCGAGCGAAAGCATCAGCTGCTGGAAGGTCGAGTAGAAGCTGGTCGCGATGCTCATGCGGTCGCGCTCGATCTCGTCATAGGCGATCGTGTTGTAGGCCGTGAACTGGAACGACATGAAGAAGCCGCAGAAGAACAGGATCACGAAGATGACGGGCAGCGGCCAGTCCGGCTTGAAGATGGAGCATAGGCCGTAGCCGAGCGTGCCGATCAGGCCGAAGATGATGAGCGCCGTGCGGAAGCCAAGCGTGCGCAGGATGCGGACCTGGAAAGGCTTCATCGCCATCGAGCCGAGCGCGGTCGCGATTGCAATCTGGCCCGCTGCCGCGGCGGAAAGACCGAAGCCGAGCTGCAGCATCAGCGGGATCAGGAAGGGGTGAGCCCCTTGGCTGATGCGCGTCAGCGAACCGGCGATGACCGAGGTGCGGAAGGTCGGCACCTTCATCAGCGAAAAGTCCATGATCGGCGAGGGATGCTTGCGGGCATGGCGCAGATAGGCGATGCCGAACAGGAGGCCGATGGAGATCAGGAATATGGCGAGATAGCCTTCGCCTTCACGGCTCGACATTTCGAAGCCGAAGAGCAGCGATCCCAGCGAAATGCCCGAGAGGATGAAGCCCGAAAGATCGAAGCGACCGGTGCGCGGGCCTTTCACTTCCTCGATGAACATCGATACGAGGATGAAGCCGATGATGCCGATCGGCACGTTGATATAGAAGATCCAGCGCCAGTCGAGATAGGTCACGAACATCCCGCCGACCGGCGGGCCGAGGATGGGGCCGACGAGCGCCGGGATCAGCAGCCAGGACATGGCGTTGACCATGTCCTTGCGCGCGACGCTGCGCATCAGCACGAGACGGCCGATCGGCAGCATCATGGCGCCGCCGAGACCCTGCAAAAGCCGGGCAAGGACGAGGAAGAACAGGTTCGGCGCCTGTGCGCACAAAAGCGAGCCGAGAACGAAAACCGCAATAGCGGATCGGAGGACGGTGCGCGACCCGAAGCGGTCTGCGATGGCACCGCTGGCCGGAATGAAGATCGCGAGGCTGAGAAGGTAGGATGTCAGCGAGATACTCATGGCCGGCGCGCTGACGCCGAAGTCTCTTGCCATGGTCGGAAGGGCTGTTGCGAGCACGGTCGCGTCGAGCTGTTCCATGAACATCGCACTTGCTACGATAAGTGCTACTACACGAAAATTCGGTGCGGCCCGCCGGGTAGGGGCGGCCTGGAATATCTGGTCCGACATTGTCGGGGATCGCTCTCGATGGTGCGGTGGGGTCGCAAGACAGAACCGCAAGTCTGGTCACGGCCGCGAAGGCCCGTTTGAACGGCGGTTTGTATACTCCTGCTCTGCCGCGATGGCCATATCAGAAACCGCAAATCTGATTGATGGGATGAAAAAAATGACACACATAAGCGTGAACGCGGCGGCAGATGAACGCTAGGTGAATGAATTGCGCGATATCGCGCGGAAATGCTCACGGTTGGTTTTTCGGCGTAAGATAATGTGCTCTCTGCACGCGGTCTTCTCTGCCGAAAAGACCGGTGCCGACAAGGGCGGCACCGATCAGGTTCATCGAGTCGGCCGGTGTTCGGCGCCTCAGTAACCGGCCGCCAGCCCCGAGCCCGCGCGGCTATCCATCGCGCCATTGTAGCGGGCGCCTCCGCCCTTGGCGATGTCGCTGAGGCTCTTGCCGCCGACGAGGATGCCGGCGGATTTGCCCCAGATCGGCCAGTCATTGTCGACCTGAACGGTGTAACCCATGCCGGCGAGCAGTTTGATCGTGTCGGGCGAAAGTGCGTGGGGTTCCGTATAGATCTTGTCTGGCAGCCATTGATGATGGATGTGCGGCGCGTCGATCGCCTCCTGGATGTTCATGCCGAAATCGATGACGTTGATGATCGCCTCGAGCGTGATCGTGATGATGCGCGAGCCGCCAGGGCTGCCGATCACCATGAAGGGCTTACCGTCCTTGGCGATGATCGTTGGGCTCATCGAGGATAGCGGCGTCTTCTTCGGCTCGATGGCGTTGGCCTCGCCCTGCACCAGGCCGTAAAGGTTGGGCACGCCCGGCTTGGAGGTGAAGTCGTCCATCTCGTTGTTCAACAGAATACCCGTGCCTGGCGCGACGACACCGGCGCCGAATTCACCGTTCAGTGTATAGGTCACGGCAACGGCGTTGCCGTCATTGTCGATGATCGAATAATGCGTTGTTTCATGACTTTCGCCGAGACCTTTGGGCATCAGGTCGGCAGAAACACCGGCCTTGTACGGATCGATGCCGTCACGGATCGTCTTTGCGTAATCCTTGTCCAGCAGCTTGCTGACGGGGTTCTTGACGAAGTCGGGGTCGCCAAGCGCCGAGTTGCGGTCCACATAGGCGTGGCGCATGGCTTCGACCATGACATGCACCGTATCGGCCGAACCATAGCCGGTATAGGAGAGCGGATATTCTTCCAGCACGTTGAGGATTTCGCAGATGATGATGCCGCCGGAGGAGGGTGGGGGCGAAGAAATGATCTGGTAGCCGCGATAATCGCATTTCACCGGGTCGAGTTCACGAACCTTGTATTGCTCGAAATCCTGGGTCGCGAGAATGCCGCCCTTATCCTGGCTTGCCTTGACGATGGCGTTGGCGACCGGCCCCTTGTAGAAACCATCGGGCCCTTGATCCGAAATATCGGAGAGAGCGTTGCCGAGATCCGGCTGGGTCAGCTTGTCGCCCGTCGCGAACGGCTTGCCGTCAGACTTGGTGAAGATCGCGGCGGTGGCCGGATCGCGGGAAAGCCAATCCTTGTTATCGTTCAGCTCTGCCGCATCGGCCTGGTTCAGCGTGAAGCCTTCCTTGGCGTAGCGAATAGCCGGCGCGATAAGATCCTGACGGGATTTCGTCCCGTATTTCTCGCGGGCGGTCTCGAAACCCATGACCGAGCCGGGGACGCCGACTGCAAGATAACCGTCGGTGCTCGCGCCTTTGACGATATTGCCCTTATCGTCGAGGTACATGTCCTTCTTCGCCGCCAACGGCGCGCGTTCGCGAAAATCGAGGAAGGTCGTCTTGCCGTCACGCATGCGGATGGTCATGAAGCCGCCGCCGCCGATATTACCGGCGGTCGGATAGACCACCGCCAATGCGTAGCCGACGGCGACCGCCGCATCGACGGCATTGCCGCCGCTTTTCAACACCTCAACGCCGACATCCGTGGCGAGATGCTGCGCCGTGACCACCATGCCGTGTTCGGCCTCCACCGGTGGTGGCGCGGCGGCTCTGGCTGTTACCGAGAAAAGGGCAAAGGTGATCAAGGTCACCGACGAAATCGCTCGATGGCGGAAATGGCGCATCATCATGCCTCCCGTTATTGGCTTGGGAACGAAGCCCATTTTTGAAATGGTGCCCTATTCGGAAATGGCGATATCCGCAGTTGCAATTTTTTGAAGATGCCATTGCGATATGAGCCGGCAATGGATCTGCGAGTTCCGGCGGAGCTGCTGCCGCCAATCGCGCACTGCGCGGTAAGAGGCTTGAAACCGGGCGAATCCGATGGGTGTGGATCGATTCCGTGTTCACCTCGGTGCGGGAGCGATGGATAGCCCGGCACCTGTAATATTTCTTTTATTAGTTGAATCTACTTTAAGGAGCCTTCAACCGAGGCAGTAGTATTGCGTGGAGGTTAGGGATGGCCGTGACGAAGCTTGAACGCTGGAGGAGCGAGCGCATGACGCAGGTCAAGCCGCTCGTCATATCTGAAAAGACGCATATCATCGAAATCGAATGCAGCCATTGCAGCCGGCACTTTTTCAGGTGGTCATCGATGGCTGCAGCCTATTGGCGTTGCGACGATTGCAGCGCGATTGCCTGATCGTGTCTTGCTTCACGATGCTAGGCTATCAGGATCGCGCGGAAATCGTTGACGTTAGTTCCAGTCGGGCCGGGCACGAATAGATCGCCGATGGCGTCGAATGCCGTCCAGGCATCGTTGTTTGCCAGCATTTCGGCGGGAACCATTCCCGCCTCGCGAAGCCGTGCCACTGTACCGGCATCCACAAAGGCGCCGGCATTGTCCTCGCTGCCGTCTATGCCATCCGTGTCGGCGGCCATGGCGTGAATGCCGGCATGGCCGTCGATATCGATGGCGAGCGACAGCAGGAATTCCGAGTTTCGGCCGCCCTTGCCCTTGCCTTTCAGTGTCACCGTCGTCTCCCCGCCTGATAGCAGCACGATTGGCCTGGCGAAGGGGCGATTGCGATGCAGTACTTCGCGGGCGATGGCGGCGTGGACATGAGCGGCCTCGCGGGCTTCGCCTTCGACCGCATCGGAGAGGATGGCTGCTTCGATGCCCGCGGCACGCGCCACCTCGGCTGCGGCCTCCAGCGAGACCCCGGCCGATGCGATGAGATGAACCTCATTGCCGGCAAAGCGCGGATCGTCGGGGCGCGGTGCATCCGCTTCAGCCTTTTCGATATGGGCGAGAACGGCTGGCGGCAACTCGATGCGATAGAGGCGGATGAGATCAAGGGCTTCCTCGCGCGTGCCGACGCCTGGCACCGTCGGGCCTGATGCCACGAGTGCTGGGTCGTCACCGGGTATGTCCGAGACGACGAGCGAGACGACCTTGGCGGGATAGGCGGCAGCAGCGAGCCGGCCGCCCTTGATGGTCGACAGGTGCTTGCGAATGACATTCATTGCGGAGATGGGGGCGCCGGAAGCGAGCAGTGCCTTGTTGACGGCGATCTCGTCCGCGAGGCTGAGCGTGCCTGCGGGCGAGGGCAAGAGGGCCGAGCCACCACCTGATATCAAGGCGATCACCAGATCATCTGCGGTCAGGCCCTCGACAAGTTTGAGGAGCCGGCGGGAGGCGGTAAGTCCCACTTCATCCGGCACCGGATGGGCGGCTTCTATGATCTCGATCTGGCGGCAGGGGGCGGAGAAGCCGTATCGCGTCACCACCAGGCCCTCCAGCGGGCCATCCCAGCATTGTTCCAGTGCTGCCGCCATCTGAGCCGAGCCCTTGCCGGCGCCGATGACGATCGTTCGGCCTTTCGGCTTTTTCGGTAGATGCGTGCGGATGCCGGTCAGTGGATCGGCGGCGCGCACGGCGGCATCGAACAGAGAGATCAGGAAGGCGCGGGGATCGGAAACGGTCATATCGAAACTGCCTGTCTTGCGATGATCTTGTAACCATTTGGTGGCTTAACTGTCTTGAAGACGCAAGGGGCAGGAACTGCAATTGTGTCCCGCGCGATGAATCCCTATGTAGAGGGAAAGGATTTTACGCTGTTATTGCAAGGATTTTCGAAATGGCCGAACTGAAAGTGAAGACAAGGCAGACGGGTGCCACCGCAACGGTCGGCCGTACCGGTTTTCCGCATGTGACCTCGGTGACCGGCGGTGAGATCGATATCGTTACCTCTCCGTCTCAGCCCGGTTTCAACCCGCTCGATCTGCTCTATTCGTCTCTATCCGCCTGCCTGGTCTTGAGCGCCCGCATGGCAGCCAGCAGCCTCGGCGTGCTCGACAAGCTCACCGAAGTCACCGCCGTCGTGACAGGCGAAAAGGCCACCGAAGGCCTTTCCCGCGTCGAGAAGTTCAATATCGCCTTCACCATCAAGGGCGATTTTAGCGACGAGGTGCGCAACGCCATCGCGCATGCCGCCGAAGACGAGATCTGCACCGTCAGCAACACGATCCGCGGCAATCCGCAGTTCGAGACGACGATTTCGGGGTGAGTTTTGGGTTTGGAGTAACCCCACATTCGTCCTTTCGCAGTCGCGCTTCGCTAAACTGGTCAGGTCCACTTTCGCCCCGCAGGCGGGGAGAAGATGCTTGGTGTTATCGCTCCCTCTCCCTCGTCAGAACGGGGAGAGGGGCCGTTTCGTTATTTCGAAGGAAACACAAACCCTTCGAGGTAAGGCCCAAGCTCCGGATCGATATCCACCTTCACAGCATTGTTGTAGATCGCAGTCGCGATCATGATCCCCGCGAAAGCCACGAGATTGGCAAGGGTCGGCTCGTCGTAGCGGGCTTTCAGTCGTGCCCAGACGTCTTCGGGAATCGCGTTTGAATCCCTGACGATTGCCTTGCCGAACTCGATCAGCAGGGCTTCGTCTTCCGTCGGTACGATCGTTTCCGGCGTCAGGCCGGCATTGATCAGCGCACGTCGGAAGAAGCCGACCGGGATGATCGAGCGGCATTCGATCGCGATGGCTTGGCAAAGCAGCCACACGCCGCGATCGTCCAGCGCCGGGCGCAGTTCCTCGCGCAGAGGAAACCATTCCGCATAGATGCGATGCGCCACCGGCGAATGCAGCAATGTCCGCTTCATGTTCGTCATGCGGCCACGCAGCTGCACTTCGCGGTCATGCTCGGCGCGCACGGCGTCCGAAGCGGTTTCGTAATCGATCGGGGTAATATGGCTCATGTTATTCTCTTGTAGTGGACTCTCTTATTGCGCGGCTTCAGCGCTAGCCTTGAAGAAGCGGTTTTCCGGGCGCGGCAAGCCGAGGTGTTCGCGCAAAGTCGTGCCTTCGTAGTCGCGGCGGAAAATGCCGCGGCGCTGAAGCTCTGGAACAACACGGGTCGTCACGTCAAGCAAGCCCTGCGGCAGGAAGGGGAAGACGACGTTGAAACCGTCGGAGCCTTCCTCGTGCAACCACTGTTCCATCTCGTCTGCGATGCTCTGCGGCGTGCCGACGAAGGCGAGGCCGGCATAGCCGCCGAGGCGCTGGGCTAGCTGGCGGACAGTGAGCTTTTCGGCTTCGGCAAGGGCGATGACGCGTTCACGACCGCTCTTGCTGGCATTGGTTTCCGGCGTTTCCGGCAACGGAGCATCCGGATCGAACTTGGAGGCATCGTGCCCGAGTGCGATCGACAAGGAAGCGATGGCGCTGTCGTAATGGACGAGGCTGTCGAGCTTCGCCCGCTTGGTCTTCGCCTCTTCGACGGTATCGCCGACGACGATAAAGGCGGCGGGCAGGATCTTCAGGTGATCCGGGTCGCGGCCGATTGCCTTCATGCGTCCCTTGATATCGGCAAAGATCGACTTGCCGTCGGTGAGATCGCGGGGTGCGGCAAAGACCGCTTCTGCCGTTTCGGCGGCAAGCTGACGGCCGGCGTCGGACTGTCCTGCCTGAACGATGACGGGCCAGCCCTGCGGCGGACGGGCGATGTTGAGCGGACCACGAACGCTGAGTTCCTCGCCCTTGTGCCCAAGCACATGCATCCGCTCGGGATCGAAGAAGATGCCGCTCTCGGGATCGCGGATGAAGGCGTCGTCGGCAAAACTGTCCCAGAGGCCGGTAACGACATCGTAGAATTCGCGGGCGCGATGGTAGCGCTCGCCATGCTCCATATGTTCTTCCAGTCCGAAGTTAAGTGCCGCGTCGGGATTGGATGTGGTGACGATGTTCCAGCCGGCGCGGCCGCCGCTGATGTGATCGAGCGAGGCGAAACGGCGGGCAATGTGATAGGGGAGGTCGAAGGTCGTCGAGGCGGTGGCGACCAGACCGATCCTGTCGGTGACGGCGGCGAGCGCCGAAAGCAGGGTGAATGGCTCGAAGGACGTAACGGTGTGGCTGCGTTTCAGCGCCTCGATCGGCATGTTGAGAACGGCCAGATGATCGGCCATGAAGAAGGCATCGAATTTAGCCTTTTCCAGCTCCTGCGCGAAGCTCTTTATATGCTGGAAATTGAAGTTGGCGTCCGGATAGGCGCCGGGATAACGCCACGCACCGGTATGCAGGCTGACGGGACGCATGAAGGCCCCGAGCTTCAATTGCTTCTGTTCGGTCATCGGCTCTCTCTCGAAAATCTTCAGGCTGTCACGACGCCGAAACGGCATCGAGAACGGAATGATGCCCTACGACGTAGGCGTGCTCCTCGCGCATTCAAAGGGCCGATTTCATTTATTTGATCGCTTTCGCGGAATATTCATCCGGGCACGGTTTCGGCGCCGTTCTGTCCGGCGAAAACCTTGACCAGCCAGTCTATGAAGACGCGCACTCGCGGTGAAAGCTGCCGGCTGCGCGGATAGAGCATGGAGACAGGCGTTCGTGTCGGCGGGTAGTCCGGAAGGAGATGCAGCAACTCGCCCGATCGTAACGCTTCCTCGGCGTGATAGAGTGGAACCTGGATCAGGCCGAGGCCGAGCTTGGCGGCGGCGAAATAGCTCTCGGCTGCGTTGACGGAAATGGTGGCCGGCAGGGTGATCTCGCGGACTGCGCCGTCGATCTGGAACTCCAGCGGCAGCAGACCACCTGTTGCGGAAGAGCGGAAGCCGATCATGCGGTGGCCATCGAGCCTATCGGGATGAGCCGGTGTGCCGAAACGTTCGACATAGGCCGGCGCCGCGAGCGTCACTTCCTCCAGCATGGCAACACGACGACCGATCATGTCGCTGTCTTGCAGCGCGCCAACGCGCAGCACGCAATCGATCCCTTCGCGGATCAGGTCGACGAACCGGTCGCCTTCGGTGATCTGCAGTTCTATGTCGGGATAGGTTTCGAGGAAGGAGGGCAGGTTCGGCAGCACGAAATGCCGGGCAAGCGTGCCATGCACGTCGACGCGCAACACCCCCTTCGGCTTGGCGCCGGCAAAGGCGCCTTCCGCATCCTCAATGTCGGAGAGGATGCGCAGGCAGCGCTGGTAATAGGCTTCTCCATCGAGCGTCGGGCTGACATGCCGCGTCGTGCGCTGCAGCAGACGCACGCCGAGACGCGCCTCGACCTGCTTGATGGCATCCGTCACCGTCGAGCGGGGCAGGCCGGTATCTTCCGCCGCCAGCGTGAAGCTGCGCCGTTCCACGACCCGGCAAAACACCCGCATGGCATCGAATCTGTCCATCTATTTGTTCGCTAATTTCGGATAGTGATGCCGATTAATGGCCGATTATCCGCCGTATGAAAAGAGGCATCTTCTCCTCATCGAAACGCGCCACGGCGCAGAGCAACGAAGGATGAGGAAAATGAGTAGCAATTCCAAAAAGGTAGCGATCGTCACCGGCGCATCGCGCGGTATCGGCGCAGCCATTGCCGAGCGGCTGGCCGAGGATGGCTTCACTGTTGTCATCAACTATTCCGGCAGCGAGGCCGCCGCCGAGGAACTGGCTCGCAAGATCGAGGAGAAAGGCGGCAAGGCGCTGACCGCGAAGGCCGATGTTTCCGATGTCGACGCCGTGCGCCGCATGTTCGATGCGGCCGAGGCAGCCTTCGGCGGTGTCGATGTCCTCGTCAACAATGCCGGCATCATGCAGCTTGCCAAGATCGCCGATGCCGACGACGCTCATTTCGACCGCCACATCGCCATCAACCTCAAGGGCACGTTCAACACGCTGCGCGAGGCCGGCAGGCGGCTGCGCGACGGCGGCCGCATCGTCAACTTTTCGACCAGCATCGTCGGCCTGAAACTCGAAACTTACGGTGTCTATGCGGCAACCAAGGCCGGCGTTGAGGCGCTCACCGGCATCATGGCGAAGGAACTGCGCGGTCGCTCGATCACGGTCAATGCGGTCGCTCCCGGCCCGACGGCCACGGATCTCTTCCTCAACGGTAAAAGCGATGAACTCATCGACCGCATGGCCAAGATGAACCCGCTGGAGCGCCTCGGCACACCGCAGGACATTGCCGCTGCCGTTTCCTTCCTTGTCGGCCCGGATGGTGGCTGGGTCAACGGCCAGACGCTGCGTGCCAATGGCGGCATGATCTGAGCCAACTTGGCGGCAGGGCAATGCCTGCCGCCCTCCAACCTATCGCGAAAAGCAGCCAATCCAGCAAAGGAACAGGATCATGAGCAAGCAAGTCATTGTCATCACTGGCGCGTCGAGCGGCTTCGGCGCTCTGACGGCACGCGCTCTCGCCAAGGCAGGGCATACCGTCTATGCGGGCATCCGCGAAACCAAGGGACGCAATGCGGCGCAGGTTGCGGCGGCAGCGGCATTTGCCGCAGAGAACGGCGTCGATCTCAGGACCGTCGAACTTGATGTCGCCTCGGATGCCTCCGTCGATGCCGGCATTGCCGCCGTCGTCGCCGAGCAGGGACGCATCGACACCATCATCCACAATGCCGGCCACATGTTCTTCGGCCCGGCAGAGGCATTCACGCCGGAGCAGTTTGCCGAGCTCTACGACATCAATGTGCTCAGCACCCAGCGTGTCAATCGGGCCGTGCTGCCCCATATGCGCAAGGAAGGGAAGGGGCTGGTCGTCTGGGTTTCCTCGTCCAGCACCCGTGGTGGCACGCCGCCCTATCTCTCGCCTTACTTCGCAGCCAAGGCGGCGATGGATTCGCTTGCCGTCTCCTACGCTTCGGAGCTGGCCCGTTGGGGCATCGAGACCGCCATCATCGTGCCCGGCGCCTTCACCAAAGGCACCAACCACTTTGCCCATTCCGGTTCGCCGGCAGACAAGGCCCGTGCCGCTGAATACGACAACGGCCCATATGCCGGCGTTCCTGACCAGGCATTGAAAGGGCTGGCCTCACTGGAACCGGCGGATGCCGATGCTACTTCGGTGGCGACTGCAATCGTCAATGTGGTCGATATGCCATTTGGTACGCGACCCTTCCGGACACATATCGATCCCTCCGAGGATGGTGCGGAAGTCGTCAATGGCGTTGCCGACCGGGTGCGCGCAGAACTATTCCGACGCATCGGTCTGGAGGATTTGCTGCGGCCCATCGCGAGGGGCTGAGACCTCACCGCCACCTTCCAGCGTGTCAAATCGCCGCTTCTGTGCCACAGGAGCGGCAATGACTTACGTTCGTCGAGACTATTTTGTGCAGTACGGCATTCCAAGCCTTAGAATTTCGTACTAAAGCGAATCCTTCATAGGGTCGGGAGATATCCATGGACGCGAAGGACATCGGCGAAATTGCCAGCTGGCTCATGCAGGCCGGTCTCAAGGGGATGGCGGAAGTCGATATCCTCTCGGGTTTCTGCGACCAGTGCTGCGCGCACGGCCTCAAGCTTGATCGCGCCATGGCGCTGATGGATACGTTGCATCCGGTCTATGAAGGCCGGGCCTTCCGTTGGGATGGTAACCAGGTGATCGAGCGCGAGTTCGAATATGGCCCGTCGCATCAAGGGATCGCCTCCGAAAACTGGGTTCGTTCTGCTTTTTATCACATGCTGACGACGGGCGGAGACGAAGTGCGCCGTCGGATCGGCTTCGGCGAACCAACGGACTTTTTCGGGCTCGATAAGCTCAAAGAGGATGGTCACACCGATTATATCGCCATGGTGCATCGCTTCGAAGAGGGCGGCACGATCGGCGAGATGGACTGCTTCTACTCCAACTTCGCCACGGCGGCCGAAGTCGGGTTCCCGCAAGAGGATCTGCGCGTGCTGCGCAAGCTGACGCCGGCGCTTGCGCTTGCAATCAAGTGCACCGGCATGAGCCGCATCGCCCGTACCATCGCGGAGGTCTATCTCGGCGAGGACGCTGCCAGGCATGTGCTTGAGGGCAAGATTACCCGAGGCAAGACCGAGCGGATTTCAGCGGCGCTCTGGTTTTCCGATCTCGCGAACTACACACGAATCTCCGATACCGCCGAGCCGGATGATATCATCCCGATGCTGAATGCCTATGCGGATGCGGTGATCTCGTCGATCCATGAGGCGGGCGGCAATGTGTTGAAGCTGATCGGTGACGGCACGCTGGCCATCTTCAAGGCGAGGAATTCCGCTGATGCCTGCGCTGCCGCCCTGATGGCGGAATCGCTGCTGCGTCAGCGGCTGCGCGACCTCAATTCGCAGCGGCAGATCGAGGGCAGGCCGGTGACGGATGTCTATCTCGGCCTGCATATCGGCGATGTCTTCTACGGCAATATCGGCAGCATGGACCGGCTCGATTTCACGGTCATCGGACCTGCCGTCAACGAGGTCAGCCGCATCGCCTCGATGTGCCGTTCGGCCGATCGCAACATCCTGATGTCGTCGAATTTCGTCGAGGCGCTGTCCACCAACCGCGGCAACGATCTCGTCTCGGTCGGTCGTTACGCGCTGCGTGGCGTCAACCGACCGCAGGAACTGTTCACGCTGCTATCCTCGGCCGCCTGATCCGCGGCTGCATGGCGTTTTGTCTGCCTATCGCGCCGAGCTCAGTTCCTGAGCGAGTCCGATCAGAAGTCCTTCGGGTCCACGGATGTAGCAAAGCCGATAGGCATTCTTATACTCGACAACTTCGTCGACGACTTGCGCGCCGAGCGTGCGCAGCCTTGCAAGCGTCTCGTCGATATCGTCGACGGCGAACATAACGCGGAGATAGCCGAGAGCGTTCACCGGGGCGTTGCGGTGGTCTGCGATGACAGCTGGTCTGATGAAGCGGGAGAGTTCGAGCCGGCTGTGTCCGTCCGGCGTGCGCATCATGGCAATCTCGACGTGCTGATCGCCCAGCCCCGTAACGCGTCCGGCCCATTCTCCTTCGATCGTGGCCCGCCCTTCGAGCTCGAGGCCAAGTTCGAGAAAGAAATCGATCGTCGCTCCGAGGTCTTCGACGACAATTCCGACATTGTCCATTCGCTTGAGTGCCATGGTGCCGATCTCCCGAGTGTTGCCCGACTCTACATGGTGTTGACAGGCCGAACAACGGAGGCTTGAATTGCCTCAAGCAGCCGAGGTTATTCGTCTCTCAGCGACGGCCTGCCGCAAACATCGGGCCGCCCTTGTTCGACGGGAAGCCGTAACCATTGATCATCACAAGATCGATGTCGCTGGCGCGGGCGGCAATGCCTCGTGAAAGCAGAGCATCGCCCTCATTGGTCATGGCCTTCAGCAGGCGGGAGACAATTTCGTCGGCGGTAAACTGCTTCGGCACGATGCCTTTCTCGGCGCGGGCGGCTTCGATCATGGCCGTCACGTCAGGATCGACGGTCCGCTTGCCATCGGGATATGTGTACCAGCCGCGCCCGGTCTTCTGGCCGAAACGTCCGGCTTCGCAGAGCCGGTCGGGGATGACGACATAGCGTTCCGAAGGGTCGCGTGTCGCGGCCTGCCGCTTGCGGCGTGCCCAGGCGATTTCCAGGCCTGCCATGTCGAAGACGGCAAACGGACCCATCGGAAAACCATAGGCCTCCAGCGCCGCATCGATCTGCTGCGGCGAGGCACCATCTTCGAGCATGTATTCGGCTTCGCGACGATAGGCGGAAAAGATGCTGTTGCCGATGAAGCCTTCGGTGACGCCGGAGACGATGGGCAGCTTGCCCAGCCGCTTTGCAAGCGCAAGGGCTGTCACCAGTACGTCGGGCGCCGTCCGCTTGCAGTTCACCACTTCAAGCAGCCGCATGATATGCGCGGGCGAGAAGAAGTGCAGTCCGACGACACGTTCCGGCCGTGCAGTGGCGGCGGCGATGACATCCGGGTCGAGATAGCTGGTATTGGTGGCGAGGATGGCGTCGCCCCGAACGATCGCATCGAGGCGCTGGAACAATTCCGTCTTGACGGTGAGATCGTCGAAGACGGCTTCGATGACGATGTCGACCTGCGACAACTGCTGCATATCGGCCGTAACGGTCAAGCGGCCAACGCGGTCCTCGCGGCCAGCCGCATCGAGGCGGCCGGATTGCACGGCCTTGTCGAGCAGGCCGATGATGCGTTCGCGGCCTTTTTCTGCAACGTCTGGGCTCTGTTCTACGCCGATGATGCGGTAGCCACCATTGAGTGCCGCAACGGCGATACCCGAGCCCATGAGACCCGTGCCGACGATGCCGATCGTTTCGATCCTGCGCGGCGCGACCGCTTCCAGTCCCTCGACCTTGCCTGCGGCCCGCTCGGCGAAGAAGACGTGACGCAAGGCGGCGGCCTCTTCACTGTCGCGAAGCTCGATGAAGGTGCGGCGCTCCTCGGCCAGTCCTTCCGTCAGGGAGGTGGTCGCTGCCAGGCGGATAAGCCGGACGGCTTCGGAGGGCGCCCGTTGAGCGCGGGCCTTGCGCAATGCGTCCGTTGCGGCCTTGTCGATGATGTCGGCTGCTTCCGCAGGGATGGGCAACAGGCCGGTGCGGCGAAGGGTGGAGCTGTCGATTGCCTTGATATCTGCGACGGCTTCCGTGACCGGAACGCCGCTGGACAGGCTATCGATAATGCCGAGCTTCACTGCTTCGGCGGCGGAGACCATGCGCCCGCTCGTGATCACGTCGATGGCCGCGGCGATACCGATCAGGCGGGGCAGGCGCTGCGTGCCGCCGGCGCCGGGAACAATGCCGAGCTTGACCTCAGGCAGTCCGAGCTTGGCTGACGGGGCAGCATGGCGGCGATGGCAGGCAAGCGCCACTTCCAGGCCGCCGCCGAGCGCGGCGCCATTGATGGCTGCGGCAACGGGTTTGGCAAAGGTTTCGATGCGCGAGATGACATCGGGCAGCAGCGGTTCGACCGGCGGCTTGCCGAATTCCTTGATGTCGGCGCCGCCGATGAAAGTGCTGCCTGCGCCGGTCAGGACGATGCCCTTGACCGCACCGTCCTTCCCCGCGTGATCGAGCGCGGCCATCAGGCCGGCTCTCACATCTGCGGAGAGCGCGTTGACCGGTGCGTTGTCTATGGTGACGACCAGGATGCCATCGGCGAGCGCCGCCGAGATGGTGTCCGAAAAGCGCAATGCCGACATGATCTTGACCGCCTGTCTGGAGAGTTTTCACGTTTCTTCGAAACGCGAAAACTCTCTATCTCTTTGTTTCCACGCATTTCGGACGAAAAACCGCTGCGCACTTTTCCTGGAATAGCTCCAGCGTTATTCCGGAATGACGGCCGTCGCCTGGATCTCGATCTTGGCACGATCCTCGACGAGAGCAACGACTTGCACGGCCGCCATTGCCGGGAAATGGCGGCCGATGGTTTCGCGATAAGCCTGGCCGAGACCCTTCAAATTGCCGAGATATTCCTGCTTGTCGGTGAAATACCAGGTCATCGAGGTGATGTGCTTCGGTTCCGCGCCGCCTTCGGCAAGGATGGCAACAACGTTCTTCAGCGTCTGGCGCACCTGGTCGACGAAATCGTCGCTTTCGAATTCGCACGCGGCATTCCAGCCGATCTGACCGCCGACGAACACCGTGCGGCCCGTCGCCGCTATGCCATTGGCATAGCCGATCGGCTTGGCCCAGCCTTCAGGTTGCAGGATGGTGTGCATCGGTCGTCTCCAGATGAGAGGTCAGCGCGGCGCGGATATCATCCGGCCATGCGTGCGATTGATTGGTGTCGAGCGAGGTAGCGACGACGCGGTGCTTGGCTGTCCACAGCACTTGGCCGTTCGCCGAGACCTGATGTTCCAGGTCGAGCGAGGAACGGCCGATGCCGCGGACGACGAGCACGAATTCGAGATCGTCGCCTTGCAGGCCCGGCTTCATGAAGGTCAGATCGAGCCGCACGGTGGGGACACCGATACGTAGGTCATCGATCATTCGCCTCCAGGGGAAGCCGAGCGAGGCAAAGTAGTCTTCCAGAACCCCGACGAGGATGTTCAGATACGACGGGAAATATGCGATCCCGGAAGGATCGCAATCTCCGAAACGCAGGGGTCTGGTGGTTTTAAAAGCCAAGGCGGACCTCAGTTCGAAAAGGCGGCAATGCCGGTGATGGCGCGGCCGAGGATGAGGGCGTGGATGTCGTGCGTGCCCTCGTAGGTGTTGACCACTTCGAGGTTGACCAGGTGGCGTGCGACGCCGAACTCGTCCGAGATCCCGTTGCCGCCAAGCATGTCACGGGCGGCGCGGGCGATATCCAGTGCCTTGCCGCAGCTGTTGCGCTTGAGGATCGAGGTTAGTTCGACGGGCGGATGACCCTCTTCCTTCATGCGGCCGAGGCGCAGGCAGCCCTGCAGGCCGAGCGTGATCTCGATGACCATGTCGGCGAGCTTCTTCTGGATGAGCTGGTTGGCGGCAAGCGGCCGGCCGAACTGTTTGCGGTCGAGCACATATTGCCGCGCCTTGGCATAGCAATCCTCGGCCGCACCGAGCGCACCCCAGGCAATACCGAAGCGCGCCGAGTTGAGGCAGGTGAAGGGTCCCTTGAGGCCGGATACGTTCGGCAACAGGTTTTCCTCGGGTACGAAGACATTTTCCATCACGACTTCGCCGGTGATGGAGGCGCGCAGGCCCACCTTTCCGTGGATGGCAGGCGCGGAGAGGCCCTTCCAGCCCTTTTCGAGGATGAAGCCGCGGATGAGGCCATCCTCGGTCTTGGCCCAGACAACGAAAACATCTGCGATCGGTGCATTGGAGATCCAGGTCTTGGCACCCGTCAGGCTATAGCCGCCATCGACCTTCTTTGCGCGTGTGACCATCGAACCGGGGTCGGAGCCGTGGTTTGGTTCGGTCAGGCCAAAGCAGCCGATCCACTCGCCGGTCGCGAGCTTCGGCAGGTACTTCTGCTTCTGGGCTTCCGAGCCGAAAGCATCGATCGGCACCATGACGAGCGAGGACTGAACGCTCATCATCGAGCGGTAGCCGCTGTCGACGCGTTCGACTTCTCGGGCGATCAGGCCGTAGGCGACATAGCCGAGACCGGCGCCGCCGTATTCCGGGGCAATCGTCGGACCCAGCAGGCCGAGTTCGCCCATTTCGCGGAAGATCGTGGGATCGGTCTGTTCATTGCGGAAGGCTTCGAGAACGCGGGGGCCAAGCTTCTCCTGCGCGTAGGAATGCGCTGTTTCAAGCACCATACGTTCGTCGTCGTTCAGCTGCTCCGTCAGGCGGAACGGATCGGCCCAGTCGAAAATCTCGCGGCTCATGCTCTTATCTCCCATTGGAGCGGTTGGGCGTCTTTCAAAAGCACCGAACCGCTCAATTTCCTTCTTCATGCAATTCCGGGCGGAAAATTGCTGAGCAATTCCCCTAGAACTGCTCTAGGTCTTCAGAAGTTCGCGCGCAACGATGAGTTTTTGAACTTCAGTCGCACCTTCATAGATGCGAAGCGCGCGGATCTCCCGATAAAGTTTCTCCGTTATCTCGCCCGACCGCACGCCACGCCCGCCAAAGAGCTGGACGGCCCGATCGATGACGCTTTGCGCGGTTTCAGTCGCCGTCATTTTGGCCATGGCCGCTTCGCGCGTCGTCGGCAGGCGCTGTACGTCGCGACGCCAGGCGGCGCGATAGGTCAGCAATGCGGCCGCGTCGATGCCGGTTGCCATGTCGCCGAGGGCGGCTTGCGTCAGTTGCAGGTCCGCGAGCCTTGCGCCGAACATCGGACGCTCGCGGACATGGGAAAGCGATTCATCCAGCGCACGGCGGGCAAAGCCAAGGCTCGCGGCAGCGACCGAGGCGCGGAAGATGTCGAGCGTGCGCATGGCGATCTTGAAGCCTTCGCCCGGCGCGCCGAGGCGACGCGACGCAGGAATGCGGCAGTTCTCGAAACGGATCGTTGCCAAAGGATGCGGCGCGATCACCTCGATGCGTTCGGCAATCGAGAAGCCGGGATCGTCGGCAAAGACGACGAAGGCGGAAATGCCGCGGGTTCCCGGCGCTTCGCCGGTGCGCGCGAAGACGGTGTAGACGTCAGCGATGCCGCCATTGGAAATCCAGGTCTTCTCGCCGTCGAGAACATAGTGATCGCCGTCGAGACGGGCGGCGCAGCTCATCGCGGCGACATCGGAGCCCGCGTCCTTCTCGGAGAGCGCAAAAGCGGCAAGCCAATCGCCGGATCGTACTTTGGGCAACACGGTTGCACGCAACGCCGGCGAGCCCGAGAGGCCGATGGCTCCGGTGCCGAGCCCCTGCATGGCAAAGGCGAAATCGGCAAGGCCGTCATACCAGGCCAACGTCTCGCGGGCGAGGCAGACCATGCGGGAATCGATCAGAGGATCGTCATGGGATGCGCCCGTCGCGGCGGCAAGAAGCCCGGCGTCACCAAGCGACTTGACCAGCTTGCGGCAAGCACCGTCAACATCCGAATGGTCGATCGAGGTCATGGCGGCGGATTTGCCGAAAGCATCGACATCATCAGCATAGCGGCGATGTCGCTCTTCGAAGAACGGCCAATCCAGATGATCGCGTGTCGGGCCGGGGAGGCTGCTTGCCTTGGACATCAGCTCAATCCCCCTGGAATTCCGGTCGGCGCTTGGCGGCGAAGGCTTCGAAGGCGCGGCGGAAATCCTGCGTCGCCATGCATATCGCCTGCGCCTGCGCTTCGGATTCGATCATTTCCTCGATGCCCATCGCCCATTCCTGGTTCAGCATGGTCTTGGTCATGCCATGGGCGAACCAGGGGCCGTCGGCCAGCGAGCGGGCGAGCTTGATCGCTTCGCTTTCCAGATCGGTATTGGCATGCAGGCCGTTATAGAAGCCCCAGGCTTGTCCTTCAGCCGCCGTCATCGAGCGGCCGGTATAGAGAAGCTCGGCGGCGCGGCCTTGGCCGATGATGCGGGGCAGGATGCCGCAAGCGCCCATGTCGGCACCGGCAAGGCCAACGCGCGTGAAGAGGAAGGCGGTCTTGGCTTCCGGCGTCGCAAGCCTGAGATCGGAGGCCATGGCGAGGATCGCACCGGCACCGGCACAGATGCCGTCCACTGCCGTGATGATCGGCTGCGGGCATTTGCGCATCGCCTTGACGAGATCGCCCGTCATGCGCGTAAAGGCGAGAAGCTCGGGCATCGCCATGCGGGTCAGCGGTTCGATGATTTCGAACACGTCGCCGCCGGAGGAAAAATTGCCGCCGGCGCCGGTCAGCACGATGGCGCGGATATCGGATGCATAGGCGAGATCGCGAAAGAGATCGCGCAGCTCGGCATAGCTGTCGAAGGTCAGCGGGTTCTTACGTTCCGGACGGTTCAGCCTGATGGTGGCGACGCGGCCGTCTTCACTGACATCTAAGAGAAAATGCTCAGGCTTGTAATCTTTGAAGGGCCTCAGATGCCCTTTCATCGTCATGTCCCGATCGCTCATGGCGTTCAAATCTCCCCACCGGCAACCGCAATTGCCTGTCCATTGATCGATGCCGCGGCCGGCGATGCCAGCCAGAGCACGGTGTCGGCAACCTCTTCCGGCTTGATCAGCCGTCCCTGCGGATTGGACTTCGTAAACTCGGCAAGCGCCTGTTCGGCGGTGCGCCCGGTCTTGGCGACGATCGTTTCGATCGAACGCTGAATGATCGGCGTATCGGTGAAGCCGGGGCAGACGGCATTGACCGTCATGCCGGTCTTGGCAAGCTCAAGCGCCAGCGAGCGCGTGAGACCGACGACGCCATGCTTGGCGGCAACGTAAGCCGAGACGTAGCCATAGCCCTTCAAGCCGGCCGTCGAGGCGATATTGATGATGCGCGCGCCGATGCCGCGGGCTTTCAGATCGGGAAGAACTGCTTGTGTCACAACGAAAACGCCCGTCAGATCAACCGATAAGACGTGGTTCCACGCCTCGAGACTTGTCTTCTCGAACGGCGCGCTCGGCGCTTCGCCGGCATTGTTGACGAGAATATCAACCGGGCCGAATTTTTCGCGTGCTTTGGCGAGGCCCTCGGCTACGGCTTCGGTGCTGGTGACATCGAAGCCTTCGACCACAAAAGCCTGCACGCCGATCTCGGCGGCAACCGCTTCCAGCGGTTCCCTGCGGCGACCGGCCAGGCTGACCTGCGCACCCTCGGCGGCGAGCGCCCTGGCGATCGCGGCACCGATGCCGCTGCCGGCACCGGTGACGAGGGCATGACGGCCCGCAAGTTTGCCCGAACTCGTCATTTCATCCTCATTTCGCCGGTGCCGTGGTGGCCGCGCGGGCGAGATTGGTTTCGTACTGAGTCTTGCCGGAAACATATTGCTTCGGCCAGGGAATGGAAGTCAGTCCGATCTTCGCGGCCTCATGCAGCGACCAGGCCGGATCCGCCAGATGCGGGCGGGCGACGGCGCAGAGATCGGCGCGGCCAGCGGCGATGATCGAATTGGCGTGATCGGCCTCTGAGATCGCCCCGACGGCGATCGTCGGGATGCCGATCTCGTTGCGGATCTTGTCGGAGAAAGGCGTCTGGAACAGGCGGCCGTAAACAGGCTTTTCCTGTTTCGAGACCTGGCCCGAGGAGCAGTCGATCAGGTCGGCGCCGGCTTCCTTGAACATGCGCGCGAAGATGGCCGCATCTTCCGGCGTGTTGCCGCCATCGGTCCAGTCATGGCAGGAGAGACGGACCGAGATCGGCTTGTCCGCCGGCCATATGGCGCGGATCGCATGGAAGATTTCAAGCGGATAGCGGGCGCGGTTTTCGTGACTGCCGCCATATTCGTCGTCACGCAGATTGGTGAGCGGCGACAGGAAGCTCGACAGCAGATAGCCGTGGGCGCAGTGCAATTCCAGCCAATCGGCGCCGGTTTCAACCGCGAGTTTCGTCGAGCGGATGAAGTCGGCCTTGACGCGGTCCATATCGGCGCGATCCATGGCCTTCGGCACCTGGCTGTTCTTGAGGTAGGGGACTGACGATGCCGAGATCAACGGCCAGTCGCCTTCTGCAAGCGGCTGGTCGATGCCTTCCCAGGCGAGTTTCGTCGCACCCTTGCGGCCTGCATGGCCGATCTGAATGCCGACCTTGGCGGCGCTATTCGTATGAACGAAATCGACGAGCCGCTTCCACTGCGCCGCCTGTTCCTCGTTCCAGAGGCCAAGGCAACCGGGGGTGATGCGCGCATCCGGGGTGACGCAGGTCATTTCCGCAAAGATCAGGCCGGCACCGCCAAGGGCGCGCGAGCCGAGATGAACGATGTGGAAATCGTTCATCACGCCATCCTCAGCCGAATACATCGCCATGGGCGAGACGACGATGCGGTTGACGAGCTGTACGTCGCGGAGGCGATAGGGCGTGAACATCGGTGGCAGGCAGCGGTCATTGCCGACGGCAAGGCCGGATTTTTCGGCGAACCAGCGCTCATAGCCCTCGAGCCAGGTCTTGTCGCGGAGCCTTAGGTTCTCGTGGCTGATGCGCTGCGAACGGGTCAGCATCGAATACATGAACTGCGGCGGCTCGAGCGTATCCGCATAACGGCGGCCGACGACTTCGAACCATTCCATCGCGTTGCGGGCGGCATTCTGGATGCGAGCGACGTCGACGCGGCGGATTTCTTCGTAGGTCTCCAGAACGGCTGGAATCTTATCCTTCTGGTGCCCGTGGATCTGGAACTGACGGGTCAGTTCGATGGCGTCATCGATGGCGAGCTTGGTGCCGGAACCGATGGCAAAATGCGCGGTATGTGCCGCGTCGCCCATCAGCACGACATGGGAATTGCCGTTAAAATGGCTCCACTTGCCGCAGATCAGGCGGTTGAAATTCAGCCATGCCGAGCCGCGGATATGGCGGGCATTTGTCATCAGCGAAGCGCCTTCGAGCACTTCGGAGAACAGGTTTTCGCAGAAGGCGATAGAGCCATCCTGATCGACCTTGTCGAGGCCGTGGGCGAGATAGGCTTCCTCGGTGGTTTCGACGATGAAGGTCGAGGTCTTGTCGTCGAACTTGTAGATATGCGCCTGGAACCAGCCGTGGTCGGTCTTGCGGAAATCGAAGGTAAAGGCGTCGAACAGCTTGTCTGTGCCGAGCCAGATATAGCGGTTCGGCCGCGTGATCATATCAGGCTGGAAGACTTCCGGATAATGATTGCGAATGCGCGAATTGAGGCCGTCCGAACCGATAACCAGATCGGCGTCGGGGTAATCGAGATCGGAATTGACATCGGTTTCGAAGATCAGCTCGACATCCAGCGCTTCGCAGCGTTTCTGCAGGATGTTCAAAAGCTTCTTACGGCCGATGCCGACGAAGCCGTGGCCCGATGTGCGCTGGCGCGTGCCCTTGAACAGGACTTCGATGTCGTCCCAATGATTGAAGGCGTCTTCAATCTCGGCGGCGCTTTCCGGATCCCATTCGCGCATCGAAACCATGGTCGCGTCGGAGAAGACGACGCCCCAGCCGAAGGTATCGTAAGGGCGATTGCGCTCGACGACGCGGATCGAATGCTCGGGATGGAGCTTCTTCATCAGAAGCGCGAAGTAGAGCCCAGCCGGACCGCCGCCGATACAGACGATGCGCATCGCTTATCCCTCCTCTTGAAACCGTGGTGGTTCCGAAAAATTATTTAAGTTTAAAATATCTCGCCGGTCGCGTTCGTCAAGATATGTCTTGCCTGAATCTCTTGATTAAACGACCGTGCAGCGCTCTGGAAATCTCAAAATACCTTTTAAATCAATTGGAAACAGGAAATATTTTAGGCTTAAAATTTCTTGCTTGAACATTTCATTCTTCAATGCGATCTTTTTAGCCACGCCACACATAGCACCTTGGGGAGGCCGTTATGGTGGTGGCTTGGTTGATTGCTATCTGGGAGCGAGGCAATGCTGGGACCGACCGGTCATACCGATACATTCACGCGGGACAATTTGCCGCCCTTCGAGGAATGGCCTGAATTGCGGATGGACGGTTTCGACTATCCGGAATGGCTGAATGCCGGTTTCGAACTCAGCGATCGCATGGTCGAGAAGGGCTTCGGCGACAATGTGGCCCTGATCGGCAATGGTCGCCGCCGCACCTATAAGGAACTGGCGGACTGGACCAACCGCATCGCCCATGCGCTCGTCGAAAACTTTGGCGTCAAACCCGGCAATCGCGTTCTCATCCGCTCCGGCAACAACCCCGCCATGATTGCCTGCTGGCTGGCGGTGACCAAGGTCGGCGCCGTTGCCGTCAACACCATGCCGATGCTGCGTGCGGGCGAACTGTCCAAAGTTGTCGACAAGGCAGAAATTTCCTTAGCACTCTGCGATACGAGATTGCTGGAGGAGCTGGTCGCTGTCGCCAAGGATAGTCGCTTCCTCCAGCAGGTCGTCGGCTTTGACGGCACCGCCAATCACGATGCCGAGCTCGATCGTATCGCGCTCAATAAGCCAGTCCGCTTCGAGGCGGTCAAAACCGGACGAGATGATGTAGCGCTGCTCGGCTTCACTTCGGGGTCGACGGGCGTGCCGAAGGCGACGATGCATTTCCATCGCGATATCCTGATCATTGCCGACGCTTATGCCAAGGAAGTGCTGCAGGTGACGCCCGATGACGTTTTCATCGGCTCGCCGCCGATTGCCTTCACCTTCGGGCTCGGCGGTCTGGTTGTATTCCCGCTGCGCTTCGGTGCATCGACAGCGCTGCTGGAGAATGCCTCGCCGAAGAACATGGTCGAGATCATCCAGGAATATGGCGCGACCATCAGCTTCACCGCGCCCACGGCCTATCGCGCCATGTTGGCCGCCATGGAAGAGGGGGCCGACCTTTCCTCGCTTCGTATCGCGGTTTCGGCGGGTGAGACGCTGCCCGGACCGATCTTTGAGGAATGGACGCGCAAAACCGGCAAGCCGATCCTCGACGGTATCGGCTCGACGGAGTTGCTGCATATCTTCATCTCCAACCGGCTCGATGATGCCAAGGCGAACTGCACTGGCAAGCCGCTGACAGGCTATGAAGCCCGCGTCGTCGATGAGGAGATGAACGAGGTTCCGCGCGGCACGATCGGCAAGCTCGTCGTTCGTGGCCCGATCGGTTGCCGTTATCTCGCCGATCACAGGCAGGCCGATTACGTCCGGGCTGGCTGGAACCTGACGGGCGACAGCTTCATTCAGGACGAAGACGGTTATTTCCACTTTGCGGCGCGCTCCGACGACATCATCCTTTCGGCCGGCTACAATATTGCCGGGCCGGAAGTGGAGGCTGCCCTTCTGTCGCATGCGGACGTTATGGAATGTGCCGTCGTCGGCAAGCCGGACGAGGAGCGGGGCCATATCGTTCAGGCCTATGTTGTGCTGGCCGCCGGCGCCACCGGTTCGGATCTGCAGGTCAAGAAGCTGCAGGATCACGTCAAAGCCGTGATCGCGCCCTACAAATATCCGCGCTCCATCATTTTCGTCGAAGCCTTGCCGAAGACCGAATCCGGCAAGATACAGCGTTTTCGGTTGCGCAACTGAAGGTCGGGGTGCTTCGTCCGGCATCCCGGGCAGAAAACTGCCATGCATATGTCCTGGAAATGCTCATCACGCGGCGTTTTCCTGCTCCGTTTCGCGCGTCAGCCAGTGCGGATCAATTTCCGGCAAGGGAATGGCATCGAGCAACATGCGCGTATAGGCGGAGGCGGGTGTGGTGAAGACGCGCTCGCAATTGCCTTCCTCTTCGACACGGCCATGGCGCAGGACATAGACACGGTCGCAGACGGCGCGGATGACCGAGAGATCGTGGCTGATGAACGCCATCGACAGGCCAAGGTCGCGCGAAAGTTCCTTCAGCAGATTAAGCACCTGTGCCTGCGTCGAGACGTCAAGGCCGGAAACAATTTCGTCTGCCAGCACGAAATCTGGCTCCAATAGCGCTGCCCGTGCGATGCCGATGCGCTGGCGCTGCCCTCCGGAAAGTTCGTGCGGATTGCGATCGAGGCAGGCCTGCGGCAGCGTCACGCGCTCGAGGATCTTGGCAACGCGTCGCTCGGCGTCTTTCCGGTCCGAAGCCAATCCATGCAACAGCAGCGGTTCCACGAGGATACGGCGGATGGTGTGGCGCGGATTGAGCGAAGCCATCGGGTCTTGAAAGATCATCTGCATGCGGCGGCGCAGAGGCCGCATAGCGGCATCGGGCAGGCGGGTGATATCCCTGCCATCGAAATGGATGCTGCCTGCGGTCACATCGACAAGCCGCAGCAGGGCGCGGCCGAGCGTCGTCTTGCCCGAGCCGCTTTCGCCGACGATGCCGACCGTTTCGCCACGGCAGATGTCGAGATCGACGCCATGCAGCACCTTGATGCCTTGACCCGGCGGTCCGAAAAGGTGCGGCTTGGCGCCATAGGTAACTTCGATGCCCCTGGCCGACAGGAGACTATCGGAAATGCTCATCGGCGAACCTCCGGAATGCCGATTTCGCGGCGCAATTGTTCGAAGACGGTTTGCGGAACCGGCGTCAGCCCGGCATCCGGCCGATCGTAGCGCGGACCGGCCGATATCAGCGATTTTGTGTAGATGTGCTGGGGATGGGTGAGCACATCGCTCGTGCGTCCCTCTTCGATGACCTTGCCGGCGTAGAGCAGGGTGATGCTGTCGCAGATCTGGGCGACGACGCCGAGGTCATGCGTGACGAAAATGACGGCGGTGCCATGCGCCTCCTGCAGGCCACGGATCAGCCGCAGGATCTGCTTCTGCACCGTGACGTCGAGCGCCGTGGTCGGCTCGTCGGCGACGACCAGCTTCGGCTCCAAGGCGAAAGCGGCGGCAATCAATACGCGCTGGCGCATTCCCCCGGACAGTTCATGGGGGTAGGCGCGCAATACGCGCTCGGGATCGCGGATATGCACTTCTTCCAACAGCTTTAGCGCGCGCTGCCGTGCATCACGCGACGACATGCCTCGCTTCAACCGCAGGCCGTCAGTCAGTTGCGCCTCGACGCGCCGGCCCGGATTGAGCGCCGTTTGCGGATCTTGCGGGATCAGCGAAATCTCGCTGCCCATGATACCGCGTAGCTCCCTGGCTGAGAGAGTGAGGAGGTCTCGGCTTTCGAAAAGGATCGAACCGTTGGTGATACGGACGCTGCGGGGCAAGATGCCGAGCAGGGCCTTGGCGATGGTCGATTTTCCGGCGCCGCTTTCGCCGACGAGACCGCGCACTTCGCCGCGTTCCAGTGTCAGGGAAACGTCGCGCAGGATCGGCGCCTTGCCGTCGCGGTCGGATACGGCGCTGAGGCCGGTAATGGAAAGAAGTGGAGGTGTCATCGGCGCATCACCGGATCAAGAGCGCGGCGCAGGCCATCGCCGAGTTGATTGAAGGCAAGCACCGTCGCGAAGAGCGCGATCAGCGGCACGACCAGCACCCACCAGCCTTGATAGATCATCTGCCGACCCTCGGCGATCATGCCGCCCCAGGTCGGCGTATCGGATGCTACCGACAGGCCGACAAAGGACAGGATGGCTTCGACGATGACGGCGATGCCCATTTCCAGGCTGACAAGGGCGATCAGCACCGGCGTCACATTGGGCAGGATTTCGCTGAAGAGGATTCTCACCCGGGAGAAGCCGATCGTATGGGCTGCCGTTACATAGTCCATCCGCGCCTGCGCCTGCGTTTCCGATCGCACGACACGACAGAAACGCGTCCAGTCGATGATGACGATAGCAGCGATGACCGAGTGCACGCCGGAGCCGAAGACGGCGACGAGCAGGATTGAGAGAAGCACCGGCGGGAAGGCCATCCAGATATCGACGAGGCGGGAAATCACTTTGTCGATCCAGCCGCCATACCAGCCGGCAAGAAGGCCGAGCAGCGTCCCGATCAGCGCCGCGAGGCCTGCTGCGACGAAGGCCACCGTAAGCGCGATGCGGGTGCCGAAGATGGCACGGGACAATACGTCGCGGCCAAGATCGTCCGTGCCGAGCAGGAAGCCGGGATCGGAACCCTCGATCCACGCCGGCGGCAAGGTGCCGGACATCAGATCCTGCTCCAGCGGATCCTTCGGCGCGATATAGGGCGCAAAGATCGCGAGGATGATCAGGATCAGGATGAAGCCACCGCCGAAGATCACCTTCGGCTCGGCGAGCAATGCCCGGATGCGCTTAGCCATTCTCGACGGCGATCGCGGCATGGCGGGCGAGGTGACGTCAGCCATGGGCGAGCCTCGGATTGAAGGCCGCGACCAGAAGATCGACCGCCAGATTGACGAGAATGAAGATGGCGCCGAAGACGAGGACAAGCCCCTGGATCAGCGGCAGGTCGCGGTTGATGACGGCGTCGATCGCCATGTTGCCAATGCCGGGATAGGCGAAGATTCGCTCGACGATGACGGTGCCGCCGATCAGGAAAGTGAACTGCACGCCGGTCAGCGCGATCGTCGGGCCGACGGCATTGCGCAGCGCTTCCTGCAACACCAACCGCAGTTCGGACATGCCTTTCAGCTTGGCGAGCAGAATATAGTCCTGCACCATGGCCTCGGAGAGCGCGGCTTTGAGCACCCTGGCGATGATGGCCGCAAGCGGCAGGCCGAGCGCCAGGACCGGCATGACCATATGGGCGCAAATATCGGCGAAGATCGCAAAGCGAAGCGTCACCAGGCTTTCGACGAGATAGAAAGGTGTTGTGAATTGCGCGTCGATGCTTGGGTCGATGCGGCCGGAAAGCGGAAAGAGAACTCCGAGAACCAGGACCAGCGCAAGCGCCCAGACGAAATCCGGCACGGCCAGGAAAAGGCCGTTCAGGCTATCGATCACAGGTTCGAAAATCGTGCGGCGGGCCAGCGTGCCGACGATGGCTACCGCGCCACCGAGCAGAACGGCCAGAACCAGGGCGGCAAAAGCAAGCTCCAGTGTCGCGGGGAGACGTTCGCCCAACAATGACAGCACATCGCGTTTCAGAGAGATCGACGTCCCGAAATCACCCATGAGGACCGATTTCAGCCAGATTCCAAACTGTGCCGTCAGGCTTGCATCAAGACCGTAATGGGCGCGGAGTGCTGCGATATCTGCGGGGCTCGCGCCCGGCGAGATCATCATGGCGATCGGATCGCCCGGCACGACGCGCAGCAGGACGAAGACGATCAGCGCCACTCCGAACAGCGTGATGGCGGCCATGATCAGCCGATTGAGAATGGAAACTGCTATCATTCGTTATGTATTCCGATGGCATTCGCTGCTGCAAATGAAGAAGCCAAGCCCCTCATCCGCCCTGTCGGGCACCTTCTCCCCGTTTTTCACGAGGAGAAGGGGAAAGAGGCACCTGCAGCCTACCCCTAACCGCCTGTTCACGCGAGGGAACAGAGGTCGTCCCCTCTCCATGCGAGCGGAAAGAGGGTCAGGGTGAGGGGCAAAGCCACAAAAGCGATATCAAGCCTTCGACACGAGTGTCGGCTGCAGGGCGCCGGAGACGTTCGGCGTGACCTTCAGGCTCGACTTGTAGACGATCGGCTGAGCATATTGCAGCAGCGGAATCACATAGCCCTGCTCGGCGATGTATTTGATCGCTGCTTTCCAGCCAGCAATGCGCTTTGCCTCGTCCTTTTCGCCCCAGAGCGGTCCCAGCATGTCGTCGACATCCTTGGTCTTCCAGGCCGAGTGCGGCGAGGGGCCGAACATGGCGAAGCCGGTAGAGGTCGTCGGGTCGCCGATGGCATTGCCCCAGTTGTAGAAGGCGGCCGGTCCGAGCTTGTGGGCGGCGCGCAGTTCGTAATGCTTGGCGATTTCGTAGACTTCGATCTCAGCCTCGATGCCCACCTTGCGCCACATGCCGACGATCGCCTGGATCATCTCGTAGTCCTTCGGCTTGAAGCCGCGGGTGGTCTTGATGGTGAATTTCACCGGCTTTTTCGTCGAGTAGCCGCTGGCCGCCAGGAGCTTCTTGGCCTGTTCCGGATCGTAGGGGATCTTGATGGAGGCGTCATAGGCTTCGTATTCCGGCGCTTCAAGCGTCGATAGCGGATTGCCGTAGCCGCGCAACAGCCGCTTGATGATCGCGTCCTTGTCGATCGCCATGTTGGCGGCGAGGCGGACATTCTTGTCGAGCATCGGATCGACATTGCTGATGAAGATCATGCCAATATCGGAAACGGGCGTCGCAACGCCTGCGAGACCCGACTTGGTCTTCAGCCGGTCAAAATCCTCATAGGGGATTTCCAGCGTCACGTCGGAAGAGCCGGATTCGATTTCGGCGACGCGGCTCGTCGTATCAGGCACGAACTTGAAGATGACCGTGTCAAAGGCGGGCTTGCCGCCGAAATAATTCGGGTTCGCCTTCAGGCGCAGATAGGAATTGCCCTCATAGGCATCGACCATATAGGGGCCGGTGCCGATCGGCTTCTTTTCGAAGCCTTCCGCGCCCACCTTGGTGTAATAGTCCTTCGGCAGGATATAGCCGGTGAGGAAGGCCATCCACTTGAAGAAGGTCGGCTCGAAGCGCACCACATCGCCGGTGATGCGGTTGCCTTCCACCTTGTAGTTATTGGCGGTCGACCAGATGAACTGGATGGGATTGCCCGTTTCCTGCTTGGCGGCGCGCTCCAACGACCAGACGACATCATCAGGTGTGAACTTGGAGCCGTCATGCCAGGTGACGCCTTCGCGGACGTCCATCCAGACCTTGGTCTTGTCGTCGTTCCAACCCCAGGCGGTCAGCAGGCCCGGCTGGAACTTCAGATCCGGTCCCTGGCCGATATACTGGTCGAAGATCGAGCGGTAGATCGCCTGGATCGTCGGGTTGACGGCGGAAGGGCCGGTCGTCGGATCGAAAGACGGCAGGTTGACGTTGAAGGCGATGGTCAAAGTGCCGGCCTCGGCAGCTTCGACGGGCGTTCTGCCCGCGAGAATCCCAGTAATGAATGCGGCTGCGCCGAGGCTGAGGGCCTCGCGCCGAGTAAGTTTAGTCATGGTCACTCCGTTCCCCTGTTAAGCGGCAGAAAAGCATGACGCTCCGCCTGCCGCTGGCGATTTATTGTCGGAATGTTTTAATCCTAAAATATGTATTTCGGAGCGGCAAGCGCTTTCTCTGGCCCTTTCGAAAATTCCCGCGTTCGGCCCAAGGCAAGGCTGTGTAAGATGGTCTATTTTTATGCATATGCATATAATTGCGGTTTCAAATCGCTCTTTTCACTCGCTGCCGCTTGTAGAGATCGCCGTATAGCAGCTGCTCCAAGAGGCGGTCTGTTGCTCAATATCGCGTATTTGTTCGTTGACAGTTGAAGGAAGTTCAAAATATGATTTTGCAAATGATTTAAAGAAGCCCATAGGGCAAAGGGGTAACGACGATGGCCGAGCGATCATTTGCGCGCGAGGTCGAGGATCTGAAGCTCGGGGAAGGTGATGTCTTCCGCGGCGAGGGTATTCTCGCGATCACCAAGGCACTTCTGCAGTCCGGCGTATCCTATGTCGGCGGCTATCAGGGATCGCCGATTTCCCATCTCATGGACGTGCTGGCCGATGCCAAGGACGTGATGGAAGATCTCGGCGTCCACTTCGAGACGTCTGCATCGGAAGCGGCTGCCGCCGCCATGCTGTCGGCCTCCGTCATGTACCCGGTGCGCGGCGCCGTTACCTGGAAATCGACGGCGGGCACGAATGTTGCTTCCGACGCGCTTTCCAACCTGTCTTCGGGCGGTGTCACCGGCGGCGCGCTAATCATCATCGGCGAGGATTACGGCGAAGGCTCCTCGATCATGCAGGAGCGCAGCCATGCCTATGCGATGAAATCGCAGATGTGGTTGCTCAATCCACGCCCGAACCTGCCGTCGATCGTGCAGGCGGTCGAGGAAGGTTTCGAGCTTTCCGAGGCTTCCAATACGCCCGTCATGCTGCAGGTCGGCATCCGCAGCTGTCATGTGCATGGCCAGTTCGTCGCCAAGGACAACAAGCGGCCGGCCTATACGCTGAAGCAGGCACTCGAAAATCCGGTTCGCGATGTCAACCGCATCGTACTGCCGCCCGCCTCCTTCCTGCATGAGAAGGAGAAGCTGGAGAAACGCTGGCCGGCCGCTGTCGACTTCATCAAGAAGCGCCAGCTCAACGAATATTTTGGTCCTTCCGAAGGCGAAGTCGGCATCATCCTGCTCGGCGGCGCCTACAATGGCGTCATGCGTGCGCTGCAGCAGCTCGGTCTTGCAGACGTCTACGGCAATTCCGCTGTGCCGCTATACGTTCTCAATGTCGCCTATCCGCTGATCGACGATCAGATGGCCGAGTTCTGCGCCAACAAGAAAGCCGTGCTGCTGGTCGAGGAGGGGGCGCCCGAATATATCGAGCAGTCGCTCAACACGATCCTGCGCCGCCGGGATATACAGACCAAGGTCTCCGGCAAGGATGTCTTGCCGATGGGCGGCGAATATACCGCACCGGTCCTGATGAAGGGCATCAAGAATTTCCTGGAGATCCATCAGCGCGTGTTGCTCGGCAACCAGCCACCGCTGCCGGATCCGACGCCTATCCTCAACGATCCCAAGATCAAGGCATTGGCGGAAGTCGTGCCGCCGCGGCCGCCGGGCTTCTGCATCGGCTGTCCCGAGCGGCCGATCTTCGCGGCGATGAAGATGGTGGAAGGTGAACTCGGCCAGCATCACATCTCCGGCGATATCGGCTGTCACCTGTTCTCGATCCTGCCGCCCTTCAATCTGGGCAGCACCACCATGGGCTACGGGCTCGGGCCCGCGGCTGCTTCGGCCTTCAACGTGGCCGCCGACAAGCGCGCGATCTCGGTCATGGGCGACGGCGGTTTCTGGCATAATGGCCTGGCGACATCAGTCGGCAATGCGGTCTTCAATAAGCAGGATGGCGTCATCCTCGTCGTCGACAATTACTATTCTGCGGCGACCGGCGGTCAGGACATACCGTCCTCGCGCGCCCTCAATCCGCGCCGCAAGACCAACAATTCCATCGTCAATGCGGTCAAGGGCATCGGCGCGACCTGGGTGCGCCAGATCGACCGCACCTATGATGTCGCCAAGATGCGCGACACGCTGCGCGAGGCGCTGACATCGAAGGAACCGGGGCCGAAGATCATCGTCGCCTCCTCGGAATGTATGCTCAACAAGCAGCGTCGCGTGAAGCCGCTATTTGCCAAGGCCGTGAAAGACGGCAAGCGCATGGTCAAGGAGCGCTTCGGCGTAGACGAAGATGTCTGCACCGGCGATCACGCCTGCATCCGTCTTTCCGGCTGCCCATCACTATCGGTCAAGCATACCGACGATCCGCTGAAGGACGATCCGGTGGCGGCGATCGACAATAATTGCGTCGGCTGCGGCAATTGCGGCGAGGTTTCGGAGGCTGCGGTGCTCTGTCCGTCCTTCTACCGCGCCGATATCATTCACAACCCGACGGGTTGGGACCGCTTCGTCGCCCGCCTGCGTTCCCGCGTCATCGGCTGGCTGCAGGCGCGTCGCCGCGCCGGCCGCATCGTCTTCGCAGATTGAGAGGGCGATATGAACGAGCATGTGAGCATGAGTGACCTCGGCGCCAACAGACTTTCCACGGACAAACCGCTGTCGCTTGCCGTTCTTGCCATGGGCGGACAGGGCGGTGGCGTGCTGGCCGACTGGATCGTCGGCCTTGCAGAAGCCGAGGGATGGATGGCGCAGACGACATCCGTGCCCGGCGTGGCGCAGCGTACGGGTGCGACGATCTACTACATCGAGATGCTGCCAGCCCGCGATGGCCATGCGCCGATCTTCTCGCTGATGCCGACCCCCGGCGATGTCGATGTCGTCATGGCGGCCGAACTGATGGAGGCCGGTCGTTCCGTGCTGCGCGGCCTGGTCACCCCGGACAAGACCGTGCTGATTGCTTCGACGCATCGCTCCTTTGCTGTGGGCGAGAAGGAGAAGCCGGGCGATGGCATCGGCAACCCGGAGGTCGTGGTCGACGCTACGGATTTTGCCGCCAAACGCACGATCGCCTTTGACATGGAGACACTCGCGGTCAAGAACGGCAGTGTGATTTCCGCATCCATGTTTGGCGCGCTGGCCGGTTCCGGTGCGCTTCCTTTCGCAAAGCAGGCTTTCGAGGCGATGATTCGCGCCGGCGGCAAGGGCATCGAGCCGAGCCTCAAAGCGTTCAATGCTGCTTTCGACAGGGTCAAGGAAAAACCGCGCGACGCTGTTTCCGCAACTCCGCCGAAGCATTTCGACACTTTGCCGGAGACGGCCGGCCACCCGGCACTCGACCGGCTGGTCAATCGCATCCGCGCGGAGTTTCCTGAAGTGGCCCATCCGCTGCTGTTTGCCGGTGCCAAGCGACTGACCGACTATCAGGATCCGGCCTATGCCGACGAATATCTAAGCCGCGTTGCAGCGCTTCATGCGCTGGACCGTAAAGCAGGCGGTGCAACCAAGGACTTCGCCTTCACCGTCCAGGCGGCAAAATATGTCGCCGTTGCCATGGCCTATGACGATGTCATTCGCGTTGCCGATCTGAAAGTGCGCGGTTCGCGCTTTGAGCGCGTGCGCAAGGAGGTCGGCGCCAAGGACGACCAGCTCGTCTACATGACCGAATACATGCATCCGCGCATGGACGAAGTCTGCGGCACCATGCCGAAGGGCATGGGCCTGTGGATCGAGAACCGTCCGCGCCTGTTCGAGCGGCTCGACCGTTTCGTCAACAAGGGCCGGCGCGTTCAGACCGGCACGCTGTTCTGGTTCCTCGGCCTCTACATGGTCTCCGGGCTGCGCCGTATTCGTCGCGGCACCCTGCGCCATTCGCGTGAGGTCGAGCATCGTGAGGCCTGGCTGACCGCAGCATCCAATCTGCTGACCGCGAATTACGATCTGGCCGTCGAGGTGCTTGGCAATCGCCGCCTCGTCAAAGGCTATTCCGATACGCATGTGCGCGGCCTGTCGAAGTTCGATCGCGTCATGTCTGCGCTGCCGTTGCTGCGTGACCGTGAAGACGGCGCTGCCTGGATGAAGCGGTTGCGGCAGGCGGCGCTCCTCGATGAAAAGGGTAGCGCTCTCGACGGCGCGCTGAAGACCGTAGAGACACTCTGACACGTTCAGACCAATTGAACGGGGCGGGTATTCCGCCCCGTGCGTCCTCGGGATGCAGACAATATCGGCCAAGACCGATACTTTCCAAAAGGGAACCATTGCATGGACAGTCTTCGAAATGGCGTTGCGAGGGACCCTTCTGGTCCTCGCGGCGGAGAGATCTCGCATGCCAAAAGCCTCGTCGTCGTGCTTATCTGCTGGCTGGCGATTTTCGCCGAAGGATATGATGTCGGTGTCCTCGGTGCCATTCTGCCGGCGCTCTCCACCGACAATGTCTGGCATCTCTCGCCGCTGCAGCTCGGAGCGATGGGCAGCTATACCGTCTTCGGCATGCTTGTTGGCGGCATTGTCGTCGGCACGCTCAGCGAACTCTATGGCCGCAAGCCGATGTTTCTCGCATGTCTCTCGCTCTTTGCCGTCTGCACGGCGCTCACCGCCTGGTCGCCGACACCGACATGGTTCGGCGTCAGTCGCGTTGCCGCCGGTCTTGGCCTTGGGGGTATCATTCCGCTCGCGGCGGCGCTGACCATCGAGTATTCGCCGGCAGCGAAGAAGAACCTTAATTACGGCATCATGTATTCGGGCTATTCGCTCGGTCTTTTCGCCGCTGCGCTCGTCGGCAGATGGTTGCTGCCGGATCATGGATGGCGGCCGGTCGTTCTGGTGGGTGCACTGCCGGTTCTGTTCGTGCCCGTCATGGCGTGGTTGCTGCCTGAATCCCTCGATTTCCTTGTGGCGCGGGGACGAAGCGAGAAGGCGAAACGTCTGGCCGCCAGGCTTGGCGTTTCCGTTCCGGCGAGAAATGCGCCGCGGGAAAGGAGCCTCGGCTGGCGCGCTGTACTGGGCGAGATTTTCTCGCCGCGAAATGCCTTTGCCACCGCCTGCTTCTGGATTGCGCTGTTCATGGGGCTGCTCCTGGTCTACGGGCTGGCTCAATGGCTGCCGCAGATCATGCGCAAGAGCGGCTACGATCTCGGCGACAGCCTGCTGTTTCTGGCGGTTTTCAGCTTCACCTCGGCAATCGGCGGTATCGTGCTTGGTCAATGGGCGGATCGTTTCGGCGTGCGGCTGACCGTGACGCTGTCCTATCTGCTCGGCGCCGTCGGTATCGCGCTTCTCGCCTTCAAAGGCTCCATCTGGTTGAACTATACGGTCGTCGCCATCGCCGGTTTCGGCACGGTATCTGCATCGCTGATCCTCACCGGCTATCTGGCTGCCTACCTGCAGCCCTTCGTGCGAGCCGCCGGCACCGGCTGGGCGCTGAGCTTCTCGCGCATCGGCGCGCTTTCCGGGCCGCTTATGGGCGGATATATCGCCAGCCTGAATGTCGGTCCGGAGTGGAATTTCTACGTCTTCGCCATCATTGCCGCCATCGCGGCACTGGCGACGGCGCTCATTCCCAACAAGCGATGATCTGATCTAAGCGGGCCTTTTGGCCCGCTCTATCTTATTGTCTTTTAAGCATTCCGGACGGAAAACCGCTACGCACTTTTCCTGGAAATGCTCTAGATCTCGTGCTTGCGGATGTTGTGCAGAACCTTGTGCAGGGTCGAGATGAAGCCGCGATACTCGGCTTCGTCGACGCCGTCGAACATCTGCAGGAACAGGTCGTACATGGTCGGCCACACCTTCTCGAAGGCGGCACGACCTTCCTCTGTGATGGAGACGTCGCGGATGCGCATGTCCTCGACACGCGGCTGGCGGCGGATGTAGCCCTGCTGTTCGAGCGAATCCAGTGTGCGGCTCATCGTCGACTGTTCGGTGACGGCAAAAACGGAGAGCTCGTTGATGGTGAGGCTGGCCGAGACGCACAGAACGGCGAGCGTTCGCATCTTGGCGGTCGTCATGTCGTATTCGCGCAGCTCTTCGGAAAGATTGGCATTCCAGCGGGCCATCAGCCGGTTCATCAGGTAGGGCGCGAAGTGGTTGAGGCCGATTTCGCCCATGGTGGGGCGTTTGGCGTTCTCATCCTGCTTGCGCCTCAAAACGGTGCCTGAAAACCGTTCCTCCATCGACGATGCTCCCTAGGAAACCTGTTACTTCAGCGATGATGCGAGCAGGAAGCCGGAGCCTCCGCCGAGACCTGGACCGGGATGTGCCGAAGCGCCGATGTGGTACAGGCCTGATATGTGGGTGCGGTGGTTAACAGATGACTTGAATGGACGCCAGATGAAAAACTGGTCGAGGCCGCAATAGCCGCCGTAGGGGTCGCCGCCGACGAGATTCATGTTCATCGCCTCCAGATCGCCCGGAGAATAGGATCGCCGCGCCAGCTTTATCTTCGAGAAATTCTCGATATGGCTCGATAGTATCGCTTCGATGCGGTCGGCATAGCGCTCGCGAACCTCTTCCGTCCAGCGGCCGTCCTCCGGCGTTGCGATCTCGCCTGCGGCATCGCCCTTGATGTGGCGCGGTGCTTCGGGGAGCTGCAGCCAGAGGATCGATTTACCTTCAGGCGCACGGCTGGGGTCCAGCGCGACCGGTTGGCCGACGCAAATCGTGGGTTCGGCGGGCAGCAGCCCGCGCTCGCATTCGTTGGCAGAGCGGGAGACGCCGTCGAGGCCGGAGGTCAGATGCAGCAGCGCGACCTTGCCGAGTTCGGCATCGGCTTTCCAGCGCGGCGGCTCCGATAAGGCGTAATGGATCTGCATGTCGCCCTTGCCGTACCGGTAATTGGCAACTCCCGATTTCACCTCTGCCGGCATTGGGTCCGGCCAATCGCCCATCAGCCTGTCGTAGAGCTGGTTGGGTGTCACTGAGCAGATCACTCCCGCCTTTGCGTGCAATGTCTCGCCGCCGGCGAGCCGCACACCGTCTGCACGGCGGTTAGGCCCCGGAATGATGCTCGCCACGTCGGCATTGACGCGGATTTCGCCGCCATTATCGGCGATCAGACGCTCGAAGGCGGTCAACAGGGTTGCGGCGCCACCCTTGACGATGGGCGCGCCGGCAAGCTCAATGGCGAAGCCGATCACCTTCAACATCTCGGCGGAATAGGCGCTTTCCGGCCCGAGACCGCAATGCAGGACCCAGGGCGCCCAGAGCGCATGAATGTCCTCGGACTTGTAATTGGCTTCGAGGTAGCCGCGAGCGGGCGTCAGCGCGTCGCCAAACCAGGCTGCGAGTTTGCGCAGGCCCCGGCTCCAGCCTTGCTTCCCGACTGCCTTCAGGGTTGATCCCGACCACAGCGCCCCGCCGAGAAGGGAAAACAGGAACGGCGCATCGGCGGCAAGCGCCTCCATCTCGCGAGAGAAGGTTTGCCCGTCGCCGAGCGACAGCTCGTCGAAGGTGGCGATGTTTCGGCGCCTGTCCTTGGAAAAGATGACATGCGAACCATCGGGCCGCAGCACGCCCGTCGGAAGATCGGCATGGGCGAATTCCAGCCCACGCGCCTCAAGATCCTTGCCGATGGCACCATAGGCCGGCGAGGTGAGGAACAGCACCATGGTTGTCGCCATGACGTCGTGGATAAAGCCGGGCTCGGTGATCTCCTCGGTACGCAGGCAACCGCCGATGCGGTCGTTGCGCTCGAGGACGAGCACCCTGTGGCCCTTTTTGCCGAGCATAGCGGCTGCGACAAGCGCATTTATGCCGCTGCCGACGATAATGTAGTCATAATCGCCCATTGCCGTTGCCCCTCATAGGCAAGATAGTTGGAAAGGAGGAGCCCGCCCCCGGACTCCCGCCTTTCCAGCCTATCATGCAATCAACGCAAGCGCACGAACCGGCGAGCCGGTGCCCTTGACGAACTTGAGCGGAGCGGCGATCAGCACGGCACCCTTGGCCGGAAGCTGATCGAGATTGGAGAGGCTGGCGAGGCCATAACGGTTCGCCTTGTGCATGAGATTGTGTGCCGGGAAGGGCGGGTTCATGCCGCCGGCCGAACCGGCGTCGGTGCCGATCGTTTCCTGACCCCAGCCGATGATGCCCTTGGTCACCAGATATTCGATTGCTTCGGCCGTCGGGCCGGGGGAGTGCGGGCCATTTTCATCGGCGTTCAGGAAGGTCTCGGTGGAGCCGTTGCGCTTGTACCAGTCGGTACGCAGCAGCACCCAGCTGCCGGCTTCGATGGCGCCATGCTGCGCTTCCCATTCCTTGATGCTGTCGACCGTCAGCAGATAGTCAGGATTGGCAGCAGCTTCCTTGGAGCGGTCGATGACATTGACCGGTGCCACGAAATTCTGCGGCGGAATGGTATCCGTCGTGTTGTTCGGATTGTCCTTGCCGGTGATCCAGTGACAGGGTGCATCGAAATGCGTGCCGGTATGTTCGCCGAGTTCCAGCCAGTTCCAGGCCCAGAAGGGACCGTCCTGGTTGTATTCGGAAATCGTGTGGACCTTGACGTTCGGCGTGTTCTTGCCGAACTGCGGCGGAAGATAGAGGACCGGGGTTTCCGGGCCGAGCGGCGCCGTGAGGTCGACGACCTTGACGGCACCCGAAATCAGGGCGGAGGCCAGGCTGGCGAGTGTAGTGGCAGTCATGATAACGTTCCCTTCGTTGTCGCAGGAACTCGTGCAAAGAGCCGCTTGGCGGGACTTCTGACGGGATCTAGCGTGAATCCATTTTTCGCCGGACGCGGGGTGCCTTTCCTCTGAGCACTTGGTCCACGCAGCGGCGGAATGTGGGGAGCCTATGTCACAATATATGATATTGCAAGCATTCCGGCGCGGGCCAAGTGTCCAAAATTGACCCTTTCGAGCTGCCTCTTGGGTTTTGTTAAGTCGCTGTAAATAAAAACAAATCATCCTGTGATAATAGCGAATGCTCTCTTTGGTTGCTTCCGCGTAAGAAATTCGCGTCAATAAATGCTTGAAGCTTAAAGCTCAAGATGTATGCATGTGACAATAATAATAACCGACGAATGAGGGGCAGACGATGAGCTATGATGCGATCATAGTGGGGGCCGGCCATAACGGTCTTGCGGCGGCGGTGCATCTGGCGGCGAAGGGCTGGAAGGTTGCCGTCATCGAGGGCAATGCGGAGCCGGGTGGCGCGGTCAAAACCCGGGAGGTGACGCTGCCGGGCTTTAGGCACGATCTTTGCGCCATGAACCTTTCCATGTTCGCCGGCTCCGCCTTTTTTGCGCAGTACAAGGACGAGCTTTCGGCTGCGGGCTTGGGCTTCGTGGCGGCAGCCGATTGCTTTGCCAGCGTCTTCCGGGATGGCACCTATCTTGGCGTCAGCACCGATCTGGAAAAGACCGCGGGCGCCATTGCCGACATATCGCCCCAGGACGCCGCCGCCTGGCGTCATATGCTCTCGGAGTTCGGGGCGGATGCCCCGCATATCTTCGGTCTCCTTGGATCTCCGATGCCGTCGATAACAGCCGCAAAGGTGGTCTGGAAAGCCTGGCGGCAGAAAGGCACCGGCTGGCTTTACGATACGGCACGCATGTTGTTTGCCTCACCGCGCGATTTTCTCGATGCGCGTTTCCAGAATACCAAGCTGAAGACGATGATGGCGGCCTGGGGATTGCATCTCGATTTTGCACCCGATGTCGCTGGCGGCGCGCTGTTTCCCTATCTCGAATCCATGGCCAATCAGGCCTTCGGCATGGTCATCGGCAAGGGCGGAGCCGATACGATCATCAAGGCGATGGCCGCCGTGCTGAAGAGCAAGGGCGGCGAGCTGATGCTCGGCACTCGGGTCGACAAGATCGTAACATCAGGTGGCAAAGCGACCGGCGTCGTCCTCGCTGATGGGCGGCGCTATGAAGCGAAGCGCGCCGTTATCGCCAATGTCCATCCGCAGCTTCTTTTCGGCAAGCTTCTCAATCAGGATTCGTCGCGGCAGGCGTTTGACAACAAAGTCTCACGCTTCCGGGCCGGCCCCGGCACGATGATGATTCATCTGGCGCTATCGAGCCTTCCCGATTGGACGGCAGGCAAAGCGCTGCAGAACTTCGCCTACGTCCATATCGCGCCGGATCTCGAAATGATGTCCCGTTGCTATGCCGAGGCGATGGGCGGCTTGCTGCCTGTTGAACCCGCTTTGGTGATTGGCCAACCCACTGCAATCGATCCCTCGCGTGCGCCCTCCGGTCAGCATACGCTCTGGATACAGGTGCGCGTTTTGCCGGCGGAATTCCGCGGCGATGCGGCGGGTCAAATTACCGGCGATAGCTGGGACGCAATCAAGGAGGCCTATGCGGAGCGCGTCCTCGATATCGCCGAACGCTATGCGCCGGGTCTGCGCGGCAAGATATTGGGACGGTCGGTGTTCTCGCCGGTTGATCTCGAACGTGAGAACCCGAACCTCGTCGGCGGCGACAATCTCTCCGGCAGCCACCATCTCGACCAGAACTTCCTGTTTCGTCCCGTTGCCGGCTACTCGCGCTACAAGACGCCTGTGGGATCTCTGTTCATGTGCGGGGCCTCCACATGGCCGGGCGCGGGAACGGGAGCCGGCTCCGGTTTCATGTTGGGGAAAATGCTGGCGAAGTGACCGCCATATGACTTGACGCCCAAACCTTTGACATTTCAAATATCGTTCCCTAAAGCATTTCCAGGAAAAGTGCGCAGCGGTTTTCCGTCCGGAATGCGGTATGCAACGAGAAGACGCAGCATTTCCGCTTTGCGAAGAAAAGCGGAAATGCTCGGGATCGCTTATCTGAGTGATGCGGAACGATAGACCGAGGCAACGTCATGACAGAGTCTGAGAGTGCAACCGTTGACTTGGAGATCATCGTTCAAGGAGCGCAGGAAGGTAAAAAGCTGGAACTGCGGCTCTGGCTGCGGATGCTGTCGACCACGAAGCTGATCTCGCAAGAAATCCGCCGCCGGCTGCGCAACGAGTTCGGCGCGACGTTGCCCCAATTCGACCTGATGGCGCAGCTCTATCGCGAACGCGATGGTCTGCGTCTCGGCGAGCTTTCCAAGCGCACCATGGTTACCAACGGTAATGTCACGGGCCTGGTCGAACGGCTTGAGACGGACGGGCTGGTGCTGCGCGTTACGCCTGATGGTGACCGGCGCGTGACCGTCGCGAAGCTGACGGACAGAGGGGTGACGTTGTTTGGCGCCATGGCAGCCGCCCATGAAGGCTGGCTGCGCGATATGATGGCGGATGTCGATCCCGCCATCGTCACCGAGCTCTGGCAGGACATCGGTGCGGTAAAGACGTCGGTCAGCAACCATCTGTCCGGCAGCGACTTCGACTGACGACGGTTTCAGCGGCCCAGCGTCTCTCTGAAACGCCAGGCCGCTCCCCTCTATTGTCTTCGGATGATTCCGCGCGAAACCGCCATGTGCGTTTCGTTGAGGTGCCTAGAGCATGTCGGGCAAAAGTGTGCAGCGGTTTTTGCGACTACGACATGCGGGAAATCAAAGAGCTAAAGCGCATGAAGCGAATCTTAGAGATCGCGACGCGCTTTAGCGGGCGCGCTCGCTCTTGAACTTCTTTTCGAGCACGCTCACCAGACGGACCATCGGCCAGAGCAGTATGACGTAGATCACCGCTGCCATGATAAGCGGCGAGGGGTTGGCGTAGAGCCCTTGCGCGTTCTGCCCTTCTTTCAGCAGCTCCGGCAGCGCCACGGTTGAGGCAAGCGACGTATCCTTGAACATGGAGACGCAGTTGCTCGTCGTCGGCGGGATAACGATACGGACCGCCTGCGGCAGCACGACCTTGTAGAGCGTGATCAGGAAAGGAATGCCAAGGGCGGCTGCGGCCTCGAACTGGCCGCGCGGCACGCTCTCGATACCCGAGCGGAAGACTTCGGCGGAGTAGGCCGCCAGTACGATGGAAAAGCCAATGATCGCCGACCACCAGGCCGAGAGGCTGATGCCGACGAAAGGCAGTGCGTAGTAGATCAGGATCAGCACGACCAGCATCGGCATGGCGCGCATGATGTCGATATAGGCGATCATCAGCAGCTGGATCGGCTTTGGCGCATAGAGGCGGATCAGGCTGACGATGAGGCCGCCGGTCACGCCGATCACGATGCTGACCACGCCGAGCGCAATGGTCATCCAGAGCCCGCGCAGCAATTGCGGGAAGGCCGAGATCATGACGTCGGAATTGAAGAAGGTATCGACGAAAGACATTGGCACTCCCGTGTGCAAGACGAAGACAAGATTGTTCAGCACATTTCTGCATTAAAAGAACCGCAGAAATGCCCTATCTCTTTGTTTTTACGCAACTCCGGACGCAAGGGTGCTTCGCACTTCTTGCTGAAATTGCTCGTTTATCTACGCCGGTCGTTGCGACCGGCGTAGCTTACTTTGATGATGATCTTTTGATCACGCCTTGGGGATAGGCAATTCGGTGACGGTGGAGGAGCCAGCCGGTGCCTTGCCGCCGAACCACTTCTCGTGGATCTTGTCCAGCGTGCCATCCTTCTTCATCGCGGTGATGGCATCGTTGATCTTGGCGACGAGCGGCGAATCCTTGGTCATCATCAGGCCGTACTGTTCGCCGGTCTTGATGCGATCCTTGATGGCGAAGCCCTTGGTCTTGACGAACAGATACTGCATGCCGGGGATATCGCTGACGACGGCGTCGATGCGGCCTGCGCCGAGATCGAGGAACATGTCCTGCTGCGAGTTGTAGCCCTTGACGTCGGCAAAGCCCTGAGCAGCCTTGTTGTCGTTGACCCACTTTTCCCCGGTCGAGCCGGAGAGTACGCCGACGACCGCGCCCTTGAGATCGGCGAGTGCCTTGATCGAGCTGCCTTCCTTGGTGGCGACGCCCATGTCGGAATCATAGTAGGGCTGGGTGAAGGACTGAGATTTCAGGCGTTCCGGCGTGATCGTGATCGACGAAATCGCCACATCGATGCGTTTAGAGCTCGTTGCCGCGAACAGGGCCTGGAAGCCGTAGTCGGCGATGTTGGTCGTCATGCCCGCGCGCTTGGCCGCTTCGTTGACGACATCCACTTCGAAGCCTTCGAAGCCGCCATTGGCGGTCTTGTATTCGAAGGGTGGGTTGTTGGGATAGGAACCGACGTTCAAGACATCGGCGGCATAGGCGAAATGGCTTCCACCGGCCAGGCCGACGGCGGTCGCTAGGACCAGTAGACTGCGACGAGTTATATGCATTTTCTTGGTCTCCCTCTGGTTATGGTTGCGGGCTTTCCTCTTACCCGCGGGTATTTCCCGTCCGCCCATGCGGGCGCCCGTCTCATGTCATCGCATCGACCATGCGGTCGAGGGCGAGGCGCATCTGTTCGGTTTCGCGGAAAGTGCACATGCGCAGGAAAGCGCGGGACGACTCTCCGAAATGATATCCGGGCGCCAGGCCAACGCGGGCTGTCTCCAGAATGCGTTCGCAAAGCGCGGTCGCATCTGGCTCTCCCTGCAGCGCGAAGAAAGCATACATGCCGCCGCGCGGCTTTTCCGGCAGTATCATGCCCGGTATCTTCGGCAACTTTTCATAGGCCAGGTCGAGGCCGGCCTTGATGCGGCCGCGGATCTCTGAAATCAGCGGCTCGCCTTCACGCAATGCCGCCGCTGCACCGGCCTGGACCATCGCCGAAGTGCCGCTGTTGACATATTGCGTCATCGCGCCGAGCTGGTCGGCGACGGCAGACGGATGCGTCAGCCAGCCGACACGCCAGCCGGTCATCGCCCACGCCTTCGAGAAGCTGTTGATCGCGATCACGCGATCGCCATCCTCGGCCACCTGCAGGATCGAAGGGGCGATGTCGCCGTCGAAATAGAGGCGGGCGTAAACCTCGTCCGAGATGATCCAGATGCCGGTGCGGCGGCTGAAATCGAGCAGCGCCTGCATCTCCTCGCGAGAGGCCGTCCAGCCCGTGGGATTGGAGGGTGTCGAGAGGAAGATGGCGCGCGTGCGCGCATCGCAGCGAGCAAAGAGCTTGTCGAGATCGAGGCGCCAGTCGGTATCGAAATCGAGAGAGACCGGACGCGGCTCGCCGCCGATCAGGTGGATGGCGTTGTGGATGTTCGGCCATTGCGGCGCGACGTAGACGACGTTGGTGCCGACGTCGACCAGCAGCTCAAGCGCCATATAGAGCGCCTGCATGCCGCCGGGAGCGACGGTGGTGCGCTCGATCGGGATCGGACGTTCATGCAAGCGCGTCTGGTAATCCGACAGCGCTTCGTTCAGCGTCTGCAGCCCGCGCATGTTCGGGACATAGAAGGTCGCGCCGTCATCCAGCGCCTTCTTTGCGGCATCGCGAATGAAGGCGGGCGTCACGATGTCGCCTTCACCGAACCAGAGCGGAATGACGCCGCCGAGTTCCCGGGCGCGCTTGGCGAGCACGGCAATATTGTCGGTGCGCATGTCACGAATCTGGGCGCGGATGCCTTCGAGAGCATCGCGGCCCGTGATCGTGTTCGGCAGGTTATGCTGCGGCAGAAGAGACAAGAAATTTCCCCTGGGAATCCGGTGTTGAAGAGACGAAACGATTGCTGAAACTCATGCCTCGATTGCCCTTCATTTTCGAATGGTTATCCAAAAACCAATGCATTTCAAGGCTAAAGTTTAAGCTTAAAAAGTCTACATTCCTGCCCGAGCCGGCAGTGGCTTCCGCCGGGCGTAAGGCTTTGGAATAAATCATTTTTCTCTCGCCTCCAAGCCGCCGCCCGACTTCTTTGCATCGATGACGCCGGCAGCCATGCTGGCGCCGAGAAACATCGTATCGCTTGCGAGAATGAAGAAGCTTATGCCCGCTTGCGACCATGCCGCGACATCATCCGGTGTCGGCCGGAAAATGCCGACCGCGCGACCGGCTGAAAGGACAGTTTTGGTGATGGTGCGGATGGCGGCGTCAAGCTTGTCCTTTCCGGCCGGTCCCATCGCGTCGATCGAGACCGAAAGATCGCCGGGGCCGATGAAAATCAGGTCGATACCCTCGACGGCGGCGATATCGGCGATGTTGGCCAGTCCTTCGGCCGTCTCCACCTGAATGGCAAGCACGAGCTCGGCATTGGCTTTGGCGAGGTAGTCAGGGATGCGATAGCCGTAAGCGGCAGCACGGCCCGGGCCGACGCCGCGAACGCCGAGTGGCGGATAGCGTGTGGCCTTCACGGCGGCGCGGGCCTGCTCCGCTGTCGACACGCGGGGGATGAGAACGCCGGTAGCCCCGGCATCCAATACGGCTGCGATATCTTCAGCCGCATGTCCGGGCACACGAACCATGGCCGGAACGTGATGGACGTCGGCGGCGCGGATCAAATCCTCGATGCGCTCGCGGCTGATCTGCGAATGCTCCCAGTCGATGCAGAGGAAATCGACGCCGGAGGCTGCCGTCACTTCGATGGCGACAGGATGCGGAATGGCGGCAAAGGTGCCGACAAGCAGCTTGCGCTCGATACAGTTCCGGCGGAAATCGCTCATCCTCTTCCTCACACTTCAATGGTCCCCTCGACGAGGGATAGACCGAAACGACCTAGCTGCGAAGCGACATTCTTTTTTGAGCATCAGGTTGCTTTCGACGCGCTGCCGATCGGGCCGGCGGCGCGCAGGCATTGCGGTGGCGGTGTTGTTCGGGCGCCGCCACCGCTCACGGACACGACTTATTTGCGCCGTGCCATGATCTCGGTCAGGACCGCATCGAACCGCGCGATTTCCTCGACCTTGTTATAATGCACCAGTGACACGCGGATAGCGCCGGTTTCCATCGAGAGACCCAGGCGCTTCATCAGGCGCGGTGCGAACATATGACCGTCGCGCAGGCCGATGCGCTCCTTGCCCATCTCGGAGGCGAATTCCTGCGGCGTGATGCCAGGCATGTTGAAGCAGATCGTGGGAACGCGCTGGTCGAGACGGTTTTCGTCGGAGATGCCATAAATAACGGCGCCGTGGCGCTTGAGGACGGCGATCATCTCGCGCGACAGCATCAACTCGTATTGGCGGATCGCCCCCATGGCAGCGGCGAGCGCCTGACGGCGGCTGTGGTCGCCGTTCGGCAGGAAGCGGCGGCCGAGGCCTTCGAGGTATTTCACCGCGGCATTCATGCCGGCGACGTTTTCATAGGTGAAGGTGCCGACTTCGATCTTGTAGGGCGGCACGTCCGGAATGAAGTCTTCCTTGAATGTGGGAAGCTTGACCAGCGCGTCGTAGCGACCCCAGAGGAAGCCCATGTGCGGCGAGAAGTTCTTGTAGCCGGAGCAGACGAGATAGTCGCAGCCCCAGGCCTGCACGTCGATCAGACCGTGCGGGCCGTAGTGGACACAATCGAGGAAGGTTTCGGCACCGGCAGCCGCCGCCAGTTTGCAGACAGCGGCGACATCGACGATCGTGCCGATCGAATGCGCCGTGACGGTGCAGGCGACGAGACGGGTCTTGTCGTTGAGCAGCGGCTTCAGATCTTCCACATGCAGCGTGCCGTCCTCGCGCATCCGCCACCAGACGATCTTGGCACCGTCGCCTTCCAGCGCCATCCAGGTAGCGATGTTGGCGTCGTGATCCATGTCGGTGACGACGATTTCGTTGCGCTCGCTGAGCAGCTTGGCGATGCCGAGGCTCACCAGGCGGATGAAGGAGGTGGCATTCTGGCCGAAGGAGATTTCTTCCGGACGATAGGCATTGACCAGCATGGCAACGCTTTCGCGCGCCTCATCCAGATTGCGGTCGACGCCCTGGCTGTGCTGGTATTTCGCCATGCGCTGGACGTTGAAATCGATCAGGTGATTGGCAACCGCGTCCACCACCGTCTGCGGAACCTGCGCACCGCCTGCATTGTCGAGAAAGACGAAATCGCCGGCCTTCTGGATGGCCGGGAACATGGCGCGGACCTCGTCGACCGGGAAGCTGTTATGGCCGGCGAATTGCGATGCGGAAGCGGCGGAGCTCATGGGGATCTCGCTCTGGATATTGGGTTGAAATCTCTAGTTTGATCATTTGATCACAAAATACTTTAAGGTTCAATCAAATTTCTCAATCTCGCTTCCGAAGCTTAGCGGCGCCCCGCGCCGGAGCCCTTGCGCGGCTCTTCCTGTGTGGCCGGGCAATAATCCTGCAGGATTTCGTGGGTGCGTCTGATATCGGCGACGACGCCATCGCGCGCGGCGGCAAAATCACCGGCTTTCAGCGCCTTGACGATCGCGACGTGCTCGCCGGCAGGATCAAGCTGGCCGCTGCGCATTAAAGGCTCCACCGAGGCGGAGAGCATGCGCATGTAGGGGCCGAAGCGCAGCCAAAGGGTTTCGATCAATTGCAGCAGCACCTCGGAACCGGAGGCGCTGTAGATGGTGAAATGGAACTGCTGGTTCTTGGCCATCAGGTCGTAGACGTTGGCACCGAGGCCGATGACATGCTGTTCGCCGGCGATGCGTTCCAGCGTTGCGATATCAGTCGCGGTGAGGTTCGGCAAGCCGAGTTCGGCGGCAAGGCCCTCCACTGCGATGCGGGCGCGGCAGAGATCGTCCAGCCGCGCGAGCGTGACGATCGGAATCCTAGCCGAGCCGTTGGCGGCGACTTCGAGGGCATTTTCTGCCGCGAGCCGGCGCAGAGCCTCGCGAACCGGCATGTTGCTTGTGCCGAAGGTTTCTGCGAGCGAGGCGATGGTCAGGCTCTGGCCGGGATCGAAATTGCCTGCCATCAGCGCATTCCGGAGCTGCTGATAGACGCTCTCCTGGATCGTCGTTCTGGAGGACACCGGTTCCAGGGCTATGCGCACGCTTGCTTCCTTTTCGCTTCTGCGGACTCGTTCATCGTAGAACGAAGGGCGGGCGAAAGGAAAGGGGCCTCGGAATTGGGATCAGGCTTCCTCCGTCTCCCAGCTCGTCCGATCGGACGCCTCCGCCATCGCCGGAGCTTTTCGTAACCCCAGGCCGACGCCGATGAGGGCCAGGGCGCCGCCGATGGCATGATAGGAATGCAGCTCCTCGCCAAGCAGCATCCAAGCCAATGCCGCCACGATGATGGGCAGGAGATTGATCAACAGCGAGGCACGGCTTGCTCCCAGTCGATGGATGCCGATCATCCAGCAGAAGGGAGCGATAAGCGAGGTCGGGATCGCTGCATAAAGAATGAGGGGCAGATTTGTTGTTGTGACGGGCGAGATGTCGCCCATCAGGAAGACAGGGATCAGCAACACGGTCGAAAAAGCGATTTGCCAGAAGAGCTGCTGCCACATGGGCAGCGGCATCGCCCAGCGTCTCAGCATGACGCCGTAGAGCGCATTTGAGAGAACGGCGATGATCATCAGGCCGTCGCCGATATGAAAACCGCCGTTGATTAACATCATCGGGTCGCCTCGGGATGTCAGGTAGACGAGCCCGATCAGGGAAATGCCGCCGCCGGCGACGCTTGCCACAGTCAGTCTTTCACCCGCGAAGAGGCCGGCAAGCACAGTCGACAGCAGTGGCATGAGGGCGAGCATCACCCCCATGTTCACCGCTGATGTCGTCTTCGCCGCCTCGTAGGCAAGGCTCTGATAGATCACCATGCCCAGCGCACCGAGTGCGGCGAGCTTGAGCCAGTGCTCGCGCAGAGCAGCCCTGTCGCGCCAAGCCGCGCGGCCGACGAAGGGCAGGAGCACGAGGAAGGCGAGCAGCCAACGATAGAAGGAGATGGAGCCGGGTGAAATGACGCCGGCAGATGCCTTGGTGACGACCGTATTGCCTGACCAGATCAGAACCGTCAGTAGCGGCGCCAAACCGGCAGTGCTGGCGATGGATGCGGTTGAGTTCGACTGGTTGTTCATTGAACAGTCTCCGACGTCGTTCTGGCTTGGCTGCGAAACAAAGGAGTGGCGGATAGCTCTCGCTATCGTGATGCTCTTCTACCTTTTGTCCGAATTGTGGTATATAACGAGATTAGGACAATGAGTGATGAAATGAGGACATGCCAGACAGGCTTCCACGTATCGAGGGTGATCCGCCGAATCCCGTTTCCTTTCGGACGGAGAACTACGGGGCTGGCACGGTCTTTCCCCGAAAGAGCCAGCCATGGGGCGAGTTCAACTATGCCCTTGCCGGCGTCTGCGAATTCGACATTCAAGGCGTGCCCTATCTGTCGCCGCCGCATTATGCCATCTGGCTGCCGCCGGACACCATGCATGGTGCGCGCAATCAACACGATCTGCGTTATGTCACCGTCTATGTCGAACGCGCGCTCTGTGCGGATTTGCCCGATAAGCCGACGACCCTGAGCATCAGCCCGTTGCTGAAGGCCATCCTCGCGGATTTCGCGGCGCGGGACATCACCGTGCCGGACACGGCCGAGGATCTACGGCTTGCGCAGGTTCTGGTGGATCAGATTCGACTGGCGCCCGGGTGTGAAAACTACCTGCCTTTCTCCGACGATCCGTTGCTCGGTCCCGTGCTCAGCGCATTGCAGGCCGATCCCGGCGACCGGCACTCGCTCAGCGAATGGGCACGCCAGATGGGCACGACCGAACGGACCTTGTCGCGCCGATGCCAGGACGACCTTGGCCTCTCTTTCAACGAATGGCGTCAACGATCGAAGCTGGTTGCCGCGCTATCGATGATCGAAGCCGGCGAGCCGGTGCAGCGGATTGCCTCCCGGCTGGGCTATAGCAACGCCTCCGCCTTCATCGCGATGTTTCGCCGGCTGACGGGTACGAGCCCGACGCAGATGCGATAGCGCATTCATGACTCGATCAGCATGACATCGAGCGCGCGCAGTTGTTCCGGATCGGCTATCGCATCGACCGCTGTGACCAGATTATCCTCATTGAGCGTGAAGCGAAGCGCGATGCGGAGCTGTCCGCCGATCACCACCACGGCGCCAACGGCGCCATTGATGACGGCTGCGCAAGCTGCCTGCGCGCGGCCATTGAAGGTCGCGGCGACGGCAGTGCGTCCATGAATATCTCCGACAGATCCCATGCGGGCAGCAATGGCATCAGGACGGAAGATCGCTTCGGGATCGAGTACGGCGAGGAGCGCCTGCATGTCGCCTATGCGGGACGCCGTCAGAAAGGCGTCGACTACATGGCGTTGCCGCGTGAGGTCTGCCTCCGTTGTCGACGGCGTATCCTGCACGCGACGGCGGGCGCGGCTCGCAAGCTGGCGCGTCGCAACCGTGGTGCGGCCGAGGATCGGGGCGATGTCGTCGAAAGACACATCGAACATGTCGTGTAAAACGAAGGCGAGCCGCTCGGCTGGATTGAGCTTTTCCAGAACGACCAGCAAGGCGAGGCCGACTGAATCGGCCAGCAATGCATCCTGTTCGGGATCGGTGCCGTTTCCGGCCTCGTGTACCACCATCGGCTCAGGAACATGGATCGTCAGCGGCTCCTCGCGGCGCGATTTGCGTGCGCGCAGCAAGTCGAGGCAGATGCGCGCGGTGACCGTCGTCAGCCAGCCGCTGAGGTTTTCGACATCGGTGGTGTCGCTTCTGACCAGGCGGAGCCATGCTTCCTGTACCGCATCCTCAGCCTCGGTGCGCGAGCCGAGCATGCGATAAGCAACGGCGCGCAGATGCGGCCGGTTCGCCTCGAATTTCTCTGCCTGCCACTTTTTTTCGTCCATCGGTCACATTCCCTCATCGTGTTCCGTCAGACCTATGACGAACGAAATCCGGCCGGTGTGACAGCGGATCGGCAGGAAAGTGCATCGTCTGAACGAGAGCCGCAACAGCGCTCTCAAAAACAGAGGAAAGAAACAATGCAAGCTCGCATGAAGAACCCAGCTCTCGTCTTGCCCGAAACGCTCCAGGCGCTTCTGGCCGTCAGCAATTCCCTCAAAGATCGTGGCCTCTCGGAAAGCACCATGGACCTCGTGCATCTGCGCGTCAGCCAGATCAACGGCTGCAGCGTCTGCACCGATATGGGCTTTCGCAAGCTGCAGAAGGCGGGTGAGACGATGGAGCGTATCGTCGGCGTGTCCGCCTGGCGTGAAATGCCATATTTTTCGGACGCCGAGCGTGCGGCGCTCGCGCTGGGGGAGGCTGTCACGCGGCTTGCCGACCGGCCCGATGCCGTTACCGACGAGATCTGGAATGAAGCTACCAGGCACTACGACGAAAAGGCGGTCTCTGCCCTGATCGTCGCGATTGCCCTCGACAATGTCTGGAACCGGCTCAATTCGACGGTCCGTCAGCCGGCGGGCGCCTCCTGGAATTGAGGGCTGCCGGCGCAATCCATCTCCCCGCTCGGGGAGAAGGCGACGCTTTGGTTTCAGGCTTCTCCGACCCGCGCGGTCACCAGAAGCTTCGCCAGCCAGTCCACGAAAACGCGCACCTTGTTGCTGAGGTGGCGGTTGGGCGGGTAGACGATGTGCATGGGCAGAACGGGTCGCGTCCAGCCGGCAAGGACGGGGACGAGCGCGCCGCTGGCGAGCGCGTCCCGGACCATGAAGCTTGGAACCTGTGCGATGCCAAGCCCCTGCAACGCCGCCTGGACGTAGCTGCGGCTGTCGTTGACGGAGAGGATGTAGCGTGGAGTGATCTCCAGCGACTCGTTCCCACGCTCGAAGCTGAAAGGGACCGTCCGGCCGGTTTGCGCGCGGAAATAGCTGACCGCATGGTGATTGATCTCGAGATCCTCCGGTCGTTCCGGAATGCCGTTCCTCTCGATATAGAGAGGGGCGGCGCAGGTCACGAGATGGATTTCGCCGACGCGGCGGGCGATCAGCGACTGGTCGCTCGGCATGCCGGCGCGAAGCGCACAGTCGACATTCTCGGCCAGATAGTCGACGAGTCGATCGCCGACGCCGAGGTCGATATGGATATCGGGGTAGCGCTGATGGAAGTCGCAGAGTGCCGGCATGACGATCCGCTCGGCAAAGGCGCCGGCCATTTCGACGCGCAGGCGGCCGCTCGGCAGACTTTGCGAATTGCTGATGCTGCCGTCCAGTTCCTCGATTTCGGAGAGGATCTGAATGGCGCGCTCGTAATAGAGTGCGCCGTCCGTCGTCACCATGACACGCCGGGTCGTCCGGTTCAGGAGCTTGGCGTGAAGATGGGCCTCAAGCGACTGGATGAGCGTCGTCACCGTCGCCTTCGGCATGGAAAGGGCTGCGGCGGCGCGGGTAAAATTCCCCGTCTCCACCACGCGTGCGAATGCCCGCATTGCTGATAGTTGGTCCATTCCATGATGTCCCTCGACCACAAAATGAAGAGGTCGATTGTTTGTAATTGTGAATAGTCTGATCGAATATAGGCTACTTATTCTCAGAACGGAATAACGATATGTTGTTTCCATGATTGTTGCAATGCGGCACGGGGCGCTCAAGACCGCATTATCGAGAATATGATTGCAAAGCGTGCTAGAGGGCTAGCTTGGTTTAGTCATGTTCATCCGAACAGATAGGATTTGGGTCGATGAGTGCGCCGTGGAAAGATGTTGTGCTGGAAAACGTGCCTACGGGGCCGGTGGCAGCTCGGATCTACAACGGTGAAGGTTTGAAGAAGGCGGCACCCCTCGTGCTTTATCTGCACGGAGGCGCTTTTCTCGATACTTGCCATGCGACAGAGAGACCGGTGGCTGCAAGCCTCGCTGAGGCCGGCGCCATCGTGGTTGCGGCGGATTATACGAGCTGCAATCAGAATGCTTTTCCGAAGGTGTTGGAATGCGCCTACGGGATTTTTGCCTACCTCAGCAACAAGCGCAACATGCTTGCGCTGGGTGGGGCAAAGAAATCGCTGCTGTTTGTCGCCGGTGAGGAATCGGGTGGCAATGTTGCAGCGGGCGTCGCTTTAAAGGCGCGCGATCAGATACCCGGTTCGTTGGACGGACAGGTGCTGATATCGCCTTTGCTCGACCCCTTCATGGGATCGAAATCTTTCCTCCAGGCGGAGGAAAGCGGCATGCGCGAGCGCTGGACGGAAGGCTGGAACCGTTACCTGGGTTTCCTGGGCGGTGTCTGTCATCCCTATGCAGCGCCTCGATACTGTTCGCGGCTTTCGGGCCTCGCGCCGGCATTGGTGCTCACGGCCGAGGACGACCCGCTCCGCGACGAGAGCATGGAATACGGCAGTCGGCTGAAAGCGGCTGGCGTCCGTGTTCGCCAGCAAGTCCTTCCCGCCGGGACAGGCTGGCCCACCCTCTACGGCGGGCAGTCGAAAGACAGGCCTTCATGGCGACAGGACATATGCTGTTGTTTCAAGGGCTTTGTCGAAGACGTGCAGGCATGATCGACGGCAGCATTCCGGTCGCGAGGAAAGTCGCGGATTTGGACGGGGTGCCGAAACCAAGAACAGAGGCGATTTTCGCGCGCATAAGCCGCGCTTCGCACCCCTGACTGTATCGAGACAATAGGAATTTTCGGTCCCCATTTCCCAAGAGGGGGCCAAAGGAGAGACTAACATGAAGTCCAACGGTAAGCGCTGGGCCCTGTGGGGCGCCGGCATGGGTGTTGCTGCGGCCATTTCAGGCGCGGCATTCTATCTCGAGCTGCCCCGCGGTGCTCAGGCAACCGAGGCAAGCGGCCCGGCGGCGATGCCGGCCATCCCGGTCACCGTCGCCGCGGTGGAGCCACGCGACATCACGTCCTGGCAGGAATTTTCCGGCCGGCTCGAAGCTATCGACCGGGTCGAGGTGCGGCCGCGCGTCGCCGGCGCTATCCAGTCGGTGCATTTCCGCGAGGGAGCCCTGGTCAAGCAGGGCGACCTGCTTGTGACGATCGACCCTGCACCCTATGAGGCAACGGTTGCACAAGCCCAGGCTCAGGTATCGGCCGCCAAGGCGAAGCTCGATCTGGCCAAGGTCGAGGTCGGTCGCGGCCAGAAGCTCTTCGACAACAGAACGATCTCGCAGAGCGATATGGATACGCGCACCAGCAATTATGCCGAGGCGGAAGCCAATCTGAAGGCTGCGCAAGCAGCCCTGCAGACTGCGCAGCTAAACCTCGATTATACGCAGGTTCGCGCTCCGATTTCCGGCCGCGTCGGCAAGATCGCCGTCACAGTCGGCAATCTTGTCGCTGCCGGCTCGACGTCGCCGGCGCTGACGACGCTTGTCTCGGTCGATCCGATCTATGCGAGCTTCAATGCGAACGAGCAGACCGTTACCCGGGCGCTGGCGGAATTGCCGGCAACCGACGGTGCGGTTCCGCCCGTCGAGCAGATTCCGGTCCAGATCGGCACTGCCGGCGACAACGGTACCCCGATCAAGGGCAAGTTGCAGCTGATCGACAACGAAGTCGATGCGGCTAGCGGCACCGTCAGCGTTCGCGCCGTCTTCGACAATCCCGGCGGCCGTCTCATCCCCGGCCAGTTCGTGCGGGTTCGCATGGGCCAGCCGAAGGCCGAGACCAAGCTGCTCATCAGCGAGCGGGCGATCGGGACGGACCAGGACAAGAAGTTCGTCTTCGTGGTCGGCGCAGAGAACAAGGTCGAGTATCGCCCGATCAGCCTCGGCGACACGTCAGACGGCATGCGCATCGTCACGGCAGGCCTGAACGCCGGCGACAAGATCATCGTCAACGGCCTGCAGCGGGTTCGCCCGGGCGCAGTCGTCGATCCCAAGCCGGAAGAGAAGGTCGCTTCCAAATAATTCATCCGGCCGGAGAGATTAGTCTCCGGCCGTTCGTTCCAATGCTTCGTTTTGTAATGCTCGTGGCGCCTGTTGGGCCGCGGGCCCGGACTTCGTGTCCCTTGATTCACCCATGGAGAGGGTTCTGCCATGAACATCTCAAGATTTTTCGTTGACCGTCCGGTGTTCGCCGGAGTGCTATCGATCCTCATCGTGGTCGCCGGCCTGATCGGTCTGAAGCTGCTGCCGATTTCCGAGTACCCGGAAGTCGTGCCGCCGTCGATCGTCGTTACCGCCCAGTATCCGGGCGCCAACCCGAAGGTCATCGCCGAGACGGTGGCGACGCCGATCGAAGAGCAGATCAACGGCGTCGAGGGCATGCTCTACATGAGCAGCCAGGCGACATCAGACGGCCTGCTGACGCTGACCGTCACCTTCAGGCTCGGCACCGACCCGGACAAGGCGCAGCAGCTTGTGCAGAACCGCGTTTCGCAGGCTGAGCCTCGCCTGCCGCAGAACGTGCGCGATCTCGGCATTACCACGGTCAAGAGCTCGCCCGACCTGATGATGGTGGTCAACCTCATCTCGCCGGACAATCGCTACGACATCACCTATCTGCGCAACTACGCCACCCTGAACATCAAGGACCGGCTCGCTCGCCTCGACGGCGTCGGCCAGGTTCGTGTGTTCGGCTCGGGCGACTATTCCATGCGCGTCTGGGTGGATCCGCAGAAGGCTGCCGAGCGCGGTCTCGCCGCCAGCGATATCGCCAATGCCATTCGCGCGCAGAACATTCAGGCCGCTGCCGGCATCATCGGCCAGTCGCCGAGCGTTCCGGGCATCGACGTGCAGCTGAACGTCAATGCCCAGGGCCGTCTGACGACGCCGGAGGAATTCGGCAACATCATCGTCAAGAGCGGCAGCAACGGCGAGATCACCCGCCTGCGCGATGTCGCACGCATCGAACTCGGCGCTGCCGACTATTCGCTGCGTTCGCTGCTCGACGGTAAGCCCGCCGTGGCCATTCCGGTCTTCCAGGCGCCGGGTTCCAACGCGATCACCATCTCCGACAACGTCGTCAAGACGATGAACGAGCTGCAAACCGCGATGCCTGACGGCGTGAAGTACGAAATCGTCTACGACACCACGCAGTTCGTGCGTGCGTCGATCGACAAGGTCGTGCACACGCTGCTGGAAGCCATCGTGCTCGTCGTCATCGTCGTCATTCTGTTCCTGCAGACATGGCGCGCCTCGATCATCCCGCTGATCGCGGTTCCGGTCTCGATCATCGGTACTTTCGCCGTGATGTATGTCGCCGGCTTTTCGATCAACGCGCTCAGCCTTTTCGGTCTGGTGCTGGCGATCGGTATCGTGGTGGATGACGCAATCGTGGTCGTCGAAAACGTCGAACGTAACATCGAGAATGGCCTTAGCCCGCGTGACGCGACCTATCGCGCCATGAAGGAAGTATCCGGCCCGATTATCGCGATCGCGCTGGTGCTGGTTGCCGTCTTCGTGCCGCTGGCTTTCATCTCCGGTCTTTCGGGCCAGTTCTATCGCCAGTTCGCACTGACGATCGCGATCTCGACCGTTATCTCGGCTTTCAACTCGCTGACCTTGTCTCCGGCTCTGGCGGCAATGCTGCTGAAGGATCACCATGCGCCGAAGGATATGCTGACGCGCGTGATGGATTTTGCCTTCGGCTGGTTCTTCCGTGGCTTCAACAAGGTATTCCACCGCGGTTCATCTGCCTATGGCAGAGGCGTCGGTGGCATCCTGTCGGTGAAAAGCCTGGTCATGATCGTCTATCTCGCCCTCATCGGCGCGACCTACTACCTGTTCCAGGCCGTGCCCGGCGGCTTCGTTCCGCAGCAGGACAAGCAGTATCTGATTGGCTTTGCCCAGCTGCCTGACGGCGCCACCCTCGACCGCACGGATGACGTCATCCAGCGGATGAGCAAGATCGCGCTGGAACAGCCTGGCGTCGAGCATGCGATTGCCTTCCCGGGCCTGTCGATCAACGGCTTCACCAATTCCTCCAACGCCGGCATCGTCTTCGTGACGCTGAAGGGCTTCGAGGATCGTACGACGCCGAACCTGTCGGGCGGCGCCATCGCCATGCAGCTGAACCAGAAGTTCGCCGGCATTCAGGACGCCTTCATCGCCATGTTCCCGCCACCGCCCGTCCAGGGCCTCGGCACGACCGGCGGCTTCAAGCTGCAGATCGAGGATCGTGCCGGTCTCGGCTACCAGGCGCTCGACCAGGCGAATAAGGCATTCCTCGCCAAGGCTTACCAGACGCCTGAACTGACGGGGATCTTCTCGAGCTATCAGATCAACGTGCCCCAGCTCTTCGCCGATCTCGATCGTGCCAAGGCCGAACAGCTCGGCGTCTCGGTGACCGATGTCTTCGATACGCTGCAGATCTATCTGGGTTCACTCTACGTCAACGACTTCAACGCATTCGGCCGTACCTACAGCGTGCGTGTGCAGGCGGATGCCCAGTTCCGCTCGCATGCGAACGATATCGGCCAGTTGAAGGTTCGCTCGGCGTCGGGCCAGATGATCCCGCTCTCGGCGTTGCTGAAGGTCGAGGCCAGCACCGGGCCGGAACGGACGACGCGCTACAACGGCTTCCTCGCTGCCGATATCAACGGCGGGCCGGCGCAAGGCTACTCGTCCGGTCAGGCACAGGCTGCCGTCGAGCGGATCGCCAACGAAACGCTGCCCCCGGGCATCGGCTTCGAGTGGACGGATCTGACCTATCAGCAGATCCTGGCCGGCAGTTCGGGCGTCATCATCTTCCCGCTGGCCCTGCTGCTCGTCTATCTCGTGCTGGCCGCGCAGTATGAAAGCGTCACCCTGCCGCTTGCGATCGTCATGATCGTGCCGATGGGCGTGCTGGCCGCCTTGACGGGCGTCTGGTTGACCGGCGGAGACAACAACATCTTCACGCAGATCGGCTTGATGGTGTTGGTGGGATTGTCGGCGAAGAACGCGATCCTGATCGTGGAATTCGCCCGCGAGCTGGAGCTGGAAGGCCGCAAGCCGGTCCAGGCTGCAATCGAGGCCAGCCGCCTGCGTCTGCGTCCGATCCTGATGACCTCCATGGCCTTCATCATGGGCGTCGTGCCGCTGGTCACCTCGACCGGTGCCGGTGCGGAGATGCGCGCTGCCATGGGTGTCGCGGTGTTTGCCGGCATGATCGGCGTCACCTTCTTCGGCATCTTCATGACGCCGGTGTTCTACGTGCTGATCCGCGGTGTCACGGGCAACCGTCCGCTGAAGCAGCATCATCACAACGACAATGACCATTCGGCGGAGGTACTCCCGATCGCCGCCGAATAGGGGGCCGTGCCGAGCGGTACTCCAGTGCTCGACACCCCATGGGCGGGACCGCAAGGTCCCGCCCTTTGTTTTGCGGAATTTGTCGCACGTCGGCTGATTTCCTTTGCATGCTGGCACCATAGGTTTATCAAGCTCTTGCATGAGTTGATGAACGTACATCGGGTTGGTGGGAGCAGCCCGTTGGCGGAAAGACCGAAACAGCGATAGCATGCTCTCGCAAGGTCCGCGTGTTCCATTCGGAGGATAGGCTATGGGCGGCAGGAAGATCGCTTTTCTCGGTACGGGATTGATGGGCGCGCCGATGGTGCGGCGGTTGCTGGCCACCGGCTTTGCCGTGACCGCGTGGAATCGCGACCGGAGCAAGGCGGAGCCGCTGGCCGCTGATGGCGCCATCGTCGCGGATACGGCGGCAGAGGCGGCGCGAGGAGCCTCGGTGCTATTCACCATGCTCACCAATGGCGGCGCCGTCGGCGAGGTCCTGTTCGGCAGCGGCGTGGCTGACGCTCTGGAAATCGGCGCTGTGGTCATCGACAATAGCTCGATACCGCCGGCCATTGCGCGCGAACATTCCTTCAAGCTTGCCGAGCGTGGCATCAGGCATATCGACGCGCCGGTTTCCGGCGGTGTTGTGGGTGCGGAGGCCGGGACGCTGGCAATCATGGCCGGTGGCGATGTCGATGTTATCGACAGCGTTCGCGATGTCATGGCACCTCTCGGGCGCGTGACACGTGTGGGGCCGAGCGGCACCGGACAACTCGCAAAGCTCGGCAATCAGCAGATCGTTGCCGTGACGGTCGGTGCAGTCGCGGAGGCGATGCTGCTGGTCGAAGCCGGCGGCGGCTCGCGCGAGGCCTTTCGCAATGCCATTCGCGGCGGTTTTGCCGAGAGCAGGATCCTCGAACTGCACGGCCAGCGCATGATCGAACGCAGTTTCGAACCAGGGGGAACCGCCCGCATACAGTTGAAGGATCTCGATATGATCCTCGCGACGGCCAGCGGCCTGTCCCTGCAACTGCCTCTGACCGAGGCCGTCAGAGCGGAATTTGCTGAGTTCGTCGAGAACGGCGGCGGGGAGCTGGATCACAGCGCCTTGCTGCAGCACTTGGAAGACAAGAATGGCCGAGGAAAGGCTTGAGGAAGAGATGAGCGATAAGGGTGCATCCAAGCGTCGTCTGCGTTCGCAGGACTGGTTCGACAATCCGGATCATATCGATATGACGGCGCTCTATCTTGAGCGCTTTATGAACTATGGCATCACGCCGGAGGAGCTGCGGTCGGGCAAGCCGATCATCGGCATTGCCCAGAGCGGCAGCGACCTCACACCCTGCAATCGCCATCACCTCGATCTCGCCAAGCGCGTGCGCGACGGCATTCGCGATGCCGGCGGCATCCCGATCGAATTTCCGACCCATCCGATCTTCGAGAACTGCAAGCGCCCGACAGCGGCAATCGACCGCAATCTTGCCTATCTCGGCCTGGTGGAAGTGCTCTACGGCTATCCGATCGACGGCGTGGTGCTGACGACCGGCTGCGACAAGACCACACCCTCCGCACTGATGGCGGCTTCGACCGTCAATATTCCGGCGATCGTTCTCTCGGGCGGGCCGATGCTCGATGGCTGGCATGACGGCGAGCTTGCCGGCTCGGGCATGGCGATCTGGCGCTCGCGCCGCAAACTGGCGGCTGGCGAGATCGATGAAGAGGGCTTTCTGGAGGCTGCTCTGGCGTCGGCTCCTTCGGTGGGACACTGCAACACGATGGGAACGGCCTCGACCATGAATGCCATGGCGGAAGCCCTCGGCATGTCGCTGACCGGCTGTGCCGCCATTCCCGGCGCCTATCGCGAGCGCGGGCAGATGGCCTATCGTACCGGGCGCCGCGCCGTCGAACTCGTGCTTGATGATATCAAGCCTTCGGACGTGCTGACGCGCGAGGCTTTCCTCAATGCGATCAGGGTCAATTCCGCCATCGGCGGTTCGACCAATGCGCAGCCGCATCTGGCCGCCATGGCCAAACATGCCGGCGTCGAACTCTATCCCGACGACTGGCAGGTGCATGGCTTCGACATCCCGCTGCTGGCCAATGTGCAGCCGGCGGGTGCCTATCTTGGCGAGCGCTTCCACCGCGCCGGCGGCGTCCCGGCCATCATGTGGGAGCTGCTGCACGCCGGAAAGCTCGATGGAAGCTGTCCGACCGTGACCGGCAAGACGATGGCGGAGAATTTGAAGGGCAGGGAGGCGAGCGATCGCGAAGTTATCCGCCCATTCGCCGAGCCGCTGAAGGAGCGGGCCGGCTTCCTCGTGCTCAAGGGCAATCTGTTCGATTTCGCCATCATGAAGATGAGTGTCGTGTCCGAGGATTTCCGCAGTCGTTATCTGCAGGAGCCGGGCCACGAAGGCGTGTTCGAGGGCCGGGCTGTCGTTTTCGACGGCTCCGAAGACTATCACAAGCGCATCAACGATCCCGATCTTGGCATTGATGAGCGGACTATTCTCGTCATCCGCGGCGCCGGGCCGATCGGCTGGCCGGGGTCTGCCGAAGTCGTCAACATGCAGCCGCCGGATGCGCTGCTCAAGCGCGGTATCCGCAGCCTGCCCACGATAGGAGACGGTCGGCAGTCGGGTACGGCCGATAGTCCCTCCATCCTCAATGCCTCGCCGGAAAGTGCTGCCGGCGGCGGCCTTGCGTGGCTGAGGACCGGTGATGTGATTCGCATCGATTTCAACCACGGTCGTTGCGACATGCTGGTGGAGGAGACGGAAATCGAGCGGCGCAAGGGCGACGGCATACCACCGGTGCCGCCAGATGCGACGCCTTGGCAGCGGATCTATCGCCGCTCCGTGACGCAGCTTTCCGATGGCGCCGTGCTCGATGGCGCCGCAGATTTCCGCAATCTCGCGGCTGTTCCGCCGCGGCACAATCACTGACGAGGGCTCGGGTTGACCCATCGGCGCATGGGCGGCAAGCTGCCGTTAAAGTTCGCGAAACTGGAGTAGTGCAAGTTAACCGAGTTGCAGCTATGTAATCTCTCCAGTTTCCGAAGGGAGGGGCTCTTTGGCAGAGGTGGCATCCGGGCGGACCGAAGAGGAGTTCCAGGACCTATTGAGGAGGCTGGAGCTGGCGCTTGACGCGTCCCAAATCGGCGTTTGGCAGCATAACGTCGACGACAAGGAACTACTTTGGGATCCGCAGATGCACAGGCTCTACGGAACCGGTCTTCAGGGCAGCAAGGTATCGTCCGATGTCTGGATGAGGGCGCTTTATCCCGAGGATGTCGAGAAGGCTCTCAACGACTTCCAGATCGCTCTCGACGCGCGTGGTTTCTACAATTCCCAGTTTCGCATCGTGTTGCCGAGCGGCGACGTGCGCTACATCCGCTCGCGGGCGCATTTCTATGAAGATCTCGATGGTTCACCATCCTTCATCGGCGCCGAATGGGATGTGACCGCCGATATCCTGCTCAATCGGGAGCTGACCAGCCAGAAGGCAATTGCCGAGGCGCGCGCGGTGGCGCTCGAGCAAAGCCGGGCTCGTATCGAATATGCGGCTGATCACGACTATCTCACAGGCCTGCCCAATCGACGCTATCTTGACCGGCGCCTTGGCGAATTGCGCAGGGACGCCGCGATCGAAACTTTGGCCGTGCTCCATATCGACATCGATGGCTTCAAGGAGATCAACGACAAATGGGGGCACGCCGCCGGCGATGCGACGTTGCAGAGCGTGGCCGCGCGTATCTCGGCTGCGATCACCGCCAGCGATATAGTGGCGCGTGTGAGCGGTGATGAATTCGTGGCCGTGTTGGTGAATGTCGGCAGTGCGGAGAGGCTGGAAGGTATCGTAAACGACATCCTCTCGCGGCTGCGGCGCGAGGTGCGTTTCGGTAACGAGATGCTGCGGATCGGCGCATCTATCGGTGTGGCCTTGAGCCTCACCGGCAACGCCGCCAATCTGCTGGCGGAATCGGACGTGGCGCTTTTTCAGGCCAAGAAGCTTGGCCGCAACCGTGCGGAGTTCTTCACGCCGGAACTGCAAGCCGACCTGCATGCCGAACGGCGGCTGGCCGATGAGCTGCGGCTGGCGCCGGTGTTGCGGCAAATCGAGCCCTTCTATCAGATCCAGGTGGATGCGCGCAGCCGCCGCATCGTCGGGCTGGAGGCGCTGGCACGCTGGCAGCATCCGGAAAAGGGGCTGCTCAATCCGGCTGCCTTTCTCAAGGTGGCGGATGAATATGGGCTGACGGCCGAGATTGATGCCGCCGTGCTCAAGCGCGCGCTTGCCGACCGCGCCACCTGGGTTTCGCGCGGTCTCGTGCCGCCGCGTATCGCCGTCAATATTTCCGGGCGCCGGCTTGCCGACCCAGACCTGATCGAAGGGTTGGAGGCGCTGAAGATACCGCGCCATGCCATCGCCTTCGAACTCGTGGAAACGATCTTTCTGGACGAGCCTGATGACCGGGTCCTGGCCAATATCGACGCTATCAAGAAGATGGGGATCGATATCGAGATCGACGATTTTGGCTCGGGCCATGCCTCTTTGATTGGTCTGGTGAAACTGAAGCCGAAAAGGCTGAAGATCGACCGGCAATTGGTGACGGAGTTGACGGTGTCGGACGAGCAGCGTCGTCTTGTCAGCTCGATCGTCGACATTGCGCGGGCTCTGAATGTCGAGGTGATTGCCGAAGGTGTGGAGACCGAGGAGCATGCGCGCATTCTGGCCGAGGTCGGTTGCGACGAACTTCAGGGCTTTGCTATCGGCTACCCCTCTCCGGAAAGCGAGATTGCAGCTCTGCTGAAATCGGCTCATGCAAAGAGCAGAAGCCGATCCGCCGTTACCGGCCACAGGCAGACTACTGGATCTGCAACGCGACGATCAAACCGTAGCTGATAACGCCAAGCATCAGCAGCGACAGCGTGGCTGCGATGATGACGCGCCCGCCCGCATGGGCAACGGAGCGCACATTTACCGAGAGGCCAAGTGCGGCCATGGCAATCACCGTCAGGATGCCCGACACCGACTGCATCGGAGCGATCAGTGCTTCCGGAATGAGGCCGAAGGAACGCATCGCCATCAAGCCGAGGAAGCCGCAGATGAACCATGGAACCAGCGAGGGGTGAAGGCCGCTGCCACCGTTCGCCTCGGTCGTCTCGACCTTGGTGATGATGCCGAGCAGGAAGATGACGGGTCCGAGCATCAGGACACGGATCAGCTTGACCAGGGTGCCAGTCTGGACGGCGAGAAGGCCGACAGGGGCAGTTGCAGCAAGCACCTGCGGGACGGCGTAGACGGTCAGCCCCGCCAGCGCGCCGTATTGCGACACGCTCATGCCGAAATGGAAGTAAAGGAAAGGCAGGAGGAAGACGGCGGCGATGCCCAATACAGCAGTGAAGGCAAGGGCTGCGGCGATCTCCTGTGAATCTGCTTCGATCACCGGGGCGACGGCGACGATGGCGGAATTGCCGCATATCGAGTTGCCGCAGGCAATCAGCGTCGCGAGCTTCGGCGGCAGGCCGAGCAGGCGTCCGATCACATAGGTTGCGGCAATCGAAAGCACGACGACGATGGCGATGCCGGCGATCAGCCAGACGCCAGCGCCGCGAATGGCCGAAAGGCTGATGGAGGCGCCGAGAAGGACGATGGCGATTTCCAGCAGGAACTTGGCACTGAAATCGATGCCCGGCTTCATGGACGGCTTCAGCGGCTTGAGGGTGCAGACGGCAATGCCGAGCGCTATGGCGAGTACCAGACTTTCGATCCACCGACCGCCGAGCAGGCCGACCTCCACGTGCTCGCCTGCATAGGCGACGATCGCGACGGCACAGGTGAGTGCGAAGCCGGGGAGGATCTTGTTTGCGCTTTGAGCTGATGACATGTGGTGCCGCCATTCTTTTTATGATGTGTTGACGGCTGGAAAGTCTCATCTGCTCATGTCGACATCCATCGAATATTATCCTATGTTTCGTTCGATAAATTAGAATGATTTCCCATGACCTTTGAGCAACTCGCAATTTTCGTCGCCGTCGCCGAACGAGAACATCTGACTAATGCGGCCGAAGCCATCCACCTGACGCCGTCTGCCGTCAGTTCGGCGATCAAGAATCTCGAGGCCTATTACGGGGTGGAGCTGTTTCATCGCGTCGGCAGGCGGATCGAGCTGACCGAGACGGGGCGATCCTTCCTGGGGGAAGCCAAGGCGACGCTCGCCCGTGTACGCTCCGCCGAACTCATGCTGTCCGAACTCGGTGGTCTGCAGCGCGGCCGGCTCAGCCTTTACGCGAGCCAGACCATAGCAAGTTACTGGCTGCCGCCTTTGCTGATGCGGTTCCAACGTGACTATCCCGGCATCGAGCTGGATCTTACGATCGGCAATACGCGAACCGTCACCGAGGCCGTCATCGACGGGGCGGCGGAGTTGGGTTTCATCGAGGGTGAGGTGGATGCGCCGGCGCTGTCGATGAAGATCGTGGCGCAGGATGCGCTTGTCATCGTTGTGCCGCCGCATCATCCCTGGGCCGACGGCCGGCAGCTCTCCATAACGGACCTCGTGACAGATACGTCCTGGGTGATGCGTGAGGAGGGATCGGGTACTCGTTCTGAGTTCGAGAACGCGATTGCCAAGCTCGGCGCCTCGCCACGCGACCTCAAGGTCGCGCTGGTTCTCCCATCGAACGAGGCGATTCTGTCGGCAGTCTGCGCGGGCCAGAGTGCCGCGGCGCTTTCCAACGCGGCTGCCAAGGCCTATCTGGGGCAGGGATTGCTGGTTCAGGCGAGCTTCGATCTGCCGGCCCGCAGTTTTCGCCTTTTGCGTCACAAGGAGCGCCATGCCAGCAAGGCGGCGTTGACGCTGGAGACCATGTGCAAGAGCTATCGTAAATATGCGAGCTTCGAAGCGGATGGGAATAGCGAAGACGTTGCTGGCGTCAACCGCTGACGTCGGCGATCCTCTAAAACATCACCTTCGGGATGCTATTTGCGCTCCACCCGCTGCCGGTTGGCGACCACCAGTTCGATCTCGTTGCGTTCCAGCATGGCGTTGATATCGGCCGGCGGTGCGTCGTCGGTGACGAGGACATCGAAGCTTGAGGGTTCGTTCAGGATGATCGGCGCGCTGCGTCCGAATTTTGCGCTGTCGGCGACGACGATACAGTTTTCAGAGCGGCTTGCCGCTTCCCGCGAATATTCCGCCTCTTCGAGATCATGCAGCATGAAGCCCGACGTGGCGTTGATGGCGCCGACCGAGAGGATGGCGTGGCGTATGTTGAAGCGGCGCAGGAAATTCGCCGCTTCCATGCCGAAAGCGCCGCCATCGTGGCCACGCAACTCGCCGCCGGCGAAGAAGACGCGGTTGCCATTGCGCGTGGCCAGTGCATGCGCCACCGACAGGGCGTTGGTGACGACGAAGAGCTTCTGATGCTTTTGTAGCGCAACGGCAATGAAGGCCGTGGTGGAGCCGACATCAAGAAAGAGCGTATCGCCGTCCTCGATCATGGCCGCCACCGAGGCGGCGATCATCCGCTTGGCTTCCGCATTTTCGTTCATGCGCAGGTGCAGCGGCGGCTCGATCATCGAGTCCTTGATATGGACGCCGCCATGCACCTTGGTGACGAGACCGTTTGCTTCGAGGCTGCGGATGTTGCGGCGGATGGTTTCTTCGGAAACGCCGAGCCGCTCTGCCAGAAACTGAATGCGGCTGGCCCCGCCGGCGAGCCGGAGTTCTTCCAGGATCTCGCGCTCGCGATGATTGGCGTGAAGCGGTGGTTGGGACATGCCCGACATGATCCTGATCCTATTGCGGGTATGATCTCGAAATTCAACTGCGGCTTTCGGATCGAGCAGGCGGCGTCACTAAGCGGCATCAAGGTTTGCAAATCAATCCGATCGCCTCGCGATGCAGTTTTTAAGGCAAATCTCACCCACGGTGAAGCGTTCTGTTTGCAATATTCATCATTCATCCAATTGAGATTTAGTCTCGAATCCAACAAAAAGCCAAATATTCGTTTCATTTTGTGGATCGATCTTGACAGCCGATCGTTTGTGAGGAACCTTCCCGCCAGAGGATGCTGAGCAGTAGCGCCGGAGGGGGAATGACTGCGACGCCGGAAGACAGGATATATTCTCTCGGAATCTGGCATGGGCCGATCGAGATCGCCCCGCTTGTCGGCGGCATAACCAATCGCAACTATCTGGTCGGCAATGCAGGACGGCGTTTCGTCGTGCGATTGGGCTCGGATATCCCCGTCCACCACATCAGTCGCACCAACGAAGTGGCGGCAAGCAGGGCCGCCCATGCGGCTGGTCTTTCTCCCGCTGTCATCCATCACGAGCCCGGCATTTTGGTGCTCGACTACGTCGATGCGAAGCCGCTATCCGCTGACGATATACGCAATCCCCTGGTGATGGCTCGGGTCTTGCCGCTCGTCAGATCGTGCCATCGCGATGTGCCGAAGCATTTTCGCGGACCGGCTGCCATCTTCTGGGTCTTCCATGTGGTCAGGGATTATGCGGCTCTTCTGGAGGCTGGCGGCAGCCGGCACACGCCGTCGCTGCCGTCTTTCCTGGAAATTGCGGAACGGTTGGAACGTGCTGCCGGACCCTACGAGATCGCCTTCGGCCACAATGATCTGCTAGCCGCGAATTTCCTCGATGACGGCAAGCGGCTCTGGCTGATCGACTGGGACTATGCCGGCTTCAACACGCCACTTTTCGATCTCGGCGGACTTGCTTCCAACAATGAATTCTCCGAGGCGCAGGAAGAGGCGATGCTGGAGGCTTACTTTGAGGCTCCCGTCAGCGACGATCTGCGCCGGCGCTATCAGGCGATGAAATGCGCCTCGCTCCTGCGCGAGACGATGTGGAGCATGATTTCGGAAATCCATTCCGACATCGAATTCGATTATTCTTCCTATACAGCTGAAAATCTCAGGCGCTTCGAGAGTGCCTGGCAGAGCTTTCGCAACTCTTGAGGTGACACGATGAAGGAACTGCCTGCTACCGCCAAGACCGTCGTCATCGGCGGCGGCATCATCGGCTGCTCGACCGCCTACCATCTCGGCAAGCTCGGCTTTACCGATACCGTGCTTCTCGAACGCAAGAAGCTGACCTCGGGCACGACGTTTCATGCCGCCGGTCTCGTCGGCCAGCTGCGCACCAGCGCCAACATCACGCAGATGCTCGGCTATTCCGTCGATCTCTACAAGAAGCTCGAGGCGGAGACGGGGCTAGCCACCGGCTGGAAGATGAATGGCGGCCTGCGTCTCGCCTGCAACGAGGAGCGCTGGACGGAGGTCAAGCGACAGGCGACGACGGCGCAGTCCTTCGGCTTGCAGATGCACCTGCTGACCCCCAAGGAGGCCTTCGACCTCTGGCCGTTGATGGATGTCGACGATCTCGTCGGCGCCGCCTTCCTGCCGACCGACGGACAGGCCAATCCCTCCGATATCACCCAGGCGCTGGCGAAGGGCGCCCGCATGAGCGGTGTCTCGATCTTCGAGGATACCGAGGTTCTCGATCTGGAGATCGACAAGGGCCGGATCCGCGCCGTCATCACCGAAAAGGGCCGCATCGAATGCGAGCGTGTGGTGGTCTGCGCGGGGCAGTGGACTCGGACGTTTGCAAGCCGCTTCGGCGTCAACGTGCCGCTCGTTTCGGTGGAACACCAATATCTCATCACCGAATCCTTCGGTGTGCCCTCCAACCTGCCGACGCTGCGCGATCCTGACCGCCTGACCTACTACAAGGAAGAGGTCGGCGGTCTTGTGATGGGCGGCTATGAGCCGAACCCGATCCCCTGGGCGCTCGACGGTATCCCAAAGGATTTCCATTACACGCTGCTCGACAGCAACTTCGACCATTTCGAGCAGATCATGGAGCAGGCGCTGGTGCGCGTGCCGGCGCTGCAGACGGCCGGCGTCAAACAGCTGCTGTGTGGCCCGGAGAGTTTTACGCCCGATGGCAATTTCATTCTCGGCGAGGCGCCGGAGCTGCGGAATTTCTTCGTCGGCGCCGGCTTCAATGCCTTTGGCATTGCCTCGGCCGGCGGTGCCGGCATGGCGCTCGCCGAATGGGTCGCCAAGGGCGAGCCGCCCTACGACCTCTGGCCCGTCGATATCAGGCGCTTCGGCCGTCCGCATTTCGACACGGACTGGGTTCGCACGCGCACGCTGGAAGCCTATGGCAAGCATTACACCATGGCCTGGCCCTTCGAGGAGCATTCCAGCGGTCGACCCTGCCGCAAGTCGCCGCTCTATGATCGGCTGAAGGCGCAGGGGGCCTGCTTCGGCGAAAAGCTCGGCTGGGAACGGCCGAACTGGTTTGCCGATCTCTTTGCCGGCGAGGAGCCGAAGGATGTCTATACCTATGGCCGTCAGAACTGGTTCGGCGCCGTCGGCCGCGAGCACAAGGCGGTGCGCGAGGCCGCGGTCATCTTCGACCAGACCTCCTTTGCCAAATTCGTGCTGAAGGGCAGGGATGCGGAGGCGGCGATGTCGTGGATCGCTTCCAACGACGTCGCCAAGCCTGTCGGTTCTTTGACCTACACGCAGATGCTGAACGATCGCGGCGGCATCGAATGCGATGTCACGGTTGCTCGCGTCGCCGAGAATGAATTCTACATCACGACCGGCACCGGCTTCGCCACGCATGATTTTGACTGGATCGCTCGGAATATTCCGAGCGAGATGCATGCCGAGCTGGTGGATGTAACCTCGGCCTATTCGGTGCTGTCGCTCATGGGGCCGAAGTCGCGCGCGATATTGCAATCGGTGACCTCAGCGGATGTTTCGAACGCCGCGTTCCCCTTCGGCAAGGTTCGGACTGTCGGTATCGCCGGCTGCCCTGTCCGGGCGCTACGCATCACCTATGTCGGAGAACTCGGCTATGAGCTGCATGTGCCGGTGGAATATACGGCGGGCGTCTATGACGTGTTGATGGCGGCCGGGCGTGAGCATGGCCTCGTCAATGCCGGCTACCGGGCTATCGAGAGCTGCCGTCTGGAGAAGGGCTATCGCGCCTGGGGTTCGGATATCGGGCCGGATCATACACCGGTCGAAGCCGGACTTGCCTGGGCGGTGAAGACGAAAAAGGACATCGCATTCCGCGGCAGGGAGGCGATCAAGCGGCAGCTTGTTTCGGGCGTGAAGAAGATGCTCGCCTGCTTCGTGCCCGACGATCCCGAGATCGTGCTTCTCGGCCGCGAGACGATCTATCGTGACGGACAGCGCGTCGGCTGGCTGTCGAGTGGCGGCTACGGCTACACGATCGGCAAGGCCATCGGCTACGGCTATGTCCGTGATCCCGGTGGGGTGACGGAGGAGTTCGTGCTGTCCGGCCGTTACGAGCTCGATGTCGCGCAGAGCCGCGTGCCATGCCAGGTGTCGCTGAAGCCGCTCTATGATCCGCAGATGGCGCGGATCAAAGGGTGAGCGCAAACGGGCGAGGCGGCGCCCTTAGAGGGCAGGAGCCGGGTACCGGGAATGCTACCCGCTCGCCATGCACTTATTTGGCCGAGCCGGGCTATATCTTATGGTTTTCATCAAGGCTGCCCCCGCGATCACTTCGAAGACTGTCCCGTGTTTTGGCCGCCATCCCTGTTGGTCCAATAATGGTCTGATATCTTCTGATTGTTGGCGATGATGCTTGCGGCGATATCAGGATTCCCACCCATAAACGTTTCAGGATCGGCGCCGCATAGAAGAAGGAAAAGCTTCTGATGGGCGACTGCCGCAAAGTACTCGTAAGCCGGAGGCTGTTCCTGTGATCCAATGGATTTCAGCTCGTAAGCCGCCTGTTCGCTGGCATGCTCGAGCGCTTGATAGATCGTTGCCAGCATAGCCCGTTCGGCCCGCTCCTGGATGTCTCCATACTGTTTCTGATCCGGCGTCGGAATAGGGCAGCTCTCGCTCATCGCATGCATCTCCTAGCTGAATATCTCATTTGTGAAGATTGGCGATTGCCACGAGATTATGCCTACTTTGGGTTGGCGGAGAAAAGTTTTGCCGAGCTGGATTGTCAGGCGCGAATCGTCGCAATCATCTCCCTGCCGTCTGTCCGGCAGATTCCACACCTTATAAAGGCTATTGCGCCACCCTGGCCTACGGCACTCGACGGTTGGCCGACCTGCTTCCTTAGGGGCTTTGCCTGATGCTGTCGGGGGTTTTTCCCGTCCAATTCCTGAAAGCTCGTACCTTCGGCTTCGATGCGGCGCTGGAGTGTGCGTTTGCTCACCGCCAGTTTGCTAGCGATCGCATCCATGGTCGTCAGGCCGCTGGGTATGCCTTCGTGAAGGGCGGCTTTGACCCGTATCGCAACGGTCACCGAAGCGTCGAGATCGGCGAGACGCTGGCGAAGATCAGGCTCGAACGCGGCCCAGAGAGGCTCGTTCGATGTCAGAAACGGGAGGATGGCATCGGACTTTGCGAATTTGATCGCGTGATGGGGGCCGCGGTGTAGGCGGCCGCCCAGGAAATCCTCGTAAGGCGCCAGCGGCGACGGAAGCTCGGTCGTGGTTACTTCTATCGGCCGGATCATCTCTCTGGTACCGATTCGAGCAAGAGTGACGCAGAACAGCAGTTCCATCATCACCAGCGACGCCGGCGTGCGCAAAGGACCGTCCTGCCAGACGAGTGCGATGGTCATCCAGTCGCCTTCCTCGCGTAGAAGCATCTGCATGGGACCGATGAGTGTCTTGTATTTGGCGATGCGCTGTGCTGCCACAAGTAGATTTGGGCTGCACAAGGCCGCAAACAACGGCGGGGAGAAGGACTCACTGCGCACGGCTTGGCATACCCGGATCGGAAAGAGCGGATCGCCCATCTCCTGCTCAGCACCCCGCCAAAGGCGATAATAAGCCTCCGGTTCTAGCCGCACCGAAGGCTGATGCAGCAGATCGTCGGGGAGCCCGGCGCGACGCAGCACATTTGCAGGCGAGATCCCAAGATCTGCGAGCAGGGTGCGCCATGTCGTATCGAGAGCGTAGGTCGGGGTTTGCATGAGAAATCCTAGAGGTTTCCGCATTCCGGGCGAAACCGCCGCGTACCAATTCAGGAACATGGTTTAGTAGGTGTCGGACCGGGTTGTCCATCGCTCCGTCTGGCGAACCCAACGGAGCGATTAGGTGGCGATCAAAGCCCGAACTGTGCCTTCATGCCGTCGAAGAAAGTGGCGTCGTCCGTGGCATCGCGCGTTCCGATCAACTGAACCGCATCGGCGCCTGCAGCGTAGCGAAGCCGATGGGTCTCGTCCATTGTCGCTCCGTATATGACATCGGCGATCAGCTCCGGCTCGGAGGCGTTTTCCATCATCGGACCAAAAAAGCGGAATAGCGACTGGATGAGGGGCTGGTATTCGGTGATGTTCTCATCATTGGTGAAATCGAAGGAGCGGCCGCCGAAATCCGTCTTGATGCCACCCGGTTCGATGAGTTTGACGGCGATGCCAAGCGGTGCAAGCTCATATTGCAATGCTTCCGACAGGCCCTCCACGGCGAACTTCGTACCATGGTAGAGTGAGCCGAACGGGAAAGCCATGCGGCCGCCGATCGACGAGATGTTGACGATGGTGCCGCTGCGGTTGGCGCGGAAATGCGGTAACAGGGCCTGGGTCACCGCGAACATGCCGAGCACGTTGACATCGAACTGGCGGCGGATCTTCTCGAAAGGCGTGACCTCGAGCGGGCCATAGGCACCATAGCCAGCATTGTTCACAAGCGCGTCGACGCGTCCGAATTTCTCCAGCCCTGCATCAATTGCCGAGCGGATCGAGGCCGCGTCCTGAACGTCCAGGCGCGTTACCAGCAGATTGTCGAGCTTCGTCAGCTCTGTTTCCTGCTCCGGCGAGCGCATGGTGGCGATGACATTCCAGCCGTGCCGGTGGAAGAGTTTTGCGGTTGCGCGGCCGAGGCCGCTGGACGTGCCGGTGATGAGAATGGTCTTGGTCATTGGGTGCTCCTTGGTGGTGATGAACCCCAAGCTACGAGCGAAACGTACCGCTTGCACTGGCAAGACATGCCAAACGACTATCGGATGACGCCAACGATTTCCGGCGCTGTCTTTTCAGCCCTCGCACTCCACTATCGCCGGGCCGGCAAATCCCAGGTCCGGTAGAGGCTATTGAGGGCCTGTGCCGTATGGCATTCCACCATCGGCAACTCCGATGCCTGGAGGATTTTTGCATATTTGGCGCCGCTGTCACGGGTTTTGACAAGGATCCACTGAACCATCTCCCATTTGATGCTGTCCTTGGCTCCTTCGAGATGCCCGGCTCGGTTCGAGCTGTTGAGAAGCGTCCGCTTGAGGTAGCGGGTGAAGCGCAGCCAGTGGTTCGAGGTTATCAGGATGGCGCCGGTCGCGCGCGCCAGGCGCTGCGGCATCAGGCGCGTGTAGTTGCCCTCCATGATCCACTGTTCGCCCAGGATCGCCGCATCGTGGAGGGCTGCGAATTCTGCCTCGGGGCGCTGCTGCCAATCCGTATAGGGCAGGTGGTGCAATTGATCGAGATGGACGGTTGGGAAGCAGAGCTTTCTGGAGAGTGCAACCGCGAGGGTTGATTTGCCAGCATTGGAAGGGCCGAGTACGACGATGCGCTCGCCAAGGGAATGCAAGGGAAGCATAGGGGCACCGGTCGAAAAGTTGGAATGGCCTCCATTGGCTGAAGTAGGTTCGGTTGTCAACGATCTGCAAGGGTGCCGCTGCCATCGACCGTCGATGGCGTCGAAGGTCGGATATCGAGCTGGAGAACGGCCGGAAGAGGGGCTGCTCGGCATCAGATCCCAAGCGTGGCTCCGTTCGCCATGTCGAGGATGATCCAGTTGATATCCTTGATCGTGACAATCCCCCGCTCTATGAATTCAACCAGTATAGAAATGAGAGCCAGGGTGCAGTGAGAAGCTTTTTCAATGCGGCCAGGCTGTTGCTTGCCGATGTCGCCTCCAGCCTGTTTTTTGCCATTCTGCTGTCGTTGACGGACAACGTCATGCTGGCGACATGTCTGGCGATTGCCTTTGGTCTTCTCCAGATCGGAGTCCAGTTCATCCGCGGCAAGCCTATCGTAATCATGGAATGGCTTAGCCTTTTTCTGGTTGTTGCCGCTGGCACGGCGACGCTGCTGACGGATGATCCGCATTTCGTGCTGTTCAAGCCGAGCATCATCTATGCGGTTGTGGGCGCCGCGATGCTGAAGGCAGGCTGGATAAACCGGTATCTGCCGGCGATTGCACGCACGGTTGCGCCCGACGTTGCGACCTATGTGGGCTTTGCCTGGGCTGGCCTGATGTTCTTGTCGGCTGCACTCAATGCGTTCATTGCTATTGTCTTTGACGTATCCACATGGGTGTTCGTCATGCCGGTCTTTGCTACCTGCAGCAAGGTGGTGTTGATGCTGGCCGGCTTTGCTGCGATACGCCTCACGGTGCTGCGACGCCTGCGTGGAATGCCCGAGGCGGAACGCGATGCTCTGCTAATCTCGACAGGGGAAAGGGTGCAATCGCCGTTGTCCGCAACGACTGCCGCCGGAAAGCTGTGATCTGGACGCTGCAATGATAGGCCTTTCCTTGACTTGCCGGCACTTTCGCCGTCAATCGAACGGCTGACGAAGATGGAGGCATGACCAATGGCGGAAGCGAACATCAGGCTTGAGGAAAGCTGGAAAGAGGCATTGTCGCCGGAGTTTGCCAGTCCATACATGGACGAACTCAAGGCTTTCCTCGTTGAGGAGAAGCAGCGCGGCAAGGTGATCTTTCCTCGCGGCAGCGAGTATTTTCGGGCACTGGACCTGACGCCGCTTGATGAGGTGCAGGTGGTCATTCTCGGACAGGATCCCTATCATGGCAGCGGGCAGGCGCATGGGCTTTGCTTCAGCGTGCGTCCCGGCGTGCGCATTCCGCCGTCGCTGGTCAATATCTACAAGGAGCTGGAGGCCGATCTCGGCATCCCGCCGGCCCGGCATGGCTTTCTGGAAAGCTGGGCGAAGCAGGGCGTACTTCTGCTCAACAGTGTGCTGACGGTAGAGGAATCGCAGGCTGCTTCACATCAGGGCAAGGGCTGGGAGCGCTTTACCGATGCTGTCATCCGCAAGGTCAACGACGAGTGCGATGGCGTCGTCTTCATGCTCTGGGGTTCCTATGCGCAGAAGAAGGCAGCTTTCGTCGATACGGAGCGCCATCTCGTCTTGAAATCCGTGCATCCCTCGCCGCTGTCGGCCCATAACGGCTTCCTCGGTTGCCGGCATTTCTCCAAGGCCAATGCCTATTTGACGGAGCAGGGCCGGGAGCCGATCGACTGGTCGCTGCCGAGCAATCCCGAAGCGCAGTAAGGCATTGCCGTCTCGCTTTTTGGCGTATCAGTGAACGATGAAAATTTATCGTTCACTTATTGAAGACAATCCGTTTGGCTATTGAGGGCTATCGGAACGCGGCTCCTGAGACCATCTTCTGCCCATGAGAAACGCCTGCCGGTGCAGGCGAGACAAGGGGTTTAAGATGCTCAATCAGATCAAAGGTCTTCACCACGTTACCTCGATGGCGGAAGATGCCCGCACCAACAACAAGTTCTTCACGGACACGCTAGGCCTGCGCCGCGTCAAGAAGACGGTGAATTTCGACGCTCCCGATGTCTATCACCTCTACTATGGTGACGAGATCGGCACGCCCGGCACGATCATGACCTACTTCCCATTCCCGAAGATGGCACGCGGTCGTCCGGGTACCGGCGAGGTCGGCAATACCGTCTACTCCGTACCGGAAGGTGCGATTGGTTATTGGACCGAGCGTCTTGGCCAGCATGGCGTCGAAGGCCTGAAGGCGGACGAATCCTTCGGCCAGAAGCGTCTGCACTTCGCCGGCCCTGACGGCGATGGTTTCGCTCTTGTCGAGGTCAAGGATGACAAGCGTCTGCCCTGGACGCATGGCGGCATCGATGCCGCGCATGCGATCCGTGGCTTCCATTCCGTTGCCATGCGTCTGCGGGACGAGGGTGCTACGGCCGAATTGTTGAAGTACATGGGCTACGAAGTTGTCGATACGCATGAAGGCATCAAGCGGCTGGCCATTCCCGGCGGCAACGGTGCCGACTACGTCGACCTCGAGACTATGCCGAACATCAACCGGGCGCTTCCGGGTGCTGGTTCCGTCCACCATGTTGCCTTCGCCGTCGAGAACCGCGCAAAGCAGCTCGAAGTGCGCAAGGCGCTGATGGATACGGGCTATCAGGTCACACCGGTCATCGACCGCGACTATTTCTGGGCGATTTACTTCCGTACGCCGGGCGGCGTGCTGTTCGAAGTTGCCACCAATGAACCTGGCTTCGACCGCGATGAGGACACGGCTCATCTTGGCGAAGCGCTGAAACTGCCCGAACAGCATGCGCATCTGCGCGGTCTGATCGAGCAACATCTGGAGCCGCTGGAAGGCTAATCGGAGGAAGGATTATGACTGACACGAGCTATGTGCACCGGCTGAAGGCCGGTGCATCCGGAAAGCCGATTTTCTTCACGTTCCATGGCACCGGCGGCGACGAGAACCAGTTCTTCGATTTTGCTGCCCGGCTGCTGCCGGAAGCGACCATCGTATCGCCGCGCGGCGATGTCTCGGAACATGGGGCCGCGCGCTTCTTCCGGCGGACGGGCGAGGGCGTCTATGATATGGCCGACCTTGCCCGGGCAACGGAAAAGATGGCGAATTACGTCTCGGGTCTCGCGGCGGAATATGGGGTGTCGCAGGTGATTGGCCTTGGTTTCTCCAATGGCGCCAATATTCTTGCCAACGTGCTGATCGAGCACGGCGATCTCTTTGATGCCGCCGTCCTGATGCACCCGCTTATTCCGTTTCAGCCGAAGGACAATGGCCGGCTGCAGGGCAGGCGTGTGCTGATCACCGCCGGCGAACGAGATCCGATCGCGCCCGCGCCGATCACACAGGCACTCGCCGATTACTTCGTCCGGCAGGACGCACAGGTAACGCTCGACTGGCATCCGGGCGGCCACGATATCAGGCCCAATGAAATCGAGGCCATCCGCACTTTCCTTGCACTTTACGCATAAAGTCGACCGATATGCCGGCCGCGGAGCAGTCGCAAGCTGTTCTGCGGCCGGCTATTTGCCGATCTGCCGCAGCATCGCCTGCGCCTGCGAGGCGGCCGCGAGCTTTCCCTTCTCGTCGAGATAGTCCGTTCCGCAGAAGCGGTTGAGGTTGGTGAAATCCATGGTGTCGGGCTGAGCATGCTTGACTTCGGCAATCACCATGCGCCAGGCGCAGCCGAGCACCTTGTCGGGCTGGATCGCCTCGTCGCAGCCGGTGCTCAGGCACAGGGCAACGTGTTTCTGCGCTCGATATCCTCCCGCGATCGCCTCCTCATACTCCGCTTTCCACTGGTCGCGCGTATGCTGGCATCGGGCGGGGTTGCTGCTTTGGCTGCACAGCACCGTGGTATCGACATAGGTCTCGGCTGGCGGCCATAGGGGACCGTCGACCAAGCTGACGCAGCCGCACGCGAACAAAGTGGCTGACAGCAGACGCAACTGATTCTCCCTCGATCGAAACAGAGCAGACCGTAGTGCGGCGGAGAATATCTGCAAGATCAATGTGGACCATGTCGCATTCGAGACGGCAAGATCCCGCCAATCTTCAACTGCCGGGACCGGAAGCGTGGCCTTCCTGCAACCCTTGTCATCTTCCGGCAATGGCGACATGTCGCGGCGCAGGCTCTGCTTGTGAGCATCATTGCTACTCGCTAATGATCTGGCCCAATGCGATGGGGGTACAGATGGTGACGCTGGCGGAACAGCAACAATATAGGCTGGGCGTGACCTATGTGGCGCTCTCCGCGCTGGCTTGGTCGACTTCAGGCCTCTTCGTGCGAGCGATCAGTGCTGACCTGATGACCATCCTTTTCTGCCGCGGCATCGTCTCCGGCCTCGGCGTGTTCGCGCTGTTTTTCTATATCGAGCGCCGCAACGCTTTTCGCATCCTGCGCTCCATGCGCGGCCCCTCGCTGGCAGCGACGATCTTTTCCACCGCGTCGATGATCAGCGGTATCGGCTCGATTTATTATACGTCGGTTGCCGACGCCATGGTCATCTATGCCACCGTGCCCTTCGTGACCGCGGGCGTCGCCTTTCTCTTCATCGGCGAACGCCCGAATGTAAGGACGCTGATTGCGAGCGGCATCGCCTTTATCGGTGTTCTCGTCATGTTGTCCGGGCATGCGAGCGACGGCGGCAGCTGGCTTGGTAAAGGCCTAGCCGCCGTCATGACGCTGACGGTTGCGGCACTTGCCGTCATCATGCGGCAGCATCGCAATGTGCCGATGCTGCCGGCGATGGCCCTGTCGGCGTGGCTGTGCTCCTTCACTACCTTCTGGTTCGCTTCCCCGCTTTCGATCTCGGGGCAGGATCTCGGCCTGATCATCGCCTTCGGCATCGTTCAGAATGCGATGGGCCTCAGCCTTTACACGTTCGGCTCGCGGCTCGTCCCAGCCTCGGATGCGGCGCTGCTGACGGCGCTCGAAGTGCCGTTGACGCCGCTGTGGGTCTGGATGGTCTTTGCCGAGCGCCCTTCGACTGCGACGCTGATCGGCGGACCAATCGTTCTTGCCGCGCTTTTCGGCCATATCCTTCTGGAGGTTCGGCGCAATAGGGTGGTTACTTCAGCAAAGACGCATTGAACCGCTTGTCGGCCCAATCCCAAAATGCTGAAATCGACCAATCACGAGGAGTCGATATCGATGAACAAGATATTCAATCCGCCGTCTGTCAGACGCCCCTTCACCAACTACAATCACGGGATTCTGGTGCCTCCGGGCGCCAGCCTTCTCGTCGTGTCCGGCCAGGTCGGTATCGGTCTCGACGACCGCATTCCGCCGGACGTCACCTCGCAGGCCGAAATGTGCTTCAAGGCGATCGGGGCCATTCTCGAAGACGCCGGCATGAGCTTTACCGATGTGATCCGCATCGGCGGTTTTGTCACGACGCGCGAGGACATGCCGGCCTACATCGCCGTTCGCGATCGTTACACGCTGGACCCGAAGCCGGTTTCCACGCTGCTGATCGTCAGCGGCTTCAATCGTGCGGAGTTTCTGGTCGAGGTCGAGGTCATGGCGGCGAAGGTGCTGTGATGGCAACGGATAAGCCTAACCCGCAAATGCCCGCCATATTGGGCCTGTTCGAGACCCATCTGACGGTTTCCAATCTTCGGCGTTCGCTCGAATTCTATCGTGACATCCTGAGGCTCGAAGTGGCGACGGTCATAGAAAGCAGGCAGGTCGCTTTCCTTTGGACCGACGGTGAGAAGAAGAGCATGCTCGGTCTTTGGGAGACGGGAAGCGCTCCTCTTCGCATGCGTCTCCACATCGCGCTCAGGACCAGCCTGGAAGGTGTTGTTGCATCTGCTGCCGCATTGACGGCTCACGGCGTTCAACCGAAAGGTTTCAATGGCGAGCCGATGGACGAACCGGTCGTCGTCGGCTGGATGCCGGCGGTTTCTCAGTATTTTTCCGATCCCGATGGACATTCCATCGAGTTCATCCATGTGCTTGAGGATGCTGCGGATGTGAGCTTTGGGGTGAAACCCTATTCGCAATGGTTGTCGCGGCCGAAGGCGACTGTTTGAAAGACATAAACAGTCGGAACTCCCCCATCCGACTTTTGGCAAGCTTCGTCATGTCTTATGCGGGGGAGATTTCAGCGATGTTGTCTATGTGGCCGCAGACTGGCTACAGAGAGTGTAGGAGACTGTTATGACCCAGAATATTTATGACGATCCGGGCTTTTTCGAAGGTTATAGCCGGCTTCAGCGATCGGTCTCCGGCCTGGCGGGGGCAGCGGAGTGGCCGGCCATACGTGCCATGTTGCCCGATCTGCATGGCCTCGATGTCGTCGATCTCGGCTGTGGTTTCGGATGGTTCTGCCGCTGGGCCGCCGAACAGGGTGCGGCCAGTGTGCTTGGTCTTGACGTATCCGACAAGATGCTCGCGCGTGCCTGCGCAGAGACGGCCGATTCATGCGTCCGCTACGACAGGGCGGACCTTGAGAAGCTCCAGCTTCCCAAGGCAAGCTTCGACCTCGCCTACAGCTCGCTGGCCTTCCATTATATCGAAGATTTTGCCGGACTCCTGGCGACTATTCGGAAAGCTTTGAAACCAGGTGGCCGGCTGATCTTCTCGATCGAGCATCCGATCTATATGGCGCCGCGGCAGCCGGAATGGTTGACCGAAGAAGATGGCGGGAAGACTTGGCCGCTCAATGGCTACCAGATCGAAGGAAAGAGGCTGACGAATTGGCTCGCTGAAGGCGTGGTCAAGCAGCATCGAACCATGGGGACTACGCTCAACTCGCTGATCAGGTCGGGCTTTGCCATCGCGCATGTTGAGGAATGGTCGCCAAGCGACGAAGATCTTGCCGCGCATCCGGACTGGGTGATTGAGCGCGAGCGGCCAATGTTCCTGCTGATTTCGACCCGAACCTGATGGTGGGGAGAATGTGCATATTCGGCCGGGATCTTTCACCCGACCGAATGGTCGGTTGCCGTCAGTAGTTTTCCTGATACCATTCGACAAAGCGGCGAACGCCTTCGTCGACTTCGATGTGTGGCTTGAAGCCGGTCAATGCCACCAGCAGATCCGGTACCGCATAGGTGTTGTGCACGTCGCCGGGCTGCATTGGCAGCATCTTGCGGACCGCCTTCTTGCCGAGCATCGTCTCGATGGTTTCGACGAAGGTCATCAACCCCACGGGCTGACCGCCGCCGATATTGACGACGCGGAACGGAGCGTTCTTCGACAGGGTGTCGATCACCGTGTCCGATACTACCCGGTTTTCCTCCGAGGGGACGACGCCAATCAAGCGAACGATGCCTTCGACGAGATCGTCGATATAGGTGAAATCGCGGCTCATCTTGCCTTCGCCGTAGATTTCGATCGGTCTGTCGTTGCGGATGGCGTCGACGAACTTGAAGAGCGCCATGTCCGGACGGCCCCAGGGACCATAGACCGTGAAGAAGCGGAAGGCTGTTGTCGGCACGTTGAAGAGATGGGCATAGCTGTGCGCCATCAGCTCCATGCCCTTCTTGGTCGCCGCATAGATCGTCATCTGCTCGTCGGCCTTGTCGCTTTCGGCAAACGGGATCTTTTCGTTGGCGCCATAGACGGAGGACGTGGATGCCAGCAAAAGATGCTTCGGCTGCAGATTTCTCGCCAGCTCCAGCACGTTGAACGAGCCGGTGACGTTCGAATCGACGTAGGAACGCGGATTTTCGAGGCTGTAGCGCACGCCGGCCTGTGCGGCGAGGTGGACGATCACATCAGGCTCGGCCAGTTCTGCCGCATGATCCAGCGCCGCCTTGTCCTCGAGCATGCCGGTCACGAACTTGAAGCCGTTCGAGCGTGCGAGGATAGCCGTGCGCTTCTCCTTGAGCTTGACGTCGTAATAGGGCGTCATACCGTCAAAACCGACGACGAAATGACCCTCGTCCAGCAGGCGCCTGGCAAGATGGAATCCGATGAAGCCGGCAGTGCCGGTGATGAGATAGCGCATTGATCGGCCTTTGCTTGAAGCATTTCCAGGAAAAGGGCGCAGCGGTTTCCGTTGGAAATACGTAGAAAACAACAGGAGTCAGAGTTTCCGCCTCCAAGGGAGAGGTGGAAACGCCTTAGAGCGTAGCGTCGCTCGAGGGTCTGCCAATGCTCGTATAGGTAAAGCCGTGCTTGGCGACCTCGTCATGGCGATAGATGTTTCTCAAATCGACGAGAACCGGGGCCTTCATGACGGATTTGAGCCGGGCAAAGTCAAGCGCACGGAACTGGTTCCATTCCGTTACGATCACCAGCGCATCGGCATTGCGCGCGGCGCCATAGGCGTCTTCGGCATAGGCGATGTTGTCGATCACCTGTCGGGCATTCTCCATGCCTTCGGGATCGTAACCCGTCACCGTTGCACCGGCATCCTGCAGCGTCTGAATGATCGTTATCGCCGGACTGTCGCGCATGTCGTCGGTATTGGGCTTGAAGGTCAGGCCGAGGACTGCGATCGTCTTGCCTCTGATGTCGCCGCCCATGGCGGCGATCACCTTGCGGCCCATGGCGCGCTTGCGGTTGTCATTGATCGACACAGTCGTCTCGATCAACCGCACGGGGCTGTCGTAATCCTGCGCTGTCTTGGCGAGCGCCAGCGTGTCCTTCGGGAAGCAGGAGCCGCCATAACCCGGACCGGCATGCAGGAACTTCGAGCCGATGCGACCGTCGAGGCCGATGCCGCGCGATACCTCCTGCACGTTGGCGCCGACCTTCTCGCAAAGATCTGCCATCTCGTTGATGAAGGTAATCTTCATGGCAAGGAAGGCATTGGCCGCGTATTTGATCAGTTCGGAGGTGCGACGGGAGGTGAAGAGCAGCGGCGCCTGGTTGAGGTAAAGCGGCCGATAGACTTCCGTCATGACGCCGCGGGCGCGGTCGTCATTGAGGCCGATGACGATGCGATCCGGCCGCTTGAAGTCTTCGATGGCCGCGCCTTCACGCAGGAATTCCGGATTGGACACGATTGCGACATCGGCTTCCGGATTGGTCTCGCGGACGATGCGTTCGACCTCGTCGCCGGTGCCGACGGGCACCGTCGATTTCGTGACGATAACGGTGAAGCCCTTGACGTGCTCGGCGATTTCGCGGGCAGCGGCATAAACGTAGGAGAGGTCGGCATGGCCGTCACCGCGCCTTGAAGGCGTTCCGACCGCGATGAACACGACGTCGCTGTCGGCAACGCTCGCCTCCACATCCGTGGTGAAGGAGAGGCGGCCGGCGCGAACATTGTCCGCAACGAGATGGTCCAATCCCGGTTCGAAAATCGGGATCTCACCGCGTTGCAGTGCCTCGATCTTGTTTGCGTCCTTGTCGACGCAGATGACGTCATGGCCGAAATCGGCGAAGCAGACGCCGGATACGAGCCCCACATATCCCGAGCCGATCATCGTGATGCGCATGAAACTTCAATCCTCTTGCTGGCGCCGGATCCAGCGATAAGACGCGAAGCCGGCATTGGCGATCGCTCGCGCTTATACACAGGATCGCCGGTGCTGCCTATATGCGATGTCTCAGCCGCGACAATTGCGGTGTAGGTGCCACGGGAGCCTGTTTGCACCCTGCTATTCTCCTGATGCAATTACCCAGACCCAAAATGAAACGAAGCCTTTGTACTTTAAGTCTATCATTGGCTGTCGCTTGTGAATGTCGTCATGTTGCCACATGATGAATCGCGCGCAATCGTTCCGCGTGGGGACGAGCATTATTGGGTTGTTCGGGACTGTTGCATGAAGTCGTCTTTTGCCGTGCGTACAATGCGGGCCGGGGAATTGGAGCTCGCTTTAGAATGGGCTCGGCAAGAGGGGTGGAATCCCGGCGTCGATGATGCACCGGCCTTCTGGGAGGCGGATCCCTCCGGCTTCCTCGTCGCGGCGATGGGGGAGGTGCCGGTTGGCTGTATCTCCGTCGTCCGTTATGGCGAAAGCTTTGCCTTTCTTGGCCTTTACATGCTGCATCCGGAATTTCGCGGCAAGGGCTATGGCAAGCTGCTCTGGAACAAGGGTATGGCGCTCGCCGGCAATCGTATTGTCGGGCTGGACGGCGTTGTCGCGCAGCAGGAATACTATCGCAAGCACGGTTTCGAGACGGCCTATCGCACGCTTCGCTATGCCGGCATTGCCAGGATACCCGAGGTTGGAGATCAGGCTGCGCAGGTCGCGCCGCTCACCCATGGCAAGCTTGACGGGCTGGTCCACTATGACGCCGGGATTTTCCCCGGTCTGCGTCATTCCTTCATAAGGGCATGGTGCGGCGTACCGGAACGGCGCAAAACCTTCATCGTCGGCGGTGGTAGCCGCGTGCGGGGTTATGGCACCATTCGGCGCTGTTTCCATGGCTACAAGATCGGTCCGCTATTCGCCAACAAGCCGGACGTAGCGCGTGTCTTGCTGGCGCGGTTGCTGGCGGAGGCCAAGGGCGGGCCGGTCTATCTGGATGTGCCGGTCGACAATGTGCAGGCTATCGAACTTGCGGAAGAATGCGGTCTGACACCGGTGTTCGAAACCGCCCGCATGTATCGCGGCAAGGCGCCGGAAACGCCGCTCGATCGTGTATTTGGCATCACCACGCTCGAACTCGGCTAGCTCTTCTGCGGCCGTCCTGCAGGAAAAATCCTGTTGGACATGCTGATTCGTCATGCAAAAAGCTGAATCTCCTGAGACAACAGGGTCGCTTTCCCAAAAACAAAGCTTTATAGATGCGCGGGTTTGAGCAAGGCGCGTCTCCGTGCGCAGGAAGCGGGAATTGAGAAATGACGAACGTTGTAGTGATCGGTTCACAGTGGGGCGATGAAGGCAAAGGCAAGATTGTCGACTGGCTTTCAGAGCGCGCCGACGTGATTGTACGCTTTCAGGGCGGGCACAATGCTGGTCATACGCTCGTCGTCGATGGTGTCAGCTACAAGCTCGCACTGCTGCCTTCCGGCCTCGTGCGCGGCAAGCTGAGCGTCATCGGCAATGGCGTCGTCGTTGATCCCCATCATTTCGTCGCAGAAGTCGAAAAGCTGCGTGCCCAGGGCATCGCCGTTACGCCTGATGTGTTGCGCATCGCCGAAAACGCGCCGCTGATCCTGTCGCTGCATCGCGATCTCGACGCGTTGCGCGAAGATGCGGCCTCCAACAGCGGCACGAAGATCGGCACGACACGCCGCGGCATTGGTCCGGCCTATGAGGACAAGGTCGGCCGCCGTGCCATCCGCGTCGTCGATCTGACCGAGCCTGAAACGCTGCCTACCAAGATCGATCGGCTTCTGACCCATCATAATGCCCTGCGTCGCGGCATGGGTCTGAGCGAAATTTCCTTCGATGCTCTGCATCACGAGCTGACCTCCGTCGCCGAGCACATCCTGCCTTATATCGATCAGGTCTGGCGCCTGCTCGACGAGCAGCGCAAGGCCGGCGCCCGCATTCTTTTCGAAGGTGCGCAGGGCGCGTTGCTGGACAATGATCATGGCACGTATCCCTTCGTGACCTCGTCCAATACGGTTGCAGGTCAGGCCGCGGCCGGCTCCGGTCTCGGGCCGACCGCGCTTGGTTATGTACTTGGGATTACCAAGGCCTATACGACGCGCGTCGGCGAAGGCCCGTTCCCGTGCGAACTGCATGACGAGATCGGTAAGCATCTGTCGACCGTCGGTCGCGAAGTCGGCGTCAATACCGGCCGTCCGCGCCGCTGCGGCTGGTTCGATGCCGTGCTGGTGCGCCAGACGGTTAAGACCTCGGGCATCACCGGTATCGCGCTCACCAAGCTCGACGTTCTCGATGGTCTCGATGAGCTGAAGATCTGCATCGGCTACAAGCTCGATGGCAAGGAAATCGACTATCTGCCGGCCAGCCAGGCAGCCCAGGCCCGCGTCGAGCCAATCTACATCACGCTCGAAGGGTGGAAGGAATCGACCGTCGGCGCCCGCAAATGGGCCGATCTGCCGGCTCAGGCAATCAAGTATGTGCGTCAGGTGGAAGAGCTGATCGGTGCGCCGGTTGCCATGCTTTCGACCAGCCCGGAGCGCGAGGACACCATACTTGTGACGGACCCCTTTGAGGGCTAAACTCATAAACCTATGACGAATCCCGGCCTGGCCGCTCGCCGGGCATCATGAGAAAGTGCTGATGGCGGATTTTGTAGCAGTCATTCGACGGGCCGTTGACGGCCTGACGGACAATACTCCCGAGATGCGGGTCAAGGTTTACGATCGGGCTCGTGGTGCCGTTCAACGGCAGCTTGAGAGTATGAAGCCGCGCCCGCCTGAGGAAATGCTCCGCCGTCAGCTCGACAAGCTAGAGGCCGCGATCGTCGAGGTTGAGGCCGAACATGCAGAGGCGATGCCGGCGGCGGAAGAGCCTGTCGCTGCAGCACCTGTCGTGCATCACGAGGCTGCGCCCGAACCCGTCGAGCAGCATCACGCCGAAGTGGAGGCTCATCGAGAGCCCGAGGCACACGAGCAGGAACCGGTTCCCGCCGAGGTTCGTGCCCATGAGGAGCCAAGCGCTCCTCAGCCGGTTCATGAAGAACTCGTCCATGAAGAGCCGGCCGTCTATTCCGAGCCCGATCGGTCGCATGAACATGCGCGTGCGGAAGAATGGAGCGAGCCTTATCAGGAAGAGCATCATGCACCGGCAGAGCAACATGCCGTTGCCGAGCACCATGCTGCCGTTCCCGAGGAACCGACCCACGAGCCGGTTCATGAAGAGCCTTCGGTTTATCACGAAGAGCCCCGGCACCATGCCGAAGAGGCGCCGCCGGTTGCCGCCGAACCTATCCACGCAGCTCCTGCACCTCAGATTGCGATAACGCCGGTTGATGACGTCATAAATCAGGTGGAGCAGATTTGGGCTGAGGTCGACGCACCGACCCGCCAGCCTGTGCCCGAACCGGCGGCTCCGCATCGTGATGAACCCTCCATGCCGGCTGCTGCTTTTGCCGATACGCCATTCGGGCATCCGGTGCCCCCGGCGGAACAGGCGAAAGCGCCGGCAGCCAATACCGGCTTTGCCTGGGATGCGGACGTGTTCGAAGAGATGCAGCCGCTGCCGGCCGCCTCTCAACCGGTGCAGCCCGCCCGGCAGATGCCGGATAACGCTTTCGAGGATGTCGATCTTTTCGCCGACGTGCATCCAAGCCGCAAGGTCGAACCCAACGCGGACACGAGCAATGACGGTTGGCGCGAGCTCAAGGAACTTGCCGGTTTCGACAAGCGTGCGGAAGACGATCGCGGTGGCTCCTCCTCCGTTCCGCCCGATCTGGACCAGGCGATGGCGGCGAAGCTGCAGGGCAAGAGCTTCCGGATGGAGCCGAAGCGCCGCCGTTTCAACGTTACCGGCGTAATCCTGACGCTTGTCGGCCTCGCGGTTGTTGGCGGTGGTGGCTATGCAGCATGGCTGAACCGCGACGCACTCAACAATATGGTGACGAAGCTCGTCAGCTCCGCACCGAAGAGCACTTCCACGCCACCTGCCTCGGATGCCGCAAGCAAGAACACTGCCAGCAGCACCCCTGCGGCCGCTCCAACTCAGCCGGCAGCTACGCCGCCGCAGAGCAGCGCAGCCGCTACCAAGCCGGCCGGAGCTGGCAACACCGATGTCGCCTCGCTGAACAGCGATCCGAATACGGTCAATACGAAGTTCACGCAGCGCCTCTTGTCAAACGGCTCGGAAGAGGATGAAGGCCCGGCGGCAAACGGTCAGCCGGGTGTGGTCGAAGGCAAGTCCGTCGCCGAGCAGAACGTCGCTTCTGCTGCGCCGGCTGCCACGGGCACGCCGCCGGCTGCTGCAACGGCAACGCCGCCCGCAAACACTACGGCTGCGCCGCAGGCTCAGACACCTGCCACCAATGCTCCGGTTCCAGCGAACCAGCAGACACAGACGCCTGCGACCAGTCAGCCGCAGCCGGCAGCTGCAACGCAACCGCCTGCCGCTGCTCAGCAGACTGCTCCGGTTGCCGACGGGCAGAAAGTCTTCCTTTATGAAGAGCGTCTGGGTCAGACGTCGCCGACGGCTTTCCAGGGTACGGTCACTTGGTCGCTGCAGGAGGGCAAGGGTGCCGACGGCCGGCCTGAGCCTTCCGTCCAGGGTCTTATCAGCGTTCCCGAGCGGGGCCTCGCGGCGACGATCACCGTTTCGCGAAACGGTGATCCCTCGCTTCCGGCCAGCCATCTGATCGAGCTTGCCTTCCAGGTGCCCCCGAATTTCGAGGGTGGAGCGATCGACAACGTCCAGCGTGTCGCACTGAAGGCGACCGAGCAGGATCGCGGTGATGCTCTCATCGCGGTGCCTGCCAAGGTTACCGACGATGTCTATATGGTGGCGCTCAACGATTTTCCGGATGCGCGCAAGACCAATCTGGATCTTCTGAAAAGCCGCAACTGGATCGATATTCCGGTCGTCTATCGCAACGGCCGTCGTGCGTTGCTGACGATGGAGAAGGGCCAGACCGGCACGGACGCCTTCAACAAGGCGATTGCCGAATGGCAGGCTCTGGGCGGGGTCGCCTCCAGCGGCCAATAGGCGTCACGCAATCAATAGACATGCAAAAGGCGGGCTTTGCGGCCCGCCTTTTTCTATTCGATCGCTCAAATGTGTTGAGCGGAAGCGTTACGCCGTCGCTTCGACAACGCGGAGCGCCTTGGCACGCTCCAGTGCATCCTTTTGCACGGCTTCCTGAACCTTTTCGAAGGCACGGACTTCGATCTGGCGGACACGTTCGCGGCTGATGTCGAATTCGGCCGAGAGGTCTTCCAGCGTTACCGGATCTTCCGCCAGGCGGCGAGCCTCGAAGATACGTCGTTCGCGATCGTTCAGGACACCCATGGCGCGAGCCAGCATGCGGCGACGCGTGTCAAGCTCGTCCTGTTCGATCAGCACGTCTTCCTGGCTGTCATGGTCGTCAACGAGCCAATCCTGCCACTGGCCGGAATCGCCTTCGGAAGCCTTGATCGGTGCATTCAGCGAAGCGTCGCCGGAAAGGCGGCGGTTCATCGAAATGACCTCTTCCTCCGAGACGTTCAGCTTGGTGGCGATCTCGGTGACGTGTTCCGGCTTCAGGTCGCCATCGTCGATGGCCTGGATACGGCCCTTCAGGCGGCGCAGGTTGAAGAACAGGCGCTTCTGATTGGCGGTGGTGCCCATCTTAACGAGCGACCACGAGCGCAGGATGTATTCCTGGATCGAGGCCTTGATCCACCACATGGCGTAGGTCGCCAGACGGAAGCCACGTTCCGGGTCGAACTTCTTCACGGCCTGCATCAGGCCGACATTGCCTTCCGAAACGACTTCGCCGATTGGCAGGCCGTAGCCGCGGTAACCCATGGCGATCTTCGCCACAAGGCGCAGATGGCTGGTGACGAGCCTGTGCGCGGCCTGACGGTCGGCATGTTCCGCATAGCGCTTGGCGAGCATGTACTCTTCCTGCGGTTCCAGCATCGGGAACTTGCGGATCTCGTCCAGATAACGATTGAGGCCGGCTTCTCCGGCAGCAATGGACGGTAAGGTATTACGGGCCATGATTGTGCACCCTCCTATTCGAGATTTGGTTCCTTCTGGGGGCGTATTTGCGCGCCTTCTGCGAAGCGGACCAAGGCGTACGGGTCCTGGGACCCCGCACTTAACCAACATAGAGATAAGTACGGCGAAACCGTGATTCAAGGATGTGGTCACGCAAGTGTTATAGCAGCGTGACCACCGGTCCCGCCGTAATGCCGCCCTTGGGATTATCCTCCCGAATGCTCCGGCACAGTCATCCCCAATCGTGTCTACTTCCAAAAACGCATCGGCGTTTTCGGTAAGGGAATGCTCACCGGACTCCGGTCCTAACGCCCTTATTATAGGGCGTTAGGGCAGATGCGTCCAGCTGGCGAGGTTCACTGCGGGGCTAGGCCCGCAGGGCTTCCGCCAACTCCGCCAGGTCGTCGGGCAGTGGCGCTTCGAAGTGCATGATCTCGCCGGTTCGGGGGTGTTCGAACTGCAGCATGTAGGCATGGAGCGCCTGGCGAGTGAAGCGGTTCACGACCTGCTTTGCCGCCTCCGGCAGGAGATTGGCCTTGGTCTTGAAGCCACCGCCATAGACGCCATCGCCCAGCAGCGGATGGCCGATATGCGCCATGTGCACGCGGATCTGATGCGTCCGGCCGGTTTCGAGGTGGCAGTCGACCAGCGAGGCGAGGGCGGTTGCATCGGGCCCTTCGTGAAAGCGCTCCAGCACTTCGTAGTGCGTGATAGCCTCGTCGGCATCCTGCGACGTGGGCCGCTTGACCGCACGGCGCGTGCGGTCGGTGCTCGAGCGTCCCAACGGCGCGTCGATGGTGCCGATGAGCTGGCGTGGACGGCCCCAGACGATCGCCTGATAGGCGCGCTCCAGCGATGTCGTTCTGCCGTGATCGGCAAATTGCAGCGACAGGTGACGGTGAGCGATATCGTTCTTGGCCACGACCATGACGCCGGTCGTGTCCTTGTCCAGCCGGTGGACGATGCCCGGCCGGCGTACGCCGCCGATGCCGGAAAGGCTGTCGCCGCAATGATGGATCAGCGCGTTGACCAGAGTGCCCGTCCAATTGCCGGCGGCGGGGTGGACGACAAGTCCGGCAGGCTTGGAGATGACGATGATGTCATCGTCTTCGTAGAGCACGTCGAGTGGAATGTCCTCGCCGAGTGGCGTCGGGTCCTCGGGCTCGGGAAGCGTGATCTCGTAGGTATCGCCGGAGCGCACCTTGCGTTTGGCGTCGGTGACCGCTTCGCCATTGAGCAGCACGGCTCCTTCCTTGATCATCGCTTGCACGCGATTGCGGGAAAATTCCTTGTCGAACTGGGCCGTCAGCCACGCATCGAGCCGTCCTTCGGCATTTTCGTCAGCGGTTAGGACTTTTCTATTGTCCGCGGCTTCTTTAAAGGGGTCGCTCAAACGTATTTCTCCGGCGCTCAACGGCGCTCTCAATCAGTAAGGACGCATCGATGACGAATCTCGAGCCAGACGATCAAGAGGAAAAGCCCCTCGATCCGGCCCTGGAGAAAGTCCGACGCAAGATGATCCGCCTGCAGATCGTCTCTGCGGCTGTCATGGTGGTGAGCCTTATGGCTGTCTTCGGCGCCGTTGTCTACAAGACGATGAAGCAACCGGCAAAGCCGGCGAGCCAGACGACCTCCAATATTCCTTCGGATGCTCCCGCTGCCGTTCAGGCGCTGTTGCCTGCCGGCTTCACCGTCCAGTCCACGGCGCTCTCGGGAAATCAGGTGCTGTTCTACGGCACGCTCGCCAGCGGCCAGCGGCAGGCCATCATCTTCGATTACGCCATTGGCCGCATCGTGACGACCATATCCCTGTCGAACTGACGGCATGATGATGACGAGCGACCGGCTCATCGAGATCAGGCATCCCGACGATCCCCGTATCGCCGAGTTCCGGGATATCCGTGAACGCGACCTGACCGGCCGCGAAAGCCGCTTCATTGCCGAGGGGACGGTCGTGCTGCGGCTCCTTGCGGGCGCTCATGCTGCGAGCGGGGATTTCGTCGCGGAAAAAGTGCTGCTGCTCAGGAACCGCGTTTCCGGACTGAGCGATATCATCGATGCGTTTCCCACCGATGTTCCGGTCTACGTGGCGACCTCGGAGGTGCTCGATGGAATCGTCGGGTTTCATCTGCATCGCGGCGTTCTGGCGCTCGGTCGCCGCAGACGCGAGATCGAACTTGGCGTCTTTCTCGATCGCTTGCCGCAACAGGCGCTCGTGCTTGCCGGCTGCGGTATCTCCAACCACGATAATATGGGCTCGATGTTCCGCAACGCGGCGGCCTTCGGGGCCGATGCGGTTCTGCTTGACGAGAGCTGCTGCGACCCGCTCTATCGCAAGGCGCTGCGTGTCTCTGTCGGTTCGATCCTGACGCTACCCTATTGCCGTCAATCGAGTGACCTTGGCCTGTTGGCGGCAATGGCCGATCGCGGCTTTGCCATCTGGAGCCTGTCTCCGCAAGGAAAGGTCGATATTCGCGATGTGCCTGCGTGCGAACGTATGGCGCTCGTCGTCGGCACGGAGGGGGATGGGCTGCCTCATAGCATTCTATCCACTTTCGGCAGCGTGCGCATTCCGCAGGCTCCCGGTCTGGACAGCCTGAATGTTGCAACGGCCAGCGGTATTGCGCTTTTCGAGATGGCCGCGCGGATCAAACGGATCTGAGGGCGATAGCTTATCCGTTACGGATGTTTTGGCAGCAATGCGGCCACTCTGTCGGCAAGGCTGACGCGCGAGCCTGCTTCGGCGGGGCCTTTATCTTTCGATAGAAGATCGATTATGGGCGAAGTGCTGCCTTCCTTGAGGGCCGTCAATGCCACCATGTTGGCGGCGATCGTCGCAATCTCCTCGCGCATGGCATCCTCATGCGCCGGCGAGCGCGCCTTTACCAGCCGGTCGGAGAGGGCGGCGGCTCGATTGCGGACTTCTTCCGTCATTTGCGCGATGTCGTCTTCCACTGTTCGTTCCGGCTCGGCTGCGTTCGTCTGATTGTCTGCGGTATCTTTTATGATCGAGACGGCGGACAATTTCGGTGTCTTAGCAGGTTTCTTTGGTGGGTTGATGCCGGCGGCGCGCAAAACCTTGCTGGTTTCCCTCGACTCCTTGACGGCGGCTTCCAGGCGTTCCTTCAGGCGGGCAACGTCTTGAGCGTGTCGCGCGATCGCAGTTTCCTTGTCGGCGTTGCCGGCGATCTCGCGATCCAGCCGCTCTTCCAGCCGCTTGTTCTTGTCGCCTTCCTGGTGAAGCGATTGCTCGGCCTCCGCCGCGCGCAAGCTTGCAGCGCTCAGATCCTGGCGAAGCGTATCGCGTTCATCCCGCAAAGTATTGATGCGAAGCTTCAGGCTTTCGATTTCGGTTTCGCGGGTTGCAAGGTCGATCTTGAGATTATCCGCATCGGCCGCCATCTTCGTCATCCGCTTGCGCAGGCCGTCGATATCGGCTTCTTTCTCGGCACTCACCTGCTCCGCGGTATGAATGCCTGACTTCAATTGGCTTATGTAGCTCTCCTCGTGGCGCAGGCGCGAGCGCAGTTCGCCCGCTTCGACCTCGAGATCGTCAATGCGCGTCTGAAGCTCGGTATTGCCGCTGACGAGCCGGCTCGCTTCCTGCTGCAGCTTGCCATTGTGGATCTGCAACGCAACGGTCTTGTCGCGTTCCTGCGTCAGGGCCTGTTCGGTTCTGGCGTTTTCGGCGGCGAAGAGGGCGCGTGCCATGTCCTTCTGCGCCCGCACCTCCTGGGGGCTCAACGGCATGGTGGCCTTCAGGCGCTTTTCGGTGAACCAGACGATACGGCGATGGATTGCCGGCGCAATGAGAAAGACCAAAAGTGCGGCCGTCAGAAAGCCCAATCCGAACAAAAGAGCAAATTGAATCACGACGCGGCCAGTATCCTGGGGTTATTTTCGATCTCGATGAAATGAATAATCATGGGCTGGGTACACGGGCAAGCTTTTAAATCGGATATGGTTTACCGGCGAGGGCCGGATCTACTGAAAGAAAAGGCCCGCAATCTGAGCGGGCCAATGCTGCGGCTGCCTGGGAGTGGATATTAAATCAAGCTCAGAAGGGATTCCATGTCGGGTTTGGCGTAACCTTGAGGTAACCCATATTGACGCCGAGGCGTGCGCCAAGGCCGGTGCGGATAGGAACAAGCACGACGTTGTTGTTCTTGAGGACGGTCATACCGAACCCGGCCACAACGAAGGCCTGGCCACTGACGCCGCCAAAGCGGGTGTAGACGCTGTCGATGCTCGGCAGATCGTAGACCAGCATCATGACGCGGGTGCCCTGACCGCCATAGTCGAAGCCGAGCGACGGGCCCTGCCAATAAAGCGAGTGCTCGCCGGCATTCTTGGTATTCAGCTGGCCTTCGCCATAGGTCAGGCCGGCGAGAAACGCGCCCGAGCCTTCCTGTCCGAGAATGTAGCCATTCGGCAGGCCGTACTGCTGGAAGGCTCGCTCGACCACTTTGGCCAGGCCGCCGCTGGCGGAGCCGAAGAAGGAATGGCCGGCATCGACTATTTCCTGGGCCGTATAATGATTGTTGGGCGCGGCAGCAGCGGCCTGACGGACCGGCAATGCGAAACTCACGAATGCAGCGATGGCCAGGATCAGGCCGAGGCCGAGCGTCCTAGTGCCGGGGCTTGGCATTCTCTTCAGGAATTCATAGCGCATGAAAGTCATCCGTTCATCATGGTCGGTGCGAAAGGGGGCAGATGTGGGTCGCACTCGACTGATTGCGCCACATATGGTTCGCCTCCTCCTTCAGACCGTTGCGCCCATCCATCGCAGGACGATTCGCGTGCGAAAAGGTCTGATGGTGATGAATGCATTTTGCGTCGATGGTCTTAACAATCGGTTTACCAAATATGGTGTCATTATGGCGCTCGATACAGCGCCTGTGACAATCCTCGGGCAACTTTGCTATGGCAACGTCGACTCTACCGCGTTTCGCCTTGTCAGCATTCAGGAGACAATGAATGTCGAAGAATCCAAACCTCACTCTGACCGGACCGGATCTGGCCGCGCTGCTTTGCAGCCGCGTTTGCCATGATGTGATCTCGCCGGTCGGAGCGATCAATAATGGCCTGGAGCTGCTCGACGAGGGTGGTGCCGACGCCGATGCCATGGATCTGATCCGCACCAGCGCGCTCAATGCCTCCGTCCGCCTGAAATTCGCCCGTCTCGCTTTCGGTGCCTCCGGCTCGGTCGGCGCGTCGATCGATACCGGTGAGGCCGAACGTGCAGCGAAGGATTTCGCCGCTGCGGAGAAGAAGACCGAAGTCAGCTGGGTTGGCCCGCGCGCGATCATTGCCAAGAACCGCGTCAAGCTGCTGCTCAATCTCTTCCTGGTCGCTTATGGCGCGATCCCGCGTGGCGGCAATATCGAGGTGACGCTGGAAAATCCCGAGCTTGATGCCAAGTTCACCATCACGGCCAAGGGGCGGTTGATGCGCGTGCCGCCGAAATTCGCCGAGATCTGCTCCGGCACTCTCGAAGAGGCGGTCGATGCCCATTCGATCCAGCCCTATTACACGGTGTTGCTGGCGGATGAGAGCGGTATGGAGCTCTCCTACAACGCAACGCCGGAATTGTTGACCTTCATCGCGCAGATACCGACCGAGTAGACGGATCGCCGCATTTGCGGTTTTCGGCCCGCAGCCAGATCATGGCCGCGGGCTTATCATTTGGCGTAAAGCCATCGACATAAATCTTATGGTTGTCCGCGCAATTGATAATGTAGCGGTAACGAATCCTTAGCATGCTGGTCCTATCGTTCCAATTTGATGTCGCCGTTCAACGACGGCTGATGGTGCCAGGGAGTTCTAGATGCAGCGGTTCATGATAACGGATGCTTCGGATGTCGTACGCAAGGTCGGCAAGCGAATCCTGTCCGAGCTGGATTTCCTCGTCAGTGAAGCAGGCGATGCCCAGGAAGCACTGATGCGCTGCCAGGCCGAGATCCCGGATTACCTGATCGTCGATGCAGGCATGGAAGGCGCGCTTGAGCTCATCACCAACATCCGCGCCATGCCCAACGGCAAGGACGTTAAGATCTATTATTGTGTCGTTGAAGCAGACTTGCGCAAGCTGATGGCAGGGAAGCGGGCAGGCGCCACGGACTTTTTGCTGAAGCCTTTCGATCGCAAGATCCTGACGGCCATATTCGGCAATCGCGCCGTCGCGGCCTGATCTTAGAGAACATCATCGATGCAATGCCGGCCGTCCTTTTGGGGCGGCTTTTATTTTGTCGTTGCTGCATGATTCCTTAAATCGGAATCGATTTGAGGACAAAATCATGCAGCGGATTTAAGGTGCTACAGCGACCTTTGCGCGTCACATATGACGCGCGGCGCTGTAGTCCGCGCGCACAGAAAATCCCGCCGGTGAGGGCGGGATTCGAGAGCATGGCGGTATCTGACGGGATGCGGTTTTAGGCGCTTTCGGCGAAATCGTTGCTGTCGGGCTCGCGCAGCACATAGCCGCGGCCCCAGACGGTTTCGATATAGTTGGCGCCGCCGGCTGCATTGGCGAGCTTCTTGCGCAGCTTGCAGATGAAGACGTCGATGATTTTCAGTTCAGGTTCGTCCATGCCACCGTAGAGATGGTTGAGGAACATTTCCTTGGTGAGCGTCGTGCCCTTGCGGAGCGAAAGCAGCTCCAGCATCTGGTATTCCTTGCCGGTCAGGTGCACGCGCTGGCCGCCAACTTCGACTGTCTTGGCGTCGAGATTGACGATGAGCTCGCCGGTCATGATCACCGACTGGGCGTGGCCCTTGGAGCGGCGGACGATAGCGTGAATACGGGCAACCAGCTCATCCTTGTGGAAGGGCTTGGTCATGTAGTCGTCGGCGCCGAAGCCGAGGCCGCGAACCTTGTCCTCGATGCCGGCCATGCCGGAGAGGATGAGGATCGGTGTCTTGACTTTCGAAAGGCGCAGCGTGCGCAGCACTTCGTAGCCCGACATATCCGGAAGGTTGAGATCCAGAAGGATGATATCGTAGTCGTAAAGCTTTCCGAGATCGACGCCTTCTTCACCGAGATCGGTGGTGTAGACGTTGAAACTTTCGGATTTAAGCATCAGCTCGATGCTCTGCGCCGTCGCGCTGTCGTCTTCAATTAATAGAACCCGCATAATTGTCCCCTTTACCGCCGCCGAAAGGTCGTCAGCCCCCTTACGCGATACCGATCAAATCACTGCTTGATTTGGAAGCTGCCATGTAATGGTTAACAAATTCTGATTCACTCTGGCAAGTCGTATCGAATTTATTAAATAATTTTTCCATTGCACTGTTTTCCAACGACAATCAGTAAAATCGACTCCTAAAGTATCGCGTTAAGAACTCACGCCAAGTGATTCATCCGACTCATCAATGCCAACATGTCGAATTCCGACCGAAACATTTACCGAGCCTTAAATCATTGCCCCTATCATTAACGATGCCCGTAAACGAAAGGTTACCAGCGGTAGGCATTTATTAATATCGCTGGAAATTTTTTTAACCAAGCCGCCTCAAAGCGGCTCGGCGGGTGAGAATATCGAGAGCCGGGGTCTCGCATCACGGGAGTAATGCGTATGAAGTCACGTGAGAGCCTAGTTCGCCTGAAGGAGTTTCAGGTGAACGAAAAACGCCGTCAGCTGCAGCAGTTGCAGATGATGATGGCGGAATTTGACCGTATGACAAAGGATCTGGAAAGCCAGATCGTGCTGGAAGAGAAAAAGTCCGGCATCGCCGACCCGAACCACTTTGCTTACCCGACCTTTGCCAAGGCCGCCCGTCAGCGTGCGGACAACTTGCAGGTGTCGATCAGGGAGCTTCAGGTTCAGGAAGAGGCGTTGGAACACTCGCTCGAAGACATGCAGGCCGAGTATGCCAAGGCTGCAGCGCTCGAGGAGCGCGACGGTTCGGGGCCGGCAAGGGCACGCGCCTGAGGTCGCAAGCCCGTCGACCTTTTGCGATCCACGCATAATTCCGTTCCGATATGGGACCTGTTTTGGGAATTTGCGGGATCTGATGGAAGCGGTACAAAAGCCGCGCATGACCGGCCGTCACAGGGCCGGCCATGCGGGGCTTTTTGTATTTGCACGCCTGTTTTCAGGCGCAGGGCGCCATCGCCTTGGGCATTATCGCGACTCCGTTTATCCGATTGCCGGATCTGTCTAAAGCGCGTCGCGATCTCTAAGATTCGCTTCACGCGCTTTAGCTCTTTGATTTCACGCATGTCGTAGCCGCAAAAAAAACGCTGCACACTTTTGCGCGACATGCTCTAGAGGTTGACGACGTCGCGCCAATCGTCGTGACGCTGAGCCTGCGCCTTGAAGAACGGGCAGAGCGGAATGATCTTCCAGCCGCCACGACGAGCCTCTTCGACGGCATGAACGGCGAGCGCCTGCCCAACGCCCTTGCCGCGCAAGGCATCCGGCACGCCGGTATGATCGATGATGATCAGCTTGGCGGAGGTGCGGGAGAAGGTCATCTCCGCTTCGTGACCGTCGACGGTCGCGACGTAACGGCCGCCCGATGCGTTGCTTTCGTTGCGGATATCCATGATTTTCTCCCTTTCAATCCCTGACATCGCAAGGATTGCATGTGCTCGGCCGTCTGCCAACTAGCGAGATTGTAAACGGATTGTCTCTTGTCGAAGGGAGTTTGGTATGCTTGGCGCTCGCGCGAAGCAGCGGGAAAAGATGTCCAGGGCGTTGATCGCGCCTTGATATGGGCTGCTCAACAATTCGGGCCTCTTTTCCGTTTGGAAGGAGGCCCGAACAAAGATCAGAAAGGTGGTGCTGTCGCTGCTGTCAGTGGCGATACTGCTGTATGCGCGTCGTCCGAAGGCCGGCAAGGCCATGGGTATTGATGGACGACTGCCAGGAGAGGAACTCTTCGACGGTCAACGTATAACGTTCACAGGCTTCTTCCAAGCTGAGCAGACCACCACGCACGGCGGCGACAACCTCTGCCTTGCGACGAATGACCCAGCGGCGCGTATTCGGCGGCGGAAGGTCTGCTATCGTCAGCGGGCTGCCATCGGGGCCGATGACATACTTCACTCGGGGACGTATCATTTCGGTCATTGGACTCTCTACACACACTCAAGACCACGAGAGGCACTCTATCTTGCCACATTTAAAAATTGCCTAAGCACACAGTAACACTTTGCTAAGAATTTTAAGGAATGTGGCCGGTGGGTGATTTGCCTATGGCTGTAGAGACAGAAAAGCCGCTAATTTCCTGTTATTTCGGCGAAAATCAGTTTCGCATTATCATTTTTTGTCAGTGAAAACTTACGCTTTAGGCCCGAGAAACGCCGCGGAAGCGTTGCTGGCGGTGGCGCGAAAGATGCTTTTTCTTTCGAAGAAAATGACCTTAAGCGTGTAGGACGCTTTTCTTCCCGCCCCAGCAAATGAAGTGCGGATTTGCAAAATCACTATCGGTGGCCTGGTCGATCTTGCCGTAGGCGAGAGGGGTTCCATCGACCGTCAGTGTAATGCCGCCGGCGGCGCGCAGCACAGCGTCGCCGGCCGCCGTGTCCCACTCCATCGTGCGGGCAAACCGCGGATAGACGTCGGCCTTGCCCTCGGCGAGCAGACAGAATTTTAGCGACGAGCCGATCGATGTGCAGGCCGAAACTGAATTATGCGTCAGAAAATTCTCTGTCTTCGCGTTACTGTTGCAACGGCTGGCGAGCGCCGTCAGCCTGTTCGGCGGTTCGCGCACTGCGATGGTGAGGCGATCGGCGATGGCAAAATGTTCGTCGACGATCAGCTTGCGGGCTCTGCCCGGCTCGCCCGTGAAAGCTATGCCGAGGGCGGGCGCATAGACGATGCCGGCGACCGGAATGCCGTTCATGATATAGGCGATGTTGACGGTGAATTCATCGCGATGCTCGATGAATTCGCGAGTACCATCAAGCGGATCGACCAGGAAGAAGGAGCGGCCACGAACATTCGGGATCTTACCGGCGGAAACAGCCTCCTCGGCAATTGCCGGGATATTGGGAAAGTCGCGCGCCAGATGCTCGAGAATAATGCGCTCGGCGTGCTCGTCGGCGAGGGTGACGGGGCTCATGTCCTGCTTCAGGGCAACGGCATAGCCGGCGCGATAGACCTCCAATATGGCCTTTCCCGCTGCGAGTGCCGCTGTTTCGAATGTTGCAAGCATCTGCCTGTTCGTCTTCCGCGCCATGTTCGCGCCGCAAGTGTCCGGACATTATAGATAGGAAGTCGCAAACACGAAGTTTAGAGTCAATATAATCCGGCTGTTTATGCCTTAGCGCCGGAGCGAAGCTTTCGCAACAAAGCTCTGCATCACAGCATTGCCGCGAGGTCCCTCGATCAGCCGGTGTGTTATTCGGGAGACGATCGCTCGCGCATCGTGCGCATTCGGGAAAGAACATGTTCTGTTTGCGAATCTTTTTCGTCCTTACGGGACTTGTCGTTTTTATTGCATGTGCGAATGTGCGGCCGGGTAGCATTGGGATGAATGCATGCGATATTCGGCATATCAGCTTCTAAAACAGGCGTTTTCAGGCAATCGTCACTGGCAGCCGGTGTGGCGGACGCCGGAACCGAAGCCACATTATGACGTCATCATCGTCGGCGGCGGCGGGCACGGGCTGGCGACGGCCTATTATCTCGCCAAGGAATTCGGCATCACCAATGTCGCGGTGCTGGAAAAAAGCTATATCGGCTCCGGCAATGTCGGCCGCAACACGACGATCATCCGCTCCAACTATCTGCTTCCCGGCAACGAGCCCTTCTACGAATTCTCGATGAAGCTCTGGGAAGGGCTGGAGCAGGATTTCAACTACAATGCCATGGTGTCCCAGCGCGGCGTCCTCAATCTGTTCCATTCCGATGGCCAGCGCGATGCCTACGCCCGGCGCGGCAATGCCATGCGCATGCATGGCGTCGATGCGGAATTGCTCAATCGCGAGCAGGTTCGTCGGATGATGCCCTATCTGAATTTCGACCACGCGCGCTTTCCGATCCTCGGCGGTCTCTTGCAGCGGCGCGGAGGCACAGCGCGGCACGATGCGGTCGCCTGGGGCTATGCACGCGGCGCCGACAGCCGGGGCGTCGATCTCATCCAGCAATGTGAAGTGATCGGCATTCGCCGAGAGAACGGAATCGTGACCGGCGTTGAGACCAATCGCGGCTTCATCGGCTGCAACAAGCTGGCGCTTGCGGCTGCGGGCCACACGTCGATCCTCGGCAATATGGCCGATCTCGAACTGCCGATCGAAACCCATGTGCTTCAGGCTTTCGTTTCCGAAGGGCTGAAGCCTGTCATCGACAATGTCATCACCTATGGCGCGGGACACTTCTATATCTCGCAGTCCGACAAGGGCGGTTTGGTCTTCGGCGCCGATATTGATTACTACAGCTCCTATGCCCAGCGCGGCAATCTCGCCACCGTCGAGCACACGATGGAGGAGGGGGTGGCACTCATCCCTGGCCTGTCACGCGTGCGGGTGTTGCGCGCATGGGGCGGCGTCATGGATATGAGCATGGATGGCTCGCCGATCATCGACCGTACCCCGATTGAGAATCTCTATCTGAATTGCGGCTGGAACTATGGCGGCTTCAAAGCGACGCCGGCCTCGGGCTTCTGCTTCGCGCATCTGATCGCCAAGGGCGAGAGCCACGATGTGAGCCGCCTCCTGCGTCTTGACCGCTTCGAGCGCGGCTTCGCGATCGACGAGGGCGGCAAGGGTCCGCAGCCGAACCTGCATTGAGGGCACAATACCAATGGCAAGCTTGATCAACTGCCCGCATTGCGGCGTGCGACCCAAGGAAGAATTCTCCATTCGCGGCTCGGCGTCTGTCGTCCGTCCGGCGCCGACGGCGCCGGATGAGGACTGGAACCGTTATGTCTTTATCCGCGATAACGAGCGCGGGCGGATTCAAGAATACTGGCATCACAGCGCGGGATGTCGCCGCTGGCTCGTCGTCGACCGCAGCAATGTCACCCACGAGGTCTTTTCCGTCACCGATGCCGAGGACAAGGCGAAGGAGGCGGCACGATGACGGCTTATCGTCTCTCGACCGGCGGTCTCGTCAATCGCAGCCGGCCACTGTCCTTCAAATTCGACGGCAAGGAGATGAGGGGGCTGGAAGGCGATACGCTCGCCGCCGCCCTTCTCGCCAATGACCAGCTGCTCGTCGGCCGCAGCTTCAAGTACCACCGGCCGCGCGGTATTCTGACGGCAGGATCGGCCGAGCCGAACGCACTCGTCACCATCGGCAAGGAAGGCCGCACCGAGCCGAACACGCGCGCCACAGTGGCCGAGCTTTATCAGGGCTTGACGGCCGTCAGCCAGAACCGCTGGCCATCGCTGAAATACGATCTGGGCTCGGTCAACGGCCTGCTTTCGCCCTTCCTTGGCGCAGGCTTCTACTACAAGACCTTCATGTGGCCGGCCGCCTTCTGGGAGAAGGTCTACGAGCCACTGATCCGGCGTGCTGCCGGCCTTGGCAAGGCTGTCATGCAGGCCGATCCGGACCGCTATGAGAAGGCCTGGGTGCATTGCGACCTGCTCGTTATCGGGTCGGGGCCTACGGGTTTGATGGCGGCTCTGACGGCAGCTCGTGCCGGTCTGCGTGTCGTACTGGCGGACGAAGGCTTTCGTCTGGGCGGTTCGCTGCTGTCGGAAAGGCTTGCTATCGCCGGCACATCGGCCGATGCATTCGTGCAGACGGTGTTGGACGAACTGCAGAGCTTCGAGAACGTGACGTTGATGCCGCGCACGACCGTATTCGGCTGGTATGACGGCAACGTCTTCGGTGCGGTTGAAAAGGTGCAGAAGCATGTGGCGATGCCGTCGCCGGATCTGCCCGTCGAGCGTCTCTGGCGCATTGCAGCCAAGCGCGCCATCCTAGCCTCCGGCGCCGAGGAGCGGCCGCTGGTGTTCGGCGGCAACGATCGCCCGGGTGTCATGATGGCCGGCGCTATGCGCAGCTATCTCAATCGCTATGGCGTTGTTGCCGGCCAGAAGGTGGCCGTCTTCACCAATGGCGGCTCCGGCTACCGCACGGCCGCCGATCTTGCGGCGGCTGGCGTGGAGATCGCAGCTATCCTCGATACGCGTGCCGCATCCGCCGATGCCGCGCCTCAGGGTGCTCGGGTGGTTCATGCGGCAAATGTCCATGCGACCAAGGGCAAGTATCGCGTCAGCGGCGTCATCGCCGATCGCGGCGGCCTCGATGAACTCATCGCCTGCGACGCGCTTGCCATGTCCGGCGGCTGGTCGCCGATCATTCATCTTGCCTGCCAGCGCGGCGCCAAGCCGGTCTGGTCGGACGAAAAGCAGGCGTTCATGGCGCCGCTCGTCGGCGGCGAGTTGGAGATCGCCGGATCGGCCGCAGGGGTCGAGAGCGTTTCCGGTTGTCTCGCCGATGGAGCAGAAAAGGCGCGTCAGGTGATCGAAAGCCTTGGCCGCACTGCGCATGCGGGCGATTTGCCCGAAGTCGAGGGCGAATACGATCCATCCTTTGCGGCGATCTGGCATCTGCCGGGCGCGAAGGACAAGGCGTTCGTCGACTTCCAGAACGATGTCCATGCCAAGGATCTTGGCCTTGCCCTGCGCGAAGGCTTCGGCCATGTGGAGCATGCCAAGCGCTATACCACGAGCGGCATGGCGACGGATCAAGGCAAGCTCGGAAACGTCAACGCCGCCGGCATCATCGCCGGCATGCGCGGCGTCAGCCCAGCGGCGGTCGGCACGACGACATTCAGGCCGTTCTATACCCCCGTTTCCTTCGGCGCCTTGGCTGGAACTGCGCGGGACAAGCACGCGCAGCCGGTGAGGGAGTCGCCGCTGCATGGCTGGGCGAAGAAGAATGGTGCGAGCTTCGTCGAAGCCGGCCTCTGGTATCGTTCCTCCTGGTTTGCCCGGCCGGGCGAGAAGGGCTGGCGCGACAGCGTCGACCGCGAAGTGCTGAATGTGCGCAACAATGTCGGTCTTTGCGACGTGTCGACGCTCGGCAAGATCGAGGTCTTCGGCAAGGATGCGGCGGAGTTTCTCAATCGCCTCTATTCCAATGCCTTCCTGAAGCTGCCCGTCGGCAAGGCCCGTTATGGATTGATGCTGCGTGAAGATGGCATGGTCTTCGACGATGGCACGACGAGCCGGCTGACCCCGGACCATTTCTTCCTGACGACCACGACGGCAATGGCCGGCGAGGTGATGACGCATATGGAATTCTCGGCGCAGACGCTCTGGCCACAGCTCGACGTCCGCTTCGTTTCCTCTTCCGATCAATGGGCGCAGATGGCGATTGCCGGGCCTAAGGCGCGGTTGGTGCTCGAACAGATCGTCGAGGACGATATATCCGACTCCTTCTTCCCCTTCCTCGCAGCGGCTGAAGTCATGCTGAAGGGAGGGCTGAAGGCACGGTTGTTCCGCATTTCCTTCTCGGGCGAGCTTGCCTACGAACTTGCCGTTCCGGCCGGCTACGGCGAGGCCGTCGCGGATGCGATCATGGAAGCCGGCAAGTCTCATGGCATCTGCGCATATGGGGTCGAAGCCCTCAACGTGCTGCGCATCGAGAAGGGCCATGTCACGCACAACGAGCTGGATGGCCGGACAACTCCCGACGATGTTGGCCTCGGGAAAATGATGTCGGCTCAGAAGCCGGATTTCATCGGCAAGAGATTGTCCACACGCTTCGGTCTGACCGCGGCCGATCGCGGGCAGCTCGTGGGACTGAAGCCGCTCGACACGACGAAGGAGATCCAAGCCGGCGCGCATCTTCTGAGGGAAGGTGCAAGGCCGTCGACAGTGAACGATCAGGGGCATGTGTCCTCAGCCTGCTTCTCGCCGGTTCTCGGTCATTCCATCGCATTGGCCTTCCTGAAATCGGGCCGTGAACGGATCGGCGAGCATGTGGTCGTCTGGGACGGGTTGCGCGGAGAAGAGGTGCCGGCGGAGGTCTGCAATCCTGTCTTCGTCGATCCGGACAACAAGAAGCTTTTCGGGTGAGGGATTGATGAGCGTCGCGTTTCAAAACAGGCATGTGCTGGAAGATCATATTTCCGGCTTCGAGGCTGCCGCCAATCCAAATCATCTCGCCGTCGTTCGCAGGCCGGTCATCTTCTCGGTGCTCGCCAAGGCCGGCGATGAAGACTGGGTTCTGGCCGGGTTGAAGGTGATCGACGATGTTTCCGTCCGCAACGCTGGACCGAGGGAGTGGCTTGTCGTTTCCGAGACGCTGGGCGCGGAGAGCGTGGCGCGCGATCTCTTCGCGCTCGATCCTGCCCGCGTTTCGTTTTTCGAGCAGAGTGACGGCCGCGTGCTGCTTCGCATCTCCGGTCCCAACGTGCGACGTATTCTCGCCAAATGCGTGGCTGTAGACCTGCATCCGCAAGTCTTTGCCGAAGGACAGTCTGCCAACATGCTGTGCTGCCATGTCAGCGCCAATGTCGCCCGCACGGGTGCCGATCGCTTCGAAATCATTCTGCCGCGCTCCTATGCCGGCAGCGTTTTCGAGGAGATCATGGAGATGGGGCGGGAGTTCGCCCTGACAGCCGCCTTCGTCGACTGAAAGGCCTGATGTTGCCGGACCGGGAGGGCTCTGCCGGTCTGTTTGCGGCTTCTCACGGCAATGGCGCGATCCGAACAATTGCGATGGCGCAAACAGGCATGTCCGTTTCGCAGTTCGGGCTATTTGGCTTGTCGGATAGTCTCTAGGTTTCCTTATAAATGCGGTCGGTCGCGCGGGAAGATACCCGGCGGCTTCGTGCCGAAAACAGGGGATTCCTAGATGAAAAGCCATGCCAAGGTCGTCGTCATCGGTGGCGGTGTCGTCGGATGTTCGGTGCTCTATCACCTGACGAAATTCGGCTGGAAGGATGTCGTGCTGCTCGAACGCTCCGAGCTGACGTCCGGCTCGACCTGGCATGCCGCGGGCGGCATGCACACGATCAATGGCGATCCGAATGTCGCCAAGCTGCAGAAATATACGGTCGAGCTCTATAAGGAGATCGAGGAATATTCCGGTCAGGACATCGGCCTGCACCTGACTTCAGGCCTGATGCTGGCGGCGACGCCGCAGCGATTCGACTGGCTGAAATCGATCCTTGCCAAGGGCCGTTATAACGGGCTGGAGGCGACATTGCTGACGCCGAAGGAAGCGCATGAGATGATGCCGCTTCTCGACCCAGATCAATTCGTCGGCGCTCTCTACGACCCGGTCGAAGGCCACCTTGACCCATATGGCACGACGCATGCCTATGCGCGCTCGGCCAAGAAGAACGGTGCCGATATCTATCTGCATACCAAGGTGGAAGAGCTGGTGCAGCGCGAGGACGGATCCTGGCGCGTCATTACCAACCAGGGCGAGATCATCGCCGAGCATGTCGTCAACGCCGCCGGTCTCTGGGCGCGCGAAGTTGGCCGCATGGTTGGGCTTGAGTTGCCGGTGCTCGCCATGGAGCACATGTATCTGATCACCGAGGATATGCCCGAGGTCATCGACTTCAACAAGACGACAGGCAAGGAGTTGATGCACTGCGTCGACTTCGACGGCGAGATCTATCTGCGCCAGGAACGCCAGGGCATGTTGATGGGCACCTATGAAAAGGCCTGTCGCCCATGGTCGCCGTTGACTACGCCGTGGGATTTCGGCCATGAGCTGCTGGCTGAGGACATCGAGCGCATCACGCCGGAACTGGAAGTTGGTTTCCGTCATTTCCCGGCCTTTAATAATGCCGGCATCAAGAAGATCATCAACGGCCCGTTCACCTTCTCGCCGGATGGCAATCCGCTGGTCGGACCGGTGCGCGGCCTGCGCAATTACTGGTCGGCCTGCGCCGTGATGGCCGGGTTCAGCCAGGGCGGAGGCGTCGGATTGGCGCTTGCCAACTGGATGATCTACGGCGATCCGGGTTTTGACGTTTTCGCGATGGATGTATCCCGCTACGGCGATTACGCGACGCTCGCCTATACCAATGCCAAGGTGCGCGAGAACTATGCCCGTCGCTTCTCCATCCGCTATCCGAACGAGGAGCTGCCGGCGGCCCGCCCGCTGCTGACGACGCCGATCTACGATAAGCTGAAGGATGCCGGCGGCGTCTTCGGCGCCTACTATGGTCTGGAACAGGCGCTATGGTTCGCGCCGAAGGGCGAGGTCGATCAGTTCTCCTGGCGTCGCTCCAACGATTTCGATGTCGTCGGTGCCGAAGCCAAGGCGGTGCGCGAGAGCGTGGGCCTCATGGAGACCTCGGGTTTTGCCAAATATTCGGTGAAGGGATCGGGGGCGGAGGCTTTCCTCGACAAGCTGCTGACCTGCCGTATTCCAGCCATCGGCCGCATGACGCTTGCGCCGATGCTGAAGCATGACGGCAAGCTGATCGGCGACTTCACGCTGGCGAAGCTCGGCGAGGGGGATTTCCTGCTTATCGGTTCCGGCATTGCCGAGGCCTATCACATGCGCTGGTTCGAAAGCCTTCTACCAAAGGACGGCTCGGTCGAGCTGCAGGCTCTGGGTCTTTCGCTGCTCGGCCTTTCGATTGCCGGCCCGAACTCTCGCAAGCTGCTGCAGAAGCTGACCCATCAGGATCTTTCGACCGCAGAGTTCCCTTTCATGACGATTCGTCGCATGGATATCGGCATGGCGCCTGCCATCGTCGGCCGCGTCTCCTATACCGGGGATCTCGGCTATGAAATCTGGATGAGGCCGGAGCATCAGCGCTACATCTTTGACCTCCTGATGCAGGAGGGCGCGGAATTCGACATCCGGCTCTTCGGCCTGCGGGCGCTCAATGCGCTTCGTCTCGACAAATCCTATGGCAGCTGGTCGCGAGAATACCGGCCGCTCTATGGCCCGCTCGAGGCAGGTCTCAACCGATTCGTTGCGCTCAGCAAGGAAGCCGATTTCATCGGCAAGGCCGCTGCCGCCAAGGAAAAAGCCGAGGGCGGCACGCTGCGGCTGCGCACCTTCATCCTGAGCGCCCGGGATGCCGACGTCATCGGCGACGAGCCGATCTACCATAATGGCGCCGTGTGCGGTTGGGTGACATCAGGCGGCTACGCCCATGGCTCGGGCCTTTCGGTCGCGGTCGGCTATGTGCCAAAGGGAATCGCTGACGAAACACAGGGCTGGTCGATAGAACTGCTCGGCGAGCTTCTCCCGGCTCAACTACAGGCGGAGCCATTGTTCGATGGAGACGGTGCGCGCATGCGGGCGTGATCGGAGGCCTTGTGGAAAAGTGACAGGCCCTCAGTGGGCCTGTCACTGACGAAAGCTTTTCAGAGTAAGCGCGCGGCCAGACCATTTTGGCTAGATTTGAGCCAAACGCTGCCGCTTTTGTGTCATTTTTGGTCGGATTCGCGCCAGCGCACGGTGAATTGAAAAGAATTTGTCAGTTTCTCGCCTTTTTGGCTTCACATTTCTTTCGAAAGCGGTATGGAATCGACCCTACAGGCCCTCTCGAAGGAACCTAAAAAAGTAAAATGAGATGTGGTCGTATAACGCTGCATCCAGGGGAAATGACATATGGATTACTTTATCCAGCAGCTCCTAAACGGGCTGACTCTAGGGTCTATCTATGGCCTGATCGCCATCGGCTATACGATGGTTTACGGCATCATCGGCATGATCAATTTTGCCCATGGTGACGTTTTCATGCTTGGCGGCTTTGCGGCCCTTATTACCTACCTCGTTCTCATCTCTCTCTTTGCCGGCTTGCCCGTTGCGGTGATGCTTCTGGTGATGCTCATCGTCGCCATGCTGATGACGAGCTTGTGGAACTGGGTGATCGAGCGCGTCGCCTACCGGCCGCTGCGTGGTTCGTTCCGGCTCGCGCCGCTGATCACGGCAATCGGCATGTCGATCGTGCTGTCGAACTTCATCCAGGTCGCTCAGGGTCCGCGCAACAAGCCGATCCCGACGCTGGTGGGCGATGTCTATAATTTCGGCGGCGTTTCGCTGTCCCTGAAGCAGATCATCATCTTCATCATGACGGTCGTGTTGCTGGCTGCCTTCTGGTATCTGGTCAACAAGACGGCGCTCGGCCGCGCCCAACGCGCCACCGAGCAGGATCGCAAGATGGCGGCGCTGCTCGGCATCAATGTCGACCGGACCATTTCCGTCACCTTCATCATGGGCGCGGCGCTCGCTGCCGTCGCCGGCACGATGTATCTGATGTATTATGGCGTCGCCAACTTCTCGGATGGCTTTGTCCCCGGCGTCAAGGCCTTCACGGCAGCCGTTCTCGGCGGCATCGGATCGCTTCCCGGCGCTGTCCTCGGCGGCCTGATGATCGGCTTCATCGAGTCGTTCTGGTCGGGCAATTTTCCCATCGCGTATAAGGATGTCGCGACATACGGCATCCTGGCCTACGTGCTGATCTTCAAGCCGACGGGTATTCTCGGCCGGCCGGAAGTCGAAAAGGTATAACGCCATGGCAAATTCAAACTTCGTTGCAGGCAAGACCGCGCCCGGCCTTGTCCGGAAAGGGATTACGGATGCCCTCTGGACCGCGCTGATAGCCTTTGGCATGTTCGTTCTCTATATCGGCCTCAAGACCGATCAGAATATGGACAACAAGCTGGTCATCGTGCAGCGCTGGGGCTTGCTGGCGACCATCGTTGCCATCGCTGCCGTTGGCCGTTTCATCATGACGGTCTTCGTTCAGCCTGCGCTGGCGGCGCGTAAGGCGGCCAAGGCCAAGGTGGTGCCGGTGGAAGGCGAGCAAAGCTTCGCCTCCAAGCATTTCAACAAGATCGCGCTTGTGCTGCTGATGCTCTATCCGCTTGCGGCGGTTGCGATCTTTGGTCCGCAGGGCTCGTTGACCTATGTCGACAATTTCGGCATCCAGATCCTGATCTATGTGATGCTCGCCTGGGGCCTCAACATCGTTGTCGGTCTCGCCGGTCTGCTCGATCTGGGCTATGTCGCCTTCTATGCGGTCGGCGCCTATTCCTACGCGCTCCTGTCGATGCATTTCGGCCTGTCCTTCTGGCTTCTCCTGCCGCTCTCGGGCATACTTGCCGCACTTTGGGGCATGATCCTCGGCTTTCCGGTGCTGCGCCTCCGAGGCGACTATCTGGCCATCGTCACGCTCGCTTTCGGTGAAATCATCCGCATCGTGCTGACCAATTGGACCGACGTGACGCAGGGAAGCTTCGGCATCTCCAACATCACCAAGGCGTCGCTGTTCGGCATCTACAGCTTCGATCTTAAGGACCCGCATAACTTCATCCGGTCCTTTGGTCTGCCCATGTCGTCGGCCTGGTACAAGATCTTCCTGTTCTACGTCATTCTGTTGCTTTGCATGCTGACCGCCTACGTCACGATACGGCTGCGCCGCATGCCGATTGGACGTGCGTGGGAAGCGCTGCGCGAGGATGAGATCGCCTGCCGTTCGCTCGGGATCAACACGGTGACGACGAAGCTGACCGCTTTCGCGACCGGCGCCATGTTCGGCGGCTTCGCCGGCTCCTTCTTCGCCGCGCGCCAGGGCTTCGTATCGCCGGAATCCTTCGTGTTCCTCGAGTCGGCCGTCATCCTCGCCATCGTCGTTCTCGGTGGCATGGGTTCGCTGAAGGGCATCGCGATTGCCGCGATCGCCATGGTCGGCGGCACGGAACTGCTGCGCGACATGGATTTTCTAAAGCTGTTCTTCGGTGCCGATTTCACTCCCGAACTTTATCGCATGCTGATCTTCGGCCTTGCGATGGTGGTGGTGATGATCTTCAAGCCGCGCGGCTTCGTCGGTACACGTGAGCCAACCGCCTTCCTCAAGGAGCGAAAAGCGATCTCTGGCAGCTTCACCAAGGAGGGCCACGGCTGATGAACGCTGTGACCACAACCCCCAACGACATCCTGCTCAAGGTCGATCACCTGTCGATGAAGTTCGGCGGCCTGATGGCGATCAACGACTTCTCCTTCGAGGCGAAGCGCGGCGATATCACGGCGCTGATCGGACCGAACGGCGCCGGCAAGACCACGGTGTTCAACTGCATCACCGGCTTCTACAAGCCGACGATGGGCATGCTGACCCTCAATCAGAAGAGCGGCAAGGAATATCTCCTGGAGCGGCTACCCGATTTCCGGATCACGCGCGAAGCCAAGGTGGCGCGCACATTCCAGAATATCCGCCTGTTTTCGGGTCTCACCGTGCTCGAAAACCTGCTGGTGGCGCAGCACAACAAGCTGATGCGCGCCTCCGGCTATACGATCCTCGGCCTGCTCGGCATCGGCCCATACCGAGCCGAAGCGAAGAATGCGATCGAGCTGGCGCGCTTCTGGCTCGAAAAGGCGGATCTCGTCGATCGCGCCGACGATCCGGCCGGCGATCTCTCCTACGGCGCTCAGCGTCGCCTTGAGATTGCCCGCGCCATGTGTACGGGTCCGGAACTGCTTTGCCTGGATGAGCCGGCCGCCGGCCTCAATCCTCGCGAGTCCCTGGTGCTCAACGAATTCCTGCGCAGCATCCGCAAGGATACCGGCACATCGATCCTGCTGATCGAGCACGACATGTCGGTGGTCATGGAAATCTCCGATCATGTCATCGTGCTGGAATACGGTCAGAAGATCGCCGACGGTACGCCGGACGAGGTCAAGAACGATCCGCGTGTCATCGCCGCCTATCTGGGTGTCGAGGACGAGGAAGTGGAAGAGGTGATTGCCGAAGTCGAACACCTCCAGGAAGGTGAGAATTGATGACGGGGCAACCACTTCTGAAAGTCGCGGGCGTCGAAACCTATTACGGCAATATCCGTGCGCTTTCCGGCGTCGATATCGAGGTCAACAGCGGCGAGATTGTCAGCCTGATCGGCGCCAATGGCGCCGGAAAATCGACGTTGATGATGACGATCTGCGGCAGCCCGCAGGCCCGTAACGGATCGGTCACATTCGATGGCCGGGATATCACGCGCATGCCGACGCATGAAATCGCGCGGCTTCGCATTGCCCAGTCCCCCGAAGGACGGCGCATTTTCCCGCGCATGACCGTCTATGAAAACCTGCAGATGGGTGCGAGCCTCGACAAGCTCAAATATTTCAACGAGGACGTCGAGAAGATCTTCACGCTCTTTCCACGCTTGAAGGAGCGCCAGTCGCAGCGCGGCGGCACGCTTTCCGGCGGCGAGCAGCAGATGCTGTCGATCGGCCGTGCGCTGATGGCGCGGCCTAAACTACTCTTGCTGGACGAGCCGTCGCTCGGCCTGGCGCCGCTGATCGTCAAGGGCATTTTCGAGGCTATCAAGGTTCTGAACCAGACCCAGGGCCTGACCGTGTTTCTTGTCGAACAGAACGCTTTTGCCGCACTGAAGCTTTCCGACCGCGCCTATGTGATGGTCAACGGCCGGGTGACAATGAGCGGTTCGGGCAAGGAATTGCTGGCCAATCCGGAAGTGCGTGCCGCCTATCTTGAAGGTGGACATCATTGAGTTTCGTTTCGCGGAGAATTTGACATGCAGGGACTTCTCTTCGACAGCGATAGCGGCGGCCGCTTAATTATCCGCGTGGTCATCGTCCTTCTCGGGTTCTGGACGGCATGGCGCGCCGGTCGCGCCGTCGCTTCCAACTGGGAAAACTATCCGCTCGTCGTCATTTACTGTTTCCTGATCGGCCTTGGCCTGCAGTTCCTGCACCATGCGCTGTTCAACGGGCCGGTCTTCGACGTCACCATCTACATCATAGATGTCGTTCTTTTGCTGATCTTTGCGACGGCAGGATACCGGTATCGACGTACCGACCAGATGGTAAATAACTATTACTGGCTTTACGAAAAGACCTCCGCCTTTTCCTGGCGGAAGAAGAATTGACACTGTGCCTAAACTAGGCACAGTCTTAGTCCAGCATCCGCGTCATCCTGCCTCATAAATATAAACAGCTTACGGCAGGATCATGCTTCCAGAGTTCGGAATACAAGCGTTACCGGCGTGATGATTGGTGGGTATCGCGCAGGGCAAATCAAACGGAACCCGCTCAAAAATTGGGAGTAACAATATGAAGAAGTATCTTCTGTCGGCAGTGGCATTGTCGGCGATGATCGCATTCGGTGGCGTTGCAAAGGCCGATATCATCATTGCCGTCGGCGCTCCCCTCACGGGCCCGAACGCTGCTTTTGGTGCGCAGCTTCAGAAGGGCGCCGAGCAGGCGGCCGCCGATATCAATGCGGCTGGCGGCATGAACGGGGAAAAGATCAAGATCGAACTGGGCGACGACGTTTCCGACGCCAAGCAGGGCGTCTCGGTTGCCAACAAGTTCGTGTCCGATGGTGTGAAGTTCGTCGTCGGTCACTTCAACTCGGGCGTTTCCATCCCGGCTTCGGAAGTCTATGCCGAAAACGGCATCCTCGAAGTCTCGCCGGCCGCTACCAATCCCGTCTATACCGAGCGCGGTCTTTGGAACACCTTCCGTACCTGCGGCCGTGACGACCAGCAGGGCATAGTTGCCGCCAAGTACATCGTCGACAATTTCAAGGGCGCCAAGGTTGCAGTCGTTCACGACAAGACCCCTTACGGCCAGGGCCTTGCCGACGAAACCAAGAAGAACCTGAACGCCGCTGGCGTGACGGAAGTTCTCTATGAAGGCATCACTCCCGGCGACAAGGACTACTCGGCTCTTATCGCCAAGATGAAGCAGGCCGGTGCCGATTTCGTCTACTACGGCGGTCTCCACACCGAAGCCGGCCTGATCCTGCGCCAGATGGCGGACCAGGGCGTGAAGGCTCACTTCATGTCGGGTGACGGTATCGTTACCAACGAGTTGGCTTCCATCGCCGGCGATGCCGTCGACGGCACGCTGATGACCTTCGCACCGGATGCCCGCAAGAATCCGGCTGCTGCTGACCTCGTGACCAAGTTCCGCGCTGCCGGTTACGAACCGGAAGGCTACACCTTCTACAGCTATGCAGCGATGCAGGTCATTGCCGCTGCCGCCAAGGCTGCCGGCTCTAACGATCCGATGGCCGTTGCCGACGCTATCAAGGCAAAGGGTCCGTTCAAGACTGCAATCGGCGACTTGAGCTTCAACGCCAAGGGTGACATCACCCGCCCGGACTACGTCATCTACAAGTGGTCCAAGGGTTCCGACGGCAAGTACGCTTACGACGAAATCGCGAAGTAAGCTTCGAACCCGCCGATTTCCGGCTTCGACACGATCTGCAAAGCCCGGCTACGCGCCGGGCTTTTTTCGTTGCTGCTGACTGAGGATCGGCATTTCCTTCACGGCGGACCTGCTTTAAGTCTGCCTGATACAGGCAAGAGGATAAGCACATGAGCAAACCCCGGATTCTTGTTACGCGGCGTTGGCCGACCGCCGTCGAGGCGGCCCTGTCGGAAGCTTTCGACACCACGCTGAACGAGGACGATGTTGCGCTCGATGCGGCGCAACTGCGCGACGCATTGCTTTCCTATGACGCCGTTCTGCCCACCGTTTCCGACAGGCTTCCTGCAGCGCTCTTCGCGGGAGAGGCGGTCAGGTCAAAGATCATCGGCAATTTCGGTGTCGGCTTTAATCATATCGATATTGCAGCCGCCAAAGCGAAGGACATCGTCGTCACCAACACGCCGGGTGTTCTCACCGATTGCACAGCCGATATTGCCATGCTGCTGTTGCTGTCCGTCGCGCGCCGCGGCGGAGAAGGGGAGCGTGAGGTGCGTGCCGGTGCCTGGACCGGCTGGAGACCGACGCATCTGGTCGGCACCAAGGTTACCGGCAAGACCGTCGGCATTATCGGCTTTGGTCGTATCGGCAAGGCATTCGCGCAACGTTGCCATTTCGGCTTCGGCATGGATGTCGTCTTCTACAATCGCTCCTCAGTCGATCCGGCCGAGGCCGCGCATTACGGCGCGAGGCAGTTGCCCACGGTGGAAGACGTGCTTGGTGCAGCCGATTTCGTTTCACTGCATTGCCCCGGCGGCGCGGAAAATCGCCATCTCATGAACGCGACGCGCTTTGCGGCAATGAAGCCGGGTGCGTTCCTCATCAATACCGCGCGCGGCGATGTGGTCGACGAAACGGCCCTGATAGCCGCCCTCGAGCAGGGCACAATCCGCGGCGCAGGCCTCGATGTTTACGAGGCGGAACCGCATGTGCCTGAGCGGCTGCGGGCGCTGGAGAATGTCGTGCTTCTGCCGCATCTTGGCAGCGCCACGGAAGAGACCCGCACAGCCATGGGCATGAAGGTGATGGACAATATCAGCGCCTTCTTTGCTGGTCGCGAGCCGCCGGACCGGGTGATCTGATCCGTGCATCTCGGAGCAGGTGTAAGCCGAGGGAGAGAGCTAGCCTTGATAGATCGCGTGGCGCTCCGATTGGCGGCACCCCAATAGAGTTCATGCGCAACGAGGCCGTCCGGTACTTGGTGATGACCGTGGCTGCCTTTCTTTTTGGCGTTTGGCGAAAAAGGAAGCACCCATCGTCGCGGGGCAGAGCGTTGTTCGGGGCAATGGCACAAGGCATGGAAATTGCGTGCGTCTATTCCATGAAAGACTTCAGTGATCCGGCGTCGGTGCATCGGGCAAATGGGGGGGCGGAATGGCAATGGCAGCGTCAAGCACGAGACCGCAGAGGGCGCAGGGGCGCGGCCATCTCGCGGCCAAGTCGCTTGGCGGTCGCACGCGCCTGGCGGAACTGTTTCAGGAAGGTGCCGCAAAGATCCGCCTGCCACAGACCTTCGATAATTCCATGGAAGCAGTCATCATCAATACGGCCGGCGGTCTTACCGGTGGCGATCGTATGGATTGGAGCTTTGCCGCCGCGCCGGATACGCGCATAGACGTGACGACACAGGCCTGCGAGAAAATCTACAAGGCCTCAAGCGATACGGCGGAGGTCCGGACTTCCATCAGCGTAGGTTCAGGCGCGCGGGTCGACTGGCTGCCACAGGAAACCATTCTCTTCGATCGTGCCTCGCTTTCGCGCCGGCTGGATGTCGAACTTGACGCGACGGCCGAATTTCTTGCGGTCGAGGCCATCCTGCTCGGGCGCAAGGCCATGGGTGAGGCGATGGTGACGGGGCTGTTTCGCGACCGCTGGCGCATCCGCCGCGGCGGTCGCCTGATCCATGCCGAGGAACTGCGCCTGGATGGCGATATCGCGACGCTGACCGGCAAAAGCGCTGTGTTGAGCGGCCAGGTCGCCTTTGCGACATTGCTTTATACTGGGCCTCAGGCCGAGAGCTATCTCGGTCATGTCAGGCCGCTCGTCGATGCGCATATGGCAGGCGCCAGTCACTGGAAGGACAAGCTTGTGGTGAGGCTTGTTGCGGCAGATGGTTTTGCGCTCAGAAAAGTCCTCATCCCGATCATTTCCGCCTTGCGCAACGGCGCGCCAGTGCCGAAAGTCTGGAACCTGTAAGTCCCCCGGAGCTAGATGATTTCAGGCCCGCCTGACCTAAAATCATCCAGCTCCAGAAATAAAGAACAAGAGCAGGAAGTCATCCGAAAATCGTTCACATTTTTCGGCATCCTGGTTCGGAAAACAGCAATCACGTAGGTAGGCGATGAACCTTACTCCAAGAGAAAAAGACAAGCTGCTGATTTCCATGGCGGCAATGGTGGCGCGGCGACGGCTGGAGCGTGGCGTCAAGCTCAACCATCCCGAGGCTATCGCGTTGATCACCGACTTCGTGGTCGAAGGTGCGCGCGACGGCCGCCCGGTGGCCGAGTTGATGGAGGCCGGCGCCCATGTCATCACCCGCGATCAGGTGATGGAGGGTATCGCCGAGATGATCCACGATATTCAGGTGGAGGCGACGTTCCCGGACGGAACAAAGCTCGTCACCGTTCATGAACCGATCCGTTGAGGCCGACATGCTGGAACTCAGACCCAATTGCGAATGTTGCGACAGAGATTTGCCGCCGGAAACCGAGCAGGCGATGATCTGCACGTTCGAATGCACTTTCTGCGCCGATTGTGTCGATAAGGTTCTGGGCGGTGCCTGCCCGAATTGCGGCGGCACGTTCGTGCAGCGGCCTGTTCGGCCCGCAGCATTGCTCGCCAAATATCCGGCCTCGACCAAGCGTGTTTTGAAAGCAGAGGGATGTGCGCCTGTTCGGGCTGCATGAGGAGAAGACCATGATTCCAGGCGAAATCATTGCCGCAGCTGGCGATATCGAGCTCAATACCGGCGCGTCGACCATAACGCTCGAGGTGTCCAACACGGGCGACAGGCCGGTGCAGGTCGGTAGCCACTATCATTTTGCCGAGACGAATGCCGGGCTTTCCTTTGATCGCGACAAGGCGAGGGGGATGCGGCTCGATATTCCCGCTGGGACCGCCGTGCGTTTCGAGCCGGGACAAACGCGCTCGGTGACGTTGATCCCGCTGTCGGGCAAGCGCGAAGTCTACGGCTTTCGTCAGCAGATTATGGGCAAACTCTAAGTTTTTGGGGAATTTGATGTCGATGAAAATGCTTGCGCCTGCTGCGGCTTTTGTCGCGGCCCTGATCTGCGGTCCTGCCTTTGCGCAGAACAATCCGGATAATCCGAAGATCGATTGCGCCAAGGCCGAAGCGCAGACCGATCTCAACATTTGCGCCGCGCTCGATTTCGACACGGCCGACAAGGCACTGAATGCCCAATACAAGAAAACCCGCGCCGCGACGGTCGCCATCGACGCGGATTTGGATAACGATATGAAGGGTGCCGAAAAGGCGCTCATCAAGGCGCAACGTGCCTGGGTGGATTATCGTGACGGTGAATGCGAGGCGCAGGGATTTCAGGCGCGCGGCGGCTCCATGGAGCCCATGCTGGTTTCAGGATGCAAGGCTGACCTGACCAAGAAGCGGACCAAAGAACTGAAGGATCTTGCCGATGGGCCGGAGGGCAATCAGTGAGTTCCAGGCGCATCGTGATCGTCGGTAATGGTGACGTCGCGCCGGCGCTGGCAGCGACGATCGATGCCGCCGACCTGGTAATCCGCTTCAACGATTGCCGTTCGATGGGTGCAGGCGGCAGTCGGACCGATGTGGTTGCGGTCTGCAATACCGGCCGTCCGGCGCGCGCCATGCTCGGTTCCGCCGAATGGCGAAAGAGCCCGGCGGTCGCTTCGGCGTCGGAAATCTGGAGCGTGCGCGATCCACGTAAGTTTGCAGCCCTTCGCGCGCCCTTGGCAATCTCGCATCCCGAGCTCGACGATTTCTGCGATGACTATACGGACCAGTTCACCGCCTTCTGCCAGGCAACAGGGAAACGGCATGTGGTGATCGAGCAGTCCGTGCACGAAGGCGTCGACGCCGCGCTCGCCCCGCATGAACCCGGCGCCTATGTCGTGCCGAGCAGCGGCATGATCGTGATAGCCGATGTGTTGTTGCGTCATCCCAACGACGATGTCGCCATTACCGGCTTTAGCCACGTGGGTTGGAGCGAGCATCCTTTTGCCGCCGAAAAGCAACTGGTGGACGCCTATGTGTCCCTCGGACGTCTGAGACGTCTTCCCGACTGAACCACCTCTCTTCCTGCCAAGGAGACTGAACCATGCCCTACAGGATTTCCCGCGCTGCCTATGCCAACATGTTCGGTCCGACAGTTGGCGATAAGGTGCGGCTCGCCGATACCGAGTTGTTCATCGAAGTCGAAAAGGACTTCACCACCTACGGCGAGGAAGTGAAGTTCGGCGGCGGCAAGGTCATTCGCGACGGTATGGGACAGAGCCAGGTGACGCGGGCGAACGGGGCTGTCGATACCGTCATTACCAATGCACTGATCCTTGACCACTGGGGGATCGTGAAGGCCGATATCGGCTTGAGGGATGGCCGCATCGTTGCGATCGGCAAGGCCGGCAATCCAGATACGCAGCCTGATATCGGCATTATCGTCGGGCCGGGCACAGAGGTTATTGCAGGCGAGGGCAAAATCGTTACCGCCGGCGGTATGGATAGCCATATCCATTTCATTTGCCCGCAGCAGATCGAGGAAGCCTTGATGTCGGGTATCACCACCATGCTCGGCGGCGGCACCGGCCCAGCGCATGGCACGCTGGCAACGACCTGCACGCCGGGGCCGTGGCATCTGGCGCGCATGATCGAATCCTTCGATGCTTTTCCGATGAATATCGGTCTGTCCGCCAAGGGCAACGCGTCGCTGCCGGCGGCGCTGGAGGAGATGGTGCTCGGCGGCGCCTGTGCGCTGAAACTGCATGAGGATTGGGGAACAACGCCGGCCGCGATCGACTGCTGTCTCAGTGTGGCCGATGCCTACGACGTTCAGGTGATGATCCACACGGATACGTTGAACGAAAGTGGCTTCGTCGAGGATACGATCGGCGCTATCAAGGGGCGCACGATCCATGCGTTCCATACCGAGGGCGCTGGCGGCGGTCACGCTCCAGACATCATCAAGATTTGCGGCCAGTCGAACGTCATTCCGTCGTCGACCAATCCGACCCGGCCCTATACGGTTAACACGATCGCCGAGCATCTCGACATGTTGATGGTTTGCCATCACCTGTCGTCGTCGATCCCGGAAGACATCGCTTTTGCCGAAAGCCGTATCCGCAAGGAGACCATCGCCGCCGAGGATATCCTGCACGATATCGGCGCTTTCTCGATCATCTCTTCCGACAGCCAGGCCATGGGCCGCGTCGGCGAAGTGGCGATCCGCACCTGGCAGACGGCCGACAAGATGAAGCGCCAGCGCGGCCGTCTGGCGCAGGAGATCGGCGACAACGACAATTTCCGCGTGAAGCGCTACATCGCCAAATATACGATCAACCCGGCCATCGCCCATGGCGTCAGCCATGAAGTCGGGTCGATCGAAATTGGCAAGCGCGCGGATCTGGTGCTGTGGAATCCGGCCTTTTTCGGCGTGAAACCCGAAATGGTTCTGCTTGGCGGCTCAATTGCCGCCGCGCCGATGGGCGATCCCAACGCGTCCATTCCGACGCCTCAGCCGATGCATTACCGCCCTATGTTTGGGGCATTCGGCAAGAATCGGACCAACTCTTCGGTGACCTTCGTGTCCCAGGCTGCATTCGATGCGGGACTTGCCGGCAAGCTTGGTATCGCCAAGACGCTATTGCCGGTCAGGAATACCCGCGGCGGCATCTCGAAGGCATCGATGATCCATAATAGTCTCACCCCTCATATCGAGGTAGACCCGGAAACCTATGAGGTGCGCGCCGACGGCGAGCTTCTGACCTGCGAGCCGGCGACTGTGCTGCCGATGGCGCAGCGTTATTTCCTTTTCTGACAGGTATTCCGAGGAATTGCTGTCGGCTGACATGGAGGCTCCCTTTTCGGGGGCCTTCAATGCCTTGTGCGGGTTAGTGCAGCTTTATCATGGGCTTGCGGAGCGTCACCTCCTGGCAGCCTTTCGATTTGCCCCAGAGACGGTGGCGGCCGCTATCGGAGATTGTTCACAAGTTGGGAAATGCCGGGCATTTTAGTGATTCGATTAAAGACCTGGAAGCGTCTTCACCCCTATCTCACGTGACTGAAACGGTAGCAGAAGAAGGTGAATCGCATGAAACAATGGATTTCACTGCAGACCGAAGTCGGCAACTTTCAACACAGGCGTGCGATTTATATTTTCGCGCTTAAGATGAGTTTTACGGCCGTCATCATGTCGCTTGCGATCATGATTGTTATGCTTCCCATCTTGCAGTGGTTCGATCTCCTGCCATTGCCGGTTCTTGAGGTCATGCGCTTCGGCGTCCTGCTGGCATGGATCGTCGGCGGTACGGTTTCCGGCGCGCTGGCGATACTGGCCGGCTCTTCGATGCACAGGCTTGCCGTTTCCCGCGCCGAATTCGAACGTTTGAGCCGCACCGACGGGCTTTCCGGCCTGCTCAATCGCCGCGCCTTTACGGAAGCGCTGAACGAAGCCGACCACGGCGCTTCGCTGGTGATTTTCGATGTCGACCGTTTCAAGACGATCAATGATCGTTTCGGCCACGCTTCCGGCGATGCAGTGATTATCGCGGTATCGCAGCTCTTCAGGGATGTCTTTACCGGTGGCGATGTGATCGCCCGGCTCGGCGGCGAGGAATTTGGCGCCATCATTCATGGAGGCGAGACCGCCGATCGGATCAACCGTATCGAGGAGATCAAGGAACAGATCGCCAACCATCCGATCGCCATCGACGGCGGTTCGGTCAAGATAACCATCTCGGCGGGCATTGCCGATATGAGTAGGGAGCGTAAGGCGGAGGGCGTTTACGCTGCTGCCGATAAGGCCCTTTATCTGGCCAAGACACTCGGTCGCAACCGGGTCGTTCACGAGCGCGAGCGGCTCTCTCAGATCTGGCGCCGTTGCGCCGTCGAGCAGGACGGAGAGGCCCCCGCGGAGCTCATGGAACTGCAGCGCTATGCGCTACGAATGTAGCACCTTCTGAGCGGCATTGGCGCTTGCGCGCGACACGACTATTTTGCATGCTCGGGTGAAGTTTCAATCTCTTTGTTTTGACGCATTCCGGATGGAAAACCGCTGCGCACTTTTCCTGGAAATGCTTTGATCTGGATTTGCCATGCTACGCGTAATGTCCTACCTGCCAGCCGGCACCCCTTCCTCCAATCCGATCGATCGCGTCGTGCTGCCGCATGATCTCAGGCACCTGCGCCGCAAACTGCTGCATCTTGAGAATGGCGAGATGGTGATGCTCGATCTGAAAGAGCCGGTGTTGTTTGCCAATGGCGATCTTTTGGTGCGCGAGGACGGCGAGTTGATCGAGATCGTTGCCGCGGATGAAAAGCTTTTCGAAATCACGCCGCGGGATCGCCGTCATCTGATCGAGCTTGCCTGGCATCTCGGCAATCGCCATCTTTCGGCGCAGATCGAGGAGGAACGTATCCTGATCCTGCGCGATCATGTGATTCGCGCCATGCTCGAAGGGCTCGGCGCGACTGTTGCCGAGGTCAGCGAGCCTTTCCAGCCCGCGCGTGGCGCCTATCATTCCCATGGCGGCCATTCGCATGGACATGACCATCACTCACATGATTGAGCGCAAGCGGGCGACATGGCGATGAGTGTTGATCGCGATCTACAGGCTTTGCTACGGTTGATGGCTTGGCTGTCGCCGGCATTTCCGGTGGGGTCCTTTGCCTATTCCGGTGGCCTTGAACGGGCCGTTCATGACGGATTGGTTCATGACAGCGAGAGCTTGAAGACCTGGATCGCGACGCTCATCCAGCAAGGTTCAGGATGGAACGATGCTGTCCTGCTTGCGGAAGCGCATCAGGCCGGAGATGACGCCTTGCGGCTCGCAGACGTTGCGGAGCTTGGCGAGGCGCTCGCCGGCTCAAAGGAGCGTCACGCCGAAACCATGTTGCTAGGAAAAGCCTTCCTGTCGGCCGCCGGTGCCTGGCCGCACCAGATCTTTTCGCTGCTGCCGGCAAAAGCCGTCTATCCTGTCGCGATCGGAGCCGTTGCCCGGGCTCATGCTATCCCCGTCGAGAAGACGCTCGCCGCCTTCCTGCATGCGTTTGTATCCCAGCTGCTGTCCGCCGGCATCCGGCTCGGTGTAGCCGGACAGAAGGACGGCGTCGCCATCCTCGCGGAGCTGGAGGACATCCTTGCCAAGGTGGCGATGGCGGCGGCACAATCCGATCTGGATGATCTCGGCGCGGCGACTGTTCAGGCCGATATTGCGAGCCTGCGGCACGAAACCCAGGGAACGCGGCTCTTTCGCTCATGAAGCGACGCCTCACGGAAATTTCCGCGTCGAGGGGCGTCCTACGTCATTCGCCGCTGTGCGGCGCAGGGATGCTTCGCTATCCTGCCATTTTACCGGAGTTGCGAGCATGAAATCGAGAAATGGACCTCTGCGTGTCGGCATCGGCGGGCCTGTCGGCTCGGGCAAGACCGCATTGACCGAAAAGCTTTGCAAGGCGATGCGTGACGACTATTCCGTCGCTGTCGTCACCAACGATATCTATACGACCGAGGATGCGGAAGCGCTGGTGCGGATGCAGGCTTTGACGTCGGATCGCATCGTCGGTGTCGAAACGGGCGGCTGTCCGCACACCGCCATTCGCGAGGATGCGACGATCAATTTGCAGGCTATTGCCGGCCTGAACGAGAGGCTTCCGGATCTCGACGTGGTCTTCATCGAATCCGGCGGTGACAATCTGGCCGCGACTTTTTCGCCTGATCTTGCCGATATCACCATCTACGTCATCTCGGTATGCCAGGGCGAAGAAATCCCGCGCAAGGGCGGGCCGGGCATCACCAAGTCGGACCTCCTCGTCATCAACAAAAAGGATCTGGCGCCCTTCGTCGAGGTCGATCTCGATGTGATGGACCGTGACGCCAACCGGATGCGTCAGGCTCGCCCCTTCGTGTTTTCAGACATGAAGCGAGGTGAGGGCGTCAGCAAGATCGTCGATTTCCTAAAAGAACAGGGCGGCCTTTGAGCCGCCCCGACATGGCTTGATCGTCCGATCGAGCAGCTTATTCGGCCGCGAAAGGCGGCAGTCTCAGTACATTCGTGCCTGTTGGCTTGGAACGGCGCGTATCGCCGCTTTCCATGGCCTCCACGCGCTCTTCCAATGTCGCAAGCGACTGGCGGTTTTCATTGACGGCTGTCGCCAGGCCCTCCTTGGTGACGACCTCATCGTCCGCATCCCGTTTGCCGACCAGCCTGCCGAAGAGGAAGCCAAGCAGGCGCGATACGTCGTCCATGATGAGGAAGAAAGACGGCACGACCACCAGGCTCAGCACCGTCGACACGATGATGCCACCGATGACGGCGATGGCCATTGGCGCGCGGAAGGAGCCGCCTTCGCCAACGCCGAGGGCCGATGGCAGCATGCCGGCCGACATGGCGATCGAGGTCATGATGATGGGGCGGGCGCGCTTGCGGCCGGCCTCGATGACGGCATCCAGCCTTGGCATGCCCTGATGCATCATCTCGATGGCGAAGTCGACCAGAAGGATGGCGTTCTTGGTCACGATGCCCATCAGCATGAGAATGCCGATCATCACAGGCATCGAAAGCGCGTTGCCCGTCATCATCAACGCCAGCGCCACGCCGCCGATTGCCAGCGGCAATGAGAACAGAATGGTGAAGGGCTGAATCACATCCTTGAACAGCAGGATCAGCACGGTCAAAACCAGCAGCAGGCCGAGCAGCATGGCATTGCCGAAGCTCTGCTGCATTTCCTTCTGCACCTTGGTATCGCCGCTTTCCGCCAGATGCACGGTGGCCGGGATCTTGGCCTTGTTGACGATATCGAGGAAGTGCTCGGACGCCGTATCCAGCGCCACGCCCTGAGGCAGGTCGGCGCCGATGGCGACGACGCGGAAGCGGTTGTTGCGCTTGATGGAGGACAGACCTTCCGAGTAGTTGATGTCGGCGACGGTCGACATCGGAACGGTTGCGCCCGTTGACGTCTTGATGCGCAAGGCGCGGATGGCGGCGAGATCACGCCGCATGCCGAGCGAAGCCTGCACGCGGATCGGGATCTGGCGGTCGTCGAGCGAGATTTTCGCGAGTGATGCGTCGATATCGCCGATGGTGGCGACGCGGACCGTATCGGAGATCATCTGCGGCGTGATGCCGAGGCGTGCTGCCTCATCCTTACGCGGATAAATCTGCAGCTCCGGACGCGGCAATGCGCCGTCTGCGCTGACGTTGGCGAGCGTCGGGTCGGTGCGCAGCTCGGCTTCCAGAATGCCGACCGCCTGCTTCAGGTCCTTCTCGTTGCGCGAAAGGAAGTTGTAGGTCAGGTCGCGATCACCACGGTCGTTGAGCTTGGTGATGCGCACGTCGGGGATCGAGCGCAGTTTCGCGAAGACTTCCTTTTCGACTTCCCATTGGGGACGCACGCGGCCGTGCACAGTGACCTTCGGCAGATAGGGGCCGATGACGGGCAACGAGCCGAGGACGTCGTTGACAAGCTTCTTGACGAGCGACTGATCAAGCTTACCGAGCGTCAGCGTCACCGTGGCGCGGCGCAGTTCCAGATCACCCTTCGGCGAGGCGCCGCCGAGAACGAAGATGCTCGCGACGCCGTCGATGCCCTTGACGCGGCGATAGATCTCGTTGGTCGCCTGTTCGGTGTCGTCGAGCCGTGCATTCGGCGGAAGTTCGGCTGATAGCACGATGCGCGAGGAGTCTTCCGGCGGGATGAAGCTGCCGGGGACGAACACGATCAGTGCGACAACAGAGGCGATGGAGAAAGCGAATGCTGCAATGAGCGTCGGGTAACGCGTGTACCATTTTCTCGTCGTCACCCGAACCAACCAGCTGTAGCCGCGCATGAAGCGACCATCATTGTCATGGTGGTCGTCAACACCGTCTTCGGCGCGCATCAGGTAGGCGGCCATCATCGGTGTGATCAGACGCGCGACAAGCAGCGAGAAGAACACCGAGAAGGCAACTGTCAGGCCGAACTGAATGAAGTATTGGCCCGGAATGCCCGGCATGAAGGAAACGGGCACGAAGACCGCGATGATCGTGAAGGTCGTCGCGATGACGGCCAGCCCGATTTCATCAGCCGCGTCGATGGCGGCGCGGTAGGGCGTCTTGCCCATCTTGATATGGCGCGAGATGTTTTCGATCTCGACGATGGCATCGTCGACGAGAATGCCCGTCGCCAGCGTCAATGCCAGGAAGCTGACGAGGTTCAGCGAGAAGCCGATCTGGTTCATGATCCAGAATGTCGGGATCGCGGAAAGCGGCAGAGCTACCGCTGAAATCAGCGTCGCGCGCCAGTTCCTCAGGAAGAGGAAGACCACGATAACGGCCAGGATCGCGCCCTCGAGCAGCGTATGCATGGCGGATTCGTAGTTGCCGTAGGTGTAGTAGACGGAATCGTCGATCATCTCGATCGAGACGTTCGGATTTTCAGCGCGAACCTTGGACAGCGTGTCGGCAACCGTATTGGCGACGGTCACTTCGCTGGCGCCCTTGGAGCGAAACACGCCGAAGGTGACGACAGGGGTGCTGTTGAACCGCGAGAACGACTTCGGTTCCTGATAGGTGTCCTTGATCACACCCAGATCGGAAAGCTTGACGAAGCGGCCGTTGGTGAGCGCGATCGTCGTGTCGGCGAGCTGCGCGACATTGCGGGCGTCGCCGAGGACACGAATTGCCTGCTCGCTGCCGGCGACCTGACCGCGGCCGGAACCCAGGTCGATGTTGGTGCTGCGCAGCTGCTGGCTGACGGACAGCGCCGTGATGCCATAGGCGTTCAACTTGTTCGGATCGAGCTCGATGCGGACCTCGCGGTCGGCGCCGCCATAGCGGTCGACGCGGCCGATGCCGGGCTTGCCTTGCAGCGCACGCTTGACCGTATCGTCCACGAACCAGGACAGCTCTTCAAGCGTCATGTTCGGCGAGGAGACGGCGAAGCTCTGGATCGCCTGGCCGACGACGTCAACCTTCGAGACGATCGGCTGGTCGATCGTCGAGGGCAGGTTGCCACGGATGCGATCGATGGCATCCTTGGTATCCTGAACGGCCTGCTGCGTCGGCACTTCCAAACGGAAGATCACGACGGTCTGCGACTGGCCATCGGTAACGGTCGACTGTATTTCGTCGATGCCGTTGATGCCGGCAACGGCGTCTTCGACCTCCTTCGTCACCTGCATTTCGAGTTCGGCGGGCGATGCGCCGCTCTGCGTCACGGTGACGTTGACGACGGGCACGTCGATGTTCGGAAAGCGTGTGATCGGCAGATTGAAGAAGGCGTGCGCGCCGACGATCATCAGCAGGAAGAAGCCGAGGAGCGGGGCGACCGGATTTCGAATGGACCAGGCTGAGAAGTTCATGGGGCCGTTCCCGCTTAGTTGGAGGCTTGCGAGGCATCACGCACGGGCGTGATGCGGTCGCCGTCGCGGACATAGGCGCCGGCCTTGGCAACGACATCCTCACCGGCCTTCAGGCCCTTGAGGATCTCGACATAGGCGCCGTCCTGAATGCCGGTTTCGACATTGACGAACTTGACCACGCCGTTCTCGACCTTGCGGGCGGAGGAGCCGTTCTCGTCGGTGTTGACGGCGGTTAAGGGCAGGGCAACGCCTTCTTCCTGGCGAATGATGATCTCGGCGCTGCCATACATGCCGGCGCGGGCCTTGTCGCCTTCGTCGATGGAGATGTGTACTGCGCCGAGACGGGTGACGGAATCGACGATGGGCGCGACCAGGCGTACAGTGCCGGCGAGCTTCTCGCGGCTGCCCGAGAGTGCAATCCGCGCCTTCTGTCCGATACTGATCTTGGTGATGTCGCTTTCGGAAACATCGACCACCAGTTCGAGCTGGCTGTTACGGATGATGGTGAAAAGCGGATCGCCGTTGCCGTTGGCGATGGCGCCGACGCGGGCATTGCGCGAGGCGACTGTGCCGGCGACAGGCGTCTTGATGCCGGTGCGGGCGAGTTTGAGATCGGTATCGGCGATCTGGCTGTCGATGACCTTGAGGTCGGCCTCTGAAACCACGATCGCCTGTTCGGCCGATGCCTCGCGCGCCTTGTTGGCTGCGGCTGCGGCGTTCGCCTGTTCGACGGCGGAGGTCGACATCGTGCCCTTGGCGCCCATGGTGACCGCGCGGATCCGCTGCAGCTCTGCTTCTTCGGCATTGGCGCGAGCCTCGGCCAGCTGCGCGCGCAATTGCGCAAGGCTGGCCTCGCCCTTGGCGCGCGTTGCCTGCATCTGGCTCTTCTGCAAGATCAGCGCATCGTCGTTCAGCGTGGCGAGCGTACTGTTCGCCTCGACCTTGTCGCCGACATCGGCATTGAGTGTGCGGATCGACAGGCCGTCGACCTGCGGCTGTATGTAGACCTCTTCGACCGCCTTCACCGTCCCGGTCGCGACCACCTTGTCGGTCAGCTTGCGCGTTGCGGCAGTGGTGATGACGATCGCGGGCAGGTTCTGTTTCGGTGCGGTGACGACGGGCTCCTCGGCCATCGCCGCAGGCGCTGCCAGCAATGAAAGCAGGATTGCAGTCGTGTTCAGCAGTCTAAGCGGCGTGGAGGCCATGCGTCCGGTTCCAGTTCGGCAATTGGTCAAAGGGATTTCGCTGTTTTCCGTCGCGAACACGGGGGATCAATGCATGCGAGCCGGCTATACCGGCGGATCAATATCCGTCTGTCATGCCCTGCAGGTCCCTCATCCTAGAAACGCTCTGTACATGGGAGCGGATTTGAAATCTCGCAAGATCACGAGAAAATGATTTTGCGGGTATTTCTACCTGCCGCAACCATGCGAAGCAATCACGGCATTGTGATGTCGGAATTCGAATTGTTGATGGCTGACTGCTTTTTAGGCAAATTCGGCGGTAAAGCCAGCTTTTTGTTGCTGCTGTTACAAAATGAAAAGAAACGCGCGGGGAGTGATCCCCGCGCGTTTCCAATGCCATTGATAGCGGACGCTATTTCAGTGCTGCGTCCGTGATTTCGTGCGTGTAGGCGCCCGATGGCTTCTTGTTGATGATCTTCTGATCGAGCAAGGCTTCGACTGTGCGGTCATAGGTCTTCATGTCGAGCTTGCCGTTGCCGATCAGCTTGGCGACTTCGGCTGCCATGCGCTTCTGGTGGTTCTCATCCTGGCCGCCATTGTCCATGACCATCTCGGCTGCTTCGTCAGGATGCTCGGCGGCGTATTTCCAGCCTTTCATCGAGGCGCGAACGAACTTCACCATATCGGCCTTGAACTTCGCATCCTTCAGCTTGTCTTCCTTGACGTAAAGACCGTCTTCCAGAAGGTCGTTGCCGAGTTTGGTATAGTTGAAGACGAGAAGATCTTCCGCCTTGAAACCGGCATCGATCGCCTGCCAGTACTCGTTATAGGTCATGACGGAGATGCAATCGGCCTGCTTCTGGACGAGCGGCTGCACGTCGAAGCTCTGCTTCAGGACGTTGACGCCGTCCTTGCCGCCGTCGGTCTTCAGGCCGAGTTTGTGCATCCAGGCGAAGAAGGGATATTCGTTGCCGTAGAACCAGACGCCGAGCGTGTGGCCCTTGAAATCCTTCTCGGTCTTGATCGGACCATCCTTCGGGCAGATCAGTTCCAGGCCGGATTTTTCGAAGGGCTGGGCGATGTTGATCAGCGGCACGCCCTTTTCGCGGGCAACGAGCGCACCACCCATCCAGTCGACGATGACGTCGGCACCGCCGCCGGCAATCACCTGTTCCGGGGCGATATCCGGGCCGCCCGGCTTGATGTCGACGTCGAGACCTTCTTCCTTGTAGAAGCCTTTGTCCTTGGCGACGAAATAGCCACCGAACTGACCCTGGGCCACCCATTTCAGCTGTAGAGTTATCTTGTCGGCGGCCATGGCGGTCTGGGCGGCAGCCAGCGTCATTGCACTTGCCATCAATGCGAGCATTATTTTTTTCATGTCTTCACCCTTTTTCCCTCTGAAGTTATGCCTTGATCCCCTGGACGGGACCCCGGATTACGTCTGCCCACCGCGGATAGACGGATGCCAGAACGTCGTCATTCTCTCAATAATGGCGACGATACCGTAGAAGACAGAGCCTGCGACCGCGGCAACCGCGATTTCGGCCCAAACCATGTCGACATTCATCCGACCGATTTCGGTCGAGATGCGAAAGCCCATGCCCGACATGGGTGTGCCGAAGAATTCCGCCACGATGGCACCGATGAGAGCCAAGGTCGAGTTGATCTTCAGCGCATTGAAAATAAAGGGAGCAGCCGCCGGCAGGCGCAGCTTGAACAGTGTCTGCCAGTAGCTCGATGCATAGGTGCGCATCAGGTCGCGTTCCATATTGCCGGATGCTGCAAGGCCAGCCACCGTGTTCACCAGCATCGGGAAGAAGGTCATGATGATGACGACGGCGGCTTTCGATTCCCAGTCGAAGCCGAACCACATGACCATGATCGGCGCGACGCCGATAATCGGCAGGGCGGAGACCAGATTGCCGATCGGCAACAGGCCGCGGCGCAGGAAGGCGACGCGATCCGCGAGGATGGCGACGATGAAGCCGCTGGCGCAGCCGACGATGTAGCCGATGAGGACAGCCTTGAAGATCGTCTGCTGAACATCAGTCCATAGGATCGATAGGGACCCTGCTATCCGCACGCCGATGGCGCTCGGGGGCGGCAACAGGATGAAGGGAATGCCGGCTCCGCGCGTGGCCGCTTCCCATATAACGAGGATCCACGCACCGAAGATGGCGGGGATCAACAGCCGCAGCGTATAGCTACCGGCGGCCGAGCGCGACCGGATGGCGGAGAGGATGGAGACGCAACGCCAGGCAAGCAGCCAAGCGGCGGCGATCAGAATGAAGAAGGAGGCCTGTGCTTTGCCTTCGTTGCCCGAGATTCCTGCCAGCAGCAGCCAGGCGGCGGCGTGCGCGGCGAAGAAGAGAATGGCGGCGCAAAGTCCCTCGGATAGCTTCGTGAACGAAAGAAGGGCGGCAGCGCCGATCAGAATGAAGATGACGAAGGTCGTGCCGCTGCTGACGGGTATGGCTGCATCCGTGGCGATCAACGGCAGCGCCGGGATCGCCAGAAGACAGAGGAGAAGGGAGAGTAGGCCCTGCCAGGAGAAATGAAACTGGTTCATGCCGTTCTCCCTCCCATCGAGCGATCGACAATGCGGGCGGCGATGCTGACGATGGCAACGAGAATTGCCGCAAGAACCGAGCCCGCCACCAGAGCCGCCCATATGTCGATCGTCTGGCTGTAGTAGGACCCGGCCAACAGCTTTGCACCGATGCCGGCGACGGCGCCTGTCGGCAGTTCGGCGACGATCGCGCCGACGAGGCTTGCGGCAATCGCCACCTTCATCGAGGTAAAGAGGAAGGGGATGGAGGCCGGCACGCGCAGTTTCCAGAAGGTTTGGGAGGCGCTGGCATTATAGGTTCGCATCAGGTCGAGATGCATGACCTCCGGCGAGCGCAACCCCTTCACCATGCCGACGGCGACGGGAAAGAAGGAAAGATAGGTCGAAATCAGCGCCTTTGGAATGAGCCCGGTGATATCGACTGCCGCCAGCACCACGATGACCATCGGCGCGATTGCGAGGATCGGCACGGTCTGCGATGCGATGATCCAGGGCATGAGGCTTCGGTCCAGCGCGACGACATGGACGATGCCGACAGCGATCAGTATGCCGAGAACAGTCCCGAAAGCGAAGCCGACTGCGGTGGAGGACAGCGTGACCCAGGCATTGTAGACGAGGCTGCGGTTGCTCGTGGGAGCGCGAAGGAAGGTATTTTCGAAGACGTTTTGCGCCACCTGATGCGGTGCGGGCAGGATCGGCTTGGGTTGAGCCAGCGTCTTGGCAATGAATTCCATCGTCGTCGAGGTGACGTTGGCGCGTCGGTCGAGATCGCGCTGGAACGGCGCGTTAAGAACGACGGCAAAGACATACCAGAGAACCAGGATCGCAAGGACGATGGTTCCGACCGGCAGGATCTTGTGTTTGAAGACCTGTTCCTTCTCCATCGTCATGCCCTCCCTTGCGCCGGAAGCAGCATCAATGCCATGGCGACGACGCCGAGTCCGACGCCTGCCAACTGCTGCACGCTCAGGCGCTCGCCGAAGACGATGAAGGCGATGATGTTGACGATAACGAGCTGGGTGATGGCGGAGGCTGAAATTGCCAGCCCCAGCCCGCCCTCGCGCATGAGCCGCACCATCATCAGATTGCCGACGCAATAGAGGACGAGCGACAGGATCAGAACGAGAATGTTGTTGCTGGCGACATAGGCCCGCGAAGCGGTCGCTCCGCTGATGAAGATCGCCATCGCGCCGGCAAGCCAAAGGAGGAATTGCGGGTTCATGGCGATCCTACTCCTCGTAGCTGTGACCGGCCCGCAGACCTTCGCGGACACGGTGGGCGATTTCCAGAAACTCGGGCGTTTCGCGAATGCCAAGCGGTCGCTCCGTCGGCAGCGTCGATTCGATGATGTCGGTAACGCGGCCCGGGCGGGGCGACATGACGACGATCTTGGTGGAGAGATAGACCGCTTCCGGAATGGAATGCGTGACGAAGCATATGGTCTTGTTCGTCCGCTTCCACAGCTTCAATAGCTGTTCGTTGAGATGGTCGCGGACGATTTCGTCGAGCGCGCCGAAGGGCTCGTCCATCAGCAGCAGATCGGCATCGAAGGCGAGCGCACGGGCGATCGACGCACGCTGCTGCATGCCGCCCGAAAGCTGCCAGGGGAATTTCTTTTCGAAGCCTGCGAGATTGACGAGTTCCAGCGTCTGGGCGATGCGCTTGGCCCGTTCTGTCTTGTCGTAGCCCATGATTTCGAGCGGTAGCGCGATGTTCTTTTCGATGGTGCGCCAGGGATAAAGGGCCGCCGCCTGGAAGACATAGCCGTAGGCACGGGCCTTGCGCGCCTCATCGGGCGTCATGCCGTTGACGGTGATATCGCCCGAAGTCTTCCGCTCAAGATCGGCGATGACACGCAGAAAGGTGGTTTTGCCACAGCCGGAAGGGCCGATGAAGGAGACGAAATCGCCCTTTCGAACGTCGAGATCGACATTGCTCAGCGCATGCACCGGCCCGTCGTTCGTATCGTAGGTGAGACAGAGATTCCGCGCGGAGACGACGGAGGAAGCGGATGACGTCATTAACACCTACCAGTCCTGTTTTCGCCGCACGGTCGGGGCGGATTGCGTGTTATCTTGTCTGACATTGCTGCAGCCTGGATTGGCGAGGGTGCCTTGCGGCTGCTGGATCCAGGGGAGCAATGCCATGCGTGTGTCATCGAAGCCCACCTGCCGTGTCGTGCGGCCCGGCGGTGCCTATGCCGGAAAACAGGGCCTCAACTATTTTGAGGGAATTGCCGCCGAGACAGTGGGTTCGACGGGCATATGCATGCATCTTCTGACCATCCCGCCGGGCGGTCGCGCCAAGGCGCATCTTCACGCTTCGCATGAGACAGCGATCTATGCGCTTTCGGGCGAAACGCATTGCTGGTTCGGAGACCAGTTGGAAGAGCACGTCGTCGTTCGCGAGGGGGAGATGTTCTATATCCCGGCCGGCGTTCCGCATCTTCCCGCCAACCTCAGCGACCGGCCGGCGACAGCTGTCATCGCCCGCACCGATCCGAACGAGCAGGAAAGCGTGGTCCTGCTGCCGGATCTGGAGCGGTATGTGCCGCGCTAAGCGGCGGATGAGCCGAAGCGCTGAGCCCAAGCTTTACACCCCGCTGGCGGGGATGCCGCTGCGCTGAACCTTGCGCGGTGCGGTGACGTCCTTCCAGGTCGAAAGGGCTCGGTTGGCTGCGGTGAAGGGGGCGCGCCGGACGAATTCACCATGGCCTTCCTTGGTCTTGATCGTGCCTTCCTCGATGGCGACGACGCCGCGCGTCAGCGTGTAGCGCGGCAGTCCGGTCACCTCCTTGCCTTCGAAGACGTTGTAGTCGATTGCCGATTGCTGGGTCTTGGCGGCGATGGTCTTCGAGCGCTTCGGATCCCAGACGACGATATCGGCGTCGGCGCCGACGAGGATCGCGCCCTTCCTCGGGTAGATGTTTAGGATCTTGGCAATGTTGGTGGAAGTGGCGGCGACGAATTCGTTCATCGTCAGGCGGCCGGTGTTGACGCCATAGGTCCAGAGCATCGGCATGCGGTCTTCCAAGCCGCCAGTGCCGTTCGGGATCTTGGTGAAGTCGTTGACGCCGTAGCGCTTCTGTTCGGTCGTGAAAGCGCAATGATCGGTCGCGACCACTTGCAGAGAGCCGGAGGCAAGACCGGCCCAGAGGCTGTCCTGATGCTGCTTGTTACGGAAGGGCGGCGACATGACGCGGCGGGCGGCATGGTCCCAATCCGGGTTGGCGTATTCGCTTTCGTCGAGCGTCAGGTGCTGGATCAGCGGCTCGCCGTAGACGCGCATGCCCTTCTGGCGCGCGCGGCGAATGGCTTCATGGGCCTGCTCGCAAGAGGTGTGGACGATATAGACCGGCGAGCCTGCCATATCGGCGATCATGATGGCGCGGTTCGTTGCCTCGCCCTCGACCTCTGCCGGGCGGGAATAGGCATGCGCTTCCGGCCCGTTATTGCCTTCGGCCAGCAGCTTTGCCTGCATCTGTGCAACGACGTCGCCGTTTTCGGCATGGACGAGCGGCAGGGCGCCGAGTTCGGCACAGCGCTGGAAGGACGAGAACATCTCGTCGTCATCCACCATCAGCGCGCCCTTGTAGGCCATGAAGTGCTTGAAGGTATTGATACCCTTGTCGCGAACGATGGCTTCCATCTCGTTGAAGACCTGTTCGCCCCACCAGGTAATGGCCATGTGGAAGGAATAGTCGCAGGTAGCGCGGGTGGACTTGTTGTCCCACATGGTCAGAGCTTCGAGCAGCGACTGGCCGGGCGAGGGGAGCGCGAAGTCGACGACCATCGTCGTGCCGCCGGCAAGGGCAGCGCGCGTACCACTTTCGAAATCGTCGGAAGAGTAGGTCCCCATGAACGGCATTTCGAGATGCGTGTGCGGGTCGATGCCGCCGGGCATGACGTAGCAGCCGGATGCATCCAGCACCTCGTTGCCCGAGAGATTCTGCCCGATTTCGACGATCTTGCCACCTTCGACCTTGACGTCTGCCTTATAGGTCAGGTCAGCCGTGACGATGGTTCCACCCTTGATGACTGTGCTCATGGCGCATGCTCCAGATGTGTGAAGTTCCGATGTTGGGAATCGTGGCCGTCAGGCCACGATCTCCGCCGTCTCGACGACTGCGTGGAACAGCACATCCGCGCCGGCGGCAGCCCATTCCTTGGAGATTTCTTCGGCCTCGTTGTGCGAGAGGCCGCCGACGCAGGGGCACATGACCATCGTGGCGGGGGCGACTTTGGCGGCCCAGCAGGCATCGTGACCTGCGCCGGAGATGATGTTCATGTGGCTATAACCAAGCTTTTCGGCTGCGTTGCGCACCGATGTCACGAGCTTGGGATCGAAAGTAACCGGTTCGAAATGGCCGATCGCTTCCACCGAGCAGCCAACGCCAAGGGCTTCAGCGATCTTCTTGCCTTCGGCTTCGATCTTGGTGCGCATGCGATCGAGCTTTTCCTTGTCGGGTGTGCGAAGATCGACCGTGAAGACCACCTTGCCGGGCAGGACATTGCGTGAATTCGGCGAGAAGAACACCTGGCCGACGCCGGCAACGGCACCCGGCTGGTTTTCCATCGCCACGCTCTGCACCATCTCGACGATTCGCGACATGGCAAGGCCGGCATTGACGCGCATGGCCATCGGCGTCGAGCCGGTATGCGCTTCCTTGCCCGTCAGCGTGAATTCCAGCCACCACAGGCCCTGACAGTGCGTGACCACACCGATGGTCTTGTTCTCGGCTTCGAGGATCGGACCCTGCTCGATATGGTATTCGAAATAGGCGTGCATCTTGCGGGCGCCAACCTCTTCATCGCCGAGCCAGCCGATGCGCTTCAGCTCGTCGCCATAGGTCTTGCCGTCCGGATCCTTGCGGCCGTAGGCATAATCAAGCGTGTGAACGCCGGCAAAGACGCCGGAGGCCAGCATTGCGGGGGCAAAACGAGCGCCTTCCTCGTTGGCCCAGTTGGTGACCACGATCGGATGCTTGGTCTTGATGCCGAGGTCGTTCATCGTGCGGACGACTTCGAGCGCAGCAAGCACGCCGAGGACGCCATCATACTTGCCGCCGGTCGGCTGGGTATCGAGATGCGAGCCGACATAGACGGGCAGTGCATTCGGGTCAGTGCCGGCGCGGGTCGCGAACATCGTGCCCATCTTGTCGACGCCGACAGTCATCCCGGCCTTGTCGCACCAGGTCTTGAAAAGGCTGCGTCCCTCGGCGTCGGCATCGGTGAGCGTTTGACGGTTGTTGCCGCCGGCAATGCCGGGGCCGATTTTCGCCATGTCCATCAGCGTATCCCAAAGGCGGTCGCCATTGATACGCATGTTCTCTCCTGGCGCTGCCACCATGATGCAATCCTCACCTGTTTGTCCTGGGGCTTGCAAAGCGCATGCCCGAATGTTCCCGTTGGTCTTATTCCAAATTCCCGAGCGGCGTCTTGTTTTTCTCGCCCGGAAAATCGTCAGTTGCGTTTAAGAAACATCTGACGGATAATTTGACCGATTGGTAAACATTACAACTTCCGTGGCGCGGCTCAAGACGAAAAGCACGAAAATTTCCGATAAAATTTCAGGCGATTGCCTAAATTCCATGCATCCACAGGGCGAATAAGGGCGCGGCCGAAAGGCTTGGATTTCAAGGAGAAACAGAGCACCCATGGCCATCCCCAGAGCCGCCAAGACTCAGCGCCGCACCCGAATCCAGGAAGAAAAAGAGGAAATCATACTCGAGGCTGCGCTCGACGTATTCTCTGTAAACGGCTTCCGCGGCACGACCGTCGACCAGATCGCTGAGGTCGCCGGCATGTCGAAGCCGAATCTGCTCTATTATTTCCGCACCAAGGAGGCGATGCATCGGGCGCTGATCGACCGGGTGCTGTTTACCTGGCTGGAGCCGTTGCGGGCTTTCGATGCCAACGGCAATCCTGAAAGCGAGATCCGCTCCTACATCCGCCGAAAGCTGGAAATGGCCCGCGATTTCCCGCGCGAAAGCCGGCTTTTTGCCAATGAGATGCTGCAGGGCGCGCCGCATGTGGAAGACGAGCTGCGTGGCCCCTTGAAGGCTCTTGTCGACGAGAAGGCCGAGGTTATCCGTGCCTGGGCGACAGCCGGCAAGATCGCTAAATGCGATCCTTATCACCTGATCTTCTCCATCTGGTCTACGACGCAGCACTATGCCGATTTTGACGTCCAGGTGCGGGCGGTCCTGGGGCAGGAGCACGCGGGCGAGGGGCGATTCGAAGACGCCGCGCGCTATCTGGAACAACTTTTTGTCGATGGGCTTCGTATTCGCCACAACTGAACGGCGACGCAGTCCACTAGAAGATCGTGCCGCGCGGGACTGATGATTCTCAGCGCCGCTCGCTAAAATAGTAGCCCCGTTTGAAGCTGTCGTACCGGCCTGATTTCAGGCAACAGTTCTTGAAACCGCCTCCGCGAGCTGGCAGGCCTCCGACATGAGCAACGCTGAAATTTGCGGAAAAAAGCGGCCGCAGCAAGCTGCGACCGCCAATTCATGCCGATGCGGATCTGTTCGCCTTTATTCCGCCGCCTGCCGTGCCATCGGATTGTTCGGATGGGTCGTCCAGTTGGCATAGTTCGGATCGACGATCTTGCCGGTGCGCTTGTCGAGGTTGCCGGGCGGCAGTTCTTCCATCGTGATACAGTTCTCGACGGGACAGACGCTGACGCAGAGGTTGCAGCCGACGCATTCCTCGTCCATGACCTCGAAGTGTCTGGCTCCGTCGACCATGTTGGTAATTGCCTGGTGCGAGGTGTCCTCGCAGGCAATGTAGCAACGGCCGCACTTGATGCAGGCGTCCTGGTCGATCTTGGCCTTGGCGATGTAGTTGAGGTTGAGATACTGCCAGTCCGAGACGTTCGGCACGGCACGGGCGATGATGTCGTCCAGGCTGCGATGGCCCTTCTCGTCCATCCAGTCGGAAAGGCCCGAAATCATCTCCTCGACGATCTTGAAGCCGTAGGTCATCGCCGCCGTGCAGACCTGCACGTTGCCGGCGCCGAGTGCGAGGAATTCCGCTGCGTCGCGCCAAGTGGTGACGCCGCCAATGCCTGATATCGGCAGTCCGTGGGTTTCGGGATCGCGAGCGATCTCGGCGACCATGTTGAGCGCGATCGGCTTGACCGCCGGGCCGCAATAGCCGCCGTGGCTGCCTTTGCCGCCGACCGTTGGGTTCGGCGCGAAATTGTCGAGATCGACTGAAACGATCGAGTTGATCGTGTTGATCAGCGATACTGCATCGGTGCCGCCCGCCTTGGCGGCGCGCGCCGGCTTGCGGACGTCGGTGATATTCGGCGTCAACTTGGTGATGACGGGCATGCGGGTGTATTGCTTGCACCAGCGCACGACCATTTCGATATATTCCGGAACCTGCCCGACCGCGGCACCCATGCCGCGCTCGGACATGCCGTGAGGACAGCCGAAGTTGAGTTCGATGCCGTCCGCTTCCGTCTCCTCGACCAGCGGGAGGATCGCCTTCCAGGCATCCTCGACGCAGGGAACCATGATCGAGGCGATCAGGGCCCGATCCGGCCAGTTCTTCTTCACCTGCTTCATTTCGCGCAGGTTGGTGTAGAGGTCCCGGTCGGTGATCAGCTCGATGTTGTTGAGACCGAGCAGACGGCGGTCGGCGCCCCAGATCGCGCCGTAACGCGGGCCGTTGACGTTGACGACGGGCGGGCCTTCTTCGCCGAGCGTCTTCCAGACCACGCCACCCCAGCCCGCCTTGAAGGCGCGCTCGACGTTGTATGCCTTATCCGTCGGCGGCGCGGAGGCCAGCCAGAACGGGTTTGGCGACTTGATGCCAATGAAATTATTGCGGAGATCAGCCATATCGATTCTCCTTTCAGGCGACTGCAGCGGCCGACTTGGCGGCAGCGAGCGCATGGTTGATGGATTCAGCCGCATCGCGACCCTGTGCCACGGCCGAGACCGTCAGATCGTCGCCGCCAAGCACGCAGTCGCCGCCGGCCCATACGCCCTCGATCGAGGTTCGGCCCTCGCCATCGATGGCGATGCGGCCGGCTTCCATGCGCAGCGCCCCAAGGCCTGACGCCTCGAATGTCTGGCCGATGGCCTTGAAGATCTGGTCGGCGGCAATGATGCCGACGTCGCCGGTGGCGGTCAGCTTGCCGTCGCGCAGTTCGGTATATTCGACCTCGATGCCTGCGACCTTGCCGTCCTTGTCGACGATGCGCTTCGGAGCCAGCCAGTGGCGGATGATGACGCCCTTGGAGGCGGCCAGATCCTGCTCGAATTCCGAGGCGTTCATATGCTCCTTGCCGCGACGATAACAGATCGTCACCTCTTCGGCGCCGAGCAGCTTGGCCTGCACAGCCGCGTCGATTGCAGTCATGCCGCCGCCGAGAACGACGACGCGGCGGCCGATGGCGATATCGGCCTTGCTGCCGGCCTGACGCAGTTCGGCGATATAGGCAACGGCGTCGGCAACGCCATCGAGATCCTCGCCTTCGGCGCGCAGCGCGTTGACGCCGGCGAGCCCGAGGCCGAGGAAGACGGCATCATATTGCTGGGAGAGATCGGAGAGGCTGAAATCACGGCCGAGAGCCTGGCCGTTCTTCACCTCGATGCCGCCGATGGCGAGCACGTAATCGACTTCCTTCTGCGCGAAGTCGTCGACCGCCTTATAGGTGGCGATACCGTATTCGTTGAGGCCGCCCGCCTTTTCACGAGCATCGAAGATGGTGACCTCGTGACCCTTCACGGCCAGACGGTGCGCGCAGGCAAGACCGGCCGGCCCGGCGCCGATGACGGCGATCTTCTTGCCGGTGGGTTCAGCCCGCGAATAGAACTGCTTGTTCTCGGCCATCGCTGCGTCGGTCGCATAACGCTGCAGCCGGCCGATCTCGACCGGGCGCTCTTCGGCAGTATTGCGCACGCAAGCCTGCTCGCAGAGCTGTTCGGTGGGACAGACGCGGGCACACATGCCGCCGAGGATGTTCTGATCGAAGATCGTCTTGGCCGATCCGAGCGGGTTGCCCGTCGAGATCTGGCGGATGAACATCGGAATGTCGATGGAGGTGGGACAGGCCGTCATGCACGGCGCGTCGTAACAGAAATAACAGCGGTCAGATGCGACCAGCGCCTCGTGTTTGTTGAGGCGCGGGTGAAGATCGGAAAAGTTTGCATCATATTCGGCGGGCGTGAGCCTGCCCTTATGAATCCCAGTTTCCAGTCGTCCCATTGAAGTTCCCTCTTATAGTAAACGGCTAGTACAGGAACGGTAACTCAGGTTAAAAAATTTATCAAACGGTAAAATTTTTGACCGCGAATCTGCTTGAGCAGCTGTTTCGATGAGGCGGATCGCCGATGGCGAGAGCCGCATTCATCGTTTAACTCGCTGTTTTTATGTATTTAAATTCGTAGTGATCACTGCGGCAGCGCAAATTCGAAAAAATGCGATGTTCGGAGCTGGCCGCACTTCACGCCGTGTGCAGGAGAGGCCGATTTTTCGCGTGATGGCCAGTATGAAGAAAAAATGAAATTTTTCGGATCCGGATGGAACCAAGATCGGCCAGGGTCGTTATCGGGATGTACCGATGATGATTGCATCCCCCTGATGCATGCCCAATAGCATCGTCGGACATCTACTCACGGTCCCCTCCCGATGAGTGTAAAGCAGCCAGTGCGCCGCCCTCGCACTGGCTGTTTTCTTATTTCAGCCAGCAACATAGGTCCGTCAGCGGCGTCTCAGTATCTCGTACTCGGTCTCGGGGATGGTGAGGCGATAGCCGATGCTGCCGTCGCCCATGGCGAAGTCGGCGCGGCCGTTCATGGATGTCGGCACCACTCGTTCAAGAACGGTGCGGCTAAAGCTGTTATCCTCGAATTCATGATTGCCAGGTCCATGAACGCGTTCGGACCACGCCACTTCGATCGCTTTCTTGCCGTCGAGTTCGGCTTCCTTGCAATTCAAGGTGATGCTCGTGGCTCCGGCCGAGATGGCCCCGTGCGAGGCGGAGTTGACGATCAGCTCGTGCAGGGCAAGTCCCAGATGCACCGCTGCATTCGGCGTCAGGTGGGCGTTGATGCCATAGATCGGCATGGGCACGCCGGCATCGGGCCAATAGGGGGCGAACTGCTTCTCCGCGAGTTCGAACAGATAGGCGCCGCGCCAACTGGAATCCGTGATGAGATCCTGCGAGTTCGACAGGGACTGGAGGCGTCCGCGGAACTTGATCAGGAAATTGTCGACCGAAAGCGTATGACGTGCGGTCTGGGTCGCGATGCCCTGAATGATCGCCAGCAGGTTCTTGGAGCGATGCGACAGTTCGCGCAACAGCGATTTCAGAACCTTTTCGCGATGGCGGCTTTCGGTGATTTCCGAGATGACGGAGAGAACACCCTGTGCCTTGCGATCACCGATGCGCTCCATCTTCAGCTCATAGATGCGAATACCGTCGCCGCTTGGGATTTCCACTTCGGCGGCCGCAGGCTTGCCTGTATCGAGTACGCCTCGCTTGAGGCGCAGGAGGTGTTCGCCATCCTTCTCGCCGAAAAGATCGAGGTCATTGCCGCCAATGATGAGGGATGGCTGCAGATGATCCGGCAGATTGTCAGCATGACGTATCGCAAGGGATCGATCTTGAAACAGAATCGACACGCTGGCACTCGCAAGAGCGCGCTCCATCAGGGCGGCTTTGCCTTCCAAACTCAAAGGCGCGCCGGCTAATGGTTCAGACGTATTCACCGGCTTGCCTTTCACTCGGATTTCGAGAGCCCCGCCGACAGGGCTTCTCCACTCGTAAAACTCTCGAACGACCTCTTAAATCGCCCGATATAACAGCCGGTAAACCGATTGCTTCCAATCCCAACGCCCGGCTGTGATCTTTGTTCCGTAACAGGCTTTGCAATCGAATCAGGCCGCCACTTTTGTGGTTTCGTTGAAGAAAAGCGCCTGGCTGATAAGGGCCTTCACCATGTCGGGGTTGAATGGCTTGGTCACAAGGAAGGTCGGCTCCGGCCGCTCTCCCGTCAAAAGCCGCTCAGGGAATGCCGTGATGAAGATGACCGGGATGCTGGCGCTCTTCAGAATATCGTTGACGGCGTCGATGCCCGAGCTGCCGTCAGCCAACTGGATATCGGCAAGCACCATTCTCGGCTTCGTTGCGTTGTAGAGCGCCACGGCTTCCGCATGCGTACGGGCGATGCCGGTGACGCGGTGGCCGAGGCTTTCGACCATCTGCTCGATATCCATCGCAATCAGCGGCTCATCCTCGATGATCATGATCTCGGTCGCCACCTGCCGCGAGATTTCCTGCGACGCTGTATCAAGTAGGCGCATGGCATCGCTTTCAGAGATGTCGAGAATTTCCGCGATCTCGCCGAGGCGGAAGCTTTCGACGGATCCGAGCAGGAAGGCCTGACGCGCGCGCGGAGAAACCTTGGACAGATTGACGGAAGCGCGCTGTTCCCAGGCAAAGGGCGAGGTCGGCTCTGGAATCTGAAGTGTTACGGAACCGAACAGCTTGGTGAACAGTTTATAGAGTGCGACACGGTCATTATCCGTGTCGGGAAAGATGGAGATGTCGGTGATGATGGCTTCCAAAACCGCAGCAACATAGGCGTCCCCGGATGTCTGAGTTCCGGTCAAAGCGCGAGAATAGCGCCGCAAATAAGGAAGATGCGGCGCGATGCGTGTGGAAAGTGTCATCAATGGCTCCCGCCTTTTATCAAATTCTAAATAAAATACAGCACGGAGGCTGCAGTGACTAACAAACGTCAGTTGAGTAAAAAAGTTCCTCTTTGTCGGAACTTTTTTTAGGCAGTCGCATTTCAATGCTTACAATCAGTCGACTTCATCCTTTACGATTCGTTAGGAAACGGTTTTTGATGTAGTTGACTGGTCTCCCGGGCAGGGAAGCAGTGAAGATGCGTCCATCCCATGAATGCGAGACAATTGAAAAGCGAGCAGGCTAGATGACTATCCAGAATTCCGAGGACGCAGATAAGACAGTATCGGACCTGCGCGCAGTGGATATACTCGATCCCAACAATCAGATCGGCAACAGGCTGCGTTCCTTCTATTCGGCCATGCAGGATGAAGCCATTCCCGATCGGTTCCTTGATCTGCTTGAGAAGCTAGATCAAGCCGAGCGCCTGGCCTCCGCAAAAGTCTCCGAATAGGAGGTGCGCGCCATGGAACCGCAAACGAGCTTCAAGCGCGAACTCCTCTCCGCTCTCCCGAGCCTCCGCGCCTTTGCCATCTCACTGACAGGCCGTCACGATCGCGCCGACGATCTTGTCCAGGACACCATCATGAAGGCATGGGCCAAGCAGGACCATTTCGAGATGGGCACCAATATGAAAGCCTGGCTCTTCACCATCCTGCGCAACGAGCTTTACAGCCAGATGCGCAAGAGCGGCCGTGAGGTGCAGGACACCGACGGCGTCTTCACCGAATCGATGGCAACGCATCCCTCGCAATACGGCGCCGTCGATCTTCAGGATTTCCGCAAGGCGCTGGATCAGCTGCCGCCGGACCAGCGCGAAGCGATCATCCTGGTGGGAGCTTCCGGGTTTTCCTATGAAGAGGCTGCAGAGATTTGCGGTTGTGCGGTCGGGACGATCAAGAGCCGCGTCAATCGCGCCCGCCAACGGCTGCAGGAGATACTGGATATTTCTGGCGAGGCGGATTTCGGCCCCGATGCCACCTCCGCGCCTTTGACTTCCAAGGCATTCGCCTTCTGACAAAAAGCCCGGTCGAGAGACCGGGTTTCTTCATTTCAATCACCGATTACAAGCTTTTTGATACTACCAGCTATCCAGCGGCGAAGTCATGTCCGCCGCAGTTTTCAGTTGGAAACCGGCCGGTTCAATCGTCATCGTCCCTGCTTCCGAACAGGTTACCGAAGAGCAGGGCTGCCGCAACGGCCGCGGTCATCAAAGGCTGCTTGCGCACGAGACCGAGAACGGCCGCGGCCATCGATTCCATCGCAAGCCGACGCTCGCGAGCCCGGCGTTGTTCCTGCTTATCGATGATCGCCATGACAACAAGCACGATCAGGCCAAGCAGTAGGGCACCTGCCGCAATCAGGAGCGCCGCACCTGCCGCACCATAAATCGTCGCTAGCCAGACTGCTGCGGCGACAAGTGCTGCCACATAGGCCGTCAGCAGCAGAAGAATTGCGATTGCGATGAAAATACCGTTGCGCTTGGTTCGCGCAACGGTGCGGTTGAATGTGCCCGACAGTAGCAGGCCGAGGATGGAACCGATCATCCCGCCACCCTAGCGGCGAGACAGCAGCAGGGCAACGGCGAGACCGAATGCGGCTGCGGCGCCGATGGTCGCAACCGGGTGCTGGCGCACGGTTCTGCGAACTTCGCGCGAACTTTTCGCATAGCCGCGTTGCAGATCGCGCAGCAATTCCTCGCCGCGAACCGTCAGGTCGTCAAATCCCGTTTCGGCACTCGCCCGGAGCTTCTTGCTCTGCTTGGCGCTGCTATCGCTGATAAGCTTGGCAAAGGCCGCAACTTCCTCGCGCAGCGTTTCGATTTGGTCTTCGATGCTGGCCTCGACGTCCTGCAGATTGCTGCCGTTGCGCTTGCTGCGCGCCGAATGGAGAATGGATGCAGCCATGTCTAGCTCCCTTTGCGTTATCGGGCGCCAAAGAGCGCCCATTGTACGAGCCGGTCGGGGTCATCCGACGCAACAAACTCTAATCGAACGGAACACTCATTCCGATCGCTGAACTTCAACGCGCGGATGCAGTAAAAAGTTCCGGAAGAGGCGCTTGAAAGGGCCTTAGTCGGCGAGTGCGCTATGCGCAAGGACGAAGGGAGCGTCGTTGGCCGGAACGCGATTGACCCGCAGATTGCAGCCGAAGACATCCTGAAGGTGGCCGTCGGTCAGGACTTCCTTGACGGAACCGGTCGCCTGCAGGCGGCCATCTTTCAGCAAGACCATGCGATCGGCAAAAAGCGCGGTGAGGTTGAGGTCGTGCATGACCGCGATGACACCGCCGCCGCGCCGGCAGAACCGCTGTGCGAGCGTCATGATGGTGAGCTGATGGCTGATATCCAGGCTGGAGACCGGCTCGTCGAGCAGAAGCCAGCAGGGCTTGCCTTCGAGGACCGGCTCGGAAATCTGGCAGATAACGCGGGCGAGCTGCACGCGCTGTTGCTCACCACCGGAGAGCTCCTGATAGAAGCGGGCTTCGAAGCCTGCGAGATCGACGGAGGCAAGCGCCTCAGCCGCTGTGCGATCCGCCTGTTCCGGGTGCCGGTTGCGACCGCTTGTCAGGCCCATGCGAACGATTTCGCGCACGGTGAAAGGGAAAGAGATCGAACTTGCCTGCGGCAGGACGCCCCGCATTTCGGCAAGTTGCCATGGCTCCAGCCCACGGATCTCGGAACCGTTCATGTGAACCGAGCCTTGATAGGCGAGTTCACCCGAAATGGCCTTCATCGTGGTCGTCTTGCCTGAGCCGTTCGGCCCGCAGATTGCCGTCAGCGTTCCGGCTTCTGCCGCAAAGGATACATCCTGAACGATCGTCTTGCCGGCAAGGCGGACGGAGAGGTTGGATACATCGATCATTGCAGGCTCACAGGCTGAGGCGCGAGCGCTGCCGCAGCAGCATCCATAGGAAGAAGGGACCGCCGACACCTGCCGTCAGGATGCCGATCGGCAGTTCGGCCGGAGAAACGATGGTGCGGGCCACCACATCGGCAATGACCAGCAACGAGCCGCCGAGCAGAGCCGAAGCCGGAAGCAGGAAACGGTGGTCTGGCCCGATGACCATGCGCAGGATATGTGGCACGACAATGCCGACGAAGCCGATGCCGCCGCTGACAGCCACGGAAGCGCCGACTGCGGCAGCGACGCTGACAATGGCGACATTCTTCAGTCGCTGTACGGCGACACCCATATGAAAGGCCGCCGCTTCGCCAAGCGTCAGCGCGTTCAGGCCGCGCGCCATGAAGGGCAGTGGCAACAGGGAAAGAAGGATGATCGGGCCGGCGCCGGCGACCTTGCTCCAGGTCGAGCCGGCCAGCGATCCCATGCTCCAGAAGGTCAGGTCGCGCAGCTGCCGATCATCAGCCATGTAAATCAGGATGCCGGTTGCGGCCAGAGCGAGGGAGCCGAGTGCTATGCCGGCCAGCAACATGGTCGCGATCGAAGTTTGACCGTGTCGGGTCGCAATCTTGTAAAGCAGGATCGTCGTTATCAGGCCGCCGACGAAGGCAGCGATGGGCAGGGAGAAAATGCCGAAGATGTGCACGATCGGAGCCAGCACGCTGCCGCCGAGGACGATCATCGCAACAGCACCGAGGCTGGAGCCGGCGGAGACGCCGATCAGGCCGGGATCGGCAAGCGGATTGCGGAAGAGGCCCTGCATGACCGCGCCCGAAACCGCAAGCCCGCCGCCGATCAGGAAGCCGAGAATGGCGCGGGGCAGGCGGATATCGAAAATGACAATGCGGTCGCGGATGCTGAGCGCATTCTCCGCCTTGCCACCCACCATGCTGCCGATCACATCGACGATCGAAGCATTCGATGCACCAGTCGTGATCGAGAACGCAAAGGCCGCAGCCGAAACGAGAACGAGGCCGGCGATGACGAGGATAGCAAGTGCGGTGCGGTCCCCGTTATGACGGCGTGCCTTGGTCTGCGACATCTGCTTCAGCCCTGCCATGGCATCGTTGAATGCCACGTCAGCCTCCGTAGATCGCTGCATTCAGCTCGCGAATGGCGCTGGCCGTGCGCGGGCCGAACCCGAGCAGATGCAGGCCGTCCATGCGTATGATTGCTTTATGGCTGGCGGCCGGCGTCAAGGAAATGGCCGGCTGCTTGAGCAGATCCTCGTTCGTCATCGACAACGGGCCTTCGCGATCCATAATGAGGATGACGTCAGGCTTGGCTTCGATGATCGCTTCGTCCGTTACCGATTTGTAGCCGGAGAAACCGCTGATGGCATTGATCGCACCCGTGAGCTTGATGATGCCATCCGCAGCCGTGTTGCTTCCTGACGCCAGGATCTTGCCGTTCTGGAGGCTGAGCACGAAGAGCACGCGCTTGCGCTCGGTCTCCGGGCGCTTGGCCGAATCGTTGATCGCAGCATCGAGGTCGGCGGCAACCTTATCTTCCAGGGCCTTTGCCTTTTCCTGCACGCCGAGCAGCGAACCGACGACCTCTATCTTTTTCAGGATGCCATCGCGATCATAGGTCTGCGGCACGGTTTCGAACGGCAGGCTGGCATTGCGCAACACGGCCAGCGCCTCCGGCGGGCCGGAGCCCTCAACCGCGATGATGGCCGTCGGGTTGACGGCCAGGATGCCTTCCGGCGACAGGGCGCGCATGTAGCCGACATCGGGAAGCTTGGTGACTTCCTTCGGATAGAGGCTTGTGGAGTCGCGGGCGATCAGCCGCTTCTCCTCGCCGAGCGCATAGACGATCTCGGTTACATCGCCGCCGATGGAGACCAGCCGCGTGGTGTCGAGCTTCTTTGGCGTTTCGGCGGCATGGGCATGCCGCACGAGGCTGCCGTAGCCCGCGATGGGGCTTGCCGGGACGAGCGGCAAGGCCATGACCGCCATGGTCAGGGCGATTTCCCACGCCCTGATGCGCTTGAGGTTCTTAAACATCGTCATTTGCCACTTCTCATGCAGCGACGCTGGCGCCGGCCTTTGTCAGATTTTCGACGATGGCACGCCAGTCGGGACGCTCGTCGAAGCCTTCCTTCCGCTTGCCGAAGAACTGAATGATCATCTCGCCCTTGGCATTGTAGGCTTCGAGCGAGGTGACATGTCCGTCCTTGGTCGGCTTGCGTACGGCCCAAGTCTCGGCGATCTGGTCCTGCCGAAGATGAAGGTGGAAGGTCGGATCCATGACATTGATCCACGGACCCATGGTCTGCACGTTGACGATCGGGCCTGAATGGATCTGCACGGTGCCTTCGTTAGCGACGAAGCACATGATCGGCAGTCCCTCGCGCACGGAAGCGTACATCATTTCGGCGACAGCGCCGGCATCCAGCTTCCATGCATAGTCGTCGCCCACGGTGCGGATGGCATCCTGGCGGCCGATCTTCAGCTTCTTCAGCATGCCGAAGAATTCATGCGTGTCGGTCATGCGGCTCCAATGGTCACGCAGCTCGTCGCGGCTGACATCGCCATCCGTTGCACCGTTGTCGTAGCCGGAGCGGTCCTCGACGAATTCCTGCGACTGGTCTTCGATACGCAGTTCGGCGACCATCGCGTGATAGGCCTCGACATTCGAGGCAGGACGCAGATGGATCTTGTGGACGGCGTCTCCCGCCTTGTCAAAGAACTGCAGGCTCAGCTTCTGCTGATCGCCGTCCGTCTTGGTGACGGCAAAGCCGTGGACCCAGCGCTTCGGAAAGATGCGCAGATCGATGTTTTCACCAAGAACGATGGCAGCCTGCGCACCGAACTTCATGTTTTCATAGACGCCGATCTTCTCATGGACGGCGCTCTCGTTGCGCGACAGGGCCATGATTTCGCCCAGCGAAGCGATCCGCTCGAGGAAGCGCTCGACGCTTGCATCGATGCGGATGGCCGAAATGCCGACTTCCGCTGCGACCAGCGCTGCTTCGGAAATGTTGAGGCGGGCAGCGATGTCGCGCTCGCGCATCTTTGGGTTCTCGGCGCGGAAGGCGCGGATTTCGGCAGGGGTGGGGCGGGTCGTATCAGTCATCTGTCATGCCTATTTGTTGAGTATGAGCTTGCCTTGGCGCGTAATCTTCATGCGGTAGATGACGCCTTCGTGCTTGATCATGATTTCGTTTTGGCCGCGGAAAATATCCGTGCTCTCGACGATTCTTAGCTGCGGTGCCGCCGTGTTGTGGGTCGGCGGCGTTGGGTTCTTGTCAGCAATCATCCTGCTTAGTTTTGCCTGAAAATTCATCGGGGGCCGAACTGCCGTCCTGCCAAATTTATCTTGACTCTCATACTCATGGTTTCATAAAGACGCAATAGGATACGGATAAAGTCAAGTTTAAAAATTTCGACGACACACGCCAGGGCAGTCGACCGGAAAGATGCGTGTGGAAGCATATTCAGGAGACAGACCGATGCTGACGAAGACGATCTTGACGCTCGCGATTTCGGGGATGTTTGCCGCGGCAAACTTCGCTCCGGCCTTTGCCGAGGATGCGAGCGCGGCGCCGGCAACGGCTGCGCACAAACTCAATGTTGAGCTCAATGCCTTGGCGCCGTCGCAGAAGGGCTGCATGATGACCTTCGTCGCCGAAAACGACATGGCGACACCGATCAACAAGATCTCGTTCGAGCTCGCCTTCTTCAACGACAAGAATGCCGTCGACCGGGTCACGGTCCTTGATTTCCGCGACCTTCCGCTCGGCAAGAAGCGGGTGCGGCAATTCGATATGCCCGGCGTCAAGTGCGAGACGGTCTCCCGCATCATCATCAACGATACGCCCGTCTGCGATGGCCCCGCGGCAGGCGAGTGTAAAGCCGCGTTGAACACCCGCTCGCAGATCTCAGTTCCTTTTGAAGGCTGAAGGCCATGGCAATGCGCTCGGTCAAGGTTTCCATCGAACGCCGCTCTAATGGCGGCTTGAATGACAACTATCCGAGCGCGCTGCCGGGCCATGAACTGACTGGTCTCGAAGGCGTGCCACGTCCGCCGGCCGGCGAGACGGTGATGCACTACAGCCGCTTTACGCAGATCAGTTCCTTTCCGGAGCATCCCGCCGAGTCGGCGTCCATCGAGGCTGCGGAACAGCTGCCGATGGACGCGCTACCGGAAAAGCTCCAGGCGACGGCCGCTGGGCGCAAGGCGCCACTTCTCTTCTCCGGTCTTGGTTCCTGCCTGTTTCATGGGATCGTCGTCGGTCTCTTGCTGCTGACTTTCGTTGCGACGCCGGAGGAAGCGCAGGAGGAGGCGGGCGATACGGTCAGCGTCATTATGATCGGCAATTCCGACGCGGATCAAATGGCCGCCGGTGAGGAAAGCCCGCAGCCCGAGCAGGTGACCGCGGAGGCGGTTCAGCCGCAGACGGTCCAGCCGACCGAAGTCACGCCGGAAGAGACCCAGCAGCCGCAGCCTGATGTCGTGCAGCCGCAAGCAGTCGAAGCTCAACCGGTACAGACGGCGGAAGCCGTACAGCCGGTCGAGCAGGCACCTCCCGAAACCGTCGTGCCCGAGCAGCCGCAGATTTTGGCAACGCAGGCGCCTGCCGAGACGGCGGTAATACAGCCTGCGGAGCCTATCCAGCCTGTCGACACCCAAGTTGCCGAAGCACAATCCGTCCAGCCTATGCCTGAGGTCGTAACGCCCGTTGCCAAGCCGAAGCCCGTGGAAAAGCCGCGGGAAGTCAAGAAGCCGGTCGCGAAGGTCGTGAAAGCAAAGTCGGGATCGAAAGGCGAGAGCCAGGAGAGCAGTAAGAGAGGTTCCTCCGAGGGTACGGAGACAGCACAGTCTGATACCAACTCCGTGGCGAATGCTCAGCGGACGGGTGCGGGAAGTGCCGCCGTCGCCAACTATCCAGGCAAAGTTCAGGCTCGTATTCGAAGAGCTGTCCGTGTTTCGTCGAAGTATGACGGGGGCATCACGGTGCGTGTCCGCCTTACGATTGGTGCCAATGGTGGTTTGAGTTCAATGTCGATTGCTCGAAGCTCTGGTATTCCCGAGCTCGACGAAGCGGTTACCGACGGCATCCGCAGGGCAGCGCCTTTCCCGCCTTTGCCGCCGGAATGGGGCAAGCCAAGCTGGTCGTTCACTCAGGAAGTCCAGGTGACGCGGCGCTAGGTCAGCGTGGAAATGCCCAATATTCAAGCTGTTTCAGGACCCTATCGCAGCGAATGAACTGTGTTGATGGATACAGATTACAGGCGATGACCCGGTCGACCGAGCTGTGAGATAAAATATGATGCAAATCCTCAACTTTATACTTTACTCTAAAACTCATGTTTACTAAGGTCGCCTCGCGCTCGATGGAATCGAGCACGCAAGAGCAACCAGCAAACGGGTGATGTATGGCGCGTAAGGGGAAGAAGGATTCTGGCCGGGATGGCCGCCAGGCACAGACGCCGGCGCAAGCTCCGGCGAAGTCCGGTCTCGACGTGCGCAGTTTTCTCTATGTGGGCGGTCGCGATTGCCAGGTGGCGCATCTGCGCCAGATCGCCAGCAACTTTGGCGCCGAGCTTATCCATCACGATGGCGGTCTGCGCGAAGCCGTCTCGCGCATCGATACGGTGTTGCCTTCGGTCGACTGTGTTTTCTGCCCGATCGACTGTATCAGCCACGATGCCTGCCTGCGGGTGAAAACCGGCTGCAAGAAATTCGGCAAAACCTTCATTCCGCTGCGTAACGGCAGCAAGTCCAGCCTCGAACGAGCGCTGCAGACGATGAAAGAACGAGACGTTTCCCAATGATCGATGATGGCCCTGACGGGTTTATGCTGATCGGCCTCCACAAGATGGCTGCGCAGAATGGCGACGGCCTGGTGCCGGAGCTTTATGAATTGCTGATGCGCCGCGCCGAGGAGCAGAAGCGCGTCCCGAACGTGACGACCTTTCCAACCTGGAAGGCTCGGCGTCCGGGCGAGATGGCAGATCGCAGCTTGGATGAGACGGCACACGATGGCGCAAATGTCATTGCCTTTGCCCCGGACGTGGATAACATTATCGCGCGTCGCAAGAAGGTCTGATCGTCGAACGAGGTTGCCATGTTTATCGCCATGAACCGCTTCAAAGTCGTCATCGGTTTGGAGGGCGAATTCGAAGAGGTCTGGAGAGGGCGCGATTCCCGGCTGTCCGAAGTGCCGGGTTTCCTTGAGTTCCGCCTCTTGCGTGGCAAATCGAATGTGGAGGAAGGCCATACGGTATTTTCCTCGCACACGAGCTGGCGCAGCGAAGACGACTTCATCAACTGGACGAAATCCGAGCATTTTCGCGTCGCGCACCGCAATGCCGCCGACAATAAGCGGCTCTATTGGGGGCCGCCGCAGTTCGAAGGCTTCAGCGTCGTTGCGGGAGTTTGACTAAAGCGCGTCGCGATCTTTCAGATTCGCTTCACGCTTTAGCTCTTTGATTTCCCGCATATCGTAGCCGCAAAACCGCTGCACACCTTTGCGCGACATACTCTAGGATTTTCCCGGAATCCTCAGGGCTGTTTCGTTTTATGCTTTAGCGTCCCGCATTCCAAAGAACGCGCCGATTGCTATTACAGCCCAGCCTGCAATCATGCCCATTCCGCCCGTCGGCGCAGCCATCGGAAACAGCGAGTTTCCGCCAAAATGTCTGACGACGAGATCGCCGGCGAAGATCAGCGTTCCCAATCCCAGCAGGACCGCCGCGATCGGCGCTGTGCGGATGCGGTCGTAGCCGGCGTAGAGCGCCAGCAGGGCAGGGGCGTGTGCCAGGCTCATGGTCGAAGCCGCGCCAAGAAAATGCGTGTCGCCGCCGTGGGTGGCGGCGGCGGCAAGTGCGACCCCACCTCCACCAAGGATGCCGGCGATAAACAGGGTGGCCGGACGGATTATGGCGCCAACACTCATTTTCCTCATTCCTTGTTCTGCATGTGAAAGGCCAGGCGCTCGACCGGCTCCCAGATAATGGCTCGCAGTTTTTCGTTCTCGATGGTTTCGTCCATGGCGCGGCGGAAGCAAAGCAGCCACTCATCGCGCTCTTTCGGGCCAATGGCAGCGACGAAGTGGCGACTGCGCAGACGCGGATGGCCGCGCTTTTCGACATAGAGGGGCGGCCCGCCGAGATAGCCCGTCAGATATTCGTAGAATTTCTCCTGCGAGCCTTCGAGGCTCGGCGGATGCACCGCGCGGCAATTAGCGGCTTCCGGCAGCGTGTCCATCAGCTCATAGAAGCGGGCGGTCAATACGCGTACTGTCCGATCGCCGCCGATGGCGTCGTAAAGTGTGATGGTTTCTTCGCTCAAGCCCCGGTCCCCGTTTGCATTGCCCTACATGGCAATTGACAGACGGTGCTGCAACCATCCACGTGGCCACTGCGGCGTTTCGGCGCTGCCTTATTTGGCGGATGGCAGGTAAAATGCATCGCTTTCGCCGGGAACGAGCTCGAGCGGCCATGTCGCCTGACGGTTCGTATCGGGGTAGAAATGGCTATAGGCGGGCATGCCCGAGAGCAGGATTTCCGCGAGTTCGACGCCGAGATCGTGCAATGAGGTACGAAAGCAGGTCAGGGCCGGTTGCAGAAATTTGGCCCGAGGCGCTTCGCGAAAACCCACAACGGCGATATCTCGGCCGGGAATGATGCCGGCTTCCATAACACGCCGATAAAGGCCAATCGCCATTAGCTCGTAGATCAGGATGACGGCCGTCGGTCTATCTTCGAGTCGAAGCAATTCATCTGCGACTTGATAGCCGCCCTGTTCGCTCGATTGGGCACGAATGACCAGTGCCGGATCGTATGGAATTCCATGTCGCTGCAAGGCGCGGCGGTAGCCTTCCGCAAAGACGAAGCCGAGGTTGATGTCGCTGGTGGGCACGCTGATGGCGATGCGCCGATGTCCGTGTGCGACGAGCCGGTCGACTGCGCTGTTGGCAACGCTGTCAAAATCCAGGTCGGCCCAGGGATGTTGCGTGCCCGAGAGGCTGCGGCCGAGCGCGGCAAAGGGGATCTTGGCCTTGGCGAGCAGATCGAAGCGCTTATCGACACGCTGCGTCTCGGAGAGGATCAGCGCATCGACGATGCGCCTCGCCACCATGCGTTTCAGATATTCGTAGGGGTCTTCATCATGCGGGCAGGGGAGCATGATCAGATCGAGATTGTGTCGCGAGAACACGCTCTGCAGTCCGCCCGTCACGGTCAGGAAGAAGTTGTCGCTATTTTCGACCGTTTCCCGGCTAGATTGGATCATCAGCCCGATAACGTTCGTCGTACCCTGTCGCAGGCTGCGTCCGGATTGATTGGCCACATAGCCCAGCTGCTCGGCGGCGGCGAGTACGCGCTTGCGGGTCTCCTCGTTCACATCCGGCTTGCCGTTCAATGCGCGTGATACTGTACCGATCGAGATATCGAGATGCTCGGCAAGCTGGCGAATTCCCTTCATCGGCCGCGGTTTTCCTCCATCCACCATTTTCCGTAGTCCTCCTCTATTGACACAGGAAAATCTTTTCGCCTAGTATCGTAAACGTTTACGGAGCGCGTGTCATGAGGGGTTGACCGACGCCCGCTGGAGGACATCGTGAAATTTAATGCCATTTTGTGCGGGTGCGGAGCTATGTCCAAAGGCTGGCTCCGGGCTATTGCCTCGACGCCGGCGCTTGCCGAATCCATTCAGGTCGTCGGCCTGGTCGATCTCAATCGGGCGACCGCTGAAAACCTCGCCAAAGAGTTCTCGCTGGAAGATGCCGTCATCGGCTCGGATCTCGGCGATGTCATCGCGGCGACGAAGGCCGATCTGGTTTTTGACGTCGTCATCCCGGCGGCACGCTTCAATGTGGTTTCGACGGCCCTGAAAGCTGGCTGTCACGTGCTCAGCGAAAAGCCGATGGCGACCTCGCTCGCAGAAGGCGCCGCTCTGATCGATCTTGCTGCCAAGGCTGGCAAGGTTCACGCCATCATCCAGAACCGCCGATACATTTCCGGCATCCGTCGCCTGCGCCGACTTGTGGAGGAGGGCGCGATCGGTGAACTTACGGGCATCCATTGCGATTTCTTCCTTGGCCCGCATTTCGGCGGCTTCCGCGAGGAGATGGACAATGTGCTGCTGCTCGACATGGCGATCCATACCTTCGACGCGGCCCGCTTCGTCTCCGGCAAGGTGCCGCTTTCCGTTTACTGCATGGAAAAGAACCCTGCGGGGTCCTGGTACAAGCATGGCGCATCAGCCCATGCGCTCTTCGATTTTTCCGATGATGTCGTCTTCAGCTATCGTGGCTCCTGGTGCGCCGAGGGCCGACGCACGAGCTGGGAAAGTCAGTGGCGGCTGACTGGCAGCAAGGGCATGCTCACCTGGGACGGCGAAGAGAATTTCGAAGCCAGCATCGCCGGAAACGAGCCTGGCCTGCTGCACGGCTTCAAGCCGATCGAAGTTCCCGGACCAAAGCACGAGGAAGAGACGCACGGCCATGCCAGCGTCATCGCCTCCTTCATCGAAGCGATCAGGACCGGTAAAGCGCCTGAGACGGCAAGCGGTGACAATATTCGCAGCCTGGCCATGGTTTTGGGCGCCATCGAGAGCGCCAAGACGGGTCGCCGCGTCGATATTTCAGCACAAGGATAGTGAGATTATGACCAATCCGGCAAAGGCCATCCGCATCGGCACGATGATCAGGGCGACGAACGAGGATGCCGCAGAGAATATCGCCAAGATCGCCGATCTCGGCTTCGAAAGCTTCGAGCCCTTCTTCTGGCAGACCACAAACGGCCAAAATCTGGCGGATCTCGGCAAACGTTGCCGCGACGCCATTGGCGATCGCGATATCACCATCTCAACCCTCGGCATGTTCGGCAATCCGCTCGAAGAGCGCGAGATGGACCTGCAGACACTGCAGGGATGGAAAGACTGCATAGACAATGCCCATCATTTTGGCGCCACTTGCGTTGCCGGCTTTACCGGCCGCATCCGCAACATGCCGCTCACCGACAGCCTGCCGCGCTACAAGCAGGTTTGGAGCGAGCTTGCCAAGCGTGCTGCCGACAAGGGTATTAAGATCGCCTTCGAAAATTGCGCCATGGACGGCAACTGGGCGACCGGCGACTGGAACATCGCCCATAACCCCGATGCCTGGGAACTGATGTTCAACGAGACCCCGGACGACAATATCGGTCTGGAATGGGAACCATGCCATCAGATGGTCTATCTGATCGAGCCGCTGCCGCAGATCCGCAAATGGGCAAGCAGGATTTTCCACGTTCACGGCAAGGACGCGACGATCCGTTGGGACGTCATCAAGGAACACGGCATTTTCGGCAAGGAGAAGTTCGTCTTCATGCGCACGCCGGGCTTCGGCGACAGCAACTGGACCGACATCATCTCCGAGCTGCGCCTTGCCGGCTGGACCGGCTCGATCGACATCGAGGGTTGGCACGATCCGGTTTATCGCGATGGGCTCGAGATGACTGGTCAGGTTCACGGCCTGAACTATCTCAAGAGAAGCCGGGGCGGCGAATACGTCGAGTAATGCGCGTATTTGCGAATCTGCATCGATTTAGGAGGCAAGTTGTGCGTTAATCAAAGGCGTGGAGTGGCCAACGCTCTGCGCGAGACGGGCAACCAAATGGAGGAGCTGCCGAGCATTCGCTGATCGTCCCGAGAGACGGGCGAATGCCCCCGGTAGCAATGAGGGAGAAGCCGACGGCAGCGCGGGCCATGTCGTCGGTTCGAAACCGTCACGGTTCGCAGGTGGAGGAGAATATATGAATATTTTTTCGAAGCTGGCGATCACAGCCGGCATGTCGCTCCTGCTGGCTGCCGGCGTGGCGCAAGCCCAGAGCAAGACATTCAATATCTGGTGGTTCGAGCTGCCCGACACGCCTCAATCCAAGGCGTGGACGAAAGCTCTCGACGAGCTGAAGGCCAAGCATCCTGATGTCACCGTCAATTTCGAGCTGAAGACTTTCGAGCAATTGCAGAAGGCCGGCAGCCTTATTCTCAATTCGGATCAGGCTCCGGACGTGCTCGAATACAACAAGGGCAATGCCACAGCCGGTCTCGTTGCGTCACAGGGGCTGCTGACGCCGCTCGACGATCAATTCAAGTCGCGTGGCTGGGACAAGATCCTGAACGACAACAGCATGCAACTGAGCAAGTACGATGCCAACGGCACCTATGGGTCGGGTCCGATTATCGGCATTCCGGCCTATGCGGAATTTGTCTCCGTTTTCTACAATATCGACATGTTCCAGGCGAACGGCGTGAAGGTGCCGACGACGCTGGATGAATTCGAAGCCGCGCTCGATACATTCAAGCAGAAGGGCATCACGCCGCTTTCCCTGGGGACGGTGGATTCGAACGGACAGCATCTGCTCTATACGCTGGCGCTGACACAGGCCGACGATACCTGGGTCAACAACTATCAGGGCCTCAAGGCACCGCTAGATACCAAGCCCTTTCTCTTCGCCGCGAAGAAGATCGTCGACTGGGTGGGCAAGGGTTACATCTCCAAGGATTCGACCGGCCTGAAGGGCACAGGCGGTGCTGACAACCTCTTCTCATCCGGCAAGGCGCCGATGTTTATCAGCGGCACCTGGAACAACGGCAATTTCGCCGGCTCGATCAAAAACTTCAAATGGAGCCAGTTCCTCTTCCCGACGCCAAAATACACCGTCGGCTCGACCGGAAACCTGTTCGTGGTGCCGAAGGGCTCCAAGAACAAGGATCTCGCCTATGAGTTCATCGATCTCGTGCTCGGCAAGGAAAACCAGAACGAGCAGGCCAATCTTGGCGGTGTCGCCATTGCCGCCGATCCGGCTGCGATCAAAGACGAACTCGGCAAGCGCAATGTCGAGCTCTTCAGCAATATTTCCGGCAAGGGCGGTCTCGGTCTTTACCCGGATTGGCCGGTGCCCGGCTATTACGAGCTGCTGATCCAGGCGACTACCGGCCTGGTGACCGGCTCGACCACGCCCGAGCAGTTCATCGAGCGTGTAAAGAAGCCTTACGACGACGCCCAAGCGGCCCAGTAACTCATCGGCGACAATCACAACGGCGGGACGGCTCGATGCCGCCTCGCCGTATCGGAGGGAGGAATTCGATGGTGAAGGCAGGCAGCGAAGGTAAGGCGGGGTACTATCTCTATATCATCCCCGGTATGCTGGGATTTGCGCTGGTGGTTCTCATTCCGCTGATTGCCAATTTGGCCATCAGCTTCACGACATGGAAGGGCGGCAACATTTCGCCGCGTTATGTCGGCTTCGAAAACTATCAGCGGCTGCTTCAGGATTCCGTGTTTTGGGGGTCGATGCAGCACACGTTGTTGTTCATCATTTCGATGACGATCGTACCCATCCTTCTCGGGCTGGTATTGGCTGCAGTGCTCTTCGACTACATCGCTGCCCAATTCAACGAGACCTGGTCGAGCTTCTTTCGCGCCGGTTTCTATCTGCCGCAGATTCTGCCGCTGACCACGGTGGGCGTCCTCTGGACATGGATCCTCAATCCCTTCGGCATCATCAACGCCGTGTTGCGGGCGCTCGGTCTCGATTTCATGGCGAAGAACTGGCTGGGCGATGCGAGTTATGCGCTGCTGGCGGTTTCCGCCGTCATTGTCTGGGTGCAGGTCGGCTATTGTCTCGTCGTGTTCATGTCCGGGCTGGCGCGCGTAGATCCGTCGCTCTACGAGGCTGCCGAACTCGACAATGCGAGCTGGTTCGGCCGCTTTCGCTCCATTACAATTCCGATGCTGATGCCTGAAATCTTCGTGGTCGCTTTGACGACGCTGATTGCGGCTCTGAAGGTGTTCGCGCCGATCTACGTTCTGACATCAGGCGGACCGGACAACGCGACGACGGTACCGTCCTACCTGTCCTACTATCACTTCTTCACGACCAATCGCGTCGGCTACGCCGCAGCGATCGCGACGCTACAAACAGTCATGACCATCGTGCTCGGCGTCCTTTTCATGCGCATGCAATCGAAGCAATCCGCGGGGGGACATTGATATGGCTGCGACGTCTTCGCTTTCCGCTCCGATCCTGTCGGCGGATCATCGCCGGAAGAAGGGGTTTGGTCGCTGGGTGGTTCTGGCAATCCTGCTCGTCTTCCTGGCCGCAACGCTTTTCCCATTCTTTCTGGCGGCTTTCAATGCCATCAAGACGGCGGCGGATTATGCGGCAAACGGTCCGCTCGCTTTCCCGCGGAGTTTCGATCTCACCGCGTTGAAGAACTTCTGGACAACGGTGGATTTCCCCCGGAAGCTCTTCAACAGCATCTTGATCAGCGCATGCACGGCCGTTCTGGCGGTGGTGCTCAGCCTGCTCAATGCCTATGCTATCGGCATTGGACGTGTGCGTGGTGGCCAGGCGCTGCTGGTGATCCTGCTGATTGCGATCATGGCGCCGCAGGAGGCGCTGGTTTATCCGCTCTACTATATGGCCAAGCAGGTGGGCCTGTTCGACTCGATGCTGTCGGTCATCATCATTCTCGGCGTGCTTCACACTGCTTTCGGCACTTATCTGCTCTCATCGGTCTTGGCGACGTTTCCACGCGAGATCATCGAGGCCGCGCAAATCGACAATGCGACGCGCTGGCAGATTCTCTGGCTCGTGATCGTGCCTGTGCTGCGGCCAACGCTTGCGGTGCTGGCGACCTTCTTCTTCATCTGGACCTGGAACGAGTTCCTGATCCCGCTCGTGTTCCTGGTTTCCAACAACAACCAGACCATCTCGGTGGCCATGGGCGTGCTGTCGGGATCCAATACGCAGGAACCAACCGCGATTGCCGCGGCCTCGCTGCTCGGCATCTTGCCGACGGTGATCTTTTTCCTGATTTTCCAACGCACGCTGACGCGCGGTGTGGCTGCAGGTGCCGTCAAATAAACTTATGCGGAAGCTCGGTCTGATCGGCGACGAGCCGGGAGGCCGGGTTTGAAGAATGGCAGTTCTTTCGAAGTTCGAATTTTCCGCAGGAGGAGCAAGTGGCAGGAATCAATATCAAGTCCCTCACCAAACATTTCGGGGCTGTGCAGGTTCTCAACGATATCGATCTGACGATCGAGCGCGGCGAATTCGTCGTCTTTCTCGGCGGGTCCGGTTGCGGCAAGTCGACATTGCTGCGGATGATTGCGGGTCTGGACTCGATCACCAGCGGCGAAATCTGGATCGGCGGACGGCGTGTCGATCAATTACCGCCCGGCGAACGCGGCGTGTCGATGGTCTTCCAGTCATACGCGCTCTATCCGCATATGACCGTTCGCGACAACATGTCCTTCGGTCTGCGCAACATCAAGACGCCGAGAGCCGAGATCGATCGGCGCATCGAGGAGGCGGCAAAAATCCTCGAAATGCCGCATCTTCTGGATCGGAAGCCCTCGGCTCTATCGGGTGGCCAGCGCCAGCGTGTCGCGATCGGCCGTGCCATCGTACGCGAGCCCGACGTCTTCCTCTTCGACGAGCCGCTCTCCAATCTCGATGCGGGCCTGCGCACACGAACACGCGTCGAGTTGGCACAGTTGCATGAGCGCCTGGGTGCGACGATGGTATTCGTCACCCATGACCAGGTGGAAGCAATGACGCTTGCAGACCGCATCGTGCTGCTGAACAACAAGAAGATCGAGCAGGTGGCTTCGCCCGTCGAGATCTACACGCGCCCCGCGACGCGCTACGTTGCTCAGTTCGTCGGCTCGCCGGGCATGAATTTCATCAGTATCGCCGGCCTTGGCGAGGCGGGTGGTCTGGCGACCGCCACCTTGCCGGATGGATCGGTCATCAACACGGCTGTGGCATTAAACCGCCTGGAGAATTCGGGGCTGACGCTCGGCATTCGGCCCGAGCATCTTGTCGTCACCACCGCCGAGAGGGGCGATATCGCCGGGCAGGTGGAGACGGTGGAACGCCTGGGCGACCGCTCGCTCGTCCATGTCAGACTGAGGGACGGTTCGAAGATCATCGGCACCGATCCCGGCATGACGAGCATCACGACAGGTTCGCCGATCGCCTTTGCCGTCGAGGCGACGAAGGTAAGCATTTTCGATGCGGGCGATGCCGCGCATCATTCCGTCAACTGAGGAGAGAGCGATACGAGGATCAATCAAAATCAATAGGGCTTAGAAGCAATCAATCAGATCATTGACGAAACCGTCCAACTGGTATGTTATGCCGTCATGTCCACTGCGCACCATAGGAAGAAGCAACCCTTGTTCGTCCGCCAGCAATTGCTTGACGTGGCGGCGCGGCTTGCTTCCGAAAAGGGGATGACTGCGGTGACGCTGGATGCCGTTTCCGGCGCCTCCGGTGTCAGCAAGGGTGGCTTGCTGCATCACTTCCCCAGCAAGAACATGCTTCTCGAAGCACTGTTCGAGAGTTTGCTGGGACGGCTTGATGCCGCGATCGAGGAGGCAATGCGTGCTGATCCGATGCCGCATGGCCGCTTCACCCGTGGTTATCTGCACGCTTGCCTGGCGTTGCGGGATCAGCCGCAGGGAACGAAGGACTGGGCGCAAGTGACCATGGTGCTGCTCAGCGAACCGCAATTGCGGCAGCGCTGGCGCGACTGGGTGCGCGAGCGCAGCGAGGAATATGTGGGTACGGATTCCTCGGTGGATGCGGCAATCGTGAGGCTGGCGACCGATGGGATCTGGCTCGCAGACCTGCTCGGCAGCCACGACATGGACGAAGGCGCGCGTGAAAGACTTATCGGGCGGCTGATTGAGCTGACGCAGCTCTAACATTATCGGAGAAAATGGAATGGCGAACGCATCGGTCTATGCAATGCTGATGGTTGCGATCGTGCTCGAAGTGATCGGCACGACGGCGTTGCAGATGTCGCAGCAGTTCACGCGTCTCGGCCCAACGGTCGTGCTGGTGGTCTGCTATGCCGCTGCCTTCTATTGCCTTTCGGTAACGTTGCGGGTCATCCCGGTCGGCATAGCCTATGCCATCTGGAGTGCCCTCGGCATCGTGCTGATTTCGGTGGTCGGGCTGGTGTTTTTCCGACAGAAGCTCGATCTTGCCGCCATCATTGGCTTGGCGCTGATCATCATCGGCGTCTTGGTCGTCAACCTCTTTTCAAAGTCCGTGTCGCACTGAAAAGACAGGTGTTGTTCATCGCTATTTTTGCCTTTGTCAAAACGCTTTGGACGCTTTATGTCGTGCGTTGGAAGGGTTGATTGAGGCTCGTAATACAGCGTTTTCCCAAAGCGCTTTGGACTGCGTAAACTATTCAAACCTAATGGTATTAAAAGGAGTGCCGCAATGACTATTCGTGCCGTCGTATGGGGCGAAAACATTCACGAGCAAACAAACAAGGTTGTCGCCGAAATCTATCCGGAAGGCATGCACAACACCATCGCCAAGGCGCTGAACGCCGACGCAGGTATTGAAGCAACGACTGCAACGTTGCAGGAGCCGGAGCATGGTCTGAGCGAAGCCCGGCTGAAGGATACCGACGTTCTGCTGTGGTGGGGCCACAAGGACCACGGCGCCGTCAGCGACGAGGTGGTCGAGCGCGTTGCCAAGCGCGTATGGGAAGGCATGGGCCTCATTGTCCTGCATTCCGGCCATTTCTCCAAGATCTTCAAGCGTCTGATGGGCACACCCTGCGCGCTGAAGTGGCGTGAAGCGGGCGAACGCGAGCGCCTGTGGGTCATCAATCCCCGTCATCCGATTGCAGCTGGCCTCGGCGAGCATTTCGAGTTGGAAAATGAGGAAATGTACGGCGAGCAGTTCTCCGTTCCGGAACCGCTGGAAACCGTGTTCATCTCCTGGTTCCAGGGTGGGGAAGTCTTCCGCTCCGGCATGACCTGGCGCCGTGGTGCCGGCAATATCTTCTACTTCCGCCCGGGCCACGAGACCTATCCGACTTATCACAACGACACCGTTCACAAGGTCCTGATCAACTCCGTGAAGTGGGCTCACAACCCGCTCGGCACCCAGACGAGCATTCATGATGCGCCGAACGTGCCGGTCGAAAAAGCACTGGAGCCGATCGTCGAACGCGGCCCGAGACTGCACCAGGCCGGCGAAGCCGGTTATCGCTGAGGTCCACCATGCGTCTCATAGTACTTGGCACGGGCAGCATGGCGAAGAACCATGTGGAGCATTTTGCCCGCATTCCGGGCGTCGAAGTGGTCGGCGCCGTCGATACGGACGCAACGAGGCTCAAGGCCTTTTGCGATATATTCGACATCAAGAAGCGTTTCTCGTCACTGGACGAGGCGCTGGCCTGGGGCGAGTTCGATGCGGCGACCAACGTCACGCCTGACAAGGCGCACCATCCAACAACGCTGCCTTTGCTTGCCGCCGGCAAGCATGTCCTCTGCGAAAAGCCGCTTGCAGAGGATTATGAAAAGGCGCTTGAGATGACGGAAGCTGCCGAAAGGGCAGGGGTCGTCAACATGGTCAATCTGACCTATCGCAATGTCGCGCAGCTGCAGAAGGCGCGCGAGATGGTGATCTCGGGCGAGATCGGCACGATCCGGCACGTGGAGGCGTCTTATCTGCAGAGCTGGCTCGTCTCGAAGGCCTGGGGCGACTGGCGCAGCGAATCCAGATGGCTCTGGCGTCTTTCGACCGGTCACGGTTCGAACGGCGTCCTTGGCGATATCGGCATCCATATTCTCGACTTCGCCGCCTATGGCGCAGCGACCGATATCGATCATGTCTTCGCGCGCCTGAAGACCTTTGCCAAGGCCCCCGGCGAGCGGATCGGCGAATATACGCTTGATGCCAATGACAGCTTCTCGATGTCGGTCGACTTCGCCAATGGCGCGCTCGGTGTCGTGCATGCGAGCCGCTGGGCGACGGGACATCTGAATGAGTTGAAGCTGCGCATCTATGGTGAGCGCGGCGGCCTGGAAGTGACCCACAATCCGAACGGCTCCGAGCTGCGCGGCTGCCTTGGCGATGATGTCGAAACGGCGACGTGGCGGGTCATCGAGGTGCCGCCGGTCCCAACCAACTACCAGCGGTTCGCCGAGGCCGTCATGACCGGTAGCAGTCAGGATCCGAGCTTCCGTCATGCGGCGAACTTGCAGCGCGTGCTGGATCTTGCCATGGTAACGGAAACTGAGCGGCGCGAACTGAAGGTCTGATATCATCGGCCACCTTCAGGCACAGCCTTGGGAGTGCATGCAATGTCTACCGAGGAAAAAGTAGCCAACCACTACACACGCGGATCGCTGGAAACGGCGATCCTGCAATCCCTTGCCGATAACGGCAGGGACGTCGACAACCTTCGCATTCGCGATCTGGCCGGCGTCGATGAGTTTCACCTGGGGCGGCATGCGGCCACGGTGGATTTTGCCAGGGATCTCGATCTTTCCGCCGGTTTGAGGCTCGCCGATATCGGGTCAGGGTTGGGCGGGCCTGCCCGCCATTTCGCCGATACCTATGGATGCGTCGTCTCAGGCATAGATCTTACCGAAGAATTCGTTCAGGTCGCCAATTCGTTGACGGCGCGCTGTGGTCTAGCGGAGCAGGTGTCCTTTCAGCAGGGGAGCGCCTTGGCCTTGCCTTTTGAGGACGGCAGTTTCGACCGCGCAACGCTCATTCATGTCGGCATGAACATCGAGGACAAGGCGAGGCTGTTTGCGGAAGTCAGACGTATCCTCAGGACGGGCGGTCGTTTCGGTCTCTACGAAGTCATGCAGATGCGCGACGGCGGGCTACCCTTTCCAATGCCATGGGCGATGGATCCGGAGACGAGCTTCGTCCGCAGCCCCGATATCTACCGCCGTCTGCTGGACGAGGCCGGTTTCGTGGTCGAACTGGAGCAGGATCGCAGCGCGCTGGCGATCCGCCTGGCGCACGAGGCGCGTGCCAAGGCCGCCGCAGGCGGGGCGCGTGACCAGGGCTTTCGCACATTGATGGGTCCGAAAGCAGGCGAGCGAAGCAACAACGTCAACACTTCGGTCGAAGGCGGTCTGCTCGCGCCGATCGAGATGATTGCCAGAGCCGTCTGAAGACGCCGGCCCTATGCTTTCGCTCGCGATGCGTTGACAGCAGCGCGCCTGTTTCTATATTGAAATCTCAACGGTAATGGATTTCTGCCGGGCCATGGTGGCCGAACCGCTGCTCTGACTTTCCCAGGGAAGCTGATGACTCCTACTCAAACCGCCAGAAGGCGAAGGAGTAGAGTCGTGTCTTTTTTCTTGCCGTCATTCCAATCCCATTTCCCATCCAGTATCCCCGTGAGATCGTTGTGCGGCCTCGGGGAAGGGGCAAACTGATGTCCGCATCCGCCTATTTTCAACATCGCTTTCAGCAATTTCGCAGCCTGTTCAAATGGGTCCTCCTGGTCGTGCCGATGGCTGTGGTCGTCGGCTCGCTCTGCGCGGCGTTTCTTTGGAGCCTGGACAAGGCGACTGTGACGCGCTTCGATTATCCCTGGCTGATCTTCCTGATGCCGGTTGCGGGCTTCCTCATGGTGCTGGTGTATCAGCGCTTCGGCCGAGGCTCGGAAGGAGGCAACAATCTGATCGTCGATCAGATCCACGAGCCGGGCGGCGGCGTGCCGCTACGCATGGCACCCTTCATTCTCGTATCCACCGTTCTGACGCATCTGGTTGGCGGCTCGGCGGGACGCGAAGGCACGGCCGTGCAACTTGGGGGCAGCATTGCCAGCGCCTTCGCGAAAATCTTCCGGCTCAGCCATGCCGAGATCCGCATACTTCTGATGGCGGGTATCGCAGCCGGTTTCGGGGCGGTCTTCGGCACACCGATAGCGGGCGCCGTGTTCGCGCTCGAAGTGCTGACGATCGGGCGAATGCAATATGAAGCGCTGATCCCTAGCCTTGCCGCGGCGATCGCGGCCGATTGGACATGCCATGCCTGGGGCATCGAACATATCCAATATCATATCGGCTATCTCTCAGGCACCGCGGCCAGCACGTTCCATCTGGATGCGTTGCTGCTCGTCAAGGTCGGTATCGCTGGCGTCATCTTCGGCCTGGCCGCGCGATGCTTCAGCGAGGTCTCGCACAGAGCGTCGGCGACGTTCAAGCGGCGCTGTGCCTACGCGCCGCTCAGGCCAGTCATCGCCAGCGCCATATTGATCGGTCTCGTTTATCTGCTTGGAACGCGGCAATATCTCGGGCTTGGCGTCTGGTCGCCCAATCCCGGCGATGCCACGATCCTCGGTTTTTTCGATCCGACCCGGGTCGATTACTGGAGCTGGTTCTGGAAGGCGGTCTTCACCATCGTGACGCTGAGCGCCGGCTTCAAGGGCGGCGAGGTGACACCCTTGTTCTTCATCGGTGCCGCGCTTGGCAATGCGATTGCCGCCATTCTCGGCGCCCCGGCCGATCTCTTTGCCGGATTAGGCTTCGTCGCCGTCTTTGCGGGTGCGACGAATACGCCGCTTGCCTGCATGATCATGGGCATCGAGCTCTTCGGGGCGACACACACCGTCTATCTCGCCGTCGCCTGCTTCCTTGCCTATATCTGCAGCGGTCATACCAGCATCTACCTGTCGCAGCGTCTTGGTATCGCAAAAAGCGTGGCCTCAGGCGCGCTTCCCGCCGATACGCCATTGCGCCATATTCGTGATGGCAGCCTGAAGACGCAGCGGGAAAATACCCATAAGATCGAGAAGGTTTGACGCAAGGACGACTGGAGATTGTCGTGCTCTATCTCATCGTGTTTCTCGGCGCGGGATTTGGTGGCGCCTTCCGCCTCGGTATCAATGAGGTTGCCAACCGTCTGCTCGGTCTCGAGTTCCCTTTCGGCACCCTGATCATCAATGTGCTCGGGGCATTCGTGATGGGGTTGCTGACCGAATATTTCGCCTTCCGCGGTGGTGTGTCGCAGGAGGTTCGGCTGTTCCTGACGACAGGTGTTCTGGGCGGTTTCACGACATTTTCAACCTTTGCGCTGGAGAGCGTCGTGCTATGGGAACGCGGGCAATGGATGCCGGCCGCAGCCTATGTCGCCCTGTCGGTTTTCCTGTCGATCTGCGCGCTGATTGCGGGACTTGCAATTGTCCGGCTAATAATTCAGGCTCAAGCCGCATAGTGATGGCGGGTCGTTAGACCTTGCCGCATTTTTGCCGATTCTGGGGTGAATCCCTCTCGAGAATCGCCGGAGATTCATCCCAGGATGAACCACCGTTCGTTGCGAACGGACTCTCTTGCGAAATTCGACTATTCAACTCATATAATCGGTTATTGTGATCATCGCATAACACAAGGAGACGGGTGTCAATCGGGAAGGGACAGGCTGACATCCCAAGCTTCAAGCCTGTTGCCTCTTCGGGATTTGCATGCAGATTCCGTTGGCGAAGATTTCCTCCCTGGACAGCCCTTAAAGACAGACATGACGGAGAGTCCCTTGAGCGCACCTGCTCCCACTTCCAACGAATCTCGAACTCCGGAACAGACTTTTGGCACGGCCGGGATTGCGCCTATGGAGCGCGCGAGTGCCATGACGCGCTTCTTCATGGGCATCGTCGCCTGGGCCGAGGGGCTCAATCTCAAATATGCCAAGCTTGGCAATCCGCCTGTTTACGATACCAAGACTTTTCCTTGGGCTGCCGAGATCGAGAAGGATTATCCTGCGATCCGCGCCGAGCTTGAGAAGGTGCTGCTGCGCCAGAGCGAGCTGCCGACTTTCCAGGATATCTCGACCGATGTGAAGACCATTTCGACCGACACGCGCTGGAAGACGTTCTTCCTTCTTGGCTTCGGTGTGAAGTCCGAACAGAACATCAAGGCGTGCCCCAATACCTGGGCAGCCGTGCAGAAGATCCCCGGCCTGACGACGGCGATGTTCTCGATTTTCGAGCCGGGCAAGCATCTTCCCGCGCATCGCGGCCCCTATAATGGCGTGCTGCGCCTGCATCTCGGCCTCATCGTGCCGGAGCCGAACGATAAGCTTGCCATCCGTGTCGACAAGCAGATTTGCCATTGGCAGGAAGGCAAGGCGCTGATTTTCGACGACGCCTATGAGCATGAAGCCTGGAACCATTCGGACAAGACCCGCGTCGTGCTCTTCGTCGATTTCGTCAAGCCGCTGAAATTCCCGGCTCGCTTCGTGAACTGGGCGCTGATGAACCTGGCGATCTTTACGCCTTTCATCAAGGAAGGCCTCGACAATCACAAGGAATGGGAAAAGAAGTTCTACGCCGAAGCCGAGGCGTTCCGAAATCGCCCGAAGCCCTGATTTTCTCGACGGTTGAATTCAACAAAACCCCGGAATCCCCGTCGATTCCGGGGTTTGCTTTTTGCTCGGTCGGGCCTAAAGCGCGTCGCGATCTCCAAGATTCGCTTCACACGCTTTAGCTCTTTGATTTCACGCATGTCGTAGTCGCAAAACCGCTGCACACTTTTGCGCGACATGCTCTAGTCGTTAAGCCGGTTTGCCGGTCTCTTCCGTTGCGTCGCGGTACTCTTCTTCCGGCTCTACCGCAGCGGATTTACCGTCGAGTTTGCCAAGCAGCGCCGAGATGGCATTGTCGCCGTCGAAACCGGCTTCTTTGAGCAGGCGGTCGAGGATCGGCTTGTTGGCCTGATAGGAGAGAAGCTGGCCGGCCAGGCCTTCGCCAAGGCCAACGCCACTGCCGCCAGCGGCGCCGTTGCCGTTTCGACCGAGCATGCCGCCGGTGTCGAAGATACGGATGTCCGAGATCTTCTCGATCGGCTTGACCGCTTCGGCAAGAGCGGCGGGCACGATGCGGATGCGCTCGCGGGTGATCTCGAACTCGATAATGGCCGGGCTGAGCTTGTTGCGGGCCTCGTTGAGCAGGGCTTCGCTTTCGGCCGTCGCCTTACCGTTTTCGAGAATGCCCTTGGCCTTGATGATCGCGGCATCGGCTTCGGCGGTTGCCAGCGTCTTGATGGCATCCGCCTGGTCGATGGCGGCCTGCTTTTCCGCTTCTGCTGCAATCGTGACGGCGGTTGCCTGGGTTTGAGCGCGCTTTTGGGCGTCGATCACGGCGATCTGCCTTTCACGTTCTGCGATCTCAACGGCCTTGGCGGTGCCGACTTTTTCTTCGGCAGCGATGGCGAGGGCACGTGCGGCTTCGGCCTTCGCCTTGGCTTCCGATTCCTCACGGCTCTTGTTGGCAACCGCGATGGCACTTTCCTGTGCGACGATCTGGTTGTCGCGGCGGGCTTCCGTCTCACGCTGCTGCACGGCGCGGGTCGAGTCGATGTTGGCGGATTCGCGGACCTGTTTGGCCGTGGCTTCGCGTTCGGCGATGGCCTGCTCTGCAGCAATGCGGGCTTCTTCTTCCGCGCGCTTGGCTGCCTGCTCCTGCTGTGCGGTTTCAGCGCGGGTTGCTGCAGACTTGTTGGCAATGTCGCGCTGCTGGTTCAGCTCGGCCTCACGCTTTGTCCGCTCGATGGTGAGGGACTGTTGGCGTGCTTCAAGGTCCTTTTGTGCGATCGCGACTTCGGTATCGCGAACCACTTCGTTACGCTCCTTCTTGCGAGCTTCCGTGACGCGGGTCAGCGCGGCAAGACCGTGGGCATCGAAGAAGTTGTTGGCATTGAAGTGCTTGATATCGGTCTGGTCGAGGCGCGTCAGAGATACGGATTCCAGTTCGAGACCGTTGGACTGCAGGTCGGAACCGACCGCATCCTGCACCGCCTTGACGAAGTCCATGCGTTGCTCCTGCAGCGCATCGAGGTTCATCGTGGCTGCGACCGAGCGCAAGCTGTCGACGAATTTCGCCTCGATCAGCTGGCGCAGTTGCTCGCTATCGTTGGTGCGGCTGCCGAGCGTCTGCGCGGCAAGCGCGATCGAGGAGCTATCCGGCTTGACGCGCACGTAGAATTCCGCACCGATATCGACGCGCATACGGTCCTTGGTGATCAGCGCATCGTTCTCGCCGCGCTGGACTTCCAGACGCAGGGTTTTGAGGTTGACGCGGGCGATCGAGTGGAAGATCGGCAGCACGATGGAGCCGCCGTCGAGGACGACTTTCTGGCCGCCAAGACCGGTCCGGACGTAAGCTTCATCCCGGCTCGAACGAACATACAGCGAGGCAAGGACAAAGCCGATCCCGAGGATGAGGACGAGGCCGATGCCCGCGGGGAGAATAAGGTCGTAAAGGCCAATCATGAATGTTGCTCCGTAGAGGATTGGTCATCGGAACCGACGAGGTCCGAAGGGGCGGAAACTGCGATGAAGATGTCGGCCTTGCGGTCGACAAGCAGAACTTTGGCGCCGATCGGCAAGGGGTTTTCACCCTTGGCGGCGCTGGCGCGCAGCTGATGCCAGTTGCCGTATGCATCCTTGACGCTGACGCGGCCGGGCAGGCCTTGATCCAGAGGGCCGATGGAAACTGTGCCGGTTCGGCCGACGAAATCGACGGTATCGACGGCGTAGGTCTCGTCGCGCGGCACGATCCTGGCGATCGTGCGTGTCGAACCCCGGACGAGGGGTATCGTGACGAGCAGGGCCGGCGGTGCGGCGATGATCGCTGGCAGTGGCGTCCACATCATGTCGGCAACTGTCTGGATGGCGAACCCCGTCACGGCGAAGATGCCGAGCACCAGCATGATCAGGATCAAAAGCGGCACGCCGCCTATATTGATCCAGGAGAGCAGGCCGGCGATCACGCCGTCATGGCCTTCGAAATGCGGCTTGCCGATGAGTTCGCTCAGCGAGAAGCCGAGCAGCATCGACAGGATTTCGACAACGGTCAGTCCGAACAGGATCATTGCCGCGATGGCAAAAGGCGCACATTCGGGTGCGAGAAACAGGTGCATCGTTTACTGGCCGTTGGCCTTGAAGCGGGCAAGGCGTGCTTCGATGGCCTGCTCCCGGTGCAGGCGGTCGAGCTCATCGAGCTCGGCGCTGGTGGCGGGTTCCCCCGACGGCACTCCCGTCAAGCGAGAGACGGCGGATGCGGCGCGAGCGGCGCCGGCTGCCGGCGTCGGCCGCGGATTTCCACCCGTCGTTTCCTCAGGTGTGTGCCGGGCCACGCTGCGCTTGAAGTCGATAAGCCGTGCCTCTGCCTCGCGGCGTGTGGCGAGAATGGCTTGCAGCGCCTTCTGACCCTCGTCAATCTGCTCGTGCGCATCCGCGAGCGCCCTGTCGAGCGCCGCGATCTGCGCTTCGAGATCGATCTGGCGGGCAACACCGGCTTTGGCGAGGTCATCGCGGTCGGCGGAGACGGCAAGCCGGATCTTCTCGTCGAGGACTGCTAGGTCATCGACGATTTCCGTGCGGCGGCTCTGGATGCGATATTCCTCTGCGCGCGCCTTACCCAGATCGGTGCGGGCATCGTCTGCGGCTGCATCGATCTCCCGTAGCGCCTGCTCGATGACTGCGATCTTGTTCGCGCCTTCCACCTTGTCAATGGCGGTGTTGGCGAGGCCGGCGATCAGCCGTCCCATGCGGGAAAGAATGCCTTCATTCGTCATGATGTTTTCCTCCGTTCGGGGGGAGTTGGGCGTTACGCCGATGTGAATCTCGTAGCGGCCGTCATCGGCGATCAAATAGGCGGGAAAGACGCTTTCCCAGCCCTTGAAATAACCGGCCACATCGAAGGGCACGGCAAAGCGGCCGCGCACCGTCGAGATTGTCAGGTCCGACGGACCCTTGATGGCAAAGAGTTTTTCATCGAGCGGCAGGCGGTTCGTGGCCGTCAGCTCACCTCTGCTGGCCGCAAAATCCCGCAGGCCGAGCGTCACGAGGCGCGCGGGCAAGGCGGTGCGTTCGCGGATAGTCTCATAGGCGAGGTCATGCAGCCTGACGAGGTTCGCACCGGCTCTGTCCGGAACGATCTCTGCCAGCAGCGTCATCATCTGCCTGTATGCGGCGAAGGTCTCATCCATCGCCTGTCGTGCCTGCGCATCGGGAGCGAGTTCGTATCGCAGGTCCGTTGCGTGCGATGGGGTGGGTGTCTTAGCCATGTACCTCAAGTAAAGCACCGCTCGAGTGCTTTTCAAGAGCCTGCATCTGCAAACATGAATGAATTGTAATGAAGGATGGGCCGCATAAGTTGCAAAAACTTGATGCTTCGCGCCCGCTATGGGGGATCGCCGCCGGGCTGGCGTTCGCGTTTTCGTGGAATTTCCCTCAAAATGCGGCCATGTCAGGCCGTTGCCCCGCGCCCGGTCAGGACGCGAAGCATGTTTGCCGAAGCGAAGTCGGAGAACCGGCTATTTTATGGTGCGAACGATGGCCGCGCCCGAAGTCATGCCGCCGCCAAAGGCGACGAGGCCTAGATTGAGCGGTTCGGACCGCTCGTTGACAACGTGCATCATGGCGAGCGGAATGCTCGAGGAGCTGGTATTGCCATAATTCTCGATGACGCTCAGCGCGGGGCGACCGCTGCGCTTGGCGATGGTGTCGATAATGCGCTGATTGGCCTGGTGAGGCACCAGCAGATCGAGGTTGGCAAGTTCGATACCGGCATCGACGCAGGCGTCCTCAATCGAGCGGGACATGGAATGGACCGCCTCGGTGAAAACGGTACGGCCATTCATGGCAATGACGCCGTCATCAGGCAGCGGCACATAGAGAAGATCGCCCGGCTCCGGCCGGCCGCTGATGGTGGGGCGGCTGGCCGTGAATATCGGGTTGCGCGCCATCTCGCGGGTCGTCACCAGGCTTGCGGTGGCGGCGTCGCCGAACAGGATGGCGGTGGAGAAATCCTTCATATCAAGCAGCGGCGACAGGACTTCCGAGGTGACGATCAGCACCTTGGCGTCATTCTGTTGCGCAATGAAATCATGGGCTTGCTGCAGCGCGTAGAGATAGCCGGAGCAGGCGGCGCCCATGTCATAGGCGGCAAGCGAGGGCCGCACGCCGTCTTCGGCGACGGCAACGGCAACGCGGCTTGCGAGCGATGGGGTGGCGATATCAGGCGTTCCGGTCGCGGCGATGACCAGATCAATGTCGTGGATCGTCATCTGGGTCTGGCGCAACAGATCTTGCACGGCCTTGGTCGCAAGGCTGAGCGTGCCTTCGCCCGGAGCTACCCAATAGCGGCTCTTGATGCCGGTCAGGGCAAAGATCTCGTCCGCGCGCCGGTTCGGCCAATGATGGATGATGTCGTCGTTGGCGACCCGGCGACCGCCCGTCGCATAACCAATGCCGCTGACAGCGATCTCCGAGAAGCTGCCGGAATGACGGCGCAATGTCGGAATGGAATGCGATTTCAGGCGACGCAGGACGAATTTGTTCTGTATTTCCGAGGCGAGCGCGAAGTTCCGCTCGCTGCTCTCGCGATTGGCATCGACTGTCAGGAGGGGGCTGTCGGTGGCGATCTGGTCGCCGACCCTGGCGAAGACTTCCTGCACGACGCCGCCGATATTGGCGCAGATCTCTACCGAAGCCTTGGTGGCTTCGACAACGGCAACGAGCTGGCCGACTTCGATCGTGTCGCCAGGCTTGACCAACAGATCGGTGATCAACACGTTCTCGTCGGCGGGGCCGGAGCCGATGGCCTTGATGGCAGCAGTCGGGCCGCTGTCGTCCTCTTCGTGCCAGGTCACTTCGCATTCGAGGACTTCTGCCATCAAATCCACAAGCTTGCTGTAGGACGGCAGGGTCTCTAACTGATTGCGGAAGTTGAAGGGGACGTGGGCATCGGACCGCGCAAGTCTGCGCACAACGACAGGCACATCTGTCTTCTCGGTGACCGTGGCGACGATTTCCGCCCCCATGCCGACGGTGCGGTTGTCTTCATGGACAACGATCAGACGGCGTGTGCGTCTGGCGCTCGCCAGGACTTCCTTTTCGTCCCAAGGGGAGATCGAACGAAGATCGATCACCTCGACGGAAAAGCCCTGGGCTTCGAACGCCTTGGCTGCATTCGCGCACAAGGACACCGTGTTGCCATAGCTGACCAACGTCAGGTCACGGCCGCGGGCCACGTGGCGCGACAGCCCGGGATGGACGAAATGCTTGTCGAGGTCGGGCGAGGTGCGGCCGTCCGAATTGTTGAGCACCGCCTTGGGATAGAGGAAGACGGTGGGGCGCCGCGATTGAAAGGCGGCATTGAGCAGACCGGCCGCATCGCCGGCGCTCGATGGCATGACGACGTCGATGCCGGGCGTATGGGCGAGCATGCCCTCGAAGCTCTGGGCATGGAAGGGGCCGAGGCCCGGCTTGTAGCCGCCGCAGCTGACCATCAGGATGACGGGAGATTCCCAGGCGCCATTGGTGCGCCAGAACATGCTGCCCATTTCCGAGACGATCTGGTTATAGGCAAGCGGCAGGAAATCGGCGAATTGCAGGAATGCGACGGGACGCTGTCCGGCAAGCGCACGGCCGACGGCGGTGCCGACGATCGTGGATTCGGTCAGCGCGGCGTTGCGCACGCGGTCGGGATATTTGGTGCTGAGACCACGAGTGACGCCGAAGACGTCGCCCTTCGGATCTTCGATGTCCTGACCGAACAGCACGACATCCGGATTGGCGGCAAGCTGACGCTCCAACACATCGTTCAGCGCCTCACGCATCGTCAACGTGGCTTCGCGTTCGTTGCCGCGATATTCCGTCGCCTTGCCGAAGGATGCGGGGTAGGGAGCCTTTGCTTCCGGTTCGACCTTCGGGGCATCTTCCTTGCGAGCAAGAGCGGCTTCCGCCTGTACCTCGATCGTCAGTTCCTGCTCGATCGCCTCTAGCTCATTGGTATCGATGCCGGCATTTTTGAGCAGCGCGCGCAGGTTGGGCAGTGGATCGCGAGAGGAGCTCGTCTCAATTTCCAACGTCGTGCGATAGGTCTTCTGATCGTCGGCATTCGTGTGGTCTGACAAGCGTTCGACGTTGAGAAGCACGATGCTAGGCGTGCGGCTTTCGCGGCTTTGGCGAACTGCTTTGCTGAAGGCCTCCCGCGAGGTCGTCAGATCGTCCCCGTCGGTGCGAATGATATCGATGCCGTAGAAAGAGGAAGCCGGACCGCCGGGCAGGTCGAAGAAGGTCTGCTTGCTCGTCCGGGTCGAGATCGAGAAGCTATTGTCTTCAATGACGAAGACGACAGGGGATTGGCTGCGTACCGCTTCGGCCACGGCCTCGACGAATTCGCCCTGCTGTGTCGTTCCGTCGCCGACGCAACAGATGGCGATCGGCTTGCCGGGCCTGTTTTTCAGCGCCGCGCCGACACCGGCTGCGTGCAATGCATTGTTGCCGACGGGACCGACGATCGAGGTGATGTTGAGAGCGCGGGAAGAAAGATGCGCGCTCATCTGCCGGCCGGCGGAATGGGAATTGGCGGTGGCGAGAAGACTGGAGAAAAACTCGCGAATTGGCATGCCGCGCGCCAGCATCAAGGCTTTGTCGCGATAATGAAGATGCAGCCAGTCGTCTTCCTGGAGGAACTCGTTGAGCAGCGCCGTCGACTCATGCCCGGCGCCCGACACATGAAAATGTGCTATGCCTTGCTTAATGAATTCTCGCTCAAGGCGGTCTATCTCTCTAGAAATATAAAATATTCTATGAAGTTGCTTGAGGTATTCTCTGCTGAACCTCCCTTCCATCTCAATGATTTTCCTAATCTTTCATCACGAACAATTTACGTGGACCTAGGTAATCCCCTGGGGGGGCTTTTTCAATACACGTTAAATGACAATATCTTGCCAGATTGAAACGCAATTACGTGTGTTGTCGGGTCGGAATTTTTCGGAATGTTTCTATCCACAGCGCAGATGGGAAGATCGGCCTGGTCGGGAGGCGCGGGGCGATCATCCCAGGCAGAGCGTGCTAGCTGGTTTTACGAATCGGCGGTTCGCTCCGCCGTGTCGCGGCAGCGGCCTTTGCTGCCTGCTCCTCTTTGAGGATAAGCTCCTTCGGCTTTTTACCGATGATCTCCTTGCGGCCTTTCTTGGAGAAGGGCTGGGTGATCTGCGCAAGGAAGCCCTTGGCGACCTTGCCGGTGATGCCGATATCCGTGGAGGAGGGGCGTGGCGGATTGTAGAACGTGCCGAGAAGCTGATCCCAGATCACAAGATTTTCACCGTAATTGGTATTGCCTTCGGCAAGCAGCTTGGAATGATGCCAGCGATGCAGGCGCGGCGTCGAGAATATCCAGTCGAGCGGGCCTGTGCGCATATCGACATTGCAGTGGGTGAGCAGGCCAATTGTCGCCGTCACGGCGCCGATCCACAGGAAAACAGGCAGCGGTGCACCGAGCAGATAGAGCGGAATCTGACTGAGCGCGATCTTGAACAGCGAATCGATGATATGGAAGCGGCCGGTGTTGATGACCCACAGGCGCTCGACGCTGTGATGCAGTGCATGGAAGCGCCAAAGCGACAAATGCTCATGGGCGAGGCGGTGCGCCATATAGAGACCGAATTCGGCGATGACGAGGCCAAGCGCCACCTGGAAGATCATCGGCCACTGGTCCGGCCAGAAGCGGGAGTGATAGCTCAGCACCGGCTGCGCGACGGTGGCCACGGCCATGGGGAAGGACGTGCCGATGGCGGCGGCGATCTGTACGCCGCCCTTGCTCAGCAGCGTATGGGCGATATCGTTGAAGGTTTCGCCATCGCGTTTCTGCCAGGTTTTCTCGTAGGGCATCAGCCGCTCGAAAAGCGCAATCACCGCAACAGTCGAGAGATAGGTGACATTGAACCAGAGGAGATGCATGTTCGATTCGAAGGCGAAATAAGCACCAACCAAACCACCGCAGAAGATCGCCGGCCATAGAAGGGCTGAAACAGCAGCGTAAAGACGCGAACTGCTTTGAAATGTCATGCCATCGTCCTCAGATATCGATCATCGAATAGTTTTCGCGTGAGCAAGCGCGATATGTAGCGCGATGATTGTGGAGTCGAAAGTGAAATTTTTCGTCCGCGCTGGCGGCCGGCAAGCGAGTGGGGGCGAGACATGCGGATAGAAGAAGCAGCACAAGAACATCTGGACGATTGGGTGCGCTTGCGCGCAGAGCTTTGGCCCAATGGTTCGTTCGAACGTCATCGAGCGGAGCTCGCGCAATTTGCGTCCAATAAAAATGCCGTTGCGTTTCTCGCAATCGATTCTGCCAATCATGCCGTCGGTTTTGCTGAAGCGACATTGCGGCACGATTACGTCAATGGTTGCGAAACGTCGCCGGTCGCGTTTTTGGAGGGCATTTATGTGCGCGGCGAGCACCGCAGGCAGGGCATCGCGGAGGCGTTGTGCCACGCCGTTGCCGGCTGGGGACGGGCCGCCGGCTGCTCCGAGTTTGCCTCCGATGCATTGATCGACAATCTCGACAGTCATGCCTTTCACGAGGCGCTCGGTTTTGCGGAAACCAGGCGCGTCGTTTATTTTCGCAAGCTTCTTTAGAGCGCGACGGGGACTTTTCGCCTATCCGAACGTCAGCTTGGTCTTCTGATGTCCCGCTTCGTCAAAGTTTTCGGGAGCCAGCCAGCGCTGATAGCCCGCTTTCAGCTTGGGCCAATCGGCGTCGATCATCGCGAACCAAGCGGTATCACGGTTTTGGCCCTTGGCGACCATGTGCTGTCGGAAAATGCCCTCGAAGCTGAAGCCAAAGCGCTCGGCTGCCCGTTTCGAGGGTTCGTTGAGGTTGTTGCATTTCCATTCGAAGCGGCGGTATCCGAGCGTATCGAAGACGTAGGATGCAAAGAGATAAAGCGTTTCGGTCGTTGCCGGGCTGCGGGCGATCTCCGGTCCCCAAAGAATACTGCCGATCTCGATGACGCCATGCGCATTGTCGATCCGCATCAATGCCTGGCGACCTTCAGCGCGGCCGGTGCGCTTGTCGATGGTTGCGAAGAACAGGGGATCGGCGCTGGATGATGCCTTCTCGATCCAGGGGGAAAAGGCCGCGTAGTCGGCAGGAGCGCTCTCAAACAGATAACGAAAGCGATCTTCCGCGCCGGGAGCTTGAGCCGAGGCAAATAGATCGGCGCCATGGCGCGCCGGGTCGAGCGGTTCGATCCGGACAAAGCGACCTTCGAGGGTGGTTCGTTCTGGGCGAGGCACGCCGCTCCAGTTGGCAAGATCCATATCAACGTCCTTTGGTCTTCGAATGCAGTTCAGCGAATTCGGCCCGATGCTATCAGGTCTGCCAGCGCTTGTGGTAGCTCAATGTTGCCGGGCATGCCGGGTGCAGTTTCCGCCGGCGCCAGATGGCTTGTTATCGGCAGGACGCCGGCCCAAACCGGATAGCCCGCCTCGTCGATATCACCAGGCGGAGCGTTACGGACCTTGGCCGTGGCCTCGTCGATTTTCATTCGCAGGACAGATGTTGCCTTGACTTCCTGCGTGGTCATCGGCCGCAGGCTGTCCCAGCGTCCCGGAAACAGATCTTCGATGAGTTGGCGCAATGCATGGTTCTTTTCGTCGGGATCGTCGACCAGGCGAGCCGTGCCGAAGACCATCGCCGATCGATAGTTGACCGAATGATTGAAGGCGGAGCGGGCAAGCACATAGCCGTCCATGATGCTGCAGGTTAGGCAGACGGGCATGTCCTCGGAAGCGCGCAGAAAACGGCTGGCGGAAGAGCCGTGCCAGTAGACGTACTCGTCTTCGCGCCAGTGCAGCGTCGGCGTCACATAGGGCGCGCCGTTGATGACGTAGCCGACGTGACAGAGGGGTGAGGCATCCAGAATGGCGTGGACGTCAGCGCGGGCGTGAGTGCCTCGTTTCGGGCTGCGCCGCACGCGGCTACGCTCTGTGATGGGGTAGTCCGCTGACGATGGCGGCAGGTGATCGCTCATGGCTTCTTCTCCGTTGTGCCATTGATCTCTGTCAGCAAAGCGGTATGATATAAATAGCCAGTCTTTCAATTTTTATCAAACCAGTTGAGGCTTCATGGTATCCGTGGTGCAGTGGGCGGCTATTGACCGGGTAGCAGGCGATCTGGAAGGACAGGTCTATCGTGTGGTGCGCGATCGGATCCTGCACGGGCATATGGCGGCGGGACAACGAGTGCCCTCGACGCGAGCATTGGCAACTTCTCTCGGCGTCGCGCGCTCGACTGTCGTCATCGCGTATGATCGCTTGAAAGCGGAAGGCTATCTACAGTCGACGACGGGGGCGGCAACACGGGTCGCGGCGTTTTCGGCGCCGTTGCTTGGACAGTCCGTGACCCTTAGGTCGAAACCGCCTCAGACCACGGAGTTCGCCACGGGTGGTTTGTTCGAACCCGGTGTTCCAGATGTCGACGCGTTTCCCCACGCCGTATGGGCAAGGTATCTCGGTGCGCGTGGCCGTTCGCTACGGGTGCACGATCTCGGCTATGGAGCGCATGGCGGCATTCGCGAGCTGCGCGAGGCGATCCTCGACCACATTGCGGCAACGCGCGGCGTGATTGCCAGGCCCGAACAGGTTGTGATCGTTCCGACAACGGGTGCGGCAATCAATCTGCTGACCAGCGTCCTGCTCTGGGCAGACCATCCGAACGATGGCGTTATCTGGATCGAGGATCCGGGCTATGCCACCGCGCATGCATTGTTCCGCATGGCCGGTGCTGCGCTTGTGCCGGTTTCTTGCGACGCGGAGGGTATCGACATTTCGCGCGCAGTCGGGCCGTCACCCCGATTGATCTACGTCACGCCCTCGCACCAATATCCGACTGGTGCGACCATGAGCCTTTCGCGTCGCCTTGCGTTGCTGGAGTTTGCGCGCACTAAGGGCGCGATCGTGATCGAAGACGATTACGACAGCGAATTCCAATATGCGTCCCGGCCGATTGCCGCGTTGCAGGGGATTGATCGCGGGGAGGTGGTCGCCTATCTCGGGACGTTCTCGAAAACTCTGGCACCCGGGCTGCGCGTCGCTTATGCCGTCGTGCCCTCCAGGCTTGTGGCGTCCGTCGAGGCGGCGCAGCGGCTGAGAGGGGCGACGGTGCCGGTCCATATTCAGGCGGCACTTGCCGACTTTATACGTGAGGGGCGTTTTCGCGCCCATCTGCGCCGCATGAATGGCGTCTATGCGGAGCGTATGGCGGCTTCCGTTGCCGCTCTCAACGGCCATTGTAGTGCGTGGCTTTGTGTCGGTGCCGGGACGGGAGGGCTACAGCTGGCAAGCTGGTTCCGGGATGAAACTGTCGATGACCTTGCGGCGATGCGTAGCGTCAATGCCCAAGGCTTCGCGCTGCGTGCGATGTCGTCGCTGCATCTGGGGCCGGCGCGGCCTGGTCTGCTGTTCGGCATCGCCCGAATGGACGCCGAGGGGGCGGACGTGGCGGCGGCGAGAATCGCAAATGCATTGGCGACGTCATCCGTCAGCGGCTGACGAACATCGCCCTATATTCGCGTGGCGTCATGCCTTTCAGCGCCTTGAACTGCCTGTTGAAGTTGGCCAGCGAGGCGTAGCCGACGGCATCGCTGATGTGATGAATGGCTTGATCGGTGGAAGAGAGGCGGGCGCAGGCGTCGCCGATACGCATTCGCATTATGTAGTCGGAAATGGCGACGCCGGTATGGCGCCGGAACATGCGATGCAGGCCGGAGACGCTGAGCGCGGCGATATCCGCCAGCTCGCCAAGGCTGATCGTACGGGCATAGTGAAGATGCATATGCGTCAGCACACGGTCGATGCGTTCTCGGCTCTCTCTAGCGTCCGGTGTCTGGGCCGGCGTGCTGGCAAGCGGCATTGCCTGCCGGTCTTCCGCCACCGTAACGAGAATGCCGAGCAGCGACAGCAGGCGTTCGACCGGGGGCTTCTCAAAAATGCTCTCGAAGGCCGGACGCACGGCTGCCGCGACATCATTCGAAAAGTGAAGGCCGTTGTCGCCACGCCGCAGCATTGCCTCGATGGGTCGAAATTCCACAGCTCCGCCCGTCATCTGCAGCAGCCAATCGCGATGGAACCAGAGGACAAGCGCGATGTGCGGCTTCTTGTCCTCGATCTTGGCGCGTGAGACCCAGCTGTGCGGCAGGTTGGGGCCAACAAGCACGAGATCGCCGTCTTCATATTCGCCGCTGTGATCGCCGATGAAGCGCTGGCCGATCGAGTTCAGCGTCAGGGTCAGTTCGAACTCCGGATGATGATGCCACTGAAAGGGAATGCAATCGTCCAGCCTGCGGTTCAGCATGCTCCACGATGCCTCAGGTGGACGAGACAGAACTTCGAGATAGGGCCTCATAGCGCGTCCATAGAATGATGAAGGCCAGAATAGTATCAGAATTGGCCATAGCCGGGCAACATGACGGCGGCGAATGGCGCTACAACATTTTTGTCACCCGAAATCAAAGGGGTAGCCAGATGGAGGAAACAGATGCAGCCAGCCTTGAAAAGAGATGCTCACCCGACCGCTTCCGCAGTCACGACGCAACTGAAGGATATCCAGAAGACATTGCCGCTCAGGGTGTTGTCGAAGGACGATTGGCAGCATTGGATCACCAAGGGCTATGTGATTGTTCGCCAGGCTGTGCCGCAGGCGAATGTCGAACGGCTTGTCGAGCTTCTCTGGCGTTTTGACGAGAAGGATCCGAGCGACCCTTCGACCTGGTATGCGCCGCAGCGGCGCGAGCACAAGATGAAGGAGCTGAACAATACCGGCATGCTGGAGATCTACAATCACCAGTATCTCTGGGACAACCGCATGGAAAAGCGCATCTACGATGTCTTTGTCGATATTTGGGATCGCGAGGATCTGTGGGTCACCATCGATCGCGCCAATCTCAATCCGCCGAAGAAGGTGAAGGGCAATCCGAACGGCTTCATCCACTGGGATGTCGACACCTCGATCCGTCCGATGCCCATCGGTGTCCAGGCCGTCTTGAGCCTGAAGAAGCAGGATGGCGACGTCGGCGGCTTCCAGTGCGTGCCGGAACTCTTCGAGCATTTCGATCGATGGGAAAAGACGCAGCCCGAGGATCGCGATCCGATGCATCCCGACATGACGGGCCTGTCGGTCGTCAACATCGACATGGAACCTGGCGATCTGATGATCTTCAATTCGCTACTCGCGCATGGCGTCCGCCCGAACCATTCCGACAACCGCGTTCGCATGGCGCAATACATCTCCATGCATCCGGCAGAATACGACAATGTCGCTGAGCGCGAGGAACGCATCCGCCTTTGGCGGGAACTGGACTCCCCGAAGCGCGACGCCTTTCCCGGCGATCCCCGCGAATGGGAAAAGCATAATGCGACCACAGCAAAGCTGACGCCGCTCGGCGAGAAGCTGCTGGGCCTCAAGGCCTGGTAGGCAGCTGAAGATCTAGTTCTTGAGAAGCATCGAGCGGCCTTGGGTCGCTCGATTTACTAGCGGTGATGCGAAGCCGTCAGATCTCGTTCCAGCGGCGGATGACCGGCTCGGTCAGATCATGCTCGTAGCCAAGTACGCTGATGCTTGTGGTGTCGAGCACCAGATGCGCACCACCCTCCGGCGGCAGGCCGACCCAGCGAGCGGCGAAGACGCGCAGGAAATGGGCGCTCGAGAAGATCAGCACGGGGGCGTTGATGGCGCGAAGCTCGCTGATGATCCTGTCGGCGCGCGCGCCGACATCGGCCGCCGTCTCGCCATTCGGGCAACCGTCGCGAAAGACTTGCCAGCCTGGCCGCTCCGCCAGGATCGCCTTGGTGGTGATGCCTTCATAGGCGCCGTAGTCCCACTCCGCCAGATCGTCCTTGACGATGCGACGGTCGCCGAAGCCGGCGAGCGCGCAGGTATTTTGCGCGCGCTGGGATGGGCTTGACCAAACGGCGGCGAAATCGATGGCTGGCAGGCGACCTGACACCTTGCGGGCGGCTTCTTCGCCGTCGGCTGTCAATGGGATATCCGTGCGGCCGGTATGCCGGCCGGAAAGGCTCCATTCCGTCTGCCCATGTCGCACCAGGTAGACTTCAGGATAGGCGCTGCTCATGCCGGTTCTCCTTTGCGCTTGGCGTGCGGAATTCTTTGCATCTGCGAAGGGTTGTGTCGAGAGTTAAAGCTAATGGACAGGCGGCATGATAACCGCCTGCAAAACCAAAGCCTTGCAGGCGGTTGTGAATCTCAGCGCTTCACGGCGCGGCGGACGCTGTAAAGCAGGATGGCGAGGCAGCCGGCAAGCAGCAGCAGCCCGCCGGCAAGCGGCGGCATGGCGAGAAACTCCACCGCGCCGGCAATGACGAGGATGAGGATCAGGCAGAGCGTGGCGAGGCTGCCGTCGTCAATGAACATGCCGATGAGTTCGGAGAAGGCGATGCGCAAGATGGTCATTGGGCTGCCTTTGCTGTTGTGCTGCCGCGCATGCCGCGGATGATGGCATAGGAGGCGAGCGAGACGATGGCGAAGATGGCGATCAGCGCGAGGTCCGCTCCCGGCCAATGCGCGCCGAGACCCTCGCCGGTCCAGAAGATGCCGAAGCTTGACAGCATCAGGCCGACGACGAATTTGAGGGTGTTTTCCGGCACGGTGGCGAGCGGACGATGGACCAGAAGCCCGATGAGCATGACGAGCACGAAGGCGGCAAGCGCTCCGAGGCCGGCATAGAGCGTCAGGCCATGCGCGCCGCCGACGGCGATGACGATGAAGACCACTTCAACGCCCTCCAGTAGTACCGCTTTGAAAGCTGCGAGTCCGGCGAGATAATCGGCGCGGCGATCGGTGGATTGCGCCTGCAACGCTGCCGTCTCCTTGGAGAAGGCTGCCTCCTCGTCATGCAGGGCGATGACGCCGAGCGAACGGAGGATGGCCTTGCGCAGCCAGCGCATGCCGAAAAGGATCAGCAGAACGCCAACGACGAACTGCAATATTTCGATCGGTATCAGCGCAAGCAGCGGCCCGAAGATGAGGACAAGGGCCGCAAGCACGGCAAGGGCAAGTGCCGCGCCCGTCAGTGCCGGGCGCCAGCTGCGGGTGACGCCGACAGCGAGAACGATGGTGAAGGCTTCCACGACCTCGACGAACGAGCCGAGGAAGGATGCCGTCACAGTGGACAGAATGGGTGTGAGGTTGTTCATGAACTGATTCCCGAATGACGGTTAGGGCTTTGAATCGGCATGATATTTTTCGGATTGACTTCTTGATGTGCTGGATGAGCTGGCAAGGGGAGCATTCCAGCATGGCGACCATGGGTGTCGTTCACTTGCGCCTCCTCGTGCCACGTTTGCTCCACGATCTATCGATGGCGCCGCGTAGCTGGCTGAGTTGGTCGAGGCTGTCTATGGCGGTATCCCGGCCCTTTGCCGCGAGCGCCACGATCAACGCCTCGATCAACACCATCGTTCCGCCATGCATGGCGAGGTGGCCGGCATTGCCGCGTGGCACGGGCAGGACTTCGGCCACCCTGTCGGCAACCAGCAGGCCAAGGTCGTCGCTGATCAGGATAACGGGCACTCCATGACGGCCCGCATGTTCGAGCAGCACGTCCACTTCGCGGTAAAGCGGCGCATAGGCGATCATCAGCACGACATCACCGGTACCGACCCACAGCAGCCGGTCGGCAAGTGCGACGCCCGAGGAGGAGAGCGCGTTTGTCGGCAGGCCGATGCGATTGAATTGCAGGCTGGCATAGTCAGCCATGGCGCCCGATGGCCCAATGCCGAAGACATGACGCCGAGCGGCACCCGCCAGACTATCCACGCAACGCTCGAAGCTTGCTGCAAACGCATCTTGCCGCATGACCCGCAATGCCTGTTCATGGATGTTGATGACATGGCGAAGCGCATTGCTGGCCTGGCTGCCCGTCTCTGCCAGCGTGCGTTCCAGCCGCGCGCCGGGCGAGGGCGTTCCCGTTAGCTCGGCAAGCAGCGCGGCCCGGAGTGTCGACAGGCTTTCGAAGCCGAGGGCGCGGGCGGTGCGGACGACCGTTGCGTCGCTGGTGCCGGCGAGCTGGGCGATCTGGGCAGCCGAATTGAGCAGGGCGGCCTGCTTCTGGTCGACGAAGAAGCGCGCGATGCGTTGTTCCGCCGGCGCCAGCGTTTCCATCAGACCTAGAACGTGGTCGTCGAAGCTATGGTGCTTTTGCGTCTTTCCGCCCATCAGGAGTCTTCTCTATTGTAGTAATTGCTACCATTTTTATTACATGTAGCATTTGCTTCAATAAAAGGACAGCAGAAATAAAAACGGGCGCCCCGCTGTGTCGCGAAGCGCCCGTTGAGCCGGGTGATCATGGAAGGCTGCCGTATAGTTCCTCAAATCCCAATCGATTTAAGGATAAAATTATGCAGCAGGTTTAAAGCACTACAGCGACCTTTGCGCGTCACATAGGACGCGCGGCTCTGTAGGGCGGAGTATCCGCCCCGGACTATGCGGCCAGCGCCGCGCGCACGGCCGGGATCACCTTCTGGCCGTAGAGTTCGATACACCGCATCATCTTCTCATGACCGAGACCACCGGCGCTGTACTTCAGCTGGAAGCGATCGATGCCGAGCGTCTTGATGACCGGCGCGAGTTTCGCAGCGACGGTTTCCGGCGAGCCGACGTAGAGCGAGCCCTTTTCGATCTCGTTGTCGAATTCCGCGCGGGTCATGGGCGGCCAGCCGCGCTCGCGGCCGATGCGGTCGCGCATGGCCTTGAAGCAGGGCCATAGCTCCTCACGCGCCTGTTCATCCGTTTCGGCGATATAGCCCGGTGAATGGATGCCGACCGGCTTCACCGGCTTGCCCATCTGTTCGTAGGCGCGATGATAGAGGTCGACATAGGGCTGAAAGCGATAGGGGCTGCCGCCGATGATCGCGAGCATCAGCGGGAGATCGTAATGAGCGGCGCGCACCACCGATTCCGGGCTGCCGCCGACGCCGATCCAGGTCTTCAGCTGCCCGCTTTCGATGGTCGGGAAGACTTTCTGGTTGTGCAGCGGCGGGCGAATGCTGCCCTGCCAGTTCACTGGCTCGTTCTTGAGCAGGGCAGCGAACAGATCCAGTTTTTCCTCGAACAACTGCTCGTACTGCGACAGCTCGAAGCCGAATAGCGGGAAGGATTCCGTAAACGAGCCGCGCCCGAGAATGACCTCGGCTCGACCGTTCGAAACGGCGTTGAGGCTCGAGAAGCGCTGGAAGACGCGGATCGGGTCGTCCGAGCTCAGCACAGTCACGGCCGATCCCAGGTGGATCTTCGATGTGCGGCTGGCGATGGCGGCCAGAATCGTCTCCGGCGAGGAGACAGCGAAGTCTTCGCGGTGATGCTCGCCGATGCCGAAGAAGTCGATTCCAAGCTGGTCGGCAAGGACGCCTTCCTCGACGACGTTTCGGAGAACTTGCGCATGCGGAAGCGGCGCGCCGTTGCCATCGAAGGTGACGTCGCCGAAAGTATCGAGTCCGAATTCGACATTTTTTGTCGTCATGATTTTTCCTGTCATGTGTCGAAATGATAATGTTGAGACAGCATGTAGTGTCGCTCTCGATCATCCACTACCCGGAAAGTTTCGGCTGAAACCTTCGAAGAATTCGATATGCCGATGGCTACCAGTGGCGTTTGACATGCCGGCGTTGCCATCGGCAGCACTCGCGCCAATATTAGTTTGGCCGCCAGCTCAGGTGGATCAAGGGAGGAAATACATGGTCGCACTGAAAAAGGTCAATCTTACCAAAGCCTTTGCAGCCTTCGATGAGACTTGGAGTCCGCGCGTCGGTGGCGATATCAATGATTTTCAGATCAAGCTCGTGAAGCTCGAAGGTGGATTCCATTGGCACCATCATGACGACGAAGACGAGTTGTTCCTCGTCGTTAAGGGGACACTACGCATGAAGCTGCGCGAGGAAAACGGCGGTGATGTTGTGCTCGGGCCGGGTGAATACATCATCGTGCCGCATGGCGTTCAGCATTGTCCTGTCGCCGAGCCGACATGCGAGGTAGTGTTGTTCGAGAGGAATACGACACTCAATACCGGCAATGTCGAAAACGAGCGCACGATCCGTCAACCCAAGCGGCTTTGACGGCCTTGGCTCCTCTGCGGCTCGGCGATGGCGGAGCCGCAGAAGAACGAACGTCTCATCTCAATCCAGTGCGAGCTTGTTCGATGGCGAACGGCAGCCCGCAAAAACATCCAGGCTGCGATCGTAGGCCTTCGTCGCAATGTCCATCATACCGAGAACGCTGTGAAAGATGTTGTCGTGCGAATTCGGGCCTTCGGCGGCGCGTTTGGACAAGCATGCCATGTTGTAGCCGGCCGCCTTTGCCAGATCGTCCGCCATCCACACCAGCATCGGCACCTGCGTCTGCTGGGCCGGCGCGATGATATAGGGCGCACCATGCAGATAGATGCCGTTTTCGCCGAGGGATTCGCCGTGATCGGAGAAGTAGAGCACGGCGCCGGATACCGAATTCGAGCGCTGCTTCAGCTTGTCGATGACCATCGAGACGATGTGGTCGGTGTATAGGATGGTATTGTCATAGGCATTGGTGATTTCCTCCCGCGAGCAGGAGCTGAAATCGTTGGAGCGGCAATCCGGACGGAAGCGGCGGAACTCCTCCGGATAACGCTGATAATAGGCAGGCCCGTGGCTGCCTAGCTGATGCAGCACGAGAACGCTGTCCCCTTTCACCTTGTCCAGCCAGCCATCGACCTTGTCGACAAGGATTTCGTCCTTGCATTCGCCATCCTTGCAGAAGCGGGGATCGCCCAAAGGTGGCAGATAGGTATAGGAGACGCGGTTCGTCAGATCGTAGCTGCCAGTGTCGTTGTCCAGCCAGGTCACGTCGACCTTTGCGTGGGTCAGCACGTCGAGCAGGTTTTCCGTCTCCAGTCCCTTGCGGTGGCTGTATTGTTCGCGCGTATAGACGGAGAACAGGCAGGGGATCGATGTTGCCGTTGCCGTCCCGCAGCTGCTGGTGTTCGGGAAGTACACGACATTGCGCTTAGCGAGCTCCGGATTTGTTATCCTGTCGTAGCCGCCAAGCGAGAAGTTCTGCGCGCGGGCCGTCTCTCCGGCCACGATGATGGTCACGCGCGGCTTGCCGCCATCGACCACGCCGACCTTGCGGGCATCCGTTCCGAGGGGCTGGGCGACAACGTTGGCGTTCCGCTGCATATCGATGACATAACGCACGGCACTTGCGACCGGAATTACCGGATTGAGGGTATCCATCAGGTCGCGATGGGCGCGGCCGATGCCGGCATAGGTCTTGTAGAAGGTGGTGCCGGCAGCGACGAAGACCGCGGAGCAGGCAAGAATGACGGCGGTGTTATAGGCGAGTTTCTTCAGAATTGGACGGTGGATGATCCGCGCCCAAACGATCAGCAGCGAGGGTAGAACACCGGTCAACAATACATGCGTTGCGAAGCGCGCGGTGATCAGGTGTCCAGCTTCCGCACCCGTCGATACCGCCGCATTGCGGATCATTTCCTTGTCGATGATCACGCCGAACTGGTCGTTGAACCAGGAGCATACCGACGCCACGAGAACGAAGAAGATCAAGACGGGCTTGGTGACGTATTTGGCGGAGAAAAGGGTGAACAGCCCCATGATCCCGGCCGAGATGCCCGCCACGAAGGCGGCGAATGCGACGGGTTCGGCGGAGAAATAGTCGGAAGACTTCGTCCAGAACATCCGGTTTGTCACAAGAAGCACATAAAGGGTGACCAGAAGACATAATGTGACGCTGCCGATGGCTGGCCTGACGAGGCGTCGGCCAGATGAGGTCTTGTCGTCGTTCAATGGTTTTCTCCGAGGCATATCCGGTCGATCGAGCCGGAAAACCCTTACCGCAGGGCGCAGCTTTGATTGCGAAAGCGGACGACCTTGGCGACCATTCCTGACATTAACCTGAACGATGGAAGTTTCATCACCGTTGTTTGCACCGCGAAATCGACACGCAATAGTTGATGCGAGCCTTGCCTGATGGCTCGACATGAGCAGTCCAACTATGCGGGAAGCGTGTCGCTGCTGCGCCTATTCGCCGGTTTGGAAATAGGCCTCAAGCCGATAGCCATCAGGATCGATGATAAAGGCGGCATAGTAGAACTGGCTGTAATCGGGCCGGATGCCCGGCTTGCCATTGTCTTCGCCACCATTGGCGATGCTGGCGGCGTAGAAGCCGTCCACCGCTTCCTGGCTCGGCGCGACAAAACAGAAGTGCAGGCCCGAGCCGCGGTCGGCTGGGACCGGTCGCTCCACTTCGCTGACCCAGAACTGGGCGCGTTCCGCACCATAGCCTACCGTGCCATCGAAATTGCTCAAGCGCTCGTAGCCGAGCGGTGCCAATGCGGCATCGTAGAAGGTCTGCGCCCGTGCCAGGTCTTTGACGCCGATGGAGATATGGTCGAACATAGAAACGAGCTCCCGCCATGTTGCCCCGGAGCTTTACTGAAGCCGGTGCCCCTGGGGAGGCGCTGATCTTCGAAGTCCGCAGGTCCGATTTCGCTCACAATCTTGCAACGGTCATGCGAAGTCAACAAAGCGATACGACGGGTTGCAAGCTCACTCGATTGCGGCTTTTCTGATGTCATTGACATCGCTCGAGAGCTGCCGATCCCGATGGATGATATCGCCCGCAAGGGCGTCTCGGCCGCGACGCAGATTTTTTTGAAGTGACTGTCGATTTTCAAAAAGCTGTTTCGTTGTCACTATGAGCGGGCTTGTTAGGCGGCAATGGTGCCGGCGTCTCGCTTCCGGAGGACACTTCCAATGCGTTTCATGTCTATCGTCACCTCTACCGATTTCCTGCAGCCGTCGCCGGCGCTCATGGAGGCTATCCACAAGCTTGCCGATCGCGAAATCAAGGCCGGCCGCATGATCGATACCGCGGGACTGATGCCGCTTGCGACCGGCGCTCGCGTCACGATCAAGGATCGCAAGCTGAGCGTTATCGATGGCCCCTTCGTCGAGGCCAAGGAGGTCGTCGGCGGCTACGCGATTTTCGAGCTGCAGAGCAAGGAGGAGGCCGTGGCACTGGCGGTCGAATTCATGCAGTTGCACAAGGATCTCATGCCCGGCTGGGAAGGTACATGCGAGGTGCGTCCCTACTTCGACCCAAATGCCGAGGGTGTATGCGACCCGCTCGCCGAAGCCCGGGCATGATGCCTTCGATCCGCCATAGGGGCAGGCGGCCTTGACGGCCGCCAGCACCCATCGGGCGATCCTTGCCGTCTGGCGGGTCGAGCAGCCGCGGCTGATCACCAGCCTGGCGCGATTATTGCGCGATGTGCCGCTGGCCGAGGATCTCACTCAGGAAACATTGATCGTGGCTTTGGAGCGATGGCCGGAAACGGGCATCCCAGAACGCCCCGGCGCGTGGCTTATGACGACGGCCAAACGTCGGGCGCTCGATCATCTGCGCCGTCGCCGGATGCTTGATCATAAACACGAGATGATCGTTCGCGAGATGGAGGAGGACGAGCAGATCATGCCCGATCTAGATACCCCTCTCGATGACGATATCGGCGATGAGATGTTGCGCCTGATCTTCACGGCCTGCCATCCGCTGATTTCGCGTGAAGCGCGCGTAGCCCTGGCGCTGCGGATGATCTGCGGCCTGACGACGGAAGAGATCGCCAGGGCGTTTCTCGTGTCGGACGCAACGATTGCGCAGCGCATCGTTCGCGCCAAGAAGACATTGTCTGAATCGGGGCTCACCTATGAGACGCCGCATGGCGACGAGCTGTCGCAACGGCTGGCCTCTGTGCTGGAGGTGGTCTACCTGATCTTCAACGAGGGCTATACCGCAGCGCGCGGTGAAAACTGGCTACGGCAACAATTGTGCAACGAGGCGCTGCGGCTCGGTCGCGTCCTTATATCCGTCGCTCCGATGGAGCCGGAGGCGCACGCGTTGCTGGCCCTGATGGAGTTCAATGGGTCCCGCTCGGCGGCGCGGACCGATGCCGACGGCAATCCGATCCTTCTGCTTGAACAAAATCGCGCTCGTTGGGACCGGCTGCAGATCCAGCGCGGCTTGATGTCCTTGAAGCGGGTACAGCAGCTTGGCGGCGCCGGTGGAGCCTATGCGCTTCAGGCTGCGATCATTGCCTGCCATGCCAAGGCAAATACGGCGGCAGAAACCGATTGGCGGCGGATTGCCGATCTTTATGCGGAGCTTGCCGATCTTATCCCGTCTCCGGTCGTGGAACTCAACCGCGCCGTCGCGGTCGGCATGGCTGACGGTCCAGAAGCGGCGTTGGCAATTATCGAGCGTCTGCAGGATGAGCCCGCGCTCAAGGACTATCATCTCCTGCCGAGCGTTCGCGGCGATCTTCTCTACAAATTGGGCCGATACGAGGAAGCGCGGCTGGCCTTTGAGGCGGCCGCCGCGCTTGCTGAAAATCAAAGGGAACGTGATCTCCTGCTGCGCCGTGCCGCAGAAGCTGCCGGCGCGGAGAAGGGATGACCCGCCTTTTGGGCGGGCCATTTTGCTTCGAGCTACTCCGCAGCCTGATAGTTCGCCGCTCTTGCGCTGGATGAGCGCGGGCCGACGGCGGCAAGCAACGTGATAGCGGCGGCAAGGATCGTCACGAAGCCAATGCCGGCGATATATGGGTTCCAGCCGAAGCTCGGCGCGGCGCTGAATACAGCCGAAGCTGCGGCCAGAACGATGCCGCCGCCGATCTGGAAGGAGGCGAAGAGCATGCCGGAAGCCAGACCGGACTCATCGTCTGCGACTTCGGATAGTGCTGCGACCTGGATCGACGGATAGGTCATCGCATAGCCGACACCGAGCAGGATCTGCGAGACAGCGACGAGCACGATCGTGTCGATGTGTCCCGCCGACAATACCCAGAAGAGATAGCCGATGGCCTGCAGGCCGACGCCGAGCGTCATCAGTGTCGTGGTGCCGCGATTCTGCCCGATGGTGGCAAAGCGCGGAGCCAGGAACATCACGCAGGTTCCGCCGATGGCAAATGCGAAGCCGGTCGCGAAGGCCGACCAGCCGACGACGGTCTGATAATAGAGCGTGGCGATGAACTGGAAGCCGACATAGGCGCCCTGAAACAGGGCGGCGATCGCATTGGCGTGGCTAAGCTTGGCGCGGCGGAACATGGCGAGCGGTACCATCGGATCGTGATGGCGCGATTCCACGATCAGGAACAGAACGATCAGGATCAATGCGGCGAGGAGCGAACCCCAGGTCGCAAAGGCTTGCCAGCCGTCGGCAGCGGCGTTGGTAACGCCGAAGACGAAGAGCAGCAGGCCGGGAGTGATCGTCAAGGCGCCTGCCCAGTCGAAGCGCGCGCCGGAGCCGCTTCGCTTGTGGTCGGGAGGCAGAATAAGCGGAGCGGCGATCAGCGCGAGGATGGCGACGGGCGCACCCATGACGAGGGTTGCTCGCCAGCTGATGAGGGTGGCGGCTCCGCCCAGCACCATGCCGAGTACGAAGCCGGCAGCGCCGGTCGAGGAGAAGACGCCGAGCGCCTTGGCGCGAGCGCTGCCTTCCCCGAAGACGGAGAGCAGGAGGGCGAGGGCAGCCGGCGCCGTGAATGCGGCAGCGATGCCCTTGATCAGGCGGGCGGCGATGAGGGTCGGGGCGCTATCGACGAAAGCGCCGGCAATGCTGGCGAGAGCAAATACCGCGAGCGACCAGAGGAAGACGCGGCGATGGCCGAAAAGATCTGCCACGCGACCGCCGAGCAGCAGGAAACCGCCATAGCCGAGCACATAGGCGCTGACGGCCCATTGCAGCGAGGTCGCCTGCATGCCCAGCTCTTTCTGGATCGCCGGCAGGGCCACGCCGATGGTGGAGACGTCCATGGCGTCGAGGAAATTGGCGGCGCATAGCAGCAGCAACGCCAATCCCGCCCCGCTTCGGGTCTGGGAAGAAGTCATCGGAATCGTTCCTTTCTGTGCTGCCGTCTCTTGGGAGGTTGAAAGCGGCAGGGAACGAGAAAATGTACATCTTCAAATCCTATTGCAAATTGATAGTAACCATGTCAGGTATTACTGGCGATGATGAATGATGCGACCCTTCGAAAAATCGATCTCAATCTGCTGCTCGCCTTCTCCGTGTTGATGCAGGAGCGGAATGTGAGCCGCGCGGCCGAGCGCTTGCTGCTCGGACAGCCCGGTCTTTCCGCAGCACTTCGCCGGTTGCGCGAGACGCTGGATGACGAATTGTTCGTGCGCGTCGGGCGCGGTTTGCAACCGACGCCGCGGGCGCTTTCCATTGCGCCGGCGATAGAGGATGCGCTTTCCGGCATCGAGCGCGCCATTCGGCCGCCGGCCGCCTTCGACCCGGCGGACTGGCATGGTGAGTTCCGCATCGGTCTCTGCGACAACTTCGAATCCTCCTTTTTCGGGCCGTTGGTGGCACGGCTGCGCCAGCTCGCGCCGAACGCGAGGCTGACCAGCGTCGGGTTCGATCGGCGCGACGCCGTGCGCCTACTGGACGAAGGCGCCTTTGAATTCAGCATCTCCCTGCATGACGAACCTGCCTCCTGGCACATACGGGCGCCGCTATTCGAGCAGGCGTCCCTGTGCATCTACGACGCCCGGCATCTGAATTGCGCGGCGCCGCTCAGCCTGAAGCAGTTCGCCGGAGCGCCGCATGTGACCGTTTCGCTTGAGGGCGCCACGTCCAGCGGTGTCGATGTTGCTCTTGCGCGCCTCGGTCATCGCCGCCATGTCGTGGCGACCGTACCCCGCTTTTCAGCCCTGCCGACGACGCTGCGAGCCATTCCCGCCATCGCCACGGTTCCCGAGGCCATAGCCCGCTGCATGGCGCAACTGCACGATCTGACGATTTCGAAGCCGCCGTTCGAGCTGCCGGCCGATCCGGTGACCATGCTCTATCGGCGTGTCGATCAGGCTGACAGCCGTTCGGTGTGGTTCCGTCGCCTGTTCGTGGAGGTGGTGAAGGACGCGCTCTCGGCGAGCGGCTGCAGGATGGACGTATCGACCGACGCCTGCTGCTACGATCCGCCGGTACTGGCGGAAGCGGTGTAATCCTCCAGTTCAGCGTTTGAAGCGGAGATCGCTTCACACCTCCTGCGGAAGCACTTTAGCCATCCGGATAGGGCATGCCGTCCTTATGCACGAACCGTCCGTCGGTGCTCGAGCTCATCATATCGATGTCGGAGCAGGTGATGAGATCGGTCGGCGAGCGCGTTCCGGCCTCAAGATAAATTGCCGTACTGCCAGACTTGTTGACCAGGTGGTGACCATTGCCCGAAGCCTTTGGAAAGGCTGCGCAATCGCCGGCACGCAGCACCGTTTCGCCGTCATCCTCGATCAATGTCAATTCACCTTCGAGCACATAGACGAATTCATCCTCTTCCGAATGCCAATGCCGCTGGCTCGACCAGTTGCCCGGCGGCAGCCGCATGAGGTTGATCCCGAAATCCGTCAGGCCTCCGGCATTCCCCAGTCGTTGCCGTATGCGCTCGGCACAGGGGTCGTTGAATGGGGCTGGATAGCGCGTACCTTTGTGTTTCGCCACCGCCGCAACATCGATCTTCGGCATGAGAAACCTGCCTGCGATTTGCCATGGATGTGGCCAGTTAAAGTGTCGGTGGGAGCTTAACAAAAGCCATCGCAGGTCGTCCAGCGAAAGGCTTGAACTTCGGTCGTCCTTGTTCCGATCCTGGCGCCTATGGTAGTTTGGGCTCGGAACGTTGACACGGGACGAGATGAGGCATCTTGCACATCCAGGTTACCAATTCTGCGCGCTGTTGTTGGCGGGATCGTTCTTCGCGCCGTCGGCAGGTGCTTTCACCCCAAGCGATGTCTATACAGCCGTCAGTGTCGTAACGGGCCAAGGTGCGGAAAATCGCGCCAAGGGCTTTGTGGATTGCCTTGAAAAAGTTCTTCCTCGCGTGTCGGGCAATTCACGGCTGGCCAACGGCAAGGAACTGCAAGCGGCTCGCGAGCACGCTGCAGACTATATCGAGGGATTTTCCTACCGCGACCGGCTGGCGGACCGGCCCGTTCATGACGAACAGGGGACTTACGACAGGCCTCACGATCTCACATGCCGTTTTCGTAAGGATCGGATCGACAATCTGCTGGAGAGGCTCGGTTCCCTTCCGTGGCTCGCCAAACGGCCCACGCTCGAGGTGCTACTGAATGTGCGCCGTGGTGGCGCGGCCTATCAAGTGACGGCTGAGAACGGCCGCGATCTGGCCATGAGACAGGCATTCGGTGCCGCATCCGATCTTACCGGTATCGACGTGACCTTTCCTTCGGAGGGTGAGGACGATGGGCGCGCGGTGGCGGGTGTCGTGCCCTTGTCGGGCGAACTGGACTGGAGCGATAGCGAAGGAGGCTGGATCGCAACATGGGGGCTGAACATTCAGCAGGATGCGGACAATAAGCCCCATGAGGTGAGGTGGCAGGCGCGGGGTGTCAGCTTCGACGATGCCTTCCGGCTGGCGCTCAAGGGAGCCGCCCAGGTTCTCTCCGGCAATGGTGAACCCGTCGGCGTGTTGGCTCCCGCAGCGAAATGAGCGCCGCTACCGTCCTCCCATGATCGAGGCTACAAGCCCTTCTCGAAAGCCGGCATGCTCTTCCAGCCGGACCAGCGGCCGGAGAATATCTCTCGAGATCGTCTTGCGAGCCCGGGTTTGCCGCTCAGCGTATAGACGACAACGCCCATCAGCGGCCGTATCAGGTGAGGCAGGAAGAACTTGATGCTGTAATTGTGTTTCCGCATCACATAACCCATGCCCATGCTATAGGCGCGCATCTTCGCGACATTGGCGGCGGTGGTGCGGTCGCTGTGATCTTCAGGATGGTGGCCGATCAGCGTCGGGATGTAGTAGCCTCGATGTCCGGCCTTCAGCAGCCTCAGGGCAATATCCTGAATTTCGTATCCGCCCCAACCTGTTCCCGCGCCGGGGCCGATTTCGCCGTCGAACCCTCCGACCTCTCGGAATGCGCTGGTGCGGATGATGACTGCCCATTCGATCAGCGTCGTCCAGACGGTCTTTCGGTCGATGAAAGTCGGAGCATTTTCGAAATTGCCCATGATGGTATTGCCTTCGACATCGGCGGCGCGGCCGCTGTAGAAATCGCTCGGATGGCTCGATCTCAAGGTATCGAACTGTGCGATGAAGTCGTTGGGATACCAGCAGTCGTCGTCTGGAAAGAGAAGCCACTGGCCGCTCGCAAGACTGGCGCCGAGGTTGCGGGCCCGGCAAGCGCCACGGCTTTCCGCTCGCTTCCTGATGATATGCAACCGGCCGGACCAAGCGTCGAGAATGGGGCCTAACCGATCATCGTCGTTCTGATCGACGACGATGATCTCAAAACTACCCGTTTTCTGGGCTGCAAGCGAACTCAGGAGTCTTTCGATTTCGTGGGTTCGGCCCAGCGTCGCGATGACTATGGAAAGCATAACTTCAGATTCTTGCAGTACCATTGCAATTCCAACTAACGAATAGACAGCCGAAAACCGGTATTATAAATTTCATTGTTTTCCAATGCTTTTAATCGACCGGAGAATAATTTAAGAAAAATTGGTTTAGTCATAAAATGCATGATGATTTTACGTTGAGTTAGTTGAAGGTGCGTATTCGGTAAAAGTGCAGCAATTGACGGTGAAAAGCGCGGGCTTTTGATCAGGATCTTCTCTTGAAAACAATCCGCATGACGCGGTAGTGCCATATTACATTGAAATGCCTATCAAAATCTCTGGAAGAGCTCAATGCTGCCATGTGAGTGCAAGCCCCCATATCAGCCCAAAAATGGACTGTGATCTCATGACGGATCTATTCTAGCAGGCTGGTATTTCCAAACTTCCCAAGGTTTGAGCAGTCGGTCATTTCCATAGGGTGCGTTTATTGTCCGCATATGCTCGCGAGCCTGCGGGATCACGCGAGTGCGGGAGGCGAAATGCGCAAAAGGTGTCCTCAAGAATGAGTATTACTGAAACAACATCCACCTCCTGGTTCGGGCGTCTCAAGAATGCGCTGATAGGCGTCCTCGTCGGCCTTGTGCTGCTGATCGGATGCGCTTGGCTGCTGATCTGGAACGAAGGGCGCGCCATCGGCACTTACCGGGCGCTGGCGGAAGGTGCCGCTCAAGTCGTGTCGATCCCCAGTGATATCGTGCAATCCTCGAACGAAGGCAAGCTCGTTCATATCAGCGGTACGGTCAAACCGAACGGTGTGCCGCAGGACGGCGATTTTGGCGTGTCGGCGCGGGACGCAATTGCCTTGTTCCGCCAGGTCGAGATGTTTCAGTGGGTCGAACACAAGCAGAGCAGCTCCGAAAAGAAGCTGGGCGGAAGCGAGGAAACGACCACGACCTATTCCTACACAATGGAGTGGCGTTCGGAACTTGTACGATCCAGTGATTTCAAACAGGCGGAAGGCCACCAGAATCCGGAGCGTATGCCTGAAAGCAAGACTTTCGCCATCGAACGCGCCGGCGTGGGTGCGTTTTCGGTGCCGGGAAAAGCAATTGCCGATATCGGCGCCTATTCCGATCTCACGCCAACGGATGAAGAGCTTGCAAAGCTCGGGCAGGGGTTCGGAACAGATAGGCCGGTGCGACGCGACGGTCATGCCGTCTATATCGGTCGAGGAACGTCATCGCCGGAGGTGGGCGACCTTCGCATTTCCTACCAGCGGATCGATGCGAAGGAGGCCAGTGTTGTCGGCAGGCAAAATGGTGCCACGCTCGTTCCTTACGAGACGACCAATCATCACAGCATCCTTCTCAGTGCCGCCGGCGACACCGATGCTGCGCAAATGTTCAAGGCCGCCGAGAAGGAAAATGTGATCATCACTTGGCTGGTAAGAGCGGCAGGCATGGTCGGTCTGTTCGTCGGCTTCGTCTGCATCTTCTCGCTGTTGAGCGTAATCGGCGATGTGATCCCGTTCATCGGATCCATCGTCGCGTTCGGAACGACGGTTCTGGCTGTTATTCTGACTTTGCTCGTCGGCCCGCTGCTGATCGCCATCGGCTGGCTGGCATATAGGCCAATGATTTCCATCGGCATCATCGCAAGCGGCATCGCGCTGGCCGCACTTGTGATCCGCTATCGCAAAAGGAAAGCCACGCAATCGGTGGCATAACGGCCGATCACCCAACAGACAGCGGTCCGGCAGATTTGTTTGCTGGACCGCCTGTTATTGGTTCTTCGTTTAAGCATCGCATTCGGCAGAAAGGGTCGTGCCGCCCAAGCGGATACGGCTCCGGGTTAGTTCGGAGGCTTTCCACCTGTCATGTTGAGGAAGTTCTTCATCTGGAAGCCATGAATGCCTTCGACAAGCGATCGGTTTTCGTCGGAAGCCATGAAGTCATAGAGAGTCTCGAATGCAAAATCGCGAGTATGCGGATTCACATTCTGCGAGAAGATGAAATCAGCCAGATAGAACGGAATCAGTCTCGCATCGTCGAAGCGGTTACCCGCATTCTCGGGAAAGATCAGATTGAAGTCGGCGATCGAAGGTATCTCCAAATAGCGCCTGGCGAGTTGCTTGTGTTCGAGCCGCCAACGATGGCTTCCGGCACTCGATGGAGCACTGGCCTGCGCCTCTCCGTCGCGAATACGGAAGCGAATGAGTGGCTTCGGCATGACATGAATTTCGTGTTTTAGGCAAAGTCTGATCCACATTTCATAGTCCGGCAGATTGCCGAACCTCGGATCGTACAGCCCCAGTTCTTCATAGCACTCGCGGCGCACCAAACTGCTCGGATGGCACAATGCGTTGCGTACGAAGAAGAATCTCAGCCATTCGTGTCGAGTCCGGTTTGGCTGGTCGAAAATGCGGCCAAGGTGATGCTGGTGATCGGCGAGCGGCTGGCTTTGCTCTCCGATGAAACTTGCCGGAGTGAAGACTGCCGCGATCTCCGGGTGTGCATCCAGGAATGCGACCTGCTCGGCGAGCTTGTTGGGCTCCCAAACATCGTCAGAGTTCAGCAGCGCTATATATTCGCCCCGGCTTTCGAGGATCCCGTGATTATGCGAATGGGCCGCGCCGCGATTCTTCTCGAAAAGGAAAAGCTTGACCTTAGGGTCGTCGGCATAACGGCGCAAGATCTGGGGCGTTGTATCCGTAGAGCCATCATCCATGATCAGCAGCTCGAAATTCTGGTAGCTCTGCGCCAGCACCGACTCCACAGCCTCAACGACATACTTCTCGTGATTGTATGCCGGTATGACAACAGAGACCTTGGGTCGGCCCGATGTCTCAGATGTCCCGCCTAGGATCTCGGTTTTCTGCTCGGGCACCGATGTCGTGGCCGCAGCACTCACGGCCTCTTTCATGCCAAGATAGATGACCGATCGCTTGTTGATGCCGTATGCGGCGGCTTGCTCTTCCGACACCATTTCCAGGATCGGATATTCGCTCAGGGCAACACCGCCGCGCGTTAGTGTGTCGCGGAAGCCGGACTTGGAAAAAATGCGAACGTGATCATCTTGCCCGAAGTGACGCCAACGGTCCGCAGGTGTAACAGCGGCAGGGTTTTCGTAGGTCTTGTCGATGCTCAACAGGATGGGAGCCATGATGATCGCAAAGCCGCCCGGCTTCAGTACTCTGCGGAGTTCAGAAACTGCTTTGATCGGGTCTTCGACATGCTCCAAAATGTGCGAGCAAAGAATGAAGTCATAGGTATTGTCAGCGTAGGGTAGCGCGTGGATGTCCGCCTTATCATCGGCTTCGGGCATATAGAGATCGCAGCTGCGATAGGAGATGAAGGGATGGCTCTTGACCCAACGGCTGAATAGCGCTGCCGGTGCGAACTCCAGAAATGTGTAGGTTTGGGCTTTGTCGAGGTGAGAAAACACGCGCTCGAGGAAGAGCGTATAAAGCCTATCACGATCATTGCTGAGGCATTTGGGGCAAGTGTAGGCGGGGACATTCAGCGTCTCGAAATTATCGAGTCCGTGTGGCCAGCCATGTGCTGCAAGATTGTCCGCGTAGTAGGATGGAAGCGGCTGGAAACCGTAGCCGTTCATTCGGCAGACGGGGCAAAAGGAATTGCTTTGCATTGTCGTCCTCTTAAATCGCGCGTCGGGAAAGCGAGTTGTCGCCTACGGACACTCGATCGGGATTTTCGTGCGCCGCCAGAAGCGTGTTGAATACTCTCGCCAGCTCATTTGCCGACAGTGCGCCGTAGAATGGCAGGCAGAGCACTTCTCCCGATGCCTTTGTGGCAACCGGAAGATTAGAGGTCTGCGCCGATGGCAAATCTCTGTAGTGCGGAGTTGAACTGCACAACGGATAGAAGTACTTGCGGGCCAGAATGTTTTCGTTCCGGAACCGCGTATAAAGCGAGTCGCGGCTAAATCCGGCTTTTTCCGCGTCGATGCGGATGGGCAGATACTGATAGCTCGGGGTTACATTTGCCTGCGGTTCCATCAAGGTGACGCCGCGCATGGCGCTCAAGAAGGGCCTGTACCGATCGAGCAGGGCCTTGCGGCGTCCCCACTCCGCCTCAACCATGTCGAGTACCAGCAGGCCGATGGCGGATTGGATCTCGTTTGCCTTGCCGTTCAGGCCTGGGCTGAGAATTGTCTCTTCATTCGCGATGCCGAAGTTGCGCTCAAGATAGATTTTTCGCTGTAGTGACGGATGCGGCGATAGCAGCCCGCCACCCTCGACTGTGTGAAACAGCTTGGTGGCATGAAAACTATGCATTGTAACGTCGCCGAAGCGGCTGATTGGAATGCCGTCGATCCGGCTGCCGAACGCATGTGCCGCGTCATAGACAACCTTGAGGTCATGACGCGTTGCAATCGCGTCGATGGCCTGCACGTCGCACGCTATTCCATAGACATGGACGCCCAGGATGGCACAGGTTCTCGGCGTGATGAGCCGTTCGATGCAGGTGGGATCCAGTGTAAGCGTGACGGGGTCGATATCGCAGAAGACTGGGGTGAGCCCACATGCCGTGATGACATGAACGCTTGCCGGAAACGTGAACGGTGTGACGATGACCTCTCCACCCAAAGGTAAATCCAACACACGAAGAGCGGCGTAAAGGGCGTTGGTGCCGTTGTTGAACAAGCTCACAAACGGCATTTCAAGGAACTCTGCGAGCCGGCTTTCAAGCGCGCCATGCTGCGCACCCATATTGGTCAACCATTGTGAGGACCAGATCTCGGCGATCTTGCGCTGGACCTCATCTTGATCGGGCAACAGAGGACGAGTGACCGCGATGGATGAAAGCTCGTTGCTCATAGGCGTTCCTCAAGTTTCTTTTCGTGGAGAAGAAAATCCCGCTGGCGGGATTTGAGGCGCCGCGCGGGATTTCCTGCATATATTGTGAATGGTTCCAGGCTTTTCGTTGCCAAGCTCATAGCGCCCAACGCGGCGCCCTCACCGACGATGACGCCGGGCAGCAGGACGCTGCCGGTGCCGATGATGGCGTGACGGCCAATAGAGACATTTCTGGATATGACGTTCGTCAGTTCATTGGGAACGGTCGGATTAGTCAGCCACAGTCCGCTATAGTCGTCGCTGTGAGCGTAAACGGAGACGCGAGCGGAGAGGCCGCTGAAGTCCTCCATGGAGATACCCGCAGCGTCGCTGCCGCCGTGGAGGACGCAGTGGCTGGCGATGTGGATGTAATTGCCGAGAGCAATCGTGCCGCTTAATACCGCGAAGTCATCTATGCGGACGTTGTCCTCCATGGACATGGACGCGGCGCCATAAAACCTTGCGTATCGGCTGACCTGGCAATTTCTCCCGAAACTGCGGAAGCCGATGGCCTGCAACTCTTGATCGGACAAGAAGCTCGTGCTCATTCTGAGTTCCGTTTTGGTACCCCAACCGGATAGCTCCGGCCGCTTGCGTGGAGCTTGAGGGGAGGGCAGGTAGCCGATACGAAAGGCTCCGCCGAATCTTCCGGCAAGCCTTGGTCTGACTATCCGGCGATGCCGGTATAGAGCCCTTCCGCGAGCCGTCGCCATGTCAGGCCGCTAATGCTTTCCATGGCGGTTTGCCGCATTCTGTGACGCTCATCTGCAGGAAGCGAAACGGCGCGTTCCAACGCCTTCGAGAGACCTGCCGGATTGGTGGAATCGTAGACGATCCCGTTTACGCCGTCGTGGACGGTTTCCGGCAAGACTCCGAGATCGGGAACGATAACCGGCCGGGAAAACGACAGGGCGTTCAGCGCCGAGCCGGAGGTGAGAATTCTACTGTAGGGCAGAACCGCAAAGTCCGACGCATTGAATATCCATTGCAGTTCCGCATCACTGAGGCGGCGTTCGATCAGCGTGATGCCGGGCGCATTGCCGGCCATATGGGCGACCGTTCCCGGAATGTAGGGCGGCATCGGCTGACCGGCGATGATGAGGCGGGCGGCTGGATGTTTCATGCGCACGACGCGAAATGCCTCGATGAGAGGCTCGATACCCTTGTAGGGCCGCAGCATGCCGACGAACGAAAAGACTATGTCGCTTGCTGCAAGGCCCAGGCGGGCGCGGGCAGTCGCCTCGCTGACGAAATTCTGGTAGACGCCGACATAATTGGGGTGCGGGAGGATGACGATCCTGTCCTCCGGCAGCGGAAATTCCTCTTGCACGACCTGTATGGCGCCTGCCGAATGCAGATGTATCCGGTCGGCGCAGGCGGCGATCTCCGTCGACAACGCCCTCTCCACGGCGAGATAGGGGCTCTCGTGCGAAAGTGCGTTGTGTATCGTCCAGATGACGAAGCCGCCGAGGCTGCGGAACGTCCGAAGCTTGGAAATGAAGGCATCCTTCAGCGCTTCGGCAGTGGCGTAGTTCGGCGCATAGGCAATGATGGTATTTGTCCAATGCAGATGGAAGATGTGCTTCCGCCGCACGCTGCCGCGTTCCGCCCGTAAGGCGGCGATGGCCTGGTCTATTGTGCCGGGGCCGATGGTGTTTTCATCTGGGAACGACACTTGTATCAGCGGCTGATACGGGTTGGCAGACCCGTAGTCGGGGAAGAAATGGATACGCGCCGTGCTTGATGTCGGCAGAGGCATGGGAGCCGCATCTTGCGGGAGAGCCGGTCGAGCGGATGTCGCGCCGCCGTGCTGCGCATCGCCGAGAGCATCGAAGCATCGCGTCTGCTCCGTTCGCAACAGCTTGAAAAGCTGTACCATCTCGGCTTGAAAGTCCGTCAGGACCTGCTGCTGAGCAACCACTTCCGAAATGCGCGTTTCAAGTGTTGCAAGCTGCGCCTGGTCGATAACTCCCCCATGCACTGCAGCCTTCATGAGATTCAGGTCGTCCATTCTGCCCAAGCCCAGTGATCATCGAAATTGGCATATCGTCTAATCTGGAATCCTTGCGCCGGCCTGTCTTCGTTCTAGGCAGGTGTCGGCTTGGCTCGGATGTTCCCGGTGGGGCGGACGGCTGTTTCCAACAGGCTCACGCAAGCTTATCGACCTACCACGAAGGCGAGGCGAAGACTGCCTTTCGTCTCTTGGAGATGCGGGACGGCTGGTCGGCGTTGTGAAGTTTGCATTCGGGGCGGCCTATGCCTTTTGCAATCGCTTGGCTCGACCCTTCGGGCGGAGGAGCGATTAAGGCGACCCTTGTCGGTGACCGTTCTGCGGGCGTCATGAGTTCGGCGCTCGTCGCATGTGAGGCACATCCGGAATCCATATTTGGGCGATACGCTAATGGCTGACGACATCATCACGAATTCCGAAGAACATCAGGGCGAGGCGACCCGTCGGGTCGAGGCGATCAACAGGGATCTGGATGCGATCCTGGCTCAGCAGCGGCAGATGATCGATCTTTATGTCGAAGGTGCGGAGTTGCTGCAGGGCATGTTCAAGGATCAGCAGGATCGGTTTGCCTCGCTGGGTAGCCGGCTCCCGATGGAGCCCGTTGCTGACCAAAGCGAGGTGCATTCGATCGATTTCGTCGTGCCGGTCTACAATTCGCTGCACCATGCGAGGCTTTGCATTGCCAGCATATTGCAACATGCGACGCCGCCCTATCATCTTTACGTGGTCGATGACAAAGGCGACAGCCACACGTCGCGCGAACTGGCAGCTCTGGCCGCCGGCCTCGATAATGTGACCTTGATCGCCCATAGCCAGAATGCCGGCTATCTGAAGTCGGTCAACGAGGCAATGGAGCTCGGAAAATCTGATATTTGCGTTCTCGTCAATTCGGATGCGATGCTTTCCCCCGGCACTTGCGAGCGGCTTCGCGGCGGCTTTGCAAGGGACACCCAGATCGGCGTCATCACCGCCGTATCTACCTGGGCCAACTGGACGAAGATACCCTTTCCTCCCGGCACAAACATGCTGGACCTGCGGGAGTTCATCGCGCGACAGAATGATCTCGGTCTTGCCGATATCGGAAACGCGTCCGGATTCTTCTTTGCGATACGGCGCGAGTTGTTCGACACGCTCGGCCTGTTCGACGAGGCCTATAATCCAGGCTATTGGGAAGAGACGGATTTCTGCATGCTTGCCCTGGAGAAAGGCTGGCGCGTCGTCGTCGACCGGCAGCTCTACATCTATCATCACGGCTGGGGCAGTTTCCAGAGTTCCGGCCGAGACTTTCACATGGCGCGCAACAGATCGACATTCATGGCGCGCTGGGAAAGGCAGTATGCGGCGCTGGATGCGAACTGGCGCTTCCACAATCCGACGGACGCGGTCTCCTCGCGGCTTGCAGCCGTGTCGCAGACCCGGTCCGACAAGCCTCGCGTTCTCTTCGTGAGCATGGACGGCCGTAGGACGGAGCAGTCGATCGCCCTGATCCAACTGGTCAATGGGTTGGTGGCCGAGGGTATCAGCGCAAATATAGTCTATCTCAGCGGTATCGACGAAACGCTGCTGGACATGACCCCCATGTATTTCCGGCCGCTGATCATCGAGGCATCCGTCGAACAGCTCAGAAGCTACAATATCTATGTCGGAACCTGCGAACAAACATCCGAGCTGATCGAGGCTTTCGATCCGTCGCTGGGTGCTACGTTGTTCAGCTTTGCCGCGAACGATCGCGGCTCTCCGCAGCTTCGGCATGGCCCGAAAAAAGCACGCCCGATCGCACGTATGCCCGGTTTGATGGATGGCCACAGGGATGTGCCAAGCGTGCTTCCCGGCGTCAATCTCGATATTTTCTATCCGCGGGACATGCCGCGTACGAGCGACGTCCTTCTTTGCATTACCGAGGCGGTGTGGAAGGAAGATCGGGCCGGGATCGTTCGCTTCTGCGGTATTCTGAGCGAGGCCATGCCAGGTATCCGCGTCGCGGCAATCGGCCCTGCCGCAATAAAGGTGGACCTTCCGGCAATTGCACATCGTGGCAATCCGCACCGGCTGACTGAACTTGCAAATTACTATTCCGAAGCTGAGATCGTTCTGCATTGGGGTGCCGCGAGCCAGTCGAGGTTGACCTTCCTGGAGATTGCCGCATGTGGCGGCATTGCAATGATGGATACCGGGTCGGCGGAAGTTTGCGGTGCCGAGCATATGAAAAACGCCTTGTTGGCCGACAGCCGCGATCCGCTATCAATGTCGGCTGCAATCACCGGTTTGCTCCAATCGCCCTCGCTGTTGGCAACGATGCGGGATGCGGCCCTTTGCATCGGCAATTCCCGGTCGCTACAGGCCGAGGCGGCACAGATGGCAGCGATTTTTCTGGACGCCGGCACGGCCACGCATTCCGACGCGATGCAAAAGGCATCCTAGCCGGCGTATCTGACAAAGAGCGTCTTGCTAGCGGGGGCGTAAGCCATCCCGACGTGGAAGCCGTCGAGTTTGCGATGGCATGCATTGAGCCGGGTGGCCGAGGCTATCTTGAAACCACTGAGATGAGGCATGCCAAAACCCGTTCCCGGAACGATTGCCATGTCTCTGAATTCCGGAACCCTGGGAAAAGGGTGAAGGGGGATCTTACCCTAACAAGGAACGGGCTGGGTAAGATCCGATTTGCGGCTTCGTCCTTGCGTGCGCCCACATAAACGATACCCACATCTGCCGTAGGCGGAACTGTTTAAAGAGCCGCATGATGGTTTGCGCACTGGTGCTGATAACTGCAGCGCCAGTTGCTGTTGGCTTTGTTGGACCGCGAGCTTGGCAGAGGCCTGTTTCACATCGGCATCCACGAGCCGCTGATACCCCTGGCGATGCTATCCATCGGGTCATTGGCAAAGTTCAATTGATAAGCCTTCCTTCAAAACGGGAGAGCTGGCTCTAGTTCATCCTGTTTTAACGGCTTGAATACAGCTGAAGGATCGTGCCCGCGCTGCTATTGGCAATCTGCAATGCTTGAACTGTCAGCTGCTGCTGTGTTTGCTGTGCCGCAAGTTTGGCGGAGGCTTCTTCCATATTGGCATCCACTAGGCGACTGACGCCTTCGTTGATGCTGTCCATCAAGTCGTGCGTAAAGTTCGTCTGTATGTCTATCTGCTTGCTAAGCGAGCCGAGCAAGCTGGCACCCGCAATCGAGCGATTCAGCATATACTCAACGCCCTTAAGATATTGGTCGATGGAAAAATTGGAAGCTGTGACATCGATCTCGGCAAGATCGAAGTCCAACGTCCATACCGGATTGGAATGCACGTTTCCGACCATGACGCGTGCGGCTCGGTTTCCTGCATCGGGGTAGATTGTTTGGTCCGCCGCAAAGGTTATCGTGCTGCCGGCAGCTTTTACCGACAAACCGATTCCGGCCGTGACGAACTCAATGACCTTTGCGAGATCACTTGCATTACCAATGAAGCCATCATTCGTGCCGAGCGCCGCATCGACCGTCGTGCGATCAATCGTGAAGGATTGAAGCGCGCCTTGTCCCACTTTGGCATCGAAAAAAACCTGGGCTTTCGGAGACACGGTAAACGGCGCGGTGAAGCTGATGGATGCCTCCGGATACATGTTGTCATGGTTCTGTGCCGGTGGATTTTCGAGACCCATCGCAAAGCCGTTAGGATGTACGCCGCCAAAACTGGACGCGACATTTGATATGTCGATGCTGGATCCGGGATTGCCGGAGGTCTCGAGCGAGCCGATTTCGAACCGAGTAGGATCGCTGATCGAGCCTGTAAACAGGGTTTCATTGGCTGTCGCGGGGATCGCGTTGTCGGTGAAAAGCTTGTTCAGAACGACTCTCATTTCGGCGCCGTTATGGATAGTGCCATCTGTGGTGCCGAGCGCCGCATCGACAAGGCTCTTGTCGATGCGCAACCCTATAAAGTCCACGCCCGCAGAATGGGCTCCGGCGTCTACCGTCAGGTCGAAGGTGATGTAGTCTGTGGCGCCAAAGGTGGCAGGGCCGGTGAAGATGTGACTTTCGTGGCCTTGGTGCGCGACGGAATTAATCCCCGTGTTTCTGAAACCGCCAATGTCCCCGACGCCACCGATTTCCTTTTGGAGAATGCCGCCGCCGCCGCTGTTCAGCATGCTCGTCGACTTAAGGTTCACGTTCGTCGTCGTAACCGCTATCGACCCGTCTTGCGATCGAACAAATGACGATACGACGTCCGCGGTCAGATCGCTGGTTTCCATCAAATGCGTCGGTGCATTTGTGATAAGCCAATTTTGTCCGCTGAAACTTGCCGATGCCACGACCGCGTTAGCCTGGGCGTTCAGCTGTTTCAACTCTTCCTGAATTTTCGATTTGTCGACGCTGTTTTCCTTCGCGGCAACCAGCTTTTCTTTGAACTTGCCGAGGATATCGATAATGGATGATGTTGCGACATATCCAGTGGTGACCTTGGCCGCCCCAAGGCCAAGGGCGTCGGACACTGCAGAAACAGCCTTGCTGTCGGACCGCATGGATGTCGCGATCGACCAATAGGCCGCATTGTCCGAGGCTGTCTGCACCCGGAGACCGGAACTGACTTGTCCCTGTGTCTGCATGAGTTGGTTGCCGACAGTGCGAAGGGTTTGCAGCGCAGCCATGGCTGCTGTGTTTGTCAAGATGCTGGTCATGTCAAAAGCTCCGTAAATACAGGCCAGCCCGGGACATCGTTATCAGTCCGGCGCAAAAGCTGGCAGGGATGGGAACACTTTTGACGGTTAACCACGAGGGTGCTCGTCGTAATGGCGAGACCGTCACCCCAAAACACGAGCGAACTCGATAGATTAGGGCTGCTCGGCAAAATTGGATTCTGCAATCATAACGAGCACTTTCGTTAACGCTTTTGCACCGGAATTGGTTAACAAAACGTTAACGGCGAAGATGAAGGAAGATGTCCTTGATCGACAGTCCAACGCGTCATCGGCTGGTAACTAACTCTGCATGCTCCCTGCTGCCGACGCTAAGAGAGGTCGTTCTGGCGCAGATATTGAGATATGACACTCGCGACCAACTCGAACTCCGGCCGGAAATCGGCAATGAGTTTCACCAATTTCCTCTCCATTTCGTCGGTGTCGTGGATATTGTTCACGGCAGCGGAGTTTTTCCGCAGAAATCGTGAGTAGAGCCGCCCCTTGTCAGCCGCGCCGGCTTGAAACTGGATACGCTCCAGCCTTGCCGCCAAAGCCGCTGCTTTGATCGTCGTGATCACGTCCTTGCGAACTTTGTGATTTGAAATGGGGCCGACTTCCATGTTCAGCTTCAGGTACCCATCCGTACCCCCATCGCCTCTCCACTCCACGAAGGCGATAAAGGGGTAGCCCGACCACCAGTTCTCGCAACCGCGCCACGGGCCTTCAGCCTTGTCGAACTCTTCGCGCCATTCTTCAGGCAGAAAGCTCACAAGGTTATGGGCAAGCCCCGAGTACAGGAAGCCGCGATTGCCAATTCTGGCCAGCTTGCCTTGGGCGGGACTTTCACCAAACAATCTTTGAACAGCGAGCGCAAAACCTGAGCCAGGCCTGGGCTCGGTGACCAGATCCAGCACCCTTTTATGATCCCGGAACAGTTGGCGTGCCATATTTTCCATTTCAGAGCGTTCTCTGCTCATACTGGTCCGCTCCTCAACAATTTGGCATTGGCGCCTTCGGGGATTCGTTGGCCCGAGAAAGACTAGCGTCTCGCTCCAATTAAATCCATAGGTTGCAATAGCTGGCGCCATATCTTTTTTGTATATTGGCAGGCGTGAGCAGTCGCGCTGGCAAAGCATCCATGTGGCAAGGACGTAACTGATGTGGGGGAGGACAAATTGATGGCGCACCCGGCAGGATTCGAACCTGCGACCTTTGGAATCGGAAGGCAAGCGTGAACGATTTTCCGTTGCTTCCTCTTGTTTACCCCATTTTGATTTTGCTATTCAGATCAAGCGGTAAGCCATTTCCGCAATTACAACGGTCTGGATCAAATTTACTCTAATTTGCTTCCTGCTGCTTCCTATATGCTTCCTGTAACGGGTGGGGTTGCCGGCTTGGCGAAACTGACGAAGAGAATGATAGACGCCCTAGCGGTGCGCGACAAAGACTATTTTGAATGGGATGACGAGTTGCCGGGATTCGGCGTGCGGGTCTGGCCTAGTGGTCGCAAGACCTATGTTGCGCAGTATCGTTCCGGCAAACAGACCCGCCGCTTCAAGATCGGGGCTCACGGTCCGTTGACTGTTGAAGAGGCTCGTAAGGAAGCGAAGGGCGTTCTAGGTGACGTGGCTCGGGGTGATGACCCACAGCTTGACCGTTCGACACGGCGCAAGGCGCTTACGGTGAAAGAGCTTTGCGACATGTATTTCGAGGCGGCTGATAAGGGGCTTGTCTTCGGCAAGCGCGGCAAGCCGAAAAAATCCTCAACTCTGTATGTCGATAAGGGGAGGGCAAACCGCCATATTGTCCCGCTGATAGGCAACCGACTCGTACAGGAACTGACGACTGCCGATGCCATCAAAATGATGCGTGACGTAACGACGGGCAAGACTGCAGCGAACGAAAAAACGGGAAAGTTGCGGGGAAGGGCGGTTGTCACTGGCGGGGCCGGGACCGCATCGCAAGCGGTCACTCTTCTTAGCGCAATCCTCACCTATGGCGTTTCTGAAGGGATCATCCCGGCAAATCCCGCACGCGGCATTAAAAAACCAGCAGTGGGAAAGCGTACGCGGCGACTTAGCCCGAAAGAGTATCGGGCACTCGGTAAAGTTCTTGAAGCTGCAGACGATGAGCTCTGGCAAGGCGTTGTCGGCACTAAACTGTTTTTGCTGACCGGGTTTCGTTTGAGCGAGATTGCAGGCCTGATGTGGTCTGAGCTTGATAAGGCGGGAAGCTGTTTGCGGCTTGATGATTCAAAAGAGGATGCTTCGATTCGTCCCGTTGGAAGTGTCGTCTTTGATGTGCTTGGTCGCGTTTCACGGGAGGGCGAAAATCCATTCGTGTTGCCTGGGCCACGAAGCGAAAAGGGTCATTACACCGCCTTAGATGACGCCCTCGAACGTCTCACAGAAAGAGCAGGGCTTGAAGGCGTCACGTCGCACACGCTGCGTCATTCTTATGCCAGCGTGGCAGGGGATCTTGGATTTACCGAGATCACCATATCCGCGCTATTGGGCCATGCTGCCGGTAACGTTACACAAAGATACGTGCACCACCTTGATAGTGTCTTGATTGCGGCAGCCGACAAAGTTTCCGGTGAAATCTTCCAAATGATGACAACCGATAGCCAAGTCGAAACTACGATCTAGATCGAATTGTCTGCGGCATTAGAATCGGAACGAGATAGAAATACAGGAGTAAGCCGAAGTTTATCGCAAGGGGCGGTATGTTCACCCATCCGTCTGCCGCAACATCTACTAAACCTGCGTATGGCCCAAAAACATATGTAGTGGTTGCCTCTGCTGCTGAAACGCTGGAGATCGAAGCGATGAAAATAAGAAACAGAGCGTAACGGACGTTTGTGCTAGTCACTAAGCGCTTCAAGAGAAAGAGATGTAGCGCAAAATAAAGACCGAAGATCACAAGAAAAAACCATACGCCCCAACCTCGAATATTCACCATTATCCCGCCGCCACCCGGCAGCGTCCTTGTCAGGAAATCCGGTTTCACAGTTATGGAAGGAAGATTAGCAACTCGCGCATCGAAGGAAATCGGGGCGGCATCACGCCTGAAAATTGCTGCTTTCGCAACATCTTCACTTGCTGTCAAATAAACACCTACTGAAACTTCATCACCGCTATTCAGAAGGGTGGGCGAGCCTGTATACAAATTGTCCGAAACGCGCTTCCAAACCACAGAAACGTTTTGAGACCCGCGCCAAGGCGAGTTGCCCACGGCAATGATGCGCCAATCAGGCAGGGCAGTTAGCTTGATATCACTAAAAAAATCCGATGGCAGTATTGGCGCGTCACCAGTGTTTTCGAGCGAAGCACGATAAATATAAAGCTTCTGAACAGGCTGTTTGCCGTTGGAAACGGAAACCGAAATATTCGTGCCAGTATCCTGCAAATCTTTTAGCGGATCGATAGGGCCGATAAAGTCGGCAGACAACTGTTTGGGTGGTATCGGCCCTCGCCCAGCCATGTAAAGTGTCAGCCAAATTGTGGCGCCAATTGTAAGCAATCCGACCAGTACAACAGCTGTACTCAGTATGTGCCCAACCCAGTCACTTTTCGTCATATTTCACACTAATTGCGAATCTTCCAGCTAAGTTACCGCATTCTACGATGCGATATAGATCTTCCGCAATTCATTGCATCTTACAGATTTCTTCGACCCCTTTCCGAGGTTGAGCGGACTGCCTTCGACAGACGTTCTTCGGCCCAGGCGTCCAAGTCCTGAACGTGATAGAGGGGAATGCGACCGCTGTATTGCATGGCGGGTCCTCCCCCAATAGTTGCCAATTTGGCAAGTGTCGAAACGGCAATATCGATGCCGTGTTTAGATGCAAGGTAACTCGGCACATCGCTACGACGCAGACGGGGGCGCTGCGCGGGCATCGGATTGGCAGTTGTAGTTTCGGTAGCGATCATTTTAGCATTTTCCTTTTAAGATACGGACTGTTTCAACGAAGCCGGGGCGCTGGCGGCGAGCTTTTTGCTCGGCTTGCAGGGCGTTTGCGGCGATGGTGGTGACGGTCGCTCCGTCGTAGAAGCGGACACGGAAGAGCCGGCTTGTTGCGGTGGCTTTGGTGGCGGTCGGCTGTTGCATGTTCTTCGCTCCGTTCGTGGGAGCGGAGCGGGCGAGGGGTGACGCCCGCTCCGCTGATATCAGACGCCGGCCATTTCGGGCTTGCCGGTGAATTTCGGCAGCTCAAGCGCGGCGGCGGTGTCATGAAGGGCGAAGTTGACGGCCTTGGTGATATGGATATCCGGGCGATAGAGCATGAATATCCACGAAAGCACGCCGTCGCGCAGACGGTAGCGCAGGCGAACCGGCACACGGATGCTCTCGCCTTCGAAGAATGGCGCGATACTCAGAATGAAGATGCCCGGCACGGTGATAGGCTGGCCGGCGGCGTTCTTGTGGTCTTCCTCGAATACGATCTGGCTTTCGCCGGATTGCAGCTTGACGGCATTCTTGACGCGGGTTTCCGCATTGACCTGCAAGCCGCGCGAAAGCTCGATAAGCTCGTTAGGATAGGCAACCTTCGTGTTGAACATGCCGCCAAAGTCCTTCGCCTCGTCCGGATCGGGCGACGACAGCTCGGCAATGTGGTCTTCGATAAACTCGGCAAACTCGCCCTGGCTCATTGGCTGGCCGTTCTTGGCGACCCAAGCTTTCCACTCTTCGGAGAGCGGGAAAGCGTAGTGGATGCGATGCTTGCCGTTGTCCGGGTCTGCGCCGTGATAGTCGATGACGGCGGTGAAGCTCGGTCGCTGCCAATCGGTGATAGCAAAGATGGCACTGCTTGCCGTCTTGTGTCGGCCCACCAACGCAATGAAGGAATCCAGCGTCTCGACGGTCGCCGTGCCGGTCTTGCGCTCCGGGCGGTCGCGCCAAGGTGCGAATACGTTGGACAGCTCGGTAACGCGTCCGTTCGACGGGTCCAGCAGCGCCGGCACGCTCGACGGGATGCCCTTGGCGTTTGACGGTGCGGGCACGGTGATAACGCGGGCGTTCGCTTCGGTCGCGAGCTTGGCGATATCGAGCACGGCGGCCTTTGAAGATTGATCCATTTCAGTTCCTCTATTGGTGCGCGGGTGCGCGGTTGAAAAAGGCGGGAAGGGTTATTGCTGCGCGCTGGTGACTTCGCGCGGCGTGAACATGTCGTGTTGGCGGGGATGCTCGGTCGAAAGCGCACCGTCCTCGACAACCCAAAAGACCGAGTTCTTGCGGGGCAGCTTGGGCGTCTTGGATTCCAAGTCGGCTGAAATCGTCACCATGCCGTCCTTGACGGCGAGGCCAAGCTTGAGGGTCACGGACCCCTTGAACGTCGCAAGCGGGTTGTCTTCGGACATGCCGGAAAGCTTTTCGAGCGTGTCGCCGATCTCTTTCGAAAAGGCCGGGTTGAGCTGGCCGTTTTCCAACATGCCGATGATCATTGAGGCATCGCGTATTTTCTTCATGCGCGGTTTCCTTTGGTCGGTTAGCGGGTGAGCATGATTGCCAGCACGGCGAGGCCCATGCCGGCGGTGATGAGACCGATTGCAGCGCAGAGCGCGCGCACTTCCTGATGCAGCCGGGGCAGGCTGGCGGGCGTGATGATCATTGGGGAAATGCGGAACATGATGTGATCTCCGTTCATCCGTTCGGGAAGCCGGCCCGAAGGCCGGAAACCGGAGCGGATGCGGGGTTACGCGACGATATCGCCGAGCGCCTGGCTAACGTCATCCAAGCTCGACACGCCTTCGTCCAAGGCGTCGATTGCGGTTTGCGCGTCCTCGCCCTTCTGGCCGTCCTGAAAGGATTCCGGCATGTTGTCGTAGTAGTCCTGCTCTTCGTCGCGGCAGGTTTCCAGGATGCTCTTGGCCTCTTCGATCATCGCGATAGCGCGGGCGATTTCTTTGCGGCGTTCTTTGTTCATGACGTTCGATCTCCATCCGTTCGGGAAACCGCCCCAAAACGAGGCGGAAACCGGAGCGGATGCCAGATCAGGCGGCGCGGGCGTTCTCTGCTGCGCGCAGCATCTCCGCGGCCTTGCCGGCGTGCTTGCTGATTTCGTCTTTGGTGAAGCCTTCGGCCTTCAAGTCGGCCTCGGTGAAGCCGCCGCCGCGTTCGCGTGCCAGATCAGCCATCTCTTTCGGAATATTGCGCATAGCTCTCTCCATCCGTGTTGGGTGCCGGTCCTTTTCGTCCGGCTGCTTCCCGGCGCTCATTGCGCTTGGATGGTCAAATAAGTTTCATAACTTGCAACTTTTGGCAAGAGTCAAAAGTTTCCTAATGTGCAACTTTTTTGAGTGCAACGTGAAACTGGTTTAGGACCTAACGGATGGCTGCGTTGTTGGTGTGTGGATTTTGCTTTCGCGTCGACTATGGTGGCATACTTCGGCAACGTGTCCTCGGAGGCTTGCTCGGTGCGAAGTTGTCTCAGTGAGTGTTTGTCAGATTGGGGAAGGATGGCGACGAATGTCTAAAGGGGAGGGAGCAGACAAGCCGCCTAAAACGGTGGACGAAATTATGAGGGAGAAGCCGCCGGGGCAGACGGCCTATCTTGTCACGCTATTTATCGCGGCACTCCGCTCGGCGTGGCCCAAGTCAAAGAAGGACGACCAATAGCTTCGCTGGTCGTCGTGGTGCATCGATCTATGTTATGTGTTTGTGGATTTCGCTACGCGCAAGGCATCTGCTCGCTCGCATCATTTGGCAATTCAGGCGAAGGCTACTTTCCGTCTGTGCCGGTGCCATTGCCCTGTTGATCAAAGAATAGCTTGAGCATCGATATTGCCCGGTCTTTCTGCTCTTCGGTCTTGTCTCGGAAAAACTTGGCAAGCCAATCGTCGTGCGGTTCGCGGAATAACCCCTGCACGTCCGTTCCAAAAAGGGCGGCGAGCTTTTCCAAATATTCGGGCTTGGGCAGGGTTCCTTTGAACCACTTGGAGACAAGCCCTTTATCAACGTTTAGCTCTTCAACGATGTTCACTTGCTTGAGGTGGCGCGTCTCTGCCCACTCAGGAATGTAGTGGATTCTCTGAGGCGTCTTATTCGTGTGAATACGGCTAACGTTGCTCATGTTTCAACTTTACTCTCGAGAGAGATGGAAGGCGTTAGCACATCGTGAAACCGTGCCTCTTGCGAAAAGTGTCAACTTATGAAACATATCGCGGTATGGAACATCCAATTGCGAGATACCGGCGTGAACATAACTTGACGCAAGATGCGTTCGGGAAGCGCGTTGGTGCGACCAAGGGGATGGTTTCCAAGTGGGAGGCGTGCCGTGTTCTGCCGCGCCCGTCACTGCTGGTTCGGATCGAAGACACTTCGGGCGGTTGCCTGTCGGCAAGCTCTATAGTGCGCTCGTTCGTGACTGCGTCTCAATTTCAGGAGGCCGCAGAATGACCGGCCTCTTTCACCCTTTGCGCGGCCAATCCTCCCGGCCTGCTGCACCCCGCGCCGCGGCGCTCTCTTGTCTGTCGCCCGGCGCGGGGAAATCTCGTTTTGCATGTGGGCCTCCGTAGCTTCGTAACGCCCTGAATTTCTCATCTTCGATCATTTCCCACCACGGGAAAAACGCCGGGAATTTCCCGGCGCGGGAAAGGTTTTGTCTCATGATTCAGACTGCATGGTTTCATCGTATCAAGGCAGCACAGCGCGATCTCATCCGGCTTGTCGGCGGTATCGAGCGTGCTGCCGAAATCTCTTCGATCTCGAAAAGCCATATCGGGCGCATGAACAATGCGACTGACCCGGAAATGATGCCGTTGCATGCCGTTTACGCCCTGGAATCGGATTGCGGCGTGCAGGTCGTGACCTCGGCGATGGCAGAGTTGCACGGCAAGCGGCTGGTTGAACCGGAAAGCGAGCGCGGAGCCGATCATTCCTTGATCGCTGCCTATTCCGACATGGTGCGCAAGGCCGGCGACCTGATTTCGGGCGGTGCGGTCGCTATTGCCGATCTCGTGGTGACGCCAGCCGAAGCGACCAAGATGGACCGGGACGCGGCGGAACTGGAGCAAGGGATAGCGACACTCCGCAAGGCGCTCGCCAATGTGAAGGCGGGCGGCGGGCAAAAGGTCGGCTTCCATGTGGTCGGAGGTGGACAATGAAGCCTCAAGCCGATCACACCATTGATGAATTGATGTCCCGCCCCTTGTCCGAACGTGCAAGGGGTTTTCTGCGTGAGGTGCAGCTTTCCGGCGGGCGCGTTGATGTCGCCCATGACCCCGTTCGCCAACGGCTCGCGCAGGAATGCCGCCGCTGCGGCTATCTGCATGTTCGCGAAGATGAGCGCACCGTTAAGCTGACTGGCTTGGGGCAAACCTATCTAGACCGACTGATGAGGGCGAACTGATGCCCGCTTACTCATCCGTCAAACTTCCCAAGCCCGGCCCGAACGCGCTCGCCCTCATCACGACGGCGGTTAGCGAAGGCGTTGTGAAGGCTATCGAGCCAAGACATGTGACGGCGGCAAACAATGCCGTTGGCAACGGATATCTCACGCGCGACAAGAAGGATGGCAAGACTTACTATCCGACCGACCGCGCCCGCGACATGCTGGCGATGCTGAAAGGGATAGCAGAGCCGGGCGATCTGCCAACTTCTGCGGATATCCCGAATAATTTGCCGGATATCCTGCCTTCTGCCGATGCATCGGGCCTTGTTGCGACTGTCGAACGGGCGCGGGCGCTGCTGGATGAGGGCGATATCGTCAACGCCCGCATTGTTGCCTCGGTCGCTTATGCAACGGCAAAGTCGGCAGCGCAATTCGCCGAGCAGGTTGGCGCGACCGAAAAGCTGATCGCCAAAGCCCGCCGCATGCAGGCGGACGCGCTGTTGATCGAGACGCGGGCGAAAATCCTCATCGCGGACAAGTGGGATGAGGCGCAGGCATCCGGGCAGGCGTCGAAGGGTGGTCGCCCGAAAACCGTTTCCGATGGAAACGGTTTTACCTCGGAAGAAACCGGCCTGTCGCGCAAGGAAATCCATTCGGCTCGAAAGCTTGCGGCGGCGGAACATCGTGAGCCGGGCATTGTCGAGCGTGCTATTCAGGCGCGGCTATCCGCCGGGCTGGAACCGACACGCGCCAATCTGCGCGCCTCCGTGGGCACCTCGACGGCGACGAAGGAAGAGCGCGGCAACAACCTCTATGAGACGCCTGCGGAAGCAATGCATACGTTGCTTGCGCTCGAACACTTTTCGGCGACGGTCCTCGAACCTTCTTGCGGGCGTGGCGCGATTTCGCGGATGCTCGAAAGCGCCGGATATGGCGTCGTTCTCGCCGATCTGGTCGATTACGGCACGGCGGACCAGCACGGCGAGTTGCAGGCCGTGCAAGACTTCCTGACCTCGCAGCCGCCGGAAAGCGGGTCTTACGACATCGTGACGAACCCGCCCTATGGCGAGGTGGTCAACGCCTTCGTCGCCCATGCCTTGCGGGTCTTTCGACCGCGTAAGATGGCGCTTTTGCTCAATCTCAATTTCCTTTGCGGCTTTGAGGATGACGACCGCAATTTCGTCATGGACGATTGCCCGCCGTCTCGCGTCCACGTCTTCAAGCGGCGGTTGCCAATGATGCACCGTGACGGATGGGACGGGAAAAAGGCCAGCAGCCGCATGAATACCGCTTGGTTCGTGTGGGAGCAGGAAGTTGACGGCAGCTATGGCGACAGCACCGTTATCCGCCGCGTTGACTGGAAAGACCACATGCCGGCCGAAAGCGCCGTCGTGGTCGAAGGCAAGGCGGCATGACGACGCCAGCGCAAGCCGCTCGCCAGCGCGAGAGAACACGGGTTTCCCGATTGACCGACATCGCCACCTTTTGCAGGGGCGACGTGTGGTCCATCGATACGGAAGGCGGCGCAACGCGGATCGTCGCGCGCCGGACAACCGGCGAAAATGCCGTGCTTTGCACCCTTCATGCCGAAGCTCTGCCCGAAGATATCGAGCTGATCAGCGGCGCGCTTGAAAACGTGGTGCTGTTTTTGGAGCTTCGGCGCCGCGCCATCGTCGCCTTGCGGCAGGGGCGACCCATCACCCGAGAATCCAGTGGTTTGCGCGAGGGTGATTTCGCCGCGAACGCCGCGATGCTCTGCAATGAAAAGCTGTTTCACCGCTTCCTTGAGCGGCGGGACGGTAGCCGGGCGATTCATAACAAGGAACACGCGGACGGCATTTTGAAAAAGCTGCTCCGCATTACCAGCAAAAGACAGCTCAACACCGAAGAGCGCGCGCAGACGGCCTTTCTCGATCTGCGCGCGGACTTCGAAGTGTGGGCGACAGGCAGGGGCAAATGAGCGAGCGCGAATTTCCAGAAGAGTCGATTCCCTACGGGGACAAGTCCGTCAAGGCGATGAAAATCACATGCGCGTGCTGCGATGCCGTCGCCTACTTCCCCTTTCAGACAGGGGCAAGCCGCAAGCCGCCCGGCGCGGCAATTCAGCATTTCCAGAACAAGGAATGGGTGGTCGGCAACGGCCCGCGCAAGGATTTTTGCCCGCTCCACGCCAGCCCGGCCAAACGCAAAGGAACGACAGTCATGGCTAACACTCCCGCACCGACCAGCGCCGAAAAGCCGCGTGAGATGACGCGCGAGGATCGCCGGATTGTTCATGACAAGCTGGACGAGGTCTATGGCAAGGACGCCTATAAGTCGCCCTGGACTGATGCCGCCGTTGCCAAGGATTTGGGCGTGCCGCGCGATTGGGTTGTGCAGACCCGTGAGCATTTCTTTGGGCCGGCGGCATCCAATCCGCTGTTTGACGAGATACTTGCCGGCATGGCGCAAATCGAAGCCGCCTTCAAGGGCTACGCGGTACTCTGCGCCGACGCGGCGAAGGCTGCGGAATTGCAAAAGCTCGCCCATGCCGATCTCTGCAAGCAGATGGATGCCTATCGTGCCCTTGCTCGCAAGGTAGAGCGTGAGGTGGGCCGATGACCGCCTTGCTGCCCATAGTCGAAGAGCTAGCGGACTGCCAAACCGATGTGCAGCGCGCGGATTGGCTCTTGCGCGTGCCGGCGGGCGTGATCTGCCGCGATAGCAGCTCAATCCGCCGTATCCTCATGGAAACCCGCTTCACGACCGGCGTGCATGCCTTCGATGTCGAGTATGCGGCCATCAATGCCACCCGCTTGCCAGACGGCGGACTGCCTCAAACGGTCGCCCTCAGTGTGCAGGCCGTGCGCGCCTTCCTGCGCGACATAGTGCGCAAAGGGGGTGGACAGTGATTGAACCGGATCACGGTGCAACGTCTCGCGCGTGGTCGTGGCGGCACGCGATTGGAAAGTCCGGCCTGCCGCCGACCACGCGGCTTGTGCTGCATACGCTTGGCTTGAAAATGGATGCAACCGGTAGCTCTTGCTATCCGCCGATCTCTGAGCTTGTCGAGCTAACCGGCCTCGACAAGAAAACCGTATTGAAGCACCTCGATATCGCCGAAGAGAACGGTTGGATCGAGGTGACGCAGCACGGCTTTCGCGGACAGAAGTGGAAGCGCAACGAATACGTCGCGCGTTGGCCGGGCCGCGATCTTGCCGGCAATGTCGCCGCCACTTCCGAAGATGAAGGCGGTGGAGCCTATCCACCACCTTCCGACACCTCCGAATGTGCGCAAGGTGGTGGAACCGTTCCACCACGTTCCGCCGCAAAGGTGGTGGAAATGGTTCCCGAAGCTGGTGGAAATGACGCCATGAAGGTGGTGGAGCAGCTCCACCAAGATAAGATTCTTCCAGCTAACATTCCAGAAACCTCTCCCTCAACCGCTGGCGCGGGAGAGGAAGGATTGAAAAAGGTTGATCGAAAGAAAATTGAGGTTGCCTTCACCCTCTGGTTTGCTTCGTGGAAGAAGGGCGACGTTGACTATGCTCGGAACGCATGGTTTGCGCTTTCGCCGGAAGATCGGGCAGAGTGCATCGAGCGGACGCCTGCCTATCTCCGTTGGGTAAAGCCTTCCGATCAGACGGTAGCAGCGACCTACCTCAAGGGCCGTCATTGGCGCGATCTGCCGGAACATCTGGTTTCGCCACCTGAAAAGACCCATGGCGTTGCCAAGCCCTGCGGAAAGCTCTGGATGGGAACGCGCTTTGAGGCGCTATCGAAAGAGCCGACAGGCGCTCTGCACCTCACGGTATTTGACGAACGCCGCATCGCCAGCGGTGCAATCTCTCGTGATCAGCTTGTGCGCGAGAAACGTCGGGAAAATGGCTGGCCGGTAGTTAGCTCCATGCGTGATCTGGCTAGAAGGCGCGAGCCGTTCACCACATCGCTCTACCTGCTGCCCTACGTCCACGACTTCCGGCAGGTGCATCGAGATAGCGAGCTATTCGCCGCTTGGAAGTCGCTTCATGAGCGCAACGGCTGGCCCTTCATCGAGTACGTGCCCGAATGGGTCTATTTCCCGCCGGTCGATGATGCGGCGAACGATCTGGACGCGGCGGTTGCTGCCGCGCTTTCCGCCTTCCTTTCTTCCATTAACGAGGGACGCATCCAATGATGCATAACGTAAAAATCTATGCTGCCAGCAACCCGGTTGACCCGAAGGCTTACGACCTTACGCGCTTTGAACCGCTGTTCGACCAGATGCGGGACCGGAAGCGAATCAAGGCCACGATGCTATCCATGGCCACGGGCGAGCAGCCCGGAAAGCGGGAGTGGTTCGTGGTTGAGACAAAGCACAAGCAGGAAAAAACTGTTGAAGACGCTCTTCACAAGGCGGGCGTGAAAGTTTTTTTGCCGCTGGAAAGTGCCGGTCAACAGGTCGTTCGCGGCAAGGTCGTGGCGGACTATATGCGCCCGCTTCTGCCTGGGTACGTGCTGGTCAACATCGTCTATTCGCCGGCTGCGGTATGCGGCATCTGCCGGGTTGATGGTGTTGCCGGCTTCGTCGGCGGCATGATCTCGCCGCATCGTGTATCCGATGAGGAAGTCTATCGATTCAAGGCGTTCGATGAAGCGCCGGATCGGGAACACTGCATGCAGTTCAGTCGCGGTGACACGGTTCGCTTTACCTTCGGACCCTTCGTCAAGCTGTCCGGGACCATCTGCAAGATGCGCAAGGGGCGCTCGTTTGGTGGCGAGCGTATGGCAACGGGTGCGGTCGTGAAGTTGGAGCTTTTCGGCAAGACACACCTTGTCGATGCCCCTCTTGCGTTCTTCGAAAAGTTGTGAGAGTCAGAGGGCAGGATGATCTACCGTCCATGTGCAAGCGCGCCACCTTCGGGGAAGGCGAGCGGAGCGAAAAGCTTCCACGCTGTTTAGCCGGGTAGACCCTGCCTTGACCCTCTCAAACGAGAGCAGCGATTCAAGGCCGGTGCTACTGCATTGCCAAAATCATCATCGTATCGAAGGCGGTCCAAGCGGGTCGCCTTTTCTGTTCTCCATAGGTAGGGCTTGCCAATGACCGCGATATCCATGCAGTGGGTTGACCGCAACCTGTCGGAATACGGCAAGCGGATTGGCGAGCTGAAAGAGCGCTTCCCGAAAGTGCTACCGCGTATCGTTAATCAGGTTGGTGCCCGCGCCAAGACGGTTGTCATTCGCGAGCTGACGAAGCAAACCGGTCTGCCGCGAGCGACCATCGTCAAGGCCATTGGCAATCCATCGTCGGCGCGACCGGGTAGGCTGTACTACGAGATGGTTACGCGGGGCGGCAACATTCGCCTAAAGTACCTTCACCCCAAGGAAACCCCATCGGGCGTCGTGGCGAGGCCATTCGGCAAGCCGACGCTCTATCCCGGCACGTTCATGCGTGGCGGCTTGTTCCCTGATCGCGTGAACGTTCCTCACTTCAACGGGCATGTCTTCTACCGTCTGAACAGAGCAGGCACGAAGATTACCTTTGCCCGCTCTGGCGTGATCATCCCGCAAGAGATGACCAAGGGCGCGACCTCTGCCGCCTTCCATCGGGTCGCTGCACCATTGCTCAAAGAGCGGGTCGACGCCGCCCTTACCAAGCTCGTGCCCTGACGGGCCGGGCCTTCGACCCCTCATCGCCGCCGACCCCCGACCCCCCCCTCCGGGCGGGTCCTTCCCCCGAAAGACGACGATTAGCGGGTGCGCGCGACTGCGGGATTTCGCTCTGTGAGAAAAATTATAGGGGGATTCCACCGCTCTTTCGGTGGAATCGGAATCAGATGGCAAAGAGCTATCCAGAAGAGTTGCGGTTGCAGGTCATCGCCTACATGGACGAGGGCCATTCTGTTCGCGATGCCGCCGAGAAATTCAGCGTTAGCGCGAGTTTCGCGGCCAAGGCACGCAAAAAGCAGGCGGCGGCAACCGAGAATACGCTGTTTGAGCCGGCGGAAGCTGCCGCAGCGGAGACGGAAGACGCGAGCAACGGCGAAATGACCGCCTCGCAACTCGCCGACTTGTTGGGGGTGTCCAAGCGGGCAATCTCCGATTTTGTCGAGCGTGGAATCGTGGTGAAGACAGAACGGAATCGCTTCAACGTCGCCGGATCGGTCCAGCGCTATTGCGAGCATCTGAGGATGATGGCGGCGGGACGGTCGGGCGATGGCTCCGACGCCTTGACTGCCGAGCGCGCCCGACTGGCAAGAGAGCAGGCCGACCAGACCGCTTTGAAAAACGCGGCCCTTCGTCGTGAGATGATCGCGATTGTCGATGTCCGCAACGAGTGGACTTCGATAGGTCGCCGCATCCGCAACGGCATGTTGTCGGTTCCTTCGCGTTGTCGTCAGAAGCTTCCGCACCTCACCACTTACGACGTTGACCTGATCGACCGCGAAATACGGTCGGCGCTTACCGGGGTTGGTGACGAAGACGATGACAACAGCTCTGGCGACATTGCGGCGGGCGCTGTGGGACAGTCTGCTACCGCCTCCGAAGCTGCGGCTATCGGACTGGATTGAGAAGAACGTCTATCTGCCGGAAGGTGTGTCATCCCTCACGGGCATGGTGCAGCTCTGGCCGCCGCAGATCGAAATTGCCGACGCAATCGGCAGCGCGGCAATCGAGCGTGTCACTTTGGTAAAGCCGGTTCGTGTCGGCTTCACAACATTGTTGACCAGCGCGCTTGCCAGCTTCTGCGCGAACGATCCGTCGCCAATTCTGTCGCTCCTGCCGACAGAAGCCGACTGCCGCGACTATATGGTTTCGGACGTTGAGCCGATCTTTGACGCGTCACCCTCGCTTCGGGGCTTGTTGACCGGCGATGCGGATGAGGGCGGGCGTAACACGCTGCTGGCTCGCCGCTTTCCCGGCGGCTTCCTCAAGGTGATTGCCGCCAAGGCACCGCGAAACCTTCGTCGTCACAACGTCCGCATTCTCTTCATTGATGAGGCGGACGGCATGGATGCGACCAAGGAAGGCTCGCCAATCCTGCTTGCCGAACGCCGAACACTTTCGTTCGCAGACCGCAAGATCGTCATGGGGTCAACGCCAGTCTACAAGGCCACAAGCCATGTCTTGCGTGCCTATGAGCAATCGGACAAGCGGATTTATGAGCTGCCTTGCCCGGAATGCGGGCACTTCCACGAACTGACATGGGGCGACATCCAATGGCCGGAAGGCGAGCCGGAAAATGCCTATTACGTCTGCCCGGAGTGCGGTTGCACCATTGATGAGCGGCATAAGCCGGCGATGGTCGCCGCCGGGCGTTGGCGGGCACTGCGACCAGAAATCAAGGATCATGCCGGGTTTCGGATGAATGCCTTGATTTCACTTCTGCCCAATGCGTCCTGGGGGCGATTGGCGCGGGAGTTTGTGTCCGTCAAGAATGATCCAACGACGCTACAAACGTTCGTCAACACGATCCTTGCCCAAGGGTGGGAAGAGGAAAGCGACGAACTGGACGATATCGAGCTTGCCGGGCGTGCCGAAGACTTCGGACTTGAGGCTATCCCGGCGGAAGTCCTGATTATCACCGTGGGCGTTGACGTGCAGGATGACCGACTCGAGGCAACCTTTGTCGGATGGGACAAGGCAGGCATTCCCTATATTCTTGGCCATTCGGTCATATGGGGACGCTATGACGATCATTCGACGTGGGCGGAACTGGACGTTGCCATATCCACCCGATGGGACCACCCGTTAGGCGGCAAGATTAAGGTTGATGCCGTTTGCGTTGACAGCTCGGACGGCGAGACCATGGAAACGGTCTATCGCTTTGCCTTCCCTCGGTTCAATCGTCGCGTTCTGGCGATCAAAGGTGCGGCGGGCAATCGACCTTGGATCGAGCGTTCTAAAACGACGGTGAAAGGCGGACGGCTTTTCATTGTCGGTGTGGAAAGCATAAAGAGCAACATATTCGGTCGCCTCACTCGACCGAAGTCCATGCGCTTTTCGAAAGACCTGCCGGACGTTTGGTATGAGCAGGTCACGGGCGAGCAAATGATTGTTCGCTATGTACGCGGTCAAAGCACTCGACAATTCGTCCCGGTTCCGGGTCGCCGCCACGAGGCGCTTGACTGTACGGTCTATGCCTTTGCAGCTCGGCAAATGGTCAATCCCAACTGGGCGCACCGCGAAGGCGAATTGTCCACGCCGCCCGAAGCGCCGGCAGCTTCCCAACAACAGAAAATTGCACAATCGGAGTGGTTATAGCGATGGCTACAACAGACGATCAAATTACCGCCCTTGAGGACGCCATTGCCATGGGCGCAAGGAAGGTTGTGTTTCACTCCGGCGGCACCCGCCGCGAGGTGGAGTATCATTCCTTGAAAGAGATGCGGGAGGTGCTCGCGGCGTTGAAGGCCGGCCGCTCGACCCGCGCTCCCATCATTCGCGCGGCGCTCGACTGATGAGTGTCGCCAATCTGATTGACCGGACCATCGGCTATTTTGCGCCGGAAGCTGGCCTTCGGCGTATCAAGCACCGTGCCGCCATGGATATCATGACGCGAGGTTACGCCGCAGCCGAAACAAGCCGCCTGAAATCCGGCAGGCGGGCACGCTCGACATCGGCGGATGCGGAGATTTCCCGTGCTGGCCGCACGCTTCGCGACCGTATGCGCGATCTCGTTCGAAACAATCCGTATGCGGCCAATGCCGTTGCGCAGCTTGTTTCTCATGCGATTGGCGACGGCATCGTACCGCGCTCCAAAGACAAAAGGGTCAATGAGCTTTTTGACGAGTGGAGCAAGGTTTGCGATGCCGATGGCGATCTTGATTTCTATGGCCTCCAATCCTTGGCCGTTCGGGGCATGTTCGAGAGCGGCGATGGCTTGGTGCGCCGTCGTCGCCGTAAGCCTGAGGATGGCTTGCCGGTTCCGCTGCAATTGCAGGTTCTTGAAACAGACCTGATTGACAGCACGAAAGAAGGCATTCTTTCCGGTAGCGGCAAGGTGATTCAGGGTATCGAGTTCGATGCCATTGGCCGCAAACGCGCCTATTGGATGTTCGGATCGCATCCCGGCAACAGCTTCTTTGATCCGATGTCGTCGGTCACATCGAAGCCGGTTCCGGCGTCCGAAATCGCCCATGTCTTCGAAAAGCAGCGAACGCAGGTTCGCGGGACGCCTTGGGGTGTCCCGGCGATGGACGATACCCACGATCTTGCCAAGTACGAGGAATCGGAACTGGTTCGAAAGCGGCTTGAGTCATGCCTCGTCGGCGTAATGAGCGGCGGCGAAGAGCAAGACATGCTCGGGACGCCGGTAGACGACAAGACGGGGAAGTCTCTTCAACCGGGCGTCTACAATGCCCGTGGTGAGCGTGTCGAAAAGTTTGAGCCGGGCACGTTCTACAATGCCGTAGGCGGGCGACGGCTCGACTTTTCGCAACCTGCCTCTGTCGGCGGCTATGACCCTTACAAGGTCTCGATGCTGCACACTATCGCGGCGGGCTGGCGGATGCCCTACTTCATCCTGACCGGCAGGCTGGACAAGGTGAATTATTCGTCCGGCAAGATCGGGATTGAAGCCTTCAAAAAGATCATCTCGGAACTGCAATGGAAGTTCATCATTCCGATGCTGTTGCAGCCGATTTGGGATTGGTTTTGCGAGGCGGCTTATCTCGCCGGCTTGATTAAGTCGCCGAAGGTTCCGGTCAAATGGTCGCCGCCGCGCTTCTATTCAGCCGATCCGCTGAAGGACGTGAACGCGAAAATCAAAGAGGTTCGTGCCGGCTTCCGGTCGCACCCTTCCGTCATTGCCGAGTCTGGCGAAGATCCCGACGAGGTGATTGCCGAAATCGCCGCATTCCAAGAAAAGACAGACAAGCTTGGTCTTGTCTTCGATACGGACGCCCGCCGGGTATCGCAGGCGGGCCAATTGCAACAGGGCTGGGAAGATGATCCGCCCGATAAGTCGGAAGAGAGCCAAACCGATGACGAAGCTTGAAGTGCGAAAGGCACCCGCCAGCCTGCCGATGCAGTTTCGCGGCGAGGCCCTCAACAGCTCTATCGACGTGGAAGCGCGGACGGTAACGCTGGCCTTTACGACGGGGGCGGCTGTTCGCCGGCTCCGTTACACTGGATGGGATAGTGCCGTACCGTTTGACGAAATCCTTGTCGTCAGCCAACGGGCGATTGATCTCTCACGTATGAATGCCGGCGCTCCCGTTCTCGACAGTCATTCCCGTTGGTCCACCTTTTCGCAGGTGGCAGTTGTCGACCGGGCATGGGTCGAAGGTAGCGAGGGCATGTGCACCATACGCTTTCCGAAGGCGGGAATTGATGCCGCTGCCGACCGCATGTTCGGGTTGGTGTCTGACAAAATCATCAAGAATGTCTCGGTTGGCTATTCCATCGATAAAATCCGTATCGAGGAAGCGCAGAAAAAGGGCGACGTTGAAAAGATTTTCGTGGAGCGCTGGACGCCGAACGAGGTTTCTTTCGTGACGGTGCCCGCTGATCCCGGCGCGCAGGTGCGCGCGAGCGAGGCAACGTTTCCCCTGATCGTCGGCGAGCCGGATAACCATCTGATCCGCGCCGCCCGCATGCGGATGGCCGAAGCCGCGCTTCGCCTGGCCTAATCCGAATTCACAGTTTCACAGTTCGCCGCCTGCGCTCCGCCGGGACGCAGGGCGACGGCGCTTGTTTTGCCCGGTACTCTTCATAAGGAACCGCACGCCATGAAAAAGGCTGCATATGTTTTCGCGACCGTCGCCGCTTTTCTTTGCTTCGGCCTCGCCTTTGCTATCATCTCCGCCGACCCTTCTCACGCTGCTACGCTGATCGGGGACGACAGCTTTCTGTCGGGTGGCGGCTTCAACCACATGCTGCAAGCTTCGCCGGCGCTATTCGCCCTTCGGAGCAAGTTAACCGACCTTTCCACCCGTGCCGAAAAGAAGCGCGGCGAGCTGGTGGATGGCCTGTCGCCCGAAGCTGCGCGTGCAATCGAACAGGACCATGCCGGCATCCTCGTTGAAATCGAGCAGGTTCGCAGCGAGATTACCACGCTCGAAAATGCCAGCCGCAACGCGCCGATTGTTCCGCCGAGTAACAATAACTCTGACGCCGAACAGCAATTCACTCTTGCTGAGCGGACCCGCTCCGCAACGATTGATGATCTCGCCGCCCGCGCCGGCCTCGCCGACTTCGGTCGGGAGCATATTCGTGCCGGAACGTCAGTCGATGCGTTTCGCTCGGCGTTGTTCGAAAAGCTGTTCGACAAGTACGAGGCGGTAAGAACGGACAGTCACGTGCGCGCCCACATTGGGCAGGACGAAACCGAAACGCTCCGTTCCGCACGTGTCGAAGCACTTGCCTACGGACTCGGAGCGCCAATGCCGAAGGATGGCCCATCGGCTGCAGCCCGCCAATATACCGGGCAGGGCCTGATTGACGTTGCTGCTGACAGCGTCAACTTCCGCGGTCGCCGTATGCTGAACGCTCGCGACATCGACGACATTTTCACACGTGCGTCACATGCCACGTCGGATTTCCCGGCGATCTTCGAAGGCGCTGTGAACCGTACGCTTGAGCAGCGCTATGCGCTCGCGCAACCGACGTTCCGCAGATTTGCCCGCAAGAAGAATTTCCGTGACTTCCGCCCGGATACGATTGTCCGCGTCGGTGATTTCCCGATGCTGAAACAGGTTCTGGAAAACGGCGAAATCAAATACGGCACCTTCGGCGAAGGCAAGGAATCGGTGCAGGCGTTCAGTTATGCCATCGCCCTCAACATCAGCCGTCCAATGCTGATCAATGACGATCTCGGCGCGATTTCCGATCTGCTAACCAGCTACGGCGCGTCGGTTGCGTTGTTCGAAGAAGTCACCTTCTATGCCGGCGCCTATAACGGCAAGCTTGCTGATGGAAAGACTGTTTTCCACGCAGACCACTCCAATCTTGGCGCGGCTTCGGCCATCACTGTCGACAGCGTCGGCGAGGGCCGCAAGTCGATGAGCAAACAGAAGAGTATCGATGACAAACCGATGCTCGCAAACCCGGCCCGCATCATGCTCGTTGGTCCCGACCAGCTTACGAACGCGGAAAAGTTCCTGGCCTCGATCACGCCCGCAACGGTTTCGAGCGTGAACATTTTCTCTGGCAAGTTCGAGCTTGTCGAAACGTCTCAAATTGATGGGCCGTCGTGGGACTTGTTCGCAGACCCTTCGACCGGCTCGAATTATCGATGGGGCTATCTGGACGGATACGAAGCGCCTCGCGTCCGCATGGATGAGCCTTTCGGTCGGCAGGGGTTCAGCATGTCGGTTGAACACGATTTCGGCTGTGGCGCAACCGACTTCCGGTTCGGCTACCACAATCCCGGCAAGCTCGCCTAACTGGCTCGGATCAACAAGGGCGGGCCTCCGGGTCCGCCTCACGTTCTCATTGTTCATAAGGAATGCTCACAATGAAAAACTACATTCAGGAAGGCGATACGCTTGAAGTAACCGCGCCTGCCGATGTCAAGTCCGGCGACGGGGTGATGGTCGGCAAGCTCTTCGGTGTCGCCGCGCATTCCGCCAAGTCGGGCGAGCGCGTCAATATCGACCGCGAAGGCGTCTATCAGCTGCCAAAGGTCGCAGCGCAGGCTTGGGCAACGGAAGGCATCCCGCTCTATTGGGACGCTGGCGCTGCGACCAGCGATGCGACCGGCGGCAAGACGAAAATCGGCTACTCCGCCGATGTCGCGGCCAATCCATCCGACTTCGGTTTCGTGGTCCTGCATCAGTAACATGGTCGATTGGCGAAAACTGGAAGCTGCCGTTGATCGGAAGATTGGCGGCGCTTTTGGCGAGCGGGTTCGGCTTTCCTTCATGAAAGGTGGGAAGGCTGACCCGGATCGCCCGCAAACTATCGTTCGCTGCGAAGCGCTTTGCGAGGGCGGCGACGATTCCAAGCCTATCGGCGTCGGTCAAGCCGGTGTCTTCCGTAGCCGATTGGCGGCGGGGCAGGCGGAGCTTTTCTTAGATCGCGGCTCCTACGTCGGCCCACGCCTTCAAGCCGGCGATGCCGTGCGCGCTATCGATCGACAGGGCGAACCTGTTTGGGAAGTCAGCTTTATATCCGACCGCTACAGCAACTTGATTGTCGCCGTCCTCAACGAAAAGTGAGTGTGCCATGTCGCTTGCCTGTATCGCCATCCGTATCGCCGCCGTGCAAGCTCTGATCGGGCAAACAATGGTCGGCGATAATGTGCTTGATAGTGAAATCGGATCGCTCGACGTTGGCGAGGATGGCAAACTTAGGACGCAAAAGGAAAAGCCGTTCATCTCGGTCTATGTCGGCGCGGCTAAGGTGAAGGATGGCTTAGAGATTCGCGCGCTCAACAAAAACGGGAGCGTCGATATCGTCTTTGAAGCCGGCATTGCCTCGCCGCACGTCATGACCGACCCGGAAACGGATGAAAGCGTGATCTATGGCGGCTTGCCGGCGACAGACGCCAATTTTGAGTTTCAGCTTGATATGACCATCCGCCAGATTGGCGACGCGCTCAATGACCCGCAGAATGAATGGGCGGAGCTGTTTCGGTCCCTTACCCTTAGTTTGAGCGGTTTTGAACGGGACAGGGTGGGGATGGATGCGAATGGTACGCGCCTCGCGGCCCATCGCCTGAAACTCACCATGGAAGTGGTCGCCGATCCTGTACGCGGTGTGGGTCTTGTGGAAGCGTCACCGTTGGCGCGGTTCTTCGCCAAGTGTGAGGCCGATCTTATTCCTAGGTCGCCGGACATGGCGAAGAATATCGCCCTGATGCGCGCGCAGATTTCCGGCGATGCGGACGACTTGCGAGCGGCCATGCGCCGCTATGGCATGGCGTACGGTGAAGCCGATGCCATGTTGATGACGCCGGCTTGCGAGGTGTTGCCATGAGCGATTTGATTGACCAGATCGCCGACATGCTCCACCGGATTGCCGAGCTTGAGCGGCGCAACCGCAACCGCCGTCGCAAGGGCACGGTCGCCGAAGTCAGCGACGACAAGAGCAAGTACCGCGTGAAGCTGTCCGATCAGAACGGCAAACCATACCTTACACCTTGGATAAAGGCGCGGACGCTGGCGGCGGGTGGCGTCAAGGTGGATGTGCTCTATCAGGCTGGCGAGCAGGTCGATGTTGTCTCGGAAAGCGGCGACATAGCAGACGCGCAGATAGATTTCTCCACCTATAGCGATGCCAACGCCCGCGAAAACAAGGATATGCCGCTGCATATCAAGATCGGGGATACCGTCCTTGAAGCCTCGTCCAGTCTCGTCAAGGTCAAGGGAGCGACCGTTATCATTGAATCGCCGAATGTGCAGCTCGGCGGCGCGGGCGGCAATAAGGTCGCTCGTGTTGGTGACAGGGTCGATGTCGGGGCCGGCTCGTCAAAGGGGCTGTGGCCCATTGTCGAAGGTTCGTCCAGCGTATTCGCCAAGGATTAGCCGGCCCTCGTCCACTATGCGGAGTTCGCTGCGTTAGGCCGGCGCATCGCCCTAACCGTATCCGCCGTTACTTCGTCGTATTGGGGCGAGGGGACTTTGACCGCAAGCATGAGGATCCACAGGCTTGCCGGTGAAACGTTCGCGTATCCTAGTTCAAGCAGCCGAAGCGCCAGCCGGTAATGATCAACTCCAATGGCCACGCGGGCGCTTTCATCCACTTGGCGCAAGACTTGGAGCATGGCTGCGTATGTCTTGAACCCAAACGAGGCCGCTAGGGCTTCATCGGCGTGTGATGAGCCAACTTCGGGAAACTCACTTCGCAGAGCCTTTTTGACCGCAGCAACATTCGCAAAAGTAAAAATGAAGGTGGGGTTTGAGAACATGAGACGATCCGTCGTGCATGGTCGAAGTCCGCCGATTACGCATCGACCTTGTTGAACACGGTCGTCTTCAAAAACCGAAAATCACCCTTCAACCCGGCAGCAGGTTAGGCGAGGCACCCGACCGGGCGAGCTTAGCCGTCTGCCAAGGGGTTAGCAAGACTGCCGGGCGCTGGCGACGGCGTATCGCCAATCGATTCAGAAAGAAGGTGCGGAGGATGCCGGATTCAGCGGGCATGAGTGCCGGAAGCGGAAAGCCGCTCACTAATTGGGAGCATGTCGAGCAGTCGATTTGCAAGATACTGACCACGCCGAAGCGGTCGCGTCTGATGCGTCGAAACTTCGGGAGCGACGTGCCAGAGCTGATTGACGCCAAGATGACCCGGCGTTCCATCCTTGCGGTCTATGCCGCCTCGGCGACTGCAATTCTCGAATGGGAGCCGCGCTATCGCATGACGGCGGGCCGGGTCACGCGAGCCGATGCGGACGGCGCAATCACACTGGAAATCTTCGGAACCTATTACCCACGCGGCCATCGCGGCGATTACTCCATATCGGAGAGCGCAAGCGTCCGCGTCATCTATGGCGAGGGCTGACCATGTTAACAATCATCGATCTTTCTCGCCTGCCGGAACCGGACGCGATAGACAAGCTCGATTTCGAGACGATCTTAGCGGCCCGCATGTCCGACCTCGAAAAGCGGGCTGAACAGGCCGGCTATGAGTACGATACGGGTGGACTTGAAACCGACCCGCTCAAGATCGATCAGGAAGCTCACGCCTTCCGTGAAATGTTGATGCGTGCCCGCGTCAATGACGGTCTGCGCTCGACGCTGCCCGCCTTCGCAAAGAATGCCGATCTCGATCACGCCGTTTCGAAGGCGGGTGTTGAGCGCATCATTCTGGTTGACGAACATGGCAAAGTGACTTTCCGCGAAGACGATGGCGCATTGTTGCGCCGCTATCTCGCGACGTTCTCCGCACCCGCCGCAGGGTCGGAGGATGGATACCTGGCTGCGGCGTTGAAGGCTTGGCCGCAGGCGCATGACATTCGCGTCGTCAACGGTGGGGCGGGCAAGGTTCTCGTTTATCTGCTTGGTGCCGATGGTGCGGTTGCGCCCTTGGATGCGGTGTTCGCCGTCGCCAAGGCGCTTGATGCAAAGCATATCAGGCCGCTTACGGACGACGTTACCGTTTCGGCGGCGACCATCGACCGGTATTCGCTGACCGGAAAGCTCATCGTGCCGCGTGGTCCCGACCCGGCGCAGGTCGTTGCGGCGGCTGTCAAGCGGGTCAAGGAATTCGGCATTGCCCGGTATCATATCGGGGCGGAAATTCCGCGCGATGCTCTGTTATCGGCGGCATATGTCCCGAACGTCATTCGCATTGAGGGCGTCACGTTTTCAGACGTACCGGCCCGCGCGAGCGTTGCGCCTTATCTGACCGGCATCGATCTGACATTCGGGGTGGAAGCATGATCCCGGCCAATACGCATTTGTTGCCGCCAAACTCTTCGCCTCTGGAAATGGCGCTGGCGGCGGTTGGGGAGCGCACCGACGCAATCGGGATTGACTGGCAAGTCTACCTCGATCCGTTGAAGACGCCGGTTCATTTCCTGCCGGCTCTTGCCCATGCCTATGCCGTTGATGTCTGGAATCCGAAGTGGCCGGTCCACCATCAACGCCGCGTCATCGCCGATGCGATCTATCATCACCGGATCAAGGGCACGCTTGCCGGGCTTGAAGCCTATGCCGATATCGTCGGAAGCGAGATTATCCGCGCGATCCGGCCACCCGGTACGTTCTTTCTGTCCGGTGGTATGTCGGAAGAGCAGCGGGCGGCTCTCGCTGATCGGATGCCGCAAATTCGCATCTACACGCGCGCCGTCCGTTCGAGTGCAGGAAAGCGGCTGTTTCTGTCAGCGCGATCCTACTCGGCGCTTGGCGCGTCCTTTGTCGCCGATAGCAAGGCCGTAGAGCGAATGCGTCCGCGCATTACCTTTGTCGAGGGCGGCTTAGAGCAGCCAATCAATGTCGAAGAGGTGACGGATATCATTCCAGGCCTCGGCTACGCCCTTTACGAACGGGCATTGCTACGGCGTCCGCGTCGGCGCTCCGTTACCTATCTCGGCAAAGCCCTGCGGTTTTGGGTGACGCTCGATCATAACCGTTCCGTCGCCGCCTATCGGCGTGCGGACGGCGCGCCCTCGGTTATTCGCTATGGGATGCGCCCGGCGACCGTCCAGCCCGAAGCGGAGTATTTGCCGGCAAAGGCGGGAAGATCGGCAATCTTCGGGCGGCCGCTTCACCGTCGATACTGGTCAAACATGCGGTCTGAAACGCGCGTCTTTGAACGCATCGTCATTTGGGACCCCGATATGGTGCCGCGCCGTCGCGGTGCCTCCTATTTGGGGGTAAGCCGTTTTGGCGTTGCACCCTTCACCGCCGAACTGGTCGTGCATATCCCGTCGAAGCGACCGCGCCGGGCGCTTTTGGTCGGTGGGTTCTTCGGCAGCTTCTTCGCCGCGTCCAATGGCGAGAAATACCGCGAAACATTGCGAGCACTTCGCGCCGCGAAATCGGCGCGGGATACGATCCTCATCAACACCAAAACATTCCGCAGCCCGCAGGCAGGTCAGCTCATCGTAGCCGGCACGCCATTCATCGCTGGCCGTCTACTCAGGAGCTAACACATGCTGAAGACAGTACCGTTTCAGGATCGCATGGAGGCGCGCGCCAGCGACCTCAACGCCATCGAGTCATCCGCCCGTGCCACGTTCGATACCGTCGTGAAGGATGCCGTCACGGCAGATGCGCCGGGCTATGCCGGCTTTGCCGTTGCAAAGAACAGCGCGACCGAACTGCAGGTCGCCGCAGGCCGCATCTATCGGCCCGATGGTGCGGTGTTCGAGATGGAGCAGGCATCCACCCGAAATATCGTCAATATCCTGCCATCCGCAACGAAGCGGCTTGTCGCTGTCATTGCCGTTGGGCAGGAGGAAGACAGCCGGACCGAGACACGCGATTTCCTCGTTGATCTGGAAAGCGATACGACCGAACCGCGTATGATCGTTGTTGAGCGCCGACGCGCCGCCTTGATCGACCTTGTTCCGGGACAGGAAAGTTCGACCTTGCCGCGCCCGGTTATCGATCAGTCGCTTATCGTCATCGCCTGGGTGACGTTGAACACGACCGGTATCGAGGCAATTTCCATGGAATCCGCCAATGCGCTTCCATCGGTCACGCGGAATGACAAGCGCATCCGTTCGCTCGAAACTTGGCGCGAGATCATCGAGCCGCGCATCAATACGATTGCCAGCGACATCACCGCGCTCAAAAAGGGCATGGCGGGCATGGCCGGGTCCGGCGAGCTGATCAATGTGATGCGCGATATTGCCCGCCTGAAAGAGCGGCTGGAAATTCCAGACGACGCTTCCGATTGGGCGTCGGATCGCTATCTGACGATCAATGAGACCGACAAGGATAACATTGACCTGCTCTGCCTTGTCGAAGAGGGGATTCGCTTCTCGCATGAAGCCCGGAGCGAAACTCAGATTTCGCTCTATAACCCCCTCGATCTCAACGCCTTCGTGACAGGCAGCGGCTTGTTGTTGCCGGCGATCTCCGGTCGGGAAATCCGTCTGGCGTCGTCATCGGGCGCCGTCGATTCTGCCATATCCATCGCGCAGTACGGGTTCCAGACTCACGAGATGAAACAGCTGTCGGTTGCCCGCTCGCGTATGCGGTATGGGCCTGCCTATAACGTCTGCAACAATTCGCAGTGGTGGGCAGATGGCAAATACGACAGCGCCACCAATACATTCACAAAGAACGGCGAGACTTTCCTCGTTACCGGGACACAAATTCTCGACAACGTCTATGGTCAGTCATGGTGGGACCCACTCAACGCGCATACCCTACTGCGCGTCCAGCAGTTTTGGGAAGACACGTGGGAGGATAACTATTGGGTTGCGCAGACCACGGACAGAACCGTTTCCGGCGCGCAGATCGCTCAAACTATCCTCAATTCGCAGGATGGTTGGCTATCCGGCCTCAAGCTTCGCTTCACCGAAAAGGGTGCGGACGGCGACGTGCATGTTTCCATTGCCTACGCCACGGCCAGCGGTGCGCCCGATCCGGCGCATCTGGTGACGCATGTCACGATCCCTTACGCCAATATCAAGGTGGCACCGAATGACACCTATATCGACATTCCGCCCGTCTTCTTGGAGGCCGGGCAGCGATATGCACTGATCATCACGACGCTCGGCAATCACAAGGTCGCCGTTGTCGACAGCAACAAATATGCGCAAGGCACCCTGTTTTACTCGACGGACGGTGCATATTTTCAGGGCGATCTCACGCGCGACCTTTATTTCCAGATGGAATATCTGGTCTTCAAGGCGTCCCGCGTGGAAATCGAATTGCAGGCTTTGACGCTTTCGGGCGGCATTGCTTCCATCGATATCCTTGCCGGCACCATCAAGCCCAAATCCTGCGCGATTGAGCATCAAGTGATGATCAACGGCGCATGGAAGCCGCTGAACGTGTTGACGCCCAATCTGCTTGTCGGACTGCCGCCGTTGCTGCGCCATCGCGTGGTGATGACCGGTACGAATGCCGTTGCGCCTGCCTTGGAAATTCCGAGCAGCCGCATTCGCATCTGGCGACAGCGGACGACGTTGAAGCATATTTCGACGCGCCGCACGCTAGCGACCTCGGCGACGACGATCACGGTGCAGCTCATCATCGCCAAGTTCGAGGCTGACCGGCACACCATCGCCGTCAAGCTTCGCAAGGACGATAACACCCTGATCGCGAGCAGCGGCTTTGTCGATGAACCGATTGATCCGGGCCGTTTCCGCCGAACCTACAGTTTCGCGGCAAGCCCGGCGATCAACGCCTACAAAATCCAGATCGAAGGCACAACGAATAACGCCCTCGTTCCCTTCCACGTCGAAGAGCGCGTTGACGTAGCGCTCTAACTCCCCGGAGACGAAAACATGGCAGTCAAGAAAACGAGTTCGGCCTTTCAGCCGGACGCGCATTATCGCGTCCAGGTCGCAACGGTCGTCAAGGTCGCGGGCCTGACCATCCGCCCAAGCCAAGGCGGGACCATCACCGGCGCGCTCGCCGAACAGATCAAAGCCGACATTCTTTCCTCTGAGGAAGTCACGCCAGCGCAGGAGTAACCGGTCATGCGCCGACTGGATCAATATGAAATCAAGGTCGGCGATGATCTCGGCGATCCTGATTTTTGGAATAGACGTCTCCAAGACGTCGACTTGCGCTTGCACGGGCAAGAGCTGATCGAAAAGGATTGGCGTTCGGCTGTTCGCGAGTTGCAGGAAAACGGCTTGCGTCGCATTGATGAGGCCGTTTCTCCGCTTATTGCGCAGTTGCAGGAAGACTTGCAGCTTGGCGCGGTCTTTATTGCCGAGTCCAAATCGGCAATCGAAGTGAAAACCGGGCCGTTGACTATCGGTATCAGCTCGGCAAACAGGCGGCGTTATTCGCCTGCGGCCTATCTCGCGCTGGTCACGCGGGATGCGCCCTATGCCGTCATGCTTGGCCGGCTGATGTCCTACAATCGCGAAACGGGCACGCTTGCCGTCGATGTCGAGCGGACCTTTGGGGCGGGCGAGGCGATCCGTGCTAACTGGATTGTCTCCGCCACCTCACATATCGATTATCAGGCGGATCGCGTTTATCGCGAGGCCGGCGGCGGGCTGGTGTCGACCACGGTCGAAGATGCGCTTCGGGAAATCCTGACGCTGAGCGTGTCAAACACTCGTTCCGTCACGACCGGAACCGGCTTGAAGGGTGGCGGGGCATTGGCGGGCGACCTCACCCTGTCGCTCGATCTTCAATATTCCGATGCTCGGTACGTGCAGCAACAGGTCTTTGACCGCCATCGGCACAATTGGGCCGATATCGACAGCCGTCCTAATTCCCTTTCGGGCTATGGCATCGGTGATGCCTATTCGAAGACGGAGACTGACCAGCGTCTTGCGAACAAGCAGAACAAGCTTGATTACACGGCGGAAGATGCCGCCAAGAAAGGCAAGCCGGACGGTTATGCTCCGCTTGGTCCTGATGGCAAGATCGGCGGGGCATTCCTGCCGGTGGATGGTAGCTTCCTAGGCGTTTACGATGCCGCCACAAACAAGCCGCCCATTGCCTCGGGTTCGGGAAACCAAGGCGACTTCTGGGTTGTTTCGGTTGCCGGAACGGTTGCGGCGGATAGCGTCGGTCCCGTATCGGCGGGCGATCAGTTGCGCCGTGGTCCCGCCAAGTGGGAGCGCGTGCCGACTTTCAACGCCGTATCATCGGTTGCCGGCAAGACTGGCGTTATCACGCTCGATGCCGACGACATCGCCGACAGTGGCGCGGCGGGTCAAGCGCTGATGAAAGCCGCCGATGCGACGGCGGCAAAGCGGGTTCTCTCGCTTGCCGTTGCCGACCTGTCGGATTTCGCAACCGCATGGACGACGGCATATCAGGCGGTGTCTGCCGGCTATGGCCGTTCGCTGGCGGCTGCGGAAGATGCCAATGCGGCGCGTGTCTTGTTACAGCTCGGCTCTGCCGCCTTGCAACCCTCGACAGCGTTTGCGCCTGCCGGACACGTCGGGGCGGGCGGTGTTGCCGCCCATCCCGACGCGACAGCGACGACTAGCGGCTTCATGTCGGCGGCGGACAAGTCGAAGTTGGGCGGTGTTGCCGCGAACGCCAACAACTATGTCCACCCGACCGGCGACGGAAACTTGCACGTTCCGGCGACGGGGGCGGGCAGCGCCAAGAAGGTGTTGACCGCTGGCAATGCTGCCGGGTCCATGACCTGGACTTTGGTTGATTTCGGCGATCTGACAGGCAGGCCGGATTCACTGGCGGGGTACGGCATTCTCGATGCCTATACCCGTTCCACCGTTGACGCGATGCTTGCCGCAAAGCAGCCTAACCTTGGCTACACTGCCGAGAATATCGGCAACAAGGGTGCTGCAAACGGGTATGCATCACTCGATGGCGGCGGGAAAATTCCGGCCTCGCAGCTCCCGGCCATCGCTGTCGTTGATACCTTCGTCGTGGGCAATCAGGCGGCAATGCTGGCGCTCACGGTGCAGAAGGGTGATATTGCCATTCGCACAGACTTGAACCGGTCCTATATCCTTCGGGCGGAACCGGGCACAACGCTGTCAAACTGGGAGGAGCTGCGAACGCCGACCGATGTCGTTCAATCGGTCGCGGGTCGGCAAGGTGCTGTCACCTTGTCTTCTTCTGACCTGATGGATTCGTCTGCCTTTGGGCGCAGTCTGTTGCAGACCGCTAACGATTGGACTGCGAGGGGCACCCTCGGGCTAGACCGCATCAACAATACGTCCGATGCGGAAAAGCCCGTGTCGAATGCTACTTTGACGGCATTGGGTCAGAAAGCCGACAATTCGGTTGTGGCCAACAAGCTCGACTTGAGCGGCGGTACGATGACCGGTCCGATAAAGGAGGCCAGTTTCGCGCCGTCGGCAGACCCATCAAGGCTGATGAAGCTCGATGTTTCCGCAATCGCTCCCAATACCACCCGACTGCTCAGGGTGCCAAACTACGATGCAAATGTGACAGTGTGGGAGACGATCGAAGTTTCCGACCTCGTGGGTGTAACGAGCTGGGTGAGAACAGGCCTAGCGGCGTTTCGGGATTTGCGTTTCCACTTTGACGCTTACCCGGATGCCGCTGCCAGCTTGTTCAGTATGCACTATAGCACCAATAACGGCAGCTCGTGGCTTACTGGCGGCACCGATTATTACTACCAAACTTTGTATGGGAGTGGTCTATCGACGCCGGGTGCCGGCTCCGGCAATGCAGCCAGTATTTTGTTGAGCATTTCAAACAATATAGCCGTTGGTGCGAACCAAGGTGGCCTCATTGTCGGCGGTCATATTTCTGAGTTCAACAAAGGCCAATGGTCAAGGTACAGTGGTTTGCACGGCTTTCAAAATTCCGGGACATCACTGAACACTTCAACAATGTACGGCGGTCAACAAGGCACAATTGGCCGCAACGCCATGCGTATTGTGGGGTCGCAGGCGTTTTCAGGGCGCATTATTTTGGAGGGTGTCCGTGGCTAAGATTCTCATTAACGGCACGTTGCGGGATGAAACGCCGGAAGAGCAGGCCGAAAGGCTTGCTCTATCTGACACTCCGATTGAAGGCCCGCCCGCTCCACTTCCGCGTCTTGCCTTCTGGCTTGCGGCGGTAGAAATCGGCGTCACGAAGGCAGGTGTCAGAGAGCGGATTGATGCCATGCCCGAAGGCGTCCAGAAGACGATTGCTCTCGTCTACCTTGAGGAAGCGCAGCAATATCGGCGCAATGACCCATTGCTGAATTCCATGGCGGAAGCCGAAGGCATTACCCAAGTCCAGCTAGATACGCTCTGGACGTGGGCGCTCGACCACTACGCCTAGATAAACCTCGTCTCTGATCAGCACATTGCAGTTCGCCAGCGTCTGGCGGGCTGATCGCGCGCGCGCTCCAATCTCGGCAAAGCCAGCGCAACCTCAAACCAATCCCGATATTTTTCAATGGAGTCCTTCATGGTCGACCTGTCCTATGCGCATGGCGTAACGCTCACGGAAAGCGCCGAAACCCCGTCGCTCTTGCGTGTCCAGCGTAGCGGCATCACCTTCGTCAACGGCACGGCACCCAATGCGGATGCCGCTGCCTTTCCCCTCAATGAACCGCAGATCGTCACGGGGGAAAAGCAGGCTGCGGCGCTCGGCGTGGCCGGATCGCTGCTCGAAGATGTCACAACCGTTTTCGGTGAAGGCGGCTCTTGGTGCATCGTGAACCGTGTGCCCGACAGCGCGGACGCGGCCACACAGCAAAGCAATCTTATCGGCGATCCCGTTGCCCGTACCGGCCTTTATGCCGCGCTTCGTGCCAAGGCCATTACAGGCTATCAGCCGCGCGTCATCATCACCGCTGGCGAAACCGGGACTTGGATTGAGGGCGGTGTTGTTTCCGTCTCGCTCACGGTGCAAGGCGCGAAGCTCACGGAAGCGCCCACTATCGAGGTGACGGGCGGCGGCAGCGATGCCGGCAAGGTTCTGCCGACGCTTGAGGTTGTCATGGGCGAGGGCGCCAGCGCCGGCACTGTTACCGGCGTCCGGGTTGTTCACCCCGGCAAGAAAATGTCGCAGGCTCCGACCATCGTCTTCAAGGGCGGTGGAACCGATGCGGAAAAGGTGCTGCCGGCGGCGACTGCCAATGTCGGCGACGTTGCCAATCCGTTTGTGTCGGCGCTCAACGTCATCACGCCGAAGATCAGAGCGCGCGCCTATATCACCGGCCCGAACACCAGCAATGCGGAAGCCGTCCGTTTCCGCAATACGGTCAACGGCGGGCGCATTCTCATTATCGATCCCAAGACGATCAAGAACGTCAATGGTGTCCCGGTCATCAAGCCGGTTGCTGCTGTCTTTGCCGGCGTCCGCGCTCGCGTCGTTGCTTCATCGGAGGGCGTTTCCGGCTCCGTATCGAACAAGGTTCTTCGCACGATCGATGGTGTTGCCCGGACGATTTCCTACCCGGATGACAGCAACTATCTGAACGAACGGCAGGTCGCGACCATCATCAACGAGCGCGGCGGCTTCCGTACCTGGGGTAGCCGGCTGGCAACCGATGATCCGCTTTGGCAGTTCGATAGTGTTCGCGCGACCGCCGACATGGTGAATGAGTCCCTTGAAGACCTCTATTTCCTGTATGTGGACCGCAAGTTCACCAAGGCGAACCTCAAGATGCTGATCGAGGACGGCAACGCCGCCCTGCGCGTCTTCAAGAACAATGATGACATCTTGGGCGGTCGCGTATGGTTGCCCGATATCAACGAGCCGACCACGCTTGCCGCCGGCAAGCTCTTCCTTGACGTGGAATTCGAGCCGGTCGGCATCATGGAACAAATCCACATCACCGCGCGCCGCAACATTCTCTACTACCGGCTTCTGCTGGATGAAGTGAATGGCGCAATCGAAACCGGCCCGCTCTCGCTCGCCGCCTGATCCCACACTTTTGGAGGATTGCCACATGTCCAATCTACCTCGTTATCTCCTACGCAACTGCATGCTGTGGGCTGACCGTACAAGCCTCCTCGGCCAGATCGGCGATATCACGCCACCTGTCCCGCAGGAAAAGCTCGAGGAAATGCGCAACGCCGGCATGATTAAGCCGCGCGAGATTAAGCTAGGCTTCGACAAGCTGGAGTTCAGCTTCAAAATGCCCGGCCTCGATCCTGCTGTTATCAAGCTGTTTGGCCTCAAGCCGGGCAGCGAGAACCCTTTCATGATTACCGGCGCGCTGGTCGATGAAGATGGAACGGAGCATTCCGCTGTCATGACAATCCGCGGCTTCCTTAAGAAAGCCGACTCTGGCGGCTGGAAGGCTGGCGACCAAGCCGAGAACGACTATCAGGTCTCGGTCAATTACTACAAGCTTGAGATCGATGGCCAAGAGCTGATCGAAATGGACGACTTTGACATTAAGATCGGTGGCGTCTCGCAATATGGCGGCATCCGAAGCGCCCTGCTGCTGTAGGGCTGCATCTCTCCCCGTCACAATCACCCTTCATCAAGCCCGCTGTAGGCGGGTCATTTTCTTTGAGGAATCATCATGACCGAAGTTGTCACAGACGTTGTCAAACATACCCTACTCACGCCGGTAACGCATGGCGAGGTAACCATTACAGAATTGACGTTCCGCGAAGCGGAAGTCGGAGATTTCATGGCTGCTGATCACGTCAAGGGCGAGTTTTCTGGCAACGTCGCCGTTCTGGCGTCTATCTCGGATACCCCGCTTCCCGCCTTCAAGAAGATCAAGGCCAAAGATTTCAGCATCATTCTTGCGAAAACCAAGGGACTGCTGGGAAACGACGGAAAGAACACGACTGGCGGCTAGTCGCGGTCTTCGTTGCCCGGTTCGCTCACACGCCGCTCGACATCATCGAGCGGTGGCCCCCTGAAAAATTGCTCGCCTACTTCGAAGCAGCGCGAAGCCTGCGGGACGCGTTGAAGGAATCTCTATGACCACACAGCAAAGCACCCTGCGCGTTTCATTGCTGGACGATGTCACGGCTCGCGCGAAGCATATCACGCGAGCGCTCGACGGCCTTCGTTCGCAGCAGATGACCGCATTCGCCCCAATGCGGAGCATGATCGGGCAGGCGGTAGCGCTCGGCGCTGGCTACCTTGGCGTTCGCGAGGGGCTGCGGGCAACAGCCGGCGAGGCGATCAAATTCGAATCAGCCTTTGCCGATGTCAAAAAGGTGGTCGACGCGTCCAGCGAGCAGTTTGAAAACATGCGCCGGAACATTCGGCGCATGTCCGGCGAAATCCCGATGTCAGCCAATAACATCGCTGCCCTATTTGCTGCTGCCGGCGAGTCCGGCATTGCGACAGAGGATTTGCAGAGCTTCGCGGAAATGGCTTCGCGCGTCGGCATCGCCTTTGACATCACGGCGGAGAAGGCCGGCACTAGCCTGGCTAAACTGAAAACACAGTTCGGCTTGACGGTTGCCGAGACTGGCGACCTTGCCGATGTCATGAACTACCTGTCGAACAACATGGCAAGCAAGGCGTCGGAAATCACGGATTTCATGCTGCGTGTCGGTGCGCTCGGCAAGATCGCCGGTTTCACCAAAGAGCAGGTTGCCGGCATCGGCAGTGCCATGATTGCAGCCGGTGCGGAGCCGGAAGTTGCCGCGACCGCCATGCAGAACGTGACGAAGGCCCTCACGCGCGGCGCGTCGGCAAAGAAGAGCCAGCGCGCAGCCGCTGAACGGCTTGGGCTTGATTTGCCGCAGATCGCCAAGCAGATGCAGAAGGATGCGCCGGCAGCGCTGAAAAAGGTTCTTGCCGCCATCGCCAAGGCTCCGAAGGATCAACAGATATCTATCGTATCGGATTTCTTCGGTGATGAGGCCAAGGCGTTCATTCCGTTGCTCGGCAACGTCAAGCTGCTAGACGACGCGCTTGCCAGTGTCAGCGACCGAACGAAGTATGCCGGTTCGGCAATGAGCGAGTACAAGCAGCGTGCCAGCACCACGGGCAACGCGCTTGAGCTATTGGGTAACAAGGTATCCAACATCTTTTGGGATGTGGGCGACCGCATGTTGCCGACGATCAGAGAGGGCGCGCAGGCGATCAGCGATGTCTTGGATACCCTTGGAAGCCGGGCGACGATCTTCGATCAGATCAAGGTCGGCGCGCAGGGCTTTGCCAAGGGCTTCGGCTATGACGGCGGCATTCGCGAACTGGTCAACGACATAAGCGACCTGATGCTTGGCAAGGTTGATCCGAATGCCGGCGAAAATCTTGGCCGGTTTTTCATGAAGGCGAAGGAATGGGGCGCGTCGGTGCGCGAGTTGACGGATGCCATCCGCGAAAACCCGATTGCCAAGTTCTTCGCGGAAATGTCCGGCTATGGCCTCAAGCTTGTTTTGTGGGGTACTGGCATTGCCTTTCTCGCCGGCACCGTTCGCAAGCTCGCCAGCGCTATGTTTTTATTGTCTGGTGCAAGTACCCTAATAGGGGCACTGAAAACCGTGGGCACGCTTGCGACGATCCTCGGCGGGGGCGGTGGCACGGATATCGTGACTAAGGTGGCAACCAACCCCGCCGCGCAAGTCGCCGGCGGGACTTTGCTTGGTCGTCTTTCGACGATGGCGTTAGGCTTTGCCCGTCTCTTCACTATTGGTGGGGCGGCGGCGGGCGGTGTAGAGTTTGGTCGGCAGAGCTATACCGGTGATACCTTCTACAAGCAGGGAAAGGCTTGGTTGCCCGGCCCGGAAGATGCCTTGCATGCGATAGGCGCTTATCTGAAGTCGTTCGCCTTGTCTGAAAATGCCCCGGCTCCCGCTGGCGTCTACGGGCAATCGGCTATGGATGGTGCGCGTGCAGCTCGTGCCGCCGGCTTTGGCGGTTCGACAACTGAAACTCTTCCCGGAAAGACGGCGGATGATCTCGGAATAAAGACCACGCGTATCGACGCGTCGTCTATTGCCGAGATGGTCAGGCCAAGCGGGACGCAAGATGTTCGGATTGTCAATCAGCAGCCGGTCAACGTGGCGGTTAACGTGCAGGCTTCGATTACCGGCGTTGCCGACCCACAAGCCGCAGCCACCGCAACTGTCAATCAGATCGGCGCTGCGGTCAAAAATGCGGTGGAGTCGCAGTTCAGCGATTAGCCTGTAAGCTTAGTGTTCGTGAGACCGGCAATCAGTCCGCCGACTACAGCAAGTATTAACGCGCCCATCGTCGCGGTAGCGATTTGTCGCGGCGTCATTTTCAATGCGCCGCCAATTATCGCGACGAGTGCGAGATTGCAGGCTGCGGCTAGGTACTGATTGTCGACCGCGAGCGCGACGAATATCGCGAGCGTAACCAGCATGGACAAGGCGATTACGACGGCACCGCGCCAAGCTTGCGTTCCCGAGCTGCGCGCGCCCCACGCGCCGCCCGCCGCACCGACTAGCAACAGCACGATGCCAAACTCATTCTCGCTCATTTTTCCCCCATCGAATGGCGGCGCTGCAACCGCCGTTTGTTCAGCAGCAACGGAGTCCCCATGACGGGTGTAACATCGATGATGCTCGGAGGCTACGCCTTCGAGGCGTTGGGCCTTGGCTATCAGGGTGTCAAACGCAAAGTGAATACGCCTTGGGTTGAGATACCCGTGGGCCAAACCCTCAATCCGCAACAATGGACCGGGCCAACGTCCGACGAGGTGACGATTCAGGGCGTCTTGTTTCCCGAAGAGTTTGGCGGGCAGTCGCAGCTTGACGGCATCATTGCCGCATCACTGGCCGGCACGGAAATGATGCTGGTCAGCGGTGATGCCGTCGAGGGCATCATTCGTGGCATGTTCACAGTGCAGTCTGTCGAGGAAGACATGTCGTTCCACGACGCCAGCGGGGTCGCTCGCCGGAATGCCTATGTGATCTCGCTCAAGCGGTTGCCGACCGAAGCGGCGGCGGGTGCCGGCGGCTCGCTCGACAGCGCAAGCTCTTTCCTCTCCAATCTCTTCCGGTGATCGCATGGCTAAGACATATACAACCCGACAGGGCGAAACGGTCGATACTGCCTGTTTCAATCACTACGGACGAACGGCGGGCGTAGTTGAGGCGGTGCTTTCGGCCAATCGCGGGCTTGCTGCCCTTGGCCCGGTTCTTCCACTCGGCACTGAAATCTTCATGCCCGACCTGCCGAGCGTTAGCGCGGAGCGTCGGCTTGTCAGCCTTTGGGATTGATCATGCATCCTCGTGTTGAAATCACCGTCGACGGTGTTCCCGTCGCGGGCCAATTCTATGAGCGCTTGATATCCGTCACCGTGACGGATGAAGAGGGCTTGAAGTCTGATACGGTCGATATCGAGCTGAACGACGGCCCGCCGAATTTCCTCGCTCTGCCACGCAAGGGTGCCATCATCTCGGTCAAAATGGGATACGGCAACAACCTCGTGTCGAAGGGCCAATTCACGGCTGACAAGATCAGTCTCGATTGCCTGCCCTATAAGATGTCGATTTCAGGCAAGGCGGCGGACCTGCGCGCCGGCAAGCTGAAAGAGCGACAGGAACGGGCATGGGATAGACGCAAGCTCGGCGACATCATATCCGAAATCGCAGGCGAGAGCGGCTTGACGCCTGCCGTGGATAGCGATCTCGCCGCGCATGAATATGAGTGGATAGGGCAACAGGACGAAACGAACATCCATTTCCTGCGGCGGCTGGCTGACCGGCATAATGCCCTGTTCGCCATAAAGCAGCGGCGGCTATTGTTTGCCCGGCGCGGCTCTGGCCTTTCGGCCTCGGGTTCGTCGCTTGGTTCAATCATCCTCACGCCTTCGGTGATCAAAACCGGCACGCTGAAAGTCGATATCAACGACCGCACGAAATACAGCAAGGTTGTGTCCTACTATCAGGATGCCGACAAGGCGAAGCGGGTCGAAATCGAGGCGGAATCGGATGCGGACGGCGACAGCGTCTACCGCATTCCCGAAGCCTTTTCATCGCCTGCCGAGGCTGACAAGGCAGCTCGCGCCAAGGCGAAAGAGCTGGCGCGGGGCGAGGGTGCCGTTTCGGTGACTGTCATCGGTGACGAGACCATAGAGGCGGGCTTGCCGCTTCTCTTCGCTGATGTTCGCCCTGGACTGGACGGCGTGCCCTACATCATCAAGACGGCGCGCTCCAAATACACCAAGACATCGGGCTTTGAGGTGGACGTTTCCGGGCGGCTCTATGACGGCAAGTCGGCGACGGAAGACGAGAGCGAGGGCGGCGGGAAGGGGGAAGCCGGCGGGTCGTCCAGCGCCTCGCATGCCGGCGGCAAGGTCGCGCCAAACAGCGCGCCGGGCACGCCCGCCACGCCTTCGGCTTTCCTCACCCCTCGCCGGTTCGGGCGGACGGATGAGAACTAGGCGGCAATCTCTTTGATCTGCGCAAGGTCGCTTTCCATCACTTGGGCGGCTATCTTGATGTCATAGGCATTCTGCAAGTTCAGCCAGAATTCAGGGGCTGTCTTGAAGAATTTCGCCAGCCGCATCGCCGTGTCTGTGGTGATGCCGGTCTTTTCGGCGATGATGCGCTCAACGCGGGTGCGCGGCACGTTGATGTGCTTCGCTAGCGCATAGGGCGTCATGTCGAGCGGTTCGAGGTACAGTTCCCGCAGGATTTCGCCCGGATGGATCGCGGGGAGTTTGCTAACTGTCATGATCGCTTGCCCTCCTTGGCTGTTGTCATGATGGCTACCACGCCCTTTCGGGTCAATGGTAGTCCGTGATTTCGACTTGCTCCGGGCCTGCTTCCGTCCAGATGAAGCAGATGCGCCATTGCTTGTTGATCCTAATCGAATGCTGGCCTGCACGGTCGCCCGACAGCTTTTCCAGACGATTGCCGGGCGGCGAACGCAGGTCTTCAACGCTGGTTGCTGCGTTCAGCACGTAAAGCAGTTGTTGAGCGCGGCGTACCAGATCAGCCGGAAAACCCTTCTTGATTGATCCGTCATCGATCGATGCGGTGAGCTTGTCTTTGAACGAACGGATCATATCGGCCTCCTGATATTTGGCATCATACAGTGATACGTCTGGAAGTCAACGAGATAGTATCACTAAACGATACGTTTTTGATGCTGTAACCCGCCCTAGCGGCGTTTTTCCAAAACATAGGAGTTACATAATGAGCTACACGCTATCGGCGCGGAGCGTTTCGCGCCTGAATGGAGTGCATCCCGATCTCGTGCGCATCGTGAAGCGTGCTATCCAGATCACCGAAGTTGATTTCACGGTGCTTGAGGGACTGCGCACCGTCGAGCGGCAGAAACAGCTTGTCGCGTCGGGCGCGTCGAAGACGATGAATTCGCGCCATCTGAAGGCTGAGAACGGCTACGGCCACGCGGTCGATGTCGCGCCGGTCATCAATGGCGAAGTGTCTTGGGATTGGCCGCTCTATCACAAGATCGCCAAGGCCATGAAGCAGGCGGCAAACGAGCTTGGAATTGCCGTCGAGTGGGGCGGCGACTGGAAGGGCTTCAAGGATGGCCCGCACTGGCAGTTGCCTTGGAAGCAATACCCGTCAAAGGGTCCGGTTGCCGGCGCGAAATACACGGCGGAGACCGAGACGCAAGCCAAGTCCAAGGCCGTCGCCATCGTTGCGAGCGGCGTCGGCGCGTCGGCAACCGTCGCGCAAGAGCCGCTTTCGAGGGCTGTCGAAGTCATCTCGCAGCAACAGGGCGATCTCTCTTCCGGCGAGTGGCTGCGGATGGGTCTCGCGGTCGTCGTCGTGGGTCTCACGCTCTATGTGGCATGGCGGAAGCTCGCATGATGCCCTTCGACGCTATTAAGATTGGAGGCGGCATCGTGATCGGTGCCGCCTTGGCGATGACGCCGGCCTATCTGGTCGGCAAGCGCGCGGCCAAAACCGAGATTGCGGCGAGCCTTCATGCAAGCCGCGTTACCATCCTCAAAGACGGACAGAAGATCGATGCGAACGCTTTTCAAGCTGACGATGCTGATTTGTGCTTGCTGCTCGGCGGCTGCTTGCAGCCCGACAGCCAAGGGAATTGAGCCGTGTGACGTTCTGGTGCCTATCGACCCGCTACCGGAAACGAACGCATATCTGGTCGGCCATGACAGGCCGGTTGCTGTCAACATCGCTCGGCATCGCGGACGCTATGCCCAATACCACTGCGGAAAGCCCGGCTGATGTCTGACAAATACAATTCGCTCTACGAGCTGCTGAATGCCTGGGGTGGCGGGGCGCTGTCGACCATCGTCGGGGCCATGATGGGCCGGGCCATGTGGCACACCAACGAGGCGCGCAAGGGCCGGCGGAAGTTCTTCGGCCTCGAATTGCTTTGGGAAGCTCCCGTTGCTCTTGGCATGGCGTTCATCGGGGAGGGGATAGCCTCCTATTTAAATGTAGGGCAGCCGGCAACGACGGGCCTTATTGCCGGGCTTGCCTATCTCGGGCCGCGCGGGACTGAGGTGCTATTTCAGAAATGGTTTTCCCGGCGCATGACGGGCCAATAGATCGCAAACTAAACGCCGCCTCGCGTATGCCGGGCGGCTTTTTGCGTTTTCGGAGCGCCTTTGGTTTGTGGCGTTGGCAGGCTAATCCGTAATCTCCAGCATGAGGCGCCAAAGTCGTTTCATCTCTTCGTCCGCTTTTCGAAAGGCCTCAGATTCCACGCCGGACTTCTCCAGAACATGGTTTGCACGTGCTTTGGCCTTCGAATGGCTCGCATGCAGCTCATTGAGTTTCTTTCTCGCCTCGGGACTGATGACCGTCTGCATGATGAAACCCCTGTGTTGCGACCTCGCAGATACATAGATGGGGTGAGCGGCATTCAAATTTTAGGGGGACTTTATCGAGCGTGACGAGATCGCGCGATAATTCATCTCGAATTGGCATAGGCGGCTGAAGGCATCGCGTCCATTCGAAGAAGGCGTCGAAGATCAATGTTGGAAGGAAATAGACAAAAAAGCCCTGCCCCTTTGCGGAGGCAGAGCTGAAGCGCTTTCGGGCACTTCATGCGAAACGTCGATTGGGGGCGCCAATTTCGCAAGGGCGCCGTACAGGAGGTGTCTGACATAATCCTGAACGATTTCGAATGGCACCAGAAAATATCGCTGGTGAGAAGTCTACTAGAATCGTGGCACTACGCTGCTGCTTATCGGTGTCGTCAACTATCGTCCCGGCGGTTTATCGCTGCATCTGACCTTTTGGGCGTCTAGCTGTCCGTGTTCGAACGATTTTGCGGCCCCACTGCCCTCGGGATAGGGGTTACCTTCTTTGGGATATTTTTGTTTACCGGCGTCCGCGCCTCGCTCATACGCGGAGGCATTGCTCTTGCGAGCGTCCTTCGCACTCGATTTGCTCGATGTAGGCTGTTTGTCATGTTTAACCATAGGCTTATCCTCCTCTCGAAGACCGTTCCTATTTCTGCGCGGGGGCAGCCGCAGGCATGGTTGTAGTCGAAGGCTGCTGTGTGGTCGTGTAGGTTTGGATAGGGGTCGTGGTGCTGGCATGCGGCCAGAAATTCCAGGTAAAGGCCCCCACGAGAACAGCCACAAGTATTGCGGTCCACGGAATCGCGGGCTGCTGGCGTGTCGTTGTCGCTTTGAGATCGGGGCTTGGTCTATTGATGTCGTTACTCATCGGAGTACTCCTCTAAGACATAACCCCCAACGGGACCAATGGTTCCAGACTGCCGCCGTGCGCATTCGCACCTGGCCGTTTGAAGGCGCAAGCAACTAACACTTTTGCGAGTGGACACTCGGAGGCATCTCCGGCCTGATGAGCCATCGAACGCGGAGAACAACGATGGAAGTCAGTAGCAAGGTGATTGATCAGCTATGCGTGCTGCAAGACAGACTGCGCTTGGTTGAGGCAGCGTCAGTATCGCTCGACGATGAAGACCATGTGATAGCCCTGCATATAGGGATATCTCTCGCGCGTCAGGCCGTAGGGGACCTCTGGGCATTGCTCGACCCATCGGGAGAGTTTATCGTCCCTTCAAGTTCGCGAGGATGGCATTAAATTCGGCAACTAAAAAGCGTCCAGAGATAGGTTTCGCTAGACTGCTTGGCGTCCATCCCGCGCCTCCCTCTCTTTACGCCTGTCTGCTTTCCATTCCTCGTCTGGAAAATGAGGCCAGCACCAAAAGCTGTTTTTCCCTTTAGCCGGTTCGTACCCGAGCAAGCCCCATTGGTTGCAGCCGGGATGCTCGCAAAAATGCTCGAGGTATGTCGGCGGGAATGGATGGGTGGGCGTGCGTGTTTCGTCGCTCATAGCAATGGCGGCTCCGGGTCTTCGGGCATGGGGTCGATGATATCGGGCCGGTTGTTCCTCACGTTGCCTACGTCCCTGCCGATTTTCCACATGGTCATTAGCTCGGATGGGAAGGGCTTCATAAGGTCAGCGGGGTCCGGCTCTGGCGATAGCCAGCGATCATAGTCTTCCGGGTGCAGGATGACCGGCATTCGGTCGTGAATTTCGCTCATCATCTCGTTTGGTGCGCAGGTCACGATTGCAAACGTCTGCTTGTCTAGGCCGGTCTCTGGGTCGCGGCGGCGCGACCAGATGCCGGCAAGCACATAGGGGCTGCCGTCTTTCATGGCGATGGCATAGGGCTGCTTGTTTTTGCCGGTCCCGTGAATGTCCTTCCACTCGAAGAAACCATTGATCGGTACAAGGCAACGCTTTGACTTGTAAGCCTGCCGGAACATGCGATGCGTCTGGATGCCTTCCGCCCTGGCATTGATCGGCGCGAGTCTCGCTATGCCGTCATCCTTGGCCCATTCGGGGACGAAGCCCCATCGGCCCGAAACGAAGATTGGGCCGGTGATATCAGGCTCTTGGACAATATCCCTGACGATGACGGGATAGGATTGCGTCGGCGCTCCGTTGTAATTCGGAAAGCTGTTCGAAAGCGGCTCGACATCGCCGGGCCGGGCAAACGAAAAGTTTGTCAATAGTTCGCGCAATGATGCTTTGATGTAGATGCGACCGCACATGCTTGCTCTCTCCCTAAGCCTGCTTTCCGTTTAGTCTCATGATGGCATCAAAACACTTTTCAGCCCGGCACGATGCTTCGCGGGCTGACCATTCCCATCCTGCCGAACGGCTTTCGCGCTCCGGGCGTTCAAGGGGCATGTGTTCGACCAGCCAAAACCATTTCTTGGATTGAGTGGTATAGTCCAGCTTGAACACGCGCCCGATACACGCGCCGTCTTTGTAGCCGACAAAGTCATTGCCGCTTCGGTCTGCCCATGTGTGCCGCCATTTGTACTGAGGCTTTTCGTGGGACTTTATCGATTCAAAACTCTGCCACCCGTTGCCTTCAACCTCTTTCGGCGGCTCCGGCACTTTCTCAATTTCCGTCACGGTGTAGTCAGAAAGCATCATTGCGCGGACCTGATCTATGATCAGATCAACGACCGCTTCCTTTTCTTCCGTCGAATGGCTGGCCAAATTGAAGGCCGTTGTCTCGTCAATGCCAAGCAAGATCGTCTCAATCTTTCCGGCGATCTCTTCCGGCGTGACGGCCTGTCCTTCGCTGGCAACCTGCACCGATCGTACAAGTTCTTTCGCCATGTCCCTCGCGATATAGGGCACTATCGATAACTTGCGGCGCTTCCCCACGGCATAGCCTGCAAAGTCGCGTCGTGTCTGTCTGCTTGTTCTGCTCATGCAAGCGCTGACGACAAAGCTTAGGGTTTCATAAGCGGGCGTAATGGTGCGGATATCGCGCGGCATAAATGTTCCTCTTTTTCCATAACTGCCGCCTGATCGTTCCTATTATGTTCTTGTCGGCATTTGAGTCAAGATGGTTGGTGATCCGCATGCGTTCCGCTGAATTTGGGGGATCAAAAGTTTTACGGCGCTATTGAAAACATTGAAGAAAATCGAACGCCTTGAGCGGAGTTTTACCCGCAACCCATTGATATCTCTAGGATAGATCGAGCTTCCCAAGCTGTTTTGGATAAGCGAAACCTAATCAACCATGCGACTACGAATTTTCTTGCAGACGCGATGGACCTCACTCCCGGTGCGATACCACAAAATGAATAGGATAACCCCCAGCGCTATCCCTACAATGGCAACAAGAGTGAACAGCGTATCGAGTTTTGGCTCTTTGATTTCGGTCGATAGTATCGTGATCAGAAAAGAGATGCCAATGGAGAAAAAAAGCGTACCGAGATTAAACATAGTCGAACTAGGCGACCCTTTTTCGAGAATGCCTAACTCATAGTCCGTGATTTCGTACAGAGATACCGAGCCTACTCGTGCACGCCGAATTTTAGGTTCATTTGACCCTGTATCACCTATTGGGGCGTCATCTCCGCTTAAAGCCATTTCTTTAGCCACTCGTTTCGACCACGAACATTCCGCCAAGCTGCTTCGGTTCCAGACTTCACAATAAAAAGTCTGTCGTCCTCGTCCAATACCGAGCCTAATCTATCACGAAGTTGTTTAGCACTTTCTTCCGTGACGACCGCCCAAGTCGACTCGGTCACCCTCGACCAGTGAGGGGATGATTTTATTGCCTCGTACAGTGGTTCATAGTCACGTTTATTTACTAAGTCGTAGGTGACGATGTATGTGTTTTTGTCCAATGCCTTCCGCCCCTGATTTTTTATTAAATGCCAAGGCAGATATTCCTCGCGATCGAGGTTGTGTCAACGTGCTCCTGGTATATTTTTGCGTGAATTTCAAGTCGTGAAGCAAACAAGGTGCGCTAGCAAGAGGACGCAACAATGCTTCCTATGTGCTTCCTGCGAGAATTTTAAGTGAGGGTGAGGGTTGCTAAAGTCCCTGTAAAATATGGCGCACCCGACAGGATTCGAACCTGTGACCTTTGGAATCGGAATCCAACACTCTATCCAGCTGAGCTACGGGTGCATGCCTTAGGCGGGTTGAATCGCCTGTCCGATGGCTGGTTCTTAGCCTAGGAAGCGCTTGGCTTCAATGCGGAAAATTCAGGAAAACGCAGATCGGTCATTTTGTTAGATGGAGGTCGCGGCCTTTTGGGCCGCGGCCTTGGTTGTTGAGCGGCGTTTGCGCCTATTCCTTCATCGCGCCGGGGCCGGGGATGGCTTTGGGCGGGACCTTGCCGAGGATGATCATGCCGAGGACTTCGTCCTTGGTGACGTCTTCGGTGCGGGCGTGGCCGACGACCTGGCCGTTCTTCATGACCGAGACACGGTCGGCGAGGTCGAAGACATCGTGGATGTCGTGGCTGATGAGGAAGATGCCGATGCCTTCCTTCTTCAACTGCTTGATCAGCTCGCCGACCTGCGCCGTCTCCTGCGGGCCGAGCGCTGCCGTCGGCTCGTCCATGATCAGGATGCGGGCGTCGAACAGGATGGCGCGGGCGATCGCAACGGACTGGCGCTGGCCGCCCGAGAGCGCCTTTACCGGCTCCTTGAAGCGCTTGAAGTTGGGGTTGAGGCGCCCCATCACTTCGCGCGCCTTGGCCTCCATGGCGACGTCGTCGAGCGTGCCCCAGCGGGTCTGCAGCTCGCGGCCGAGATAGAGGTTGGCGGCGGCGTCGACATTATCGGCAACGGCGAGCGTCTGGTAGATCGTCTCGATACCGTATTTCTTAGCATCGCGCGGGCTGCGGATATCGGCGGGCTCGCCATTGATCAGGATATCGCCGCTGTCGCGCTTGTAGGCGCCGGAGAGGATCTTGATCAGGGTCGACTTGCCTGCGCCGTTATGGCCGAGAAGGGCGACGACTTCGCCGGGGTAAAGGTGCACGGAGGCGTTGTCGACCGCGTGGATGCCGCCGAAGGAGATGGAAATGTTCTTCATTTCCACAAGCGGCGTGGTTTGATCCGTCATGGTTCAGAATTCCTTTTACTTGGCGCGCGAGCGGTAGACGATGTCGAGCCAGACGGCGATGACCAGCACGACGCCGACGACGACGTTCTGGATCGGCGTGTCGACATTGGCGAGGCCCATGCCCGACTGCAGCGACTGCATGACCAGGGCGCCGAGCATGGCGCCGGCGATGGTGCCGCTACCGCCGGCAAGCGACGTGCCGCCGATGACGGCCGCGGCGATGGTGAAGAGTTCGTAGGTGGTGCCCTGCGAATTGGCGGCGGCATTCAAGCGGGCGGTGGAAATCGCCGCGGCGACGGCTGCCAGCAAGCCCATCAGCGCGAAGATGCGCACCGTTACCCAGCGTGTCTTGATGCCGGCCAGTTCAGCCGCTTCCGGATTGCCGCCGATGGCGAAGACATAGCGGCCGAAGCGCAGGCGCGTGGCGATGAAGGTCATGACAATACCGATGCCGACCGCGATCAGCACGGGCACGGCGATGCCATAGGGGATGTCGAGACCGTTTTCCGGCCAGGGAATGTTGTGTTCCGTCGCGTATTTCTTGGCGATGCCGACGGGCCAGTAATAGATGCTGAAGACGTAGATTGTGCCGAGCACCAAAGCCGAGCCGAGGATGGCGAGGAAGTATTCGGCCCAGAGCGGCCGGCGCGGGAAGTTGAAGCGCTTGCGCTGGTGGCGCTCGCCGACGATGCCGAGCACGATCATCACACAGGCGAGCACGCCGAGGATCCAGCTCCAGGTCGCGCCGATAGAGCCTTCGGCGCCGCCGCCCATGATGCGGAAGGTGGCATCAAGCGGTGCGACTGTCTGGCCGCTCGTGACATACCAGGCAAGGCCGCGCCAGGCGAGAAGCCCGCCGAGGGTGACGATGAAGGAGGGGACATTCAGGAAAGCGATGATGACGCCCTGGAACATGCCGAGCAGCGTGCCGATGGCAAGGCCGCAGATCAGCGTGATAACCCAGGTCCATGAACTGTCGAAGCCAAGATATTGCGGCAGCCATTTAGCCTGGATGACGCCCATGATCATGGCGACGAAGCCCAGCAGCGAACCGACCGACAGGTCGATGTTGCGGGTGACAATGACAAGCACCATGCCGGTCGCCAGAACGGCGATTTCGCAGGTCTGAACGGAAAGGTTCCAGAGGTTTCTGGGTGTCAGGAACAGGCCGCCGGTATAGACGTCAAAGCCGATCCAGATGATCAGCAAGGCGCCGATCATGCCGAGCAGGCGGGTATCGATTTCGGTGGCGCGCAGGAAGCGCGTAAATGCGCCTTCCTCTGCATTGCGCGGACCGCTCGATGCTGTGGAATGTGTCATGTCGGCCATCGCTTTGCCGTTCTCCCACTTGTTGGGCGCAGGCCAGCGAATGCTCTCTGTTTATCGCTGGGCAGTATCCGCGCTGGTCATAATAGACGTCATCGCTCGCCCACCCGGTCTCTCCCGGTTCCACGACCGCCATCCGGCAAGCCGATCGGATATGCGACGACGCAACACATGCGGGAAACCTTTTTCTCCATTCTGGGTGGAGTTGCCGGCCTCTTATCCGCATTCGACGCCGCAATGGAAAATCCCTTGCGGCGTCGGCATTATATTCGGGTCAACCCGTCAACGTCTCTGCTTACTTGCAAGCAGCGACGGTGCCGGCCTTGACGCCCTGGCAGGCTTCAGCCTTGGAGATCCAGCCGGCGTCGATGACGACGTTCAGATTGTCCTTGGTGATCGGGATCGGGGTCAGGAAGACCGACTTCATGGCAACATGCTTCGGACCGCCGTTGAAGGTCTGTACGCCGGTAATCTCGTCGAGCTTCTTGCCCTTGGCGAGGTCGATGGCGATTTCGGCGGCGCGCTTGCCGAGTTCGCGCGAGTCTTTCCAGACAGAGACGGTCTGCGTGCCGAGCGCGATGCGGTTCAGAGCGGCCTTGTCGGCGTCCTGACCGGAAACCGGTACGGAACCGGCGAGGCCCTGGGCGTCGAGGGCTGCAACAGCGCCGCCAGCGGTGCCGTCGTTGGAGGCGACGACCGCGTCAACCTTGTTGTTGTTAGCGGTCAGGAACTGCTCCATGTTGCGCTGCGCGTTCTGCGGCAGCCAGCCGTCCGTGTAGGCTTCGCCGACGTTCTTGATCTTGCCGGCGTCGATCGCAGACTTCAGCACTTCGATCTGGCCTGAGAACAGGAAGTCGGCGTTCGGGTCGGAAGACGAGCCCTTGATGAAGACGTAGTTGCCTGCCGGCTTTGCCTTCAGCACTTCGCGAGCCTGCATGCGGCCCACTTCCTTGTTGTCGAAGGTGATGTAGAAGGCGGCCGGATTTTCGATCAGGCGGTCATAGCCGACAACCGGAATGCCTTCGTCGGCAGCCTTTTCGACGGCGGGGCCGATGGCGTCGGAGTCTTGAGCGAGAATGATGAGGGCGTTGGCACCCTGGGAAATCAGGGATTCAACGTCGGTCAGCTGCTTGGACGCGGAAGACTGAGCGTCGGCGGAAATATACTTGGCGCCGACGGCGGCGAGCGCCTTCTTGATGGCGGCTTCGTCGGTCTTCCAACGCTCTTCCTGGAAGTTGGACCAGGAAACGCCAACGACGAGATCCTTTGCGAAGGCGGCCGTCTGCATGGTCAAAACGATGGCCGCGCCCGCAGCCAGCTTAACAAAAGCTTTCATATTATCCTCCCGATTGAACGCGGCCGGGCGTATCCTGAACTCCCGCCGGCCGCCGCGATAACGCTGACGAGAAAAGGTTCTGATTTTTTTCTCGACAGTCGAGAAATTTACTGTCAGAGATTTTTTCAACTGTCAACACCCGCATTGTCAGGCTAAATCGGCTGCCCGATAAGAGTCGTCCGTCGATGCGGAGGGGAGGGCGGAATGAGCGGGAGAGTTACCGATGCTGGCCAAATCGAGCACCGAATTGGTCCGTCAGAAGAACAGTACCTTGGTTCTGTCGGCTTTGCGCCGGCACGGCCCGCTTGCGCATACCGAACTTTCTGATTTCACCAAGCTTTCCTCGGCAACCGTTTCGGTCATCACGGCCGATCTGGAGCGTGCCCAGATCATCGAGAAGGCGGAGCAGCAGGCGGCCAGCGGCCGCGGCCGGCCGCGTGTCCTGTTCTCGCAGCGGCGCGATTGCGGCTACCTCATCGTCGTCGTAATCTCTTCCGATGCCGTGCAATATTCGCTGGTGGATTATGCCGGGCGGCTGATCGACCGTTTCAGCGAGGAGCGGCCGCAGGAGGTATCCGGTGTCGGCCCGTTCGTCGCGGGCCTGCGCGATGCGTTGCGGCGTATCGCCGCCCGTTCGCAACTTGCTCACGACAAGGTGCTGATGATCTCGATCAGCAGTAAAGGGCTGGTTGACAACTCCGAGCCGGTGCTGCGCTGGTCGCCGATTTTCGGGCGTGATGAAATCGACTTTGCTGCCGTGCTTGCCGACGAATGGTCGGCAAAAGTCATTCTCGGCAACGAGACCCTCCTTGTGGCCGCTGCCCTCGGCCGGCAAGAGGAGAACAGCAAGGGTCCCGATTTTCGGGCCATGGCGGCGTTATCGCTGGGGCACAGTATCGGTCTCGGCATCGTGCGCAGGGAAGATGAGGGTGGGCATCAGGTCTCGGCACCCAATTTCGGGCATATGATGCATGTGCCCGGCGGGGGCCTGTGTCGCTGTGGTGCAAGGGGCTGTATCGAAGCCTATGCCGGCTTCTACGCCATGCTGCGCATTGCCTTCGACGTGCCGCTCGATACCATCCCGGCGAAGTTCGTTCCCATTGCCGAGCTGGACAAGATTGCGGTGAGCGCGCGGCATGGCGGCCGCCGCAATGTGCTTGCCTTCCGTCAGGCTGGTCTGGCGCTCGGCAATGGTCTCTCTCGCGTGCTCAGCCTGCATGAACGAATGCCGATCGTCATCACAGGCCCGGGCGTGCGCTACTACGATCTGCTGATCGAGGGCATAACGGAAGGGCTGGCGGAATCGCACGTCGTGCGCATGGAAGGCATGCCGGAGTTGCGTGTCGCCGCCGACGAACCGACGCTCGTTTTCGAAGGACATATCAACCGCGCATTTTCAATCATCGACAATGATATCGTGAAAAAGGTCAGCTCGGGCATCGAATTGCGTGCTGAGGCTGGCTGAGAGCCGGCGCTGCGGTGACCGGGACCGACACAGGTGGCATTCGCGTCGGCAATCGAATGCTGCCGAACGAGGCGCGATGCCGGTCTTGGCCTCTTCCATTGAGATCATTCCGTCAGGCCTGGATACTGATCTACGTCGCGGACCTGCAGAATGCGATCGATCAAGCCCCATTCGAGGGCTTCTTCCGCGGTCATGAAGTTATCACGATCCATTGCGTGTTCGAATTCCTCATAGGAGCGGCCGCAATGCTCCGCATAGAGCCGCGTCATGCGGTGCTTGGTGCGCCTCATTTCCTCGGCATGGATGAGCATGTCGGAGGCCTGGCCCTGAAAGCCGCCCAAAGGCTGATGAATCACGATGCTGGCATTGGGCAGCGCGGTGCGGTGCCCCGGTTCGCCTGCCATGAGCAGGAACGACCCCATTGAACGGGCAGTTCCCATGCAAAGCGTATGCACCGGCGCGCGGATGTAGCGCATGGTATCGTACATGGCCAAGCCGCTGGTCACGACGCCACCGGGTGAATTGACATAGAGGCTGATCGGTTTCTTCGGGCTTTCCGCTTCGAGAAACAGCAGCTGTGCACAGACCAGCGCCGAGACGGCGTCATTGATCTCACCGTTCAGGAAGATGATTCTCTCCCGCAGCAGGCGGGAATAAATGTCGAAAGACCTTTCTCCCTTGCTGGATTGTTCTACGACCATAGGGACGAGCTGCATCGCTTCGCGCATCGGCGAACTCCAATAGTTTTGCAATTTTTGGTATGTCTTATGCGTCAGGCGGCGCGCATGACGGGCAAGCCGTTATTGTTCGCAACGGCCTTGTTCGTTTCGCGAAGCCGCGCATCATCGAGCTCATGGATGATGCGCAGGCTCGTGCCGCCGGTTGCGTTCGGCAAGACCCTGAAGGTCACGGTGCTTTCAAGGAATGGTGGCGTATCATCGCGCAGCCTGTAGCGAACTTCCTCGCCGTGGACGACGGAAATTGCCTCAGGACTGGCCAGGGCTTCTTTCGGCAGCCAGTTCTCGCGCAGTTCGGGAGTGCTGACCGCGCGCCAGACTTTGTGCGGCGGCTGGTTGAAGTGGTATTCCAGTTCGATGCTGTTGTGCCGCACGGGGTTCTTGAGATCGTTCATTGGTCCATATCCTTCAACAAGCCCTCGAGAGCTTCCATGCGAGCAGGCCAGTAGGCGCGGTATTTCGCCAGCCACTGCGCAATGAGTGCGAGACCTTCCGGATCAACTTCATAGTTCACGAAACGCCCCTCGCGGTGCTCCCGGACCAGTCCGGCGCTTCGAAGCACCGCAAGGTGCTGGGACATTGCCGGCTGACTGATCTCAATGCCTTCGCGCAGTGCGCTGGCATTCATTTGGCCCAGGGCCAGCTTTTCAAAGATGGCGCGCCGGGTCGGGTCGGCCAAGGCACGGAATATTTCGTTCTCTATCATCACAACAGATAAGCATGGACTTATGTGATTCGCAAGGGAATTCTATTGCACTCAATGGCTGGCCGACCCTGATTATCAATGGCGAGCGTCGCAGGGCTCGTCACGTATGCGAGTCTCGGACGCGGTGAAGCGCGAAAACAAAAGTCCGCCGCGAAGCGATTCGCGACGGACTTATCGGGAGGATCATGTTTTCCGCGGGAAGCCGAGCGGATTAGTCGACCTTTACCAGACGGCCTTCCTTGACCGACTGCAAGGCGGCGTCCGCCAGCTTCAGGGCGGCGAGGCCGTCGGCGCCCGACGGTGTGATGGTCGCGCCCTTTTCGATCGCGGCGATGAAGCTTGCGATTTCGTTGGCGTAGGCTTCGGTATAGCGCGTCATGAAGAAATCATGCAGCGGCGGGCGGGTATAGCCATCGCCATTGGCAACTTCGATGGAGAAGGGGCGCTGGTTTTCGGCAGCGACCATGCCCTTCGAGCCGTGGATTTCGATGCGCTGATCGTAGCCGTAGGTGGCGCGGCGCGAATTGGAGATAACAGCCTGCTTGCCCGATGCCGTCTGGAGGATGACGGAAACGCTGTCATAATCGCCGGCTTCGCCAATCGCCTTGTCGACGAGAACTGCGGCGGTCGCGGTCACGGCCACCGGCTCTTCGCCGAGCAAGAAGCGCGCCATGTCGAAGTCATGGATGGTCATATCGCGGAAGATACCGCCGGAGCGCTTGATATAATCGACAGGCGGGGCGCCCGGATCGCGCGAGGTAATCGTCACCATCTCGACGGCGCCGATGCGGCCTTCGTCGATGGCCTTTTTCACGGCCATGAAATGCGGGTCGAAGCGGCGGTTGAAGCCAACCATAAGCTTGCCCTTGGTTTCGTCGACGACCTTGATGCAGGCCTTGACGCGGGCGAGATCGAGATCGACGGGCTTCTCGCAGAAGACGGCCTTGCCGGCGCGGGAGAAGCGCTCGATGAGATCGGCATGGGTATCGGTCGGCGTGCAGATCACGACGGCGTCGATATCCTTTGCGGCTTCGATCGCTTCGATAGTGCGTACCTCGCAGCCATATGCGGCGGAAATAGCTTCGGCAGCGGCAGGGAAGGCGTCCGCGACAGCAACAAGCTTGGCGTTGGCATCGCCGCTGACGGCCTTCGCATGCACCTTACCGATACGACCAGCACCGAGCAGGCCAAATCTTACAGTCATTCTTACCTCCCTGGATTCGGAACAAATGAACCGAATAATGATCTAGATGGAATTTTCATTCCATCTTCCGGAGGCGGCGTCAAGCCACCCGTTCTTCACAATTGCGAAAATGACAATACGATATTGGCCTCTGCTATGTGAGGTCCCAGCATCTCATCAAACTGTGAAAATCGATCGAGATGCAAGGATTGGTGCTGTCGGCAATGCGACATCGTCGGCACTTCTTCGCCGAAAGCATTTTCCCTGATAAGTCGTCGAGCAAGATTGCCGAAGGTGCCGGCTTTTGTGATGATGGAACACGGTTGCAAATTGTTGGTTCGATCAGGGATTTGCTTGAGCATGGACTGGACAGGTCGACGCCATGATAAACCATTCAAAAGAAGTTCTCATTCTGACTGGTCCGCCAGGATCAGGGAAGACGACGACGGCGCAGGCTCTCGCGCGCCAGCCCGGATCGCCAAAGGTGCATCTTCATTCCGACGACTTCTGGCACTTTATCAAGAACGGGGTGATCCCACCCTATTTGCCTGAGGCTCATGAGCAGAATGCGGTGGTCGTCGACGTTTTGAAAGAGGTTGCTGCGCGTTATGCTCAGGGCGGCTATTTCGTGATCCTGGATGGGATCGTTGGTCCCTGGTTCCTGGAGCCATTCAGATCTATTCCCGTGCCGCTTCACTACGTCGTCCTGCGACCGCCGCTCGAAGCGGCCATCCAGCGTTGCAGAGAGCGGGGTGGGGGTACTCTAACCGATCCGGAGCCCATTACCGCCCTGCATCAGCAGTTCTCTTCCCTCGGGCCACTTGAGAGGCATGCCCTGCCAACCGAGGGTTACGATCGTGCAGAAACACTTTCCCAGGTGATAAGGGCCGTACAGAGCGGAACTTTTCGCCTCGCATGAGATCGCAGGTTTGCAACGGCGATAATTCTGTATTCCTGCAGGCGATCAAGAACTGGCCCATCACTTCTTATTTTACTCAGACAGCTTCACAATTTTCCCGCGGATGCGTTAAAGACAAGTCTTCTTGAACAGGCAAAGAGACCTATGCAACTGATCGATCCCAGCCATCCCATGTACAAGCCGCTTTGGGTGCGCATCCTCATCGTGGCCGTCTGCTTTGGCTGGGCAGCTGTCGAAACGCTTGGCTCGCAACCGTTCTGGGCGATGCTGTCAGGTGCGCTGGGCGCCTATGCCGCCTGGATGCTGCTTTTGAATTTCAAGCCACTGCCCCCGGCAACAAATACTGAAACTCCGTCGCAGGATGATGCCGAAGAGAGCGATACGCCGGCGGACGACAAAAAATAATCACCGCCTGAGGCGGCGAAGGGCTTCGTCGATCAGCTGATTGGCGAGTGTCATGCGGATGGTTGCCTGCTCGCGGAAGAGGACGGCGATGCCGTCCGGATGATTGGCTTTGGCAAAGTTGCGGCGCTTTTCCTGCAGGGCCTCGCGCGTATCATTCGAAGTGATTGCCAGTTCGGCGGCGACTTCTTCGCGTGACGTTCGTACAAGATGCTCCGGCATGACAGGCGGCTCGGGCTCCTGAGGCACCGGTTCGTGCTCTGCTTCCGGTTCAGGCAAAATGATGGGGTCGCCGAGATTGTCGCGATAGGCGTCATCGGCGCGATGCGCCTCCGGCGTCTCGCCGCCAAGCACGGTCGCCGCGAAGCTGACATTCAATCCGCGAATGCGATGCGCGACCTCTTCCTTCTCCGAGGTTTCCTCTTCCGTATCGAGACGGTCGAGTACGGATTGAAACAGTGATTGCTTGAACAGCATGCCGGCCTCCATGCCACCTCCATAAGAGAGGAAGTTGGCGTGGAGCTTATGGCGAGCGGCTCTGCCTCTATGTCAGCGAGAGGGTCTTGCTCTCTTCCAGGATCATATCGTGCAGCAGGCGGGCGCTCGGCGGCATGGCCCGCTCGCGTGCGGTGATGAGGCTATAGGGCCTGACGTCGATATCGAAATCGGTCGGCAATATGCAGGACTCGCCGGCTCGCGACGATTGCCCGCATATGAATTGCGCCATGTCGAGTGCGATTGGCGCGATCGCATCCGTCTTGCAGACGACGGCGAGGGTCAGCAGCAGTGATGAGGTATTGACGACGTTTTCCGGCAGCGGCACGCCGGCGGCAAGGAATATGTCCTCCACTTTACGGCGCAGCAAGGTTCCGGGCGGCTGGAAGACCCAATCGTAGCGGCCGAGATCCTCTAGGCTCGCAGGCCCCTTTTCGAGGAGCGGATGGCCGTTGCGGACCACGAGACAGGCTTTTTCCACGCCGATTTCGTGGGCCAGGAACAGGCGTGGGTCGAGATCGTCGGGGATGCGGCTGATGATAAAATCATGACGCGCTGCCAGAAGCTCTCGTGCCAGAACATTGCTGTTTTCGACCTCGATATTGATCTCGATACCCGGATAGCTGCGCGTGACCCGCTGGATGGCGGGGACGACGAGGCTGATGGCTGGAGCGGTTACGGCTCCGAGGAAAACCGATCCGCCTCTTCCTGTCCGCAGGGCGCCGAGTTCGCGGCTCGCTTCGCGCAGCTCGAGGAGGATCTTGCGCGCGCGCTTGGCAAGCGAGAGCCCGAAAGGGGTCAGCACCACGCCCCGCGCGACGCGCTCGTAAAGCGGGCTTTTGACAATGGACTCCATTTCCGAGAGCATGCGTGAAGCCGCAGGTTGTGACATGTTCATGGACTCGGCGGCGGCGGAGATCTGGCCATGATCCTCGATTGTGACGATCATCCGCAGGTGATTGAGCTTCAGGCCCGCCTTGAGCAACGTGTCGTCGCGAAAACTATCGGAATGAATCTCGATGCCTTCGCTGACATAATCGTTATATATTTTCTCCATAACGGCCAAATTTCCTGTTCGTCGGCAAAAAAGTACTATTTTTTATAATTATACCAAACATGGTATATGTTTAGCCAGTTATTCTATTTGACAGTTATACGAAATCGTACGAGTTTGCCCATCGTGCGCTGGTTGCAGTTCACAAGACGTGAGGGCGTGGAGGAGACCTACTTCGTTTCTCACAATTGGAAGTAAACCATTCCTTCTACGAAACCTGCTGCAGTTTCGGGCGGGCTTTTTGTCCGTCATTTTATCAACAAGGGAGAGAGTAATGAAATCCATTATCTCATTGATGGCCGGCGCTGCGCTCGGCGTCGTTACGCTGGTCGCACCTGCCTTCGCGGCGGATAAGGGCACTGTCGGTATCGCCATGCCGACCAAGGCATCGGCTCGCTGGATCGACGACGGCAACAATATCGTCAAGCAGCTCCAGGCCGCCGGTTACGGCACCGACCTGCAGTACGGCGATGACGACATTCCGAACCAGCTCTCGCAGATCGAGAACATGGTCACCAAGGGCGACAAGGTTCTGGTCATCGCATCGATCGACGGCACCACGCTGTCCGACGTTCTGCAGAAGGCTCATGATGCCGGCATCAAGGTCATCGCTTACGACCGTCTGATCCGCAACAGCGGCAATGTCGACTACTACGCCACGTTCGACAACTTCAAGGTTGGCGTTCTTCAGGCCGGCTCGATCGTCGACGCTCTCGGCCTCAAGGATGGCAAGGGTCCGTTCAACATCGAACTGTTCGGCGGTTCTCCGGACGACAACAATGCCTTCTTCTTCTATGACGGCGCAATGTCGGTCCTGAAGCCGTACATCGACAGCGGCAAGCTGGTCGTAAAGTCCGGCCAGATGGGCATGGACAAGGTCGGCACGCTGCGTTGGGATCCGGCAACGGCCCAGGCTCGTATGGATAACCTCCTCTCGGCCTACTACACCGACGCTCACGTCGACGCCGTTCTGTCTCCTTATGATGGTCTCTCCATCGGTATCCTCTCCTCGCTCAAGGGCGTAGGCTACGGCACCGGCGGTGTGAAGCTCCCGGTCGTTACCGGTCAGGACTCCGAAATTCCTTCGGTCAAGTCCATCATCGCTGGCGAGCAGCACTCCACTATCTTCAAGGACACCCGTGACCTCGCAAAGGTCACCGTCAACATGGTCAACGCCCTGATGGAAGGCAAGACGCCTGAAGTCAACGACACCAAGACCTACGACAACGGCGTCAAGGTTGTTCCGTCCTACCTGCTGACCCCGGTCGCAGTCGACAAGACCAACTACGAGAAGATCCTCGTCGAAGGCGGCTACTACAAGGCCGATCAGCTGAAGTAATCTTCTGATATAGCGGTCAGGGCTCGCTCGAAGGCGGGCCCTGGCTTTGATATTTAAGACGATCGCGCGGTCTGCTATGTTCGATCGCGGCGTTGGATTTGGACTATGGACGATACCATTCTCGAAATGCGGAACATCACCAAGTCGTTCCCCGGTGTGAACGCCTTGGAAAATGTCAATCTGAAGGTCCGCCAGGGCGAGATTCACGCTCTGGTCGGCGAAAATGGAGCCGGCAAGTCAACCCTGATGAAGGTGCTCTCGGGCGTCTATCCGGCCGGCACTTACGAGGGCGACATCTATTACGATGGCGCGGTCCGTCAGTTCAGGACGATCAGGGATTCTGAAGATATCGGCATCATCATCATCCATCAGGAGCTGGCGCTCGTGCCGCTTCTGTCGATCGCCGAGAACATCTTCCTGGGCAATGAGGTCGTCGCCAATGGCATGATCAATTGGCAGGAAACCTTTACTCGTACCAAAAAGCTGCTCGACAAGGTGGGCCTCAAGGAATCACCGAACACGTTGGTGACCGATATCGGCGTGGGCAAGCAACAGCTGGTTGAGATCGCCAAGGCTCTGTCGAAGAGCGTTAAGCTGCTCATTCTCGACGAGCCGACAGCATCGCTCAACGAAAGCGATTCCGATGCGCTGCTCAATCTCCTCATGGAATTCCGGAACCAGGGCATCACGTCGATCATCATCACGCACAAGCTGAACGAAGTGCGCAAGGTGGCCGACGAGATCACGGTTCTGCGCGACGGCATGGCCGTCAAGACGCTGAACTGTCACGAGGAAGAGATCAGCGAAGACATCATCATTCGCAACATGGTCGGCCGCGAGCTGGCCGACCGCTATCCGCCGCGCTCGGTGCCGATCGGCGAGACGATCTTCGAAGTCAAGAACTGGAATGCCTTTCACCAGCAGCATCGCGACCGCCAGGTGCTGCACGATATCAACGTCAATGTGCGCAAGGGCGAAGTGGTCGGCATTGCCGGTCTGATGGGCGCAGGACGTACCGAATTTGCGATGAGCGTGTTCGGCAAGTCTTACGGCCACAAGGTCAGCGGCGACGTCTTCGTCCATGGCAAGCCTGTCGACACCACCACGGTACGCAAGGCGATCGACGCGGGTCTCGCTTATGTGACCGAGGATCGCAAGCATCTCGGCCTCGTTCTGTCAAACAGCATCCTGCACAATACGACGCTTGCCAATCTGCTCGGCGTTTCCAAGGCGACAGTCATCGACGATGTGCGCGAGTTGCAGGTGGCGACCAATTATAGGGCCAAGCTGCGCATTCGTTCGGCCGGCGTCTTCCAGGAGGCGGGCAACCTGTCCGGCGGCAACCAGCAGAAAGTGGTGCTGTCGAAGTGGCTGTTCTCCGATCCGGATGTCCTGATCCTCGACGAACCAACGCGAGGTATCGACGTCGGCGCCAAATATGAAATCTATTCCATCATCAACCAGCTTGCCGCCGACGGAAAAGGCGTTCTGATGATTTCATCGGAAATGCCCGAGCTTCTCGGCACTTGCGACCGCATCTACGTCATGAACGAAGGTCGCATCGTCGCCGAACTGTCGAAGGCAGAGGCAAGCCAGGAGAGCATCATGCGCGCTATCATGCGCTCAGGGGAGAAACAACAATGAGTTCGGCCAACCCAGCCACGGAAAGCAGCAACGTCGTCTCCGTTGGCGATCATATCCGCAACAATATTCGCGAATACGGCATGTTGATTGCGCTCGTGGTGATCATGCTGTTGTTCCAGTGGCTGACCGGCGGCGTGCTGTTCAGGCCGCAGAATCTCACCAACCTCGTTCTACAGAACTCGTTCATCGTCATCATGGCGCTGGGTATGCTGCTGGTCATTGTGGCTGGACATATCGATCTGTCGGTCGGCTCCGTTGTCGGCTTTGTTGGCGCGGTCGCCGGCGTGCTTGTCGTGCAATGGCATATGAATCTGGCGCTTGCGACGGTTATTTGTCTTCTGATGGGGGCTGCGGTCGGTGCGTGGCATGGATACTTCATCGCCTATCATCGCATTCCGTCGTTCATTGTGACGCTTTCAGGCATGCTGGTTTTCCGCGGCCTGACCTACGCGATCATCAATACGACCGGCAACGGCAGCAGCATCGGCCCGTTTCCGCCGGCATTCCAGATCGTCGCCACGGGCTTCATCCCTGATCTTGCAGATGTGGGCGGCATTCATTCGACGTCGATTCTGCTGACAGTCGCCATCCCGATCGTGATGTTCTTCCTGTCGTGGCGCCGCCGCGTTGTGAACGAGAAGCACGGTATCGATGTCGAGCCGTTCGCCTTCTTCGTCGGTCAGAATCTGGTGGTTGCGGCTGCGGCCATTTTCATCGGTTATCAGATCTCCTCCTACAGAGGTCTGCCGAATGTTCTGGTTCTCATGCTGCTGCTGATTGCACTCTACGCTTTCGCAACGCAGCGCACGACGATCGGCCGCCGCATCTATGCCATGGGCGGCAACGAGAAGGCGACGAAGCTTTCGGGTATCGATACCCGCCGTCTGACGTTCTACACCTTCATCAACATGGGCGTGCTTGCCAGCATCGCCGGCATCATCATCGCCACGCGCCTGAACTCCGCAACCGCCAAGGGCGGCGACGGTCTGGAGCTTGACGTGATTGCGGCCTGCTTCATCGGCGGTGCTTCGGCTTCCGGCGGCGTCGGCAAGGTCACCGGTGCTGTCATCGGCGCCTTGATCATGGGTGTCTTGAATCAGGGCATGTCGATCCTCGGCTACCAGACGGACTCGCAGAAGATGATCAAGGGCGCCGTCCTGCTCGCTGCCGTGTTCATCGACGTCTACAACAAGAACAAGGGTTGATCGGTTAGCGATCAACCAAAGCTTTTAAAACCAAATCCATGACAGAGTCCGGCTCTCGCTGAGAGCCGGAGCGGTGAACTGCATCCGATCTCTGTCTTCTCGGAAGGATGAAAAACATGCTCATCTCGCAGATCAAAGGTTCGAACGGCGAGATTGTCGTTGCCGTCCGCAACGGCCCCGGCGAAATCGCCAAGGCTGTCGTTAACGCCGGCAGCGTTTACAAGCTTGCCATAGAAGCCGCCGATAGCGGCAAATCGCTGGCATCAGTCATCGAGGCGCATGGTCTCGGCGAGGCGATCGATCTGGAAAAGGTCTATGCCGAGGGCCGCTTCCTGCCGCCGATCACGCATCCCGACGCTGCGCATCTGCATTTGACGGGCACGGGCCTTACGCATCTCGGCTCGGCTGCGACGCGCGATTCCATGCATAAGAAGACGACGGAAGCCGCTGAAGAGACGCTGACCGACTCCATGAAGATGTTCAGGATGGGCATCGAAGGCGGCAAGCCGAAAGCGGGCGAGAAGGGCGTGCAGCCCGAATGGTTCTACAAGGGCAATGGTTATGGTGCGGCAGCTCCCGGTGCTGCGCTGATATCGCCGTCCTTCGCGCTCGACGGCGGCGAGGAGCCCGAAATGGCCGGCATCTATGTCATCGCCAAGGACGGGTCGCCGTTTCGCATCGGCTTTGCGCTATCGAACGAGTTTTCCGATCACGTCACCGAGCGGATCAACTATCTCTATCTCGCGCATTCCAAGCTGCGTCCGGCGAGTTTCGGTCCGGAAATCCGCATCGGCGCTGCACCGGAGGATATTCGAGGCACCTCGCGCATCAAGCGCGGTGATAAGGTGATCTTCGAAAAGCCTTTCCTTTCCGGAGAAGCGAACATGTCGCACACCTTCGCCAATCTGGAATATCATCATTTCAAATATGGCCTCTTCCGCACCCCCGGCGATGTGCATGTACATATGTTCGGCACAGCGACACTCTCTTTTGCCGAGGGCATCAAGCCGGAACCGGGTGATGTCTTTGAAATCGAGGTTGCCGAATTCGGCCTGCCCCTGCGCAATCCGCTGGCAGTCGCCGCCGAAGAGAATGTGGCTGTTCGCCAGCTGTAATTCGGTGAGACCGGCTGCTACGGTTGGCCGGTCATCCTCAATACGAACCAGGAAAGCATGACGCCATGACCATTCATCAGAATCTGATTGCCGGCGAGTGGACCGGAACGACCGGCGCCGAAAATATCAACCCGTCCGACACCAACGAAGTCGTTGGCCTCTACGCCAGCGCAAATGCGCAGGACGTCACGGACGCGATCGCTGCAGCCAAGGCCGCTTTTCCGGCATGGTCCCGTTCGGGCATTCTTGAGCGTCATTCCATCCTGAGGAAGACCAGCGACGAAATCCTGGCACGCAAGGACGAACTCGGCGCGCTGCTCGCCCGCGAAGAAGGCAAGACGCTGCCGGAAGCTATCGGCGAGACCATCCGCGCCGCGCAGATTTTCGATTTCTTCGCCGGCGAGGCACTGCGCCTTGCGGGCGAGGTGCTGCCCTCCGTGCGGCCGAACATCGGCGTCGAGATCACCCGCGAGCCGCTCGGCGTCATCGGCATCATCACGCCCTGGAATTTCCCGATCGCCATTCCCGCCTGGAAGATCGCGCCGGCGCTTTGCTACGGCAATACCATCGTCTTCAAGCCAGCCGATCTGGTGCCCGGCTGCTCCTGGGCGATCGTCGATATCCTCAACCGCGCCGGCCTGCCGAAGGGCGTCCTGAACCTCGTCATGGGCAAGGGCTCGGTCGTCGGCCAGGCGATGCTCGACAGCCCGGTTCTGTCCGGCCTCACCTTCACCGGCTCGGTCGGCACGGGAAAACGCGTCGCGCTTTCCTCCGTCGAGCATGGCCGCAAGTATCAGCTCGAAATGGGCGGCAAGAACCCGATGGTCGTTCTTGACGACGCCGATCTGACGGTTGCCGTCGAAGCCGCCGCCAACTCGGCCTTCTTTTCCACCGGCCAGCGCTGCACGGCCTCGTCGCGCCTGATCGTGACCGAAGGCATTCACGACAAATTCGTGGCCGCACTGACGGAAAAGCTGAAGACGCTCAACGTCGACAACGCCCTGAAATCGGGCACGCATATCGGCCCTGTCGTCGACGCCAAGCAGCTGAAGACGGATACGGATTATATCGAGATCGGCCGACAGGAAGGCGCCAAGCTCGCTTTTGGTGGCGAGCTTATCAGCCGCGACACGCCCGGCTTCTACCTGCAGCCGACGCTCTTCACCGAAGCGACAAACCAGATGCGCATCAGCCGCGAAGAGATTTTCGGGCCGGTTGCCTCAGTCATTCGGGTCAAGGATTACGAAGAGGCGCTCGCTGTCGCCAACGACACACCGTTCGGCCTGTCCGCCGGCATCGCCACCACAAGCCTGAAGCATGCGACGCATTTCAAGCGCAATGCCGAAGCCGGCATGGTGATGGTCAACCTGCCGACGGCAGGTGTCGACTTCCACGTGCCCTTTGGTGGCCGCAAGGGCTCGTCCTTCGGTCCGCGCGAGCAGGGCAAATATGCCGCCGAATTCTTCACCACGGTCAAGACCGCCTACACGCTGGCCTGACCATCGAATTCAAAGCCCGGGCGCGAACGAGGCGGCCCGGGCGACACAAAAGGTACCGAGACTATGAAAAAGAAAGCTGAATGGCCGCGCAAGCTGCGCTCGTACGACTGGTTCGGCGGCACCGGCAAGAACGCGATCATGCATCGTTCCTGGATGAAGAACCAGGGCCTGCCGGCCGACACCTTCGATGGCCGCCCGATCATCGGTATCTGTAATACCTGGTCGGAGCTGACGCCTTGCAACGCGCACTTACGCGATCTTGCCGAGCGCGTGAAGCGCGGCGTTTACGAAGCGGGTGGCTTTCCTGTCGAATTTCCGGTCTTCTCCGTCGGCGAAAGCACGCTGCGCCCGACCGCAATGATGTTCCGCAACCTCGCGGCCATGGATGTCGAGGAGGCGATCCGCGGCAATCCGGTCGATGGCGTCGTGCTGCTCGGCGGCTGTGACAAGACCACGCCGAGCCTGCTGATGGGCGCGGCCTCTGTCGATATCCCGGTCATCCTCGTTTCCGGCGGCCCGATGCTGAACGGCAAATGGCGCGGCAAGGACGTCGGCTCGGGCACAGCGATCTGGCAGTTCTCGGAGATGGTGAAGTCCGGCGAGATGTCGCTGGATGAATTCATGGATGCGGAGCAGGGCATGGCCCGCTCGGCCGGCAGCTGTATGACCATGGGTACGGCCTCGACCATGGCGTCGATGGCCGAAGCGCTCGGAATGACCTTGCCGGGCAATGCGGCCATTCCGGCTGTCGATGCCCGCCGTCGCGTCATCTCGCAACTGTCAGGCCGCCGCATCGTCGACATGGTCAAGGAAGATCTGAAGCCCTCCGACATCCTGACCAAGGAAGCCTTTGAGAACGCCATCCGCGTCAACGGCGCCGTCGGCGGTTCGACCAATGCCGTTCTGCATCTGCTGGCGCTTGCCGGCCGCGTCGGCGTCGAGCTGTCGCTGGACGATTGGGACCGCCTGGGCCGCGAAGTGCCGACGATCGTCAACCTGCAGCCCTCCGGCAAGCATCTGATGGAAGAGTTCTACTATGCCGGCGGTCTGCCCGTCGTTATCAAGGCTGTGGGGGAGATGGGCCTGCTGCATAAGGATGCGATCACCGTCACAGGCGAAAGCATCTGGGCCGGCGTCAAGGATGTCGTCAACTACAATGACGACGTCATCGTGCCGCGTGAGAAGGCGCTGACGCAGTCGGGCGGTATTGCGGTTCTTCGCGGCAATCTCGCGCCGAAGGGCGCCGTCCTCAAACCATCGGCCGCTTCGCCGCATTTGATGCAGCACAAGGGCCGCGCCGTGGTCTTCGAAAGTATCGAGGACTATCACGCTCGCATCAACCGCGACGATCTCGATATCGACGAAAACTGCATCATGGTGCTGAAGTACTGCGGTCCGAAGGGATATCCGGGCATGGCCGAAGTCGGCAATATGGGTCTGCCGCCGAAGGTGCTGAAGAAGGGTATCACCGACATGATCCGCATTTCCGATGCTCGCATGTCCGGCACCGCCTACGGCACTGTCATCCTGCACACAGCTCCCGAAGCCGCCGATGGCGGGCCGTTGGCGCTGGTTCAGAACGGCGACATCATCGCCGTCGACGTTCCCGGCCGCACCATCCAGCTCGAGGTTTCTGACGAGGAACTGGCAAAGCGCCGCGCCGCCTGGGTTTCCCCGGTCAAGCCGCTCAACGGCGGCTACGGCGGTCTCTATGTGAACACTGTCATGCAGGCCGATACCGGCGCCGACCTCGACTTCCTCGTCGGTCCGCGCGGCTCGGAAATCCCGAACAATCGCGATAGTCACTGAGATCGGCGCTTTGAAGCACTACCAGGGGCGGGATGAAAATCCCGCCTTTTTCTATGGCGTGCACTGGATGTAAGGTGAAGGAAGCAACCATGGCATGTGTTAAAGGCGGATGTTCTTGTCTCGCTGGTCTTCCCGGGATATGAGGGCCGCATGAAACTTTGTCGAAGTATCATCTGCATGGTGCTCTCGCGCTAACCGCGTGGAGAGCGTGAGCGCGAGCAATGTTCAAATTGCTCGCGGCGTTGTCGCTTGCCATTCCGCAGGCGCATTTTCTCATGCAGTGAGTACTACATGGACAATTTTTTCGAGAGCCCTTTCAAGGGCAAGACCCTCGTTGAGCAGGTCACCCATCCCAACATCCTCGTCGGCCGCTATAGCTATTATTCGGGCTATTATCACGGCCACGGTTTTGACGACTGCGCGCGGTTTCTTCCTCCGGCGAAGGGTGTCGACAGGCTGATCGTGGGCAGTTTCTGCTCGATCGGATCAGGCGCCGCCTTCATCATGTGCGGAAATCAGGGGCACAGGCACGATTGGATCAGCACCTTTCCATTCTACTGGATGTCGGAAGTTCCGGCCTTCGCGGAGGCGGAAAACGGCTATCTGCCGGCGGGGGATACCGTGATCGGCAACGACGTCTGGATCGGTTCCGAGGCGATCGTGATGCCGGGCGTCAAAATCGGCGACGGTGCGATCATCGGCACGCGTGCGCTGGTGACGCATGATGTCGAGCCTTATGCGGTCGTTGGCGGCAACCCGGCCCGCACGATCCGCAAGCGGTTTGACGATGACCGCGTGCGACTGCTTCTTGAGATGAGGTGGTGGGACTGGTCAGACGATCAACTGAAGGCGGCGATGCCGATCCTGACCAGCGGCGATATTGAAGCCCTCCATCGTCATTGGCGGGATTCCGTGAAATCTAACTGATCCTGAAGCGGGCAGTTGATGCCCGCTCGCAATCAAACCATTGGCCGCAGGAACTCTCGCTTCGCGAGAGGACTTGCGGCCAATCTGGAGGAGTAGCGCCATCAAGCTCTCTCAACTAGGCCGGAAGCATCCGCTGCGGCTAGGCACGCATGGCAATCTGGGCATAATGTACCATCCTGCGTTGGGGCGTAGTCTTTGCGTGATCGGAGATCATTGTGGACATGCAAGTCAGGAAACGCTCTGCCCTACGTGCAATCTTTAGCTTATGTGCTGTGTTCATCGGGGTTCAATTCGGGCCGGCATGTGCGCAGGACACTGGTCGATCGATCTGGCCAACCAAACAATGGCTGACATCAACACCGGAAGAGCAAGGCATGGATTCTGCCGCGCTCGCCAAGCTTGTCGCCTACGGGGGACGCAACAGCTTTGACAGCCTTCTCGTCGTGCGTCACGGACTGATTGTCACGGAGGCCTATTATGCCCCTTACATCGGCAATATTCCACACCAGATATTCTCTTCGACAAAGGCGATCACCGGCACTCTTCTAGGCATGGTCTTCAAAGACGGCCTGCTCGACCGGCTCGATCATCCAGTGCTCGATTTCTTCAGCAATCGGGCGATTGCGAATATTGATCAGCGAAAGAAGGCCATCACAGTCCAGAACCTTCTGGATATGACCTCCGGGCTCGACTGGGATCAGGGATTCGAAGGCGCCAAGCAGCAAACGATGTTCGATTTGGAGCTAAGCTCCAATTGGACCCAGTTCATTCTGGATCGCCCGATGGCGCATCCACCGGGAGAGGTTTTCAATTACAGCAACGGCAGTCCCGATCTGGTTTCCGCCATTATCACCGAGCTGACCGGCAAGCTTGCCGAGGACTATGCGCGAGAGAAGCTGTTTACCCCGTTGGGCATTGTCGATTGGCATTGGGATCGTGATCCGCAAGGTCTCTCCAAAGGGCATGGGATGCTATATCTGCTGCCGCGCGACATGGCGAAGATCGGCTACTTGTATTTGCACCATGGCGAATGGGACGGGGCGCAACTTCTGCCGGTCGGTTGGGCGGATGTCTTGAGCCACAGGCTCGTCAATGTGCATGCATCGAACAATCCGAATGAGAGCTATTCGAACTTTATCTGGGTCTTTCCCGATAGGCATGTTTACATGGCGAATGGCAAAAACGGCCAATTGATCGTGGTGTTTCCCGATTTAGATGTCGTTGTGGTGACCACCGCCAGGCAGCAGCTTCGGTACAAAACCCTGATCGATGCTGTTTCCGATGCGGTGAGGTCCGAGTCTTCGCTGCCGTCGAATCCGAAGGCCGTTGCGCAGCTTGCCGATGCCGTCAAGGATGCTGCCATCGAGAAGCCGACGCCCGTCGGCCCAACGCCCGAGATTGTCTCCAAGATTTCGGGAAAGACATACGAGTTTCCCAGCAACGCCTATGGATTAAAATCGTTCACTCTCGATCTGACCAATCCTCGCCCGCATTTCGAAGTCGAATTTTCCTTGCATTATCCCGCCGGCTCGTCGGTCAGGTATGACACGCCGATCGGACTTGACGGGCTCTATCGCAAAGGATCTCCGGTGCTCGCGGACCCGGACGCGGGTCGCATTACCGCAGCCAAAGGAACATGGTTGGATGCGCAGACATTCGTGATCGACGCGCCGCAATTGGGTTATGGCGAACAGCAGGAACTTATCCTGACATTTAACGGCAAGACCTTGAGGCTTCATCGCACAGTCGCCGTGGGCGAAGGTACAGACATCTCGCTCGATGGCCAGCAAGCGACGAATTAGAGCAGTTTCAGGGAAAATGCGCGGGCGCTTTTCCGTCCGGGAATACGCAACGAAAGATGACGATAGCGGGCTTTCGCGAGTCAATGAAAAGCGGAAAGACGTCAGCCGAAAAATTCGTCACTTGATCGATAGGGCAAAGCTTCAAGCCGAAGCGGATTTGTTAGCTTTGGCTCTGGCTCTGACTTTGCTCCTGGTTCGCAACCGTGACCTTTACGGTGAGGGTTTCACCCGGCGTGCCGACCCGCATGCCGGAAACGGGAGCGGCGTCTCTATAGCACAGGCCCGTCGCGATGCGGACGTAGCGGGCATCCGGACAGACGTCGTTGGCTGGATCGAAGCCGACCCATCCGAGGCCGGGAATGTGCGCTTCCGCCCAGGCATGTGTGGCTGCCTGCTCATTCTTGCCTTCCATCATCAGGTAGCCGGAGACGTAGCGCGCCGGAATCTGGAGTGCGCGAGCGCCGGCGATGAAGATATGAGCATGGTCCTGACAGACGCCGTTTTTTGCCTCCAGAGCCTGTTCGGCGGTTGTCTCCGTATCGCTGGTGCCGGGCTTGTATTCGACGGATTGATGGATTGCGCTCATCAGCGCGTGCATTCTGGCGAGGTCGCTGTCCCCGGACAGCCCGCGTGTCAGCTCCTTCGTCAGCTTTCCGGCCTTGGTACGCGGCGATTCCCTGAGGAAGAGCCAGAGCGGGGCGAAGCCGGCATGCGGCCCCACCACGCCATTGAGATCCTGCGTTTCCACTTCGCCCGTCGCGACGATCCTCGTCGCTTCCTGCTGTCCGTCGAGCGAGACGAGGGTAACGCGATTGCCGAACTGGTCGTCATATTCCACTTCGGGACTGGCGCCCTCGACGGATAGTTTCCAGTTCGCGACCGTTTGCCCGGTGCCGGTGAGCGGCGTCAAGCGCAAGCGCTGCAGGGAAAACTGCGACGGTTGGTGGTAGCGATATTCCGTAATATGGCTGATCGTCAGTTTCATAATGTCGCCCGCCTACTCATAGAACCGATAGCCATCGGAAATCTCCGCGCCGAGCTTGTTGTTGCGGGCGACGAAATCCTCCAGGAACTCATGAAGGCCCTGATCCATGATGCGCTTGATCGTCAGCTTTTGCAGCGATTGGCGAATGGCTTCGGCCGTTTCATGCGCCGGCAGCCGCTTTTCGTATTCCGCGCCGAGATACCCCATGTTGCTGACGATCTTGTCGTAGCAATAGGCGAGGGAGCGCGGCATCTGCCCATTCAGGATCAGGAAGTCGGCAATGTTGGCGGGCTTGTATTCCGGGTCGTAAGCCCATTTGTAGGCCCTGTGCGCCGACACCGATCGCAGGATCGACTCCCATTGCGCATTGTCGAGCGATGAGCCGACATGCGAGACCGAGGGCAGCAGCACGTAGTATTTCACGTCGAGAATGCGGGCCGTGTTGTCGGCGCGCTCGATGAAGGTGCCGATGCGGGCGAAATTATAGAGTTCGTTGCGCAGCATCGAGCCGTGAAAGGCGCCGCGGATCAGCCCCGCACGCTGCTTTATGACGTCGATCGTCTCGGGCAGTTCGGCCGTCTTCAGCTTTTTGCCGAGGAGGGTCTTCAGTTCGATCCAACATTCGTTGGTCGCTTCCCAAGTGTCACGGGTCAGTGCCGTGCGCACCATGCGGGCATTGTTGCGTCCGTATTCGATACAGGACATCACGCTCGACGGATTGGCCCGATCGCGCATCAGATAGTCGATGGCGTCGGCGCCCGTCATCTTGTCGTGCACCTGGCCATAGGCTTCGCGCACGCCGGCGCTTTGCAGCACGCCGTCCCAATCGTCATCGGCGGCATCGCTGCGGGTCAGCGACATACGTTGTCCGGCGTCGACAAGGCGGGCAATGTTTTCGGCGCGCTCGATGTAGCGGAACATCCAGTAGAGGCCATTCGCGGTTCTTCCCAGCATGTCCGATCAGTCCTCCAGAACCCAGGTGTCTTTGGTGCCGCCGCCCTGGCTGGAGTTGACCACCAGCGAGCCTTCCTTCAGCGCCACGCGGGTGAGCCCGCCGGGAATGATCCGCACCTTGTCGGAGACGAGGACATAGGGCCGCAGGTCGACGTGCCTGGGCGCAATGCCCTTGTTGACCATGATCGGCACGGTCGACAGGGAAAGAGTTGGCTGCGCGATATAGTTGTTCGGCTTGCTCTTCAGCTTCTCGGCAAAGGCAATGCGCTCCTTCTTCGAGGCCGTCGGTCCAACGAGCATGCCATAGCCGCCGGAGCCGTGAACTTCCTTGACGACGAGATCCGCAAGGTACTCAAGCACATATTTCAGGCTGTCGGGTTCCGAACAGCGCCAGGTCGGCACGTTTTCGAGGATCGGTTTACGGCCGGTGTAGAATTCGACGATCTCCGGCATGTAGGAATAGATCGCCTTGTCGTCCGAGATGCCGGTGCCGGGCGCGTTGGCGATGGTGATATGGCCGGCGCGGTAGACATCCATGATGCCGGGGATGCCAAGCGCGGAATCCGGGCGGAAGGTGAGGGGATCGAGGAAATCGTCGTCGACGCGGCGATAGAGGACGTCGATGGCCTCATAGCCGCGCGTCGTGCGCATTTTGACCTTGCCGTCGATGACCCGAAGATCCGAACCTTCTACCAGTTCGACACCCATCATGTCGGCGAGGAACGAGTGCTCGTAGTAGGCGGAATTGTATATGCCTGGTGTCAGCACCGCGACGCGCGGCTTGCCCTTGCAGCCGGGAGGGGCAAGGGAGGCCAGACTTTGGCGCAGCTGCAACGGATAGTCCTCGACGCGCTGCACCTTGTTCTGGTGAAACAGTTCGGGGAACATCTGCATCATCGTTTCGCGGTTCTCGAGCATGTAGCTGACGCCGGAAGGCGTGCGGGCGTTGTCCTCGAGCACATAGAACTGGTCTTCGCCGGTGCGCACGATATCGGTGCCGACGATGTGGGTATAGACGCCGCCCGGGGGACGGAAGCCGATCATCTCGGGTAAAAAGGCATCGTTCTTTTCGATCAGCTCACGCGGGATACGTCCGGCGCGGATGATTTCCTGCTTATGGTAGATGTCATCGAGGAAGGCGTTGAGGGCGATGACCCGCTGTTCGATGCCCTGAGCGAGCTTGCGCCATTCGCGGCCTGATATGATGCGGGGAATGATGTCGAAGGGAATGAGCTTTTCGGAGGAGTCTGCGTGTCCGTAGACCGCAAAGGTAATTCCCGTTTTTCGGAAGATGGTTTCCGCATCTCGGGACTTGGAAATCAAGTGGCCTCTATCCTGGCCAGAGTACCACTCGAAGTATTTCTCATAAGGTGCGCGCGGATTTTCATCCGCAGTCATCATTTCATCAAATGCCAAAGGCGCGGTCCCCGTGTTTTCACCCATTTGAATACAATGATTTTTACAATGCAAGAAGTATGCGCAGTTGCCGATACGAATTTCGAAATATCGAAAAGTGCCGGATTTGCAGGCAGTTAAGAATAGAGCAGCTGTTGCTGGCCTGATCCCGTGGCATTACTCGGACCAAAATTTGAGCATTTGCCTGCTTTGCAGACCGAACGGCTGGGTAGCAGCTGCAATTCCTTCAGCTGCGGATTGCGGTTCGCCAGCGGTGAAGAAAAATTGATCGCTGCTTTCAGCAGATGGATTTTGACCGTTCCGGCAGCTTCGGCTATCAGCCTGGAATCCCCTTCGCGCAGCATTCTGAGTCCACCTTTCTTTGATTTGACCTCCGATGCGCAAAACACATATCGGTCTGAATTCCATGTCCCTCGATAGACTAGCACCGGCGATCTTCGTTCTTCTCTGGTCCACCGGCTGGATCGTCGCCAAGTATGCCTCGCTGCATTCAGGCCCCTTCACGTTCCTGATGATGCGCTACAGCCTGTCGGCGCTTGCCTTCGTACTGCTCTGTTCTTTCACCGGCGCCCGCTGGCCGCGTGATTGGTCGAGCGTCTATCGGGCCATCTACTCCGGCATCTTCCTGCATGGCATCTATCTGGCTGGGCTCTGGTGGGCGATCGCCGAGGGCGTGCCGGCCGGCATTTCCGGCATCATCGCGGCCCTGCAACCTCTAATGACGGCCATGGCGGCGCCATTCCTCGTCGGGGAGCGTATTCAGCCGATCCAGCGTCTTGGCTTGCTGCTCGGCTTTCTCGGCATCGCCATCGCCATATCGCCGAAGCTGCTGGCGTCGGGCACGGCTGATCTCTGGCAGTCAGCGATCCCGCTCGTCGTCAATCTGCTGGCGATGGTATCGGTGACTTATGGAACGCTCTACCAGAAGCGGCACCTTCAAACCGGCGATCTGCGCACCATCGCAACATTGCAATATGTCGGCGCATTGATCGTCACCGTGCCATTGGCCTTCACATTCGAAGGCCTGCATTTCGACGGCACGCAGACGGCGATCCTGTCGCTCCTCTGGTCGGTGTTCGGCCTGTCGATGGGGGCGGTCGGTCTGCTGCTCTATCTCATCCGCCGGGGGCAAGTCTCGCGCGCGGCATCGCTGATCTACCTGATGCCGCCGGCCGTCGCCATCGAAGCGGCGATCGCTTTCGGCGAGCCTCTGACGCTGCCGATCATCATCGGCACTGTCATCGTGGTCATGGGAGTTTATCTCACCAATCGGCGCACGGCGGATGTCGTGCCGGAATAAAATGGAATGATGGAATAAAAAAGGGGGCCGGTTGGCCCCCTTTTTTGATCTTGTGTCAGGCGCGTTCGCGGCGCTGACCGCCATTACCGGGGCCGCGGCGCTTCATGCGGCCGTTGCCGCCATTGCGCTGTTCGCCCTGGCCGTTCTGGTTGCGGTCTTCATTGTGACGACCCGCCGGGCGGCCGTGCGAATGGCGCTGACCGCGATGTGCGCCGGCTTCATGTGCTGCGGCGTTGCCGTTCGCGGCATTGGCATGCTGCGGCTTGCGGGCCGGACGGAAATCGGAGGTTGATGCCAGATCGTTGTCGACTTCCGGACGCGGCGCCTGCTCGTTGCGGCGCTGACCACGGAAATCGGCGTTGCGGTTGTTTTCGCGCTGCGGACGATCGTCGCGCTGACGGCGTTCCTGACGTTCGCCAGCCTGACCGCGCGCTTCGCCATTCTCCTTGTCGAAGAAGGGACGACGAGCCGGGCGAGCCGGACGACCTTCGGCGCGACCCTGACCGGCGCCGCGACCTTGGCCTTGGCCCTGGCCACCACGGGCACCACCGCCGCGGTTGTTGCCGCGAGCCGGACGGCCTCGGTCGGCCGGAGCCTCGCCGCTGGCAACGGCGATTTCGATACCCATCAGGCGCTCGATGTCGCGCAGCAGGCGGATTTCGTCCGGAGCGCAGAAAGCGATGGCGATGCCGTCGCGGCCGGCACGGGCGGTACGGCCGATGCGGTGGACGTAGGCGTCGGGAACTTCCGGCAGATCGTAGTTATAGACGTGCGAAACGCCGGGGATATCGATGCCGCGGGCAGCGACGTCGGTGGCGACGAGAACGCGGATTTCACCGTCACGGAAAGCCTTGAGAGCGCGTTCGCGCTGGCCCTGGCTCTTGTTGCCGTGGATGGAGGCGGCGGCGAAACCGACATGGTCGAGATGCTTCATCAGCTTCTCTGCGCCGTGCTTGGTGCGCAGGAAGACCATGGCGCGGCCATCCGGATTGGCGGAAATCGTTTCCTTGAGGATCTCCGTCTTGTGGTTCTGGCCGGAAACGAAGTGGACATACTGTTCCACCTTGTCGGCAGCCTTGCCCGGAGGCGACACTTCCACCTTGACCGGATTGCTCAGGTAGTCGGAAGCGAGATCGGCGATCGCCTTCGGCATGGTGGCCGAAAACAGCAGGGTCTGGCGCTTGGCGGGGACCATCTTGGCGATTTTGCGCAGATCGTGGATGAAGCCGAGGTCGAGCATCTGGTCGGCTTCGTCGAGCACGAGATGGGTGACATGGCCGAGCGACAGGGCGCGGCGGCTGATGAGGTCGAGCAGGCGGCCCGGAGTAGCAACGAGAATGTCGGTGCCGCGTTCAAGCTGAAGCTGCTGCTTGTTGATCGAGGCGCCGCCCACGACAAGGTTGATCTTCAGCGGCGTCTTGCGGACGAAGAGCTTCAGGTTGTCGGCGATCTGGTTCACCAGTTCGCGGGTCGGGGCGAGGATCAGCGTGCGGACGGTGCGGTTGTCCGGGCGCTTGGCGTCCTTCAACAGCATTTCGATGATGGGCAGGCCGAAAGCGGCGGTCTTGCCGGTGCCGGTCTGGGCGAGGCCGATCAGATCGCGGCCCTGGAGAACAAGCGGGATAGCCTGTGCCTGGATCGGCGTAGGAGTGGCGAAGTTGTTCTGCGACAGCGTATCGACGATCTGCTTGGAGAGACCAAGCGAATGAAAATCGGTCAATTCAATACCTTTCGGGGGCGCCAAAGCAAAAAGGCCGGGTCGCACCATGCGGTCCGGTCTGTCTCTGGCGTCAAGAACCCCGCGTGAAGTGGGAACTTGTAAGTTGGAAAAAGCTTTCCAGCGCATCTGACCGCCTTGGGTGCGGTCTCATTATCTAAAGCGCTTTTGTCCTTCTCTTGCGTACGTCTAGTCCCGCAGGGCACGCTCACGCGGCGGCCGGAAGGTGAAAGCTGAGGCGCATTTGGTCTCATTTGCGCCCAAAGTCAAGGGGCACAGGCAAAAGCTTTTCGATAGACAAAGAAGGATGCCGCCGAAATCGGGCGGCATCCTTGGTCATGAAAATCCGAAAATCGCGCTAGCCGTCGCTGCGTTTCAGGCCTTATCGGCAGATTTCGACACGATATGGACGGCCCCAGCCATCGTGACGCCAGGCCCAATAGCAGCTTGGATAGGGGCGCACATAGACCCGCTCATAGGCGGGGCCGGCGTAGTAGGCAGGATAGGCGGGGTAAGCAGGATAGTAAGCGGGGTATGCCGGTCGTACCGCCCCGGCGACCAGAGCCCCTCCGACGACACCGGCAGCAAGGCCGCCGAAAAAGGCGCCGCGCTCCGAGGCGCCGGCATTGGTAGTGGTTACGGCGGTGGCACTGCCGAGCGTCAGTGCGATCAAGCCGGCCGTCGTTAAAGTGCGAAGCACAGACATTGAAATCCCTTTCCCAAAACAAAGGCCTCCCAGCCGAAGCCGAGTTTGAAGGTGCGCGCGAAACGGGGCGAAGTCGCGGCTGAAAAATGGGCCGCCGCATTAAATTTTGTTCATTATGAAATAGGCGAAAGCAGTTGATTTTGCTTCTGAAATCTCTGCGTGTGTCGCGTATTCTTTCGCGGTTAGCGACCATGTCTGGTGTGGCAAGCGAGGACCGCTCTCATCCATGACGCGAGCGCTGCCGCATCGCGCCGCGCCAAACATGGTTAACATCTTTTTAAAGCGATTTGTGATAGAGCGTCGCTTGATGAACTATCATACGTGGTGAGAAGAGAGGCTTGGTTTGACCTTGGACGGTGAACTGCTTGACATAGCATGCCGCCGGATCGCCAATCTGGACAGGCCTGCCTACATCAAGAACAGCGAACTGCGCTACGTCGCCGTCAATGACGCCTATGCGCGCTTTTTCGGGCGCGACATCTCCGATTTCATCGGTAACCGAAGCCACGAAATTCTCGATGTGGGCGAGAGCGCCGAGAGGGAAGACAAAGAGCGCCGTGCGCTGGTTTTCGCCTCGGAGGAGACGGCGCTGTGCTTCGATGTCGCCGGCCGTCAAAGGTCGCGCATACAGATCGAAAGCTTCTCTCCCTCGGAAGATCGCGTCTATATCTTCGGCGTGTTTCTCGATGCACCGGCGGTCTTTGGTGCAGCCTCAGCTGCCGACGGTTTTCAAGAGAAGATCGATCGGGCAGGCTTTTTTCGGACCGTTCTGGAAGACTTGCCGGTCGCGACCTTCGTGCGCGATGCGAATCATCGGCTCGTCTATTCCAATAGCGCCCATGCCGAGATTACCGGGCTCGATCGTGCGGAAATGGTCGGCAAGACCGAGCACGAGATGTTCGACGTCGGTGCCGACGACTTCTTCGCCGCAAACGAAGATGCCCTCAGGGAAGGGCGCGGGCACGAGTTCGAGAGCGAAATCGTCGACCGACAGCAGGTGAGGCGGCCGGTGAAAATTCGCCTGAACAGGGCGACCACGGATGACGGCAGTCACTACACAATCGGCTCCGTCACCGATATCTCGGCTCTCAAGCAGCGGGAAATGCAGATCATCGAGGCGCAGGCGCGTGCCGAGGCGCTGCACCACGATCTCGAAAACATCCTTCGCTCGATGCCGATCGGAGTTCTGATCCACGATAGCGACTACATCGTCGAATACGTCAACGATGCCTGGTACGAGATCTGGGATTTCTCCAAGGACGAGCGTTTCGAGGGTCGGCCCTATCGCGACCTGATCGCGAGACATTTCGCGCTGGAGCGTTTCGGCCCGGACAACAGCCGCAGCGTCGAGGACATCTATCAGGCGCGTCTGGCTGCCTTGCGCAAGGCGGGGTCGCACCTGCAGACGGAAGTGAATTTTGCCGATGGCAAGTCCGTCATCATCGATGCGCGCCGAATATCCAATGGCAGGACACTGATGTCCTACACGGACATTTCCTCCGTAAAGCAGCAATCGCTGGAGATAACCGAGACGCGACTGGCACTGGAGCGTCTCGGCGAGTTGATGGCCGACGCGATGCAGGCCATGTCGCAGGGTTTGCTGATCGTGCAGGACGGCACGATCATGCTGGCAAACGACACGCTGCAGCACATGCTCAAGCTGCCGGCGGCGCTTCTGGAAGCGGACAAGAAGTGGTCGGCCGCTTTCGACTACTGTGCGGCGCGTGGGGACTTCGGCGACGATGCGGAGACGGTGCGGCGCTCCTGGGGCGAGAGCATCGCGGCCGGCAAGCCGATCCATCATGTGTTCCAGGTCGTCGGCGATCGTTGGATGCAGCTCGATGCGGCGATCGGCGAGCATCGCCGCTGGACCGTCGTTCTGACCGATGTCACCGAAATGAAGGAGCGCGAAGCCGATCTGCAGCTCCTGCTGGCCCGCAGCAATGCGGCGGATCGGGCGAAGTCCGAATTTCTTACCCATATGAGCCACGAGATCCGCACGCCGATGAACGGAGTTCTCGGCATGGCGGAGCTGCTTGCAAAAACCGGTCTCGACCCCAGGCAGAAGACCTTTGTCGATATCATCGTCAAATCCGCCAACGCACTCCTGACCATCATCAACGACATTCTCGATTTCTCGCGGATCGATACCGGCGAGATGCACCTGCGCAAGATGGCGTTCGATCCGGTCGAAGCAGTCGAGGATATAGCCGCGCTGCTGGCGGCTGCGGCATCGGAAAAGAACATCGAGCTGATCGTGCGCGCCGCTCAAGGCGTGCCGGCGGCCGTACTTGGCGATGCCGGGCGCTTTCGGCAGATCGTGACCAATCTTGTCGGTAACGCCATCAAGTTCACCGAGCGCGGTCATGTCCTGGTGGAGCTGGATAGCCAGCCCGATGTCGGCGAAGATGTCCTGCTCATGTTGCGTATCGCAGATACGGGCATCGGTATCCCGGAAGAAAAGCTCGGCAGCATCTTTGACAAGTTCTCGCTTGCGGATTCGTCCTTTGCGCGGCGCCTCGAAGGCTCCGGTCTCGGGCTTGCTATCACCGCCGGCCTGGTCGATCTTTTCGGCGGCTCGCTCTCTGTGGAGAGCGAATGGGGCAAGGGATCGGCCTTCACGGTTCATTTACCGATGCCGCTGGTTGCCGAGCGCGGCAGGGCGCCGGAATTGCCCGCAGACGTCAAGGGCGCGCGCATCCTGATTGTCGAGGACGGTGAGATCCACCGGAGCATATCCGGCGAACAATTGGCGCAGTGGGGCTTTGATGGCCATGTCGCCGAGGATGGCATGACCGCGCTCGCCATTTTGAATACAGCCTTCGACATGGGCGTGCCGGTCGATGCATTGGTGATCGACTGCAATATGCCCGATCAGAACGGCTATCAGCTGGCGCGAACCATGCGCGCGGATGTGCGTTTCGATGCCTTGCCGGTGATGTTTCTGACGTCGATGGGAGCGGTCGGCTGGGACAAGGAGTTCACGGCAATCAACGGCCAGGCGCATCTGATGAAGCCGGTGCGTGCCAATGTGCTGCGGAATGCGATCATCGACGTCGTGCGTACCTCGCGACGGCGACGAGCGAACAGTCAACAGAGCGCAGCCGTCCGGCATGTGCCGATCGAGGTCGAGGCTGCGGCTGCCATAAAGGCGACTGAGGACATGGATTCGACAGGCGCTGCCAATTCTATCGACGTTCTCGTCGCCGAGGATAACCAGGTAAACCAGATCGTCTTTACGCAGATTCTGCAGGCCACAAAGCTGCGTTTCTTGGTCGTCGAGAATGGCCAGGAAGCGGTGAACGCATGGCGCCAGCTACGGCCGTCGGTGATCCTGATGGATGTTTCCATGCCGATCATGAACGGTCATCAGGCGACGCGGATGATCCGCCAGTTCGAGGCGCAGGCAGGGCAGGGTTGGCATGTGCCCATCATCGGCGTAACGGCGCAGGCGCTGGAAGTGGATCGGGTCATGTGCATGGAAGCGGGCATGGACGATTGCCTGTCGAAGCCGATCAGCCCGGAGCTTCTTGAAGGAAAGATCCAGCGCTGGCTCGGCGATGGTGCAATGCACGCCGATCGCTCCAACACCTAGGGCATGATGCCGAAAAGACTATGCGGCTTTCGGGCGACATCCGCCTTACATGTTTGCTTCTGGAGCGGCTTCGGACTTTAGGTCGAGCAGACCTGAAGTCATCCGACTCTAGGCCGGTTTGACGCCGCAGAGCATTTCACGTTTGCCGGCAAAGCCTTGCCGTCTTTCCACTGTGAAACCCGAGGCCTGCAGATTGCGGCGCACGAAACCGGCCGCCGCGTAAGTGGCGAAGGTGCCTTTCGGAACCGTCTTGTCATAGAGCGCCTGCATTAGATCCATCGACCACATGTCGGCGTTGCGCGATGGCGCGAAACCATCGAGATACCAGGCGTCGAAGCCCGGCTGCGCATTGCTCACGCCTTCCAGCGCAGGGCCGCAGACGACGGTGAGACGTGTATGGGCATCGAGCCTGAGAGACAGGACACCTTGCGGGTCGCTCGGCCATGCGGCGACCAAAGCTTTGCGTTGATCGTTGATCTCGGGCCAGTGCGACAGGGCGCGATCGATTTCCGCGGCGCGCATCGGGTAAAGCTCGAAGGACATGAAGTGCAGCTCCGAGCCCGAGGTTGCCTGTTGTTGCCACTGGCGCCATGTCTCGCAGAAATTCAGACCGGTGCCGAAGCCAAGCTCGCCGATGAGGAAATGCTTCTGCTGCTCCCACCGTGAAGGCAAGCCATTCCCGGCCAGGAAGACATGGCCGCATTCCAGCCGCCCATCGGTCTGGCAATAAAAATGGTCGCCAAACGCCGGCGAATAGGGCATATCGCCGTCGCGCCATTCGAGCTCCGGGCTTGCCGCATTGGTTTCGGACGTGTCAGTCCGATCTGAAACTGGATCTGTCATGGAAAAAGCCGATAATCCTCCGAGACCTGCCGGTCAATCGTTCGTCGATCTGCTGATCGTCGGCGGTGGCATCATGGGCTTGTGGGCGGCCGTTCATGCCGAGCGTCTCGGCATTCAAACGCTGCTCGTCGATTCCGGCGGATTCGGACAGGGCGCGAGCGGCGGCCTGCTCGGGGCGCTGATGCCGCATATGCCGGACAAGTGGTCGGAAAAGAAGCAGTTTCAGTTCGATGCGCTCGTATCTCTGGAGGAAGAGATCGCCGGGCTGGAGGCTGCGACGGGTCTTTCTGCCGGCTATAGACGCGCAGGTCGTTTGATTCCGCTGCCGAAGCCGCATCTGCGGCAGATTGCGCTGGGTCATCAGAAGGATGCCGCAAACCATTGGCATCAGGGTGGGCGGGAATTTCACTGGCAAGTGCTTGATGCTGCACCCGCTTCGGACTGGATCGATCCCGGCGCCGGTGAGAGCGGCTTCGTCTTCGATACGCTGGCGGCGCGCGTGGCCCCGCGTGCGCTGCTGAATGTGCTGCAGAGGTTTCTCGCCTCAGCCAGACATGTAAGACTTGCGAAGGGGTTGAGTATCGATCGCATCGATCCCGACAATGGTGTGGCGACGACAGGTAGCGAGGATATCCGTTTCGGCCGCTGCATTCTGGCCGCCGGATACAGATCCTTTCCGGTCCTGGACGAACTGACACGCGATCGAAAATCGGCTTTGGGGCAGCCGGTCAAAGGGCAGGCCGCTTTGTTGAAGGCGGATGTCGATAGCACGCTTCCAGTCATCTTCCGCGACGGCCTCTACATTGTTCCGCACGAAGGCGGTCTGGTTGCGGTCGGCAGCACCAGCGAAAACCGCTTCGAAGATCCTCTGTCCACCGACCGTCAGCTCGACGATCTGCTGATTGCAGCCCGTGCGATGGCGCCGGTTTTGGCTGGTGCCGATGTGGTCGAACGCTGGGCCGGCTTGCGGCCGAAGGCTGTGGACCGCGATCCGATGGTGGGGCCTCATCCCGATCACCCGTCGTTGATCGCCCTGACCGGCGGTTTCAAGGTGAGCTTCGGACTGGCGCATCGGCTTGCGCAGGCGGCCGTTTGCGAGGCCGCAAGTGTGGCTTGCAGCTTCAACTTGCCGCAGAGTTTCACACTCGCCAGTCATATTGCAGTCGTATCACATAAAACGTGAATATACGCCCTTTCGGGTCGTCAATCTGTCACGCAAATCACCTATCTCCTTGGCCGTCGGGACCTGGCTCGGTCAGCCGGTTTGCTGTGATCTGGAGGAGATCTTATGCGCTATGCCATTTGCTTCACGCCGTCTGCGAGCGATCCGCTGACGCTCGTGGCCGCAAATTGGCTCGGCCGCAACGTCTACTCCGGCGAGATGGTCGAGCCGCCCGCTATACGCGGGCTCGGGATCCATGAGATTGCTTTTTATACCGCCGTCCCCCGTCGATATGGCTTCATGGGCCTGCTGAAGGCGCCTTTCAGATTGGCAGAGGAGATGTCCGAAGCGGCGTTGCTGCGCGATCTCATGCGTTTTTCAGGCTCGACCTCACCGTTCGAAATCCCGCGGCTGGAAGTTGCGCGGCTTGGCGGCGCATTGGGCCTTGTTCCGTCCGCGCCCAGCCAGCAGATGCACTTTCTCGCGGCTTCGCTGGTTCAGGCTTTTGATCTCTATCGTGCCCCGCTCACGGAGGCGGAAATCGAACGCATCGATCCGGACGGTCTTTCTGCCACGCAGTTTGCCAATCTGCATCGCTGGGGCCATCCGCATGTGATGGACGAGTTCCGCTTTCAGATGATGCTGACGGGCACCGTCAACCCCGGCGACATGCAGCGGATGGAACATGCAATGCGTGATTTCTTTGAGCCTTCGCTCATGGCACCCATTCCGGTCTCCAACATCGCGTTGATGATGGAAGACGGCTCCGGCGGCCCCTTCCGGGTTCATTCCCTCCATCCGATGGGCAAGGTGAGCGCGCGCAAGATTGCCTAGGTAGTCGGCAACCTTGTCTTACAGCATCGGCCCGAAAATCTGATACGCTTTTCGGAAAGCCTGATGCGTGGAATAAAAGAGATAGAGCGACTTCTGTGCTTACTAAACGAAGCACGGTGCTCTCGTGGCTTGCCATTGAAGAGAAAGTGATTTTCCCACTTTCCATCTCGACTTTCGTGGCATGGGTGCTACCGTTCCCCCACTAGAAAAGGTGGTTCAATGTCGGAAAATTACGCGCGCAATCTCATCGGCTACGGCCGTAACACACCCGATCCGAAATGGCCGGGCGACGCCCGCGTCGCGGTGCAGTTCGTGATCAACTATGAAGAGGGCGGCGAAAGCTGCATTCTTGATGGCGATGCGGGCTCGGAGAACCTGCTGTCAGAGATCGTTGGCGCCGCATCCTGGCCGAACCAGCGCAACCTCAACATGGAATCCATCTACGAGTATGGTTCACGCGCCGGCTTCTGGCGCTTGTGGCGGTTGTTTACCGAACTCAAGGTTCAGGCGACGGTCTATGGCGTGACGCTTGCCATGGCGCGCAATCCGGAAGCGGTTGCCGCGATGAAGGAAGCCGGATGGGAAATCGCCAGCCACGGCTATCGTTGGCTGGAATACAAGGATTTCTCCGAGGATCTGGAGCGCAAGCACATCCAGGAGGCGGTACGTCTGCACACCGAACTGACAGGCGAGCGCCCCTACGGCATGTATCAGGGCAAGCCATCCGACAATACGCTGCGGCTGGTCATGGAGGAGGGCGGCTTCCTCTATTCCTCCGACTCCTACGCGGACGATCTGCCTTTTTGGGTCGACGGCCTGAACGGCAAGCCGTTCCTGATCATCCCCTATACGCTTGAAACTAACGATATGCGCTTTGCCACGCCGCAGGGCTTCAATTCGGGCGACCAGTTCTTCACCTATCTCAAGGACGCTTTTGATACGCTTTACGAAGAGGGCAAGGAAGGCAGTCCGAAGATGATGTCGGTCGGCTTGCATTGCCGCCTTGTTGGCCGCCCGGGTCGCGCCGCGGCGTTGCGCCGCTTCATCGAGTATGTGCTGAAGCACGACAAGGTCTGGATTCCCCGTCGTGTCGAGATCGCCAACCATTGGCACCAACATCATCTTCCGACGGGCGAGCGCTAAGATGGTGTCGCGCGATGAATTCGTGAGCCGCTTCGGCGGCGTTTTCGAACATTCTCCCTCTATTGCCGAGCGCGCCTTTGACAGGGGTGCCATCACCGAGCCATTGACCTCGGGCGGCGTGCACGGCGCTCTGGTTGACGTTTTTCGCGCGGCGAGTGCCGACGAGCGGCTCGGCGTCCTGCGGGCGCATCCGGATCTCGCCGGTCGGCTAGCCATTGCCGGCGAGCTCACCGAAGACAGCCGCAAGGAGCAGGCGGGGGCTGGGCTCGATCGGCTGAGCCCGGCTGAGCATGCCCGGTTCACGGAGCTCAATTCTTCCTATGTGACGAAATTCGGGTTTCCCTTCATCATTGCAGTCAAAGGTCTCGGCAAGAATGATATCCTTGCCGCCTTCGAGACACGGATCGGCAATGACCGCGATGCCGAGTTTGAGACGGCAACCGCGCAGGTGGAGAAGATCGCGCTGCTGCGGTTGCAATCCATGCTTCCGGAGAGCTGATTTGCAGTCGGCGCTTCGTCCTGCCGTTCAGGCTTACGGCTGCCATTTGAGAATTGGCCCGGGAGGCGCCGCGTGACATGAGCCTGGACCGGCTGATTGCCCATCTCGACCATATACAGCAGGCCGGATCCGAAATCGGTCAGTTTCTGCAAGCAGCGGACAGGGCTGCCTTCTCCAATTCGGTTGAAAAACAGCGGGCCGTCGGCATGAATCTTATGCTGATTGGCGAAGCAGCGACCCGCATCGAGCAAGAATATCCGGAGTTTGTCGTTGACCATCCCGACTTGCCTTGGCATGTGATGCGCGACTTCAGGAATCGGATTGCGCAAGGGTATTTCGACATCGAGTTGAACGCCCTTTGGGATCTCGCCCATACATCTGTTCCTGAGTTGCTCCTGCAACTGGACTCCATTCGCCATTGGCGAGCGGAAGGCGAATAATCATTCAATGACACAGCATCTAGACATCAAACCTTTGACAAAGGCCGCATTCGCACCGTTCGGCGATGTGATCGAGGCCGATCCGGCAACGATGCGCTTCATCAATGGCGGAACCACAGAGCGCTTCCATGCGCTCTCCGCCGCCGAAGCCATCGGCGAGGGCGCGCGGGTTATCCTGAACATCTTCCGCGGCCAGCCGCGGGCCTTTCCTTTTGCGATCGAGATGATGGAGCGCCATCCGTTCGGCAGCCAGTGTTTCATCCCGCTGAACGGCCGGCCGTTTCTCGTCGTCGTCTCGCAGGATGATGACGGCAAGCCCGGCAAGCCGCAGGTCTTCTTGGCGCGCGGCGATCAGGGCGTGAACTACCGCGTCAATGCCTGGCACTATCCGCTGATGGCGCTTGGCGAGCAGAGCGATTTCCTCGTCGTCGATCGCGACGGGCCGGGAAACAATCTCGAGGAATATTTCTTCGATATTCCCTTCACCATCGGAGTGCCAGTGCTATGACCGGACTGACCACCCATGTGCTCGACACCGCCCTCGGCAGGCCGGCCGAAGGCCTGACCATCGACCTTTTCAGGATAGAGGGCGAAGCCCGTACCCATCTGAAGACGGTCGTGACCAATTCCGACGGGCGCGTGGATGGTGGCCCCATTCTCATCGGCGACAGTTTTGTCGCCGGCACTTATGAGCTGCTGTTCCGCGCGGGCGATTATCTGCGTGCGAGCGGTGTCAAGCTGACTGAGCCCGCCTTCCTCGACCTCGTGCCGATCCGTTTTGGCATTGCCGATACGACGGCGCACTATCATGTGCCGCTGCTGATTTCGCCCTATAGCTACTCCACCTATCGCGGGAGCTGACGCTTGCGGTTTGCTGCCATTGCGGATGTCCACGGCAATCATCTGGCACTCGAAGCGGTGCTGGAGGATATAAGTGCGCAGGGCATTACCGACATCGTCAATCTGGGCGATTGCTTCAGCGGTCCGCTGACCTCGGGCAAGACGGCGGACAGGCTGCTGGCGCTGAATGCTCTGACCGTGCGCGGCAATCACGACCGGTATCTGATCGAGCAGGCGCCGGAAGCGATGCATCCCTCCGACAAGGTGGCCTGTGCACAACTGACCGAGCAACATCTCGATTGGCTGCGCGGCTTGCCCTTTAGCGCGGTATACAGGGACGCTGCCTATCTCTGCCATGCCACGCCGGCGGCCGATAATGTCTATTGGCTGCAATCCGTCTCGGCGGATGGCCATGTCTATCAGAAGCCGGTCGAAGACATCGAGGCGCTGGCCGCAGGCATCGATTTTCCGCTGATCTTGTGCGGACACACGCATATTCCCCGTGTCGTCAGGCTTTCCGATGGCCGCCTGATCGTCAATCCCGGCAGCGTCGGCTGCCCCGCCTATGATGACGATCTGCCCCACTATCACAAGGTAGAAGCCGGCCACCCCTTCGCCTCCTACGCCATTCTTGAAAAGCAGGGCGAGACTTGGCTGCCAGTGTTTCGACAGGTCGCCTATGATCACATGGCGATGGCAGAGCTAGCGGCTGAAAATGGTCGCGCCGAGTGGGCGAGCGGCCTGGCGACGGGCTGGCTGCGGTAGAGCATGTCGCGAAAGTCTGCAGCGGTTATCGACACGCGTTTCAAAGATCAGCCAGGATCGACCGATCTACAGTCTTGATATCCCTCTTGCCGCAGAGTGCCATGGAGATATCCAGCTCCTTGCGGATGATCTCCAGAGCCAGCGTCACGCCCTCCTTGCCCATGGCACCCAGGCCATAGAGGAAGGGGCGGCCGATGAAGGTGCCCTTGGCGCCGAGAGCCACGGCCTTCAGCACATCCTGGCCGGAGCGAATGCCGCCATCCACATGCACCTCGATCCTGTCGCCGACCGCATCGACAATCCGGGGTAGCATGCTGATAGAGGAGAGGGCGCCGTCGAGCTGCCGGCCGCCATGGTTGGAGACGATGATGGCGTCGGCACCGGTATCGACGGCGGCCTTCGCATCTTCGACATCCAATATGCCCTTGATGATGAGCGGGCCACCCCATTGCTCCTTGATCCAGGCGACATCGCTCCAGGAAAGCTTGGGGTCGAACTGCGAATGCGTCCAATGCGACAGCGTCGTCATGTCGGAAATATCTTTGGCATGGCCGATGATGTTGCCGAAGGAGCGACGCTTGGTCTTCAGCATGTTCATGCACCAGCTGGGCCGTGTTGCCATCTGCCAGAGATTCTTCACCGTCATTTTCGGCGGTGCCGAGAGCCCGTTGCGGATGTCGTTATGGCGCTGGCCGAGGATCTGCAGGTCGGCCGTCAGCACCAGCGCCGAGCATTTTGCCGCCTTGGCGCGCTGGATCAGATTGAGAACGAAATCGCGGTCCTTCATCACGTAGAGCTGGAACCAGAAAGGCTGCTTCGTCACCGAGGCGATATCCTCGATCGAGCAGATGCTCATGGTCGAGAGCGTGAAGGGAATACCGAACTCCTCTGCCGCGCGCGCCGCCAGCATCTCGCCATCGGCGTGCTGCATGCCGGTCAGGCCGGTCGGCGCCAGCGCCACCGGCATGGAAGCCTTCTGACCAACCATGGTGGTGGCGAGCGACCGGTCGGACATGTCGACGAGGACGCGCTGGCGCAGCTTGATCTTGGCGAAGTCAGCCTCGTTCGCCTGATAGGTCGACTCCGTCCACGAGCCGGAATCGGCATACTGGAAGAACATTTTCGGCACGCGCCGCTCGGCGAGCTTCTTCAGTTCGGCGATGGTCAGCGGCGCGGTCATGGCTCTATGCTTTCTCAGTGGTGGTGTTGTGGTGGGTTCCCGACCCTATTGCAGGGTCGATTTCATCGGCTTTCCGGCGACGTAGGTTTCGACGACGGCGCGGTCGTCGCCCATGGTCTGCAACAGGAACAGCTCTTCGGTGAGGCTCTTCGTCACCTCCATCTTCAGCGCCATGGCCGGCGTTGCGGCGGCGTTGAGGACGATGAGGTCGGCTTCGGTGCCGGTGTCAAGCGTGCCGATCTTGTCGACAAGCGAGAGGGATTCTGCATTCCCGCGCGTCATGTAGTAGTAGCTTTCCAGCGGGTTCAGGCGTTCGCCGAGCAGCTGCTGGATCTTGTAGGCCTCATCCATGGTGCGCAGCATGGAATAGCTGGAGCCGCCGCCGATATCGGTGGCCACGCCGATGCGAACGGGCTTTTCGCGGCGCGCCAGCGCCTTCAGCGGGAAAAGGCCGGAGCCGAGAAAGAGGTTTGAGGTCGGGCAATGCACAGCGACGGAGCCCGCTTCGCTCATGGCGTCGGCTTCGCGCTCGGAAAGGTGGATCGCATGACCGAACAGGCTCTTGGGGCCAAGCAGGCCGTAGCGGGCATAGATATCGGTGTAGTCGATCGCGTCCGGATAGAGCTCGCAGGTGAACGTGATTTCGTCATGGTTCTCTGAGAGGTGCGTCTGGATATGCAGGTCTGGGAATTCGCGGGCAAGCGCGGCCGTCGCTTCCATCTGCGCCGGCGTCGACGTGATGGCGAAACGCGGGGTGATGGCGACGTGGTTGCGGCCCTTGCCGTGCCAATCAGCAATGACCTGGCGGGTCTCGTCGTAGCCCATTTCGGGCGTGTCGAGCAGGCCCTGCGGCGCGTGGCGGTCCATCATGACCTTGCCGCCGACCATGCGCAAGTTGCGCCGCATGGCTTCGCCAAAATAGGCGTCGGCCGAGGTCTTGTGTACGGAGCAATAGGCGACGGCCGTCGTGGTGCCGTGGCGGATCATTTCGTCGTAGAAATGTCTGGCGATGCGCTCAGCATGGGCGCTTTCGACGAAGCGGCATTCCTCGGGGAAGGTATAGGTGTTCAGCCATTCCAGCAGGTTTGCGGCATAGGAGGCGATCACCTGCATCTGCGGGAAATGCAGGTGCATGTCGATGAACCCCGGCAGGATCAGGTGCGGGCGATGGTCGACTTCGGTCACGCCTTCCGGCGCCTGCGCCTTGACATCAGCGTAGGGGCCAGCCGCGGCGATCACACCGTCTTCGATCAGCAGTCCGCCGTCGCTCTCATAGCTATAGCTATCGGCATCATCGAGGCTTTGAGGCAAACGCTTGAAGGACAGCAGGCGGCCGCGCAGAAGGGTGGTCATTGGCTTTTTTCTCCGATGGAGCTTTCGAACCAGGCGACCAGCAGCTTGCGTTCCTCGGGCGTCACTTCGGTGACGTTGCCCGGAGGCATGGCATGGCTGCGGCCGGCCTGGATATAGATCTCCCGGGCATGCATAGCGATTTGCTCGTCATTTTCCAGCACGACGTCCTTCGGCGGGCGGACAATTCCCTCAAAAACGGGCTCGGCCGCATGGCACATGGAACAGCGCGTCGAAACCATCTGCTTGACGGCCGGAAAATGCGCATCCGAGGCGAATTGCTGGAAGGCAGGCGAGACGGCATTGGCCTCTTTTTCGCCCGTCAGCACCTTCGGAACGGTCGAAAGCCATATGATGACGATGAAGAGGACGAGGGTGACGATCCAGGTCCACGTCGGGCGCCCCTGGCGGGCATGCGTAGTGTTAAACCAATGGCGGATCGTGACGCCCATCAGGAACACCAGCGCTGCGATGACCCAATTGTAAGCCGTGCCGAAGGCCAGCGGGTAATGGTTCGACAGCATGAAGAAGATGACGGGCAGCGTCAGGTAATTGTTGTGCAGCGAGCGCTGCTTGGCGATGCGGCCATATTTCGGGTCCGGCGTACGTCCGGCGATGAGGTCGGCGACGACGATCTTCTGATTGGGGATGATGATCATGAAGACGTTTGCCGACATGATCGTCGCTGTGAAAGCGCCGAGATGCAGGAAGGCAGCGCGACCGGTAAAGAGATGCGTATAGCCCCAGGCCATGAAGACCAGGACGGCGTAAAGCACGATCATCAGGCCCCAGGTATTGTTGCCGAGCGGTGATTTGCAGAGCAGGTCGTAGATGATCCAGCCGACTGCGAGCGAGGCCAGCGATATCAGGATTGCGACGGGAACGCTGACGTCAAGCACATGCCGATCGATCAGGAAGAGATTGGCACCACCGTAATAGACGATGCACATCATCAGGAAGCCCGAGAGCCAGGTGAAATAGCTCTCATATTTGAACCAGGTGAGGTGCTCCGGCATCTGCGCTGGCGCCACCAGATATTTCTGGATGTGATAGAAGCCGCCGCCGTGAACCTGCCATTCCTCCCCGTAGGCGCCGACCGGAAGATGCGGCCGCTTCACCAGCCCCAGATCGAGGGCGATGAAGTAGAATGAGGAGCCGATCCACGCTATGGCGGTAATGACGTGGAACCAGCGCACGGCAAAGGCCAGCCACTCCCACGCTATGGCGTATTCATACATTCGGTTCCCCTTTTCGTTCTTCGGCCAGATACCTTGCAAAATGTTGAGGTCGGATGGAAGGGGAGAGTTTGATCCACCGGCCGAAAGCCACGGTCTTATCGATTTTCGATCTACCGTCGGGCAGAATGGCAGAGACATAGCCGCCACAAGGCCGCCGCGACGCAATATGTCGGCAAGGCTTGATGAATCCTATGCCAGCGGCTGGCCGAACTCGCCGAGGATCCAGTTCCTGAATGCGCGAATTCTCGGCGTATGGCGCCTGTTTTCGGGATAAGCGACCCAGTAGTCTACACCATCCGTCGAGAGGATATCGAAGGGCTGGATCAGCCTGCCAGCGGCAACCTCGTCCGCGTAGAATTCCGGCGTCAGCACGGCGACCCCCTGACCGGCTATGGCTGCCGCGGCCTCGAAAGATTGCGCGCCGAGCCTGCTGCGGGGCCTGCCCTGAAGGCCCGGGTCGGGTATGCCCGCATCCTCAAACCACTGAACCCACCAGGGGTCGCCCGCGTCGATGATGCGAAGCTTCAGAAGGTCAGCAGGTTCATTTACGCCGCCGATGGTTGCCGCCAAAGCGGGGCTCAGCATGGGCGTGAAATTCATCTTCATCAACAGATGCGCGCGCAGTCCGGGCCACGATCCGCGGCCGGCGCGGATGGCGATGTCGGAAGGTACCCGGCCGAAATCGATGATGGATTCGGATGAGGACAAGCGAACGGCGACATTGGGATGCTTGAGCTGGAAGGTGCCGAGATGGCGGGCGAGCCACTGCGAGGCGAAAGTCGGGGTTGAGTGGATATGCAGCGTGGTCTCCGCGTCACCGCTAATCGAGGCCATGGCATCCTGCAGCATGGCGAAGGCCTCGGCGACTTTCGGCGCCAGCTGTTCTCCGGTGTCCGTCAGTTCGATCTGCCTCGGCCGGCGGAGGAAAAGGGGCTCGCCCACGGTCTCTTCCAGCAATTTGATCTGATAGCTCACGGCCGTCTGTGTCATGCCCAGTTCGTCGCCAGCGCGGGTAAAGCTACCAAGCCGGGCGGCGGCCTCAAAAACCCGCAGGGCATTCAGAGGGAAGCGTTTTGAAAGCTTCATGGATAAGTTCTCTTTATCTATACAGATGATAGTTCCATTGGAATATCAGCACTTTTAGCAGCAAACTACAATTCATATCGTTGATGGAATTGAGGTGTCGTTATGGATTGCTGTGTTGTGGAGCAAATGGAAGCAGCCAGGCCCACGGTTCTGGCGCGTGTTCTGGAAGCGCTGTCGCAGATCTTCACACGGTCGGGCGACCCATCGCCTGAGCTCAATCTGGATGAGGTTCCCGATCGAGTGAAGCGCGATATCGGTTTTCTCGACGGGCGCGAGCCACGTTATGAGGATAACAGGCTTCGATAAGCATCTATAGCGCCGCACTTCCTATGCGATGCGCAAAGGTCGCTGTAGCACTTTAAATCGTCTGCATAATTCTGTCCTCAAATCGATTCCGATTTAAGGAATTATGCATAGGCCGCTGGATGCTTATGGATGACGGGCGCTCGTATGAGCGCCCTTTTTTTATCGCAGCAAACCCCGATGCCTCGGGGCAACGGCCTAACCGCAGCGCCGCCGCTCGCATCGTCACATTCCCTTCAGTCGCTCGACGGCCATCAGCACTCGCTCGGGCGTTGCCGGTGCATCGAGGCGTGGGCAGACACGATAGTCCGCGACGCTTGCAACCGCCATGGATAGCGCCTCCAGCACCGAGATCGGCAGCATGAAGGGCGGCTCGCCGACGGCCTTGGAACGGCCGATGGTGGCTTCGGTATTTTCCGACCATTCGGCAAGACGGACGTTGAAGATCTTTGGCCGGTCGGAAGCGAGGGGAATCTTGTAGGTCGACGGTGCATGGGTGCGCAGACGGCCCTTGGCGTCCCACCAGAGCTCCTCGGTCGTCAGCCATCCCATGCCTTGCACGAAGGCGCCTTCGACCTGGCCGATATCGATCGCCGGATTGAGGGAGCGGCCGACATCATGGAGGATATCGGCGCGGTCGATCAGATATTCGCCGGTCAGCGTATCGATCGACACTTCCGAGCAGGCGGCGCCATAGGAGAAATAATAGAACGGCGTGCCGCGGCCAGCCTTGCGATCCCAATGGATCTTCGGCGTCTTGTAGAAACCGGCGGCCGAAAGCTGGACGCGGGCGAAATAGGCCTGCTTGACGAAATCGGGGAAGGGAATTTCCTCGGCACCGACGCGCACGCGGTTCGGAAGGAACTGAACCTCCTCGGCGCCTACGCCCCACTTTTCGGCCGCGAAAGCCACGAGCCTTTCCTTGAGCTGCCGGGCAGCGTCATAGGCTGCCATGCCGTTCAGATCCGAACCGGAGGACGCCGCCGTTGCCGAGGTGTTCGGCACCTTGCCCGTGGTCGTCGCCGTGATCTTCACCCTGTCGACATCGACCTGGAAACTGTCGGCAAGAACCTGCGCCACCTTGGTATAGAGGCCCTGACCCATTTCGGTGCCGCCATGGTTCAGGTGGATGGAGCCGTCCTGATAGATATGCACCAGCGCGCCGGCCTGATTGAAGGCGGTCATGGTGAAGGAGATGCCGAATTTCACCGGTGTCAGCGCGATGCCCTTGCGGATGAAGCGGCTGGAGCGGTTGAACTCGATGATCGCTTTGCGTCGCGCCTGATAGTCGGAGGACTGTTCCAGTTCATCGACGATGCGGTTGATGATGTTGTCGGTGACTTCCTGATGGTAGGGGGTCAGCGTTCGGCCCGAGCCTGGCTGGCCGTAGAAATTGGCGCGTCGCACCTCCAGCGGATCCTTGCCGAGGGCATAGGCGATCTCCTCGATCATGCGCTCGCCGCCGACCATGCCCTGTGGACCGCCGAAACCACGGAAGGCCGTGTTGGAAACGGTGTGCGTTTTCAGCGGCTTCGAGACCAGATGCACATGCGGGTAGAAATAGCTGGAATCCGCATGGAATAGCGCGCGGTCGGTGACCGGGCCGGAAAGATCGGAGGAAAAGCCGCAGCGTGCGGCATAGGTCGCGTCGACGGCATGGATGCGGCCGTCTTCGTCGAAGCCGACCTCATAGTCTACGAGGAAGTCGTGCCGCTTGCCGGTTGCGCTCATATCCTCGTCGCGGTCGGGACGGAATTTCACGGCGCGGCCGAGTTTCTTGGCGGCAACGGCTGCCAAAGCCGCAAACTGGTTGCCTTGCGTTTCCTTGCCGCCGAAGCCACCGCCCATGCGGCGCACGTTGACGGTTACGGCGTTCGACGGAATACCGAGGACATGGCCGACGATGTGCTGAATTTCGCTCGGATGCTGTGTCGACGACCAGACGGCGACCTCGTCATCCTCGCCGGGAACCGCCAGAGCGATATGGCTCTCGAGATAAAAATGCTCCTGGCCGCCGATGCGCATTTGCGCCTTGATGCGATGCTTGGCGTTGGCCATCTCGGCCTCAGGCTCGCCGCGCTTCAAAGTCATAGGCTCATAGACGAGCGGCGAACCATTGGCGAGCGCGCCGTCGATATCGCTCCAATGTGGCAGCTCGCGGTAATCTATCTTGGCAAGGCGGGCGGCGCGACGGGCTGTGTCGCGGGTTTCGGCGATGACGGCGAAGATCGGTTGGCCGTGGAATTCGACCTTTGCTTCGGCGAGCAAGGGCTCGTCATGCATGCCGTTGGAACTCGTGTCGTTGACGCCCGGAATGTCCGCGCCTGTGAAGACCCAAACGACGCCGGGATAGGCGCTGACGGCCGAAAGGTCGACGGAGACGATCTCCGCATGCGGGCGATCCGAGAGGCCGAGAGCGCCGTGGAGCAGGCCTGCGGGTTCGGGAATATCGTCGATATAGTCGGCTGCTCCGGTCACATGCTTATGCGCGGAATCATGGCGCAAAGATCCGTGCATCGATCCGTTGATGACGACCTTGGCTTCTTCGAAAGTGGACTTGTCCATGGCTCAGACCTCCTCCGCCGCAAAGCGCTTCAGTTCCTGCGGCGCACCAGCCGTTTCCAGGTAGAATCGGAGCAGCAGGTTTTTTGCTGTCAGTTGCCTGTATTCGGCGGTGGCGCGCCAATCGGTCAATGGCTTGTAATCGGCATCGAAAGCGGGGCGGACAGCTGTGACCGTCGCCTCCGTCCAGGGCTTTCCGACCAGTTCGGCCTCGACCGTGCGGGCGCGCTTCGGCGTGCCAGCCATGCCGCCGAAAGCGATGCGGATATCCGCGACCTTGCCTGCATTATCCAGCGTCAGATGGAAGGCCCCGAGCACGGCGGTGATATCTTCATCGCGGCGCTTCGTGATCTTGTAGACGGCAAAATGTGCGTCGGCGGCCGGATAGGGGACAAAGATGCTCTCGACGAATTCGCCGGGATTGCGATCCTGCTTGCCATAGTCGATGAAGAAATCTTCGAGCAGGAGGCTGCGGGTACCCGCTGCCGAGCGCAGCCTGACGGTGGCGCCAAGGGCGATCAGCGGTGGAGGACTATCGCCGATCGGCGAACCATTGGCGATATTGCCGCCGATGGTGCCCATGTTGCGAACCTGCTCGCCGCCGATGCGATTGATGAGGTTGGCAATAGCCGGGATTTTTTCCGCGATCACGGTAAAGGCTCGGCTGTAGCTGACGCCGGCGCCGATGGTCAGGCCCTCATCTTCGACCGCGATCTTTTGCAAGTCGGTCAGATGGTTGATGAAGACAACCGGGTTAAGCCTGCGCATCTGCTTCGTCACCCACAGGCCGACATCGGTCGAGCCGGCAACCACGGTCGCCTTGGGCTCATCCGCAAGCACCTGCGCCAAGGCAGCAACGGAGCCGGGCACGATGAGGCGGTCCTCACCCTCGGTAATGGTAATAGTGTCGCCGCCCTGCATGGCCCAGAGGCGGGCGATGATATCGGCTCGCGTCTTTTCCAGCGGATCGAAAAGAGCGCTCGGCCGCTTCTGGCTGACCTGCTCTGCCGCCTTGACGATGGGCTCATAGCCCGTGCATCGACAGAGATTGCCCTGAAGCGACTTTTCGATCTGCGCGCGGCTCGGCTTTTCCGTCGACAGCCAGAGGCCATAGAGCGACATGATGAAGCCCGGGGTGCAGAAGCCGCATTGCGAGCCGTGGCAATCGACCATGGCCTGCTGCACCGGATGCAGCGTGCCATTCTGGGCGGCGAGATGTTCGACGGTGACGACATGTGTTGCGTGCAGCGAGCCGACGAAGCGGATGCAGGCGTTGACGGACTCATATTGAAGCCCGCCATCGATGAGGCGTCCGACCAACACCGTGCAGGCGCCACAGTCGCCCTCCGCGCATCCTTCCTTGGTTCCCGTCAGGCGCCGCTGGAGGCGCAGGAAATCGAGCAGCGTCTCGGTGGGGCGCAGGCTGGATAGCGTGATATCCTCGCCGTTGAGGATAAAGCGGATGCTGTCGCTCATGTCGTTCCCGTTTTTTATTCGTTTGTCGGGCCGGAGGTGCTGACGCGAATCCGGCCCTAACCGCATATGGTTATGCCGCGGTCCAGCCACCGTCAATCGAGACGTGTGTGCCGGTGACCTGGCGTGCCTCGTCGCTTGCAAGATAGAGCGAAAGGGCTCCGATTTCCTCGGCCTTGACGAATTCATGCGTGGGCTGAGCCTTGAGGATGACTTCGTTCTTCACCTGCTCCTCAGTCATCCCTCGCGCCTTGGCCGTATCCGGGATCTGCTTTTCGACGAGCGGGGTCAGGACATAGCCGGGGCAAATGGCGTTTACCGTGACGCCGAATTCGGCAAGCTCAAGCGCTGCCGTCTTGGTCAGGCCGAGTATACCATGTTTTGCCGCGACATAGGCTGATTTGAAAGGGGAGGCGACGAGCCCATGCGCCGAGGCGATGTTGATGATGCGGCCGTACTTCTTCGCCTTCATCAGCGGGATGGCGGCGCGCATGGTGTGGAAGGAGCTGGAAAGATTGATCGCGATGATCTGGTCCCACTTCTCGATCGGGAAATCCTCGATCTTCTCCACATGCTGGATACCGGCATTGTTGACGAGAACATCGACGCTGCCAAAGGTGGAGTTGGCCGTTGCGATCAGATCGGCGATTTCGGCGGGTTTCGTCATATCGGCAGGATGATAGATCACCTTGCCGCCGCCTGAAGCTTCCAGCTTATCCTTGATAGCGTCGATTTCCTCCGGCTTTCCGAAGCCGTTGATGACGACGTTATCACCCTTTGCAGCGAAGGCCGCCGCGATGGCGAGGCCGATACCGCTCGTGGAACCGGTGACGACAACTGTTCTTGCCATGATCTTCTCCTTGGACAGCGCAGCTTTCTGCTGCAATGCAAAAGCGTTCGAACCTAGTCCCAAACCCGCGAACATGGCAATCGTATCGCCGTTAGGTTCTTTTGCGGCACCGCTGGCCGCGATGGTGTGAACAGGAAAGCAAATTTTCGATAAAAATTTCGTTTTGCTTTCTTTTCACATTCGTTTTGCTCGCGTATCTGTTGGTCGGACGAAAAATCGGGAGGAATGCATGAGCGGTTATGTCTTGGCGATCGATCAGGGGACGACGTCAACGCGGGCTATCGTTTTCGACGGCAAGATGAAGGTTGCCGGTGTGGGGCAGAAGGAATTCACCCAGCATTACCCGAAGCCGGGCTGGGTAGAGCACGATCCGGAAGAGATCTGGTCGTCCGTCCTCTTCACCGTTCGCAAGGCCATCGACGCCGCTGGCATTACCGCCAAGGATATCGCAGCACTCGGCATTACCAATCAGCGTGAGACCGTCGTCGTCTGGGATCGCGAGACCGGCAAGCCGATCCACAATGCCATCGTCTGGCAGGATCGCCGTACGGCCAGCTATTGCGAGAAGCTCAAACGGCAGGATCTCGAAAAACTGTTCACGCGCCGCACCGGCCTGCTGCTCGATCCCTATTTTTCCGGCACCAAGCTCTCCTGGCTGCTCACCAATGTGAAGGGCGCGCGTACTCGGGCGGAAAAGGGCGAGCTGTGCTTCGGTACGATCGACACTTTCCTGATCTGGCGACTGACGGGAGGTAAGAGTTTCTCCACGGACGCGACCAATGCCTCGCGAACGCTGATGTACAATATTGCCAGTAACGAATGGGACGACGAGCTGCTGGACATCCTGCGCGTGCCAGCCGCAATGCTGCCTGAAGTGAAGGATTGCGCCGCCGATTTCGGCGTGACCGATCCCGCGCTCTTCGGCGCAGAAATCCCGATCCTCGGTGTTGCCGGCGATCAGCAGGCGGCGACAATCGGCCAAGCCTGCTTCGAGCGCGGCATGATGAAATCCACCTATGGCACCGGTTGTTTTGCGTTGCTCAACACCGGTGCCGATATGGTGCGGTCCAAGAATCGCCTGTTGACCACCATTGCCTACCGGCTGAACGGCAAGACGACATATGCGCTTGAGGGATCGATCTTTATCGCGGGCGCGGCAGTGCAATGGCTGCGGGATGGCCTGAAGGCCATCAAGCGCGCCTCCGATTCTGGCGATCTGGCGGCCAAGGCGGATCCACTTCAGGAGGTTTATCTCGTGCCGGCCTTTACCGGCCTTGGCGCACCCCATTGGGATCCGGATGCGCGCGGTGCGATCTTCGGGCTCACCCGCAATATCGGCCCGGAGGAAATCGTCCGCGCAGCGCTGGAGGCGGTCTGTTATCAATCGCGTGACCTGCTGGATGCGATGCACAAGGATTGGCGCAACGGCAATGGTGAGGACACGGTGCTGCGCGTCGACGGCGGCATGGTTGCCTCCGACTGGACCATGCAGCGGCTGGCCGATCTGCTGGATGCGCCCGTCGACCGCCCCATCATCCTGGAAACCACGGCGCTTGGGGCTGCATGGCTGGCGGGCAGCCGCGCCGGCGTCTGGCCGGACCGGGAAGGCTTCGCCAAGGCCTGGGCGCGCGACCGCCGGTTTGAACCGGCCATGGATGACAAGATCCGGAACGCAAAGCTGAAAGGCTGGAAGAACGCGGTGAAACGGACCCTGACTAACGGATAGGGGCTGCTGGAATCCTTCATCGGACCAGTCATCGCGCGGGCTGACGTTGCCTGATGTTTCGTGCAAGAATTCGGCATGAACTCATTGAGTCGGATCAGCACGGATCGGATCCTGATCCCGCCGCCATTGCGGCCGGGCGACAAGGTCCGTTTTGTTTCGCCCGCGAGCCCGCCCGATAGAGATAGGGTTCTAAAATTTGCCGAAATCCTGAAAGGCTGGGGACTGATCATCGACTTCGGCGAACATGCCTTTTGCAAGCGGGATTATCTTGCGGGCACCGACGAGGAGCGATTGGCGGATCTCAACGCTGCTTTTCGTGATCCCGATGTTCGGGCTGTTTTCGCCACAACCGGCGGCAAAGGTTCGTATCGCATCGCCGACCAACTGGACTTCGAGGCAGTCCGACGCGACCCCAAGTTCGTTATCGGCTTCAGCGACATCACGGCATTGCTGCTCAGCGTTCTGAAGAACGGCCAATTGGCCAGCATTCACGGAGCCTTCTTTTCCGGGGTCAATGACGATGGTGTCAGTGCTTACACGCGCGAGCTGCTACACCGGGCGATGATGACGGCCGAGGACATCGTCATTGCCTCGCGCCCTGAGGAGCCGACTTCGGCTTTGACGACAAGCGGGGAGTGCAAGGGCCGGTTGATCGGCGGCAATCTCGACATGGTTGCGACATGTGCCGGTTGGGCGCTGCCGGATCTGCATGGCGCGATCCTGCTGCTCGAGGCGGTGGGCATGTATCGCGGCCAAGTGGATCGCCAGATGACCATGCTGCGCAAGGCGGGACATTTGAGCGGCTTGGCGGGGGTGGCTATCGGCCAGTTCACCGATTTCGAATTCGATCGCCGTTTTTCGGTGATCGATATCCTGCGAGAACATCTGGCCGAACTCGATGTGCCGGTGCTTGGCGGTCTGCCGCTGGGGCACGGAGATAGCCCGGCGAGTGTTTTCATCGGAGCTGACGCTGAACTTGAAGCAAAGGCGGGCGTGCTGAGGATCAGGCGGAACGGTACTTAGCGGCTGTGGCTGCCAAAGATTCACCCTGATGTTGCAGAAAAGGTAAGTGTTGCTGTGCTCTGTCACTGAAAAGGCTCAATATCTCGGGACGTCACTGACGACGTTTGAAACAGGGCATCGGCCATGCGCTTCATCTCGCTGCTATTCGTTGCAATGCTATCGGCTCCGGCGATGGCGCAAACGGTTCCTTCCGCAGAATGGGCGCATCCATCCCCTGATACGTCCGGGTGGTCGGCGGTAAAACTCGCCGAGGCGAAGGCCTTTGCGGACGAGCATAGTGTCAGCGCCATGGTCGTCGTTCAGCATGGGGCGGTCGTTGCCGAATGGGGGAATACGCACAAGCCGATGGAATTGGCATCCATCCGCAAAAGTCTCCTGGACGCGCTGATCGGGATCGCGGTGGCGCGGCGCAAGATCGACCTCGACACGACGCTGCAACAGGCTGGTATCGACGACAGGCCGCCACCGCTATCCGCGCAGGAAAAGCAGGCGACGATCCAGATGCTGCTTGAGGCGCGGTCGGGCGTCTACCATTCGGCTCTCTACGAGACAAAGGCCATGGCAGCTGCGCGGCCGCAACGGTTCAGCCATGCGCCCGGAACTTTCTGGTATTACAATAACTGGGATTTCAACGCTCTCGGAACGATTTACGAGAAGGCGACCGGTGCCTCGATCTACGATGCCTTTGAAGACGAGATTGCCCGCAAGATCGGCATGCAGGATTACGATCCGCATGCACAGCGCAAGTTTTTCGGAGCGGCATCCATCCATCCCGCCTACACATTCCGAATGAGCGCGCGCGACCTTGCCCGGTTTGCGCTCCTCTTTCTGAATGATGGACGCTGGAACGGCCAGCAGATCGTTCCTCAGCAATGGGTAAGCGAAAGCACGACGCCCCATTCGGATGCCGACCATGGGTTGGGCTACGGCTATCTCTGGTGGACGGGAGATGCGGCGGCGTCGGCCGGGAATGGTAACGGGAACGTATTTCATCTTCCGGCAGGCTCTTATTTTGCCTGGGGAGCGGGTGGGCAGTATGCCTTCGTCATTCCGCATGACGATCTCGTCATCGTCGAGCGTACCGATCGCGATCTACCACTGCCGTCTCCGAGGCTGCACGAGGTTGCCGGCCTGATCGACCTCATTCGCCAAGCCGGTCATTTCCAACGATAATTTTTTGGCGCGGCCTGTCGGAGCAGATGCTATTCCTTCGTCATTATAACGGAAGGAAGCCATCAATGCTTTATGCGATCCTATGCTACAACGATGAAGATGCGGTCTTTGCCTGGTCCAAGGAACAGGAAGACGCGACGATGGCGCGGTTGATAGCCGTGCAGACGCCGCTGGCCGAAGCCGGCAAGCTTGGTCCCGTCGCGCGTCTCATGCCGACGACGGCGGCGACGACCCTGCGCAAGGGCAAGAATGAGCCGATTGTCATCGACGGACCTTTCGCCGAAACGAAAGAGCAATTGCTGGGCTTCTATGTCGTTGACTTCGAGACGCTCGACGAGGCGCTGGAATTCTCCAAGGAGCTGGCTGTGGCCAATCCGGGCGTCGGTTCCTACGAGATCCGTCCGCTCTACGTATTCCGACCGGGGACGATTGCAACATGACGGATCTCGCCTGGATCGATATCGCTCTGACCAATGCGCGGCCGCAGGCGCTGGGCGCGCTGTTGCGCTACTTCCGCAATCTCGACATCGCCGAGGAGGCCTTTCAGGAGGCCTGCCTCCGTGCCTTGAAAACTTGGCCCGACAAGGGGCCTCCGCGCGATCCGATTGCGTGGCTGATCTTCGTCGGGCGCAATAGCGGCATCGATACGGTGCGCAAGCAGTCGAAATTGCAGAGCCTGCCGGACGAGGAGGTGATTTCCGATACCGGCGATGCCGAGAGCGATCTTGCCGAGCGCCTCGATGGCTCTGGCTATCGCGACGATATCCTCCGGCTGTTGTTCATCTGCTGTCATCCCGATCTGCCGGCGACGCAGCAGATAGCGCTTGCGCTGCGTATCGTCTCCGGCCTCTCCGTGCAGCAGATCGCCCGCGCGTTTCTGGTCAGCGACAGCGCGATGGAACAGCGAATTACCCGGGCGAAGGCGCGCGTCGCTGCGGCCGGCGTTGCCTTCGAAACGCCGGGTGCGGTGGAGCGAAGCGAACGGCTGACGCTGGTCAGCGCCATGATCTACCTCATCTACAATGAAGGCTATTCGGCCGGCGGAACGCATCGCGACGCCGCCGCCTTTGCGGATGAGGCCATCCGTCTCGGCCGGCTCCTGCTGCGGATCTTCCCTTCCGAGCCGGAAACCATGGCGCTGCTGGCGCTGATGCTGCTGCAGCAATCGCGCAAGGCGGCACGTTTCGATGCCGACGGACAGATCATCCTTCTGGAAGAGCAGGATCGCTCGCTCTGGGACAGGACATCCATCGACGAGGCGTTGGCGTTGCTCGACAAGGCGATCCGGCATCGTCGGCCCGGGCCATATCAGGTGCAGGCAGCGATCGCCGCGCTGCATTCGCGGGCGAAGCGCGCCGCTGATACGGATTGGGCCGAGATCGATCTGCTCTATCAGATGCTGGAAAGGCTGACCCCATCTCCCGTCGTCACGCTCAATCGCGCGGTCGCCCTGTCGAAATTGAAGGGCGCCGAGGAGGCGCTGGCATTGATCGCTCCGCTCGAGGCGCAACTCGACAGCTATTTCTATTTCCACGGGCTGAGAGGCGGTTTGCTGATGCAACTTCAGCGCCCTCAGGAAGCGCGTATCGCCTTCGATAGAGCCATCGCGCTTGCGCGCTCACCCGCCGAGGCCGCCCATATCCGTCATCAGCTCGATTGTCTGAATGCTGATGCGGTTGCCGCGACAAAATAATCGAAAAAATTGTGTCCGCGCTGTCGGAAACTGACCTTGCCGAACGTCGTTAGAATATAGGCGGCGCGGCCGCGCCAAATGACAAAGAGGAACCGAGATATGACCGAGCAGAGCCAACGGCACGAACTTTCGCTGACCCGCGTTATCGACGCGCCGCGCGAGAAGATCTTTCGGTGCTGGACCGAGGCCGACCTTCTGAAGCAGTGGTTTGCGCCACTGCCTTGGACGGTATCTGCCGCCAAGATCGATCTTCGCGCCGGCGGTGCGAGTTCGATCACCATGCGCAGCCCCGAAGGCGAAGATTATCCCGGTAACGGCGTCTATCTGGAGGTGATTGCGAACGAACGGATCGTTTTCACCGATGCCTTCACCAGCGCCTGGGTGCCGTCGGCAAAGCCGTTCATGGTGGTGACGATCCAGCTCGACGATCTCGGTGGCGGCAAGACGCGCTACACGGCAACCGTGCTGCACTGGTCAGCCGAAGACCGCGACGCGCATGAGAAGATGGGCTTCCATCAGGGATGGGCCCAATGCGCCGACCAGCTTGCCGCGCTGGCAGCGAAGATCTGAATTACTGATTCAATTCCGGGGGATATATAAATGTCTTATGCAGTCGATTCATCTTCACCTTCAGTCACGCGAGCCCAGCGCGTTGCCGGCATGATCCTCAGCGGGCTGATCATCGCCTTTCTCGTGTTCGACGGTGTGATCAAGCTCATTCCGCTTCCTGTCGTGACGGAGACAATGGCGGGGCTTGGCTATTCCGCCGATCCGGCGCTCGCGCGGCTCCTCGGCGTCATCACGCTCGGTTGCGCAATTCTCTATGCCGTTCCGAGAACATCAGTGCTTGGCGCGATCCTGCTGACAGGTCTTCTCGGTGGTGCGATGGCAACTCATTTGCGTGTCGGCAGCCCGATCTTTTCGCATCTGCTGTTCGGCCTCTATGTCGGCGTGATCGCCTGGGCCGGCCTTTATCTTCGTTATGAAGCGGTTCGGAGAATGATTCCGTTCTTTCCGCGAAGCTTTTGATTTCGGACTCAATTTGCTAAGGCTCGCTCCTTCTAGCAACGGGGAGCGAGCCATGCCGCAAGTGATCATCGCGCCTGTCAGGCAATCGGACGCGGACGAGCTGATCGCGGCCAATATCGCCAGCAGCACCCATCACGTGCCATGGGCGCATCCTTTTCTCGATAGGCCAGGTTTCGACGCATGGTTCGGGCAGACGGTGATCGGACCGAACATCGGTCTGGTGGCTCGCGATGCCGGCTCCGGTGGTATCGTCGGCGTCGTCAATATCAGTCAGATGGTTTGGGGCGGTTTTCGCAGCGCCTTTCTCGGCTATCACGGTATGGTGGGTTTTGCCGGACGTGGGTTCATGACGCAGGCGGTTCGCCTGGCCGTCGCCCATGCCTTTGATGCGGTCGGCCTGCATCGGCTGGAAGCCAATATTCAACCCGGCAATCACTCTTCGATTGCGCTGGTGAAGCGCCTCGGCTTCCGCAAGGAGGGGTTTTCGCCGAAGTATCTGAAGATCGGCGGCGTCTGGTGCGATCACGAGCGTTGGGCGCTGCTATCTGACGATCCGCGCCTTTGATCCGTCTTGGAGGGATGAAAGTCACACCTGTCGGTCAAAAAGGCATTGACTGCGTGGGATGAAGAGGCGAAAGCCAGATCTCAACCCCTTTGAAGTTGGGGGCATGATGTCGGCCGAAAACCGCTTACACTTTTCGGCATCATGTTCTATTGCCGAGAGCGCGAGACTGCCGGAAGCCGTAAATGATCATCTCGACTGAAGACGAACTGACCAAGCTGAAAGATATCGGCCGCATCTGCGCCAATGCATTGCATGCCATGGCCGCCGCGCTCGAGCCGGGTATTACCACGCTGGAACTCGATGCTATCGGCCGCAAGGTGCTGGAAGATGCCGGCGCGCAGTCGGCGCCTGAGCTGGTCTACAAGTTCCCCGGCGCTACCTGCATCAGCGTCAACGAGGAAGTCGCTCACGGCATTCCAGGCCCGCGCGTGATCCGGGCGGGCGATCTCGTCAATCTGGATGTTTCGGCGGAAAAGGATGGTTTCTTCTCAGATACGGGCGCATCTTTCGCCGTGCCGCCCGTTAAGCCGAAGATCGAACGCCTGTGCCGTGATGGCAAGCGGGCGCTCTGGGTCGGCCTCAACCAAGTGCGCAGCGGCGCGCCGCTCTCCAAGATCGGCCACGCCGTCGGCGCTTTCGCACAGAAGAACCGCTATACGCTGATCGCCAACCTCGCCAGCCATGGTATCGGCCGTTCCTTGCACGAGGAACCGGCGGAACTCTCCACCTGGGCGGATCCGGACGAAACGCGGATCATGGAAGACGGATTGGTTTTCACCGTAGAGCCGTTCCTATCGCTGGGCGCGACCTGGGCTGAGGGCGGCGACGATGCGTGGACGCTCTATGCCGATCCGCAGGCGCCTACGGTTCAGTACGAGCATACGATCGTCGCCACCCGCAACGGGCCGGTGATCCTGACCTTGCCTGACGTGCAGGTTTAAAGCGCACTGCGATCCTTAGGATTCGCTTTTGCGCTTTAAGCCTTTGTTTTGCGCATGTCGTTGTCGCAAAACCGCCCGGCACTTTTGCGCGACTACAGCGCCGCGCGTCATACACGACGCGCAAAGGTCGCTGTAGCACTCTAAAACTGCCGCATAATTTTATCCTCAAATCGATTCCGATTTAAGGAATTATGCAGTGTCGTCAATCTTCGTTCTTCACGTCGCCGCGGATGATATCAGCTGCGGCACGCTCGAGAATGGCTGCGATGCGTGCACCTTCGGCCTTCGTCCAAGGGAACTTCGAGCGAAGGGCTGAGCGCAGCAGATGGCGGGCGCGATGCACGTCGCCGGAACCGTGACGATCGAACGGGCTGTCGCGGCCATCATCCTCACCGCCGTCGAAGACTTCGCGCACGCGTGCCATCTTCTCGCCGATTGCGGCCAGTTTGGCGAATGTCGCTTCCACCAACTCGCTGTTGTCGTCGACGCGCTTCTGGCCGCTTTCGGTAATGCGATAAAGCTTCTTGGTGCCGCTCGCTTCGACCTCGGCCTGCCCGGTTTCTTCCAGATAGGTGAGGGCGGGATAGATGACGCCCGGGCTCGGCACATAGAAGCCGCCGGAACGCTCCTCGAAAGTCTTGATCAGCTCATAGCCATGGCGCGGTTGCTCGGAGAGCAGGGCGAGGATTATGAGCTGCAGGTCGGCTGCATCGAACTTGCGGCCGGTGCGAAACCCGCCGCCGAACATGCCGCCCTTGAAGCCTCTCATAAAGTCTCTCCTGTGCTCGCCGCGTGATTCACGGCCTCGACCATGTCGTAGGATATATGCCTCGACCATGTCAAAGCCCTCGCCGAACATGTGATCTCTAAAACCTCTCATTGCTGTTTCTCCTTTGCTGCGTGAGATTTTATATCGTTAGTCATGTCGTAAGATATATATCGTAAGATAGTATTCTGCAAGGGGGTGATGTCGTGACATTCAAAAGGGGGAGGATTCATCCATTGGGTGAAAATCCACAGCTGAACAACTGCATCACGATCGTGGGATAAGCGATTACATCTACGTAAGAATAGGTCTCTGCCGGTTGCCGCTCCCGGAGAACTGTCCTAGGCTCCCCATCAACAAACGCCACGGCGGTTCGAAAATCCCAATCAAGAAAGCTGCGCTTCCCGTGTTTCTGTCATTCTTCCCCAAGCCGAAACCTTTTTTCATCTCGGCCGCTCTCTGGTCGCTTGCCGCTATATTGCTTTGGTACTTCGGCGGGGAGAAAGCGGGCGCCTATATCGGCCTGGCGCCGCTGGCGGACGGGCAGGATGCGCCGGTTGGCGTTTCGATATTTTGGTCCGCGCCGTTCATCTGGTTCTACATCTACTATGTTGCGGCTGTCGCTTTGTTCGCGCTCTTCTGGTTCCGCTTCAGCCCGCATCCATGGCAATATTGGTCGGTTCTGGGCACAGCTCTAATCATCTTCAACACCTATTTTTCGGTGCAGGTGAGCGTTGCCGTCAACGCGTGGTACGGACCGTTCTACAATCTGGTTCAGAAGGCGCTGACGACCGTCGGCTCGGTGTCTAGCTCCGAGTTCTACATGAATATGCTGGTTTTCGCGGGTATCGCGTTCGTCGCCATTACCATCGGCGTGTTCAATCTGTTCTTTGTCAGCCATTGGGTGTTTCGCTGGCGCACAGCAATGAACGACTACTATATGGCCAACTGGCAGAAGCTACGGCATGTCGAGGGCGCCTCGCAGCGCGTGCAGGAGGACACGATGCGGTTCTCCCAGACGGTTGAATCCCTTGGCGTGAGCTTCATCGGCTCCATCATGACGCTGATTGCCTTCCTGCCAGTGCTCTTCCGTCTTGGCGCCAGTATCACGGAGCTGCCGATTATCGGCAATATTCCGCATGCGCTCGTTTGGGCTGCGATCTTCTGGTCGATTTTCGGAACTATGTTCCTGGCGGCGGTCGGCATCAAGCTGCCTGGTCTTCAGTTCATCAATCAGCGCGTCGAGGCATCCTACCGCAAGGAGCTTGTCTATGGCGAAGACCATGGCGACCGCGCCTCGCCACCGACTGTGGCTGAACTCTTCGCCAATGTGCGCCGCAACTATTTCCGCATCTACTTCCACTACACCTATTTCAACGTTGCGCGCATTTTTTACTCGCAGGCGGATAATATCTTCAGTTTCGTCGTGCTGGTTCCCTCGATTGTCGCCGGTAAGCTGACGCTCGGTCTGATGACGCAGATCACCAATGTTTTCGACCAGGTGCGCGGGTCCTTTCAGTATCTTGTCAGTTCATGGACGACGATCATCGAGCTTCTGTCGATCTACAAGCGCTTGCGAGCTTTCGAAGCTGCGATCGATGACGAGCCCTTGCCATCGATCGACCAGCGCTATCTGGAGCGCGAGCCGGGCGTCATTCACGTCGACGGCTAACGAAACAAGGCCCCGGACACGGGGCCTTTTTCACGAGTTGATGCCGTTCAGTATGTCATCGAATTTCGGGCGAACGGAGAGCTCTCCTTCGCCCTGACTGCCGTCCCTTCGCTTTGGCTCCGGCTTTGCCCGACTATTCCTTACCCCTGCTGGGGCTTGCCCCGAGCAGCGATCAGCGGAATGGCTTCGGAATAGCTGACGCAGGCGACATCCTGCTTGTGGCAGACATCGCTCACAAAGCGATCGAGCGCACGCCAATAGGCGCCGTCATTCATCTCGACGAAATGGAAGCCGAGCTGCAGCGGAATGCGCTCGCCGTCATACTGCTTGTTGAAGGCCGCTTCGAAGGCATCGAGAGTGCGGTCCTCATAGGTCTTGGCGTTTGCCTTGTCCTCGGCGCCCTTGGAGTGACGGACGTAGAGATTGTAGTCCATGCCGATAACCAGGCGATGCTCAGGCCCTTCGGGTATCAGCGGCAGGCCGAAGCGATAAATACCGTCGACGACCTGCGGCAGGGCAGGGCCTTTGGTTACCAGGCTTGCATCATATTGGAAGCCCATCTCCTTTTCCGCTGGCATCAGGCCGTCGCTGGTGGAGAGGTAAGGGGCGCGAAAGCCTTTGACATCGTGCGTCGCGAAATCTTCCCAGCCCTGTGGCTCCTTGTCGGCAAGGCCGACATTCTTCCAGGCATCGCGAAGGGCGACGCGGGCATTCATGAATTCCTGTTTCCAGTCGGCCGCACTCCAACCCTTGCCGTCGAAATGGCCGCAGGCATGGCTGGAAATGTCGTGGCCTTCCTGATGGGCGCCCCAGATGTTGGCGATGCGGGTGCGCACATCGTCCTCGCTCTTGGCAAAGCCGACATTCGATTTGCCCACTCGTTGCTTCGGTCCCTGGTAGGCCTTGGCCTGCGTCTTGTTCATCAGGAACGTACAGGACAGAAAATAGGTGAAATGCGCGCCGTTGCGCGAAGCGATCTCGCGGCTCTTCGTCCAAAGCGCATTGTCATGGGCGCCGTCGAAGGAAATCATCACGAGCTGCTTGGGCTTTCCATCAGCCTGGGCGATGGCCGGAAGGGCAAGGGAAAACGCAAGGGAGAGACAGGAAACGAAGCGAAACATAGGCACCGGTTTTGTTTGATCGAGCGTGCCTTGCCAAAGATCATCCAGCGATTTTGGATGGCATGCTCCGGGTCGTTTCCTTCCTTTCGCGTAAATGCGGCGAAGCTGCGGTGATGCTGGCATTTTTTTAATGATGTCGGTAAGGATGTTCCTACAAAACCGAAGGGATTTCATCCATGGCATTGCTTATTCTCGGCATTGTTCTTTTTCTCGGCATTCACCTTATCCGCGTCGTGGCGCCCGGCCTGCGTACCTCCTTGATCGCGAGCCTCGGCGATGCCGGCTGGAAAGCCGCCTATTCCGTTGCGAGCATCGTCGCATTGATCGTTCTGATCTACGGCTTCGGCCAGGCGCGCGACATGACCCCGATCTGGTCGCCGCCGTTCTGGATGAGCCATATCACTATTCTTCTGATGCTGTTTGCGATGATCTGTCTGGCCGCCTCGCTGCTGCCGGCGGGGCATATCGCAACAAAAACCAAGCATCCGATGGTGCTGTCGGTGAAGATCTGGGCGCTCGCGCATCTGCTGTCGAATGGCGATGGCGCGGCGATGCTGCTGTTCGCTGCCTTTCTTGCCTGGGGTGTCATTCTGCGCATCTCGCTGAAGCGGCGCGAGCGTGCTGGCGAAATCAGCCGTCGCCCATTCGTTTCGGCGAAATACGATCTCTACGCGGTCATCCTCGGTGTCGTCGCCTGGGTACTGATCATTTGGAAGCTTCATGCGTGGATTATCGGGGTTTCGCCGCTGGTTATGTGACGATTTCTGCCATTCCCCCTTACATCGGCCGCAAAATGGAGTAGAAGGCCCAACTAACCCCTAAGCTTGGTGGAATTATTTGGCCTGGGCCGGAGACGAGAATGGCATTCAATGACGATAGCTTCATCCGCGAGGTGAACGAGGAACTGCGTTCGGACCAGTTACGGTTCGTATGGCGCCGTTTTGGCCGGCTCATCATCGGCGGAGCAGTGCTTATCGTTCTCGGCACTGCAGCCTATAGCGGTTACCGTTATTGGTCCGGCAACCAGGCCGGCAGCGGCGGCGATCAGTTCCTCGCCGCTTTGACACTGGCCGATCAGGGCAAGACGGATGACGCGCTTGCGGCACTGACTGCCATTGAGAAGGACGGTCCCGGTTCGTATCCATTGCTTGCACGTCTGCGTGCGGCAACGCTGCAGGCGCAGAAGGGCGACAAGGCCGGCGCAATCGCTGTCTTTTCGGCCGTCGGCAAGCAGACGGATATTCCTGTCGTGGTTCGTGATGCTGCACGCCTGCGCGCCGCCTATCTCCTGGTTGAAACTGGCACCTATGATCAGGTTGCTGCCGAAGTGCAGGAGCTTGCCGTACCGGCAGATGCCTTCCGTCATTCGGCGCGCGACGTTCTCGGGCTCGCCGCCTATAAGGCCGGTGATTTTGCCAAGGCACGCCAATGGTTCCAGGCGATCGTCGATGATCCGCAGAGCCCACGTAACGTTGCCAATCGTGCCCAAATGCTGCTCGACCTCATCACCGCATCGGGCAAGGCTCCGGTCGCTAAAGGCTGAAGGATCGCTAAATGAGTTTTACGGTCGCGATCGTCGGTCGCCCGAATGTTGGCAAGTCAACCCTTTTCAACCGTCTGGTTGGCAAGAAGCTGGCGCTTGTCGACGATACCCCGGGCGTCACGCGTGACCGCCGTCCCGGTGATGCCAAGCTGATCGATCTTCGCTTCCGCATTGTCGACACCGCCGGTCTCGAAGAGGCAGACGAAGAGACGCTCGAAGGCAGAATGCGCGCGCAGACTGAAACTGCGATCGATGAAGCCGATCTGACGCTGTTTGTCGTCGATGCCAAGATGGGCCTTACCCATGTCGACAAGACGCTAGCAGAAATGCTGCGCAAGCGCGGCCGTCCGGTCGTGCTCGTCGCCAACAAGTCCGAAGCTCGCGGTTCCGACAGCGGATTTTATGATGCTTTCACGCTTGGCCTTGGCGAGCCTTGTCCGATCTCGGCCGAGCATGGCCAGGGCATGATGGATCTGCGCGATGCGATCGTCGAGGCGATCGGTCATGAACGCGCCTTCCCCGAAGCCGATGATGAGGCGGAAACCAATGTTTCCATCCCGCGCCCGGTTGCCGGCGAGGATGGCGAGGAGATCGATGAAGAGCCCGCTTACGACGATACGCGGCCGCTGCGCGTCGCCATCGTCGGCCGTCCGAATGCGGGTAAATCGACGCTGATCAACCGCTTCCTCGGTGAAGACAGGCTGCTGACCGGCCCCGAAGCCGGTATTACCCGCGACTCCATCTCCGTCGACTGGAGCTGGCGTGGCCGTACGGTGAAAATGTTCGACACGGCCGGAATGCGCCGCAAGGCCAAGGTCACGGAGAAGCTTGAGAAGCTTTCAGTTGCCGATACGCTGCGCGCCATTCGCTTTGCCGAGACCGTCGTCATCGTCTTCGACGCGACCATCCCCTTCGAAAAGCAGGATCTTCAGATTGTCGATCTCGTGATTCGCGAAGGCCGCGCCGCCGTGCTCGCCTTCAACAAATGGGACATGATCGAGGATCGTCAGGCCGTTCTTGCCGATCTGCGCGAGAAGACCGATCGGCTGTTGCCGCAGGCCCGTGGTATTCGCGCCATAACGATTGCCGGCCAAACGGGCGAGGGCTTGGATCGGTTGATGCAGGCGATCGTCGATACCGACAAGGTCTGGAACAAGCGTGTTTCCACCGCGCGTCTCAATCGTTGGCTTGAGACCCAGCAGGTTCAGCATCCGCCACCGGCTGTTTCCGGCCGCCGCATCAAGCTGAAATACATGACGCAGGTGAAGGCGCGGCCTCCGGCCTTCATGATTTCCTGCACGCGCTCCGACGCGCTGCCGGAGTCCTATGTTCGCTATCTGATCAACGGCCTGCGCGCGGATTTTGCCTTGCCTGGCGTGCCGATCCGCATCCACTTCCGTTCGTCGGAAAATCCATACGAAAACAAGAAGAAGAGAACCTGATCTTCTTTGCCCGCAGAATGCGGCTGCCTAAAGCGCGCCGCGATCTTTCAGATTTTCTTTCCGCGCTTTAAGTCGTTGTTTTTGTTTTTTTTCCGAAAGCTACCGCGCGCGTTCGCGCGGCCTGATCAGGCCGCGTTCTTGCTCAATGCATCGCGCAATGTGGTGATCTCGGCCTTCAATCGCGTCAGTTCCTCGACCGTATGGTCCGAGGCGTCGAGGATGCAGGCGGGAATGCTTGCCGCCTTCTTCTTCAAAGCGACGCCTTCGCTGGTCAGGTGGATCAGCACCTGACGCTCATCTTCCTTGCTGCGGATGCGCTGGATGAAGCCGGCGGTTTCCAGGCGCTTCAACAGCGGCGTCAGCGTGCTCGATTCGAGAAACAGCTTTTCGCCGATACCGCCGACGGTCTGGCCGTCCTGTTCCCACAGCGTCACCATGACGAGATATTGCGGGTAGGTGAGGTTCAGCGCGTCGAGCATGGGTTTGTACAGACGATTCATCGCATGGTTTGCCGAATAGAGGGCGAAGCAGATGAAGGTGTCTAATTTCAGCGGGTCGTCCGCCATTTCCGTACTCCCTGGAATGCTTTCTAAATCGTGCGATAAATAATCGTACACCTAAACGCGCGTAGCGGCTATGGGTTTCTTGTCGTTTTCTGACGGATTAACTTGCGACAGCCGCTCTTGGTTGCGTGGGATATCGTCGCTCCTTGTGCCGAGGGCAAACTTGCAATCGACGCGCGAACACGGCCGCAGCTCAGGGTGCTGCTATTGAATATCTGGAGATGACTGTCAAGAATTCAACGCCGCGCCTTGTGGTGCGCTACATGCTCAACCCGTGCGTCTGTCTTTTGCCGCGATGATTGGCGACGCGGACATTGCCGATGAACTGCGTCGTGGCGGCTTCCCAGGAATAGTTGAGAGCGACGGTGCGGGCCGCTTCCCTAGAACAGGAGAGGGCGGCAAGGCACGCCGCCGCCAAATCCGCATCGACGACGCCGGCATTGCTGTTGCCGGCGAGAATATCGGCCGGGCCGGTCACGGGATAGGCCGCCACCGGCACGCCGCTTGCCAGTGCTTCCAGAATGGCATTGCCGAACGTGTCGGTCTTTGACGGAAAGACGAAGACGTCGGCCTGGGAATAGGCATGCGCCAGTTCCTCGCCGAACTTCGCACCCAGGAAGTGCACATCGGGATAGAGCTTCTGCAGCTCCGCTCGCGCCGGTCCATCGCCGATGACCACCTTTGACCCCGGCAGATCGAGGTCGAGAAAGGCCGGCAGGTTCTTCTCCAGGGCCACCCGGCCGACAGTCATGAAGATCGGGCGCGGCAGGCCGAAGGGATTGTCTTCCAAAGGATTGGGGCGAAAAAGATGGGAATCGATGCCACGGCTCCAAGAGAGCAGATTGCGGATGCCGCGCTGCTTGAGTTCGTCTGCCAGGCTCGGCGTCGCCACCATGCAGCCATAGCCTGCGTTATGAAACCATTTGACGAAGGCGTAGAGCCAGCTTTCCGGTATGGGCAGGCGGGCCGCAACATATTCGGGGAACCGCGTATGGTAGCTGGTCGAAAAGGGCATGCCGTTGCGGATGCACCAGCGGCGCGCCGTGAGCCCAAGGGGGCCTTCGGTGGCAATGTGGATATAGGTCGGATTTGCCGCTTCGATCCTCGCGGCAACCTTATGATAAGAGGCAATCGAAAGCCGGATCTCGGGATAGGTCGGGCAGGGGATGTTGCGAAAGCCGTCCGGCGTGATCATCGACACATCCACCCCACGGCGGATGAGTTCGCGATTCGTGTTTTCGATCGAGCGGACGACACCGTTGACCTGCGGGTGCCAGGCATCGCTGACGATGAGCAGCCGCTCCGGTATCGCGACAGGTGTAGCCGCCTGGGCCCAGATATTGTTTTCGATGTCCGACAAGCGTTGCAACATGCCCAAAACAGCCCATCCGCACCACATCCTCATGATGATGGCGCTAGAGCATGATGCCGAAAAGTGTCAGTAGATTTCGGACGACGTCATGCTCTACTTGTTTGATTCCGGAGCGGATTCAGACTTCAGGTCGAGCAGACCTAAAATCATCCGGCTCCAGCGATTGCGGTGCTTCGAACATGATTCCCGCGCCCACTCTATTGTGGCGGGTGTCCATGATGGAAATATTACTGCCCGATCAGGCGATCTTCAGCTTCTTTGGCGAGACGAGCGCGCCATGTTCCTGAATGACTTTTGCGGCGATTTCGGCGGCAAAGGCCGCAGCGGCGATGGGATCGCCGTGTTGCAGATAGTGGGCGAGAAATCCGCCGTTGAAGCTGTCGCCAGCGCTGGTGGTGTCGACAACCTTGCTGACCTTGGTGGCGGGGACCAGCGTTTCCTCGGAGCCAGATCCGATCGTCGCGCCTTCGGGCCCGTTCTTGACGACGACCATATTGGTTCCGTACTGATGGTAGCGGCGGATGGTGCTGGAGATGGAATCATCGCCGAAATGCGCAGCTTCGTCATCGAAGCTGGGCATGGCCAGCGTCGAGGCGCGGGCACCATCGGCAATCAAGGTATGCATGGCGTCGAGACTGGACCAGAGGCGCGGGCGCAGATTGGGATCGAAGGCGACGAGCTTGCCGATTGCCTTGGCGCGGCGAAGCTCGGCCAGCAGCGTATAGGCGTCTTCACGCGGCAGGATCGCCAGCGTAATGCCCGAAAAATAAAGCACGTCGGAGGCTTCGATCGCGGTGCGCAAGGCGTCGCCGTCGGCCGCAAGCTGACGGGCGGCGGAGCTGTCGCGCCAATAGCTGAAAGAGCGCTCGCCATCTTTCAAATTGATCATGTAGAGGCCGGGCGTCTTGCCGCGAAGCCTGCGGATGCTGGCGGTGCCGATGCCTGCCGCACCCATGAAAGCGGCCATCTCATCGGACATGGCGTCATCGCCGAGTGCGGTGAAATAATCAATAGACCAATCGGAAGGCAGGCAGGCGCGGGCGTACCAGGCTGTGTTGAAAGTGTCGCCAGCGAAGCCTTTGCGCAGGTGCCCGTCATCGGCCTGCGACAGTTCCACCATGCATTCGCCGATCGATAGAAAACGTCCGCCCAAGTCTTCCTCCTGCACTTTGCCTTGCTGCTGCATACGCGCAAGCAACAACTTGGGCAAGGTGGGCAGCGCCTGCCGCCGCCCACTTTTCAAGCTCGAAAGCAGCTCACCTCCTTACGGAATCTCCGAACCGCTCTCTCCTTGTCTTTCGCAATCGCGGACGGAAAACCGCCGCGCATTTTTTAAGAACTGCTCGACGGCCCGTCCATATGGTAGCAGGCCGCCGTTTGGCCGGGGCGCACCTGCTGGGTCGGCGGCATCTTCGTGCGGCAGATATCCGTCGCCTTCCAACAGCGGGGCGAGAATACGCAACCCGAGGGCGGGTTGAGCGGCGAGGGCGGGTCTCCCTGCAGACGGATGCGCTCGCGGCCGCGCGCCAGTTTCGGATCCGGAATCGGAGCGGCGGAGAACAATGCCTGCGTATAGGGATGGGCCGGATGATCGAACACCGTGGCCGCATCGCCAGCTTCCACCACCTTGCCGAGATAGAGCACCAGCACGTCGTCCGAGATCAGGCGCACCACCGAGAGGTCATGGCTGATGAAGATCAGCGTCAGGCCGAACTCCTTGCGCAGCCGGCGCAGGAGCGTGATGACCTGCCCCTGGATCGAGACGTCGAGAGCCGAGACCGGCTCGTCGCAGATGATCAGCTTCGGCCGGGTGATGACCGCTCGCGCAATGCCGATGCGCTGCGCTTGCCCGCCCGAGAACTCGTGCGGATAACGATTGATCATCTCGGGAACGAGGCCTACCGCCGCCATGATCTCGCGCACGCGATCCTGCCGCTGCGCGCGGCTCAGTTTTGGCTCGAAGACGATGAGCGGCTCGGCGATGATGTCGCCGACGGTCATGCGCGGATCGAGCGAGGCGATCGGATCCTGGAAGATGATCTGCATGTCGCGTCGCGCGGTACGCATTTCCTCATCGGAGAGGTCGAGCAGGTTGCCGCCCTGCCACATGATGCGGCCCTTCTGCGCCTTGATCAGCCGCAGGATGGAGCGGCCGAGGGTCGACTTGCCGCAACCGGATTCGCCGACGATGCCGAGCGTGCGCCCGGTCTTCAGCTCGAAGCTGACATCGTTCACCGCGGTCAGGATCAGCGGCGGCTTGAAAAAGGATTTCGCCGGCAGCTCGAATTCCGTGGTCAGGTGTTCGACCTTTAGAAGCGTTTGTTCAGCCATGGACGAGGCTCCGTTCCTGATTAGCCGAAAGGGGGTGGAAGCAGGCGGCACAGCGCTGGGCCGCAAGCCGGTCGAGCGGCGGTGCTGCGTCCAGGCAGTCGTCTTCCACATGTGCGCAGCGCGGCGAGAAGGAACAGCCGCGCGGCAGGTGCATCAGGTTCGGCGGTCGACCGGGAATAACGGCGAGATCGTCGACATCCTGATCCGGCCGCGGGATCGAGGCATGAAGCGCTGCCGTGTAGGGATGCGCCGGATCCTCGAACAATTCGTCGACCGGAGCTTCCTCGACGATGCGGCCCGCATACATGACGGCGACGCGGTCGGCGAGGCCGGCAACGACCCCGAGATCATGTGTGATCATGACGAGTGCGGTGTGCATTTCCGCCGTCAACTCGTTGAAAAGATCCAGAATTTGCGCCTGGATCGTCACGTCGAGCGCCGTCGTCGGCTCGTCGGCGATGAGGAGTTTCGGCTTGGTGAGCAACGCCATGGCAATGACGATGCGCTGGCGCATGCCGCCCGAAAGCTCGTGCGGATAGAGGTTGAATCGGCGTGTCGGGTCGGGAATCCCGACGCGCTTCAGCATGTCCAGTGCCGCAGCTGATGCCGCCCGCGCCGTGAGGCCGCCATGGACCTCAAGCTGTTCCGTCAACTGCCTGGATATGCGCAGTGACGGATTGAGCGCGGTCATGGGGTCCTGGAAGACCATGGCCATGTCCTTGCCGCGCACATGGTCGAGTTCGCGCGGCTTCAGCGTCAGCAGGTCCTTGCCGTCGAGCAGGGCCTGGCCGCTGGTGCGGCCGTTCTTGGCGAGCAGGCCCATCAGTCCGAGGAAGGTCTGGCTTTTGCCGGAACCGGATTCGCCGACGATGGCGATGCGCTCGCCGCGTCCGACCTTCAGGTTCATCTTCGAAACGGCGGCAACTTCGCCTTCCGGCGTGCGGAAGGTGATGGAGTAGTCTTTGAGTTCGAGAAGGGTGTCTGTCATGTCAGCGATCCTTCGGGTCGAAAGCGTCGCGCAGGCCATCGCCGATGAAGAGCAGGCTCATCAGCAGCGCGACCAGGAAACCGGCGGGAAAGAACAGCAGCCATGGGGTCGTTTCCATACCTGCCGAGCCTTCGGCGATCAGGGTGCCGAGCGATGTCAGCGGCTCCTGCACACCGAAACCGAGGTAGGAGAGGAAGCTCTCCGTGGCGATGATTTCAGGAATGGTCAGCGTCGCATAGATGACCACCGGTCCCACGAGGTTCGGTACGATATGTTTGAGGATGATCTTGAACGATCGTTGTCCCGAGGCACGGGCCGCCTCGATGAACTCTCGCTGCTTGATCGACAAGGTCTGACCGCGGACGATACGCGCCATGGTCAGCCATTCGAGCGCGCCGATCGCCGCAAACAGCAGATAGACGTTACGGCCGAAGATCACCATCAGCAGGATGACGAAGAGGACGTAGGGCAATGCGTACATGATATCGACGAAGCGCATCATGATCGCATCGACGCGACCACCGAAATAGCCCGACACGGCGCCGTAGAGCACGCCGATGATAACGGAAACCAGCGTTGCCACGAGCGCGACGGTCAGCGAGACCCGCGTGCCGTAGAGCGTGCGCGACAGCAGGTCGCGACCGTTGCCGTCGGTGCCGAAATAGTGCCCAGCCGCAAAATCCGGGGCGCCTCGGAAGGAATTCCAGTCTGGATCCTCATAGTTGAAGGGTAGGAAATAGGGGCCGAATATGGCCACCAAGACCAGTATCGTCAGGACGATCAGCGAAAGTGCTGCCGCCTTGTTGCGCAGGAGACGACGCATCGCATCGCCGGTGAGGGAGCGCCCTTTGGGTGCAAGACCTTCTGCCGAAAGCAACTCTGCTTCCAGCAATTCTCTTTTGGCGGAATTGAGGATCATCGCATTCTCACTTTCGGGTCGAGCCAGGCATAGGCGATGTCGACCAGCAGGTTGAGGATCACGATCAGCACCATGTAGAAAATGACGGTGCCGAGGACCATGCCGTAATCGCGATTAAGGGCGGCACCGACGAAGTAGCGGCCGACGCCGGGAAGGCCGAAGATGCTTTCGACGACGAGCGAACCGGTGAGCAGATAGCTTGCCGCCGGTCCGAGATAGGAGACGACAGGCATCATGGCCGGCTTCAAGGCGTGCCGCATGATCGTCAGCCGTGGGCCGATACCCTTGGCCTTTGCTGTGCGGATGAAGTTCTGGCTCATCACCTCGATCATCGAGCCACGCATCAGACGCGAGATGCGTGCCGCATGCGGCAGCGTCAGGACGATGATGGGCAGGATCAGGAACCTGATCGAACCGTCACCCCACCCGCCGACCGGCAGCCAGCCGAGCGTATTGCCGAATATGAGCTGAAGGATCGGTGCGATGAGAAAGCTCGGCATGACCAGGCCGATGAGAAGGCCACCGCCCAGCCAATAGTCGGCCGCTCGGTTCTGATAGAGCGCCCCAAGACAGCCTATGAACACGCCGACAATGGTGGCGAGCACGAAGGCGGAGCCGCCGATGGTCAGCGTGTAGGGGAAGCCGGACATGATTTGCTGGGTGACGGTGAAATCCTGATTGGCGAAAGAGGGGCCAAGGTCGCCCTTCATAACGTCGCCGACATAGATCAGATATTGCTCAACCAGGGGCTTGTCGAGGTTGTAGTGAGCCGCAAGGTTGGCTTTGACTTCCGGCGGCAATGGCCTTTCGCCATCGAATGGGCCGCCGGGAGCGAGGCGCAAAATGAAAAAGCACACTGTCACGGCAATCCACAGAACGGGGATTGTCGACAGCAGACGACGGAGAGCGTAGCGGAACATGGTTTTAAACGGCCCCTCCCGAATAGACCGGGAGGGGCCTGTTCCCAATTATTCTTTGATCGACAGCCAGCGAGTGCGGTGGATGTCTTGAATATTATCGACGAAGCCCTCTACCTTCGGGGCGACGATGTTCTGGGAAACGTAGTAGTAGATCGGGATCGCAGCGCTGTCGTCCAGCGCCAGCTGCTCGGCCTTCTTGTAGATTTCGGCGCGCTTCTTCAGGTCAGTCTCTTCGTTGCCCTGCTTGATCAGCGCATCGTAATCCTTGTTGCTCCAGCGACCGTAATTCATCTCGACGCCGGTGGACAGCAGGTTCAGGAAGTTGATGGGGTCGTTGTAGTCGGCCAGCCAGCCGGCACGGCCGATCTGCACCTCGCCACGCTGCATTTCATCGTAATGCACCTTGGTTTCGGTGTTGTAGAGTTCGATGTCGACGCCCAGCGGCTTCCACATCGCGGCGATTGCGACTGCAATGCGCTTGTGGTTGTCGTTGGTATTATAGCGCAGCTGCGCCTTCAGCGGGTGATCCGGGCCGAAACCTGCGTCCTTCAGCAGTTTCTTGGCCTCTTCGACCTTCTGCTTGTAGGGTTCGTCCTTCCAGCTGACATAGGCCGGCTCGCCATAATTGGCCGTGCCCGGCGGCACCCAGGAATACATCGGCAATTCACCGGTGCCGAGGATCTTCGGGCCGATCACTTCGCGGTTGACGGCCATGGAAAGGGCCTGGCGGACGCGCTTGTCGTTGAAAGGCGGCTTCGTGGCATTCATGACGTAGTAGTAGGTGCCAAGGAACGGCACCACATGCGCCTGACCGGGAAGGTTCTTCTGGATCCATTCGTACTGATCGGCGGGGAACGAGGTCAGGATATCGAATTCGCCGGCGCGATATCGCTTCAGGGCGGCGGCTTGATCTTCCAGCGTGTAGAAGTTTACCTTGTCGATCTTCACATCCTTGGCGTCATAGTACTGATCGTTCTTGACGTTGGTGACATGTGAGCCGGGCACCCACTCGACCGGCTTGTACGGGCCGTTGGTGACGATGTTGCCGATCTTGACCCACTGGTCGCCCTTTGCTTCCACGACATGCTTCGGCAGCGGATAGGCCGTGTAGTGCATCAGCGCGTTGAGGAAGTAGGGGGTCGGGTTTTCGAGAGTAATCTCAAGCGTCTTGTCGTCGATCGCCTTGACGCCGAGTTGGGTCAGATCCTTGATCTCGCCCTTGTTGATCTTTTCCGCGTTGTGGATCGTGTATTGCAGGTAGGCGTATTGGGCTGCGGTCTTCGGATCCATCAGGCGCTGAAAAGCGAAGACGAAATCCTGAGCCGTTACCGGCTGGCCGTCGGACCATTTGATACCGTCACGCAGCTTGAAGGTGTAGACCTTCTGGTCGGCGGAAATAGTCCAGCTCGCAGCTTGGCCCGGTATGGGGCCGTCCTTGGGATCTTCGGTCACAAGACCTTCGAAAATGTCGCCGTCGATACGATTTTCCCAGTCGCCGGAAATCTTTTGCGGGTCGAGCGAAGTCGGGTCGCCGCCGTTGTGGATATTGAGGGTCGCGGCATGTGCGGAGAAGCTCAATACTGTGCTGACGAGTGCCGTCGCTAGGAATTTTCTGGCGAAATGAGTCATGCGTTTTCCCACCTTTTTGGAGTTATTATCCCTGATTTTACAGGGGTATTTTTGATCCCATAGGTGACCTGTACGTGCAGGTCAGTCGCGGAAGTTATCCGAAGCCGCGTCGCTTTCAAGCCCAAAAGAGACGGACTTGATGTCGGTGCGAACTTCCATGTTGATAATTCTCTAAAATTGATAGCCCGAATTTACACATCCTCCTAGTAGCATTCGCCTACCGGCCGATTGCGGCTTGCTGCCTGCGCCCGAGTGTGCAAACTGAGAGGTCTTGTGCGATATCGAGGCGGTTTTGATGAAATCGACGAAGAAGACGGCAGGAGCCGATTGGTGGCGCGGTGCGGTGATCTATCAGGTCTATCCGCGGTCGTTTCAGGATACGGACGCCAATGGGCTTGGCGATGTCAAGGGGATTACCCGGCGTCTGCCTCATATTGCCGCACTCGGGGTCGATGCGATCTGGCTGGCGCCGTTCTTCACCTCGCCGATGGCCGATATGGGCTACGATGTTGCCGATTATTGCGATGTGGATCCGATTTTCGGCACGCTTGCCGATTTCGATGAGATGATGTCAGCAGCGCACGAACTGGGGCTGAAGGTAATCATCGACCAGGTCATCTCGCACACTTCGGATCGGCATCCGTGGTTTGTCGAAAGCCGGGCAAGCCGCGACAATCCCAAAGCGGATTGGTACGTCTGGGCCGATCCGAAGCCGGACGGCACGGCGCCGAACAACTGGTTATCGATCTTCGGCGGCCCCGGCTGGGAATGGGACGGTGTGCGTCGGCAATATTACCAGCACAATTTCCTGACGTCGCAGCCAGACTTGAACTTCCACAACCGGGAGGTTCAGGATGCGGTGCTGGCTGCAGTGAAGTTCTGGCTCGACCGCGGCGTGGACGGTTTCCGGCTCGACACGGTGAATTATTATTTCTGCGACAAGGACCTGCGTGACAATCCGCCGGCGCTCGTCGCTACGGGCGGCCTCGATGCGCCCGAAAGCAATCCCTACGGAATGCAGAACCATCTCTACGACAAGACGCAGCCGCAGAATATCGCTTTCCTCAAGCGATTCAGGGCATTGCTCGATCAATATGACGATCGCACGACGGTCGGCGAGGTGGGCGATGGCGCACGTTCGCTGCAGACGGTAGCCGCCTATACCAGCGGCGGCGACAAGCTGCATATGTGCTACACTTTCGACCTGCTCGGTCCCGATTTTACGCCGGCGCATTTCCGCCGCTGCGTCGGCGACTTCCAGGATAATGTCGTCGACGGCTGGGTCTGCTGGGCATTCTCCAACCATGACGTGCAACGCCATGTCAGCCGCTTTGCCGAGACGGAGGAAGAGCAGTCGCGCGTCGCTAAGCTCGCCATCTCGCTGCTGTCGACGTTGCGTGGCTCGATCTGCCTTTATCAGGGTGAAGAGCTTGGGCTGCCCGAGGCGGAGCTTGCCTTCGAGGATCTGCGCGACCCCTACGGCATTCGTTTCTGGCCGGCGTTCAAGGGGCGTGACGGATGCCGCACGCCGATGCCCTGGGAAGCCAGCCGCGCTCATGCGGGCTTCACGACTGCCGAGAAATCATGGCTGCCGGTTCCCTACCAGCACGCGGCGCTTGCGGTCGACAAGCAGGAAGCGGACAACGATTCCGTGCTGCACCACTATCGGGAGACGCTGGCTTTCCGTGCGGCGCATGCGGCCTTGCGCGACGGCGACATGACCTTCCTCAATACCAAGGAGGATGTTCTCGCCTTCACGCGCTCCAAGGGAGACGAGACGCTGCTGTTCGTTTTCAATCTCTCCCGCAAGCCGGTGAAGGTCGCGTTGCCGGAAGAGATCAAGCTCGGCAAGACCATTCCCATGCCGGGCTTCACCACCGCCGACGCAGGATCCACGGTGGCGCTCGCCGCACTGGATGTCTATTGCGGCAAGCTCGCCTGATCAGCCGATCAGCATGAACTTGTCGACATCGACCAGACCTCTGTCCGATATCTTCAGGTGCGGGATGACGGGCAGGGGCAGGAACGCCAGTTGCAGGAAGGGCTCTTCCAGCGTCGCGCCGAGAGCATAGGCTGCCTGGCGCAAATGGTGCAACGTATCGCGCACGCTTTCGTAAGGTTCCAGGCTCATCAGGCCGGCGATAGGCAGAGCAATTTCTCCGGTAACAACGCCGTTCTCGACAACGACGAACCCGCCGTTGATATCGCTCAGGCGATTGGCGGCAAGCGCCATGTCGTCCTCGTTGACGCCGACCACGCAGATATTGTGGCTGTCGTGGCCGACGGTCGAGGCGATTGCGCCCTTCTTCAGACCGAAACCCTGGACGAAGCCGTTGGCGTGGTTGCCGTTCTTGCCGTGCCGCTCAATGACGGCGACCTTGATGACATCATTGCCGAGATCGATATCGGTTTGATTGCCCTTGGTCGGCAGGCGATAACGGCGGTGTTCGGTAATGATCTTGCCGGGCATGACGCCGATGACGGAACTTTCGCCTTCCGTGGCGGGTACGCCGAATGCTGCGGCGTTGATCGGGCGGGCCTTGACGCTGTCGAGGCCGACCGGAGCGACAGGCTTGCGGGTTGCGAAGAGTTCAGCCGTGACACGGCGCCCAGCCGAGAAGACCATCTCTGCCTTGCAGTTCTCGAGGCTGTCGATGACGACGAGATCGGCGCGCCAGCCGGGTGCCACCAGGCCGCGATCGCGCAGGCCGAAGGCGCGGGCAGCAGAGATTGAGGCGGCGCGATAGATCGCGAGCGGCTCGATACCATGCGCGATCGCTGTGCGAATCATGTAGTCGAGATGGCCTTGCTCGGCGATATCGAGCGGATTGCGGTCGTCGGTACAGAGTGCGAGATGCGGCGACAGGCGCTCGGTGATGATAGGCATCAGCGCGTGCAGGTCCTTGGAGACCGACCCCTCACGCACCAGCACCTGCATGCCCTTGCGGATCTTCTCCAATGCCTCCTCAGCCGTCGTCGATTCATGTTCCGTGCGGATGCCCGCAGAGAGATAGCCGTTGAGGTCGTTGCCGCGCAGCAGCGGGGCGTGGCCGTCGATATGGCCGCCCTGGAAGGCTTCGAGCTTCGCTATGCAAACGGGATCCTTGTGGACCACGCCGGGGAAATTCATGAACTCGGCAAGGCCGATCACCTGCGGATGGTTGCGGAATGGCAGCAGCGTTTCGATCGGCAGGTCGGCGCCGGAGGTTTCCAGATGCGTCGCCGGTACGCAGGAGGAGAGCTGAACGCGGATATCCATGATGGTTTCGAGCGAGGAATCCAGAAAATACTGAATGCCTTCGGTGCCGAGCACATTGGCGATTTCATGCGGATCGCAGATCACGGTCGTGACGCCATAGGGCAGGACGCAGCGATCGAATTCATGCGGTGTTACCAGCGAGGATTCGATATGCAGATGTGTGTCGATAAAGCCCGGCACGACGATACGGCCGGCAATATCGATTTCTTCGCGACCTTTATAATCGCCGCAGGTACCGACGATGCGGTCGCCGCAAATGGCGATGTCCGAAGCGACCAGCTCTCCCGTGACCAGATCAAAGAACCGCCCGTTCTTCAGCACGATGTCCGCAGGCTCGCGGCCGACGCCCTGGTCGATATAACGTTCGAGTTTGGTGGTCATGTTCTTCCCTCGCATATGGATCGCCCCTCATGCCGGCTCTTCTGCTGAAGCAAAAGGAGGCGTGAGGGGCGCAGTTGTTTTCGAGCTTATGCTTTAGATATTATTCTGCAAGATCTCGCGGAGCTTGCCGAACAGCTCGTCGATATGATGCTTCTCGATGATCAGAGGCGGCGAGAGGGCGATGATGTCGCCGGTGGTGCGGATCAGGAGGCCCTTCTCGTAGGCCTTCAGGAAGGCCGTGAAGGCGCGCTTGGTCGGTTCGCCGGCGATCGGGTCCAGCTCGATGGCACCAATCAGGCCGGTGTTTCTGATGTCGATGACATTCGGGCAATCCTTGAGCGAATGCAGGGCGTCGGCCCAGTAGTCGGAAAGCTCGGCGGCGCGTGTGAGCAGGCCTTCTTCCTTGTAGGTGTCGAGCGTCGCGAGCGCTGCGGCAGAGGCGATCGGGTTGCCGGAATAGGTGTAGCCGTGGAAGAACTCGATCATGTGCTCGGGTCCCTGCATGAAGGCGTCATGGATCTCCGAAGTGACGAACACTGCGCCCATCGGGATGACGCCATTGGTCAGGCCCTTTGCCGTGGTGATCATATCAGGCTTCACATCGTAATATTGAGCGGCAAAGGGGGTGCCGAGGCGGCCGAAGCCGGTGATGACTTCGTCGAAGATCAGCAGGATGCCGTGCTTGGTGCAGATTTCCCGCAGCTTCTGTAGGTAGCCCTTCGGCGGGATGAGCACACCCGTGGAACCAGCAACCGGCTCGACGATGACGGCAGCGATTGTGGAGGCGTCATGCAGGGTGACGATACGCTCCAACTCGCTGGCAATGTCGCCGCCATGCTCGGGCTCGCCGCGCGTGAAGGCATTCTTGCCGGGGAGATGGGTGTGCGGCATGTGATCGACGCCGGTCAGCAGCGTGCCGAACATCTTGCGGTTGGTGACGATGCCGCCAACGGAGATGCCGCCGAAGTTGACGCCGTGGTAGCCGCGTTCGCGGCCGATGAGGCGGAAGCGCGAGCCATTGCCTTTCACGCGATGATAGGCCAGCGCGATCTTGAGGGCGGTCTCGACCGATTCAGAACCGGAATTGGTGTAGAGGACGTGGTCCAGCCCTTCAGGGGCGATATCGACCAGCCGGTTCGCCAGCTCGAAGGCCTTCGGATGACCGAGCTGAAAGGCGGGAGCGTAATCGAGCTCACCGGCCTGCTGGGCAATGGCTTCGGTGATCTTCGGCCGGCAGTGTCCTGCGTTCACGCACCACAGTCCCGCAGTTCCATCCAGCACCTGACGACCGTCATGGGTGGTATAGTACATATCCTTGGCGCCCACGAAGAGCCTGGGCTCCTTCTTGAACTGACGGTTTGCCGTAAATGGCATCCAGAAGGCGCGCAAATCGTTGGGGGTGGCATTCAAACGGTCCGACATGCTGTTCTCCAATGGCCATTCGGGGGCCATTTCCCGTCCGCGACGCTGCGCCGCGCGATTATATTTACTGCTTGGTCAAATTATCAGCCGGCCTTTTGGCGTCAAGACAAAGATGGCATCGGGGGGGAGGTGGTCCGACGCGAAGGGCTGCGCCTGCGCGGCCATTTCGGCCGCCTAGATTGATTTCAGCGTGAAGTGGACTGTGCCCAGGCGGAATGGAAAAGTATCTAGAAAGGAAAAAACCGGCAAATCGGAGATTTGCCGGTCGCAGCAGTCAAACTTGTGGTGATGAAAGCAAGTCGATCTTCCGGGTATTAAGTGTCCCCCATAGGATCGTTCGCCGGCAAACCTGGAGCTTATTTCAGCTCTTAAGCGGCCGATCTACTTTTTTCAGGTTCGCAATAAATGTCTTCCAGCGTCTCGAGAACTCGAATGACCGATTCCGAAGTGCTGGAGTAGTAAATCGTCTGAGCATCACGACGCGTCTTTACCAGCTTCTGAGCGCGCAGCTTAGAAAGGTGCTGAGAAAGTGCCGACTGGCTCAAGCCGACCTGATTGGCCAAAACGCCAACAGGAACTTCGCCTTTGACAAGGCTGCAAAGGATCAAAAGACGCTTTGGGTTCGCCATTGCTGATAATAATGCTGCCGCAACATTGGAATGCTCGGCCAAATTCATTGTCTTCATGTTTTGATCTTCCTAATGCGGAGCGCACATCAGAAATTGTGCTATTTCCAAGCCGGTATCAAACCGATAAGCAACAATACCAAGAGCGGGCAAAGATTGTATATACCTAAATTTAAGGTATCGGGTATGCTATTTTAGATATGTATGTATGACTGCCGAACGACAGCGCAAAGAGCGCTGAGGAATGTTTTCGGGACACTAATTTACCCAAAATAGGTCGTTTATGATCGTTTCCGGGCCATAAATAAGCCGATTTTTGGGGATGCCGCGCGGAACCATACCAATAATGGTCGCTACCACCTCCGGCTGTCCGGGTACTAATTCTCGCACTATTGTATGGTCTTACTGCCGTGGAAAAATGTTTTCAGCTTAAAGAATCATAAGGTCCTGCGCGGCCAGAATGTAGGCCCGTCCGAAGCCGCCGTTAAGGCTGGCATCGAGAGGAACAAGCCGAAAAAAGCAGAAGTCCGGGAAGTCGACATAGAGCTTGGATTTCGGGTGACGTTCGAGGAAAAAACCACGAATGCGATGGTGCGCATCGCCTTGCTGATCGACACGTTCGGCGCTGCATCGCACGCTCAAGCGAGGATGGGCGAGGGGATCGCCCTTGCCTGGTTCGCCGAAAAGCATCGAGGCGCGCGGATCCTTCATCAAGGCCTTGGTATGTGCGGAAAGGCCTGAAACGAGGATAACGGGAGCGCCGTCTGAATCCATGGCAGTCAGAACGCGGCTGACATAAGGAAAACCCGTCTCCGGGTCGATGACCGCCAAGGCCGCGTGAGGAGCCGTATGCATGAGATCGCGCGCCAATTTGCGCGCGTCCTCGTCCGTTTCCCTGATTACCGATGGTTTATCGTTCATTAACTGCTCCATGGATTGAGGAGCAGTCGCGAACGACTACTCCTTTCGCCGGTGGCTGGTCAGGCCGGCCACCACGTCTTGCGCCGAGATCGTTCCGATAATCGTACCGTTGTCAACCACGCCGATGTTTCCCGGCTGGCGTGTGAGCGCATCGAGAATATCGATAAGCGGCGTGGCGGCGGTTGCCGTCGCGGTGACGGAACCGGCATTGGCGGAATGTCCGACGCCCTGCTGCATCACGTCTCGCGCCGTCAGCATGCTGATCGGGTTCATGTGCTGCACGAAATCGGCCACGTATTGATCGGCCGGGTTCTTGACGATCTCCTGCGGGGTGCCGCACTGGATGATGTGGCCGCTCTCCATGATGGCGATGCGGTTGCCGATGCGGAATGCCTCGTCGAGGTCATGGCTGACGAACAGGATGGTGCGCTTCAGGCGGCGCTGGAATTCCAGCAGCTCATCCTGGAGGCGCGTGCGGATCAGCGGGTCAAGCGCGGAAAACGGTTCGTCCATGAGCAGGATCGGCGCGCCGGTGGCGAAAGCACGCGCCAGGCCGACACGCTGCTGCATGCCGCCTGAAAGCTCGTTGACCTTGCGGTTCGCCCATTGCGTGAGATTGACGAGTTCGAGCTGTTCGCCGACCCGTTTCTTGCGCTCTGCTTCGGGAACACCCGCGAGCTCGAGGCCGAAGCCGACATTGTCGGCAACTGTCCGCCACGGCAGCAGTGCGAACTGCTGGAACACCATGGAGACCGTATGCATGCGCAGGTCGCGCAACGCCTTCGGGCTGCAGGAATAGGGGTTTACGGGGCCGCCCTTGGTGTTGACGGTGACATCGCCGCGCACGACGGGCGCAAGGCCGTTGACGGCGCGCAGCAGGGTCGACTTGCCCGAACCCGAGAGGCCCATGAGAACGAGAATTTCGCCTTCTTCGATGTCGAGCGAAGCATTGGCAACGCCGAGCACCATGCCCGTGGACTTGCCAATGTCGTCACGCGATTTGCCTTCGTCGACGAGTTTCAGTGCGGCATCGGGACGATCGCCGAAGATGATGCTGACATTCTTGAACGAGACAGCGGTGGTCATGAGCGATCTCCTTCGCCAGGGGCGCGGAACATGCGGTCGAGGATGATCGCCAGAATGACGATGCAGGCGCCGGAGTCGAAACTCTTGGCGACATTGACGCTATTCAGCGCGCGCAGGACCGGGACGCCGAGACCCGGAGCGCCGACGAGGGCGGCGATCGACACCATCGAGAGCGACAGCATGATGGTCTGCGTCAGGCCGGCCATGATCTGCGGCATGGCAAAGGGCAGCTCGACCTTGCGAAGCACCTGCCGTGGCGTGGCGCCGAATGATTCCGCCGCTTCCACGAGAGACGGAGGCGTCGAGATGATGCCGAGCCGGGTCATGCGGATCGGGGCGGGAATGGCGAAGACGACGGTCGCGACGAGGCCGGGCACCATGCCGAGGCCGAGCAGGATCATAGCCGGCACCAGATAGACGAAGGTCGGAATGGTTTGCATCAGGTCGAGGATCGGTCGCATGAAGGCGAAGAGCCAGGGGCGTCGCGCGGCAGCGATGCCGAGAGGCACGCCGACGAGCATGCTGACGAAGGTTGAGGCCAGCACGAGCGCCAGCGTCTCGGTCGTTTCCTTCCAGTAGCCCTGGTTGATGGTGATGAGGAGGCCGATGAAGGTGAGGGCCGTCACCCCGACGCTTCGGCGCATCCCGTAGGCAACGGCGGCAAAAACGACGACGACGACCAGCGGATGTGGCGTTTGCAATAGAAACAGCAACGCGTTGATCACATGCGCGACGATGAAGGAAAGGCCGTCGAAGAACCATGTGACGTTTGTCGTCAGCCAGTCTACGACGGCTTTGGCCCATGGCCCGATGGGGAGGCGGTAATCGGTTAACCAGTTCACGTCTTTGCCCACGATTGGGGGCGGTCGTTCCGATGCAATCTCATGTTCCGGAAGTTGCCGCCGAAGAATAACGGTCTGTCACGCCACTCGGACCTTGTCCTGGTGGTGGCGGAACGCGAAGGAAGCAGTCCGTCCCTGGAAGAGAAAGGGGCGGTTTTGCCGCCCCTTGATCTGCCAGTGTTACAGGCCAAGCTTGGACTTGACCGCCGCCAGGCCGTCGCCGCCGTCCTTGGTGGTGACGCCGGCGAGCCAGGGAGTGACGGCTGCCGGATTGGCCTTCAGCCATTCCGTCGCTGCGGCTTCCGGTTCCTTGCTGTCGTTCAGGATCTTGCCCATGATTTCGTTTTCCATCGGCAGCGAGAAGACGAGATTCTTGACGAAGGTGCCAACGTTCGGGCACTCCTGCAGATAGCCTGCACGCACGTTGGTGAAGACGTTCGCGCCGCCGTAGTTCGGTCCGAAGACGTCGTCGCCGCCGGACAGATAGGTCATCTTGTAGGTCGTGTTCATCGGGTGCGGAGCCCAGCCGAGGAAGATGATCGGCTTGCCTTCCTTGTCGGCGCGCGACACCTGCGCCAGCATGCCCTGCTCGGAGGATTCGACCACTTCGAAGCCCTTGAGGCCGAAGGTGTTCTTGTCGACCATGCCGAGGATCAGGCGATTGCCGTCATTGCCAGGCTCGATGCCGTAGATCTTGCCGTCGAGATCGTCCTTGTGGGCGGCGATATCCTTGAAGTCCTTGATGCCGAGCTCTTTACCCTTTTCGTTGGTCGCCAGTGTGTACTTGGCGCCTTCCAGGTTGGCGCGGACGGTTTCGACCGACTTGTCGTCTGCGAACGGCTTGATGTTCTCAGCCATGGACGGCATCCAGTTGCCGAGGAAGACGTCGATGTTCTTGTTCTTGAGGGACTGATAGGTCACCGGCACGGCAAGCACCTTGACGTCGGTGTCGTAGCCCAGCGCCTTCAGAAGGACGGAGGCGGTCGCCGTGGTGGAGGTGATATCGGTCCAGCCGACATCGGCGAAATGCACGGTGCTACAGCTTGCCGGCTCGGCTGCGGAGGCAGCGGTGGTGGTGAGTGTCAGGGCCGAAAGTGCTGAAGCGAAAGCGACTGCGGTAAGGGTCATTTTTATCATTGCGTGACTCCCAGTGTAACGTTCCCAAGCAACCATCAATAACTGACATTTTCAAGCGACTACAGTGTATTTGCGCCGGTTTGAGGGGGCTGATTGCGACGCGGGTATTTTTCTGTGCGAGCGTTGCCAGGGCTTTGCACGTGAACCGGGAAGGCTTCTGAATCCTGTGGTTTTCTTCGGGGATGTCTTTTCTTCTCGCCGCGCAGCTCCCATGAAGCATTCAAGGAGAATGTCATGGCTAAGCTCTATTTCCACTACTCGACGATGAATGCCGGCAAGTCGACGATGTTGCTGCAGGCAGCCTATAACTATCAGGAGCGCGGCATGCGCACCGCCGCCTTCATCGCCGCCTTGGACGACCGCGCCGGACGCGGCAAGATTGCTTCGCGCATCGGCCTGACGATGGACGCCATACCCTTCGACACCAGCGACAATCTCTATTCAATGGTCGAGGAAATGCATGCGAGCGAGCCATTGAATTGCGTCTTCGTCGACGAAGCGCAATTCCTGTCGCGGGAGCAGGTGTGGCAGCTCGCTCATATCGTCGACCGGCTTGGCTTGCCTGTGATGGCCTATGGGCTGCGGACGGATTTTCATGGAAGGCTGTTCCCCGGGTCGCAAGAGCTGTTGACCATCGCAGACGAGCTGCGGGAAGTGCGGACGATCTGCCATTGCGGCCGCAAGGCGACGATGGTTGTGCGGCTCGATGCTGCGGGCGACGTCGTGCGCGAGGGCGCGCAGATCGAGATCGGCGGCAGCGACAAATATGTCTCGCTCTGCCGGCGTCATTGGGAAGAGGCGATATCGGGCGAATGAAGCATCGCGCCGCTTTCCTCTCCGGCTGCCTCGGCGCATTCTTGTCGGTCGATGGTGGAGAGCAGAGCAGGAAACGCGAGGGGAGCGGGGGGCATTATGAGATTGTTCTGTCTGACATTGACGACGATCATGCTTGCGTCTAGCTCGGTGGCGCTTGCTGACGGAGACGCCATAGCGGGCGCGGCCGTTTTCAGGAAATGTGCCGCATGTCACACCGCGACCGAGAGGCAGAACCGTGTGGGGCCATCGCTGATGGGTATCGTTGGCCGACCGGTCGCGAGCCTGCCTGACTATAACTACTCGCCGGCGATGAAGGCCTTTGGGGCTGACGGCAAGGTTTGGGACGAAGCCTTGTTGCGCAAGTATCTGCCGGCGCCGCAGTTTCTGGTGAAGGGGATCAGAATGACATTCCCCGGTCTGAAGAGCGATAAGGATCTCGACAATCTGATCGCCTATTTAAGGAATCCCGCTGTCGCGCAATAACGCGGCCGGGCATTTTCATGTTGGACGGAAGCGGCTAGTCTCCCTTTATAGGCAGGGGAGAGACGCTTTCATGGCCATACCTCATTCCTTCGACGGCATGCTCGACAAGGCGCAGACGACGCTCGACGACGCTATCGCTAGTGCGACGGCGGCCGTGACAACGCTGGCGGGGCACGCCAGAGGTGAGGGGAGGGTCGAGGCCGTCAATTTCCCGGTAGAAGAAGCGCTGGTGCGGGAGACGGTCGAAACGCTGGAACGATGGAAGTCTCTCGCGCTGTCGCTGGTGAAAGATCTGGATCGGACGACCGCGAATGCCGATCTGCAGCATCGCCGGTTATTTGACGAAAGTGCCGGCCTTGAAGACGCCGGTATGCTCCGCAGGAAGCTGGCCGGCGGTCCGATGAAACCCGAAGCGATCGTCGCCGATATCGATGCGACTCTTGGCGCCTCGGCGGCCCTCGATCTCCTGTTCAAGCAGGCCAGACCCGCTTTGTCGCGCTGCTTTCGCGATTGCGAAAGCCATTTGGACGGGACGATCGAGCGGCGGCGAAAACTGGACTTCGAAATCGAGGAAGTGCAGCGAGAGGCCGATGCGATCATAGCAAAGGTTACTGACTTGCGTCGCAGCCTGTCATCGACAAGGCATGGCGATACCCATCTGGATCTGGATGCTGACTATCGGGATCTGCTGACAGAGCAGGATGCGCTGCGCAAGCGGGAGAGGGAATTGCAGTCCGATCGAACGGTGCGCCAGCGCCTTATCGATCTCTATGAAGGCTTGGTGGGTGTCCTGAACGTGCAAATCGCTGCCGTCGGAGCGATGGCAGGCAAGCTTACGGTCGATATTGAACAGCGGATCGCCTTGCTGAAGGCATTGACGCCGGACGTCGATCCACAGTCATCCGTGGCGGCCCGGCCTCCGGCGGTCGAGAGCCTGATCCAGGCCTACGAGGCGAATGTGCTGGCCGGGCACGATCTTGCGGCACGCAAGGCGCATGTCGATTTCGTCTTCGCCAGGCGGTTGGAGCCGCATTCGCTTCCCGTGCCGGCCGAGCGGGGAGAAGCCTCGGAGGAGACGCAGCCGGACGGATGATCGGCATCTCCTGCTGAAAAAGCGGGGCAGACGGTTGTTGTTTTCCTCCAGAACACATATTTGCTGGAGCTGGAATAGCGCCGATGCTCTATAGCACGGAAATCGAAAGAGATTTTCGCAAGAGCAGATGCGCGGATTCTGTGTGGTGCGTCCTTCGCGTGTCGGCAGGATGCGCGTTGAGGTTTAGGAGGCGTATCCATGCTCGACTCGATCAAGGCGCTCTGGAAGCGGATGACTTCTGCCATCTGGCGTTGGCTGGGCCTGGTCTTCGTCGGGATTGCATGGCCTTTCCTGGCGGCGCATGGCTGGTATCGGCAGCGCAACTGGGTGATCAAGGTGCCGATCGCAGCCTTTGTGGTCCTGCTTGCGCTTCTCTACGTCTATTTCGTCTGGCAGACGCAGGTCTGGAGCGGCTTCAATACGGCCTATCCCGACGTCTACAAGTTTTCCGAACGCAAATTTTCCGCCGGGCAGGAACTGCCTGTAGCGAGCGGGCAGCAGGCTGTCGCCAGCGCCCCCAAGGCTTGCCAGACCTCGGCTGTCGTCGACGTTGCTGCCGATCTGACCGATTTCAACGTCAACCAGAATGCCTGGATTTCGTCGATGCTGCTCTACAAGGCCGGCTTCTTCGGGATATCTTGGGATGACACGCCGTTCCTCGACAACAAGGCTTCCTTCCAGCGTGGCGTGAATTCCATCGTCCGGCGCACCTCGGCCGAGCTCGTCGATACGATTGGCCGCGTGCGCGGGACGTCGGGTATCAACAGCGACCTGCAGAAAGCGCGAGGCAATCTGCAATTCGACGAATCGAGCTGGTATTTCGGGCTGCATCCGTTTGGACCGAAGACGCCGACGCCGAGCTACTTTCGCGCCGCAATCACCAATCTTCGCAGTTTCAATACGGATCTTAGCAGCTGCAAGACGATCTTCGACAGCCGCGCTGACAATTTGCTGCAGTTCGTCGACCACATCGCCGGCGATCTCGGCAGCACCGCCAATATCTTAGCCGAGCGATCTCAAAACCACAGTTACGGATGGTTCGACATGCGTGCAGACGATCGCTTCTGGTTCGCCTATGGCCAGCTTTACGCCAGCTATGGCATTCTCAGCGCTGCAGGCGTGGATTTTCAACAGGTCATCGCCGAGCGGAATGTCGGCGTGCTCTGGAGCGGCACCCTCGATATGTTGCGCGCGGCGTTGCGGATCCAGCCGTTCATCATCTCCAATGGCAGCGAAGACAGTTCTTTCATGCCAAGTCACCTTGCGACGATGGGTTTTCATGTGCTGCGGGTACGGTCGAATCTCGTAGAGATCCGCACGGTTCTTGGCGGGCGTTGATCTTTGCGCTGATAATGTGAGGCTTGCGGCCTGCATTTGCCTGCTGGGCTGAAGAGCAGCCATGCTCTTGGCTTGAGTTGGGCCTGGAGCTGGAGAGCTTAGAGCCCTTCCAGGGAAGGGCGCAGAGGGCTTCCATAAAGCGGAAACGCTCTAGCTGATCAGCTTGAGCCGAATGGCTTTCGCGACGAGTTGCGTGCGATTGACGCAATCGAGTTTCTTGATTGCGTTCGTCATATAGGCGTTGACGGTATGGTCGGAGAGCGAGAGGATCTGGCCGATCTCGACCGACGTCTTGCCCTGCGCCGTCCAGCGAACGACTTCGAGTTCGCGTGTCGAGAGCGTGTGCGGGACAGAACCATCGTTGCGCTTCAGGCAATTGTAGGCGTCGAGCGCTTGCAGCATGATCATGGAGAGTTCGTTGAGTTCGCTCTGTCCAAGACTGCTGCGGTTGCCCATGAACCAGAAAAGAAGGCGCTGCCCATCGGCGGAATTGATCGGGATGATCACGTTCATCGGGCAGTTATAGTTGATCAGCAGCGCCTGCAGCTCGCGCGACAACTCAACTTCTGGTGCATTATCCTTTTCGAGCAGATGCCAGGTGCGCGGCATTACTGAATCGCGAATACGGAGCAATGTCTGACACCGCCGCACGAGTTGCTGGCGATCGAACTCGCGCACGAATTGTGCCGGCACGGACCCTTCGATCAGCAACGGCGTCATCATTGAGTCGTCCGGGACCGGCGCGTTCATGAAGGCCATATGGCTGAAGCCAAAGGCTGTTCCCGACCGTTCCAATGCCTGAGCAAATGCCGTCTGTGTCCGAGCAGCGGCCAACTCGGCAGAAAGCAGCAATTGTCTCTCGGCAGCGATGATATAGGACATATGAGTTGAGGCGCCCACAGCGTGTTATCGTTATCAAATACCCGATCTATGAGTGAATGCTAGACGCAAAAATACCACAGGACCAGAAATAAATTCATTTTCATATATTTTGATATTTTAATATATTGAATTATATGACTTTTATCAAAGAGGCCCGTAAGAGCGAAATTTCTGCCTTCGGCATCTCGAAATGCGTCATCGATATACATCATACGACTCCGCACCGGCGGCGGCGAAACAATCTCATCAGCCCGGTCTCGCCTGGCACGGATTTGGTGAAACGCTCAAGTAATCTTCGAGATGATTTATGGACCTGACGTCAGTGCTGTTGCATGCCTGTGGTTGAATGATCGTTTGATCATGTTGTATGATGAGTGAAATACTCAGATTATCCGCGACCCGTGAAGTTTCACGCCGGAAAGTTTATGGCTGTTGTTGGCAGGAACCCGTATTCGGGGCTTGAGAATTGGCGCGTCTTTTCTGAAATGATGCTGCGGTGCAAAGCCCTGCCTTGCGAAGGCCCAAAGCGGTTGCTATCGGTCTTGCCAAGGCAATCGCTTCCAGGCGTGTATCTCATGAACTTTCGCATTCTGCCGCAGCTTGCAATGCGGTGTTGTCAAACGGCGCTATGGCTTCTGACGGCCATTTCGCTTCTGTTGTTGTCGTCCGTGTCTGCGGGAGCGGCCGAGGTCGCCGGTGGCCAGCCTATGCAATTTCGGCTTGTCCATGGCGATATGGGACAATGCCGCGGCGACAACAGTTGCCCGGACTGGATTTCGGCAGAAGGGCAGATCATGGCGGATTCGCCAAGGAAGCTGCAAAAGCTGCTGAAAAAGCTTGGCAATCGCAAGCTGCCGATCGTCGTCAACTCACCCGGCGGTGATGTGAAGGCCGCAATGGAGATGGCTTATGCGATCCGGAAGCAGAAGCTTTCGGTCGCGGTTGGCCGCACCCGCTCGCGGGCGTGTCCCTATGCGGAGCCGATATGCTCGGCGGCGATAGCCAAGGACGGTTCGATCAAGGGCGAGCCGTTTTCCGCAGGAGCTGTCTGCTTTTCGGCCTGCCCGCTGTTTTTCACAGGCGGGATCGAGCGCGTGTTCAGTTCTTTTGCGTTCATGGGCGTTCATCAGATCACGACCACCTATAGCGAGGTGCGCGTTCAATACCGTACCGAGTACGAAATGGTTGACGGCAAGCGCAAAATTCTTTCGAAGAAGGAAATCGGGCGCAAATTCGTCGGCAGGTACGATACGACAAAGCTTGACAAGGCCCAGAAGGCGAGGCTGGTCGGATTTCTCGGCAAGATGGGCGTCGACAAAGCGCTTGTCGACCTGATGCTCGGGACCGACCCGAATGGTATCCACCTGATCTCGCAGATGGATGCCCTCAGATTGAAGCTGACGACGGAGCTTGCCGATGCCGTCGCGCTCGTCTCTGCGAGCGGCTGCGGAAACAGCCAGTCGGCTCCGGTTTGTGCTGTGCCATCGTCTGCGGCCAGCGGGTCGGCAGTGGCTGGGAAATAGACCGTTCGTTTGGGCCGTCAGCCGTCCTTGCTCTTGGCCTTGGCCATGATCTTCTCGAGGAAGCCGAGCAGCAGCGCCGAGACGACGAAGGCCAGGTGGATGATCGTAAACCACATCAGCTTGGCATTGTCGTATTGCGTGGCGTTGAGGAAGATCTGTAGCAGGTGGATCGAGGAGATGGCGACGATCGAGGATGCGACCTTGATCTTGAGGCTGCCTGAATCGAGCTTGCCAAGGAAGGATACCTGGCCTTCGGCTTCGTCGAAGCGGCTGACGAAATTCTCGTAGCCGGAAATCATCACCATGACGATGAGGCTCGCCACCAGCGCGGCGTCGATGAGGCCGAGGATGGCCAGGATCATATCGGCTTCATCATAGACGAGCGCGTTGATTGCGACCTTGTAGAATTTGTAGATGAACGAAACGGCGTAGACGGCGAGTGAGGCGGCAAGGCCGAGATAGAAGATCACCAGGAGCCAGCGACTGGAGAGGATGATGCGCTCGACCAGCAATTCCAGGGACTTCATATCTTTTCCTTTGTTCTCGCTTTGAATTCGGATCCCGAAAATAGGTCTCCCGATGTCCCGCGGCAAGCCGGTTCGTTTCCGGGGGGAGATGGTCCGTTCCTATTCACACCGTAAACATATTGGTTTATCCCGACAGGCAAATGACCATGTGTTGGGGGCAAGTTTAATGGCAACGGTGGCATCCGATATCGAAATCGCGCGTGCGGCAAAGAAACTGCCTATCATCGAGGTTGGCGCCAAACTTGGCATTCCCGCAGGAGACCTCGCACCATACGGATACGACAAGGCGAAGATCGGTGCCGATTTCATCGCCGCCCAGGCTGGCAAGAAGGACGGCAAGCTGATCCTCGTCACGGCCATCAACCCGACGCCGGCGGGCGAGGGGAAGACGACGACGACGGTCGGCCTCGGCGACGGCCTCAACCGGATCGGCAAGAAGGCGGTGGTCTGCGTCCGTGAGGCGTCGCTCGGCCCCTGCTTCGGTGTCAAGGGCGGAGCTGCCGGCGGCGGCTATGCGCAGGTCGTGCCGATGGAAGACATCAATCTGCATTTTACCGGCGATTTCCATGCGATTACCTCGGCTCATAATTTGCTCGCCGCGTTGATCGACAACCACATCTATTGGGGCAACGAGCAGAATATCGATATCCGGCGTATCACCTGGCGCCGCGCGATGGATATGAACGATCGAGCCCTGCGTGACATCGTGTCGTCGCTCGGCGGTGTTTCCAATGGCTTCCCGCGCGAAGGCGGCTTCGATATCACGGTCGCTTCCGAGGTCATGGCGATCCTTTGCCTGGCATCCGACCTCAAGGATCTGGAAAAGCGGCTCGGCAATATCATCATCGGCTATCGCCGCGACCGCACGCCTGTCTACGCGCGTGACCTGAAAGCCGATGGTGCCATGGCCGTGCTCTTGAAGGATGCGATGCAGCCGAACCTCGTGCAGACGCTGGAGAACAATCCGGCGCTGGTGCATGGCGGCCCGTTTGCCAACATCGCCCATGGCTGCAATTCGGTGATTGCCACGCGCACGGCACTGAAACTCGCCGACTATGTCGTGACGGAAGCCGGTTTCGGCGCAGATCTCGGGGCCGAGAAATTCTTCGATATCAAATGCCGCAAGGCCGGGCTTTCGCCTGATGCCGCCGTCATCGTGGCGACCGTGCGGGCGCTGAAGATGAACGGCGGTATCAAGAAGGACGATCTCGGCAAGGAAAATGTCGAGGCGCTGGTCAAGGGCTGCGCCAATCTCGGCCGGCACGTCGCCAATGTCCGCAAGTTCGGCGTACCGGTGGTGGTGGCCATCAATCATTTCGTCTCGGATACGGAAGCTGAAATCGAAGCGCTGAAGGATTACGTCGCTCGCCTCGGCGCCGAGGCGATCCTCTGCCGCCACTGGGCGGAAGGCTCAGCCGGTATCGTCGATCTCGCGCATAAAGTGGTGGAGCTCGCCGAATCCGGTCAGGCAAAATTCCAGCCGCTTTATCCCGACAATCTTCCCTTGCTGGAAAAGATCGAGATCGTCGCCTCGAAGATCTATCACGCGGGCGAGGTCACAGCAGACAAGGCCATCCGCGACCAGCTGCGCTCCTGGGAAGATCAGGGCTATGGGCACCTGCCTGTTTGCATAGCCAAGACGCAATATTCCTTCTCGACCGATCCGAACCTTCGTGGCGCGCCAGAGGGTCATATCGTGCCTGTGCGCGAGGTGCGGTTGTCGGCGGGCGCCGGCTTCGTCGTCGTCATCACCGGCGAGATCATGACCATGCCCGGCCTGCCGAAGTCGCCGGCCGCCGAGCGGATTTTCCTCAATGATCAGGGCTACATCGAGGGATTGTTTTAAGTTCTGAATCTGATTCAGCTTTGCCGATGGTCGCCTGCCGTATTGACGCAGCGGAAATTGCCGACAAGATCAGCCACAGGTGATCGGTATCGCCACATGTGACGATGGAGGCAGGTCGTGACCGCAGGCAGCCGTGCCAGTCTGAACGAGATACGCGCTTTCCATGCGAGGATGATGGCGGCTGCCAGCAATTCCCGGGACGAACGACTGGAGCGCGCTTTCAATACAGTCAGGCGCGAAGCGTTTATGGGGCCTGGGCCCTGGCAGATCGTGGTCAACCGGCGTTATCTCGAAACGCCCAATGACGACCCTGCCTTTCTTTACCAGAATGTGCTCATCGCTCTGGACAAGACGAAGGGCATCAACAATGGCGAGCCATTTCTTCATGCAGCCTTTCTTGGTGCGGTTTCTCCGATGTCCGGCGAGACGGTCATCCAGGTCGGGACCGGAACAGGCTATTATACCGCTCTTCTTTCGGTTCTTGTCGCACCGGGCGGCCACGTCCACGCGATCGAAATCGACGAGGCATTGGCGAAGCGGTCGCACGAAAATCTCGTTTCGTTCGAGGACGTTTCTGTCATTTGCGGCGATGCGACCTCCATGGAATTGCCTGATGCCGATGTCATCTATGTCAATGCGGGCGTTGTTGCGCCTCCGATATCGTGGCTTCGGGCATTGCGGCCTGGCGGCAGGATCATCATGCCATGGCAAGCCAATGACAGGATCGGCCTTGCGGTCCTCGTCATACGCACGGATGAGGGATATGCCGCGAGGGCCTTGATGCCGGCCTTCTTCATCCCGTGCATCGGCGCGTCGGATCCAGCCCAATGCAGCAAGGTGCCAACTGTGGGAGACGCTTGGTCGATCCGGTCGATCTGGCTCGCGAGGGAACGTTTGCCTGATGAAACCGCGGTCGCGATCTACCAAGATCTGTGGTTCTCGAACTCCGCCGTCTAGGGCCGCTGACTTTCCGTGAATAGCGCTAATGGCAGTAACGGAAGCCGCCATTCCTTTCGAGGACGTCCAGATGGAAATGTGTCTCGTGAGCGGCATCGCTTTCCGGATCAAGGACGGTGGTGAAATAGAGGCAGGCCGAGGCGCTCGCTGCTCGTTGGAATGCCCCGGTCAGGGTCGGATCCTCACGTCTGGGCTCGATGCCGATGGTTTTGCCGTTCTCGAAGGTAAAGCTTGCGACATCGATGGCATTGCCGCGGGCATGTTCGGAAATCTTGCCGGTGGTGGCATTGTTGCGCAGCCGGCAGATATAGGTTGATGCCTGATTGACCGTGATGATCCTGCCGTTTTCCAACGCGGCGGCGGAAGGGATGACGCTTTCCTTCATCCATTGAGCCAGCGCCAGCGCGGCCTCGCAACGCATCTTGCCTTCCGGCTTGAACTCGATGCCCGGCAGCGGCGAGGTGAGGGCGATGGGCTTGTCGATACCGCAGCCATTGCCATCGTCGATGCGTGGAATCTCCTTGAAGGTTGCGCCCATGGCGCTCAGTTGCGCCATGCAGGCCTTGTGTTCTTCGTCCGGTTCCGGGGCGATCGTGGCCGATGGGGGAGGCGGCTCCTGCGTTTCACCAGTCACAGGTCTTTGCACCGGAGTGTCCGGCTTGTCGGCAGGAACCACCGGCGTGTCCGAGGGGCCTGCCGGCTTTTCCATCGGGATCGGTGGAGTTTCGGCGGGCTGCTGCTCCCTGATCGGTTTCTGCTGCGGAATCGGGCCCGTTTGCGGGAGAGTCGCAGCCATGAGCCAGATGAGCACGGACGTGAGTGAGACAATTCTAAACAGCATCAAGTAAATCAGCCAATTCTAATGATGATGCCGATAGAACGCTTGAGGTGGCTGTTTCGTTGCAAATCAGCAACTCTTTGTCGTCTCACGTAAACATGATCATTTTATTCATGATTATTGGCGGCGAATATATTGACAATAATAGTCATGTTTTTTATGCGGCAGAAAGAAGGCGGAATATTTCCGTCCCGTTAACACGACTAACCTAGCCAGCCCCTTGCCTGCTTTCGACGCAGCAACCAGCCAGCCCGGTGAAGCAGTTCGAAAGGAATGGTTATGGTTGTTCGGCGCTCACGCTCGGCTCTTTTGGCATGCACCGCGTTTTTGACCCTCGGGTTGGCGACTGCATCTTTTGCGCAGACGGCGGCCCAGAATGAAGAGGCGACGGGCGAAACCGCCAAGGGCGATCGGGTCACCAACCTGAAGCCGATCGTCGTCAGCGGCAAAGGCAAGGCGAGCAAGGATGTGCTGGCCGATTCGCCGACCGCGAGCGAGACGACTGCCAAGCAGATCGACGACAAGCAGATTACCCGCATCGAGGATCTCGGTCGAAGCACTGAGGTTGGCGTCGGCTTCAATCGCGCCACCGGTGGCGTCAATATTCGAGGCCTCGGCGACGACCGCGTTCTGACCACGGTAGACGGCATCGAAATTCCCTATCTGCTGGATGCTTCGCGTGGTGCCTCCAACGGCGCCAACGGCGGCATCAACAGCTTCGATTTCAACGCGCTTTCCAGCGTTGATGTCGTGCGTGGCGCTGATTCCAGTCGTGCCGGTTCAGGGGCACTCGGCGGTGCCTTCGTTCTACGGACTCTGGAGCCCGAAGATCTAATCACGCCCGGCTCCACCTGGGGCGGAGTCTTCAAGTTCGGCTACAATGGCGACGATCGCAGCATCGGCGGCGCTGCGGCTGTTGCGAAGCGCATCGACAATACAGCCGTTCTCTTCCAGGGCGGCTACACGCACGGTCATGAGCTTGAGAACAATGGCGATGTCGGCGGCTATTCGACCACGCGCACCGAGGCGAATCCGGCTGACTACAATCAGAGAAGTGGTCTCTTCAAGATTCGCCAATACACCGATATCGGCACATTCGGCGTCACGGCGGAGCACTACAACAAGGATAAAACCACCGATCTGATGACGCTGCAGAGCCCAGCCGGAAACTTCCGACCTGGCAACTACAATTCGACTGATAATGTCGAGCGCAATCGTGTTTCGCTCGATTACAAGTATGAAGCCGAAAGCGCCGAATCCCTGCTTGATACTGCCAATGCCGTTTTCTACTGGCAGAACCTGCTGCGTGAAGGTGGCGTCGACGGCTATCGCTACACCTCGGTCATCGGCGACTATTGGCGCAGCAATGAAATGGAAAATCGCAGCATCGGATTCAACGGCAACGCATCGAAGTCGTTCGATACCGGCAGCCTGCATCACAAGGTTACCTTCGGTCTCGACACCGCTTTCGGCAAGGTCCATCAGTACTCATCTGGTAAGGATGCTTGCGGCCCCGCTCGTTGGGCTTTCTCTTGCTCGTTCCTGCATACCAACCAGTCCGATATGCCGGATGTCGACAGCAAGCGGGTCGGCGCCTTCATCGACGACAAGATCGAGTTCGGCTCCAGCGGCTTCTCTTTGACGCCGGGCCTGCGCTTCGACTGGTACGATTACTCGCCCAAGAACACGGCTGCTTATCGCGACAGCGCCAATTATAAGGGCCTGCCCGCCGGCCAGTCGGACAGCCGCATTTCGCCGAAGCTGCGTGCCTCCTACCAGCCGCAGGACAATGTGGAAATCTACGCGCAGTGGGCCATGGCCTTCCGTGCGCCTAATGTCAGCGAAATGTACGTGAATTACGGCGTTCCGGGCGGCTACGTAAACTACGGCAATCCCAACCTGAAGCCTGAAACCAGCAACGGTATCGAAATCGGCACCAACCTCGGTGACGACGATTTCGGTGGCCATGTCGGCGCTTTCTACAACAAATACAAGAACTTCATTGACACGTCCAACCGACGCGACCCGACGGGCACCTATCCGCTCGGCATTACCGAGTATTTCAACCGTGCCAATGTCCGCATGTATGGCGTCGAAGTGAACGCGCACAAGAAGTTCGACAATGGCTTTCATATCAATGGCGCGCTTGCCTATGTGAACGGCAAGGACTCCGACACCGATCAATGGATCAACTCCGTTGCTCCCGCCAAGGCGGCCTTCACGGTCGGCTACGCCACCGAAGTCTGGGGAACCGACCTGACCTTCGTCACCGCTACCAGCGAGCCGAAGAAGACGGGCGACACCCTGCGCACCCCTGGCTACGGCATCTTCGACCTGACAGGTTGGTGGGAGCCGGAACAGGTGAAGGGGCTCAGCATCCGCGGCGGCATCTACAACCTCTTCAACAACACCTACTACGACGCGCTCAATTCGCCGTCCTACAGCGGCACGCAGACCCAGCCTGCCTCTTACTATTCCGAGCCCGGCCGGACCTTCAAGCTGACGCTGACGCAAAGGTTCTAAGCTGCCTCACCGACGCAGCAAACTCGGGCGATGCTTCGGCATCGCCTCTTTTTTTGCCCTTTTGGGGACGTATCGAGACATCGGCGCAATTGTAAATCGTATCGTTCGATGTTATCTGAAGCGCGCAGTCTTTAAACCTATTGAGAGAAAAGAGAGGAGGACCGTATGACAAAGATAGTCTGGCATATTCGCCAGTTCGGCCCGACTCGTGCCCTGCAGATGCGTTTGCAGGGCTGATCAGAGGCTGTAACTCACTCATTTCTTCTGGTCTGCCCTTTTGGGAGACGTAAGCTTGCGCAGTTTCGCGCGAGCGCGTCATGACATGTTTTCGAGCATTGGCCTGCAATGGCCAACCACATCTGCAATGCGGCAAAAGGAGCCGGCTGCGATGTCTAGGGAATGCTCGTGCAAGACCGGATAAGACCATGACTCTGATCAATCTCCGCAATTTTGGCGCCACTCTCGGTGCGCCGTTGTTTTCCAACCTCAATCTTACCGTCGATTCAGCCGATCGCCTTGGCATCGTCGCCGCGAACGGACGCGGGAAAACCACGCTGCTCAACTGCATAGCAGGCAGGCTTGAGCCGACGACAGGCGATATCACGCGGGCACGCGGTCTCCGCGTTGGTTATGTCGAGCAGTATGTGCCTGCCAATCTTCTCGATGTTTCCTTCTATGATGCCGTTCTGCGCGCGCTGCCGAAGGAACAGATCGAGAGCGAAAGCTGGCGCGTCGACGTTACGCTCGATTCCCTCTCGGTGCCGGCTGAGATGCGGGAACGGACGTTGGCCCAGCTCAGCGGCGGCTGGCAAAGGCTTGCCATGCTCGCCCGCATCTGGGTGACGGAGCCGGACATATTGATGCTCGACGAGCCGACCAACCATCTCGATCTCGCCAAGATCGCCCTCCTGGAAGATTGGCTGAACGCGCTGCCGCGCGACGTGGCCGTGCTGATCGCCAGCCACGATCGGGCTTTTCTTGATGCCGTCAGCAACCGCACGCTCTTCCTGCGTCAGGAGCAGTCGCAGGTCTATGCGTTGCCCTATAGCCGGGCACGGGCGGCGCTGGACGAAGCCGATGCTTCGGAGGAGCGGCGTTACCAGAAGGACATGAAGACGGCGCAGCAGCTGCGCAAGCAGGCGGCCAAACTCTACAATCTCGGGGTCAATTCCGGCAGCGATCTGCTGACGGTCAAGACGAAGCAGTTGAAGGCGCGTGCGGAACGTCTCGAAGATGCGGCAAAGCCCGGCTATCAGGAACGTTCGGCGGGTGCGATCAAGCTTGCCAATCGTGGCACGCAGGCGAAGATCCTGGTGACGCTCGACGACGCCTCCGTGGAGACTCCGGGCGGGACGCCGCTCTTCAAGACCGGCAAACGCTGGATTTGCCAGGGGGATCGCATTGTCCTGCTCGGTGCCAACGGCGCCGGCAAGACGCGGCTGGTCGAGATGATCCGCTCCGCCATTACGGATCAGCTCACTCTTGGGGCCATCAAGGCAACGCCCTCGCTGGTGCTTGGCTACAGCGACCAATCGCTATCCAATCTCGCTCAGGACGACACGCCGCTCGGCGTGGTCACGCGGCTGTTCGAGCTTGGCGAGCAGCGGGCGCGTACTTTGCTTGCCGGTGCCGGCATGAACATCGAGATGCAGGGCCGCCCGGTCGGCAGGCTTTCCGGTGGACAGAAGGCGCGCTTGGCGATGCTGGTGCTGAGGCTCACCAATCCGAATTTCTACCTTCTGGACGAGCCGACCAACCATCTGGACATCGATGGGCAAGAGGCGCTGGAGGGCGAGCTCACAGAAGGTGAGGCGAGTTGCCTGCTCGTTTCGCACGATCGCAGTTTCGTGCGTTCGGTCGGCAATCGCTTCTGGCTGATCGACCGGAAGCGGCTGGTCGAAGTGGATAGTCCGGAGGAATTTTTCGAAGCGGCCAGGACGCAAGACTAGGAACAGGGGATGGGCAGTGACGAACAATCGTTTCTGCCCATTGCCGAGATTGCGGCTTGCGCATCGCGGCATCTCACGCTAACAATTCCCGCCATGAACATGTCCCTGAACAACATTGCAGTTTGGTGGTGGGCACGCTGAAGCGGCCTCGACCAATCGTGTTCAAAGACGACGAGTGAGCCGCCCGAAATTTCGAGGCGGCTTTTTTGTTATATTGGCCGCCTGTCATCCGGGCCCGACAACGGAGTGAGGAACAATGGTAACGATCCTTCGGGATGATGGTGCGGAGATCTACGAGACGAAGGGCGGCATTACCGTCACCCGGCAGCGCCGGCCGACGCCCTATGCGGATGCCGTATCGTCCTACATCGACAAGCTCGACGAGCGCCGCGGCGCCGTCTTCTCCTCCAACTACGAATACCCAGGCCGCTATACGCGTTGGGATACAGCCGTCGTCGATCCGCCGCTCGGTCTTTCCTGCAATGGACGCAATGTCTGGATCGAAGCCTATAACCAGCGCGGCGAGGTTATCCTCGGCTTCATCGCGGAGAAGCTGAAGACGGTTTCAGAGGTGGTTCTCGCTACTTCGACACCGCGCCGGCTGGATCTGACGGTAAAGACGCCGGATCGTGTCTTCACCGAGGAAGAGCGCTCGAAGATGCCGACGGTCTTCACCGTCCTGCGCGCAGTGACGGAGCTATTCTATTCGCAGGCCGACGCCAGCATCGGCTTCTACGGCGCCTTCGGCTACGATCTGGCATTCCAGTTCGACGCGATCAACCTCAAGCTCGAACGCCCCGGCGACCAGCGCGACATGGTGCTCTACCTTCCGGACGAAATTCTGGTGGTCGACAACTACTCCGCCAAGGCCTGGATCGACCGTTATGACTTTGCCAAGGATGGTCAATCGACCGAAGGCAAGTCTGGCGAGATTGCGCCCGAGCCCTTCCACCACACCGACACCATCCCGCCGAAGAGCGACCATCGCCCCGGCGAATATGCCGAGCTGGTGGTCAAGGCGAAGGAGAGCTTCCGAAAGGGCGATCTTTTCGAAGTCGTGCCTGGCCAGAAGTTCATGGAACGCTGCGACAGCAAACCATCAGACATTTCCAAGCGGCTGAAGGCGATCAACCCGTCGCCCTATTCCTTCTTCATCAATCTTGGCAATCAGGAATATCTGATCGGTGCATCGCCCGAGATGTTCGTGCGCGTCTCCGGTCGCCGCATCGAGACCTGCCCGATCTCGGGCACGATCAAGCGCGGCGACGACCCGATCGCCGATAGCGAGCAGATCTTGAAGCTCCTGAACTCGAAGAAGGACGAATCCGAGCTCACCATGTGCTCCGACGTCGATCGTAACGACAAGAGCCGGGTCTGCGAGCCGGGTTCGGTCAAGGTCATCGGTCGCCGCCAGATCGAGATGTATTCGCGCCTGATCCACACGGTCGATCATATAGAAGGCCGTTTGCGCGACGACATGGACGCCTTCGATGGTTTCCTCAGCCATGCCTGGGCCGTCACTGTCACAGGCGCACCGAAGCTCTGGGCCATGCGCTTCATCGAGAGCCATGAGAAGAGCCCGCGCGCATGGTATGGTGGCGCGATCGGCATGGTCGGCTTCAACGGCGACATGAACACCGGTCTGACGCTACGCACCGTCCGCATCAAGGACGGCATTGCAGAGGTGCGGGCGGGCGCGACGCTGCTGAACGACTCGATCCCCGAGGAAGAAGAAGCCGAAACCGAACTGAAGGCCTCCGCCATGCTTTCCGCCATTCGTGATGCCAAGACCGGCAATTCCGGCAAACAGCAACGTGACGTCGCTTCCGTCGGCAAGGGCGTGAAGATCCTGCTCGTCGACCATGAGGACAGCTTCGTCCATACGCTGGCCAATTACTTCCGCCAGACGGGCGCAACGGTTTCGACCGTGCGTACGCCGGTGCCGGAAGAGGTCTTCGATCGACTCGATCCGGATCTCGTCGTGCTGTCGCCGGGTCCCGGCAATCCGAAGGATTTCGATTGCAAGGCGACGATCAAGAAGGCGAGGGCGCGCAACCTGCCGATCTTCGGCGTCTGCCTGGGGCTCCAGGCGCTGGCCGAGGCCTATGGCGGCGAGCTACGTCATCTGGCGATCCCGATGCATGGCAAGCCCTCGCGCATCCGCGTGTTGGAGCCGGGCCTGGTCTTCTCCGGCCTTGGTCGCGAAGTCACGGTCGGCCGCTACCATTCGATCTTTGCCGATCCGTCGAGCCTGCCGCGCGACTTCATGATAACAGCCGAAAGCGAAGACGGCACAATCATGGGCATCGAGCATGTCAAGGAGCCGATCGCGGCCGTGCAGTTCCACCCGGAATCGATCATGACGCTCGGCGGCGATGCCGGCATGCGGATGATCGAGAATGTCGTGGCGCATCTGGCGCGGCGGGCGAAAACGAAAGCGGCCTGAGGCGACGCCACTGGTTGCAGAATTTGACACCCCATGCACTCGGAAAAGTGCATGGGGTGTCTTCATGTCTTGAAAGCGCCAACAAACGACGGAAGACACTCGATGCTGGTGGGGGCTTTCGTTCGGTGATCTGCAGGATATTCAAAGGCGCTGTCTTCGCCGTGCTTGCCATCGTGGCACTTGCCGCGCTCGGCATCCTGGTGCCTCGGCCGCTGAGGCATGACGGCCCGGCTGAAACGGCCGCTCGCTCGCAACATATCCTCTTGCTCAGCAATCCCATCCATACGGATATCGCTATTCCCGTCGATGGCGATCTTCTCATGCGTTTCGCCTTTCTACGGACTGCCGGGCTCGATCTCGACAATCCGAACCTGCGCTATCTCGCCTTCGGCTGGGGCGGTCGGAGCTTCTATACCGAGACGCGTACCTGGGCCGATTTGAAGGCAGGCCCCGTTCTCAAAAGCTTCGCGCTCGATCGCTCGGTCATTCATGCGGAGTTGACGGGTGATATTCCCCCAACTGCGCCAGGTGTCACGACTATCAACATCGATGCCGAGGGATTGGAGCGACTCAAGCAGTTCATTCTTGCCAGTCTCGAACAGACGGACAATCGGCCAAGTCCGTTGATCGGCAGCAATTATGGATCGAATGATGCGTTCTTCGAGGCGCGGGGGTATTTCAATGCGCTGATGGGATGCAATACCTGGACTGCCGCCGCGCTGAGGCAGGCGGGTTTGACCTCCGGGCTTTGGACGTCGTTGCCCTTCATGCTGCGCTGGTCGCTGAGGCTGCATAACGAGGATGAGCGTTTCGCTGCAAGCCACGCTTTGCCTTAGCATTGTTTGACTTATGGTGGGCTGTAAATTACTCTTCGAGCGTTCCTGTGGGGCACATCGGCATTGGGCCGAAAGGGCTAGGCCCGCCCGCTGATATCACTCAGCAGGAGTCCGCCCATGCCAACCCTTGACACCTATCGCAAGCAAGCCAAGCTGCTGATGCGCTGGCACCGTGATGGTGACTATTCCATCGGTGGAAGAGTTCGTGTGCTCGACCGCTTCAAGGCATTCACGGATCGCGAGATCCTGGCGATGAAATTTCCTTTGGCGCTGGCACAGGAGATCGTTGCAGCCGAGGCCGGCCACGCAAGTTGGGCCGAGCTGAAGGCCGTTGCCGCGGGCGCACAGAAGGCGTCGGCCGATTCACCCGAACCGCCTGTTTTCAAAAGCGTCATACCGATCCTGTTCGTGCGGGATGTTGCCGCCAGCGCCACTTATTTCAGGGACAAGCTGGGCTTCGCGGAGGCTTTCCTGCACGGGTCGCCGCCATTTTATGGGGCAGTGTCACGCGATGGTATCTGGATCCACTTGCGGCTTGTTTATGAGCCGTATTTCGCAGCGGCAGCGGCCAAGGAAAAATCGCTCATTCTCGCCTCTATCGAGGTTTCGAATGTGCAGGGATTGTTCGAAGAGTTCAAAGCGAAGGGAGCCGAGTTCGCACAGCCACTCGCCAAACAGGCCTGGGGTGGCACGGACTTTCATGTGCGTGATCCGGATGGCAATGTGATCTCGTTTGTTACGTTCAGATCGTAACGCCTTGATCCGTCGAGGGTTGCCGCAGAGCGGCGCCCCTTACATCTCATCGCAATCCTGCCAGCCTTCCTCGAAGACAAGCTTGTCGAGCGGCAGACGGTTGCGCCATCCCTTCACCGCGAGTTCCGGCATGTCGTAGAGTTCGTCGACATAGCCGACGCAAAGCCAGGCGACGATCTTCACATGCTCGGGTATTCCGAGGATCGATTTGATGGCGTCTTCATGGAAGATGCTGACCCAGCCGACGCCCACACCTTCGGCACGGGCCGCGAGCCAGAGATTTTGGACGGCGCACACGGTCGAATAGACATCGGTATCCGGATTGTGCGTACGGCCGAGCACGACCGGGCCGCCGCGCTTGGTGTCACAGGTGATGCAGATGCTGAGCGGCGCCTTGCGGATGCCTTCCAGCTTCAGCCGTTGATACTGCGTGCGACGGTCACCCTCGAACATCGCGCAGGCTTCTTCGTTAGCCTGATGGAAGGCCTGCCATACGCGCTCGCGCGTCTCGCTCTGGCGGATCAGGATAAAATTCCACGGCTGCATGAACCCGACGGATGGCGCGGAATGAGCGGCCTCAAGCAGGCGCTGAACGAGATCGTCGGGGAGGGGATCGGGCCGGAATTGATCCCGCACGTCGCGTCGTGACGCTATGGCGCGATAAACGGCATTGCGCTCGGCCTCCGTGAAAGCGCCCGCGGTGACGAGATGATCCGACGCATTGGCCGAGGTCTCGGGAATAGAAGGTGCATCATTTGCACCGTTGGGATCTTTGAGAATGGACATACTTAACAATGATTTCACAAAGTGGCGGATCGAGGTCCGTACTCTCGCTTATCGGACTGAGGTGTAGCTTAGGGACGGGCCGTAGCCGAAACTATCAACACGATTTTTCGGAGGTGGACGACAATCTGGTTACCAAGAAGCGAATGCAGTTGGGTTTGCTTAGATGGTATCAGGTAGCGGACGCCCCGCTTGGGAGATGGGCAACGCCCGCTACAGGCAGTCGACCTCTCCGATTGCCGCATAAGCGGAAAGCTTGCAGGTCACCAACCCTAGAGTCAGGACCATTCCATGGCACGCTGCCCAGAAGAGTGGATCCGCGCGCATTTGTGGACGCGAAATCGATGCCTGCAAGACGGCGACGCTTGAGATGGCAATGGCGAAGAGCACTATATTCAAGGGTGGTAGATAGAGTGGCACAATTGGCCAGCAACTTGCAAAATGGTACGGGCCGGCAGTGTTGTATGCCAGCACGGCAAGCGCGAACCAGATTAGTGCGTGGAAGAATAGCTTGTTCACCCTGTGGTTCATTTGCCGCCCCGCCTTAAGCCTGATTCATCGTGTAGCCGTCGAAAGAGCGAAAGATCAACTTAAAGTTACGCAATGAGCTGGAGGCAATCACACGGGGCGGGGTTTGACCTAGGTGATTTGGAGATCCGCTATGGAGGCAGGAAAGCCTAGCGATTTTCATCGCCATCCCGGGCAACATGCCAGCGTGTCCGGTCTATAGCCCGCCTTGAAGACGCCACAAGCGCGAGCCATGCGAGTGCCGACTTAACCATTCATGTGGAGCCGGAGCACGAAAGCCCCTGGGATCCGCGTCGAAACGATCAAGGAGACCTGAGATGCCAACAACCGATGTATCCGGCCTGTCGATGCTCGGAAGCCAGACGGAAACGGCTGCCAACCCCGAATCCGCCGTTCTCGAAAAAGTGCCGGCCGGCCATGCCGGTACGGATTACGTCGTGCGCTTCACCGCACCGGAATTCACCTCGCTATGCCCGATGACGGGACAGCCCGATTTTGCCCATATCGTCATCGACTACGTTCCGAACGAATGGCTGGTGGAATCGAAGTCGCTGAAGCTCTTCCTGCATTCCTTCCGCAATCACGGCGCGTTTCACGAGGATTGCTCGATCTATATTGCCAAACGATTGGTGGAGCTGTTGGAGCCGAAATGGCTGCGCATCGGTGCCTATTGGTATCCGCGCGGCGGCATTCCGATCGATGTTTTCTGGCAGACGGGCAAGCCGCCGGAGGGCGTATGGTTGCCGGACCAAGGCGTACAGCCCTATCGTGGCCGAGGCTGATCGAAAAAGCCGCCATCCAGGGATGGCGGCTTTTTTTGTTAAGCTGGTACCGGTTCAAGCAAACGAACTATCGTCGTCGTTATTGTCGAACGAATCGTCATTGTCGTCGTCCTGAGCGTCCTGGGCAGCATCCTGCGCATAATCGGCCGCGCTCTGATCACTCTGATCGTCATTGCCGAAATAGTTGTTGTTGATGATGGTTTCCTGCACAGGCTGTTCGGCTGCGTTGGCTGCCGTGGCTCCGAAGAGGCCGCTGCCGGCATTGCCGCCGAAGAGACCGCCGCCTGTGCCACCGAGGTGCGGGCTGAAGAGGCTGGAGAGCGATTCCGCCAGCATCACGCCACCCGCTACGCCGGCAGCCGTGCCAAGCGCACCGCGCAGGAAGCTGCCGCCCGCCGAAGGTGCAGCCGCCTGTTGGCTCCAGGGGCCGGATGGCTGCGGCTGCGGTTGGCCGCTCCATGGGCCGGGCTGCTGCTGTGGTGCATTGCGCGCGTAGTCGTCATAGAGACGGCCCTGCTGCTGCGGGCTGGCGGCCTGCGGTGCGGGGGGACGCTGTTGTTGCTGGCCGCCGCCGAAGAGCGAGCCTATTCCGCCGAGGAAACCGCCGCTCTGGCCTTGCGGGTGACTGTCGGCCGCCTGCTGCTCAAGCTCATGGACGCGGGCTTCGAGCTGCTGGATGCGATCGGCCGCAGCCTTCATGCCCTGTTCCTGCATGATGACCGCCTGCGCCAGAAAATAAGGCGCATAGGGCTGGTCGCGGACCGACTGGTTGATGAAGGCCTCTGCATCTGCGTCGCGCTGGGTGCTTCCGGCCGAGCGTACGCGGTCAAAGAGAGAGGCGAGCAATTGACGTTCTTCAGGCGACATGATGGCCTCCTTGGTGATCTGTTGCTGTAAATTCGGGGCGCGATTCCTCTCGCGCTAACCTGACGTAGGATCCAATCTCGGCTTTTCAAAGCCGTTCAAGTTACATTTCGGTAATCCGCAACCATAACACCATGTTGTCAGTCGCTATTCCCGCCTTGTCTTTTTCCAGCATTGTTTTACGCATTGAGTCGCACTATGTGCGGTGAACGACGCATCTGCTGGAGAGTTGAATGAACGACGAAGACGAACAGGAAGACAAGAAGACCGAGCAGCCTTTGGGCAAGGACGCGGAGGCGAATCTTTTCAAGTCGCGTTCGATCTTCATCTATGGCGGCATCACGCAGGAGCTGGCGCAGAAGGTCTGCTCGCAGCTCGTAGCGCTCGCTGCGGCCAGTGATGACGACATCCGCATCTATGTGAATTCGCCCGGCGGCCATGTCGAATCCGGCGATTCCATTCACGACATGATCAAGTTCATCAAGCCGAAGGTTTGGGTGATCGGCACAGGTTGGGTCGCTTCCGCCGGTGCATTGATCTATGTCGCCGCCCCGAAGGAGCGCCGTATTTGCCTGCCGAACACGCGCTTCTTGCTGCACCAACCGTCTGGCGGCACGCGCGGCATGGCTTCCGACATCGAGATCCAGGCTCGCGAGATCATCAAGATGAACGAGCGCCTGAACAAGATCTTCTCGGAAGCAACCGGCCAGGCGATCGAAAAGATCGCCAAGGACACGGACCGCGACTACTGGCTCTCTGCTGAAGAAGCCAAGGCCTATGGTCTGGTCTCGCGTATCGTGACCTCGCAGGCAGACATCTGATCTAGCGGGTTTTGCTTAAACAAAACGCCCTCGTTTGCCGCAAGGCAGGCGAGGGCGTTTTTCGTTTTGGGGAGATGGAACCGATCGCTCCGGCTGAGAAAAAGGGGCTGGCGGCGGAAAGATCCGCCGCCAGCTTTCGCCACTCGAGAGGGTGCAACGTTTCCAGAGGTGGCGAACTGTTTGCCGCTGCCGGTTCGATCCGGCTGGCATCGAGCCGGAATATCAGGTGTCCACAGAGCGGTAAGAAGGATGAGCTTCCGTGCCTGCTTCGTCCCGATCCCGGTTTCGTGTCACGATGCCGGCACAAAGAGGTGCGGCACAGAGCAAGATGGCGAGCATCCAGAATGAGGCGGGCAGGCCGACATGATTGGCCACGAAGCCGACGCTTGCAGGTCCGATCAGCACGCCGGCATAACCGGTCATGGTGATGGCCGCGATGGCCAATCCCGCCGGCATCACCGTCTGTGCCCCTCCCTTGCGGAAGAGTACCGGCACGATATTGGAGGCGCCGAAGCCGATCAGCAGGAAGCCGCCCATGGCAAGGATCGCAATCGGGCTCAGGAGAAGCACGACAAAGCCGGCTACGGCGACAAGCCCGCCCCATAGCATCATCGCCCTGTCTCCGAGCTTTGCCGTGATCCGGTCTCCGGCCAGACGTCCTATCGTCATGGCGATTGCAAACAGCATATAGCCAAGGCCGCCATGGCTCGCATCGACCAGGCCCTGGGTGGTGAGAAGCAGGGCGCTCCAGTCGAGAATGGCGCCTTCTACGAGGAAGGTGATAGCAGCCAGGACAGCCAGCAACAGGACGAAGCTGCGGGGAATGACAAAGAGCGGTGCATCCTCCGAGGGAACCGTCCTCAGCAGTTTTGGCCATGCGACGACCATGGCGACCACCATCAGAACCGCACATAGCATTGTTGCGACGAAGGGGCCGGCTCCGACGGATAGCAGCAGCGTCACCAGCAACGAGCCGATAAAGCCACCGATGCTGAAAAGCGCATGAAAGCCCGACATCAGCGGCCGATCGGCACCTTTTTCGACCTCGACGGCGTGGATGTTCATGGCGACATCGAGCGATCCGAGAAAAGCGCCGAAGACCGCCAGTGCAACGCCCAGCGTGAATGGTGTGCTGGCCAAAGTCAGCGTCGGCAAGGTGAGCGCGAGACCCAAGCCGCCGGCAATGATGATGGGTTTGCTGCCGTAGCGCGCGCTCAACATACCGGTGGCAAGCATCGCGGCGACCGAACCGAGACCCAGGCAAAGCAACAGCATGCCGAGTACGCCATGGTCGACGCCGAGCCGGGCCTTTGCGAAGGGCACGAGAGGCGCCCAGCAGGCGAGACTGAATCCACCCACCAGGAAAGCCAGCCTTGTTGCCAGCCGGGTTTCCGGCCGGTCAGTTGATTGCGCAGTCATTGCTTGTCCTTCGAAATCAGGAGGAGGACGTCACGTCGCGCGGCTTGACGAGCGAGAAACCGGCAGCGATTGCGGCCTTTTCGTCGTCGTCAGGCAGGTCATCCTCGACGATCAGTCTGTCGATATCAGCTGCGCCGCCTATTCGGTGCGGCGCGCGTTCGTGAAACTTTTCAGATGTGATCAGCCCGATCCGCGATGCGCTTCTTTCGAGCAGCATGCGCTTGAAGATCGCGTCTGCATGTTCGTACACGCTGATGCCGGTTCTCGCCGAAATCGCGCAGACCCCGAGAAAGCAGCGGTCGATGTTCAGAGCGGCGATTGCGGCAACAGCCGACGCATCGACGCATCCGCCCACGACAGGATTGACCGCGCCACCGATAACAACCAGGGGGATGTCGCCGCGCTTCATGATGGCGCTGGCGATTTCTACGGAATTGGTGGCGATCGTCACGTCGAAGCCCTTCGGCAGCAGGTCAACCATTTCAAGGTTGGTGCTGCTGCTGTCGAGAAATACGAACTCCCCGCTCTCGATCATCGTCACGGCCGCCTGCGCCAGTATCTTCTTTCGAGCGGAAGCCTTGCCGATCCGGGCCGAGATGGGCTGGGAAGGCGTGAAAAGAGGAAGTGCGCCGCCATAGACGCGCCGGCATTTGCCCTCGGCCGCGAGCGCCCGCAGATCCCTGCGCACTGCATCCTCGGAGACCTCGAACTCTGCGGCGACCGATGCGGCCACGACTTGCCGCCCCTCGGCAAGGCGGGCCTCTATAATGTCGCGGCGGGACAGTGGCAATGAAGTGCTCATAAATTTGCAATATCGTGCATGAACAAGAGAGTCAATATGCACGTTCATGCACGTTTAGAATCGACCGTGAAACATGCGGCAATCGATTTGACAATCGACACCGTCATTTTGTCGCGAAACTGCACTTGCACGCCGGACGCGCGTAATGCTCCATGCGGTTTCAATCGCTCCTCGTTCGAGTCTCCGTTGCTATGCTCAAAGATTTCTCCGTTCAAAGCCTGTTCATGGGTTGCCTTACGGCATTTGTCGGCTTTGCCAGCTCCTTCGCGGTCGTCTTTCACGGCCTGCAGGTGGTGGGAGCCACGGACGCCCAGGCCGCCTCCGGCCTGATGGCGCTCTCGGTTGCGATGGGTCTTTGCGCGATCGTGCTCAGCACAGCCACCAGATTGCCCATCAGCATCGCTTGGTCGACGCCCGGTGCTGCCTTGCTGGCAAGCGGCGGGGCGATCGAAGGCGGCTTCTCGGCGGCGGTCGGCGCCTTCCTCATCTGCGGAATATTGATCGTCATTGCCGGACTCTTCCGCCCGTTCGGCCGCGCGGTGGCCTCCATCCCGGCGCCGCTGGCCAATGCCATGCTTTCCGGTGTGCTCATCGGCCTCTGTTTTGCGCCGGTAAAGGCGATCGCCTTCAATCCTGCTTTCGGCCTGCCGATCATTCTTGCCTGGATCGTCGTCGGCTCGTTCAAGCGGCTTTGGGCGGTGCCGGCGGCCCTTGCCGCCTTTGCGCTGGTTCTGGCCTTCGGCGTGAAGATACCGGACGGCGCGCTTGGTTCGATCGAGCATTCGCTGTTGCCGACGGTGGAATTCGTAAAGCCTGTCTTCACCCTTGCCGGCATCGTGTCCATTGCACTGCCGCTGTTCATCGTGACGATGGCGTCGCAGAACATACCGGGCATCGTGGTGCTCAAGGTGCATGATTACGATCCGAAGCCGGGTCCACTGTTCGCCGTAACGGGCGTATTCTCTCTTCTTGCCGTTCCCTTCGGCGGCCATGCCGTCAATCTTGCTGCCATCACGGCGGCTATGTGCGCCGGACAGGATGCTCATAGCGATCCCAAGCGGCGCTATTGGGCGGCGATCATTGCCGGCATTGGTTATGTCATCCTCGGCTTGCTCGCGAGTGCCGTCACGGCTTTCGTCGCGCTGGCGCCGCCGATCCTGATCGAGGCTGTCGCCGGTCTGGCGCTCGTGGGCGCCCTGTCGAATTCGGCACTGAATGCCTTCCAGCAGCCGGAATCGCGGGAAGCTGCGGCCATCACATTCCTCGTTACGGCATCGGGCGTTTCCTTCGGCGGTATTTCCGGTGCCTTCTGGGGTCTGGTCGCCGGCGGGTTGATGATGGCGCTGTCGCGCGGCGTGCAAATGCTGAAGAAGTGAGCAGGGGGTTGCTTCTTCGCCATCCGGCGGCTATAAGCGCGGCCATGAAGACGACTGGCGCAAAGATTTCTGAGCAGATTGCACGTGGGCGCGTAGCCTTGCGTGACAATACGCGCGCCCTCACTTCGCTTCTCCTCCTCGGCCTTACGCGCGGTTGCCGGGTCCTTTGAGGAGCGCCCGGCGGCCGAAAAGCCCGCTGGCCATCGCTCCTCGCGACTTACCCTAAAATCGACAGCATACCCGCAAAGGGTCCGCATTTATCATCGCCAAGCCGCATCCGATCGGCTAAGACGCGGGATAAAATGACGGGAAAGGAAGAGACGAGACCATGGACGCGAACAGCCATTCCCCCAAAGGCATGCCCGAAGCGACGGTGAAATACCGCGCCTATCCGCAAATCAACATTCCCGACCGGACCTGGCCGTCCAAAGTCATCACCAAGGCGCCGATCTGGTGTTCGGTCGACTTGCGTGACGGCAACCAGGCGCTCGTCGATCCGATGGGCCACGACCGCAAGGCGCGCATGTTCCAGTTGCTGCTGGACATGGGCTTCAAGGAAATCGAGATCGGATTCCCTTCTGCTTCGCAGACCGACTTCGATTTTGCTCGCTGGTGCATCGAGCAGGGCAATGTGCCCGCCGATGTGTCGCTGCAGGTTTTGGTGCAGTGCCGCCCGGAACTGATCACCCGCACCTTCGAGGCGCTGGAAGGCGCCAACAAGCCGATCGTGCATTTCTACAATTCCACCAGCGAATTGCAGCGCCGCGTGGTGTTCGCCAAGGATGTGCACGGCATCAAGCAGATCGCCGTCGATGCGGCCAAGATGATCACCGACATGGCGGCCAAGGCCGGCGGTGGCTATCGCTTCGAGTATTCGCCCGAGAGCTTCACCGGCACTGAGCTGGATGTGGCGCTGGAGATCTGCAATGCCGTCATCGACGTTGTGAAGCCGACTGCCGATAACAAGCTGATCATCAATCTGCCGTCCACGGTCGAAATGGCGACGCCGAACATCTACGCCGACCAGATCGAGTGGATGTGCCGCAATCTCGACAACCGCGAAAACCTGATCATCTCGCTGCACCCGCACAATGACCGCGGCACGGGCATCGCTGCCGCCGAACTGGCTTTGATGGCCGGCGCCGACCGCGTCGAAGGCACCTTGTTCGGCAATGGCGAACGCACTGGCAATGTCGACGTCGTCACCATGGCGTTGAACATGTTCACGCAAGGGGTCGATCCGGAACTGGACTGCTCGAACATCGAGCGCATGAAGGAAGTCTTCGAATATTCCAACCAGATGGTCATCGGCGAGCGTCACCCTTACGTCGGCGAACTGGTCTACACGGCCTTCTCCGGCTCGCATCAGGATGCGATCAACAAGGGCATGAAGGCCTCAAAGGTCGCCAATGATCCGGTCTGGGAAGTGCCTTATCTGCCGATCGATCCGCAGGATGTCGGACGTACCTATGAGGCGATCATCCGCATCAACTCGCAGTCCGGCAAGGGCGGCATCGCCTATATCATGCAGCAGGACTACGGCCTGAACCTGCCGCGCAATCTGCAGGTGGAATATCGCGAGGAAATCCAGCGCATCACCGACGAAGAAGGCAAGGAGCTACCCTCCAAGCGCATTTACGAGCACTTTATCGAGCGTTACGTGACGCAGCCCGGCGCCCGCATCCGCTTCGTCGATCACCACACCTTCGCTGATCCCGAACATAAGGGGCAGCGCATCGTTGCGGCCGAAATTTCCGACAATGGCGAGGTGAAGCGCATCGAAGGTCGCGGCAATGGACCGATCGACGGCTTTATCAACGCGCTCTCGATCTATCTCGGCGCGCCGATGTCAGTCGAGGATTATTCGGAGCATTCACTGCAGCATGGCTCCAACGCCGCGGCGATATCCTACGTTGAGATTTCCTATGAGGGCGGCAAACTCTTCGGTGCCGGCATCAATACAAACATCGTCGCCGCCTCTCTCGAGGCGATCGTCTCGGCTGCAAACCGCGTGCTCGATATCAAGGCTTCAAAGGGCTGACATTCAGCCGCAGAACTTCAACAGAGTTCGATCCCCTCGGCTATCGTCGAGGGGATTTTTCTTTGGCGATTGGGGATGTCGCAGCGGGCTGGTCAGCCGTTTCACAATAGCTTGCGGTAGACCACAAAGCCGGAGCGTTCGGCCATCTTGTCGTAAACGCGCATCGCAGTCGCATTCGTTTCGTGCGTTTGCCAGTAGACGCGAGGGGAGCCCGCCTGTCGGGCCTCTGCGTAAACAGATTCGATCAAGGCCGAGCCGACCCCCAGTCCGCGGGCGGCCTCAACGGTGAACAGATCCTGTAGATAGCAGCTGGGTTCGATGGCCGTCGTGCTGCGGTGAAAGAGGTAATGCGTCAGCCCGAGAAGCTGCCCGTCTTTTTCCGCGACGAGCGCGTGCACCGGCTCGTAGGCGTCGAAAAAACGTTCCCACGTCATCTGCGTGATGGCAGTGGGAAGCGCCGTCGCATCGAAGCGTCCGTAAAACCTGTTATAGCCTTCCCACAGGACAAGCCACTGTTCGTAGTCTTGCCGCTTCAAGGGCCGGACAAGAAAATTATCGGTCATGTGTTTCGCTCACGGAGAGAGGGAGCGGCTGGCGACTAAACCGGCCGCAAGCGAAGCCTGGAAACTTCGCGATCGTTGCATTCACGGCTTTTTGTTTGCGAGCGCGTCGCGCTGTTTCGTCAGTCGCTCAAGCTCTTCTTCCTGATCGGCGATGCGCTCCGATGTCCGCTCTTCGTCGGCTGCGCCGGAAAAGGCGGTTGCCTGCTCGATCAGTTCGCGGAGATTTTCCCTGATCACCGCTATGCGTCTGTCGATTTCCGGAATGGTCAGCAGTACGTCCGACATGTTGCAACTCCAACGAAGATGACAATGCAGTGCGATTATCGCACGGCATTATCCATCGGGCTGCCGGTGGCTGCAAGCTGCAAAGCGCGGGGAGGGCTATCAGATTTCCGAGGACACCCTGTTGGCGATCTGGTCGAGCATCGCGTCCGAGGACGGGCCGACGACGGCGTAGGTGGCACCATCGCGATACCAGGAGACGATGCTGACATCGTCCTTGATGGTTTCGTCGAAATTGCCGTTGTTCGCCACGCCGTCAGTCTTGGTGAAACAGATGGCAACGACGTCCCCGTCAAGATTCTTGTAGATCAACTGGCCCACTGGCTTGCCGCCGGCAATGAACATGCGGGCGCCTTGAAAGACCAGCCCGTCGGCAGCGAGATCCGGGAAGTTGAATTTGACGCCGACCGTGCTCGATAGCCATTTGCTGATTTCATCCAGCTCGCTCGCTTGCATCTCGACCATATGGCGCGGTTGCCGCGAATAGATGCGATGGTAGGCAGCGATGTCATCGAGCCAGTTGCGTACTGCCGTCTGTGCCGGAGTAAGGGGTGCTGCCGCAGGAACATCCGCTGGCTGCATGCCGAAGAGATAGCCGATGCCGCCGCCGAGTACAAACAGGATGAGCGCTGCAGCGAGCGATTGCCTGCCCGTCGGCGCCAGCTTGAATGAGGGGCGTGCAAGGCGAGGGGCGGCGGCGTCGCGTGATTTCGGAGGCTGCGCGCTCTTGATCGAACGCACGAGTGCGAGCGGAACCGGTTCTTTCAGAACCTCTTCGAAAGCCTTTCGGCCGACATCGGAACCATGCCGCAGTTCATCGAGAATTCGGCGCGCCTCCGGGTCCGAGGCGATCAGCTTTTCCAGCTCTTCCTTTTCGTCACGGCTCATTTCGCCATCCATAAAGGCGGACAGGCGAATTTCGAGCGGCATTTTCTTCATGTCCTGCACTGCTTAAAACCTTCGAGACGAACGGCTGTGACCTTGGGAGGCGAGATAAAGGCGGGCGCTGGAAAGCCGCGACGTCAAGGCCGACAAGGGAATGCCGAGAATATCGGCCGCCTGCTTGTAGTTATGCCCTTCGACATCGACCAGCAGGAAGACACTGGCAAGTCCTTCGGGCAAAGATGTGACCAAACGGTGCGCTTCTCCGGCTTCCACAGGATTTGGATGCAGGCCGGACGCCAATTCTCCCTGTTCGAGAGCGTTGCCCTTGGAGGCGGCGCGCAGCTTGTGACGCCTGCTCTCATCGACCCATTGATTACGGGCCATCGTATAAAGCCAGCTTTCCAGCTTGCCGAGGCCATTCCACAGATGGAACTTGGCGATGCCGCGCTGACAGATGCTCTGGACGAGTTCATCGGCTTCCGTCAGGTCGCCGGTCAGCGTTATCGCGAAACGGCGGAGTTTCGGAAGGAGGCCGACCAAATCTCGTCTGATATCGATGGCAGCTACCGGCGTGGGCATGGGGGTTCCGAAGAGACGTTGGAGGTTGTGACGAGGGCGATCTCTTCCTGCAAATCGAGGCCTTTCCCTTGGGAAGGGCGATGCGAATGGAATGATCGTCCTGTGTTGGTATGAACCATTTTCGTGCTGCTTCGCAAGCCTTCAAAAATACCCGCTCGGTTGCCTGTCATCGAGTTGGCGAGTCGCCAGCATGCCATGGATCACTCCTCAGTAAACGACATGCCCCTTGAGCGATTGCTGCAGCGAGCGGTAGGCCCAGGTGTTTTCGCCGCCGCGATCGCGGATTTCGACAAGCTGAACGCGCGCGCCCTGAACATCGCCCTGCTCGAGCAGCGCCTGGCCCATATAGGACCGCGCCAGAATGTAATTGGCATCATGCTGCAGGGCCTTGCGATAGTAGCTCATGCCAAGCTCCATACGACCGGCCTTGCGATTGGAATAGCCGAGATAGTTGAGGATGCGGGGATCGTTCTGGTCCTTGGCGAGCTTCAGGACAGTGATGGCATTCTCATACTGGCCGGCATACGCGAACTCGCGCGCGGCCCGAAACAGCTCGTCGTCGTTGAAGCCGCTTTCCTTCGGCTTCACGCATTCTTTCTTATCCTTATCCCACACCTTGCCGTCAGTGCACTCGGTCGTGGTCTTGCTCTTCGGCGGCGGGGCTGTTTCATCGCTTTCCGAGCCGGCCGCAAAAGCCTGCAGGCTGGTGGCAAGCAAAAATCCCGCAACCAGAGCGGTCATTGCGGAGTTCTTCGTCACGACCTTGAGACCCATATCATCCTCCGGGATTCCTAGATTGCGATTGTAGCTCCGCATCTTAGAAAACGCTACCGAAACGATGGGGTTTAGGATGGCAAAACGCCCTTCACGGCGCCAGAATATCGATACCGTTTGTCTCGACGCCTTCGCCCGTTGCGTCGAGATTGTAGCGTTCGGCCTTCAGCTGCCAGGCACCCGGACGGCCGGCGATCGTAAAGAGATTATATGCGGCAGGCGGCTTGAAGCCGCCAATGCTCTGAGACGCCGACGCAATACCAACGACCGGCACCGGTCCGGTATGGCCGCGCAGCCAGTGCAGGGTATTGAGATGGGTATGGCCATGGAGAACGAGCTCGGCACCACCGGTCGAGATGGCGGCCGCGAAGCGGCGAATGCCGATCATGCGCTTGTAGAAGCTGGTGGCGCCGCGGATCGGCGGATGGTGGATCATGACGACGCGGAAGAGCCCGGCATCGCCGGCGGCGCGCAGCATATTGACCGTCTCGCGCGCCTGGCGGGCCGAATAGAAGCCGCTGGCGGCAAAAGGCGGCGTCGCGACCGCAGTCGAGCAGCCGATCAGCGCGACCTGATCCCGGATCCGCAGATAAGGGAAGACATGTCGATCCTCCTGCCATTCGGCGGGAGCGCGGTCCCCCCTGACATAGGGATACCAGGCGCGCATGGCCTTCTCGTATGATCCGGGAACATAGGCATCATGATTGCCGGGAACGACCGAGGTATGCATGGGATCCCCGACCGTTTTCAGCCATGCAGCCGCCGTCTCGATCTCGATGCCGCTCGCAAGATTGACGAGATCGCCGGTCACGGCGAGATGATCGGCCTGTTTCGCCTTGATGTCGTCCAGAAGGAGGTCGAGCGTATTGCCAAAAAGATGCTTGCGCCGGTTCCTGTGCCAGTTCACAAATCCAGTAATACGTTTAGAGGCGAGCTCTCTGATCGAAAGACGTGGCAAGGGGCCTAGATGGACGTCGGAAATATGCGCGAGCTTGAACATGGGGTGAGACATAGCCCACTCCATCGCCAAAACAAATAGATGGCCGGTTCGAATAAGGGGTGGGGCGTTACGGTTTGCGCATGAGCGACAAGATTGCACGAAACGAGAAAAGTAGTGTTTGGGAGAAGCTGTTCGGCCGGGCTCTACACGTCTATTTCACATTGACCCGCAGCATGACGCTGGGCGTACGTGCCGCATGTTTCGACGCTGAAGGCCGGATCTTTCTGGTGCGTCATTCCTATATCGCCGGCTGGCACATGCCCGGCGGCGGCGTCGAACGCCACGAGACGGTGGGGCAGGCGCTTGAGAAGGAATTGCGCGAGGAGGGCAATCTCGTGATCTCGGGCGAGCCGCAGCTCTTCCACGTCTATTTCAACAATCGCACGAGCAAGCGCGATCATGTGGTTTTCTACCGCGTGGAAGTGGCGCAGACCGCGCCGCGCAAGCCGGATCGCGAGATCGTCGAGAGCGGGTTCTTTTCGCTCGGTGCACTACCGCCCGGGACGACCAATGCGACTCTTCGTAGGCTGGAAGAGCTGGAAGGGGCCGCGCGCCCTTCCAGCTACTGGTAGTCGCCGCCAGTCCGCGTGTGGCGGCGATCTTGCGGGGCTCGATCAAGCAGCGTTCGCGAGCCGCTCCCGGCCATGCGGACGATCGAAATCCAGCTCGGGGCCGATCGGAACGATGCCGGTCGGGTTGATCGCCCTATGGCTGCGGTAATAGTGATTCTTGATATGGAAGAGGTTCACGGTCTCGGCCACGCCGGCAATCCGGTAAAGGTCGCGAAGGTATCCCGGGAGGTTCGGATAGTCTGCGATGCGGCGAATGTTGCACTTGAAATGGCCCACATAGACGGCATCGAAACGAACCAGCGTGGTGAAGAGCCGCCAATCCGCTTCGGTCAGACGCTCGCCGAACAGGTAGCGTCGTGTTGATAGCCTGTTGTCGAGCACATCGAGTGTTTCGAAGAGGCGGCGGGCACCCTCTTCATAGGCTTCTTGCGTCGTCGCAAAGCCGGCCTTGTAAACGCCGTTGTTGACCGTGTCGTAGACGATGTCGTTCAGGGTATCGATTTCAGCACGGAGATCGGTGGGGTAGAAATCCTGGCGGCAGCCGGTCAGTCCGTCGAAGGCGCTGTTGAACATGCGGATAATTTCAGCTGATTCGTTATTGACGATCGTACCGGTCTGCTTGTCCCAGAGAACGGGCACGGTCACCCTGCCGGAGTAGTGCGGATCGGCTTTGACGTAGATTTCCCAGAGCGCCTTGGCGCCGAAAAGCGGATCGACCGTTCCTCCGTCTTTCCCTTTGAATTCCCAGCCGTTTTCCAGCATCAGCGGATCGACGATCGAGACGGTGATAAGATCCTCCAGCTTCTTCAGCTTGCGGAAGATGAGGGTGCGATGCGCCCAGGGGCACGCAAGCGAAACATAGAGGTGGTAGCGTCCGGCCTCCGCCTTGAACCCGCCGGTTCCGGTCGCGCCGGCGGCACCGTCAGGGGTGATCCAGTTGCGGAACTGCGAGGCGGCACGCTTGAAATGGCCCTTCGTTTCCTTGGTGTCATACCAGACATCGTGCCAGATGCCGTCTACCAACATGCCCATTGTTCTGTCCTTTCGGAATTCTGCAGAGGATGTTGCGGAAGATACGTCATAGCGGCGGAATTTCGAGGTGATAAACGATGAACACTGCGTAGCCGCGGCGAACTACCATGCCGACATTCGGGAGGGGCTGGTATTTTACGCTGCCGTCATCAAGCGGACACGATCTTGCATCAACAAATGGCAACAATCATTTTGCATTGGACGCGCCGGATATTTCCTGCTATCGGGCTTGCCACACTTTGAGGACCACTTGTCATGAAAGTCACCAGAAGCCTACGACGACGCCGATGATCCCGAACGCTCTACGAGCGCCTTCGAGAACAATTCCGTCTGTCTATCCGGTTTTCTTGGTCTAATGTACAAGCACGATTTGATCTACCTCACTGAGGATGCGTCGCACGACGCTGCCATCGAAATCATCAACGAAGAAGCATTTGGTCCCGGCCGGTTTACACGCGCCGCTGCGCGAATTCGCGAGCAGGGGCCGCATGATCTATCCCTGTCCTTCATCTGCGCCGATGACGGAGAGACGATTGCTTCGGTGCGGATGACGCCGGTATTTGCCGGCACCGTGAAGGGGCACTTGCTCGGGCCGCTTGCTGTTCGGCCCTCGCACAAGAACAAGGGTATTGGCCGGGAACTCGTGCGGATTGCCGTCGAGGCGGCCAAGCGCAAGGGTTCTGAGGCTGTCATCCTCGTTGGCGACCCGCCTTACTACTGCCCGCTCGGTTTCGAAAAAGTTGCCTATAATGCTCTGGCATTCCCAGGCCCCGTCGATCCCAACCGCGTTCTGGTCGTGCCCATTGCCGCCGACACGCATGAGCGGCTGCAGGGCACGATCGCCTGGCGGGACTATTCCATTATCGACGAGGACGAGGATTTCGACGAGATCGAGCCTCTGACGGCGATCGCGGTATAAAGTTCCTCGACGGATAGACGATGATCGCCGTGCTACAGCATCGGCACGAAAATCTGAAACGATTTTCGGAACGCCTGATGCGAAGAACAAAAGAGATAGAGCTCTGTGCTTCCGAAAGGAAAGACAGAGCCTAGACTCAGCGCGGCGATAGCTTTTTCTGCAGGAAGAAGCGGCTGCGGCCGACGGGAAAATCCGGCAACTCGCCGAAGATCGCATAGCCCTGCCGCTGATAGGCGCGTAGCGCCTGTGGGTTGAACGTATCGATCCATGCTGCGAAGCAGCCCCGTGCCGCTGCTTCTGCTTCCGCAGCATCGAGCAGCTTGCCCGCCATGCCCTGGCCGCGCAGGGTTTCCGGTACGAACAACCATTGGGTGAATAGCCATCCCCAGCCCGTATACCCCGAGATTCCGCCGATGGTCTTGCCGTCGTCGTCCCGGATCAACACCGCCAGCGCCTTGCGCTGCGATGGGCCGATATCGGCGGCATTGAAAGCCGTCAGGCCCTGGCTGATCGCCGCGAGGTCGGTTTCGGAGGGCGTGTCCGTAATATCGAATTCTGTCATCATGTTTACCGTCCTTCACGCCACCATGTAGCAGAGAAGGCAAAGAGGAGCAGGGCAAGACCGGCAAAGCCTGCGAAAAGGGGCAGGGTATTGATCCCCTTGAGCACGGTCTCATCGGTCATGCGGACGGTCAGTCGCTGGCCATCCGCAACGCGCACGGCGCCGCGAACCGGCAGGATCTGCGGGACCGTGACGCCGCCATTGGCGCCGGCGACGCGGGTGACGAGGCCCTTGGTCTTTTGCGCCAGGGGCTTCAGCGTTTCGGTGGTCGAGATCATCGCCTTGAATTCAGGAGCATCGATGGCGCCGATATGCACCAGCGTCGAAAGACTGCCATCGGTGATCTGGTAGAGACCGATTTCATCCATATGCTTCTGGCCTTCGTAGAGGCCGGGTTGCGCCTGTTTCAAGGGCAAGGTCAGCGTCTTGCCGGAGGGCGACTTGATGGTTGCCGGGCCGGGATCGTCGCCGACGGTCTGGCGCGTGACCTGCAAGGTGCGGCCGGCTGCGTTTGCCGTCAGCGCCTCTTCCTCCAGCGTCGGCTCCTTCAGCAGCCAGTGGGCGATGCGCCTGTAGAGCGATACGTGCGGACCGCCGCCTTCGAAGCCGCGTGCCCAGAGCCAGCCCTCATCAGAGAGCAGCATGGCGACACGGCCCTGGCCGACGCGGTTGAGAACCAGCAACGGACTGTTATCAGCGCCGACCATGACAGTTTGCCCTTGGGGCTTTTCGACATCGACGGTCCGGAACCAACGGCCCCAATGCGGCGGCTCGCTCTCCGATCCGTCGAGGCCACGCGTCACGGGATGTTTGCGGCCCTGTTCGGAAAGGCGCGGGTAGAACGGTTTCTCGATCATCTGACCGGTCGGCTCCGCTGGCAGAACCGAGGCGAGTGGCGTCAGCGCGATCGAATTGCCGGCCGCGTGTTCGGGACCGGCGGCCACGAGCAACGCCCCGCCATTTTCGACGTACTGCGCCATGTAATCATAATAGATCGTCGGCAGGACATTCTGACGGTCCTGATAGCGATCGAAGATGATCAGGTCGAAAGAGCTGATCTTGTCGACGAAGAGCTCGCGCGTCGGGAACGCGATCAGCGACAGCTCGTTGATCGGCGTGCCATCCTGCTTATCCGGCGGACGAAGAATGGTGAAGTGCACGAGATCGACCGACGGATCCGACTTCAGCAGGTTGCGCCAGGCACGTTCGCCCGCATGCGGCTCGCCGGAAACGAGCAGGACGCGCATGTTCTGACGGATGCCTTCGATCAGTTGAACGGTACGGTTGTTGATCGGCGTGACTTCGCCAGGGACTTCGGCGACCGAGAATTCGAGGACGTTATTGCCGGCGCGCGGCACCTTGAAGCTGAAGGGCGTATCCTGACCAGGCGTCGCCTGCAGGGTGGCAATCTCGTCGCCATTCATCTTGATGGTGACATCAGCAAGGCCGCCGGGGCTTTTGCCGTCGTCAACGACATGGAAAACCAGCTGCTGCTCCTCGTTGACGAGGCCGAAGCGAGGAGCACGGACAACTTCGATACGGCGGTCGAATTCATCCGGCTTGCCGGTGATCAGGCCATGGATAGGGGCGTCGAAGCCGAGTTGCTGGTTGACGCCCGGGATATCGTGGATCTGGCCGTCGGTCAGGAAGATCGCGGCGCCGATCCGGGCAGGCGGCACGTCCGCGATGGCAGAAGAGAGAGCGGTGAATAGCCGGGTCGAAGGGGAATCCGATTCCGCGGGGTCGCGCACCTCGACGATGCGCGGCTCTATGCGCGGGAACTGCGCCAGCCGATCCTTCAACATTGCCAAGGCATTATCCGTCATCTTGGTGCGTTCCGGCGTCTCCTGGCTGAGACTGCGGTCGACGATGACGGGGACGATGGTCGTGAGCTGGTCGCGGTCTTCCTGCATCAGCACGGGATTGGCGAGTGCGATCAGCAGGGCAATGCCGGCGAGCGCACGGATCCAGCTACCGCGCAGGCGCCGGTAGATTGCGAGAAGGGAGATGGCCAGCGTCAATACCGCAAGAGCCGATAGCACCGGCCAGGGCAGGAATGGGGCGAAACCGATATTCATCCTACTGCCCCAACCGTTGCAAAATGTCGCCGACGTGTACCTGATCCGACTTATAGTTGCCGGTGAGCATATACATCATGATGTTGACGCCGCTGCGGTAGGCATATTCTCGCTGGGTCTCGTCCGGCGGCACGGTCGGCAACAGCGGCGAGCCGTTTTCGTCGATCGCCCATGCGCCGGCAAAGTCGTTGCCAGTGATCATGATCGGCGTCACGCCGTCCGAGGAGGCGACAGCATTGCCGTCGCGGCGGCTATCCTGTCTGGCCTCCACCCAGAGCGGGCTATCGGCATAACGGCCGGGAAAGCTCGAGAGCAGGTAGAAGGACTTGGTCAACACATGGCCGGCCGGCACGGGCTCGAGCGCGGGAATATCGAGATTGGCGAGGATCTGCTGCAGCCGCTGGCCGTTCGGGCCGGGCGAAGAGCTGTCACCCATCGTATTGATGGCGTCGCGTGTGTCGAAAAGCACGGTGCCGCCATTGCGCATATAGGCGTCGATGCGGTTGATCGCATCGTTGGACGGCATCGGCGCCGTCGCCGATATCGGCCAGTAGATCAATGGGTAGAATGCGAGTTCGTCCTTCGCTGGATCCAGCCCGACAGGCGCCCCGGGTTCCAGCGTCGTCCGATAGGTCAGATAGTCGGAAAGGCCGGCCAGGCCACGTTCGGAAATATGGTCGACTTCGGACTCGCCCGTGACGACATAGGCAAGATGTGTCTTGTCCAGCCGCGAATAGATGGTGTCGTCGCCGGGCTTTGAATCATCGGCCAAAGCATTTGCCGGATGCAGGAATAGGGCGATCGAGAGCGCCAGCAACAGCATGGCTGCGCCGCCGGCGGCAGCCTTTGCCGATCTGCCGAGGCGTGGGAAAATACCGTTCATGAAAAGCACGATCAGACTATCGGCCAAAAGGACGAGGAAAGCGAGGATGAAGAGGATCGGCTTGGCGGACCATGCTTCTCCATCGATCAGGTCTTCCCGCGCGACTGTTCCGGCCGTCGCATCCAATGGCTTGAGGACAGCGCCGGGGCCTAAGACGTTGACGGCGGAAAAGCCTTCTTCGGAGCCGTAGAGGCCCGGCGGATTGTCGAAACTCGCGACCGGCGCGCCCTTGATGCTCGGTTCGAGCGGCCGGGCGCTACCGATTTCGCTGGTCAGCACGCCCTTGGCGGTCAGAAGCCTGTATGGCGGCAACGCTTCGGCCGTCTTCGCTGCGCCTTCAGCCGAGTTGACGCCGCCTGAGCGGGAGAGCTGGACGATACGGCGCAGCATTTCGACGAAATCACCCGAGATCGGCAGATCGGACCATTGCGGCTCGGCGCTCACGTGGAAGAGAACGATGCGGCCTGCTCGCATTTGCTTTTCAGTGACGAGGGGCGTTCCGTCGGCAAGGCTTGCCCAGGTGCGTTCGGCAAGATCCGGTGTCGGTTCCGCCAGAACCTGCCGCTTGATCAGGACATTGTTCGGCTTTGGCATGCCGGCGAAGGGACCGAAGGAGGGAAAATCTGCCAGCGGCTGCGGCTCGGCCCAGGATAGCGCGCCGCCGAACGTCCGCTCGCCTTGTCGCAACGTCACGGGAACGAGCGGGTCGTCGGCGGGGGCTGCAGCCAGACGCGGACCGGCAAAACGGATCAGCGTTCCGCCATTCTCAATCCAGCGCTGCAGCGGCGCATAGCTTTCCTGCGGCAATCGGCCGACATCGGCCATGATGATCACCGAGGGATTGCCGGCAAGCAATTGCGGAATCGACTTCGCCAGATCCGCGCTGCTGGGTTGGGTCAGATCGGCGTAAGGCTGAAGGGCGCGCTGGATGTAGTAGAGCGGCGAAAGGATCGGCTGGAATTCGTCGGCGGCCTGACCGGAAAGAAGCGCGACGCGGCGGCGGCGAAAGCCGTCGTCAAGCAGGTGCACGGTCCCGGCGTTGGCATAGCGGTCGATGCCGATGCGGGCGAAATCGTTGCGCATCTCGAAGGGAGCCGCGATAGAGCCGGTCGCAACGGTTTGGCCGCCCGCAAAATCGAGCGCGCCGGCGGCAATGGGCCGGCCCTGGCTGTCTTGCGCTGTCAGCCGCAGGTGAAGTGGGCCGGTTCCATTCAGGCGCGTTGCCGTAACGCTCATGTCATTGACGTTGTTCGACGCGCCGGTGATCGCGAGAATGTCGTTGCCATTGCCTTCAATCAACCGCAGCTCGCTTGGCTGAAGGGCGGCGAGACGGCTGACGATATCGTCCTTTTCTTTGGCTTCGATGCCATCGGAGATGAAGGCGATGGTTCCCGGCTTGCTGCCATGGAGCGCCGCCTTGACGGCATCGGCGGCCCGTTGCCTGTCAGGAACCAGCGGTCTCGGGTTCATCGCATGTAGCTTGTCGCGGGCGGCCATGGTGGCACCCGGCGTCGCGTCGTTGCTTTGTTCGGCGGTAAACGCCACCGAGACCGGAATGCCCTTGGCATCGGCATCGTCGATCAGCGCATCGGCCGTTCTGACGCGACGCTCCCAGTCGGAAGCACTTGCCCAGCTGTTGTCTATCATCAACACGAGCGGACCGCTGCCTGACAGGGTATTGGTGCGCGGATTGAACATCGGATTGGCGATTGCAAGGATCACCAGGGCAGCGAGCAGCATCCGCAGCGCCGTCAGCCACCATGGGCTTCGCGCTGGCGTCTCCTCGCGCTTGAGGATGGAGGCTAGAATGCGCAGCGGCGGGAAGACTTCGGTGCGCGGCTGCGGCGGCGTCAGGCGTAGAAGCCACCAGATCGCGGGAAGCAGGATCAGAGCCGCAAGGATGGCCGGCGAGGCGAATGCGAAGGAAAGCCCGCTCATGGCTGACCCCCAGTCGCTACCCTCGCAGGCATGCCGGAAAGATACATATGTACGGCGACCAGCGCTTCCGATGCCAAACGATCGGTGCGATGGCTGACGAAGGTCCAGCCGAGATGGCGCAGCGACTGGCCGAGGTTCTCGCGACGGGCGAGATAAGCGCGCTGATAGTCGTCACGCAGGTTTTCCGCGCGGCCGGCCATCAATTTCGAGCCGGTTTCAGGGTCGCTAAACTCGGTGCGCCCGCTATAGGGAAAGATCTCTTCCGCAGGATCTGCAACTTCGATCACGTGACCACGCAGCCCACGGCGCGCCAGCGGTCCGATCCGGCCCATGACGGTATCGGCATCGTCCAGGAAATCGCCGATCAGCACAATATCGCTCCAACCGCGGATCATTGCCGTCTGCGGCAGGCCACCTTCCAGCGGCGTGTGCATCAGCGCCGCAGCCAGGCGCTCGGCCGCATTGCGGGTCGAGACCGGCTCCATGACGCCGGGGCAACCGATCCGTTCGCCCGAGCGCGACAGGATTTCGGCAAGCGCCAGCATGATGACGAGCGCACGGCCTTCCTTGGAAACATGGCCGTAGGTGGATTTGAACATCATCGAAGGCGAGAGGTCGGCCCAGAGCCAGATCGTGTGCGCGGCTTCCCATTCGTGATCGCGGATATAGGTATGATCGTCGCGGGCGGATCGGCGCCAGTCGATACGCGAAAGGCTTTCGCCCTCGCTATACGGGCGAAACTGCCAGAAATTCTCGCCGATGCCGCGCTTGCGACGGCCGTGCCATCCGGCGATCACCGTGTTGGCGATGCGCTTGGCTTCGACAAGGCAATCCGGCACGAGAGCGGCGCGGCTACGGGCTCGGGAGAGCGCATCATTGCCCGAAGTCGGTCTGACGATCTGTCCGATGGATGCCACGCGCTATACTCTCCTCGACATCCGGCTTACGTTCGCGACTGTTTTACCAGACCCGCAATGACATCGCGCACGGACATGCCCTCGGCACGGGCCGCAAAGGTCAGCGCCATGCGATGTTCGAGCACCGGCTCGGCAAGCGCATGCACATCGTCGATCGACGGTGCAAGGCGGCCTTCATAAAGTGCGCGGGCGCGGGCGCAGAGCATCATGGCTTGGCCTGCACGCGGGCCCGGACCCCAGGCGACATGCTTGTCGGTCGAGGCATTGCCCTGGCCGGGACGGGCGGAACGTACGAGAGACAGGATAGCGTCGACCACGCCGTCGCTGACGGGCATCTGGCGGATCAGTTGCTGAATTTCCAACAGGCGTCCGGCATCGATAACCGCCTGCGGCGTCGTTTCGCCGAGGCCTGTGGTTTCGAGGAGAATACGGCGCTCGTCGGCAAGTTCCGGATAGCCGACATCGACCTGCAGCAGGAAGCGGTCGAGCTGGGCTTCCGGCAGTGGATATGTGCCTTCCTGCTCGAGCGGATTCTGCGTTGCGAGAACGTGGAAAGGAGCGGGCAGGTCATAGCGCTGGCCGGCAATAGTGACGTGGTACTCCTGCATCGACTGCAGCAGCGCCGACTGCGTGCGCGGCGACGCGCGGTTGATTTCGTCGGCCATCAGCAATTGTGCGAAGACCGGACCCTTGACGAAGCGGAAGGAGCGGCGTCCGCTTTCATCCTGGTCCATCACTTCGGAGCCGAGAATATCCGAGGGCATCAGATCAGGCGTGAACTGTACGCGATTGGAGGCGAGGCCAAGGACGGCGCCGAGCGTCGTCACAAGTTTGGTCTTGGCGAGGCCGGGCACGCCGACCAGCAGGGCATGACCGCCGGCCAGCACCGCAAGCAACGTGTTTTCCACGACGCTTTCCTGGCCGAAAATGACCTTCGAGACCTCATCGCGGATGCGGGCGATATCGTTCAGCGCCTTCTCGGCTGACGCGACGATGGCCTGCTCGTCGAGGCTCGTTTCGGTCGATTTGATCATGCCCATTTGCGTCTCCAGTGGCAGAAAAACGGTGCGCGCGATTCGCAGACCTTACACATTTGCCTCACAATCAATACAACTTATCGCCACGAACATGGCTGACAAGCACGTTTCGAATGACTATCTCGTGAGAAACTGTCGTATTCGTGACTGGAGTCGGATGAATTTAGGTCGACGCGACCTAAAATCTGAATCCGCTCCAGAATGAAAAGTAGAGCATGATGTCGTCCGAGGGGTCGCCCACACTTTTCGGCAACATGCTCTAATAGCCAACCGGGACAGAAGAATGGCAACCGAGGAAATCAAGGCAACCGGTGATGCAGCGAGCCTCGCGGCGCTGATTTCGCGCGCTGCGGGCGACAGCGGTGACCACACGAAGGGTTTGCCGCCGGTCGATCGCTGGAATCCGCCGTTTTGCGGCGATCTCGACATGGAGATCAGGGCTGACGGGACCTGGTTCTATCTGGGTACGCCGATCGGGCGTGCGCCGCTCGTCCGTTTGTTCTCGACGGTCCTGCGTAAGGACGAAGATGGCAAAACCTACCTCGTCACACCTGTGGAAAAGGTCGGGATCCGTGTCGTCGATGCGCCTTTCGTCGCCGTCGAAATGAGCGTAACGGAGCGAGATGGCCGACGTGTGCTCACTTTCCGCACCAATGTCGGCGATGTGGTCGAGGCGGGCAGGGATCATCCGATCCGTTTTGTCATTCGCGGCGAAAACAATGAGCTGAAACCCTATCTACATGTTCGCGGACGGCTTGAGGCACTCGTGACGCGGGCTGTCATGTACGATCTCGTTGAACTCGGTGAGCCTGTCGAAATTGCCGGGCGGGAAATGTTTTGCGTGCGCTCCGGCGCCTCGATCTTTCCCGTCATGCCTCTTGCCGAATTGGATGCGCTGACGCGATGAGTGAATTCCCGCTTTATTCTGCCGATGAGTTTCGGCGTCGTGCCCTCCATCAGAGTGGCCGTCCCGTCGAACTTGCCTGGCGCGACCACGGCGATCATCGCCTCAATCCCGAGACCATATCGCATGTCGAGGGACTGAAGCTGAAGGATGCTGCCGTGCTGGTGCCGGTGGTTGACAATGGCGACGACGCCAAGGTGATCTTCACGCTCAGAACTTCGACCTTGCGCAAGCATTCCGGTCAGATCGCCTTTCCGGGCGGCGCGATCGATCCCGAAGATGCATCGCCGGAAATGGCTGCCGTGCGCGAGGCTGGCGAGGAGATCGGGCTTGCCGATATCTTCATCGAACCCGTTGCGCGCCTGCCGAACTACCTGGCTGCGACCGGCTTCCGCATTACGCCGATCCTTGCCGTGGTGAAACCCGGCTTCGATCTGGCTCTCAATCCGACCGAGGTCGAGGATGCTTTCGAGGTGCCGCTCTCGTTTTTGATGAATCCCAGCCATCATGCGACCGACACCATGCTCTGGCAGGGGATCGAACGGCATTTCTATCGCATGCCCTATGGACAGCGCATGATCTGGGGCATTACGGCAAGCATTGTGCGCACGCTCTACGAAAGGCTTTACACATGACGTCCGTTGCTGGTGAGGCCTGGTTTCGCGATGAGGCATTGCAGCGGGTGCTGTCGCTTCTGAATGCCGATGGTGGCGAGGGCCGCGTCGTCGGCGGCGCCGTCCGCAACAGTCTCATGGGATTGCCGGTCGCCGATATCGATATCGCCACGACCTTGTTGCCGGAAGCCGTGGTCGAGCGGGCAGGAGCGGCCGGGATCAAGGCCGTGCCGACCGGCATCGCACATGGAACCGTCACTCTGGTCATCGGCGGCAAACCGTTCGAGATCACCACCTTGCGGCGGGACGTGGAAACGGATGGCCGCCGCGCGCGCGTGGCTTTCAGCGAGGATTGGCAGGCCGATGCGGAACGGCGCGACCTCACGATCAACGCGCTTTACGCCTCTGCCGATGGCGAAGTCGTGGATCTCGTTGGCGGGCTTGCCGACCTCGAGCGCCGCAATATCCGTTTCATCGGCGATGCCGCGACACGAATTGCCGAAGATCATCTGCGCATATTGCGCTTTTTCCGTTTCTTCGCCCATTACGGCAACGGCCGCCCGGATGCGGATGGACTACGTGCCTGTGCTGCCGCTCGAACGAAAATCGCGACACTATCGGCCGAGCGTGTCTGGTCAGAGATGAAAAAGCTGCTTTCGGCCAAGGATCCCGGTCGGGCCTTGCTCTGGATGCGCCAGGTTGGCGTACTGACCGAAGTGCTGCCGGAAACCGAGAAATGGGGTATCGATGCCGTTCCAGCCCTGATTGCCGCCGAGCAGGCTCTCGGTTGGGCCGCCGATCCCTTGCTGCGGCTCGCCGCCATCGTGCCGCCCGACGCGACGAGGCTAGCAAAGCTGGCAGAACGCCTGCGTCTATCGAAGGCCGAGGCCGCCTCCCTTCAAGCCTGGGCGAATGCGCCCGTTATCAAGGATGACCTTTCGGAAGCCGTCTTCGATCGCCTGCTTTACCGCCATGATCCGTCCGGTGTGGCGGTCCGCCTGAAATTGGCGCTTGCCATTGCGCGTGGCAAGGCTGAGGGCGATTTCGAGGAGATGGCGCGCACGGCGCGGCTCGGCAAGTTGCTGGAGCGAGCGGCGAAATGGAAGAAACCAGCTTTCCCACTCAGCGGAGCCGACGCCCTGGCTGCGGGTGTCAATGCGGGGCCGCGTGTTGGCGAGCTTCTCGGCAAGCTGGAACAGGAGTGGCTCGAAGGGAACTTTTCCGATGACCGGGCGAGCCTGCTCGCCCGGCTGAAGGATCTCGCAAACGCCTGACGGCCCGGAGCCGATCAGGCGGCGTGCGCCTCATCACGGATGCGAGCCTTGATGTTGTCGACCATGTTTTCCCGGACGATTGTTTCGCCATGCGCGTCACGCAAGTGCTCGACAGCGCGACGAACCACTTCGGCATCGTCCTTGGCGCGCGTATGCCATGCGCAGCCGGGTACAAGCGTACCACATTCGAACAGTCGCATATCTTCCTCCTCATTCTTCGACACCGTTACGATCCTTCATGCCGAAGGACATGAAGGCTAAACGCGACGGGCAGGGAAAGGTTTCCTTGTCCGGCAAGGCTCCTTGGCTTGCCGGACCTGTTCTTCCGGACTTTTAGTCCGGCATCGCCCAGGATTTAAAGCAGTCTGACGACTGATATCTTGTAATGGGCGCCTGCTTGGCCGAACGAGCAGCCTCCATGCGAACGATGTCGCCAGGTGACTTACCCGCCAGCTGCATTCTCACCTGCTCGATGAAACAGGAGAGGGGCAGATCGGATCCACTGCGGATCCGCATGTCTTCCGCTAGCCGGAGGATGAATTCCGGGCTATCGGCTGTGCGCGAAAGCTTCTCTTCCTTCGAAACTTCCGTGGCTTGATTCTGTATTGCCATTACAACCTCCTCCGATTGAAACGAGCATTACGTAACCTAGGCACTCACTCCGCCGATTTCAGGACTTATCTGATCATTTTATTTTGAATGGCCCAGAGCATGATGCCGAAAAGCATAAGCGGCTTTCGGGAGACATCATGCTCTGCTTCCTTCACGTCCGATTTTAGGTCGAACCGACCCAAAATCATCCAGCTCTAGGGCCAACGCACCACCGGCGGCATGGACGACAAGATCGATTCGACATTGCCGCCTGTCTTAAGCCCGAAGATTGTACCCCGATCATATAACAAATTGAACTCTACATAGCGCCCGCGACGGATTAATTGTTCGTCACGCTGGTCTTCGGTCCATGTCTCGTTGAAGTTGGATCGGACGATACGTGGGTAGACCATGGAGAAGGCGCGTCCGACATCGCGGGTGAAGGCGAAGTCGGCGTTCCAGCCACCCGCTTCCTCCGGCGAATGCTGCCAGTCGAAGAAGATGCCGCCGATGCCGCGGGCCTCGTTTCGATGCTTCAAGAAGAAATATTCGTCACACCAGGTCTTGTAGCGCTGATAGTCTGCGACGTCATGGCGGTCGCAGACGATCTGCATGGCGCGATGAAAAAGAACGCTGTCCGGATCTTCTTGAGTGCGCCGGCGGTCGAGCACCGGCGTCAGGTCGGCCCCGCCGCCGAACCAGTGGCTCGTCGTGACCACCATGCGCGTGTTCATATGCACGGCCGGCACGTTCGGGTTGACGGGATGGGCGATCAACGACAGGCCCGAAGCCCAGAAACGCGGATCTTCTTCCGCACCCGGGATCTGGTTGCGGAAGTCAGGAGAGAATTCGCCATAGACCGTCGATGTATGAACGCCGACCTTCTCGAAAACGCGGCCTTCCATCATCGACATGCGGCCGCCGCCGCCCTGACCGTTTTCCCTCAACCAGTCCTTGGCGACGAACCTTCCCGGCTCCTGATCGGAAAGAGGTCCGGCAAGCTCGTCTTCCAGCTTCTCGAACTCAGCGCAGATTGCATCGCGCAGGCTCTCGAACCAGGTTCTGGCAGCCTCTTTCTTTGCTTCAATGTCCTCAGGTAGTCCTTTGGGAAGATTGGGTCGTTCCATTCATGCTCTCCGAAGGTGCGAGCAGCCGGCGGCCCGCGATTCGCACCGTATGTATCGTGATCGTGAATAACAGCAACTCTACGGCGCAGCCAGTGCGGCGACGTCGCAGGAGAATCGACTCGCAAAATTTCGGATGCGGTATTATCTTCCCTCTCTCAAAGGCGAGGTTTGATCATGAAGATACCCGGACCGCCGCCCCTTGATGGGTTGAGAAGCAGAATATTCCGCTACAGACAGGAGCATCCTGCCGGTGGAAAGAGCGAGTTCGTTCGAGAGACCTATTGTCTCAGTCGTCCCGAAGCGCGTGCCAAGGCGCGCGAATGGTTCGATGAATTCCCGAAAGCCGCCTACTGGACCGAAGTCGAAAGCTGGCGTCAGATCGAGGGCGATCGCATCGAATTCACAATGCGGCGTTTGCCGTCGGCGGATTGAGCTGGACGAAATGGCTGGCTGCAATGACAGGCGACGAGCCTGACGTCGCTACTGTGTGTTCCTCAACCGGCTTTCTATCAGCAGTCCGCTCTCGTCCAGTATGGGATGAGCCACCGAGACGATGTGGGCATTGATGCGTTTCAGGTCGCGTAGCATGTCCAGATGTAGCGAACTGGTTTGCAGGCTGTCGACGCGGCCGTCGCGCAATCTTTCGAGATGGCGTTCAGAGGATTGCTTCTCGAGCTTGCGGACATCCACCTTCACCTCCATCAGCTGCCGGGCGAGATTGAAGTCGCGCGTGACAAGGATGGTCTGCGCGATGCGCAGATTGTCCACCGTCAGGCTGAAAAGGCTTCGAAGCTCGCGATATCCGTCCTCTGAGAAAGTCAGGCCTTTGTCGATCTTCTTTGCGACTTGTTCGGCAAGGCCCTTTTCAATGATGTCGCCGATGTGTTCGAGATTGATCGCATAATCGATGATGACGATGGAGCGGCGGCCGTTCTCGTCATCCAATCCATCGCGCCCAAGCTTCGACAGGTAGATCTTCACTTCCTGCTGGATCTTGTCGACGCGCTTCTCCAGAACGGGGACTTCTTTCAAGGGCGTGAGATCGTTGTCGTTGAAGGCGTTCTCGGTGCGGATCAGCATGCGCTCGATCAGATCGCCGACGGCCAGCACCTCGCGCGTGGCGCTGGCAAGGGCCACGACCGGCGTCTGAAGGGCCTGCTGGTCGAGAAATTTCGGTCCGTCGTCGGTTTGAGGGTCGTTGGGGACGATCCTGAGCATGGTCTTCGACAGCAGGCGCGAGAAGGGCCATGCGCAGATGGCAAGGGCGATATTGAAGAGCAGATGCACATCCACCGGCAGCTTGGCCGGCGAGAAGTGGAGGCTTTGCATCCAGTCGCCGATATAGCCTGCGAGAGGAAGCACGATAAGGCAGCCGATGGCGCGCACGATCAGGTTGCCCAGAGTGACGCGGCGGGCGGTCGCAGGACCAGAAAGCGTCGCCACGAGCGGCGGGACGGCGCCGCCGAGATTGGCGCCGAGCACGAGGACAACTGTCAGGGCCGGCGACAAAATGCCTGTGGACGCAAGCGACAGGATCAGCACGACGACAGCAAGGCTGGACGACGATACGAAAGCGAGCACTGCCGAAAAGATGAGCGCGACGGGCAATGCGCCGTCCAACAGCCCGATGAAAGCGCCAAGCGCCGCCGATTGCCGCATCGGCGCAGTGGCAAGGCTGAGCAGTTGCAGCGAAAGCAGCATGAGCCCGATGCCGATAAGAGCTGCTCCCGCTCCCTGCTGAGCGGTCGACTTGCGGCGGTACAGGACGATGCCGATCAGAATAATGAGAGGAGAGAGCCATTCGATGCCCGTCGCGACGATCCAGGCCGTGACGGCCGTACCGACATTGGCGCCAAGCAGAACGATTTGCGCCATACCAGGCAGAACGAGATCGCGCTCGACGAAGGAGGCAATCATGAGCGCCGTCGCGGTGGAACTCTGCAAGGCGATCGTTGCCACGAAGCCTGACACGAAAGAGCGAGCGCCGCTGCGCGTTCCCTTGGCAAGGCCGGTTCTCAGGCGAGCGCCAAAAGCGCGCGACACGCCGTCCTTGACCTGCGCGAGGCCGAACAGCAGCAAGCCGACGGCGCCGAACAGGTTGATCATGACGATGGTGGATTCCATTCTTCTTCTAGTTCTTTCTCATGCCGCCATGTCATCAATGATTCGGAGATCGCCAATAACCTACTGAAAAGGCATGGATTTCAGTTTTCATTCGCATGGAACATAGGCGGTAATATTGCTTGCCGGCTAAGCATTATACGCTTGCTCCGGCCTTAGTCCACAGTCGCTTGCGACATATTGGATCAATATTTGCGCACTGCGCACCTCAGTGCGGCTTGGGCGGCTGCAACTCTTCGGGGGAGCCAGTTTCAATCTGCGATGTGCTCGGCGCCGTGGCCACGCCGGCACCGGCAGCAAAGGCCTGCTTGACCTTTTCGATCGTCGCGGGCTGCGATTTGACGCTGATCGGCGAGGATTGAACGGCGGGTTCGGCCGCCGCCGGCAGCAAATCCCGCGAGGTTTCGCTTCCACGTTCCTCGGCTTGCCGTTTGGCGAGCGATGGCTGCTCTGCCAGGATTTCCCTAAGTGTTGCGGTCACGGGCAAGTGCCCGTTCAATTCGGTATTCGTGTGATGCCAGGCATGGGGGACGTGCCGATCGGCGTCGAGGAACGGGCGCGAGTTGATTTCGCCGAACCAGTCCCATGCCCCCATGACGTCGACCACATCGGTGAAGGCCGTCGGCATGGCGATACGGGCGCCGATCGTCACGATTTTCATATCCGCAGCGAGCGTCGCCACCCGGGTTGCTGCCTGTCTGGACAGGTCATGCAAGGCGGCGGAGAGGACCAGATTGCCCTTGGAATGGCCGACCAGCAAATCGAAGGAGAGGCGCGTGTCTGCTAGCAGCGCCCGCACGGTGCGCGTATCGAGGCTGGTGCGGCTTGCCGGTTCCTTGCCATGCGCGCCGACCTTGGGGCGCCCGGCGAGATCGTCCAATGTTTCGAGAAACGGCCGCAGGCCCCTCAGGTGGCCGAAGAAAAACAATCCTCCGAATGTCTCGGTAATGGCATCGGCGATGCCGTAGCCGGAGACGACGACGGCAACCGGTCCCTGCACCGCATCGGCGACATTGCGGGCAAAGGCCGCAGCGCCAAGCGCCGAGCCGCCGATGCCGGCGACGGCGAGTGCCCGCACCCTGTCGCCACCTCTCATGACGAATTCATCCACCGTTTCGCAAAGGCGTATCGCCGCTCCGCCGCTTGGCGGAACGATCATGATCGCGCCTTCGGCTGCCAACGAGTCGCTGATGTAGAAGGCTTCTTCCGGCGTGATCATCTTGATGTCGTAGAACAGTGCATCCAGCGCAAGATTCCGCTGGCGAAGGCCTTCCAGCGCAAGATTGCGGCCAGGCGAGCGCTGCAACCGCTCGGGGAGGCTCAATGTGCGCGCAAACTGCGTGAGGGAAAGCGTGAATGCTGTCTGGAACATGGGTCACCTCGCCAAGGCTGCCTGAGTTAGAGCATTCCAAGGCCCAGCTTCTCACACTTTATCCGGCGTGCCAACGCCTATTCGGGTGCGACATTCGACCCCAGTGCCGGCATTTGCGACCATTGCGTCTGCCGCAACGCTTCCCCCGATATCATGGCTGCGGACATTGCGACGTTGATCGAGCGTTGGCCCTCGACCATGGGGATGAGGATGCGGCCGTCGGCTTTTTCGTGGACATGATCGGGGACGCCGGCGCTTTCGCGGCCGAAAAGAAGCACGTCGTTATCGTGGTAGGTGAAGTCGGTATAGGATTGTGCCGCCTTGGTGGAGGCGAGCACCAGCCGGCGACCGCTTTCCTGGCGCCACGTCTCGAAACGCTCCCAATTGACATGCCGCGTCAGGGTGACGGCTGACAGGTAATCCATGCCGGCGCGCTTGAGGTTGCGGTCCGATATGTCGAAGCCAGCCGGCTCGATGATGTCGACGCCAAGGCCGAGGCATGCGGCGAGCCGCAGGATCGTGCCGGTATTGCCGGGAATGTCGGGTTGGTAGAGGGCGATACGGAGCATTGTCATATGCTGCAACTAGCGAAACCGCCGGGATTTGTCTCCGATTTTCATCGATCCGTTGATTTTTGTGATGCTTTCCATCAGCGGAATTGAAGGGTTTCGCCCATTTTTCAGGCATATTCCTCTTTCCAAAAGAAAAAAGCCGCGCTAAAAGACAAGCGCTCTACAACTTGCGAACGAAGGAGGCTCATGATGGATATCTTGTTTGTGACGATGCGCCTCCTGTCGGCCTTTTTTCGGACCCGCTGAGAGCGCCACAAGGCGCGAATTCGCAAGCATTCCCCCTTTCTAAGTCATTGCGCGGCCGATATGGCCTCGTTGTTTTATCGCCCGACCACCATATGAATCTGCGACCTTTGGGCGCAATGGGTGGTCACAGGGTCGAGTCTTTGGAGCATTTCGATGTTTGGCTGGTTTGAACGCCGACTAAATCCATTTCCGAGCGAGGTGCCGGATACGCCTCCGCAGGGTCTCTTTGCATTCTGCTGGCACTATTCGAAACCTGCACTGCCGTGGCTGATCGCCATGAGCATCCTCACCACGGCGATCGCAGTCGGCGAGGTGGCGCTATTCAAGTTCCTCGGCGATATCGTCGAATGGTTGACGAAGGCGGATAAGGCGACGTTCCTGCAGACGGAATGGCAAAAGCTGTTCTGGATGGGGGCTATGGTGCTGATCGGCTTGCCGCTAGCGGCGATCCTCAACAGCTTCATCATGCATCAGGTGTTGCTCGGCAACTATCCGATGATCGCGCGCTGGCAGATGCACCGCTTCCTGTTGCGCCACAGCATGACCTTTTTCGCCAACGAGTTCGCCGGTCGCGTCGCCACCAAGGTGATGCAGACCTCGCTTGCCGTGCGCGAAACGGTCATGAAGATCCTCGACGTCTTCGTCTATGTGTTTGCCTATTTCCTTTCGATGATCCTCGTCATCGCAGCGGCGGACTGGCGTCTGATGTTTCCGATCCTGCTCTGGCTCGGCGTCTATGTGGCGATCGTTTCATACTTCGTGCCTGTGCTGCGCAAGATCGCGTCGCAGCAGGCCGATGCGCGCTCGATGATGACGGGCCGCGTGGTCGACAGCTACACCAACATCGCTACGGTGAAGCTGTTCTCGCATGCGGGTCGCGAGGAGACCTATGCCAAGGCCGGCATGGAGGAATTCCTCGATACCGTGCACAAGCAGATGCGTAAGGTGACGCTGTTCCACGCGACCGTGTATTTCAACAACTGCGCGGCGCTGTTCCTCGTCTCAGTCATGTCGATCTGGTTCTGGCTCAATGGTACGATCTCCGTCGGCTCCATCGCCATTGCCATCGGCCTTGCCATGCGCGTCAACGGCATGTCGCAGTGGGTGATGTGGGAAGTGTCGGCGCTCTTCGAAAACATCGGCACCGTCTATGACGGCATGGGGATGATGACGAAGCCGCACGACATCGTCGACAAGCCGGCAGCCTCGCCGATCGTTGCGAAGCAGGGGGCTATCCGGTTCGATCACATTCGCTTCCATTACGGCAAGGCGAAGGGTGTCATGGAAGATCTCTCCCTCGATATCCAGGCGGGTGAAAAGGTTGGTCTGGTCGGCCGTTCCGGCGCCGGCAAGACGACGCTTATGAACCTGCTGCTACGCTTCTACGATCTGGAGGGTGGCCGCATCACCATCGATGGTCACGACATCGCGGGGGTGACGCAGGACAGTCTTCGTTCGATGATCGGCGTGGTGACGCAGGATACGTCATTGCTGCATCGCTCGATCCGCGACAATATCGCCTATGGTCGCCCCGACGCGACCGATGAGGATGTGATCCGGGCGGCCAAGCGTGCCAATGCGTGGGAGTTCATCGAAGGATTGGTCGACATGCACGGTCGCACGGGGCTGGATGCCCAGGTTGGCGAACGGGGCGTCAAGCTCTCCGGCGGCCAGCGGCAGCGTATCGCGATCGCCCGCGTCTTCCTGAAGGATGCGCCGATCCTGGTGCTCGACGAGGCAACCTCGGCGCTCGATTCCGAAGTGGAAGCGGCAATCCAGGAAAACCTCTTCGCGTTGATGCATGGCAAGACGGTGATCGCAATCGCCCACCGCCTGTCCACGCTGACCGAGATGGACCGGCTCATCGTTCTCGACAAGGGCCGGATCATCGAGATGGGTACGCATCAGGAGCTGGCCCATGGCGGCGGCATCTACGCCGAGCTCTGGAGCCGCCAGTCCGGCGGCTTCCTCGCCGATCATGAAGAGGCCGAAGCGGCCGCGCAATAACAACGGATAGAGCAACTGGGGCGCGATGGTGCCCCAGTTGCTGTTTCTCCGAGCGTTTATTTTTCCCCGAAATCCAAAATGTAGCGAAGACGTCCGAAAGGCGATGTGGCGAACTAACGGCTTGCAAGGGCAAGCTGTAGCGCGAGCGCGCCGAAGGCGGTCGCGAAGCTCCGGCGCATCCAGGATTGAACGGTTGGATTTGAGACGATATGGCGGCGCAGGTAGGCCGCGAATACGCCATACCCCGCAAAGATAAGGAAGGTGAGCGCCATGAAGATCAGGCTGAGTTTCAGCATCAGCATGATCGGATTTGCCTGATCCGCCGTCACGAACTGGGGCAGGAAGGCGAAGAAGAAGATCGACAATTTGGGATTGAGGAGGTTGATCAGGATTGCCGAGCCAATCACCTGTCGCGTGCTTTTGTCTGATGGCGCGCCGTCGACGCGCAAAACGCCTCGCTCTCGAAACATCGACCAGGCCATGTAGAGCAAATAGGCGACCCCGAGCCATTTGAGGGCCTGAAACGCCAGGGCGCTGGTGTGCAGCAGCGCGGCAAGGCCGCTTATCGCGGCAAGCAAATGCGGAATGATGCCAAGTGTGCAGCCGAACGCAGCAATCACACTCGCCCTCGTGCCCCCGGATAAGCCGGCGGCAAGCGTGTAGATGGCCCCGGTGCCGGGAGATGCCACGATGATGAGGGTCGTTATCAGAAACTCCATGCTCATGCGATTGCCCCCACGGCAGAGTGATATATCGGTGTTGCGGAACAGCCGATTGGCGCGGTTAAAGCGTGGCGAGTGCTGGCGAGCGACGGAGGCTGTGGACGTTGCGCGGTGGTGCGAAGCGAAATTGCGAGCATGACTCTCTCTCGATAATGGTTTGAAGCAGCATCGAGGCGTCGTTTCTTCCAGTCTTGAATGAAATTGCGGGTTGGCCGCTTTCCCAAATCCGCCGGCCAATCATAAGGCGCCGACGCAGCATTCTAACGAAAATGTAACCTTTGCGGCGGGGTGCCTTTACTTTCCGGGCCGGCTGAAATTGCCTATATCGCTCATATGTTCATTCGCTCTGTGTTCCGTCTGTTCGAGACCTGGATTGATCCCTACTACCGCAGCGGCGATTTACGGCCGCCTCGGTCGCTTGGTGCCTTCATCTGGTACTATGTCGGACAGGCGAAAGGCCCGTTCCTGGCGATGGCGGCGCTTGGCGGCGCGGTGGCGATGCTGGAGGCGGCGCTATTCTGGTTCGTCGGTCATCTGGTCGATATTCTCGACAAGGTGAAGCCGGGCGAGGGGTGGAGCGGACTGCTTGCCGGCCACGGCGGCGCACTTCTCGGCATGGTCTTCGTGGTGCTCGTCGTGCGCTTCGTGATCGTCAGCCTTGGCGCTCTCGTGGAAGAGCAGGTCGTCGTCCCCGGCTTTCTCAATCTCGTGCGCTGGCAGGCCTACCGGCATGTGGCCAGGCAATCGGTCGAGTTCTTCCAGAACGATTTTTCCGGCCGCGTCGTCACCAAAGTCTGGTCGGCAGGGCAGGCGACCGGCGATCTCGTCGTCTCGCTGCTGCAGGTGGTCTGGTTCATCATCATCTATGCCGCCTCCACCATCGCGCTTGTGGGCGGGCTCGACTGGCGGCTGGCGCTGGTGATTACGGTATGGATCGGCGTCTTTTCACTGCTGGCCCGTCACTTCGTTCCGCGCATTCGCCAACATGCACGCAACGCGGCGGAAGCGTCCTCTATGCTGAACGGGCGCATGGTTGACGCCTATGCCAACATCCAGACCTTGAAGCTCTTCGGGCGCGAAGAGCAGAATGACGATTATATCCGCCGGGGGTTCGATCGCTTCCAGGCCGCCGTCATGCCGTTTACGCGGCTGTTGACCGGCGTGCGCTCGTCGTTGGCGCTGCTCTCCGGCGTGATGATCACCACCATCGGTGCGCTTGCCGTGCATCTCTGGCTGGCTGGCGAGATCTCGACCGGCGGCGTCGCCTTCACGCTCAGCATGGTTCTGCGGCTGAACATGCTCTTCGGCCGTATGATGTCGCAGTTCAACGCCATCATGCGCAATCTCGGCACGATCCAGAATTCGGCCGAGATGATTTCCGAGCCCATCGGGCTGGTCGACCGCGCCGTGGCCAAGGATCTCAGGATCAGTGGCCCGGAAATTCGCTTCGAAAACATAACCTTCCACTACGGGCGCGGCGGCGGCATTATCGATGATTTCTCGCTCAATGTGCGTGCAGGCGAGAAGGTCGGCATCGTCGGACGCTCGGGGGCGGGCAAGACGACACTCGTCAATCTGCTGCTGCGCTTCTACGATCTCGAGGGCGGCCGCATCCTGATCGACGGACAGGATATTACCGGTGTGCGGCAGGAGTCGCTGCGCGGCGCTATCGGCATGGTGACCCAGGATACCGCGCTTCTCAACCGATCCATTCGCGACAACATTCTCTTCGGGCGTCCGGACGCCAGTGACGAGCAGATGGTCGAGGCGGCGCGGCAGGCGGAGGCGGATGCGTTCATCACCGCCCTTGAGGATCAGAAGGGGCGTACGGCCTATGCGGCCCATGTCGGCGAGCGTGGCGTCAAGCTCTCCGGCGGGCAGCGGCAGCGCATCGCAATTGCGCGCGTCATGCTGAAGGATGCGCCCATCCTCGTGCTTGACGAGGCGACATCGGCGCTGGATTCGGAGGCCGAAGCTGTCCTGCAATCCAATCTCGATAGGCTGATGAAGGGCAAGACCGTTCTGGCGATCGCCCACCGGCTTTCGACCATCGCCAAGCTCGATCGCTTGATCGTTATCGACAAAGGCGAGATCATCGAGGAGGGCACCCATGACGAGCTGATCGCTCGGGGCGGCCTCTATTCCGAACTCTGGGCGCGCCAGTCCGGCGGTTTCATTGCGGCCGATGCGGATTGATCGCGGCCTGTCCGGCCCGCTGTGCGATCAAAGGTGACCAGGAACGCTAAACTCCGTCATCAAACCAAAATGGTTCGAGCCCATTGCATCCGGGATCTGCTTTACGGATATCAGCCGCAGTGGAGCACGAGCGAAGACGTGATCGATGGTGATGCCATAGGCTCCTGCCGCGATCGGCCAGGTCGCAGGCTCCGGGAAGACATGGCGCAGACCGGTTGCGGCCAGGAATTCGCGCATGTCGGGCGTGATGACGGAAGCGTTGAAGTCGCCGGCGAGAAGCAATGGTCCCTTCACGTCCTCGAGGGCTGCCGCGAGGAGACCAAGCTCGACCTGGTGGAACTCGTCAAAATAGGGCTTGCTCAGATGAACCGAGGCGAAATTGACGGGTTGGCCATCCATGTCGATGCTGGCCAGAATGAAGCGATTGTCCCAGAGGCTGCCGAGGCTGCGCATGAGCTGGGTTTGAAGCGGCCTTTTCGAGAGCAGTAGAGAATCGCAATCGGTGGTCATCACGCCGCAGCCGATGCGATAGGGATAGATCTTGAGGATGCGATCCATATCCGAGAAAACTGGTCCCGCCTCGAAGATTTCGACGACATCGGCATTCGAGCCGACGATGAGATCGGCTATGCGGGTTCCGTTTTCAAAATTGCTGTCCTCGATGTTGAAGGATAGCAGCCTGAAATGGCCGCCGCCGGCCTCCGCCGACGCGACAAGCGAAGATGCTGCGTATTCCTGCAGCATGAACACCGAATGGATCAGCAGCACGGCGCCCGCCGCGGTCAGAAAGACCGCATACCAGTGACGTTTGAAGGCAAATGCGATCAATGCAAGCAGGATCGCAAATAGGCTTATGTGGGTCTGCAGGCTTTCGAAGAAGGCCAGGATCCAGAGATCAGCGACATAGCGGGCCGCAAGAATGCCCAGCGCCAGTGTGGCGAAAACGCATAGAACGCAATAAATCGTGTGTCTCATGAGACGTTCTCGAGCTTCGTTTTCAACGCTGCGAATGCGCAAGACAACGACCGCTATCCTCCATAATTTGCCGGGGAAATCCATTCGGTTTTAAGAGGTAAAGCCTAGGCCCACTGGCACGTCGAAAGTGCTAATATTGGGGCGTATTTTGCAGTGCGGTATTGAAATCGCTGATGATTTCGCTCTGCAATATGAGGAGACGCCGCGCGGAACCGCTGATTTTTCATGCATTTACAGCGACGTCTTGAAGTCTGAAGAGTTCGAGGCCCGGCCTTGCGACGCTATAGCGCAGTTTTGCCGCGACATTGTGCCCTCTACGCTTGCCAAGGCTGGACATAATTTGCGATCAAGCTTAGAACGCAGCGGGTTACGGAGGAATCTATGGCGGAATTATGGTCGCGTTGATTCGCCGTTAGTGAGAGGGGTACCGCGGTTTCACCGTGGTTTGCGGGAAGAGGATGTGCAGCGTTGAGCGAGCATAGTACGACAAGTGAATCCACAGGCGAGCCTACGCGCCGCGATTTCCTTTATTTGACGACAGGTATGGCCGGCGCCGTTGGTGCGGTTTCGGTTGCATGGCCGTTTATCGATCAGATGCGGCCGGACGCATCGACGCTTGCTCTCGCATCCATCGAAGTCGATGTGTCGAGCCTCGAGCCTGGCATGTCCCTGACGGTGAAGTGGCGCGGCAAGCCCGTTTTCATTCGTAACCGCACGCAAAAAGAAATCGACGATGCCAAGGGCACGCAGCTCTCGGATCTGAAAGATCCCGTTGCTCGCAATGCCAATCTTCCAGCTGATGCGCAGGCAACGGACGTTGCCCGTTCTGCCGGTGAAGGCAAGGAAAACTGGCTCGTCATGATCGGCGTCTGCACCCATCTCGGTTGCATTCCGCTAGGTCAGGCGGGGGAATACGGCGGGTGGTTCTGTCCCTGCCATGGTTCGGTCTACGATACCGCCGGTCGCATACGCCACGGGCCTGCGCCGCAGAACCTCTTCATACCGCAATATGCGTTCACGTCGGATAAGAAGATCAAGGTCGGTTGAGGGGGAGCTGAATCATGAGTGGTCATTCGTCTTACGAGCCATCGACAGGGCTCGAAAAATGGGTCGACGCGCGGCTTCCGCTGCCGCGTATGGTCTATGACAGTTTCATTGCCTACCCGGTCCCGCGCAATCTGAACTATGCCTATACGTTCGGCGCCATGCTGGCCGTCATGCTGGTCCTGCAGATCCTGACCGGCGTCGTGCTTGCCATGCACTATGCGGCCAACACGGCGATTGCTTTCAACTCGGTCGAAAAGATCGTTCGCGACGTCAATCACGGCTGGCTGCTGCGCTACATGCACGCCAACGGCGCGTCGTTCTTCTTCGTGGCCGTCTATCTCCACATTGCCCGTGGCCTTTACTACGGTTCCTACAAGGCGCCCCGCGAAATCCTTTGGATTCTCGGCGTCATCATCTACCTCTTGATGATGGCAACGGCCTTCATGGGCTACGTTTTGCCCTGGGGTCAGATGTCCTTCTGGGGTGCGACCGTCATTACCGGCTTCTTCTCGGCCTTCCCATGGGTCGGCGACTGGATCCAGACCTTCCTGCTCGGTGGTTTCGCCGTCGACGATCCGACGCTCAACCGCTTCTTCTCGCTGCACTACCTGTTGCCCTTCATGATCGCGGGTGTCGTCATCCTGCACATCTGGGCACTGCATGTGACCGGCCAGACGAACCCGACCGGCGTCGAGGTCAAGTTGAAGACCGATACGGTGCCCTTCACGCCCTATGCGACGCTGAAGGATGCGCTTGGCGTTTCCATCTTCCTGCTGGTCTTCGCTTATTTCGTCTTCTACCTGCCGAACTTCCTCGGCCACGCCGACAACTACATTCCGGCCAACCCGCTGAAGACGCCGGCCCACATTGTTCCGGAATGGTACTTCCTGCCATTCTACGCGATGCTGCGCTCGATCACCTTCAACATCGGCCCGATCGACTCGAAGCTCGGCGGCGTTTTGACGATGTTCGGCGCCATCATCGTGCTGTTCTTCCTGCCTTGGCTCGATACGTCGAAGGTTCGCTCTGCCGTCTATCGCCCCTGGTACAAGCTGTTCTTCTGGTTGTTCGTCGCCGATGCCATCCTGCTCGGCTGGCTCGGCTCGCAGCCGGCAGAAGGCATCTACACGACGGCTGCACAGTTCGCGACGCTGTTCTACTTCCTGTTCTTCCTCGTCATCATGCCGGTGCTCGGCCTGGTCGAGACACCGAAGCGTGTTCCGAATTCCATTACGGAAGCGGTTCTTGAGAAGCAGGGCGGTAAAGTTGCCGCTCCGGTTCAGGCATAACCGGCGATAGAGGAAGAAAACGATGAAGAAACTTATTGTCGGCCTTCTGTCGCTCACGCTGATCGGCGGCGCTGCTACGGTCGCAGCCTCTGCCGAGGAAACGAAGCCTGCCGCAGAAGCCGCGACACCGCATTACCCGCTGAAGGAGCCGCGCGAGCAGCACTGGTCCTTCTCCGGCCCGTTCGGCTACTACGACAAGGCACAGCTGCAGCGCGGCCTCAAGGTCTATACGGAAGTCTGTTCCGCCTGCCATTCGATGAAGCTTGTGGCCTACCGTACGCTCGGAGATCTCGGCTATACGGAAGCACAGGTGAAAGCCTTTGCTGCCAATTACGAGGTGCAGGACGGTCCGAACCCTCAGGGTGAGATGTTCACTCGTAAGGCGGTTCCGTCTGACCACTTCAACTCGCCGTTCCCGAACGACGAAGCGGCAGCGGCGTCGAACGGCGGTGCCGTGCCGCCTGACATGTCGCTGCTTGCCAAGGCGCGCGAAGTCGAGCGCGGTTTCCCGCAGTTCATTTTCGATATCTTCACGCAGTATCAGGAAGGCGGCCCGGATTATATCTATTCGCTGCTGACCGGCTATGAAGAACCGCCCGCAGGCTTCAAGCTGCCGCAGGGATCGCACTACAACCCGTATTTCGATGCGGCTGCGACTTTTGCCATGCCGAAGCCGCTTTCGGATGGACAGGTGACCTATGACGACGGCTCGCCGCAGACGGTCGATCAATATGCACGCGACGTTTCCGCATTCCTGATGTGGACCTCGGAACCGCATCTGGAAGATCGCAAGCATCTCGGCTTCATGGTCATGGTGTTCCTGCTGATCTTCTCGATCCTGATCTACCTCACCAAGCGTTCCGTCTATGCCAAGGCCGGCGCTCACTGAGTATTCATAGAACGACCCGGAAAGGCGGCCCGTCGAGGCCGCCTTTTTTGTTGGTATAGCGCCCACATATTGATAGGGTGCCGCCGGCCCTATCACAGCCTGAGAGACTATATTTGATGAACACTATTGCTTCGGAGCTTGCTGCCAGCATCCGCTCCATTCCGGACTATCCCAAGCCCGGCATCATCTTCCGCGACATCACGACGATGCTTGGCGACGCCAGGGCGTTTCGTCGTGCTGTCGACGCGCTGGTGCAGCCCTATGCCGGTACGAAGATCGACAAGGTCGCCGGAATGGAAGCGCGCGGCTTTATTCTCGGGGGTGCGGTGGCGCATCAATTGTCGGCAGGCTTCGTGCCGATCCGCAAGAAGGGCAAGCTGCCGCACGATATCGTCCGGATCGCCTACAGCCTGGAATATGGCGTCGACGAGATGGAGATGCATCGCGATGCGGTCAATCCCGGCGAAAGGGTAATCCTCGTCGACGACCTGATCGCGACAGGCGGCACCGCTGTCGGCGCGACGAAACTGTTGCGCCAGATCGGCGCCGAGGTCGTTGCAGCCTGCTTCGTCATCGATCTGCCTGACCTCGGCGGCCGCAAGAAGCTCGAGGAGCTGGACGTGCCGGTTCACACACTGGTGGAATTCTCCGGCCACTGATCTCGCTGTGAACGATAGGGGCGGGGATCCTGTTCGATCTCCGCCACCCCATGGTTGGCCCTACGCAGCTTCGGTCGGAATCTCATCGCATTCTTCCGACTGTATTTCAGTCAAATCCCAATACGGTGCTTTCGAAACGCAAAACCTGCGTGTCGTCCTGGTTGTTGCCGTCACAGGCAAGCGTATAGAGCGTCCAGCCGGGGCGCGAGGCCAGCGGGCGGCTGGCGATGAGAGTGAGACCGAAAGTGATGGTGTCGCCGGCAAAGACCGGGCGCAGCCACTGCAGATTCTTGAATCCCGGCGAGGGACCGAGCTTGGGCGGGGTCTTGCCCTCACCAATCAGCCGCGCGGTTTCGGATTTCCAGAAATCGACGAAGCTGCGCATCCAGACGGAGCAGCTATGCCAGCCGGAGGCACAAAGCCCGCCGAACAACGAGTGTTTGGCGGCTTCGGCATCCATGTGAAAGATCTGCGGATCGAAGCGCGATGCGAAATGGATGATAGCTTCGGGTGTGAAGGTGTGGCTGCCGATCTCCATGCGTTCGCCGATCGTGTAGAGGTCATCCAGTTTCATACCGTTGCCTCCACGCCGGCGCGCAACCGGATCATTGTCGCATTCTCACCGAGGCAGACGAGCTCGCCGCGCTGATTTTCTACTTCGTGACGGAATTTGACGATGCCGACGCCCGGGCGCGAGCGCATCGGGCGCGCTTCCAATACGATGGAGCGACCAGACAGCGTATCGCCGGCCAGTACCGGCTTCTTCCAGTCCATGAAGTCGATGCCCGGCGCGCCTTGCGCGTCTGTGTTGAGAAGATAGGAATCACACATCATGCGCATGAACATCGCGGATGTATGCCAGCCGGAGGCGGCAAGGCCACCGAGGATGCTGGCGCGGCCCGCTTCTTCGTCCAAATGCATCGGCTGTGGATCGAATTCGCTTGCAAATGCGACGATTTCCTCAGTCGTGACATGCTTCGGACCGAGCGGAAACTCCTGTCCCGGCTTGAAGTCTTCATAGGCCAGTTTCGTCATGTCTCATGCCGTCCTTCAAATCGCCCGAGGCGCATCGCGATCTCTTGGATTTGCTCTTTGCTCTTCAGGTTCCGGGTTCCCGGTATGTCGCCACCGCAAAGCCGCTACACGCTCTTGCGCGACATGCTCCAGATCGGCAATCGCATAGGCAACAGTCGTGGCGCAAGTATTTTCAACGGCGAGGCGAGCGATGTCGGTCGCCAAATAGCCACGGGCGTCCGGCAGCCCTTGATTGTGCGGCAACGATATGCTGAGGCTTGGTAGCATGGTGATGAAATGGGATCAGGGATGAGCGAGCTTAAAAACGCGCTGGAAGATGCGGCCGGCGAGGGAATTATCTCCGCCACTCAGGCGGAGCGGCTGCTTCCCTATTTGACCGAAAGAAACATCGGTGCGCGCGCGGGGAGCGGCCTTTCGGGCACGCGTTCGGGGGATGCAGCCAACCCGCTGGAAGACACGGAAGCCCCACGTTTCGTTCGCGGCTTCCACGATGTGCTGATCACGATCGGTATCATCGTCCTGCTCGTTGGGCTATGGGGGTTGGCACACCAATATCTATCGGTGCTGGCGATCATCCTTCTAGCGGAGATCCTGGTGCGTCGCCAGCGGTTGGCGCTGCCGGCGGTTGTCCTGACAATCGCCCTTGTCATCTGGCTCTGCTACACCATCGTAAGCTATGTCAGCGCGACGCCGGCCCTCTCCGATAATTTCACCATTGGCGCGCTGGTGCTGACAATTCCGTTTCCGCTGGTGCTGGCATTGTTCTATTGGCGCTACCGGATACCTCTGTCGCTGGCTTTGCTGCTTTTCTCCTTGTTCGGGTTACTGCTGGCGACGGTCTTCTATATCATCGGCTCGGCCCTTCGCTCTACCGACGTGCCGTCCGACTATCCGACCGTAACGCTCGTGATCCTGCTGGCGGCGGCTGTCGGCAGCTTTGCCTTGGCGATGCGCTTTGACCTGAGCGACCCGCAAAGGGTCACGCGCCGCTCCGACGTTGCCTTCTGGCTGCATCTCGCCACGGCCCCAGCCTTGCTCTATTCGACGATCCTGCTGGCGCTGCGGCTCGAGCTTGGTGACGGCGCTGCGGCCTTCGCCAACCTCGCCAATGTCTTTTTTGGGGGCTATGCGCAGGCCCTGACGGTTCTCGGCGTGGTTATGGTGATGATGCTGATCGGTCTTGTCATCGATCGCCGCGCCTTCGTCACTGCCGGTCTCGTGTCGCTCGGTCTCGCGACCGGCGCGCTTCTCCGTCACAACAATGCCGGGCTCGACCAGGTCGGCTTTCTTGTCTTGCTGATTGTCGGAGTGGTGGTGCTTGTTATCGGCATCGGCTGGACGACATTGCGTCGCGTCGTCGTGTCTCAACTGCCGGATGGCCTGCAAGCGCGGCTGCCGGCGCTCAGATAGGCGCCGGCAGCCAAAAGCTGTTACGTGTTGAAACGGAAGTGGATCACGTCGCCATCCTGGACGACATATTCCTTGCCTTCGTCGCGGGCCTTGCCTGCTTCCTTGGCGCCAACTTCGCCATTAAAGGCGATATAGTCTTCATAGGCGATGGTGTTGGCGCGGATGAAGCCGCGTTCGAAGTCCGAATGGATGACGCCGGCGGCCTGCGGGGCCTTGGTGCCGCGCTCGATCGTCCAGGCGCGCGTTTCCTTCGGTCCTACCGTGAAGTAGGTGATGAGGTGCAAAAGCTTGTAACCGGCGCGGATCAGGCGGTCGAGGCCTGCTTCGTCGAGACCGAGCGCGGAGAGGAATTCCGTCGCCTCTTCTTCGGGCAGCTGTGCCACTTCCGCTTCGATGGCGGCGGAGATGATCACCACTTCGGAATTCTGCTCCTTGGCCATGGCGGCCACGGCGGCCGTATGCTCGTTGCCGGTCACGGCATCGGCTTCAGCGACGTTGCAAACATAAAGAACCGGATGCGAGGTCAGAAGGTTCAGGCTCTTGAGGATGCGGAGTTCCTCGGCATCGAGCTTCGACAGCAGCGTGCGCACCGGCTTGCCTTCGTTCAGCAGGCTGAGCGAGGCTTCCATGATCGGCAGCATCGCCATGGATTCCTTGTCCTTGCTGGTGGCGCGCTTGCGCGTCTGCTCGGTCCGGCGCTCCAGGCTCTCGAGATCCGACAGCATCAGCTCGGTCTCGATCGTCTCTGCATCGGCAACCGGGTTGATGCGGCCTTCGACGTGCGTGATGTCGCTATCCTCGAAGCAGCGCAGGACGTGCACGATGGCGTCGACTTCGCGGATATTGGCGAGGAATTGGTTGCCAAGACCTTCGCCCTTCGACGCGCCGCGCACGAGGCCGGCGATGTCGACGAAGGAGATCCGCGTCGGGATCAGTTCCTTCGACTTGGCGATGTCGGCAAGCTTGCGCATGCGTGGATCGGGAACGGCCACTTCACCCGTGTTCGGCTCGATCGTGCAGAACGGATAATTCGCAGCCTGCGCCGCCGCCGTCTTGGTCAGCGCGTTGAACAGAGTGGACTTGCCGACATTCGGCAGCCCGACGATACCGCATTTGAAACCCATGGCACCTTGTCCATATCTTGAAAATCTTTGCAGTGCCTATGGGGGAAGGGCCGTTGCGGGTCAAGTCTTGTGCGGAAGCCGAGCCGATTTTCCGGCAAAAAGGGTCGTTTTGGAGGAAATGTCCGGCCCGTTTTCGATCGGGCCGGACATCCTTTCAAAGTCGGAACACCTTTACCTCATTGCCGCGCTCCAGCTCCTTGTTGGCAAGGAAGAGGGCGGTCTTGGCGTTCTGATTCTGGCGTTCTGCCAGCAGTTGCAGCATCGCCTCCAGCCGTCTTACCGCCAGCGCCTTGTTGCGGTGCTGAGAACGTTCATCGCGGCAGGTTACGGTAATGCCGGTCGCGATATGCGTCGCTCTGACGGCGCTGTCAGTCGTGTTTTGATGTTGTCCGCCAGGGCCGCCGGCACGCAATGTCTCGAAGCGGATATCGTCCCGCTGAATGCTCGGGATCTCCTTTGCCGTATCGGGCAATTCGATCTGCTTGACGCCCACGAACCAGTTTTGCCGTTTGTGTCCCGGCCTGATCCTGCTTTTGAAGATGAAACGGATCGAGCCACAATATTCCGCCGCGAGGCGATGAGCCTCCGCACCACGCAGCGTGACGATTGCCGAAACGGGGCCGTGCAGATCGGGTGCCCGCGACGCGGTAACCTCGAGCTCGCAGCCTTTGTCGCGGGCCTCGCTCTCCAGAATGGACAGGAGGGATCTCAGCGCGACCCGGCATTCTGCCGGGCCATTGCCTGAGGTTGCGAGAAGATGGATCTCAGACATCCCAGTGCCTCCCGCTTACTCTGCGGTTTCGCATGCGATCCTTCTTCGGCTCGTCTTGATCGATGCTGACTTTCTTGTAGGTGATCAGCGGCTTCATCGATGCCAGCGGCCGGATGAGGCCGTGATCGGCCAGATCGGAGATGACCTGACCGGCATTCTTGTAGGCGCCGGCCGCCTCCTCGATCGCGAGCTTGCGATCGTCGCAGATCGCGATGCCGCCCCAGGGATTGCGTAGCAGCGCCTCCCGCTCGGAGCGTGTGGAACCCGTCCGGCCATGCATGTTGCGACGATCATACTTCCGACCGGCTCCGTGCGAGATCGCCCAATGAGACTTAGCAGTAGCCGCAAGCGGTTCGACGACATAGCTGAGGCTTGCCCTGGAGCCGGCGATCGGTGCGATCGCGGAATCCTGGATGGCACCCGCGCCCTTATAGTGGACGTAACCGTCGGCCGTCGCCCGCACGAGATTGTGCGGGACGTCGGCGATCAGCCTGCAGTCCGTCCGCAGGGCTACAGCGGCCCGCTGCGCGATCATGCGCCGATTGAGCTTGGCCCACTCGACGCAAAGATCGTGAAGCTGCAGCCACTGCATGCCGGCTTCGGACATCGGATCGAAGCCTTCAGCCAAGCCGCCACTCACGGCGATGGTGCGGTTGAACACCTTGGCGCCGAGGTCGCGTGAGCCGGTGTGAACGAGTAGATAGAGCTTCTGCTTGTCCAGCAACTGGCCTGCATCTTCCTCAAGCAGGTCTTCGACTGCCTGGATCTCGCAGAAATGATTGCCGCCCCCAATCGTACCTAGCGTCTCTGTGCTGATTTCGAGTTCGAGCGATCGGTCGATTTGCGAGACATCCGGCACATCGAGCCTGATGTTTTCCAAGCCCCGCAGCATATCCGCCGCCTTGTCGAGCTTGAACTTACGCTGTGTCAGATCGAGTTCAAAAAGAGCCATGCCGCAGCCGATATCGTTGCCGATCAGTTGCGGATAGAGCCTCGATGCCAGTGCGGCCATGCCGACTGGCCCATATTTGCCGGGATGCAGGTCGGGAAAGCCGGCGACGGAAAGCATGCCGGGGAGCTTTGCGATCTCTCCGAGCTGTTCCAGTGCCGTTCCTTCGATCCACGACTTCGATGTAAAATAATGTGCGACCGCGGCAGCAGGCTGACCGCAGCGCATAGATATGGGACCGGAGGTCCCTATGCAATTGCCCATGAATATATTCCCAGGATGGGTCAATCTCTCGGCGTCAATGCCGATCGAAAAAGCTCATCGCAGCGCGTCGGCGCCGCTTAAGCTTGTGCCCCTAAGGGGCGCGATGAAGCTGTGCTCTTCATTTTGCTGCTCCCAAACCTGAGTTAATAGATGGCGCTTTATAAGCGAAATCAAACGGATTGCAAGTCCTGGTTTCGGTGAGGGCCGCTGCTGACCACGTTGTCACCTTGTCAGGACCGTCCTTGAACGATGTGGTGCGCTGCACTATAGTGACATCATCAATCTAAAGCCCTTTTCCTGTCGTCAACGGTGATGCCGATGAGTGACAATGATGTTGTCCTGAAACCCAAGATCAAAACGAAGCCGAAGGTCGATCGGCCGAAGCTCTATAAGATCATTCTCGTGAACGACGATTATACGCCGCGGGAATTCGTCATCATGGTGCTCAAAGCCGTCTTCCGCATGAGCGAGGAGACCGGCTATCGCGTGATGATGACGGCGCACAAGCTTGGCACCTGCGTTGTCATGGTTTGCGCGCGGGATATTGCCGAGACCAAGGCGCAGGAGGCGATTGACCTCGCGAAAAGCGGAGGCTTTCCGCTGATGTTCACCACCGAGCCGGAAGAATAGGTGCAATGATCTTCCGTCAGCTACAGCGCCGCGCGTCATCTGTGACACGCAAAAGTCGCAGCAGCACTTCAGATCTGCCGCATAATTTAATCCTCAGATCGATTCCGACCTAAGGAGTTATGCAATAGGGCGACGGATCTGAAAGCCGGTCTTGTCCTGCGTGAAGCCGCAATTGGCGTAGAAGCGCAATGTTGCAGGCTCCTTCGACCCGGTCAGCAACATGACCTTGTAGCAGTTTCTTTCCCAGGCGGTTGCGATGGCTTTGCGGATGACCGTGCCCGCCAGGCCGCGCTGACGGTAGTCGCCGTGTGTCACCACATTCTCGATAAGGGCATAGGGTGCCCCGCCGCGCGTGAGATTGGGAATGACCGCCAGTGTCACCGAGGAGACGGCTTTCTCGCCGTCAAAGGCGGCAAAGATGGTCATGCCGGGATGGGTGAGGATGTCTGCAAAGCGGCTCTCGGCCACCGACAGCTCCAGCGGAAGATCATCGACGTTGAGGTGCCGGTAGAGCGTGAGCAGCGTCGACAGATCCGCGCTTGCTACCGGCCGGATGACGATATCTGCGGCACATTCCATAGTCGCTTCCGGCATATCAATTGTCTTTCTTGCCGAACATCCTCTTCAGCATCTCGGCCATAGGGCCGCTTTCCGGGATCTTCGGCTGGCTGTGATTGCGAGCCTGATGAATATGCGACTTGGCCGTCGGCGCCTTCTTTTCAGGTTTTGGCGCGTCGTCTTCCGCCTTGCCGCCCAAAGCGAGCGCGACCTTATTCATCAGCTGCGAATCCTCACCGCGCACCAGCATGTCGGCGTTTTCAGCAAGCGTATCGAACAAGAGGTCAAGCCAATCCCTGTCCACCTTGGCGAAATCGCCGAGAACGTGATTGTGCACGAGTTCCTTGGCGCCGGGATGACCGATGCCCAGGCGCAGGCGTCGATATTCGCGGCCGACATGGGCGTCGATGGATTTGATGCCGTTGTGACCGCCATGGCCACCACCGGTCTTCAGCCGAGCCTTCCCGGCCACCAGGTCGAGTTCATCGTAGATCACGACAAGATGGGAGGGCTCCAGCTTGTAGAAGCGCATGGCCTCGCCGACAGCTTCGCCGGAGAGGTTCATGAAGGTTTGCGGCTTGATGAGCAGGACCTTTTCGCCGCCGAGTTCGCCTTCAGCGATCTCCGCCTTGAACTTCTTCGACCAGGGCGAAAAGTTGTGGCGGCGATGGATCGCATCGACGGCCATGAAGCCGATATTGTGGCGGTTGCCCTGATACTTGGCGCCGGGATTGCCGAGACCCGCGATGAGAAGCATGCGCTTCACCCCTTGGAAAATGCCGATGCCCTTCACCACAAGGATTTGACGGCAAAGTCAAGACGCGATGCGCTCAGTTCCCGAGGTGCAGGCCGTACTTCAGGAAAATCCGCTTCTGTGTGCCATCCGCGATCAACGCGCTCAGCCGGGTCTGCATCCTGCTGAGGAGATCGTCGGGGAAATCCTTATGGCAAGCGATGCCCATGGATTGCTGGGAAAGGACCGCTACCCTTTCCACAGCGTTGCCTTCACCTTTCAGCTTGTCGAAGTAGAATTCGGAGATCGGCATCATGTCGATGCGGTCGCTCATCAGTTTCTTCAGGCTTGCCTTGAAGTCGTTGCCGATGTCGAGGCGGGGAAAGTTGTTCCGGCGCAGTATCGTTGCCGTATAGTCCTCCCGCCAGGTGCCGACGAGATATTGCTTTGCTTCGTCCAGATTGGTTGCCGCGACTTTCGAACCGCGGCGCTTGATCAGGACGCTGCGATCGATCAGCAATGGCTCCACCCATTTGAACAGCGAGTTGCGCTCTTCATTATGTGCGGTCGCGAAGACGCAGGTCATGGGATCCGTCAGTGCCTGATTGTAGGCGCGGATCCAGGGCAGCACGGTAATCGTATAGCTCACCCCGATATCGGCCATCACCTTCTGGACCTGTTCAGTGGTGGCTCCGACCGGCATCTTGCCGTCGCGATAGTTGAAGGGCGGATATTCTTCTGTGGTGAAATGAACCGTTTCAGCGCGAGCTGGAGAGAGAAGAAAGAGCGAAAACAGGCTGTTTGCAAATATGAGCAGCGGCTTTCGCATGCGGTTCCTCGTCGCTAGGATGCTTGAGCTACAGGGGATGGGTGGTCTTGATGCAGGCCTGTCAATGTCTTCATCAGATTGTCCGGATGCGCCGGCCGGTAGAAGAGGTAGCCCTGGCCATAGTCGATGCCCATGGTCCGCAGGGTCGCGCATTCCTCTTCGGTCTCGACGCCTTCGGCTATGACCGTGCAGTTCATCTTGTGCGAAAGCGTGGTGATGCTTTCAACCAGCATACGGCTCTTGGCACTCACGTCGGACACCGTGTCGTTGATTGCCCGAACGAAGGACTGGTCGATCTTGATGATGTCGACCGGGAAGCGGTTGATGTAGCTCAGCGACGAATAGCCCGTACCGAAGTCGTCCAGGGCGATGCGGCAGCCATAGCGGCAGATTTCGTTGATGACCATGCGCGTCTCGGGATTGTCATCCATGAGCACGGCTTCGGTGATCTCGACGACAATGCGCCGCGGCGAGATATCGTGGCGCGCGAGCAGGGCGGCGATGCGCACGGGCAGCTCTGGCTCGAACTGCAACGGCGAGAAATTGATGGCGAGGTAGCTGTCCTGCATGCCGTCGAGACGTGACAGGTTCGCGAAACTGGCGATCGCCTTTTCCATGATGCGATTGCCGATGCGCACGATGGAACCTGTTTCCTCCGCGACCTCGATGATGCGGGCAGGGGGCAGGATCCCCTTCTGAGGATGATGCAGCCGCATCAGGGCTTCGAAGCCGGCGACCGAGCGGTCGTCGATATTCACGATCGGCTGCAGATAGGCTTCGAACCAGTCTTCGTTGAGGCCGCTTTCGATATTACTTTCCAACTCGGCGCGGCGGCGGGAGTCGTCGAGCATGCCATTGTCAAAGATTTGCGCGCCGTTCTTGCCGTCGCGCTTCTTGGCATACATGGCGATATCGGATTTCAGCAGTAGCTCGGCAGCGTTGGCGGCCTGGCGAGGATAGATGGCGATACCGATGCTTGCGCTGAGGCGGGCGTCGCCTTCGAAGGGCGCGTCGAAAATTTCGGCGATGCGGGCGGACATGTCGAAAGCCCGCGCTTCGGCGTCTTCCGCCAGCAGCAGGATTGCGAATTCGTCACCGCCCAGGCGAGCTGCAATATCGCCGGGCTTCAGGCATTCCTGCAGGCGCGAGACGAGTTCCCGCAGTGCTGCATCGCCTGCCGCATGGCCCATATTATCGTTGATCCACTTGAAGCGATCGAGATCGACGAAGAGGCAGGCAAGTTCACGCTTGCGCAGGTCTGCCTCATTGATCTTGGCGTCGAGTGCCGTCTCAAAGCCCTGACGATTGAGAAGGCCAGTCAGGTGATCGGTGATCGCCTGCCGCAGATTGCGGTCCTCGGACTGCTTGAGTTCGGTGACGTCGGTCATAACCGAAAGCGAGAGGCCGTCCTGGATCGCGGTGGTTTCGAGGATGAGGACATCCATAACCTGCTCGTCTCGGCAGAGGAATTTCACCGTCACGGCGAGGCGAGCGGCGCTGTCGGGATTGCTGTGTTTGCGCTCGGTATATTCCGAGCGTGACTCCGGCAGGACCAGGCTTGCGAACCGGCGCCCCAGCACTTCGGTTCGGTCATAGCCGGTGGCGGCCAGCCAATAGTCGCTGACGGCGGCGATGCAATCGTCCTTGTCGAGCGAGAACAGCATGGCGGGCGTCAGATTATAAGTGTCGGTTGCCCGGCGATGGGCAAATTTCAGCTCTGTTTCCTCACGCTGCAGCTTGCTCTGCATGTCGTTGAAGCTGCTGGCAAGCCGGCCCATTTCGTCATTCGACTGCCAGTCGACGTGATGACGCGAGCCCAGCCGGCGGGTGGCTTCGATCGCATGCGTCAAGCGCATCAAAGGCTGGATGACGAAAATGCGGTTGCCGATCAGCGCTGCGCCGAAGACGGTCAGCACGGCAAAGATGAAGATCGAGATGAAGACGATTTCTTCGTTCTTGAGGCCGTCAAAAAGACCAAGCTCGGGATAGAAAACGGTGATGGTGCCGAGCCTCTTGGCGCCGTCGACTCCATTGTAGATGATCGGGCGGGAGACGGATTCCAGATTGCCCTTGTAGGATTTCGGGATGGTCGACTGCGTAACGTCGAGCTGGCCGGAGAGGTCGCGAACATTCACCCTGACGATGGCACCTTCGGCGACCGTCGTGGCGCTGATCTGGGTAACGCTATCTTCGTCCAGATCCCATAGGGGCTTTGCCAGTGCCTGGGCATTGGCGACGAGCAGAACGGTAATGTGATCCTTAATCTCTTTTACTGCGCGTTCTGACGAGAGGAAAAGGAATAGAACGAAGAGCGGCGCTACGAAAACAAGTAGCGCACCGCAGACGATCGCGAAAAACCTGTTTTCGACCGAATGGCTCATTATTCCGTTAGCTCCCCAGTTGCAGGCCAGCCGCATCCTGGGCATGCCACCCCCTACAACTCTTTCGCGTAGATTTTCATGAATCTGTTAAATGTTGCTGAAACTCTGGGGTTAATGGAATTCAATTAAAGTATAGATTCAAGAAATCCTTATTTTTACTTTCTCTAATATTCTCGCAAAACGCGAAAAACCCGCCATCCCCAGGGGGAGGCGGGTTCGAATGCCTGCGATGAAGAGGCCGATTAGGCGCTGGCTTCTTCGCTGCCTTCTTCTTCAGCAAGGCCGGCAGCCGGAGCAACGATCGTTGCGATCGTGAAGTCGCGGTCGGCGATAACCGGCGTGACGTTCTTCGGCAGCTTGATGGCGGAGATGTGGATGCTGTCGCCGCTCTTCAGGCCGCTGAGGTCAACGGTGAAGAATTCCGGGATGGCATCGGCCGGGCAATGGACTTCGACTTCGTGACGAACGATGTTCAGCACGCCGCCAGCCTTGAGGCCCGGGGACTTCTCGTGGTTTTCGAAGTGAACCGGGATTTCCACGGTAACCGCGGTGTTGCCGGAAACGCGCAGGAAGTCGACGTGAACCGTGAAGTCACGGACCGGATCGAGCTGGTAGTCCTTCGGCAGAACCTTGATCTTCTTGCCGTCGACGTCGATCGTTGCGATCGTCGTCAGGAAGCCGCCGGCGTGGATGCGCTTCGTCACCTCATTGGTGTTGAGAGCGATAGAAATGGGGGCCTGCTTGTCACCATAGATGACAGCGGGGATCAGACCATTGCGGCGAAGTTCACGGGCGGACCCCTTACCAACCCGTTCGCGCGCCTCGGCCTTGAGCTCGTAGCTTTCGTGGCTCATAGCTATTCCTTTCGAGGTTATTTGGAGAGTTCATCCGGTCGGTCATACGCCGTACCGATTGAACTGGAGGAGGGCGTGCCCTGCCTCATCCGCGTTGCCTCCAAGGGTGTCTACGCGGACGCGTGGCGTATAATACAAAGTGGCCGAAGGTGCAAGCACCCCTGGAATGCGAGGGCCTGTGACGACATTGCAACTGAGGCGAAGGAGCCGCAGGTGTCATTTCTATCAACGACTTGACATATACCCTCGGCCTCTTCAACAGTCGAATTCAATCGATCAAGGTCAGAAGGTGAGGTCGAGCATGCGCTCCAAGGTTATCGTCGCTGCGATTTTCTCTATGGGCTTTGCTGGCATATCGAACGCTGCCGACATCAATCAGCAGGGTGCAGACAATCTGCGTGACATCCTGATCTCTCCGCTTTCGCGCGATCTCGCCAAAAGTGATTTCGTGACCGTGAAGCCCGCAGGCGACCAGTATGAGATTACTTACGATCTTGCGAAATTCTTCGACAAGATCAACTCCAGCGTGCTTTCCGTCACCGGTTTCAAACCGCTCTCTCTATTTGCAAAGCCCGTCGAACAAGGCCGGTGGCATCTGAACGGCGATAACAGCCTTGATGTCGCTGTGCATTCGCCGACCTCGGATATTGCTTATTCGATTGCATCAAGCTCCTTCGACGGCATATTCGATCCTTCGATCGAGATGATGCGCTCCATGGGCATCAAGAGCAGCGGCGTGAAATTTTCGAGCGTCGGCAGCGGAGCCAAAAGCGACCGCAAGGTCGATGCGACCATCGACAGCGTGTCGTTTGCCCATACGGTGACCGACAGCAGCGAGGCGGGCAAGGTCGACCTGCAAATGCAGGGTTCGCTGCAGCGCCTGAATGAGCAGCTCATCTTGCCGCAGGGCAGGGCTCTCAGCCTCAGCGCCGATAGCGTCAACACCAATCTCACCGCGACAAGCCTGCCCGTTCAGGAGTTGCGCGCACTCATTCGTTTCTTCGTGCAGCACGTCAAGACAAAGCAGCTTTCGGAAAGCGGCGGCGAGAAATTCGAGCAGCTGGTCCACAAAGCCCTGCCCATGTTCGGCTCGCTCGGCAAGACGGTGACGCTGAGCAGCGCGGTGATCGCGACGCAAAAAGGCAAGGTTGGCATCAAGCGGATCGACTACAGCTTCAAGATGGACGGCCTGACCAAGGCCTCCAATGTCAATCTGGAGCTTCGGGCCGAGCATTTGACGCCGGATGCGGACCTTGTTCCTGCCGCCTATGTTTCTTTCCTGCCCGAGACGCTGGATGTGCAGCTTGGCGTGCCCAACATCAATTTTTCCGGCCTCATAGATACGGCCCTCGATGCGATCACCACGCGGGCGACGCCGATGTCGGCCGAAGTCGTCAAGCGCACTATGTTCCCGAATGGATATGGCACGCTTGAATTTCCAAAGATCAGCGCTAGTTCGGGCGTCTACGACGTAGAGGTTTCCGGCGCATTGAAGGGTTCGACCAAGGCTCATTCCGATTATTCGCTGCAGGCGACGATCCTGGCGCGCGATTTTGACAAGACCGTCGCCGCCATTCAGGAGGCTGCGAAAGCGGATAGTCGTCTGAACAAGGTCTCTTTCGGTCTGCTGGCTGCCAAGGGTTTTGCAAAGACCGACCCCGATGGCCGGCTGCGCTGGGATGTCACGATGGACGAAGATCGAACGGTAACGGTCAACGGACAGGTGATGAAGAAGCCCTGAAGCGGCGCTGATGCGCGCCATGCCACAGGGCAAACACAAAACTCCGCTCGAAGGGCCAATCGGCCAATTTCGAGCTTTCACAATCTTTTTCCATCATATTTGGGGGTGAATTATGCGTTTCAAAGCGGTTGCCGCGGCAGCTGTTCTTGCGGCAGGTGTGGCCGGTGCCACGCAGGCTGCGGATGTCAGCGAACAGGGTGCGAAGGATCTTTTCAACAACCTGACCTATTTCCTGCCCGACGATATTGCCAAGAGCGGCAGCATTTCGGTCAAGCCGGCCGGTTCTCAATACGAGGTCACTTACGACCTGAAGGCGCTGTTCGACAAGCTTGACATCACGGGTTTCGAAATCAGCGGCTTGAAGCCGTTGACCATGCTCGCGGCACCGCTGGATAGCGGTCTCTGGAACGTCGAGGCCAACAATGCCCTCGATATTACGGCAAAGTCCAAGCCTGGCAGCGGCCCCGACACGGAGTTCCGCTATGCTTTGGCCTCGTCGGTTTTCAAAGGTGTTTTCGACCCGGCACTTCACTATCTGCAATCCGCAGATCTGCAGGGCAAGGGCATCACTTTCTCCACGACGACCAGCGATGCCGGCGTCCAGAAGAATGACGGCACGATCGACAGCATAGGCTACACGCTTTCTTCCGCTGATAGCGGTGAGGCAGGCAGGCTCGACGTCAAGATGAACGGCGGCCTGCAATCGTTCTACGACAAGATTTCGTCGGGGGATGCGACGCTTGCCGAGATCAAGGTGGCGGCGATCGATTTCGATGCCGGCGTGACCAAGCTGCCGTTGAAGGCTGTGAATTCCATTCTGCACTTCGTTTCCGAGCATAAAGACCAGAAGACCCTTTCGGATGCGGACGGTAAGGCGCTGAAGGCGCTGCTGATGGATGCTTTGCCGGTTGTCGGTTCCTTTGACGAGGCCATTTCCGCCAAGGATATATCCGTCACGACGCCTTTCGGCGAAGGCGGCCTGCAGAAGCTCGGCTACTTCGTCAAGCTGGCCGGACCCGCCAAAGCGATGAATTTTGACGTCGGTCTGAACGCGGCGAAGCTCACCCTGGCCACAGGTCTGGTGCCGGAAGACTATATTGCCTTCATTCCCGATTCAGTCGATTTCCAGATACAGGTGCCGGACCTGAATTTCTCCGCGTTGACGGAGGTCTTCCAGGAGACGGACTTCAGCAAGCACGATGGTGCGGAAGCCGTCGACGCCAAGTTGCAGAAGGCGATGTTCCCGGATGGAACCGTAACGATCAACTATCCGAAGATCAGCGCCGTCTCGAGCCTCTATGATGTCGAGGCGAGCGGCAGCATGAAAGGCTGGTTGGACGAGAAGGATCGCGTGTCGATGAAGATGACCGTGTTCGCCCGCGATCTCGACAAGACGATTGCTGCCGTTCAGGAAGCCGCCAAGACGAAGCCCGATCTTTCCCAGCTTTCTTTTGGACTGATGATGGCCAAGGGTTTTGCCAAGACGGATACCGACGGACGCGCGCGCTGGGATATCGATCTTTCCGATTCCGGCAGCGTAACGGTCAACGGCCAGGTCATGAAGTAAACCAATCCGGGATCTGACTGCGACCATGTTTGTCCTCAAGCCGCTGAGCCAGCGCTCGATCTCTCTTCTATGGGCCGGTCAAGTGCTGGCGGCTACCGGCTCGGAATTTTATATGGTCGCAGTCGTCTGGATCGCTGCCGATTTCATCGGCAGCGACGCGGGATATGTCTCCGCGCTGCAGTCTGGAGCGCTGTTGTTCGGCAGCCTCTTTGGAGGCATCGTCACCGACAGTTGGCGCCATAGCACGACGATGATCGCGGCGGATCTGGTCCGTGCTGCGCTGCTGCTGGTGCTGTCGGTCGCCGGTCTGCTGCATCTGATGAGCCTCCCCTTGCTGGTCGTGCTTGCCGGGTGCATTGCCTTGCTCACCTCCACATTCGACCCATCGTTACAGGCTACCTTGCCGACTATTGCCGTCGATCCCGATGTCCGGCACGCAACCAACGGCCTGTTCGACGCGACGCGGCGCATGGCGCGTATTCTCGGGCCGAGCCTGATTGCGCTCGTCAACGGTTTCCTGCCGAAATCACAGTTCTTCCTGGTCACGGCCACGACCTTTCTGCTCTCGGCGCTTGCCGTCTGGTTGGCGGTAGCAAAGCTGCCGGCCGCGCCGCGAAGGCGCGAATTTTCCGGAATGGCTGCCGTTGTCGACGGTGTTCTCGGCGGCTGGCGCATGGCTCGTGGCCATGCGGCCATTCTCTATGGTCTGTTCACCAATCTGATGGGAAATGTTGCCTGGGCGATGGGTATCCTGCTCGGCATGATCCTGCATCTGCGCGAGACCAGCGCCAATCCCTTGACCGACTATAGCTTGATGATGACCGCCTACGGCGTCGGCAATCTGACGACCAATCTCATTCTCAGCAGCTTCAAGCCGCGTCGGCCGGTCGTCTGGATCATCGCGGCAAAGCTGATCTTCGGGACGGGTGTCTTCCTGTTGCCGCTGATGCATGACCGGATGTGGCTAATGATCGTCGCTTGTTTCGCGGCCATCAACGGACCCTTCGAAAATCTCGCCATGCTTCATCTGATGCAGACGCGCAGTGAGCCGCATCGTCTCGGACAGGTCTATCGTTTGATGATGTGCGCGATTTTCTCCGGCCTGTTTCTGGCCTATCTCATGTCGCCGAGCTTGTTTGCATGGTTCGGCATCGGGCCGTCGATCATGGGCGCGGGGGTAGCCGTCTTCGTTTCGGGCCTGATCGGGGTCGGTCTGCTGGCATGGAGACAGACGCATCCCATCCTGGCCAGGACGTCCTGAAACGCCAGCCTGCCTTAAGGTGCGCTGCGATCTTCCAGATTAGCTTCTGGCGCTTCAGCAATCTTGCGCGACATGATTTAGTCGAACAGGCTGGAGACGGATTCTTCCTGGCTGGTACGATTGATGGCTTCGCCGATAAGGGTTGCCGTCGTGATGACGCGGATATTCGGCGCCGACTGAACCGCAGTCGTCGGCTGGATGGAATCGGTGATCACCAGTTCCTTCAGCTTCGAATTCGTCACGCGGGTGACGGCGCCGCCGGAAAGAACGCCGTGGGTGATATAGGCGGTGACGCTTGCTGCGCCTTGTGCGAGCAGGGCATCGGCCGCGTTGCAGAGCGTGCCGCCGGAATCGACAATGTCGTCGATCAGAAGGCAGTCTTTGCCTTCCACGTCGCCGATGATGTTCATCACTTCGGACTCGCCCGGGCGATCACGGCGCTTGTCCACGATCGCCAGCAGACAGTCGAGACGCTTGGCAAGGGCGCGAGCGCGCACCACGCCACCCACGTCCGGCGACACTACCATCACATTGCTGATGTCGTAATTGGCCTTGATGTCACGGGTTAGGACCGGAACAGCATAGAGATTGTCTGTGGGGATATCGAAGAAGCCCTGGATCTGACCAGCATGCAGATCAAGCGTCAGGACGCGGTCTGCGCCAGCCTCCGTAATCAGATTGGCGACCAGCTTGGCCGAGATCGGTGTGCGCCCCGAGGCGCGGCGATCTTGGCGGGCATAGCCGAAATACGGGATAACCGCAGTTATGCGTCGCGCCGACGAACGGCGCATCGCATCGATCATGATAAGCAATTCCATCAGATGATCGTTGGTCGGAAACGATGTCGACTGTACGAGGAAGACATCCTCGCCGCGCACGTTTTCCTGAATCTCTACGAAAATCTCCTGGTCAGCAAAACGTCTGACACTAGCCTTGCCTAAGGGAACGTTGAGATAATTGCAGATCGCTTCGGCAAGATGCCGGTTCGAATTGCCTGCGAAAACCTTCATTGTGGTCCGCCTGTTACCAACCTGATAGCCGCGCTTTTAATCACCTCGCTCTCGAATGCAAGGGGTAGAGGCGCGTTAGCTTTCATATTTCTGAAAAGCTTGTGACTATCCACCGTTGGAATTGCGCCAGGAGTTGAAGTCCGACATGGTTTTGGTGGCAATTTTCTGCATGACAGCGGGCGGAACGGCCGTCCATGGATCGCCGCGCCTCAATGGAGCGCTTTCGGCTCCCTGGATTCGGTGGACGCGGTTGCCGGCGCCGTCCAGGACATCCCAGACATAGGTCACGGAGATTTGCGGGCCGTCCTCGAAAGCGGAGAGGTAGCCCTTCAGGATATAGCTTGCACTTGCGTCGCTGGAGCTCTTGATCGTCAAGCCAAGCGAGCGGGCATCGGCGCCGAGTTGGCGTGATAGGGGCGTGACGGCTTGAACGGGCGCGCCAATGATCGGCAAAAAGCGAATGCTGTTGCCGCCGGAAGCGGCGGCTGGCGGCAACGACGCCTGTTGCTGGTCTGGTTGCTGATCGTCGGCGGCTTGCTGCTGTTGTGGCTGCGGGTCTTCCGAAAGACGGCGGTCCGCCTCGCGCTGTTCGTCGCTCTCGGAAAATTGATTGCCGCTGGCCGGGGGAATCGATGCGGTGCGGGCGCCATCAAGAGGACGCGAGGCGTAGGGATTGGTCCCGCTCGACCGCAGCGCCGACGCCTGTTCGTCGAGCGAGCCGCTGCCGCCGTAGTTTTGCGGCTGATAGGCTTGCTGCGAGGTTTGCTGCTGATAGCCGTAACTATCCTGCGAAGCCTGATAGCTGCGGCGGGGCTGCGGGGCGGCGGCCATGCGCTCGACCTCGCGCTGCGTAACCGGGCTGGAGCCGGCATCGCCGATCGCCTCGGGCGGCGTCAACGCGTCCGTGGTGTTGCAGGCAGAGAGCGCGAGGCAAAAGCCGGCGACAGTCAATGTTATCCTGACCAGTCCCATTGCGCGATCCTTCCTCTTTCCGGTCCTCCCGTTCAGGATCGCTACTTTACGCCGCTAACGGTTAAGAAATTCGAGCGGGTGTCGGGAGAGGGCTTTCGGGCTCTGGGACGTGGTCAGATAGGTCTGCCCAAGCGTCATGGCGGTGCCGCTGTCGGAGTCCATGATGATCATGTGGACGAAAAGAGACATATTCTCCGCGATTTCCTGCGGATTGCCTATGTGGAACATCTCGTGCTCCATCCATGAAGGCGAAAAACGGGCGCCAAGAGAATAGCCGCAGGCGTTCAATCGGTGACGGGAAAGGCCGCGCTCATCCATGATCCTGGCATGCATATCGAAAACGTCGCCGAATGTGTGGCCGGGTTTCAGGACCGTCTCGATCGCCTGCAGGGTTTCCAGGCAGGCGCTGTAGAGTTCGCGATGGCGATGGCTGGGGCTGCCGATGACGACAGTGCGCATCATCGCCGCGTGATAATGGGCATCGACGCCGGCCCATTCGAGCGTGAGCTGGTCCTCGGCATCGAGCTTGCGGCGGCCTGCCTTATAGCGGCAGAGCAGAGCTTCCGGGCCAGAGCCGATGATGAACTCATTGGCGGGATAGTCGCCGCCTCCCACGAAGACCGCACCTTGCATGGCGGCCAGGATATCGGCTTCGTCAGCACCCGGCTTGATCAAGGACAAGGCGGCATCGAGCGCATCGTCGGCGAGCGCCGCGGCGCGTTCGATGCGCGCGACCTCCGCAGGGCTCTTCGTCAGACGCAGGCGGCTGATAATATAGGAGGCGTCGACAATCTGGCCGAAGCTGGAAAGCTGATGGTCAAGCAGGTGGGCAATGCGGCCCGTCATGCCATGCGTGTCATATTCGACGCCGATGCGCGCACCGAGAAGATCAAGCTCGACGAGCAGTTCCTTGAGATCCGCCGCCGGATCGGCATTGGGGCGATCGACCCAGATGCGGATATCGGTGATGATTGATGTCAGTTGCGCCTGGCGAAGATCGGCAGAGCGCGTCAGAAGCGTCATCGATCCGTCTGCCTTGACGACAAGCGACTGAAAGAAGCAATAGCCGAAGGTGTCGTAGCCCGTCAGCCAATACATGCTCTCCTGCGCAAACAGCAGCATGGCGTCGAGCTTTTCTTCCTGCATTCTGGCAAGCAGCCGGGCGAGGCGGGCATCGAATTCGCTGCGTTCGAACTGCAGGGCCATGTCAACTCGTCTCCGCGATGGCGATTGCTGAGATCTGCCGACCGTAATCCGGCTCCTTCGCATGCGTCGTGCGGCGATAGGAGAAGAAGCGGTCGGAGTCGGGATAGGTGCAGAGATCAAGGCTTTCCGCTGTCACGCCTGCTTTGCGCAAGCGATCGACCGTCAGTGCCGGCAGATTGAACATTGCATGACCGCTGCGTTCGGAGGGTGCGAAATATTTGCTATAGCCGGCATCGTGCGCCAGGAAGCGATCCACGAATTCCGGGCCTACCTCGTAGCTTGCCTGGCTGATGGAGGGGCCGAGACAGGCGATGATCGCCTCGCGGCGGGCGCCGAGTGCGACCATAGCGTCGATGGTGTTTTCGAGTACGCCGGTCAGCGCCCCCTTCCAGCCCGCGTGGGCAGCGCCGATGATGCGATTTTCCGGATCGGCGAAAAGGATGGGACCACAATCGGCGGCCAACACGCCGAGCGCGATGCCCGGCGTGGCGGTGACCATCGCGTCGGCTTCCGGGCGGTTGCCGTCATAGTGGGCGTCGACGGTAACGACGTCAGGCGAATGAACCTGATGCACCGTCGCGAGCCTTGCTGCGGGCAAGCCGAACCAATCAGCGACACGGCGGCGGTTCTCCTGCACGTGCTCGCGCTCGTCCTTCGAGCCGAGCCCGACGTTCAAGCCGCGATAGATACCCTCGGAAACGCCGCCGGCACGGGTGAAATAGCCATGACGAATGCCGGCAGCCTCGGCGGCGCTCAGCAGCGTGCTTGCAATTGGTGTCGGCAACTGGAGCGTTCCTTGAGTTGTGGTTTTGCCTGTCGTGCGATGAATAACGCAGCTGCGGCGAAGCAGTTCGATTTAACCGGGATGTTGACCCAGCGCGGCGTTGACTGTCAATCCGCAGGATCGACAGTCACGGTTCAGCTGACGGGACGAAAGGGCAGGAGGTCGATCGCCGGGCTTGAAACCGCGAGAGCCTTGAAGAGCTCCCCCATCTTGCCTTCGCCGGCTGCGGCCAGCCTTTCCACGGCGATCTGGATGTTCTCCTGCGTTGTCGCATCCTGGTCGCGGCCGAGCGCTGCCGCCCGTTCCAGCAGGCCGAGCCCGACAAGAAAATCGCCCTGATGGCAGCATCCGTTGATGTGCATGCCGGAGGCGAGTGCGGTTTGAGCCAGATCTTGAAAGTCGACGTGGCTGGTCAGGTCCGCTTCGCCGGGATGCTCCAGCGGCGGGTCGTATTCGTGCATCCGTACGGCCTGCAGCGTGTCGCCAAAACCGGTGGCCATATGCCCGTAATCGATGGCGAGCGCCGTGCCGCCATGAGCCGCGAGCCTGTCGCAGATGGTGGTCATCACGGCCTGGCGGGCGGGTGCTATTTCAAAGATGGCGCCGATCGGCGGCGGCCCCCCATCCGGGAGAAGGGCGGGATCGAGCGTTGCGACACCGGTTGTGAAGGTCAGCTCGTCATTGATATCGAGCCCAACCGCGCGCTCGCGAAAGCCGCTCTGCGTTCGTACGAATTGGCGGATAGGGATGGCATCGAAGAGCTCGTTGGCGGCAAGCAGGGTAAAGCCGGCAGGGACTTCGCCGAAGTCCGTATGCCACGTGACCTTGGCACCGTGCGCCTCCAGCGTCTGCTTCTGAAAACCTTGCAACCGTTCGCTGGTCTCGACCAGATGTACCGTCATCGTGTCATAAAGTGGAGGCGCCAGCTTGCCGATGACGCGCAGCATGTCGGCCATCATGGTGCCGCGGCCGGGGCCGATCTCGACGAGCCGCACGTCGACCGGCGTCCCGTGGCGTTGCCACGCATGCACCATGAAGACACCGATCATCTCGCCGAAGAGCTGGCTGACTTCAGGTGCGGTGACGAAATCACCGGATTGGCCGAAGGGTTCACGCGTCTTGTAATAGCCATGCACCGGATCGGCGAGACACAGCGAAAAATAATCGGTGATGCTCAATGGCCCATTGGTGCGGATGATGGCTTTTATCTTTTCCCCGAGCGCCGTCGTCATTCGTTGCTTTCGCTAATGCGGGGCCCTGACAAGCTGGGAGTGCCTTCCGACAGAGACCACGCGATATTAAACCTCAACTCAAGCCGGCTGCCTGGCCGCTGCCCGGCCGGCACGAACAACTGCCCACAGGCCGATGGCAATCATCGGAAGCGACAACACCATGCCCATCGTCAGCCAGTTCGTCCCGAGCAGATAGCCGAGTTGCCTGTCAGGTTGACGGAAGAATTCGACAAAAATACGCGAGAGTGCGTAGCCGATAATGAAAATACCGCTCACTGTCCCCGGCTTCTTCAGTGCAAGTGTCCAACGGGTGAGCGCGAACAGGACGAAGAAGAGCACAATGCCTTCGACACCGGCTTCGTAAAGCTGGCTTGGGTGGCGCGGGTCGGGACCTGCAGCGCAGATTCCGTTGTTGGCATCGATCAGATGCTGACTGCAGAACACCATCGCCCAAGGAACATCGGTGACCCGGCCCCAAAGCTCGCCATTGACGAAATTGGCGATGCGGCCAAAGAAAAGCCCGATCGGCGCAACGGCGGCGACGATGTCGAACATGCTCCAGACCGGAATCTTATTGCGTCTGGCAAACAAAAACATGGCGATGGTGGTGCCGGTTAATCCACCATGGAAGGACATGCCGCCCTTGTTGATCTGTATAGCCCGTATCGGATCGTTCAAGACCGGACCCAGATCGTAGAACAGGATGTAGCCGATACGACCGCCCAGAACGATGCCGACCGCGGCCCAAAGGATGAAGTCATCCAGATGCTGGCGCGTCATCGGCGCAGTATCGTTCAGCCACAGCTTGCCGTTGTCGATCAGCTGCCTTGCATAGAGCCAGCCGAGCAGAATGCCCGCCACATAGGCAAGCCCATACCAATGAACCGGAACAGGCCCGAGCCAAATGGCAACCGGATCGAGATCCGGAAATGGGAGAATGGCGGCGAGATTGGCGGATGTCAGCAAGATCGTCAGGCCCGTTGTCGCATGTTTCCCGAAGGCACCCTGCCTTTTCGGTGTGAGACCATGCTATATCCAAATGTGCGCGGAACATGGCGTTCGCTATCGAAACGGTCAAGTCGATTGTTGTTATGCCCGTCTGTGCCGGCCCGGTTGTCCCGTCCTATCTCAAATTGCTTGCATCGGCCTCTTGGAAATCCTACCTCCACTCTATCTGGCCCATATTGATGCCTGACCGTTTAGGGCCGACGGGCGCAAGGAGATTGCTATGAGCACTGGACCGAACCGTATCATGGATGAATTCGCCAAGCTGATGACCGATGCCGCCGGTGCTGCCCAGGGCGTGCGCCGCGAAATCGAGACGGCTTTCAATGCGCATGCCGAGCGTTGGCTGAACAGCATGGACATCGTCAAGCGCGAGGAGTTCGAGGTCGTTCGTGAAATGGCGATCAAGGCGCGCGACGAAAACGACGCACTGCTCGCGAGAATCGAAGCGCTGGAAGCAAAGCTTGCATCCAAGGGCAAGTAAACACGCATTGCGTTAGTTGAGATCGGCGCGGCACACGTTTGCCGCGCATTTTTATATGAAATTTTTATCTGCTTTTCCACCTGTGGACATCATCAAAAAAGCCAATCGCCAGAGTCGGTTATGACTCCCTTCTGAATAGGTGTCGGAAGAGCTTTCCACAGCGCCGTTTCCAAAAACGAAGCTCAGGGGCTGGCAGGCCGGGCATGCCGCTATACACTGATTTTAAATGATGATTCGAAACGGACTTGGTAAGCTCCGGGCAGGGTGGACGCGTTAGTCTGGCAGCCGTTCAACATCATCCCGAGGATGTTTCCGGAGTAAAACTGTTTGCGTTCTCTCAGTGTTGAACCACGTGAAAACTGCATTCGTTCCGGTCAAGAAGGTGCTGCATGAGCCTGATGGAAGTGGAAGTCGAACGACAATCGAATCCGGTTGACATGATCGAGTTCGTGGCCGCGAACAACGACTGGTCGTTCGAGCGGTCCGGCGAAGACGAAATCGCCATGACCGTCGAAGGGAAATGGACCGATTATCATGTCTCTTTCTCGTGGATGGAGGAATTCGAGGCGCTGCATATCGCCTGCGCCTTCGACGTGAAGGTGCCCGAGCCGCGCGTCAACGAGGTGATCAAGCTGCTGTCCTGCATCAACGGGCAGGTGCTTATGGGCCATTTCGATCTGTGGCGGCAGGAAGATATCGTGATTTTCCGCCAATCGCTGCTGCTCTCGGGCGGCGCGGAGCCAACCAACCGACAGGTGGAAGTGTTGCTTTCCAACGCGCTTGACACCTGCGAGGCGTATTATCAGGCTTTCCAATTCGTTGTGTGGTCAGGCCTCGATGCCAACCGCGCGATGGAAGCCGTGCTTTTCGAAACCGTAGGCGAAGCGTGATATGACGAGCGAACATTCCGCCAGCACCCTGGCATCCTCCGGGCCGATCATCCTGATCGGCGCGGGCAACATGGGAGGCGCTTTGCTGACGGGATGGCTGAAGAACGGCGTGTCCGGATCTTCGGTTGTTGTCGTCGATCCCAATCCATCCGAGGCGATGCGCCAGACGATTGCGGATGCTGGTGCCAGTCATCTGACCGGCGTTCCCGTCGGTATCAAGGCTGGTGTCCTATTCGTTGCCGTCAAGCCGCAGGTCATGGATTCGGTTTTGCCGCCGTTCAAAGCGATCTTGGATGCCGAGACGGTTGTCGTATCCATCGCCGCCGGCAAGACGATCGCGTCGCTTGAAAACCACCTGGGAGAAGCCGCGACAGTGCGCGCTATGCCCAACACGCCTGCCATGGTCGGTCGCGGCGTCACCGGCGCCTTTGCGAATGCCAGGGTCAGCGAGCGGCAGCGGCAGCTCGTTCAGAACCTGCTGAAAGTTTCCGGGCCGGTCGAATGGGTGCCGGAGGAGGCCGATATCGATTCTGTGACGGCGGTTTCAGGCAGCGGGCCGGCCTATGTTTTCTATCTCGTCGAATGCATGGCGGAGGCGGGCCGGAAGCTGGGCCTGCAGGCGGACCTCGCTATGCGGCTTGCACGGGAGACTGTCGCGGGGGCTGGTGAGTTGCTCCATCAGTCCCCCGACGACGCATCGCGTCTGCGTCAGAACGTAACATCGCCTGGTGGCACGACAGCTGCGGCTTTGGGGGTTTTGATGGCGGAAGACGGTATGCAGCCCTTGTTCGATGCCGCGCTGGAAGCGGCGCGCAAGCGGGCACAGGAGTTGGCCGGCTAGAGCGACAACAGGAAAAGTGCGCGGCGGCCTTTGTCCGGAAGCGCGTGGAAACAACAAGCGGAAATGGTTCAGTGCTTCCAAGGAGCGCTGAACCATTTCCGCTTTGGATAGGAAAGGCAGTGCTATGGCGGAAGAAATCACCTTTGGCGATTTCGAGCGGGTGGATATTCGCGTCGGGACGATCATCGAGGCCGAGAATTTCCCGGAAGCGCGCAAGCCGGCATACAAGCTGCGGATCGATTTCGGACCGGAAATCGGCGTCAAGCGCTCGTCAGCGCAGATTACGGTCCATTACACGCCGGAGACTCTTGTCGGTCGCCAGGTGCTTGCCGTCGTCAATTTCCCGCCGCGCCAGATCGGGCCGGTGCGTTCCGAGGTTCTCACCTTGGGTTTCGAAGATGAGACGGGGGCGATCGTCCTCGCTGCAGTGACGCAGCCGGTGCCGAACGGCAAGAAGTTGATGTGATCGGTGCCCTTTCCTAAAGGAAAGGGCCGAGCTCAATGAATATCGCGCGACACAGGATCGGTCAGGCTGAAGTGAAGAAACTCCGCTTCGAAGCCTTCGCGTTGGGGAGAGCAGAAGGCCGGGCCGACCGCTAGTTCCTCCAATGTCGGATCGAACCAGGCAAGTCTTGCCATCCGCCATTCGTTCATGCGGTCGGTGCGATACTGGATGAAAAGAGCGTCGCCATTGCGGGTCACACGCGCTGATATGGCGTCGAACTCGTGATCAAGCCGGAATGCGGACCAATCGGAATTGCCGTTGGTGACGACGACGCTGAAATGTTTGGCGTTGTCGGTGTATTCGATCCCGCACTTCATCCAGTGCCTGGCGTCATGCCGGATCATCAGGCCGGCCTGATCGTAGAGTTGCTGATAATGCCCGATGAAGCTTACTTCCGCGGTAAAATCGCCGCGATGAGACTTGCCGAGGAAATGGCCGTCGTCGCGATGGAAACGATAGTAGGTTTCCTGCCAGAAGTCGGTCTTGTTATCCGAGCGTACGAATAGCCGTCCCTGGTTCATTTCCCACGCCTGCGGCGCATTCAGCCAGTGCATGCCATCGATGTCGATCGGCATAATTGCCTCCTCAGGCGGGGATTCGGATCGTGGCGCGCAGGCCGCCTAGCGGGCTGTCGCCGAGGGTGACATTGCCGCCGTGGCTGCGCGCAATGTCACGCGCGATGGCAAGGCCAAGCCCGGTGCCGGATTTGTCGAGATTGCGAGCGGAGTCCAGCCGGAAGAATGGCTTGAAGACATCCTCGCGCGCTTCGACAGGAATGCCCGGGCCGTCGTCGTCGAAGACGATGGTCAGCCATTTGGCACTATGCTTGGCTTCTATGCGCAGGTTCGTCGCGTAGCGGCGGCTATTGGTGGCGAGATTGGTGACCAGGCGGGTAAAGGCATTCGGGCGAACGGAAATTTCGTCGTCACCCTCGATGGAAAAGTCCATGGACTTGCCATGCAAGGTAAAGTCCTGCCGGATCTTTTCGAGAATATCGCTGAGTTTGAACTGGCCGACATCCTCCTCCGCTTCACCGCGCGCAAAGGCCATATAACCCTCTAGCATGCTCTGCATGTCCTCAACGTCTTCATTGAGGCCAATAAGATCGGGGTTGTCGCCGACGAGGGCGAGCTGAAGCTTGAAACGCGTGAGCACTGTGCGCAGATCGTGGCTGACGCCAGACAGCATGGCCGTACGTTGTTCCAACTGGCGCTCGATGCGCTCCCGCATGAGGATGAAGGCGAGGCCGGCACGGCGAATTTCATCGGCGCCTCTGGGGGAGTAGTTTTCGAGCCTCTGTCCCTTGCCGAAACTCTCGGCGACCTGGGCCAATGCCAGGATCGGCCGGATCTGACCGCGCAGGAACAGTACGGCGATGCCGATCAGCACCAGCGAGGTGCCGACCATCCAGAGGATGAAGATATGGGTGTTGGAGGCATAGGTCTGGCTACGCTTGGCGAAGACGCGCAGCACCTTGTCTGGCAGCTTGACGCGGATTTCGACGAGGCTGGAGTTGCCGACCGTATCGATCCAGAAGGGCAGGTTGATCTGATCCTTTATCTCGTCGCTCAGGATGCCGTCGAGGATCGAGAAAAAGGGCTTGTCGCGCGGTTGCGGCAGCTCGCCGCCCGGTTCGATCGATATGACGAGGTCCAGCTTCTGCCGTGCCATCTGGGTTACGGCGGAATAGTCGGCGTCCTGCGGGTAAGTCTGGATAATGGTGATGATCGCGGCGATGTCGCGCGTCGTCGCCATGGACAGCCGCTGCGTCACCATCTGCCAGTGACGTTCCATGAAGACGATCGTGACGACCGCCTGCAGAATGATCATCGGCAGAATGAATATGAGCAGGGAGCGCGCATAAAGGCCGGTCGGCAGCACATATCGGCGCATCCAGCGCGACAGCCACCGAAGCCCGTTGGTCGGCGTGTGATCCTGCTCGCGTCTGATCGAATCGAATGTCACCATCGCCGTTGATCCTGGAAGCCGAGCTCAGTCTATGCTCAGGCGGTAGCCGATGCCGCGCACCGTCTGCAGCCAGATAGGGTTGGCGGGGTCGTCTTCAATCTTGCGGCGCAGCCGGTTGATTTGGACGTCGATGGTTCGCTCGCCGACTTCGGCTTCATTGCCGATAAGCTCATGGCGCGGGATGGTCTCGCCGGCGCGCTTGGCGAAAAGCAGCATGATTTCCTGTTCTCTGTCCGTGAGCCGGATGAGTTCGGCTGATTTCTTCAGCTCCTTGCGGGTCAGGGAAAACGTATAGGGCCCAAACATCACAAGCTCGATCTTGGGGGAGTCGGCAGGGGTGTTCCGCCGCAGGATATTGTTGACGCGCAGCACCAGCTCGCGAGGATCGAAGGGCTTTGGCAGATAGTCGTCCGCGCCGGCTTCAAGGCCCGCAATGCGGGAATCGGCCTCGGCAAGCGCGGTCAGCATAATGACGGGAATGTTCTTGATGGCCCGCAAGCTCGATGTCAGCGAGATACCGGACTCTCCCGGCATCATCACGTCCATGATGATGAGATCGAAATCCAGTCCCTCGAGCTTGCGTCGCGCTTCGGCGCCATCGGCCGCTGCCGTCACGCGGAAGCCCTTTTCCATAAGGTAGCGATTGAGAAGGGCGCGGATACGCGTATCGTCATCCACCACCAGAAGATGTGCCGCATCGTCCGAAATAACTGTTTTCGTCGTCATTCGATCCGTCTCGATCCTGTCCTACCCACGATTGATATGAGGCATTCCGTACCGGATTCGCGGCTGGTATTGCCGTCACTTGCCTGTTTGCATTCCCCTCAGGAAGCGTTTCACGCTTTCGCGTGTCGCGTCCGATGCGCCCTCGAATGCCCTTTCAATACGGCGCGATTGCGGCTCCGCCAGTGCCAGCGCCAGATCGCGGCCGGCCTGTGTCGGATAAAGCTTGCGCTGCCGCCGGTCCTCCGGACCCGCAACCTGATGAATATAACCCGAATCGATCAATTGTTTGAGAACCCGTGCCAAACTCTGCTTGGTGATCTGCAATGTTTCCAAGAGGTCTGCAACGGTCATGCCGGGTTCGCGGTTAACGAAATGAACGACGCGGTGATGAGCTCGTCCGAAACCGCTCTTGATCAGGATCTGATCCGGGTCCGACACGAAATCGCGATAGGCGAAGAAAAGCAGCTCGATGATCTCGAAGTCGATGCTCCCCGCATTCTGCATCGGCGTTGCCAGCAGCTCAGCCCTTGCCGCGTTCTGGCTCATCTGTCGTGGCACTATAGCATTTCCTTTTTATTTTTTGCGCGTTTGCGAAATTTACGCAAAAATATGTCAGCTTTATTGACGTATTTTTACGCCATCGTTCGCTGCTGCACAATGCCGTGCGGTTTGAAAGACTGCGCCATTTCGGGAAATCTAAGTGTGGATCCGTAAAACTCCAACCTATTTCGACTTTTCTCTGCCGCCAAAGCGAGAGGCTGTTAAAAAGGGCTGTGTCTCCCTGCGGCAAGCAAGAGGTCGCCGTGATCGCATCAGTGCTTCCGGCGAAGCATCCCGAAGGGGAGCTTCCTTCGACAAAGCAAACACCGTCGAGTGATTGCAAATGGAACGGCTCAAGTTCCAGTCAATCGCGTTGCACACTCAGCCCTCTTTGTGCGCTGTCCGCAACGCAGCGCCGGCCACGCACGGTGCGGCCGCGGGAAAGCCGAATGTTCTGACCCGTAAGGGTCGGATGTTTTCTCCGACCCTTACGGGTGTGATCCTTACGACTTACGGCCGAGAACTGCGCCGACGATCGCCGAAAGCACGCCGCCGGCGATCAGCGCAGATATGCCTTGAGCTACAAGGCCGGTGAGGGCGTCGCTGCCGATAAGCTTGAGAATGACGCCGCCGCCGAGCCCGCCAATGGCACCCGCGATCGTTCTGGCAACGAGATTGATACCATCCTGCTTCAGGACGCCGCTCGCTGCGTTGCCGCCAATGGCGCCGGCTATCAGTTGTGTGATGATAGGCCCTAGACTTTCCATGTGATTGCCCTTCTCCCAGTGTTCCGGAGACGCTTCCGGATGCCTCTCGTCGCGCCCGGGATCGATGCCTGGGAGCGGCGGTAATCCTCACTGGTATTAGGACTACATCATGCACCGGCCGGTGGAAATAGAAGGGCAACCCAAACGAGAGAAAACCTGAATAATTTCAGGGGAAATCCAGGTTCTTGGCACGCGGCCTTCCGGCCACATGCCAATTTCGCCAACTTTCTCATGCCTGGCTGCGAATCATCGGTAGACGTAGACAATACGGCGTGTGCCCGGATCGACCAGCACCGGCTGGTGGTTCACCTCGACATAGCTGTATTGATAGTCCGGAATGCGATGCACTTCGACGCTGTGGGGAACCGTTGCGCCGACGGCCAGATCACCGCTCAGCTGAACCGTATCGACCGGGTTCTCATCGATATAGCTTCGGATTTCTTCAGGAGGCGTCACCGCGACCACTTCACCGCCGCTTTGATCGACCGGGCCTAACAACTGGTCGTCCGGGCCGGGTTGGGCGACTTGAACGCTACCGGTTTTGACCGGGTCCGTCTGTTCGTAGGTGATGGTCGGAATGCCGAGGTCGTCACGATGCTCCTGAACCATGACCGGCGCGCCGTTCTGTTCGACGCTGAGATATTGCGCATAGACCCAACCACGCATTCCGTTGACGTCGACGCGACACCAGCGGCTGCCTTCGACGCAGCCGTCAAGCGTTGCCTCGGAGCCACGTGTCGCGACGCCAATCTTTGGAAACTCGGCGCCGGGGCCGGAACGGACTTCAATGTCGCTAGCGGTGGTCGCGGCCATTTCGGCCCGCGCCAAGCCGGCGGTGCTGACAAGGACAAGGCCTGCCAGCAACAGATTTCTCTTCAAGGACATTGGTTTTCTCCTTCTGCCTTTAAAGACCCTTCCTCAACGCTTGGTGCGCTTCAGTGTTCCGATCGAGACGGCTTACTTCTGTGATCCGTTGGCAGAGTGATCGGGTAACTACCGGAATCATCTTCATAATTTTGACTGTATCGGTGTTGGGCGCATTGACTGGCGGTTTGTTCCGGATGGCTGGGGGCTGTTTTGCGCGGAGTTTGCGGCTATATCGACAATAAGGCATTCAAACAGACGAGGCATTCATGGGCATGCTCCAGGCCGGCATCATTCCGGTGACCCCTTTCGAACAGAACTGCACTATCCTGTTCGATCCGGAGACGAAAGAGGGCGTCGTGGTCGATCCAGGCGGCGATGTCGACATTATCCTGCAGACGGTGCGCGAGAATGGCATCGCCCTGAAGGCCATATGGCTGACCCATGGTCACATCGATCATGCCGGCGGTGCTGACGAGGTCAGGGAAAAGCTGGGTATCGAGGTGATCGGCCCGCATGAGGGCGATCGCTTCCTGCTCGAGGATATCGAGGGCAAGGCCAAGATGTTCAACATCGACGGCGTGCGTAATGTCGTGCCGGATCGTTTCCTGAAGGAAGGGGACAAGCTTTCCTTCGGCGAGCATGAGTTCGAGGTTTTCCATTGCCCCGGTCATGCGCCCGGCCACGTCATCTTCTTCAACCGCAAGCAGGGCTTTGCGCATCTTGGCGACGTGCTTTTCAATGGCTCGATCGGCCGGACGGACCTGCCGGGCGGCAATCATGAGCAGCTGCTTGATTCAATCCGCGACAAGGTTTTCCCGCTCGGTGACGAGGTTGGATTCATCTGCGGTCACGGTCCGGGCAGCCGGATCGGCGATGAACGCCGCACCAATCCCTTCCTGCGCGGGCTGTAGGAAGAGGTTGCTTGCTTGCGGGCGATCTAAAGCGCGTCGCGATCTTTCAGATTCGCTTCATGCGCTTTAGCTCTTTGATTTCACGCATGTCGTAGCCGCAAAACCGCTACACACTTTTGCGCGACATGCTCTAGCCGCCCCCACAGCATCTGATGTCATCGACAAGCAAAGTCGCTGCTTCTGCTCTCGGATTTATCAACCCGCTGCGGCCCTTAATCAGTCGGCCGTGCAGAAGTGGCGCATGCCGTCATAGCCGACATAGGTGCCGCTGCGGCCGTCGAAGCTTCTGTAGCGATCGTAGCAGTAGCGCATCCAGGCTGACGACCAGGGACGTAGGCCCGAGACCGGCGGCGCGTAATAGCTCACATCGCGCTCGACATAGACGCGGCGCGGTGCCGGGCGATAGTAGTAGGGCGGGGGAGGCGCGTCGTAATCCGGTTCGGCGTAGACCGGTCCAGGCTCCACATAGCGCGGTTGGCTGGCTATGGCCGAGCCGACGATCAGGCCGGTGGCGAGACCCGCGGCACCGAGCGCCCAGCCATCGCGATGACGCCAATAATCACCCGCCGAAGCGGCACTCATAGACGTCAGCGTCAATGCTGCAGCCATGGCGGACATGACGAGCGATTTGCCGAGTATGGTCATTGGTTTGTCCTCTCAGGAAAACGGGATAACTGTCGTTCCCGCTCTTTCATGAGCAGTAAATTATGCGCGGCAAACTGAATACAGACTGAATGACAAAACCCGGCATTTCTGCCGGGCCTCAACTCGAATGATAACCGTAAGGGTCTTAGCCAGCAATCTGGAGATTGACGGCCTTCGGTCCCTTGCCGCGGCGATCCGGTTCCGTGTCGAAGCTTACCTTCTGGTTTTCCGACAGTCCTGCCAGGCCGGAAGCCTGAACCGCAGAAATGTGTACAAAGATGTCTGCGCCACCCTTGTCCGGTTTAATAAAACCGAAGCCCTTATCGGTATTGAAAAACTTTACAGTGCCAGTCTCGGCCATGCCTCAGGTCCTTTTCTCTCTGCCCACCATCCACACGGGCAGCATTACTGTGTTGCCCCTGCGGGCGCTTGCAGGCAGTTCTCGAAATTTTAAGGAAAAGGTCCCCTATACCTCGGCATGGTCTCGATGCGATGTTTGCCACCCCGCATTTTAACCAGCTGACCGGAATATTAGCGTCTCCGGCGCGCAATTCTATTAGGACTTCCCATGCTCTAAAAATGCCCGAACATCGCTGAGATTGCTGTGTTTATTGGGAATTGGCAAGCAAAAGTTTTCTAACGTATCGCCGTGAACACAGTTCGGTAACCCGACTGTGCTAATGCGATTCGCAAATTTTCTCACTTTGGAACAAGTTTCTAAGGTTTTCGCATCGCTCGCGATATAGCTTTGGCGAAATTTTCCCAAATCGGCGGGGATGAACGCTGATTTTCGATTGTTCAAAAAAATTTCAAAAACTGTTGCAATCCAACGGATGTGGCCGCCATTTCAGGCCGTTTTCACGCTGCTGCGTTCCGCCGGCGCACCAATTCGGGCACCAGTTCTACGGCGAGCATGGCGACAAACATCAAGGCGCAGCCGGCATAGCCGAGCGGGCCCATGGTTTCGCCGAGGATCAACGCTCCCAGGGAGGCCCCGAACAAGGCTTCCGAAGCGAGAAAGATCGCGGCCTGCGGCGCGGTCGTGTAGCGCTGGCCGATGACCTGCAATGCGAATGCCAGCCCGGACGAGAATATGCCGACATAAAGGATTTCGCCGAGCGCTGCCTGGATGCTCGCAAGGCTGATCGGCTCGACCACGGCTGCAACGGCAAGGGCGAGCAAGGCTGTGACCGCGAATTGCGTGGCGGAAATGCTAAGTGGCCGGCCGGTCTCGATGACAGCAGATCCGGCGAGGGTGATTTGCGCTGCCCAGAAGAGCGCACAGACGACTGTCAGGAAATCCCCCGTCGTCAGGCGGGAGAGTGATCCGCCAGAGAGGAGATAGATGCCACAGAGCGCCATGAGCGCCGCGGGCCAGATGATCCAATGCGGTGAACGCCGCATGAAGATAACGGCGATCAAGGGGACGAAAACGACGTAGAGGCCGGTAATGAAGCTGGAATTGGTGACGGTTGTCGTCAAAAGTCCGAGTTGCTGTGTCGCGGCGCCACCGAATAGCGCGACGCCGATTATCGCAAAGGACAGCCAGTTACGGGTCTGCAATGGCTGCTTGGCCTTTCGGCTTTCCATCCAGACGAAGGGAAGCACGACCACCGTGGCGACAGCGAACCGCAGGCCGATGAACCAGAATGGTCCGATCGACTTCATTGCCGTCGACTGCGCGACGAAGCCGCCGCCCCAGATCGCGGCAGCAAGCAACAACAACAAATTCGCCTGTATGCGAGACATCTGCATCCTGCCGAAGGGGGGAACGAATAGCCGACCGTTAGCAGTTGCTTTTGCGCGCGGCAAGGGTGAAAGGCGTCGCAGCTACACCGCTAGTTCGTTGCTCTTGAAACCCGCAGCAGGGCGCCATTGTCTTCGTCCGTGGTGATCAAAAGCGCGCCGTCGGGGGCGACGATGATGTCGCGCATGCGGCCAAATTTGCCCTCGAACATGCGCTCGCGTTCGGTAATCTTACCGCTTGCGTCACGATCGAGGCGTGACAGCAACTGGAATTTCAACGCGGTAACCAGCAGATCGCCGTTCCATTCGGGAAACATCTTGCCGCGATAGACGGCAATCGCGCCGGGGGCGATCGACGGATCCCAATAGAAAAGCGGCTGCTCCATGCCTTTCTTCGCGGTGCCGATGCCGATCTTCGTGCCGTTGTAATTGACGCCATAGGAGATGACCGGCCAGCCATAGTTCTTGCCGGCTTCGGGCGCGTTGATCTCATCGCCGCCTTTCGCGCCGTGTTCGGCCGTATATAGCCTGTTCGTCTCGCTGTCGAAGGTGATGCCCTGCGGATTGCGATGGCCTTTCGACCAGATTTCCGGCCGGGCACGCTCACCGCTTTTGAAGGGATTGTCGGCCGGAATGCTGCCGTCGGAGCCGATATGGATGATCGAGCCGGCATCGTCGTGGAAATCCTGGGCGCGGTCCTGTTGGCCACGATCGCCAAGGCTGACGAAGAGACTGCCGTCCTTGGCGATGGCAATGCGCGAGCCGTACTGGATATTGCCGTGCGACAGCTTGTTCATCACAAAGATGCGCTTCACATGGGTGAGCTGTGTTTCGTCTGCCGACAATTTTGCGCGCAGGACGGCGGTACCGCTACCACCGGCTCCCGACACGGAAGCGGTGAAATAGAGCGTTCGATTGCTGCTGAATTTCGGATCGAGCTCAACATCCAGCAAGCCGCCCTGTCCGCGAGCGTGAACCGGGGGCACCCCGGCAATCGCCGGCGATACTTTACCATCGCGGATCAAGCGCATGCGGCCGGTTCGTTCGGTAACCAGGTAGGCGCCGTCGGGCAGAACGGCGACGGCCCAGGGGTGTTCGAGCCCGGAGGCTATCGTTTCGACCTTGAGCGCTACCTTTTGCGTCTTGAAGGGCTGCGCGGTATCCGCGATCGCGAGACTTGCGGGCAACAAGACGGAAGCTGCCAAGGCAATTGAAAGTCGTGTTGCTCCAACGCGCATGTTTCCATCCCCCGTTATACTGTTTTCGCAAGGTGGGTCGAAGTATCCGTCGTTCAAGTCCGTGCATGGTGTAGATAACGTCTTTGTGTTCACGAGTTCGGCGTTGCGATCTACGAGCCTTCGGACTGGCGGGTCGCCGAAGGCGCCGATCTCTCGACACAAAAATCCGGGCCGCTGCTTCAGGAAGGACGGCGACTCCAGGAGGCTATTGTTTTACATCGGAAATCCTGTCTGTCTTGAGAAATTGAATCAGGAACTTCGCAAACTGATTCAAGCTTTGAGCGGAGACGTGCGCGGTCCCGCTCGTCACAGGGCTGCCAAAATGTCGGGCGCGGTGCCTCGTGCTCGCCCGAAAATGGAAGAAGAGGTCAGGCCCGAAAGCCAGGAAATAAAGCCACTGTGACGCCTTTGCGCTTGAAACGTCGGCCCATATTCGACATAGAGCTTAGCGCAGAAATCTGGTCCACAGGCTTTCTGCCCACTTCAACCGAATAGGACCGATCATCATGGCCTTTCTTGCCGACGCTCTTTCCCGTGTAAAGCCTTCTGCCACCATCGCCGTTTCCCAGAAAGCGCGCGAGTTGAAAGCAAAAGGACGTGACGTGATCGGCCTCGGCGCCGGTGAGCCGGATTTCGATACGCCAGATAATATCAAGACGGCCGCCATCGACGCGATCAATCGCGGCGAGACGAAGTACACGCCGGTTGCCGGCATTCCGGAACTGCGCAAGGCGATCGCCGCCAAGTTCAAGCGCGAGAACAATCTCGACTATACTCCCGAGCAGACCATCGTCGGCACGGGCGGCAAGCAGATTCTGTTCAACGCCTTCATGGCGACGCTGAACCCGGGTGACGAAGTCATCATCCCGACTCCATACTGGGTGTCCTACCCGGAAATGGTGTCGCTGTGCGGCGGTACCCCGGTTTTCGTCGCGACGACGCAGGCCAACAATTTCAAGCTTCAGCCGGCCGACCTCGAAAAGGCGATCACGCCGAAGACCAAGTGGTTCATGTTCAACTCGCCGTCCAACCCGTCGGGCGCTGCCTATTCGCATGACGAGCTGAAGGCGCTGACGGACGTGCTGGTCAAGCATCCGCATGTCTGGGTCTTGACCGACGACATGTACGAGCACCTGACCTATGGCGAGTTCAAGTTCGCCACGCCGGTCGAAGTCGAGCCGAGCCTCTACGACCGCACGCTGACGATGAACGGCGTCTCGAAAGCCTACGCGATGACCGGCTGGCGCATCGGTTACGCTGCCGGTCCGCTGCAGCTCATCAAGGCCATGGACATGATCCAGGGTCAGCAGACCTCGGGTGCGACCTCGATCGCCCAGTGGGCCGCCGTCGAAGCGCTGAACGGTCCGCAGGACTTCATTCCGCGCAATAAGAAGATCTTCGAAGGCCGCCGCGATCTCGTTGTCTCGATGCTGAATCAGGCAAAGGGTCTTTCGTGCCCGGTTCCGGAAGGCGCTTTCTACGTCTATCCGTCCTGTGCAGGATTGATCGGCAAGACGGCTCCGACCGGCAAGGTCATCGAGACGGACGAGGATTTTGTGTCCGAGCTGCTGGAAGCGGAAGGCGTTGCCGTCGTGCACGGTTCGGCGTTCGGCCTTGGTCCGAACTTCCGCATTTCCTACGCGACCTCGGAAGAACTGCTCGAAGAAGCTTGCCGTCGCATCCAGCGCTTCTGCGGCGCTTGCAAGTAAGCACTCGAAAATAGATCAAGCGAAAGCCCGCCAGAGATGGCGGGCTTTTTGCGTTTGGGCTGCGTGTTGCAAATTCAACAACTGATTCAAGTGCTTCCCAAATTGAATCTGCTATTCGGCGCAAGTGCTTGAATTCGGAGTCAAAGTCCGAGAATCGTCAGCATGATGAAGGTGGCGAAGAGGATGAAATGGGTCATGCCCTCGATGGCGTTGGTTTCGCCGTCGTTGAGGTTGATGGCTGCGACGATCAGCGTGATCATGACCATGACTGTCTGCACCGGCGACATGGCCATGATGAACGGCTGGCCCGTATAGAGTGCGATCGCCTCCATGACGGGCACGGTCAGGATCACCGTCGATAACGACGCGCCCAGGGCGATGTTGACCGTCGCCTGCATACGGTTCCGCAGTGCTGCGCGCAGGGCCGTCAGGATTTCCGGGGCGGCCGAGATTGCGGCGACGACGATAGCGGCGATTGCGGGTGGTGCGCCGGTGCCTCTCAGGCCTGTATCCATGAATGCCGACATGAATTCCGCCAGCACGCCGATCAGGACGACACCGATCAAAATAGTGACGATGGATGTCGTTGTGGATTCATCCTCGTGATGTTCTTCGGGCATCGCAAGCTTCTTCTCGGTACGCGGATAGCTGTAGCTGAAGAAATAGCTGTGCCTGCCTACCTGCATGCGCAGGAACAATGCGTAGAGCGAGATCATCGCGACGATGGTGAAGGCGGAGTAATAATGCCATTTCGCGCTGGGAATGAACTCCGGCACGATCATCGAGATGCCCATGGCGGTCAGGATCATCACGCCATAGGTTCTGCTGGAGTCATCATTATAGGGTTGCTCGCCGTGTTTCAGGCCGCCGAGAAGGGCTGCAAGCCCGAGGATGCCGTTGATATCGAGCATGACGGCCGCGTAGATCGTGTCGCGCACCAATGTCGGGGAGCTTTCGCCACCCATCATGATGGCGAGAATGATGACTTCCACGGCAACGGCGGACAATGTCAGGATCATCGTGCCGTAGGGGTCGCCGACCTTCGCTGCGAGGTTTTCGGCGTGATGGGCAACGCGCATGGATGCCAGCACAATCGTTGCGATCAATGCAACGGCCGCGATCATTGACGCGGTCTGTCCCATTTCCAGCACCGAATGCTCGCCTAGATAGGCAATGACGGCGATCGCCAATGCCACGAACAGGGCCTTTTCCTGCTTAAACCACTTCGCTGAGATCACGTTCCCACCTTTGCGCCGATTCCCGGTTGCACTCTAAATCAATGATTTCGCACATCAAGCGTGCGTCATTGCGGGCGGGATTTGCAGTCGGCATCATTTAATGGAATACTGTGCATATCGGTCTGCCCAACCCAAACGTCGCGGCATCCTCGAATCCGTCTCAGATGCACGCGGTCCTGCCGGCAATGTCCGGATGTGAAGGTCTTGGCAGATGAGAAGGAGGGTCTGAATGATCAAGGTCGTATACGAAGTCGTGCCGCATGACGGCGGATGGGCATATCGTTTCCACGATGTCTATTCGGAGGCGTTTCCGACACATTCCGAGGCAGTGGAAGCCGCCAGGATTGTTGCGGCAGAGCAGCAGGTCGGGGGCGACTCCGCGGAGATCAGCTGGCAGGACGAAAGCGGCAAATGGCATGAGGAATATGCCGACGGCGGCGACCGACCGGAGACTGAAGTCATTGATGGCCAGAAGCATTTCCCGCCGGTGGATACGGCTCCCGGTGCATGAACCTACAGTATGCCGATCGCCTTTTCGATGATCGCGTCGACGAAGTGACGCTTCTCGGCGGTGTAGCGGTCGCCATCGTGCCGATGGATTTCGGCTAGTTTCAGCTTCAAATCGGCATAAGCTGCCGCGTCAACCGGGTGCGCTCGTAAATAGTCCCGGAAGATCATTCTGCGTTCATGTGTCCGGTTGTTCGGAGGACAAAGATAGACACGCTCGGGTGGCCGGCCATTGCGCAGGATGAAGGCCCAGACCTCATCTTCGTAACGATTGCCGCGCGGCTCGTAGCCTTGGCCCAGAAGATTTTGTGTTGCCGCCGGGATGTTGGCTGGGCTGCGTAGAACAATGTCGATATCGATGAGCGGCTTTGCTGTGAGACCTGGAATGGATGTGCTGCCGATGTGCTCGGTCGTCAGGACATGAGGCGACAGCAGCCGATCGAGCTTATCGCGGATGCGCAGGAAATCTTCCGGCCAGCTCGGGTCATATGGCACCAACTCCACGGCCGTACCTGCGGTCATGCTCGGCCCTCCAGATCATTTCCCTTGATATAATCAAGCAATCCGGCGACGAGGGCATCGAACGTCACGCGGCAGCGCGGCGATGTCTTCAGGTTTTCGTGCATCACGATCCAGGTCTCGATCGAGACCTCCATCTCGGGCAGCAGCCGCAGAAGGTTCGCGTCGCGGTTTGCCAAGGGGATTTGATAGAAACCTATGCCGATGCCGGATCGCAGGGCGTTATGCAGCGCGATGCTATGATCGGATCGAAAACTGAACGAGATGCCGTCGAGCATCGGGTATCGCTTCAGCATCGTGCGCACATAGGCCGTCTGGCGATCGAAACCGATCAGCTTGTGCTGGTGCAGTTCCTTGATCGTTTCGGGTTTGCCGTGGCGCTCAATATAGCTGCGATGAGCGAAGAGACCGAGAGAGATGGCGCCGACATGGCGGGCGAGCAACGCTTCTTGCGCCGGCGCGACCATGCGGACGGCAATATCGGCCTCGCGCTGGAGCAGGTCTTCCACAATGTCGGAAGCGGACAATTCCACGATCAATTCGGGATACTGCGCCTGCAGGCCGGCAAGGATCGACGGCAACACTTCCGTCCCGATCACCTCGCTGGCGCTGATGCGTACCGTGCCGCTGACCTTATCTCTTGCACCGGTGGCCGCGCGCAGCAGCGCTGCGGTCGTGCTGGCCAATGTCTCGGCGTAGGGTTTCAGAACGAGCGCGGCATCGGTCGGCAGCAGGCCTTGTTGCGAGCGGGTAAACAGTTCGGCACCGACCGATTGTTCCAGAGCATCGATATGCCTGCCGACCGTGGGCTGCGTCAGGCCGAGGTCGCGCGCAGCCGCCGACAACGAGCCGTGCTCCAGCACGGCAAGAAACGTACGATAGAAGTCCCAACTTGGTTCGGATAGTGATACCATACATTTATGTATATCATCTCTAGAATTTTCGGCAATTTCGTTTATCGCATGACCGACGCATAGTCAGCCCATCGAAACCGATGGAGACGACCATGAGCAACCACACAGAACATACGAAAACCGCTTTGATACTCGGCGCTACCGGCGGCATTGGCGGCGCTGTTGCCGAAGGGCTTGCCCTTCGCGGCTGGCACATTCGGGCGCTGAACCGCAACGCTGTGGGTGCCGCTCGCCGCCAGCCCCACTTCGATTGGGTGCAAGGTGACTCCATGCAGGCGGCAGACGTCCTCAAAGCTGCAGAGGGAGTTGATGTCATCGTGCACGGGGTCAACCCACCCGGCTATCGCAACTGGGGTCAGTTGGTCCTTCCGATGCTGGACAATACCATCGCCGCTGCAAAGGCCGTTGGCGCCCGGATCGTTCTGCCTGGTACGGTCTACAACTTCGGTCCCGACGTATTTCCGCATGTCGCCGAGGACAGTGCGCAGCGGCCAAAGACCCGCAAGGGCGCCATTCGCGTGCAGATGGAGCGGCGTTTGAGGGCGGCGGCCGAGCAAGACGGCACCCCTGTCATCATCGTCCGAGCTGGCGATTTCTTCGGTGGCGCCCGCGCCAATAGCTGGTTCTCACAGGCCATGGTGACGCCGGGCAAGCCGATCGGATCGATGACTTATCCGGGCAAGCGTGGTGTCGGTCATCAATGGGCCTATCTGCCCGACGTTGCTGAAACGATGGTCCAACTGATTGAAAAGGGCGATGAGCTGCCCGTCTTCGCCGTCTATCACATGCGCGGCCATTGGGATGGCGACGGCACGCAGATGGTCGATGCCGTGCAGCGCGTGCTTGGACATAAAATAAAGGTCAAGGCATTTCCGTGGTGGATGGTCCCGCTCGCCGCTCCCTTCGTTCCATTTATGCGTGAGCTGCGCGAAATGAGCTATCTCTGGGACGTGCCGCTGGAAATGCGCAACGACAAGCTGGTCGCCACCCTCGGCGAGGAACCGCACACACCCATCGATGCGGCGATCCGCGCAAGTCTGGCATCGATCGGTTGCTTACAGGCTAAGGCCGCCTGAGGCGGCCTGTGTACTCAATCTTGTCAAAGCACATTGGGCGACGGTGAGATGCAACCTAGCATTCTTTGCGTCATCGTCGCCCAGGAGCCATGCCGCCGAAAGCACCTGCATAGGTGCTGATCCATTGCAGCATGCGTTTCGATTCAAGGGCCTCCTCCTTGAAAACAACCATGTTCGGTAATTGTGGGCAGTTGTGGATTGTCGAATTTCTCGTCTAAACCGAGGGCAATCTTGAACATCGCGGTCAGTCTGTGCTCAGGGCTGAGGACAGGCTTTCAGCAGTTACAGTCAAAGTTGCTATCCCTTGCTTGAGGCGCTCGGCACTGCTGGCAGCGAGTAGCGGGATTACGTTTCCTGACGAAAGCCTCGCCCAGGCGAGAGCCGCCTGGCTCGGTGTCAGGCCGAGGATTTGCGCGGCCCTTCGAAGCCGGTCGAGCCGTGCCCGATTTTCTACGGTATCATAAGCCTTGGGCAGCACCCCTGTTTCATACGCACCGCCGAGAAGAGTGGCATAGGAAATGAGCGGTATATCGGATGTCTGCAGATAGGTTTCCAGTGTCGAATCTATCGTCTTCTGCGGACCAAAATCTGCGCCGGCCATCGGTTGTAGATAGCTGTAGCGCTGCTGCAGGCAGCAGTAGGATGACCAACCGTTTCGTTCGCTTATGCCCTTGGCAGCGATGATGCGTTCGAGGCTGTGGTTCGAGCAGGCGATGGCGCGAATCTTGCCGTCTTCGCGCAGGCGCTCAAAGGCGGATAGCGTTTCTTCCTGGGCGACGGCATCATCCTGGATATGCGCATAGTAGAGGTCGATATGATCGATGCCGAGCCTTGAAAGGCTGGCTTCTGCCGCCCGTGCGATTGCGTGCGCTGCGAGCCCCTCCGCTGCTTCGAAACCAGCGCCGGGGCGGGTCGGCTGCGCGCCGACTTTTGTCGCGATCGTCATATCATGGCGCCTGCCGCGAGCGCGAAGCCACTCGCCAAGCATCTTTTCGCTCTCGCCTCCAACGCCATTGGGAGCCCAGAACGCATAGTTGTTTGCGGTATCGAGAAAGCGGCCGCCAGCCTCATAGTAGGTATCCAGCAGTTCGAAAGAAGCGTCACGATCAAGCCTCGTGCCGAAGTCCAGACATCCCAGGCAGAGCTCCGAGACGTGCAGGCCAGAGTTACCGAGCGGCTTGGTTTTCATTGGACATCCCCCGATATCGTTGAAGTTTCCCGTCAATGATCGTCAGCGCCGATTGCAGCGCCGCCATATCCGCGACGACTTTTGCGCGGTGCTGCTCCAGCAAGGCGATGCGATCCGGCACGTTTGAAAGGCCGGCACGCACGAGATTGCTGAATTTCTTCATGTTGGCGATCGGCATGCCCGATGATCGCAGGCACATGAGGAGCGATATCCAGTGGAGGTCCGCATTCGTATAGACGCGGCGACCGGCGGAATTTCTCGCGACCATATCGAGCAACCCAGCCCGCTCGTAATAGCGAAGCGTATGCGGGCTCAAGGCCAGTCGCTCTGCCGCTTCCCCAATCGAAAATGCGTCCATTTTCCCTCCCGATCATCATGGCAGTCCGTCAATTATCGGACTGTACGATTTAGAGCGCGCTCCAAGTCAAGAGGGATCGAAGGGATTTCCGAAGGAGCGAGAAATCGGAATTATATAAATAAAAATAATCGGTTGGCTTCTGTGGGGTGTCGAGCTCAGCCGTGTCCGGTAATTCTGCAGGGCGCTCCCGCAAACGAATGTTGCGAGAGCTGTCTGATCGAGGCTGGTCTCACCGTCTGAACGTCAACGGCGGGTGCCTACGGATATCCCTGTGTTCAAGCTGCCTCGTCCAGCGTCGGATAATCGGCATAACCCTTTGCGCCGCCGCCGTAGAGAGTCGTCTGATCCCATTGGGCCAATGGAGCGTTTTCTTCCAGGCGCCGGACGAAATCCGGGTTGGAGATGAAGGGCTTGCCGAAAGCCACCACATCAGCCTTGCCGCTTTCGACGGCTTCGATCGCCATTTCGCGGGTATAGGCGTTGTTGACCATCCAGCCGGCCTTGCCGCCCGCGGCCTTATAGGCGGCGTGCAGAGCGTCGTAGTCGAAGGGCAGGGAGTCACGCTTGCCGCCGGTCTGACCTTCGATGACATGGATATAGGCGAGATCATATTTCGCCAGACCTTCGACCACGTAGGTGAAGAGCTGCTGCGGAGCCGGATCGCTGGCATCGCCCGAGGCTGTGACCGGCGAAATACGGATCGCCGTGCGGCCGGCGCCGATTTCCTTGGTGATGGCATCGACCACCTCGAAGAGGAAACGCGCGCGGTTCTCGATCGAGCCGCCATACTGGTCGGTGCGATCGTTGACATTGCCGCGCAGGAACTGATCGAGCAGATAGCCGTTGGCGCCGTGGATCTCGACACCATCGAAGCCGGCATCGATCGCCGCGCGGGCGGCCTTGCGATAGTCCTCGACAATGCCCGGGATTTCCGATGTTTCCAATGCACGCGGCTCCGAAACATCGGCAAAGCCGCCGGTGCCGTCGCTGTTGACGAGATAGGTCTTCGACGTCTCCGCGCGCCTGGAGGTGGAGGAGACCGGCTTGCCGCCATTCGGCTGCAGGGTGGTGTGGGAGATGCGGCCGACATGCCACATCTGCACGACGATCTTGCCGCCATTGGCGTGCACAGCGTCCGTCACCTTCTTCCAGCCCTCGAGCGCTTCCTTGGTGTAGAGGCCCGGCACGTTGGCGTAGCCCTGGCCCTGATGGGTGATGGCGGTTGCTTCGGTGATGATGAGGCCGGCGGTGGCGCGCTGGGCGTAGTATTTGACGTTCAGTTCGTTGGGCACGGCATTCGGGGAGCGATTGCGTGTCAGTGGCGCCATCACGATGCGGTTGGCAAGCGAGATGTCGCCCAGCTTCGTCGGTTCAAACAGTTTGGTCATAGTTCGTCCTTTCTATGTGGGGGGGAGGAGGAAGGATGTCAGCAGGAGGCGAGGGCTTCGTCCTTGGAGCGGACGGCAGCAAATGTGAGGAGAACGGTGATGAGGCCGAGGATCGCCATAGCCGCGCCGGCAAGCGGCACCTGTGAGAGCGAGAATCCCTGGTCTATGACTGCGCCGCCGAGCCACGCGCCCAGCGCGTTGCCGGCATTGAAGGCGCCGATGTTGATGGTCGAGACGAGGTTCGGGGCGTCCTTCCCGAAGGCGACGACGTTGATTTGCAGCGCCGGCACGGCGGCAAAGGCAGCGGCGGCCCACAGGAAGAGGGTGATCTCCGCGCCGATGAAGGAATGGATGGTGACGCTGAAGATCGCCGATGTCACGGCAATCGCGATGAAGACACCGGCAAGGGTAGTGCCGAGGCGCCAGTCCGCGAGCTTGCCACCGATGAGATTGCCGATGGTCAGGCCGACGCCGATGGACAGCAGCGTCCAGGTGACCGCCTTCGGCGAGACGCCGGTGACATCGCGCAGCATCGGAGCAATATAGGTGAACAGCGCGAACATGGCGGCGGAGAAGAACACGGTCGTCAGCAGCGATAGCCACAGGCCGATACCGCGAAGCGCCGAGATTTCGCGGGCGAGGCTGCCATTGCGAACTTCTTCAGTCTTCGGAAGCACTGCAATGAGGCCCGCGATGGATGCAACGCCGAGAAGAGTGACGATCCAGAACGGAGCGCGCCAGCCGAATGCCTGGCCGAATGCGGTGCCGAGAGGGACACCGAGCACGTTGGCGAGGGTCAGGCCGGTAAACATCAGAGCGACGGCGCGAGCCTTGCGGTCTTCAGGCACAAGGCTTGCCGCAACGACCGAGCCGATGCCGAAGAAGGCGCCATGGCAAAGAGCGGTCACGATGCGGGCAACCATCAGCATCCAGTAATCCGGGGCGATGGCGCAAAGGAGATTGCCGAGGATAAAGAAGCCCATCAGCATGATCAGGGCCGAGCGACGGCGCAGGTGAGCAGTCGAAACCGCCATGATCGGCGCGCCGATCGCCACCGCCAGCGCATAACCGCTCACCAGCCAGCCGGCTTGCGGGATGGTGACGGAGAGGTCCGATGCCACTTCCGGCAGCAGCCCCATGATGACGAACTCGGTCGTGCCGATGGCGAAAGAACTGAGCGCAAGGATAAGGAGCGCTAGGGGCATGTCAAAGTTCCTTTTGCATGGCTTCGAGGAATGCCGCGATGGTTTCCTCGTTACGTTTGTAGAAAATCCATTGGCCCAGGCGCCGTGTCGTCACCAGGCCGGCGCGGTGCAGCGTGCTGAGATGGGCAGACACGGTGGATTGCGATAGGCCGCAGCGTTCGAACTGGCTGGCGCAAACGCCAAGCTCCAGCGGATGTTCCTGGGTAGGGAAATGGGTATGCGGATCCTTGAGGTGGTTCAGGATTTCAAGCCGTGCCGGATTGGCCAGAGCCTTGAGTATCTCGTTCTTGTCCATGGTGTTCACTGGATGAATATCGAATAATTACGATTTATGTATCGATGGTTTTCGATATATCAAGAGCGCCGCAGAATATTATTTTCTGCAAGGCAGCCGGAGTGCGCGCTTAAAAAATGGGCAAAAAAAGAGGGCCACCGGTATAAACCAGGGCCCTTATAGGTGTGAAGGTCAAAACCTCCAGAGGGGAACAGCCAATGCGGTGGAACTGGGAGGAAAAGCCACCATGTGCATCAGCTGTGTGCGTTATGATGCTAATTTGTGCAGTGCGCAATGCTTTTTTGTGCATGGCAGTTATGCATTTGCCGCGCCAGATTCAAAAAGGCAAAAAAAAAGGGCCGCCGGAGTAAACCAGGGCCCTATAGGTATGAAGGTCAAAAACCTCCAGAGGGGAACAGCCAATGCGGTGGAACTGGGAGGAAAAGCCACCGTGTGCATCAGCTATGTGCGATATGGTAGTTATATGGGCAGGCTTCAACTCTATTTTGTGCATATCAGCCATGCATCATATGCGTGACTGATATGCCGATAGCAAAAAGGAGTTCGTTATCAGTGACTTACCTTCGTTAGAAATTCCAGTTTCTGGCCTTGGCGACGATAAAATCTCGAAAAACCTTGAGCTTAGCTGCGTTTTTCATCTCGTCGGGGTAGCAGAAATACGTATCGAAGGAGGGCACGTCAGCGTTGATGGCGAGCTGAATAAGGCCTGGGTCGCGACCGACGATGTAATCGGGCAGGACCGCAATACCGATGCCGAGCAGGCAGGCCCGCTTGATCGAGGTCTGACTGTTGATCTGCAGATGCGGTATGCGCTTGTTGTCCGACGACCTTCCGGCGATCTCAAGCCAATTGACATCGAGCAGGTAATTGGGCGCCGGTTCGCCGAAGCTGATGATGCGGTGCTCGTCCAGATCTTCCACCGATTGCGGCTCGCCGTGGCGGTTGATGTAGGAGGGGGCGGCGTAGACGTGCATATGCACCGTGAAGAGCTTGCGCTGGATGAGGTCCGACTGCTGCGGCTGGCGCAGACGAATGGCGCAATCCGCATGGCGCATGTTCACGTCCAGCTCCTCGTTGTCGAGGATCAGCTGAATCTGCATGTCTGGATAGAGCTGCAGGAATTCCTGGATCTTGTCCGTCAGCCAACCCTGGCCGAGGCCGACCGTCGTCGTGACGCGCAGCTTGCCGCTCGGCTTATCGGTCGTTTCGGTCAATTGCATTTTGACCGTTTCGAGCTTCAGCAGAACGTCGTGCGCCGTGCGATACAGCAACTCACCCTGTTCGGTAAGGATAAGGCCGCGCGCGTGGCGATGGAAAAGCTTTATGCCGACGTCCTGCTCAAGTGCGCTGACCTGTCGGCTGATGGCGGATTGGGACAAATGCAATTTATCCGCCGCATGCGTGAATGAACCCGCTTCGGCAGCCGCGTGAAAAATACGCAGCTTGTCCCAATCCAATGGCATGCCGTTTCCCCTCATTGGCTGCTTCACTCCGCAGCCACGGCGACGGGCATGTGCCCGGTCAAGTAGCGTTCCGCCTCAAGCGCGGCCATGCAGCCCATCCCCGCTGCAGTGATCGCCTGTCGGAACGTATCGTCGGTCACATCGCCGGCGGCATAGATGCCGTCGACGCTGGTCGCGGTCGAATCGGCTGCGGTCCAGAGATAACCGTTGTCCTTGAGCTTCAGCTTGCCCTTGAAGAGTTCCGTTGCCGGCGCGTGGCCGATCGCAACGAAGACGCCGTCGATCGGCAGCTCGGTGATGGCGCCCGTGCGTGCGTCGCGCAGGCGAGCGCCCGTCACAGACGGCGGCATCGGCGGCTTGGCCGGCGTACCGGTGATCTCGGCAACTTCCGTGTTCCAGAGAACCTTGACGTTTGCCTTGGCAAACAGACGTTCCTGCAGGATCTTTTCCGAGCGGAAGCTGTCGCGGCGATGCACCACGGTCACCGACTTGGCGATATTGGAGAGGTACAGTGCCTCTTCGACGGCGCTGTTGCCGCCACCGACCACGATGACGTCCTTGTTGCGATAGAAGAAGCCGTCGCAGGTGGCGCAAGCGGAAACGCCGAAACCCTGGAAATGCTGTTCGCTCTCGATGCCGAGCCATTTCGCCTTGGCGCCGGTGGCAATAATGAGCGTGTCGGCGGTCCAGATCTGGCCGCTATCCGTGTGGGCGACGAAAGGACGCTTGGTGGTGTCGACTTCGGTCACCAGGTCGTTGACGATCTCGGCGCCGACATGCTGCGCCTGCTGGAGCATCTGTTCCATCAGCCACGGACCCTGGATCGGATCGGCAAAGCCCGGATAATTTTCGACATCCGTCGTGATCATCAGCTGGCCGCCCTGTTCCATTCCTGCGATCAGTACCGGCTGCAGCATCGCGCGGGCGGCGTAAACAGCGGCGGTATAGCCGGCTGGGCCAGAGCCGATGATGAGCACCTTGGTGTGGCGGGCGGGCATAGTCAGTCCTTTCAATTCAGCGAGTTCGAAACCGCGGCTTCAATCGGGTAAAGCAGGCGATTTCGCGATCCGCCGCTCCATTTATGATTGCCTTATGCATTTATTCAAGGGCAGCCTTGCATTACTAACAGGGCAAATCTGCTTTGTGTAAGAATCGGTCAGCCCAGAGAAACTTTCTTGCGAATTTTCGTGCCTTATATAGAAGCTGGCGAGGGGGAATTAAAGAAAGGCAATTGCAAGTGCTTCGCGCTGAACTCGATGCCATCGATATCAAGATTCTGCGGGAACTCCAGCGGGACGGACGGATGACCAACGTCGAACTCGCGGACCGGGTGGGCATCTCCGCGCCGCCATGCCTGCGCCGGGTGCGCAAGCTCGAAGAGGCAGGCGTCATCGAAGGCTATCACGCCATGTTGAACAGCCCGAAGCTCGGCTTCGATCTCGTGGCTTTCTGCATGGTCGGTCTCAAGCATCAATCCGAGGCCAATCTCAAGGCTTTCGCCAGCTCGACCGCAGCATGGCCGCTGGTGCGGCAAGCTTGGATGGTCTCCGGCGACAGCGATTTTCTGCTGCATTGCGTCGCTGAAAACCTCACCCGATTCCAGGATTTCGTCATCGAGGTTTTGACCGCGAACGAACATGTCGATACGGTACGCACGATGTTGACCATTCGGCAGGTCAAGAAGCTTGGTCTGGTAGAGCTCTAGGTAGATATGACGCATCGGCCCTGGCATCGATCTTTGATCAAGTCCGGTGTGCGTGTGTTCCTGGGCGGCTCTCTGGCACATGTGCAGGATTGGTTTCCCGGGCTGACTATCGTCCGCAACCAGAGCGGCGGCGATGTGTTCTATCGCGGCGCCAAGGTCGCAGATCTTGCCAGAATGGATCGGTTGTGCGAGCGGTCCGGCGAGACGATCTATATCGTCGGCTCGGGGCCATCCATTCGTGATTGCGATTTGAGCAGCATGGAAGCCGGCAGCGCCATTCTGCTGAATGGTGCCATAAGGCTTGCCGGTGAGCGCATCGGTGAGCCGCTGGCAATCGCAATCGAAGATGAACGTTTCGTCTGGCGGCACATCGATACGATGCGCGCGAAGATTGCTCCCGGTTCACTCTGTCTATTCTCGGTCGCGGTGTTGCGTGCGCTTTGCGAGGTCGACGGGAACTGGTTGGCGGACAAAGCGATCATTCTAATCGACGACATTCGCAAGCCCTATGGTGCGCGGCGGCGCTCGCTCGACGATCTGCGGAAGCTTCAATATGTGCGCCTGGATGCAGCCGGCTTGGCCGGTTTCTCGCTCTCGCCGGATCAGGGCGTTTTTGTCGGCGGGTCGGTTGCCGTATCGGCGCTGCAATTCGCTCTATATTGCGCGCAGCGAACGATCGGCTTTCTCGGGATCGACATTTCCAACGCCCGTGAGCCTCGCTTTTACGAAACCACGCAGGATACTGCGTTTTCCGGCATCGCTCAGGCTGAGGGACGCATCGTCAAGCATCTTGTATTCGCCCGGAAAATAGCTGGAGAGCGCGGTGTATCGCTTGTCAACCATTCTCCGGTTTCGGCGTTGCTGAAATATGATTTCGGTTACGACGACAGGTTTGCGATAAAGCCGAAGGGGTAATATCCGCCTTCTCAGCGGTTTGTGGCGAGTACCTGTCGATAGACGTCGCCAATAGCGGTCGCTTCCTTTTCCAGCGCGAACTCGCTACGTACATGGCGTACGGCATTGTCGCCTTGGCGAAGCGCCTCTTCAGGATCGGCCAGATAGAACGCAATAGCCTTGGTCAGAGCTTCACCGTCCCCTGCTGGCACGACGGCACCGGTTTCACCCGGAACGATCATCTCGGCATAGGCACCGGCATCGGAAGCGACGACTGCGGTGCGCGATGCCATGGCTTCGAGCGGCGTCAGGCCGAAACCCTCATTGCGAGAAGGGGCGACGTAAAGCGTCGCGCGGCGATACCAGGGCTTGATGTCGTCGACTTCGCCCATGAAGCGGATGCGATCGGAGAGGCCGGCGCTAACGACCATCTTTTCTAGTTCGTCGCCAAAGCCGCGATGTTCAGCAGTGACCCGGCCGCAGACGATTGCCGTCCAATCGGGATAGCGCGGCAGAAGCTCTATCATCGCCTTGACGAAGAGATCCGTGCCTTTCTGGTGTCGAACGCGACCGAAGCAGCCGATCAGGTAGGTGCCGGGCAGTCCGGTAGCGGACATGCGGTCGTCCGCTGTTTCCGGTGGATGAAAGCGATTGAGATCGACACCGTGCTGGATGACGGTATGCGGAACCTGCAGGAAACTGCCGGAACGGGTGCTGGTGGCGATCACTGCATTCATGCGGCGGATGAGCCAGCGCGTATAGCCTGTGTGGCGCCGCTGCGCCGCCGAAGTGAAAACCAGCTTCAGCGGCATGCGCAATACCGAACGCAGCAGCAGGCCCACCAGCATTTCGTTGTTGCGGCGGGCGTGCCAGATACGATGGCGCTGCCGGCGAGGCCTTGTCCAAAGGCCGGGAAGCCTGAGCCAGCCGAGCCTTGGCAGATCTTCCGGCAAGCCAGGACCGAGCGTGGCGATACGATAACCAAGTTCGATCTGCTTGGGGATGAGTTGCACGATCGTCGAAGTCACGCCGGACAACCGGCGCTTGAAGTTCGTTGCGATGATCTCGATCTCGCGGAGATCGGAGGCATGCGCTGAATCACGATCGCGCACAGGCAATCAGCCCCAGGTGATGGAGAGGATTTCGTATGCCTTGGCGCCGCCTGGCGCATTGACTTCGATGGAATCGCCGACTTCCTTGCCGATCAGCGCGCGGGCGATCGGCGAAGAGATGGAAATACGGCCGGCCTTCACATCGGCTTCCTGGTCACCGACGATCTGATAGATCTTTTCTTCCTCGGTGTCCTCGTCGACCAGCTTTACCTTGGCGCCGAACTTGATCTTCGAGCCGGACATCTTGGTGAGGTCGATGACTTCTGCACGCGCCGTCAGATCCTCAAGCTCGCCGATGCGGCCTTCATTGTGGCTCTGGGCTTCCTTGGCTGCGTGGTACTCGGCATTTTCAGAGAGGTCGCCATGGGCGCGCGCTTCTGCAATTGCCTCGATGATTCGCGGGCGCTCTTCCTGCTGACGCCAGCGCAGTTCTTCCTGCAGCTTGACGAACCCGCTCTGCGTCATCGGTACCTTTTCAACCATTTTCCTTATCCTTCAGTCCCTGCGCTGCTCTTCCGCACACACAAAAGAAAACAGGTTCCGAAGGGGTACTTCGGAACCAGTAGAGCCACTATTTTGTCATCTATAGCAGATTGCGACAGCCGATTTCCAGAAGATTCGATGCTTAAAGGAGTGGCGCTTCCCGCTCGCATACGTTGAAGCCTGATCGACGAGGCGGCGGCTTCCATTATCCCTGCATCGGCTGAATCTTATCGAGGCGAATGTGAGCCAGCTATCGTTGCCCACATTCGCCGTGACGAATTTTAACCGTCAGAAGTAGCTCTGAAGCGGCCGAACCTCGAGGTTTCCGGCCTTCAGCGCCTTGATCGCCATGGCTGCGGCTTCGGCGCCGGCCATGGTGGTGTAGTAGGGCACCTTCTGCATCAGTGTCGCGCGGCGAAGCGATTTCGAGTCCGAGATCGCCTTGTTGCTGTCGGTCGTGTTGATGACGAGCTGGACCTGACGGTTGCGGATGGCGTCCTCGATATGCGGACGTCCCTCAAGCACCTTGTTGATCTTCGTTGCTTCGATGCCGTTTTCGGCGAGGAACCGCTGGGTTCCGCCCGTTGCAAGCACCTTGAAGCCCAGTTCGACCAGCATGCGGATGGCCGGCAGCACGCGCGGCTTGTCATCATCGCGAACGGAGACGAAGACCGTTCCGTCACGCGGCAATTCGACGCCGGCGCCGAGCTGCGATTTGGCGAAAGCCAGAGCAAAATCGGTGTCCAGACCGATGACTTCGCCGGTCGAGCGCATTTCCGGCCCGAGCAGGGTGTCGACGCCCGGGAAGCGGGCGAAGGGGAAGACGGCTTCCTTGACGGCGATATGCTTCAGTTTGCGCGGATCGGGCTTTTCGCCGTAGGCGGCAAAGGTCGCATCCAGCTTTTCGCCGGCCATGACGCGGGCGGCGATCTTGGCGATCGGCGCGCCGATGGTCTTGGCGACGAAGGGCACCGTGCGCGAGGCGCGCGGGTTGACTTCGAGCACGTAGACCGTGCCGTCCTTGATGGCGAACTGGACGTTCATCAGGCCACCGACGTTCAGAGCTTTTGCCATAGCCTTTGCCTGGCGTTCAAGCTCATCGATCATCTCCGGGGAGAGGGTGCGCGGCGGCAGCGAGCAGGCCGAGTCGCCCGAGTGGATGCCGGCCTCTTCGATATGCTCCATGATGCCGGCGACGTAGACGTCGGTGCCGTCGGATAGGCAATCGACGTCAACTTCGATGGCATTGGCGAGGTAGCTGTCGAACAGGAGCGGGTTCTTGCCCAGCAATGTGTTGATCTGGCCGGTCTTGTCGTTCGGGTAGCGCTGCTTGATGTCTTCCGGCACGAGTTCGGGGACGGTGTCGAGCAGATAGGTCTGCAGCTGGCCTTCAGAATGGAGGATCTGCATGGCGCGGCCACCAAGAACGTAAGACGGGCGGACGACCAGCGGGAAGCCGATTTCGGAGGCGACGAGGCGAGCCTGCTCGACCGAATAGGCTATGCCGTTGTTCGGCTGGTTGAGATCCAGCTTCATCAGGAGCTTCTGGAAGCGGTCGCGGTCTTCGGCAAGGTCGATCGCGTCCGGCGCAGTGCCGAGGATCGGAATGCCGTTCTTCTCGAGCGCTTCGGCAAGCTTCAGCGGCGTCTGGCCGCCGAACTGGACGATGACGCCGACGACTTCGCCCTTTTCCTGCTCAGCGCGCAGGATTTCGATCACGTCTTCCGCCGTCAGCGGCTCGAAATAGAGACGATCCGAGGTATCGTAGTCGGTCGAGACCGTTTCCGGGTTGCAGTTGATCATGATTGCTTCATAGCCCGCATCCTTAAGTGCGAAGGCGGCGTGGCAGCAGCAATAGTCGAACTCGATGCCCTGGCCGATACGGTTCGGACCGCCACCGAGGATAACGACCTTCTTGCGGTCGGAGACCTGTGCTTCCGAACGGGCGGTGCCGACGAAGGGCGTCTCATAGGTCGAATACATATAGGCGGTCGGCGAGGCGAACTCGGCCGCGCAGGTGTCGATGCGCTTGAAGACCGGACGGACATTGAGCCCGTTGCGGAGTTCGGCCACTTCCTTCGGGCGCTTGCCGGTCAGCGTCGCAAGGCGTGCGTCGGAGAAGCCCATGGCCTTCAACATACGCAGGTTGGCCGCATCCTGCGGCAGGCCGTGCTCGCGGATACGCGCTTCCATATCGACGATATTCTTGAGCTGCTCCAGGAACCAGGGGTCGATCTTGCAGCCTTCGTGCACCTCTTCCGGCGTCAGGCCAAGGCGCAGCGCTTGGGCGACCATGCGCAGGCGGTCCGGTGTCGGGGTGCCGATGGCGGCGCGGATGGCGTTGCGGTTGCCTTCGCCTTCCTCAGTGCCGGGGATTTCGATCTCGTCCAGGCCCGTCAGGCCGGTTTCGAGGCCGCGCAATGCCTTCTGCAGCGACTCGGCGAATGTACGGCCGATGGCCATGACTTCACCGACCGATTTCATGGCGGTGGTCAGAACCGGGGAAGCGCCTGGGAACTTTTCGAAGGCGAAACGCGGGATCTTAGTGACGACATAATCGATCGACGGCTCGAAAGATGCCGGGGTCGCGCCGCCGGTGATGTCGTTTTCCAGCTCGTCCAGCGTGTAGCCGACGGCGAGCTTTGCTGCGATCTTGGCGATCGGGAAGCCGGTGGCCTTCGAGGCGAGGGCGGAAGAGCGCGAGACACGCGGATTCATTTCGATGACGACGAGACGGCCGTCCTTCGGATTGACCGCGAACTGCACGTTCGAGCCGCCGGTTTCGACGCCGATCTCGCGCAGGACCGCGATCGAGGCGTTACGCATGATCTGGTATTCTTTGTCCGTCAGCGTCAGGGCCGGGGCAACGGTGATCGAATCGCCGGTATGGACGCCCATCGGATCGATGTTCTCGATCGAGCAGATGATGATGCAGTTGTCCGCCGTGTCGCGGACCACTTCCATCTCGAATTCCTTCCAGCCGAGAACCGATTCTTCGATCAGCACTTCGGTGGTCGGGGAGGCATCGAGGCCGCCGCCGATGATCTCGAAGAACTCCGAGCGGTTGTAGGCGATGCCACCGCCGGTGCCGCCGAGCGTAAAGGATGGACGGATGATCGCGGGCAGACCGACATGGTCAAGCGCCTGCGCGGCTACGGCCATCGCGTGGCTCATATAGCGCTGCTTGCGATCGCTCTCGCCGAGGTTCCACTGGTTTTCCAGTGTATCGAGCGCCTTGTCGAGTTCGGCGCCTGACAGCGACGCCTTCAGCTTGCTGCGCTCGGCCTCGTGGGTCTTGCGATCGGCATCCTTGATGTCGGTGGCGTTCGCCAGCATCGAGCGCGGCGTTTCGAGGCCGATGCGGGCCATGGCTTCGCGGAAGAGGGCACGATCTTCGGCCATGTCGATGGCGGCGGGCTTGGCACCGATCATCTCGACATTGTAGCGATCGAGCACGCCCATGCGCTTCAGCGAGAGGGCCGTGTTCAGTGCCGTCTGGCCACCCATGGTCGGCAAGAGCGCGTCCGGGCGCTCCTTGGCGATGATCTTGGCGACGACCTCAGGCGTGATCGGCTCGACATAGGTCGCATCCGCAAGACCTGGGTCGGTCATGATCGTTGCCGGGTTGGAATTGACGAGGATGACGCGGTAGCCTTCCTCTCGGAGTGCCTTACAGGCCTGGGTGCCTGAATAGTCGAATTCGCAAGCCTGGCCGATAACAATCGGTCCTGCGCCGATAATGAGGATCGATTTGATATCTTGGCGCTTCGGCATGGGCTCACATCCATTTTTTGTTGCGCAAAAAGCCGGCCAGGGTGGGAGATCACCGGTCGGGGCGCATGGGCAATATTTTCAGGCTAGAAGCGGCTTATAGGCAAATGTATTTGCAAACGGAACCCCATAAATGGCGGAATCGACATGAATTCTGCCGAGATCATCATGCAAGCGCAAAATGAGGTGCCGCACAGGCTATGTGACGCCGGCGTCGGGCTCCCCGACCTAGCTAGGTCTCTATATAATGAGGGACGAAGCGTGAAGTATCCCGCGTGATCGGGGTGTCGTCTTCGCGAATGCCGATACCCGCAGGCTGCCCGGCGACGACCCAGGAGCCGATCACGGTCCAATCGTTGCCGAAGCGGGGCAGCAAGTGCATTGCCTGCCTTATATATCCCTCTTCGCCATAGGGTCCTTCAACCTGATATATGCCGCCGCCGGCTTCGTGATTGACGAGCATCACATTCGCGCCTTCGCGGGATAACAAGGGTTTGCGAACGTAGCGATCGCCGAGGTCGCCGATACGCGGATCGTCTTCGAAATAGGCCGGCAGCAGATTTTCGTGGCCGGGGAACATGTCCCAAAGCACTGCCAACAATCCCTTGTTCGATAAGGTCAGCTTCCACAGTGGCTCGATGACGCGGGTCGAGCTGAGTGGCAGATGGCGGCCAAAAGGCTCGCGAACCATATCTTCAAGCGGATAGAGCTTGAACAGGCAGTCGATCCGTTCGTCCTCAAGATCGATGAGCCAATGCTTATCATCAATGCCGATATCGGGCATGGCGATAAGCTTCGCCGTGCAACCGGCCTGGGCGGCGCAATCGATCAAGTAGTTCAGGGTTACAAGGTCTTCTTCCGCTTCCAGCATACCGGCGAAATGCATGCGACCTGAAGGTGCAGCGAGGATGCGGATCGCATCGATCAGGCGCTCATGCAGCGAGTTGAACTGGTCTGCCGAATATGGAAGTTCGCCGCGTTGCTTCATGTCTTCCAGCCACTGCCATTGGAAAACCGCGCTTTCGAACAGGCTGGTTGGGGTGTCGGCATTGAATTCGAGAAGCTTTGCCGGACCGCTTCCGTCATAGGAGAGGTCGAAACGACCGTAGAGATCATGTTCCCGATTGCGCCAGGATCGCAATATCGCATCGTGATAGGCTGGCGGAATGGCCATGCGACGCATCAGTTCGCTATCGCAAGCGATCCTTTCGGCTGCCGCGTAGCACATTTCCAGCAGCGTGGCCGAGGGCTCCTCCAGCTTCGTCTCGATTTCCTCAAGGGTGAAAGCATAAGCATGCCGTTCATCCCAATAGCGTTTTCCGTACATGGAATGGATGGTGAAGCCACAAGCCTCCGCTAGAGCTTTCCAATCCGGCCGTTTGTTCACGACAATACGCTTCATGCTCTCACCCGTTAGCTCGAAAGATGGAATCCGCGAAAGCCCCAGCCGCCACGTTCCACTGAGCCGCCAGAACGTCCGGCGCGGTCGGAAGATCTCCCCCAAACGCTGCCACCGCCGCCACCGCCACCGGAAGACGCCGCCGCTTGCCTGTTGTCGTCCTTTCTTTCCACATTAGCCGCTTTCCCAAGCGGCATGCCGTTCGCAAGGCTCCGCCCGGCTGCCGTGCGAAAGTCGCTGCTTCCACGCGGCTGATAAAGCGCGTTTGTGCCGACCGAGCTGGTACCATTTCCAGCTAGATAGCCGCCCAATACGGGAATGAAGTGACCGACGCCGGCCCGATGCAGGCCGGTCGTTGGCTGGCAGTTGTAAGTGCCGTAGTCCTTTTCGCAGTTCGCGGCCGTTTCGTAGGCTGGTGCGCTTTGCAAGCGCTCCGTTTCGGCGGCAGCAAAATCAGATCTGCATTCGTCAGCGGAAACTATATCGGCGGCGATACATGCGTTGATGTCCTTGTATATCCGAACCGTGTCTTCCTTTTCGCCACAGGCCGTCAATGCCGCTGTTCCCATGAGCAGCAGAGACACACTCATCGATCGCTTCATAAAACCTCCTGCGCAATGCGCGTTTACGCACTTGGATATTCCTGAGGACCGCCGGCATAGGTCGACCAGCCGCGAGCCGCACAAAAGCGGCGTCACGGTTGTCCGCATATGTAAGGGCACAACGTAAAGAATATGGGCGCGAAATCAGAATTAGGTGTAGATCGGCCGCATTTAAAGAACGTAGGCGTGCGTTTGACGGGAATATTTTAGACCAATGGTTGTGGTCGTAAAGAATCTCTTTCCAATTTTTCTGAGTTGCCGTGACACGATGCGGCTGAAATGGAGCGAGCTCTCGCTCTCCTGATGCCTGAACTATCGGGAGGAGCCCGTGGATCGGGGCGATATCGCCAAGCCTTCGGTCTGTTAGCCGAACCGGCGACGGACGGCTTCGGCGTAGGGACGGCTCACGGGCATTTCTACGCCGTCGCGCGTTATGACAAGAAGCTTGCCGTTGTCGCGTTTCAATCCTGCGACATGGTCTGCGGCTATCCAGTGGGATCGGTGAAGACGCAGGCCCTCGGTGTCGCCGACTTCCATCAAGGCATCGCCGAAGCGGAGTAGAATGAGCTCGCGGCCTCGGGTGGTGACGACTTCGGTATAATGGTCCCGCACGGCGAGCCTTGTGAGCTGTCCGCGATTTTCCGGCTTCAACCGTGACAGGATCGGGGCTTGGGAAGGTGGTGCCCTTGTCTCGGATATCGCCCGCGGCACAGGTGCCGGCTTCTCGTGCGGCTGCGCTTCAGCCGCCGTCGCGATTTGGCGGTGCATCGTCATATAGGTCAGAAAGCAGAAAAGTAGACAAAGTGGTATTGCCGTCAGCGATTGGCGCAGACTGTCCAGAACAGTGGGGAGGCCTCCGAAGAATGCGAGGTCGACGAGCGAGATACCAAAGCCGATCGGCAGTGCGGCGATAACGGCCCCTGTTATCATCCGCGCGAACATGCTGGCTATCCATTGGCGCAGGAGGATTTCTGCAATAATGGAGAAGACGATAGCGATGGACCAGGCCATGGCGTGAAGAACGAGCCAGTAGCCCAGCCGCGCGCCCGGCATCAGGCGCGAAAAGGTGCCATAGGGACCTGTTACGGCAAAGATCAAGACGACCGTTATGAAGGTTGCCCAAAGCCGCGGCGAGCGCCAGACGGCCTGCAATTCGCGAAGCGTGGATTGCAGAAAGGTGTGATCCACGAAGTTTTCCCGTTTTTCCATGCAATTTCAATTGAGAGAGGGACAATATCGCGGAAAGGCTCGACAAACTCAACCGGATCCCCACCATGACTTTAGAGCCGCTTCTTCATGCTTCCATCGCAATTCAGATTCACGTTGCGGCGGTCGTCCCGGCCGCCGTGCTCGGCGCCTATCTTCTTCTGCAACCAAAAGGAACACCGAGACATCGGCTGCTTGGCAAAATCTGGCTTTGCCTCATGGTGATCACGGCTCTATCGAGCTTCTTCATTCACCAGATCAATATGTTTTACGGCTTCAGCCCCATTCATCTGCTATCCGCCTATGTTCTCTTCGGTTGCTGGGGAGCCATCGTCAATGCCCGCAAAGGCAATATCGAGGCTCATAAAGGCATCGTCAGAGGCATCTATTTTGTCGGGATTGTTGGTGCCGGCTTATTCACATTCATCCCTGGCCGCATCATGAACAAAGTCGCCTTCAGCGGCGATGAAATCGCACCGCTCATTGTAGTCGCAGGTATTGCGATCGTGCTTCTCTGGCAGTTGTCGAAAGAAATATGGCATCGCCGCCGTTTAAGCTGATCTTCTGTCGATAGCCAACTGGCTTTGTTCGTCCTCCTGGATATATAAATGCCTCAAGGGACTTTGATTTTAGGCATCGCCAGGAGGTGCACTATGGATTGGAAGGGACGTCGGCAATCCGACAATATCGAGGACGAGCGCGGCTCATCGCCGATGAGCGGCGGGGGTGGTGGCGGCTTTCGCTTCCCCGGCGGCGGCATCGGCGGCGGCGGATTGAGCTTTCGTACCATCATTGTCCTTGTCGTAATCTTCCTGGTCTTGAAGGCCATGGGCGTCGACGTCATGGGCCTGCTCCAGCAGACCGGCGTGCTGCAGGGTGGCGGTTCCGGATATCAGCAAAGCACCTCAACTGGCAGCGGCGGCGGCCAAGCCGCCAACGACGAGATGAAGCAGTTTGTCGCCACCGTTCTTGCCGATACGGAAGACACCTGGACCGGCATCTTCAAGTCGATGGGGCAGACCTACACGGATCCGAAGCTGGTGCTGTTTTCCGGAAGCTTCCCTTCGGCCTGCGGACAAGCTTCGGCTGCGACCGGACCCTTCTACTGCCCGAGCGACCAGAAGATCTATCTTGATATGGCCTTCTTCAAGCAGATGAAGGATCAATTCGGTGCGTCGGGCGATTTCGCCCAGGCCTATGTCATCGCGCATGAAGTCGGTCACCACGTTCAGGATCAGCTCGGTATCCTGCCGAAGTTCAATCAGGCTCGCCGCAACATGAGCGAGGTGGATGCCAACAAGATGTCGGTGCGCATCGAGCTGCAGGCCGATTGCTTTGCAGGCATCTGGGGCAAGTTCACGCAGCAGAAGGGCATCTTGCAGGCGGGTGATCTCGAAGAGGCCCTTAATGCGGCCCAACAGATCGGCGACGATACGCTGCAGAAGCGCACGCAAGGCTATGTCGTGCCCGACAGTTTCAACCACGGCACCTCGGCGCAGCGCGTGAAGTGGTTCAAGAAGGGCTTCGATTCCGGCAAGCTCAGCGATTGTGATACGCTCAACAACCCGGTTTGATCCTGTTGCCCGCTCCCGAACGACCGGCGAGCGGGCAGCCTCATTCGCTTGCTACCTTTCGCTGTCGAGATGCGTCAGCTGCGCCTCCGGATAGCGTCCGCCGGCGGCGGCATTTTTGGGGATTGCCCGCTCGATCGCGGCTAGGTCGGCCCCCGACAATTCGACCTTGACGGCCCCCAGCGCCTCCGTGAGGCGGTCGCGACGGCGGGCGCCGATGACCGGGATGATTTCCTTGCCTTGAGCAACGACCCAGGCGATCGCGATCTGTGCGACGCTGGCGCCTTTGGCTTCGACGATCTCTCGCAGGGCTTCGACCAGTTGCAGATTCTTTTCCACGTTTCCGGCCTGGAAACGCGGGCTCATACTGCGGAAATCGCCTTTCTGGGCACTTTCCTTCTGCCAATGCCCACTGATAAGGCCGCGCGACAGGACGCCGTAGGCGGTGATGCCGATGCCGAGTTCGCGGCACGCGGGCAGGATCTTGTCCTCGATACCGCGCGAGATCAGCGAATATTCGATCTGGAGGTCGACGATCGGATGGACGGCGGCGGCGCGGCGAATAGTGTCCGCGCCGACTTCCGACAGACCGATATGCCTGATGTAACCGGCTTTGATGAGATCCGATATCGCGCCGATCTGGTCTTCGATCGGGACGTTGGGATCAAGGCGAGCAGGGCGGTAGATGTCGATATGGTCGACACCCAGCCGTTGGAGAGAATAGGCCACGAAGTTCCTGATCGCCGCCGGTCGGGCATCATAGCCGAGCCATGCGCCGCTGGGGTCGCGAAGCGCGCCGAACTTGACGCTGAGCAGGAAATCTTCCCGATTCAGCCCCTTGATGGCCTCGCCGATCAGCATCTCATTGTGGCCCATGACATAGAAATCGCCTGTATCCAGCAGGTTGATGCCGGCATCGAGCGCGGCATGGATGGTGGCTATGCTTTCGGCGCGGTCGGATGGGCCATACATGCCGGACATCCCCATGCAACCGAGGCCGAGAGCGGAGACGTGCGGTCCGGTCTTGCCCAATTGATGCTTTTCCATCCTCGTTCTCCTTGGCGGAAGCGCTTCTGTTTTCTCTCTGGTTTTACTCCTTTGCTCTCTGTGCGATAATCCCATGAAATCGAAACGGGTTGTTTGGAATATCGCACAATGGATGACTTGCCGCTGGCCGATCTCGTTGCCTTCACTGCAGTTGCTCGCGAGCGAAGCTTTCGCGAAGCGGCGCGTAAACGCGGGGTTTCCGCTTCATCGCTGAGCGAAGCGGTTCGCCGGTTGGAAGAGCGGCTGGCGGTGCGTCTGCTCAATCGCACGACCCGGAGCGTGACGCCGACGGAGGCCGGGGAACGGCTGATGGAACGCCTGACCCCGGCCATGAGCGAGATCGCCGTGGCGCTCGACGACATCAACAGCTTTCGCGACAGCGTCGGGGGAACTTTGCGGCTGAATGTGCCGATAGTTGCCGCCACGGTCGTCATGCCCGACATCATCAGCCGTTTTCTAACAGAGTATCCGGCGATCTCAGTCGAGATCGTTGCCGAGGACAGTTTCATCGACGTCGTGGCGGCCGGCTACGACGCCGGTATCCGCTATGACGAAAGGCTGGAAAAAGACATGATAGCCATGCCGATCGGGCCGCGGCAACAGCATTACATTACCGCTGCCGCGCCGGTCTATCTTGCCGCAAACGGCATACCGCAACATCCGCGAGATATACTCGAGCATCGCTGCATCCGTCATCGGTTCCTGAGCGGCTCGGTCCTGCCCTGGGAGTTCGAAAGAGGCGAGGAGACGATTGTCATTGCGCCATCGATGGTTGTTGCCACGAACTCCATCGATATCGAGCGCAGCGCCGCCGTTGCCGGCCTCGGCATCATCAGGACCTTTCGCGAATTTCTGGCGCCGCAGATCGAAAGGGGTGAACTGGTGCCGATTCTCGAGGAATGGAACACAGCCTTCTCCGGCCCGTTCCTCTATTACGCCAGCCGACGGCACATGCCGACACCGCTACGGGCCTTCGTCGATTTCCTGAATCGCGAGCAGCGCCGCAGCAGGGATAGATAGACGTTCTGGTTGAAGGATCAAAAAAAGCCGACGATAAATCAATAAGATTGAAGCGTTCACGGATTGTTTCTGCCAAAATCTTTATGTATTGGAACATCCACGGTTTTCGTTCACGTTCTGTCTCTTTCATGGAGGCGGAGCCCCAGAAGGCAACTCCATGATCGATCAGAAATTTGCGCGGCGCGGGCTGTTCCTCGTCTTCCTAATCCTCTTTCTCGACGTTATCGGCATCGCGATCATCATGCCGGTTATGCCGAAATATCTGGAAGAGTTGACCGGCGCTTCGGTCAGTGCCGCGGCCACGGAAGGCGGCTGGCTGCTGCTGGCCTATGCGGGGATGCAATTCCTATTTTCGCCGCTGATCGGCAATCTGAGCGATCGCTTCGGACGCCGTCCGCTGCTGCTCGCTTCGGTGTTCACGTTTGCGATCGATAATTTCATCTGTGCCATCGCCGGCTCGTACTGGATGTTGTTCGTCGGCCGTATTCTGGCCGGGATCAGCGGTGCGAGCTTCTCGACCTGTTCGGCCTATATCGCCGATATCAGCAACGATGAAAACCGCGCAAAGAATTTCGGTCTGATCGGCATGGCCTTCGGCGTCGGCTTCGTGCTTGGGCCCGTTATCGGCGGGTTCCTCGGTGAATTCGGCCCACGCGTACCTTTCTACGGCGCGGCCGCTCTGGCGTTTCTGAACTTCGTCGGAGCCTACTTCCTCCTGCCGGAAACGCTGGATGCAAAGCATCGCCGGCCGTTCGATATCCGTCGGGCGAACCCGCTTGGTGCGCTCAAGCAGATCCGACGTTATCAGGGCATTGGCTGGGTCTGCGTCGTCATGTTCCTGAACTGGCTGGCGCATGGCGTCTATCCGGCCGTGTGGGCCTTCGTCACGTCCTATCGCTATGATTGGAGCGAAGGACAGATCGGTTTCTCCCTTGGCGTTTATGGCATCGGCGCGGCCATCGTCATGGGGCTGGTATTGCCTCGCATGGTTCCGGTCCTCGGCGAATGGAAGACCGCGCTCCTCGGGCTGGTTTTCTCATGCTTCGGTCTTTTGGGCTATGCGTTCGCCTGGCAAGGCTGGATGGTCTATGTGGTCGTCGTCCTGACCGTCATCGAAAATGTTGCCGATGCGCCGCTTCGTTCCATTGCCGCCAGCAAGGTTCCGCCTTCGGCGCAGGGCGAGCTGCAGGGTGCGCTTGGCAGCCTGACGAGTATCACGGCAATCGTCGGGCCCGTGCTCTTCCCATACCTGTTCAGCTACTACACCGAACCGACTGCACCGGTGGTCTTTGCTGGCGCGCCCTTCATCATGAGCGCAATTCTCATTGCCATATCGCTCGTCGTGTTGCTGACGAAGGTTCGCAAGACTATGCCGGTTGCCGCTTCACAGTCGCAGGCCGGAGAGGCAGCCTAGAATTTCATCAGTTATTTTGATGATATGATGAATTCTTTAGCATTCTGGGCTTGTTGGCTGGCTTTTCGCCCTAAGTTGCGGTAAGGCCGCTACCTTGCGCACCCTTGGGTAGGGCGGTCGGCGCGATTCTAGAGATCGAGTTTTCGTGATGGATATGCCGTTAGCTGCGCGCCCGTACGCGCATGACAACAATAATTCGTGGTCTGCGCACATTCGTGCAACCCTGGCGCTTGGCATACCGTTGATCGGCGCGCAATTGGCGCAGCTCGGCATCAATACGACTGACGTGATGATCGTTGGCCGGCTGGGTGCGGAGCAACTGGCCGCCATGGTGCTCGCCGCGCAGTTTCTGTTCACGATTCTTATTTTTGGTTCAGGCTTCTCCATCGCCGTTGTGCCGCTGGTGGCGCAAGCCTATGGCAAGGGCGATGTGGCCTCTGTCCGCCGTGCCCTGCGCATGGGCCTGTGGGTCGTGACGGCCTATTGGCTGGTGGCGCAGCCGGCCTTTTTCTATTCGGAGCAGATCCTTCTGGCCGCCGGGCAGAAGCCGGAGGTGGCGCGACTGGCAAGTGGCTATATCGATATCGGCCATTTCGCGCTGTTGCCGGGACTGCTCTATAACGTCATTCGTGCCTTGGTGAGCGCAATCGGCCGGGCTGGAATCATCCTGAAGGTCACCATCGCCATGCTGGTGATGAATGCCGTGCTGGCCTACATCCTGGTGCTTGGCCATTTCGGCTTGCCGGCCATGGGGTTGCACGGTGCGGCTATCGTGTCCGTTGCGGTGCAGACGGCAGGCTTTTTCTTCATCGTCGGTTATGTCCAGGCCCATGAAGACACGCGCCGCTATGAGATTTTCGTCCGCTTCTGGCGGCCCGATTGGCATGCCTTGTGGGACGTGGTTCGACTCGGCTTCCCGATCAGCGTTACGGTTCTGGCCGAAGTGAGCCTGTTTACGGCGGCGTCGCTGCTGATGGGGCAGATCGGTACGATTGAGCTTGCCGCGCATGGTATCGCCCTGCAATGGGCATCGGTCGCCTTCATGATCCCGCTCGGCCTCAGTCAGGCAGCGACGGTGCGAGTCGGCGTCGCGCACGGGCAGGGAGATCTCCTCGGACTGAAGCGTGCCGCGATCGTCGTGCTTGTCGTTTCGAGCTGCATTTCGCTCTTTGGCAGCATCCTGTTCGCATCGATCCCGACCTGGCTCGGAGGCTGGTTCCTGGATGTGAGCTCGCCAGATGCGGCCAAAGTGCTTGCCTATGCGGCGCCGCTCATCGTCGTTGCGGGCCTGTTCCAGCTCGTCGACGGGCTCCAGTCGATCGCCAGTGGTTTGCTGCGCGGCCTGAAGGATGCGCGCGTGCCGATGATCATGGCATTGATCGCCTATTGGCCGATCGGTTTCTTCCTGGCGTGGCTTCTGGCGTTCCCGCTCGGCTTCGGCGGCATCGGCATCTGGTTCGGCTTCCTGCTGGGGCTCGGTTCGGCAGCGGTCATGCTTTGCACGCGCTTCTACCTGTTGGTCCGCTCTGAAAAGGCTGCTGCCTGATACGGTAAAGTCCTCTTCAGCCTGCAAGACTACTGACAAAAATTGACAGCATGATCGTCTATACCTGTCTCATACCAACGACGGGAGACGACCATGACATTCAAAGCAAGCGATCGCACGGATACCGCGCTTTTCTCGCGGGAAGACACTGTTCGACAGAGTGCGACGGTACGCCTCTTCCCGCGCGCGAATACTTCGTCCCGGCAGCCTGAGCCGGCGCAGAAATCCTATTGGCTGGCGGTCGCCAGCGCAGAACATGTGCGCCTTGGCCGCCAACAGGGCTTCATGCAGGTGAACCATGGCAAGCGGGCACCGCTGAAGCGGATCAAGCCCGGTGACGGCATCGTCTATTATTCTCCGTCTGTGAAGATGGGCGAAAGAGATGGCTTCCAGAGCTTCACGGCTATCGGCTTCGTTCGCGAGGGGGAGCCTTACCTTGGCCAGATGGCGTGCGGAAATGCCTATCGCAAGGATGTGGATTGGCTGAACGCGCCGGAGCAGCCGCTTCGCCCGCTTCTGGGCTGGCTTGATTTCACCCAGGACAAGAACTGGGGCTACAAGCTGAGATTCGGCCTTGTCGCCCTCGGTCAATCGGACTTCGAGTTCCTCGAGGAAATCATGATGAGTGAGCTTGAGGTGGTAAAGCAGCGCCGCCTGCAGGCTTGAGTTTCGGCAAGGCCGAGCTGATGTGACGAAAAGACCTCCCAACTTGACGCACAAAAGGAAAGACCCCGGATTGCCAAGCAATCCGGGGTCTTTCGAATTCAATCAATGGAATGGTGCGCTCAGGCGCGTTCCGCCAGGGCAGGTTCGCCCTTCTTTTCGCGTACCAGGTTAACGAACCGGCGGAAAAGGTAGTGGCTGTCCTGCGGACCGGGTGATGCTTCCGGATGATGCTGAACCGAAAAGACCGGCTTGCCGGCGACGCGCAGGCCGCAATTGCTGCCGTCGAAGAGGGAAACGTGAGTCTCCTCAACGCCTTCCGGCAGCGAGTTCGAGTCGACTGCGAAGCCGTGGTTCATGGAAACGATTTCCACCTTGCCGGTCGTATGGTCTTTGACCGGATGGTTGGCGCCGTGGTGGCCCTGGTGCATCTTCGCCGTCTTGGCGCCGAGCGCGAGGCCAAGCATCTGGTGGCCGAGGCAGATGCCGAACAACGGAATTTCGGTCTTCAGCAGGTCCTTGATCACGGGCACGGCATATTCGCCGGTAGCGGCCGGATCACCAGGGCCGTTGGAGAGGAAGATACCGTCCGGCTTCAGGCCGAGCACTTCATCGGTCGAAGCGGTCGCGGGAAGAACGGTGACCTTGCAGTCGAGGCCTGCGAAGAGGCGCAGAATGTTGCGCTTGACGCCGTAGTCAAGGCAGACGACGTGATACTTGGCGTCGGCTGCGCCGAGTTCGCCATAGCCTTCATTCCAAACCCAAGGGGTCTGCGACCATTGCGAGGACTGGCCGGAGGAAGCGACCTTTGCAAGGTCTAGGCCTTCAAGACCGCTCCAGGCTTTGGCATCTGCCTTCAGCTGCTCGATGTCGAAGACGCCGTTCGGATCGTGAGCGATCACGCCGTTCGGCATGCCGTTCTCACGGATCCAGGCGGTGAGGGCGCGGGTGTCGATGCCGCTGAGGCCGATGATGCCGCGGGCCTTCAGCCACTGGTCGAGATGCTTGGCGGCACGGTAGTTCGATGGATCGGTAATGTCGGCCTTGAAGATGACGCCGACCGCGCCGTGGCGTGCAGCCGGCGTCAGGTCCTCGACGTCTTCCTCGTTCGTGCCGACATTGCCGATATGAGGGAAGGTGAAGGTAACGATCTGGCCGAGATAGGAAGGATCCGTCAGGATTTCCTCATATCCCGTCAGCGCGGTGTTGAAGCAGACTTCGGCCTGGACCTTGCCGGTCGCGCCGATACCCTTGCCTTCGATGACTGTGCCATCGGCGAGAACGAGAAGAGCAGTCGGCTTTTCAGTGGTCCATGGGGCTGTCGCGGTCATAGTCATCCCGTTTCCGGCGTCGTGCACGACCTTGAAGGGCCGTAGGCTTCCGCCATGTTTGTAGCAAGGTACAGCCGGCGACCGAGGTCGCGGCTTGAGATCTTCATATCGATCTAATGTGCAGGTGATGGACATAACCAAACAAGGCGAGCCGGTCAATGCACGCTTTTGCTTTCCTGTCTGGGAATTCGCCCCGTTTCGACCGGCTTGGCGGAATTGTATTGATCGGTACTGATGGTCTACGGCATCGGCCCGAAAATCTGATAGGATTTTCGGAAAGCCTGATGCGTAGATTCAAAGAAGTAGAGTGACCTTTGTGCTTCCTAAGGGAAGCACGGCGCTCTATGAGACTGGCAAGATGAAATAAGGGGATGGGCGATCGTCGCCCCCCTGCTTCAAGGAGTTACACACATGATCCGCGAAACCCTTTCCAACGCCCAGAAGGACGCCATGAAGGCCAGGGATACGGCGAGGCTTTCGACCGTGCGCCTCATCCTTGCGGCCATCAAGGACAAGGATATCGCCAATCGCGGTCTCGGCAAGGAACAGGCAAGCGACGACGAAATCCTGCAGCTGCTCGCCAAGATGATCAAGCAGCGCGAAGAGTCTGAGAAGATCTACGTCGACGGCGCCCGCCCGGAGCTGGCCGCGAAGGAGCGGGAAGAGATCACAGTCATTCAAGGTTTCATGCCCGAGCAGCTGTCCGACGACAAGGTGCGCGAGATCTGCGTTGCGATCGTCGCGGAACTGGGAGCGCAGGGCCTGAAGGATATGGGTAAGTGCGTCGCCGCCCTGCGTGAGCGTTATGCCGGTCAGATGGATTTCGCCAAGGCTTCGGGCATTCTCAAGGAGCTGCTGAAGTAAAAACCTGCTTCGCCTTCGGCGCGCGGATTTGTGGCGAGCCGAAGGCGTTTCTCCAGGCGGCGTCGATAATGGCGAATTTCTCGGCCTGATAGTTGCGATATTCCTGGATGAAATCGCAGGAAAGCCACAGCTGGCTTCGCCCTGAGGAGCCTGTCCATCCGATGCTCTGCATCTTTGCGGCTTTGATCATCAGTCGCTTTGCATGAGTTCTGGAAATGAGAAAGCGCCGGCAAATGTCGGTGAAGGCAATTCGCCCGACGATCACTCTTTGAGTCGTTGTATCCACTAGCCCGACGCGCGAGATCAGGTAATCCATGATCACGCCGCCGGAATTCACCCATGTGAACAGATCGAACGTATCTCCCGGGTGGCGCAGATCGTCGCTGTTGATGATGTCGACCGAGATGGCGGGCTGCAGTGCGGCGATAAGCTCGGGGCGTTTGGCGAGCAGAGTGCTTCGCCTGCCGCCATCGAGCCGGTCAAGTACCGACAAGTGAATGAGAAGCCACTTTCCCAGCTGCTTGACGGCTTCTTCCGTGGGTTCCATCGGTCGCGAGCGGCGATCGGGAGCAACGGGCAGATAGCGCAAGAATCCTTCCGTCAGCATCTGCTGTATGAAGCTGAGCGCGGTGTTGTGGCTGGCGATATCGTTTTCGACGACATAGGTCGCGAAGCGATTCGCATGGATGCCGGCGGGCTCTCCGTCGATGCCGCCGTAATACAATCCAAAACCGGCGAGTGCCATCAGCCAACGCTGTTGCGAGGCAAAAACAGAGCATATCTGTTGGTTCTGATTGTAAGTGGATAGGATTTCTCGCGTATAATTTACAATTTCAGCGAAAAAATTAGGGTCTTGAGCAAGTTCCTTTGCGGATAAAGACATGCAGCCGTCTCCGATGAACCGAGCAAAATTCAAGATTGTATGAAGAGAGCAAGCGCATAGATTGCATATACTAATGTACTAAAAAATATACATTCCATCAACAGCGTTACGATACTGCTCAAAGCGCGTCGCGATCTTTTTCTTTCGCTTCATACGCTTTGGCGGTTTGATTGTTCTCGTTGCTATAAATTAGAGAAGGCAGGAGCTGGGGGAGCTCCTGCCTTCTTGCGCTTTGCAGGCGTTTGATGACGCAGGGTGGGGCCCAAAAATCAAACGTCTATTGCAAAGGCACTCAGGTGGGGCGGCGCCGGGGGTAGGGATGGTGCCCCACCTGAGTATCTGATGAACTTATCTGAGAATCCTGATTTCCCGGGGCAGGGCCAATGCCTGCGAGGAAAATCCGGACATCTGAACCTTTACGCCTGCTGCAAGAGCTGGGATCTTCACGTTTGCCGGCAGCTCATATCTAGCGCCAGCATAAAGTACGTTCTTGTCGTCGCTGCCGTTAGTCGTCGTGGCCGAACTATAAGTTGCTGTCGCAAAGATGGCCGCTGCGGCTAGGGGTACGATAAGAACGCGCATTTCCTCTCCTAAACTGAAAACCCTGTACCTTGTGGTTTCCGGTTCGTCAGGGCGTCTCGGCATGTCGCGTCGCGAAGCAGTTTCTTCGCCGGCTTGTCTCGTCCTGTGAGAAGAACGCTATTGCGCTGCACATCAACAATCAAATTACAAAAAAATAATGTTTGGCTTACAAACCATGATGCCGGCGCTCGAATGGGCGGAGCAGATACCTCCCGCTTGGCTTGCAGCCAGCGATTGTTGTTGAGCCGCCGCATCGCGTTTTCTACCCACCTCAAGATGTGCAAGCCTTTGCTTTTTCTAAAAAAGCAGCTGTTTTTCTACTTGAGCTGAAGTCTCGTTTACTTGACTAGGGCCATGGCGATTGCCTGTTTTGGCGGCTCAAAAGGCGACCTATAGCGCCGATATGCATAGCTTGATCTCGGTGGCCGCTTCACGAAGTTGTGATCGAAGGGAGGGCGTTGTAATCACCTGGAAAGGACTGTGAATACCGTATGTGCCTGTCGGGTCAGCGTGGCAATGCCGATCATTCCTGTTTATATGAGATGAGCCAGAGGTAGCCATGCGATTTTCCAATACGTTTCTCGACGAGATTCGCGACCGCGTTTTGATTTCAGACGTGATCGGTCGTCGTGTGACCTGGGACCGGCGCAAGACCAATGTGCCGCGCGGGGATTATTGGGCTTGTTGCCCGTTTCATGGCGAGAAATCTCCGAGTTTCCACTGCGAGGATCGCAAGGGCCGCTATCACTGCTTTGGCTGTGGGGTGACGGGCGACCATTTTCGTTTTCTTACCGAGCTGGAAGGCTTGAGCTTCCCTGAGGCTGTGCAGCAGATTGCCGACATGGCTGGCGTGCCCATGCCGGTCGCTGACCCCATGGAGGCGAAAAGGGAGAAGGAAAGGACCTCGCTGCTCGATGTCATGGAGATGGCGACTCAGTTCTTTCAGGACCAGCTGCAGACGGCCAACGGTGCGCGCGCCCGTGCTTATCTACGCGACCGTGGATTGACCGGGCGCACGATAGAAACCTTTCGGCTCGGATATTCCCCCGATAGCCGCAATGCGCTGAAGGAGCATCTCGCAAGCAAGGGCGTGCTGAAAGAGCAGATCGAAGCTTGCGGCCTCGTCGTGCATGAGAACGTGCCCGTCTCCTACGATCGTTTTCGCGATCGCATCATGTTTCCCATTCTCTCATCGCGCGAGAAGGTCATCGCCTTCGGTGGCCGGGCCATGGCATCGGACGCGCCGGCGAAGTATCTCAATTCCAACGAGACCGAGCTCTTCCATAAGGGCAACGTGCTTTATAATTTCACCCGGGCGCGCCGCGCCGCTCAGGGCGCCGATGGTGCGGGAACCATCATTGCCGTCGAAGGCTATATGGACGTCATCGCCCTGCATCAGGCCGGGGTGGAGAATGCGGTCGCGCCGCTCGGCACGGCGCTCACGGAAAATCAGCTCGATCTTCTCTGGAAGATGACGCCGGAGCCCATGCTTTGTTTCGATGGTGACGGCGCGGGCATTCGCGCCGCCAATCGCGCCGCCGATCTGGCGTTGCCGCATATCAAGCCGGGACGAACCGTCCGCTTCGCGCTACTGCCCGACGGCAAGGATCCGGACGATCTCGTGCGCCACGACGGTCGAGCGCCGTTCGACAAGGTGTTGGCGCAGGCAAAGCCGCTCGCCGATCTGATCTGGGCGAGGGAGGCTGCCAGCGGCACCTTCGAAACCCCAGAGGCGCGGGCCGAACTCGAAGCGCGGCTCCGGCGCATCGTGTCCGTCATCGTCGACGAGGATGTTCGGCGCCACTATCAGCAGAGCATGCGCGAGCGGCTGAACGGGCTTTTCCAGCCGCAATTCCAGCGCGGAGGCAATCAGCAGGCGCGCGGCTTTTCCCGTGATGGCAACGGTCGCGCCTTTGGTGGCCGCGGCGGGCAGGGACGCGACCGGGCGGCGGTCAGCACGACGGCGTCCGATCGCCTGACACGCTCGGCGATGATCAAGGGACATCAGGATATTCCGAGCCTGCGCGAAAGCGTTTTGGCGCTGACCATCGTCAATCATCCGTTGTTGCTGCAGGACGAGTATGACGAGATCGCCGCGATCGATTACGAAAGCCGCGAGTTGCAGCGCCTCTGGTCGGCTATGCTTGGGATCGCTGCTGCGATGGTGGGACCGCAGCTCACCCGTGAGCGGCTGGTCGAACAGCTGGAAGAGCAGGATTTCGGCGCGCTGCTGAAGAACCTCGAGCAGCAGGTTCGCAATGCCCGGCTTTGGACGGCAACCGAGCAAGCCGCGATGGAGGATGCTCGCGAAGGCTATCGTCAGGCGCTTGCGCTTCACAAGCGCTCCAAGGCCCTTCGGTGGCACAAGATCGAGTTGCAGGGTGCGATTGCCGAGGCGACGGAAGATGGCGACGGCGAGCTTATCGAGCAATTGATGCGTGCCTTGCAGGAAGTACAGCTGGAAGCGGTGCGGCTCGAAAACCAGGAGGCGATCATCGATGGCTTTGGCGTTCTTTCCGGGCGCGTCAAAAACGTTGCAGGAAAGTAGGAAGTGAATGTCACAGCCGGATAGACTGGATCCGCGATTTTCCGCTGATGAGGCACTGTTCGGGCAAACCGTCGGCGGGGTTGCCCCGCTCGATGTGCTGAAGCGCGTCTATGGCTATTCGGCATTTCGCGGCAAGCAGCAGCAGGTGGTCGAGCACGTTGTTTCGGGTGGCGATGCCGTGGTGCTGTTTCCGACCGGGGCGGGCAAATCGCTGTGTTTCCAGATCCCGGCGCTTTGCCGTGAGGGCATTGGTATCGTCGTTTCGCCATTGATTGCGCTGATGCGGGATCAGGTGGAGGCGATGAAGCAGCTGGGCATACGTGCTGCGGCATTGAACTCATCGCTGTCGCGCGAGGAGGCCAGTGAGATCTATCGCGCCGTTTCCAACGGCACGCTCGATATGCTCTATGTCACGCCCGAGCGCATCCTGACCGACGGCTTCCAGCAGATGATCGCCAGGGCGAAGATTGCGCTCTTTGCAATCGACGAAGCGCACTGCGTCTCGCAATGGGGGCATGATTTCAGACCGGAATATCGGGATCTCGGCAAGCTTGCCGAGTTTTTTCCCGGCGTGCCGCGCATTGCCCTGACGGCGACCGCCGACCCTCACACCCGCGACGATATCATCGAGCGGCTGGCTCTCGACGATGCCAAGGTCTTCACCACCAGCTTCGACCGGCCGAATATCGCCTACGAGATTGTGGAGCGCGATCAGCCGCGCCAGCAGTTGCTGCGTTTTCTCGACGGTCACCGCGGCGATAGCGGCATCGTCTATTGTCTCTCCCGCGCCAAGGTCGAAGACACGGCCGAGTGGCTGAACGGGCAGGGCGTCCGCGCGCTCGCCTATCACGCCGGCATGGATCGGGCGCTGCGCGACGCCAATCAGGATGCTTTCCTGAAAGAGGAGGACTTGTGCCTGGTGGCGACCGTCGCCTTCGGCATGGGTATCGACAAGCCGAATGTACGCTATGTTGCCCATCTCGATCTGCCGGGCTCGGTGGAAGCCTACTATCAGGAAACGGGCCGCGCGGGGCGTGACGGCTTACCGTCCGAAGTCTGGATGGCTTACGGCATGGCCGATGTCATCCAACGGCGGCGGATGATCGATGAGGGCGGTGCATCAGACGAAATCAAGCGTGTTGAGCGGGCCAAGCTCAATGCGCTGCTTGCCATCTGCGAAACGGCGGGATGCCGGCGACAGGCCATTCTCGCGCATTTCGGCGAGGGGCATAGCGGCGGCTGCGGCAATTGCGATACCTGCCTGAAACCTGTCGAGACCTGGGATGGCACGGAGGCGGCGATCAAGGCGCTGGCCGCGGTTTACCGCACCGGCGAGCGTTTCGGCACCGGCCATGTCATCGATGTCCTGGTCGGTACGATCAATGAGAAGACGCAGCGGTTCGGTCATACCGACATGCCCGTCTTCGGTGCCGGTAAGGACATTTCTGCCCGCAGCTGGCAGTCGATCTTCCGGCAGCTGCTCGCGAGCGGGTTGCTCAGCGTCGATCACACTGCCTTCGGTGCCATGAAGCTAGAGGAAGAGGCGAGGGCTGTTTTCAAGCGCGAACGACAGGTCTTCTTTCGCAAGGACCGGCCGGAAACAGGACGTCGCGGCAAGAAGGCCGGCCGGCCGGAACGGCAGGCTCATGGTCTTTCCGGCGAGGCGCAGGCCCTGTTCGACGCGTTGCGCGCCGAGCGCACGAGGATCGCCAAGGAACTGGGCGTGCCGCCCTATGTCGTTTTCCCTGACACGACACTGATTGCCTTCGCGACGGAGCGGCCGAAAAATCACAAGGCTCTTCTCGGAATTTCAGGCGTCGGCCAGTCGAAGCTCGAGCGCTATGGCGATGCGTTTCTTGCGGTGATTTCGAATTTCACCGGCCGGTGACATTGGGCGTAAGGATCTGAAAAAACTTCGAATTTTTGGTTACATGCGCACGGTCATCCCGCCGTCGACGGTCAGGACATGGCCGTTGACGAAGGATGCAGCGTCGCTGGCAAGGAAGAGTGCGGCACCGGCAATCTCGTCCGGTCGCCCCCACCGTTGAACCGGAATGCGTTGACGCACGAAAGGCGTCAGTTCTTCATTCGCAGCCATCGCGGCGTTGGTTTCCGTCGCAAACCAGCCCGGGGCGATCGCATTGCTTGTGATGCCAAAGGGGCCGAACTCCACCGCCATGCCTCGTACGAGGCCGGTCAGCCCCTGCTTGGCGGCGGGGTAGACGCAATCTCCGGGCATGACGACCTGGCCGCTGATCGATGTCACCGAAATCAGTCGTCCGTAGTTGTGCTGCTTCATCAAGCGCGCGGCATCGCGCGAAAGCATGATCGAGGCCGCGAGGTCAGTATTGAGCAGAGCGAGGATCGCTTCGTCGTCGAAGTCCGCGAGCGGGCGTCTGTCGCGGGCTCCGACATTGTTCACCAATATATCCAGCCGGCCGTGGTTTTTCTCGATATCCGCCATGGTCGCTCGTTGCGCCTCCCGGTCGGCTATATCGAAGGCAGCGGCTTCTGCAGAGCAGCCCCGCCCTTGAATTGTCTGGACCGCCGCCTGCAACGTTGCCGCCGTCCGCCCGTTGATAATGACGTGAGCGTCCGCATCGGCCAATGCCTGGGCCATCTCGAATCCCAACCCGCGTCCGCCGCCTGTAACCAGGGCAACACGCCCTTTCAGGGAGAATCTCTCGAATATGCTCATGATATTCCCATCATAGGTAAAAGTGACCGTCTTGTTTTCACGATAATGGACTCAGTCAAGTAATTTTTGCAATAGCGGTGGGCGTAAATGGCACAAATGTGCCGTTGAGACGTCCCGTTGGCGGTGGTAATCGAACTGTGTGGGGGCATGTCGCGGCAGCGTCATGGCTCGATGCATTTTTGCCGCTCATGAATGCGGCGGCTGTGCTAATCCTGTGATATCTCTCGGCCTGTTTCCGCCATGATCAGTAACGGAATGCGACAATGACCTCAGAATTTCTATCGCACCTGCGCAACGAGCTTGCCGGCTTGAAAGAAGCCGGTCTCTACAAGTCCGAGCGTGTCATCACCTCCAAGCAGGCCGGCGAAATCGCTGTGGTCGGTGGAGCGCGTGTGCTCAATTTCTGCGCCAACAACTATCTCGGCCTGGCCGACAATGAGGAACTCGCTGACGCCGCGAAAAAGGCGCTCGACCGTTATGGCTATGGCATGGCCTCCGTCCGGTTCATCTGCGGCACACAGGAAGAGCACAAGCAGCTCGAGGCGCGGATCTCGTCCTTCCTCGGCATGGAAGATACCATCCTCTATTCCTCCTGCTTCGATGCCAATGGCGGTCTGTTCGAGACGTTGCTCTCCGAGGAGGACGCGATCATTTCGGATGCGCTCAACCATGCTTCGATCATCGACGGCGTGCGGCTCTCGAAGGCCAAGCGTTTCCGCTATGCCAACAATGACATGGCGGCTTTGGAAGAGGAATTGAAGAAGGCCGAAGGCAGCCGTTTCAAGCTGATCGCGACCGATGGCGTCTTTTCCATGGACGGCATCATCGCCAATCTCGGCGGCGTTTGCGATCTGGCCGAAAAATACGGCGCCATGGTCATGGTGGATGACAGCCATGCCGTCGGTTTCGTCGGAAAGAATGGCCGCGGCTCGGCGGAGCATTGTGGCGTCGAAGGCAGGATCGACATCATCACCGGCACGCTCGGCAAGGCGCTCGGCGGCGCTTCCGGCGGCTATACCTCGGCCAAGAGCGAGGTTGTCGATTGGCTGCGGCAACGCTCGCGGCCCTATCTCTTCTCCAATACGCTGGCACCGGTCATCGCGGCTGCGTCGCTGAAGGTGTTCGACTTGATCGAGAACGGCGCGGAGCTGCGGGCACGACTCAAGGGCAATGCCGAGCTTTTCCGCAGCGAGATGACCAAGCTCGGCTTCACGCTCGCCGGCGCCGATCACCCGATCATTCCGGTGATGCTGGGTGACGCAAAGCTCGCGCAGGATATGGCTGCATTGATGCTGAAGAAGGGCGTCTACGTTATCGGCTTCTCTTTCCCGGTCGTGCCCAAGGGGCAGGCCCGCATCCGCACACAGATGTCGGCCGCCCATTCGAAGGCCGATGTCGAAAAGGCGATCGCGGCCTTCGCGGAAGCCGGAAAAGAACTTGGAATCATTTGAATTGGTTGGAGAGAACCGATCATGTCGAACATGATGAAAGCGTTGGTCAAAGCCAAGCCTGAGGTTGGGCTGTGGATGGAGCATGTCCCGGTTCCCGAGGTCGGGCCGAACGATGTCCTGATCCGGGTCAAAAAGTCAGCGATCTGCGGCACGGATGTCCACATTTGGAACTGGGATCAATGGGCGCAGAAGACCATTCCGGTGCCGATGGTGGTTGGCCATGAATTTTGTGGCGAGATTGCCGAAATCGGTTCGGCCGTGACGAAGTACCACGTCGGCGAGCGCGTTTCCGGCGAAGGGCACATCGTCTGCGGCAAATGTCGCAACTGCCGGGCGGGCAGGGGGCACCTCTGCCGCAACACGCTCGGCGTCGGCGTTAATCGTCCCGGCTCCTTCGGTGAGTTCGTCTGCATCCCCGAATCGAATGTCGTGCCGATCCCGGACGACATTCCGGATGAGATTGCCGCGATCTTCGACCCGTTCGGCAACGCCGTGCACACGGCTCTTTCCTTCGACCTGGTTGGCGAAGATGTGCTCGTGACCGGTGCCGGGCCGATCGGCATCATGGGAGCCATGGTCGCCAAGCGCTCGGGCGCGCGCAAGGTGGTGATAACAGACATCAATCCGACCCGGCTGGCTCTTGCCCACAAGGTCGGCATTGACCATGTGGTCGACGCCTCGAAGGAGAACCTCGCCGATGTCATGAAGTCCATCGGCATGACAGAGGGCTTCGATGTCGGCTTGGAAATGTCGGGCGCGGCGCCGGCCTTCCGCGACATGATCGACAAGATGAACAATGGCGGCAAGATCGCCATTCTCGGCATCGCGCCGGCCGGCTTCGAGATTGACTGGAACAAGGTCATCTTCAAGATGCTGAACCTGAAGGGCATTTATGGCCGCGAGATGTTCGAGACCTGGTACAAGATGATTGCCTTCGTCCAAGGCGGTCTCGATGTCTCTCCGCTGATCACGCATCGCATCGGCATCGACGATTTCCGTGATGGCTTCGAGGCCATGCGTTCAGGCAATTCCGGCAAGGTCGTCATGGATTGGAACTGATCCGGACTGTCGCTTTAGGGCATCGGTGATGCATGCCGATGCCCTAAACGCACAGGTTTCTTTAGGATGCTCTTGTCATCGCGTGGGGACTTCCTAAATACGGAAAATAATTGAATATGACGCGCCGAGCCTGTGGATAAGGCTTTTTCGCGCATTTAATGGGCTTTTTTACTGGAAAAGCTTGACGAGAACCAAAATTCTGGGAATCACCGTTTGACTTCGGAAAGAACGGTAAGACTGGATCGAGCGGATCACCTGATACCATGGCCGGAAACCTAGACGCAATCCAGCTTTGTACTCCGGAGCAGGTGATCGTGGTTAATCGGACATTAAAGATCATTCCGTAGGTGTTGGTCGGTGAGTCGAGGCTGGCGCAGGGCGTGCCGGCGCGATTGAAATGTTCTACCGCATGCAAGTTTGCAGCGTCAGGGAAAGCGACGATATAGAGATGGCAACAAAGGTCAAAGAGAACGAAGAAGCTGAAGTCGAGCGCGACGGCACCTCCGACGGCCCACTTCTCGATCTTTCCGATGACGCGGTCAAAAAGATGATCAAGGCCGCGAAGAAGCGCGGCTATGTGACGATGGACGAGCTTAATGCCGTTCTTCCGTCCGAAGAAGTGACATCCGAACAGATCGAAGACACGATGGCCATGCTTTCGGACATGGGCATCAACGTCATCGAGGATGAGGATGTCGAAGAGGCCGGTGCTGCCTCGAACGACGATGACGATGCCGGCGGCGACGATGAGAGCGAAGGCGGCGAACTCGCTCCTTCGACGGGTTCCGCTCTGGCGACCGCCAAGAAGAAAGAGCCGACCGACCGTACGGACGACCCGGTGCGCATGTATCTGCGCGAAATGGGCTCCGTCGAGCTTCTGTCGCGCGAAGGCGAAATCGCGATTGCCAAGCGCATCGAGGCTGGTCGCGAGACCATGATCGGTGGCCTCTGTGAGAGCCCGTTGACGTTCCAGGCGCTGATTATCTGGCGCGACGAACTCAACGAAGGCACCACACTGCTGCGCGAGATCATCGACCTCGAAACCACCTATTCCGGCCCTGAAGCCAAGGCTGCCCCACAGTTCCAAAGCCCCGAGAAGATCGAGGCCGACCGCAAGGCTGCCGAGGAAAAGGAAAAAGCTCGTCGCGGCCGCGGTTCTTCCGACGACGACATCACCAATGTCGGCGGTGAAGGCCTGCCGATCGAGGAAGAGGAAGAGGACGAAGACGAGTCCAGCCTCTCGCTCGCTGCGATGGAAGCCGAGCTTCGCCCGCAGGTGATGACGACGCTCGACACGATCGCCGAAACCTATAAGAAGCTGCGCAAGCTGCAGGACCAGCAGGTCGAGCAGCGCCTGTCGGCTTCCGGCACGCTGTCTTCGGCACAGGAGCGCCGTTACAAGGAACTCAAGGATGAGCTGGTCAAGTCGGTCAAGTCTCTGTCGCTGAACCAGAACCGCATCGACGCTCTCGTCGAGCAGCTCTATGACATCAACAAGCGCCTCGTGCAGAACGAAGGCCGCCTGCTGCGTCTTGCCAATCCTATGGCGTCAAGCGCGACAGCTTCCTGGAACAGTATCAGGGCGCCGAGCTCGATCCGAACTGGATGAAGTCGATCGGCAATCTGGCCGCTCGCGGCTGGAAGGAATTCGCCAAGAGCGAAAACACCACGATCCGTGACATCCGCCAGGAAATCCAGAACCTTGCGACCGAAACCGGCATTTCGATTTCGGAATTCCGCCGCATCGTTCACATGGTTCAGAAGGGCGAGCGCGAAGCGCGTATCGCCAAGAAGGAAATGGTCGAAGCCAACCTGCGCCTCGTCATCTCCATCGCCAAGAAGTACACGAACCGTGGCCTGCAGTTCCTTGACCTCATTCAGGAAGGCAATATCGGCCTGATGAAGGCGGTCGATAAGTTCGAATATCGCCGTGGCTACAAGTTCTCGACCTACGCCACCTGGTGGATCAGGCAGGCCATCACCCGTTCGATCGCCGACCAGGCCCGCACGATCCGTATTCCGGTGCATATGATCGAAACGATCAACAAGATCGTTCGTACCTCGCGCCAGATGCTGCACGAAATCGGCCGCGAGCCGACGCCGGAAGAGCTGGCCGAAAAGCTCGCCATGCCGCTCGAAAAGGTGCGCAAGGTTCTGAAGATCGCCAAGGAGCCGATCTCGCTCGAAACCCCGGTGGGTGACGAAGAGGATTCGCATCTCGGTGACTTCATCGAGGACAAGAACGCGCTTCTGCCGATCGACGCCGCCATTCAGGCGAACCTGCGCGAAACGACGACCCGCGTTCTGGCGTCGCTGACGCCGCGTGAAGAGCGCGTGCTTCGCATGCGCTTCGGCATCGGCATGAACACCGACCATACGCTCGAAGAAGTGGGCCAGCAGTTCTCGGTTACGCGCGAACGTATCCGTCAGATCGAGGCCAAGGCGCTGCGCAAGCTCAAGCATCCGAGCCGCAGCCGCAAGCTCCGGAGCTTCCTCGACAGTTGACATCCGCCGCAAGCCGGCAATGTCACGAAATCGAACCCGGTTTGCGAAAGCGAGCCGGGTTTTCTGTTGGAATCAGATCTGAAGTGAGGTTTTGGCCATGGCAGGCAAACCACAGGCTTTCGAACTATCTTTGCCGTCTCGGCTGCGAGATTTGCTGGCTGGATACGAATGGCGGCAGGATGCGCTCGGCTGCTCGTCGGCGCAGGTCTTCCGGCTGGAGGCGGGCGGCCGTGCGCCCATGTACCTGAAGACCGAGCTTATCGATCCTCTGGGCGAACTGCCGGGAGAGGTTGCAAGGCTGCGCTGGCTTGCCGAGCAGAAGCTTGCCTGCCCACAGGTCATCGTCCATGAGAGGGACGAAGAGCGCGAATGGCTTCTGATGAGTGCGCTCCCAGGCTCTGACCTCGCCAGCGACGAGCTGACGTCCCCGATCGAGCGTGTGCATCTTCTGGCGTATGCGTTGCGGCGCTTGCACGCACTCAACATCGCGAACTGCCCCTTCGATAACCGCTTGGACCACAAGCTTGGCGAGGCAAAGGCACATCTGCTTGCCGGTCATGTTGATGAGAACGACTTCGACGATGAGAGGCGGGGGCAATCCGCGCAGGATCTTTTTCGCGAGCTTGAAGAGCGCCGGCCGGGAGCCGAGGATTTCGTCGTTACCCATGGCGACGCCTGCCTGCCGAATTTCATGGCCGATGGGGGCAAGTTCAGCGGCTACATCGATTGCGGGCGCCTCGGCATCGCTGACCGCCACCAGGATATCGCGCTGGCTTGCCGCAGTATCCAAGAAGACTTCGCGAAAGATCTGCTGACAGAGTTTCTGAAGGTCTACGGCGATTTTGAGCCGCAGGCGGAAAAGATGGCCTACTATCAGTTGCTGGACGAATTCTTCTAACCGTGGATGCGCTCGTTTTCGTATCGTAAGATCACGCAGGTTTGTTTTTGCGGCATTGCGGATCGTGCCGAGGCCTGACAAGTTCGATTTCGACGATGGCCCTTTCGCGGCGTGTTGTCGGATACCATATGTCAGCGATCTGAAAGTCTGCTGATCTGTCTGCCATTAGGGATCGAATGAATCGATGCGCCATGTTCTCTTGATTGCTTTTACCGCGCGAGCCATCTGCTGAACGATGGAGAAGGTTGCGGAAAAACGGGATAAGGAGATGCGGCCGGGCTTTGTCCTGTCGATCGTCCTGCACGTCCTGTTTGTCGCGATTTTCCTGTTGCCGCTGCTGCCGGCGCCACCACAGGCAAAGTCCGAAGATAGCGTCAATGTAGAGCTCGTTCCCCAGCAAGAGGAAAAGCAGGAAGTCGCGACGAAGGCGAACGAGAAGCCGGATCAGCCCCCCAAGCCTACGCAAAAACCTGACGAGAACCCGGCCCAGCAGACGGCAGAAAACAAGGACGAACCGCAGCAGCCTGAGGGAAAGAAATCGGACGAGCAGCCGCCAAAACAAGCCGATCCGAAGGGCAAGGAGGCGGCAGAAAAGCCTGCGGCCAAATCGGCTGAGGCCAAGGCCGATAAGCCTGACGAACAGGCGGAGAAGCCCGCTCCCAAGGCCGATGACGCCAGTGCCGATAAACCTGTCGAGAAGGCCGGGCAGCAGCCTTCTGCGACGGAAACGCCTCTTCCGGATATGAAGGGCGATCAGAAGGACGCGACGACCACGCAGCAGGCCGAGGCTCAACCGACCGACACGCCGCCAACACCACCGAACGATGCGGCGGCCGAACAACAGGCTGAAGCGCAGGCAGCCGCTGCCGCGCAAGCCCAGGCCGAAGCGCAGGCGGCACAACAGCAGGCCGATGCCAAAGATCAGCAAGCGAATGTGGCTAAGCCGCCGCCAAGCGACGCCACGGCCAAAGCTTCCTCCTCGGCACCGGATGTCCTGACGACCAATGAACCCTCGGAATCGCAGGTGCAGCAACCACAGGCACCGTCGACCGATCAGAACGATCCGCAGGCGCAACAGACGGCACAGGCGCCGACAGCCGATCCGCAGCAATCTGCCGCCGAGCAGCCCAAGGATCAGGCAATTGCGCCGCAGATCGCTTTACCGGCAGTAAGGCCTTCGCCAGCCCCGCAAAGCTCTCAAAGTCAATCTGCTTCGAGCAGTCAAGGCGGTTCGGCGGGTGGCGCCGCCTTGGTCACCGAGCCGCAACCGCCTAAATCACTCGCGCCGAAAAGGGCCATTCAGGCCAAGAAGCTCTATTCAGGTGCCGAGATGGCCCGTCTGTCGAAGAGTGACTACGACGCTTGGAAGAAGATGCCGCGGCGGCAGCGAGTACTTTATCTCTGCCGGTCGGAGGAAAAGCTACAATTCGGTTATGACCTAAGGGCTACAAGCTTCATAAACTCTGCGCTATCACCGGCTATGATTTCCGATACTAGCCTAGTTGGCGATGGTGTTGTCGTAGATACTCCGAAAGGCTTTCAGAGAGTGGCACTGACTTGTCAAGTAGACAGCGATGCCCTGAAGGTTACGGCCTTTTCCTATACGGTCAGAGGACATGTTTCCCCTAGCCAGGTGGACAAATTGGGCTTCGTTGGAAACTGACGCCGAATGTTCGCCCGCTGAAACAATAGTTTATTGCCAGCCCCAATCGAAATTCGGATCATTTCATCATACAATTGCCTGCATCTCACTGATTCAGTGTCCTCCCATCGCACATTCTCAAGATTCTGATGTCCTCGATTACAGCCGATTCCAGTTCCGCGGCCGCTGGCCGCTCCGCTTTGCGTGGTGTTCTCGTGGCATTCTCGGCCTATGCCGTGTTTGCCTTTAGCGACGCCTCGATCAAGATTCTGCATGGCGTGGTTCCCTCCTACCAGGTTGCCTTCATCGGAGCGTTGTTCGGCTTTGCGGCGGTGCCCTTCCTGAAGAGGCGGGAGGATACCTGGCTCGACATTGTGAAAACGTCGAACCGGCCCATGTGGCTGCTGCGCTTCATTTGCGGCGCGATCGGAGCGATCTGCTCGGTTATCGCCTTCACCAAGCTGCCGATGGCGGAAGCCTTTTCGCTGCTGTTCCTGCTGCCGTCTTTCGTGACGATCCTCTCGGTGATCTTTCTCAAGGAGGATGTGCGTTGGCAGCGCTGGACAGCGGTCATTCTCGGTTTCGTTGGCGTGCTGATCGTTTTGCGTCCCGGCTTTCGCGAACTCTCTGTCGGCCATTTCTGCGCGGCGGTGGGCGGCCTTGCCGCTGCAATTTCGATAGTCATCAACCGCGCGCTTGGTTCGAAGGAAAAACGCATTTCGCTCTATGGCGCTGGCCTCTTCGGCACGCTTATTGTCAGTGGCTTTCTGATGATTTCGGAGGTCACGCCGCCGACTGCGACGCAATGGATCTTTTTGGCGAGCTACGGCCTGCTGGGCGCGCTTGGAAACGTGCTGTTGATGAGCGCGGCCCATATGGCTCCGGCAAATCTGGTGGCCCCGCCGCAATATAGCCAGATGCTTTGGGCGATTATCTTCGGCTATCTGCTGTTCAATGACAGTATCGATATGCCCATGGCTTTCGGCATCGTCCTCATCATTTTCTCCGGGTTGCTGACGCTGGCGCGGGAGCGCAAACGCGGCACGCCGTTGCCGGCGGCGGTTGCCGGCAATACCCAGGCGGCATTGGTGACGGCACAGGACGATGAGCCGGGAATATCGGAGCGATAATACGGCCCATGCTGCGCAGGATCGAGATTGCCAGCAATAAGGTCACCACGCTAAGCTTTGCGTGCATCCTCTAGTAGGGATGTTGTCTCGTTGAGGAAGCGATGCGGATGAGATCCGTCCAATTCAGGATATTCCGCACTTCACTTGTCGGCGTCGAGGCCGTCAAGGCGGAAACGGGTCATAGCTTTCCCAAGCATACGCATGATCAGTTTGGCATAGGCCTCATCGAGGCCGGTGCCCAGGCGTCGCTTAGCGGGCGAGGCATGGTGTGGGCAGAGGCCGGCGATATCATCAGCGTCAATCCAAACGAGGTGCATGACGGCATGCCTGTTGGCGACAGCCGGGCTTGGTCGATGCTCTACTTCGAGCCGCGCGTCATTGCCGATCTCCTGCGCGATATAGGCGAGGGAAGGATGGGCGAGCTCGAGTTTCCCTCTCCCGTCATTCGCAACACCGAATTGGTTATGAAGTTCAGGGCGTTGTTTCCGCTCCTGATCGGCAAATCGGCACCGCAGGATAGCTTGTTGCGGGATGGGCTGCTGCTGTCGCTCATTGCTGAGGTGATGAGCGAAGGGAAGCCGGGTTCGCGCGACGTCGCCATTCCCGCAGCCATCAGTCGCGCCCGCCAATTGATTGACGACGATCCTGCCGCGCCGTTCACGCTTGCCGAGCTCGCCGATGTCTGCGGGCTCAGCCATTTCCAGTTCCTGCGCGCCTTCAGTAAGGCGACCGGCCTCACGCCGCACGCCTATCTGCTGCAACGTCGTATCCACGAGGCGCGACGGTTGATCGCGGTTGGTACGCCGCTGGCGGAAGCGGCCTTTGCCTGTGGCTTTGCCGATCAAAGCCACATGACGCGGCTTTTCGTGCGCAACTTCGGCCTTTCACCAGGCGCTTATGCGGCAGCCTGCTGACGCATCTGCAATTTCATTCAAGACCGCGCGATGATCACGGGGTTTTCTGCGGCGCCAATCGAGACTGCAGAAGGAGAGGTCATGTATTTCCGTCATTCGAACGAGATGTGGAGCACGTTTCCGGAGCTGGTTCCCGGCGTGCTGCTCGCTGAAGGCATCACGGCCGATGCGAGCGTTGAGGATCGCATCGCTTCTTATCATGCCACAGCCGCTGAGCGGCTCTCGCGATGCTCTGAGAGTGAGATGCCGGAAATTCAGGCCTGGCGGCGTGCTTTTTCGAAAATGGGGATGAAGCCCACGCAATATCGCTGCGCTTCCGAGGCTTTGCTGCGTCGTTTTCGTCAGGAAGGATCGTTGCCGCAGTTGCATCCGCTCGTCGATCTCTGCAACGCCATCTCCATTGCATTCGCCATTCCGGTGGCTGTTTTCGACCTTGAAAAGGTCTCTGGCGATCTCGAGGTTCGCCACGCGCAGGGTAGCGAGTCTTATCGTACCTTCTCCGGTGAGACGGAGCACCCGGAACCCCGCGAGGTCATCTTCGCCGATGCAGCCGGACAAGCGCACGCCCGTCGCTGGACCAACCGGCAAAGTGGCCTTTCCGCAGTCTATCAGAAGACGCGATCCGTGTTGATCGTGGCCGAAGCCTTGCATGCTTCCGCAAGCCGCGATGTGCCACGCCTGATTGATTCGCTTGCGGATGAGCTTGCTTCCGTCTGGTCGCTGCAGACCAGGCGAGGGGTTCTCAGTCCATCATCGCCGCGATTTGATTTCCCGGCTGATGGAAATGTTGAAGCAAAACAACATCGAGGCTGACGAGTAACTGGGGCGGTCTCTGCTACCTCAGTCGATCTGCCTTGTCATTGCTGATACCGACATCCCGGAGCAAGTGAAGGCTGGCAGCTTGAAGTGTGTCGCGCGGTTCATTCACTCGTCTCGAAGCTTTCCGCATATAATCGCGCGGGGAGATTAATCGAGCCAGGTTGCCGAAGAGCCACCGTATCCAGCAATTTGCATGATCCATTCTCATCTATCTCAGGCCTCGCGATCTCTCGAAATAGACAGATGCCTCTGAAATTCAGGCATGTATAATGAAGCTTCCGGCAATCAAACATGCGGGATTTTCATGGGAAAGCGGCCACTTCCACCTCTGTCGGAGCTGCAGGCATTTTGCGCCATCGTCGAAACCGGCGGCTTTGGCCGTGCCGCTGAGCGGGTTGGTCAGACGCAGACCGCCGTCAGCCATCAGCTCGCGCAGTTGGAAGGGTGGATTGGAGGTCGGCTATTCGATCGAGGCCGACATGGAGCCAGATTGACCCCATTAGGGGCACGCCTGCATCCAGCAATTGTCGAGACGCTTTCCGAACTGGAGACAGCGTTGCATGAGGCGCGCGCAAGCGTTTCGGTCAGAAGCGTCTCGATCTCCGTTTCCCCTGAGTTTTCTGGCCAATGGCTGGCATCCCGATTGCCGGATTTCTGCAAGCGGCATCCCGATATCGAGTTGAAGATAGCCGTTGGCTATCAGCGTCCGGAATTTCATTCTGCTGGTCTCGACATGGCGATCTGGCTCGGCCGGGCCGAGGTCGGACTGATCCATGAGGAACTGCTGACGGATGAGGAGTTCGTGGTCAGCTCACCCGCGCTGTCGAGGCAGCTGCCCCAACGCTACGCCATAAGGGCAGCGCCCCTGCTGCGCTATGCCGGCATGCAACATACGATACTGGATTGGCAACGCTGGTATGAGCAGATCATTGGCGAAAGAAGCGAGATGGATCCGCCCTTCGATATCGTGCAGGCAGTGGAGAGCGGCCAGCTATTTGCAACTTTCGCCGACATGCTTGAGGCGTGCCGCAATGGCCAAGGCTTTGCGCTGGTTCGCAGCTCGCTGGTCGCAAGTGATATCGCCGAGAGCCGGCTGGTGCGCTGTTTTGTCGAGGCCCAACCGGCCGCCGTGAGCTACAATCTGCTTTATCCGCCAAATGCACTGCAAAATCCGTCCGCCAGCCTATTTCGCAACTGGCTGCTCTCGCAGGCCCGCGCATCGAATTGACGCGCTTGTCAATTGCGCAGTCTTATCAGACCGGCTTCGGTGGGTGTGAAGCCGATGCGACGGTAGAAAGGGGTAAGGCGAGGTTCGAAGTCGACGTGAAGCCACTCCGCGCCGCGGTCGCGCGCCAGGATCTTCGCCCTTTCGACCAGGCCGGTTGCGATGCCCTGTCTTCGAAACCCTGGATCGACGCAGGTATCGAGAATGAAGGCGTGAATGCCGCCATCCCAGGCGATGTTGACGAAACCGACGAGTGTCGATCCGGAAAATGCGCCGACATGCGCGAGGCTTCGCGACAGGATCGTGGAGAAGTCGCGTGGGGAGGATGCATTCCAGGCGCGCGCCCAGAGTGCGTTTAAGGCTTGGTTCCCTGGATTCGGATCATCCCTGTATTCAATTTGCATAAGCGCTCCCGCAGGCAGCCACGGCGCTGCTCCATTATGTCTGTGCCGATCCGCCTGACGCAGAAAAATTTCGTGTCATATGTCGGATATCGCTTTGTCCGAGCGTCCTTGGAAAGCCATTATGTGGAACCGAGGAGGTGGAAAATGGCTTATGTAGATGGTTTTATCGTCGCCGTCCCGAAAGGCAACATCGAGGCCTATAAAACCCTGGCGCGCAAGGCCGGAATGGTCTGGAGGGAATATGGCGCGCTCAGCTATGTCGAGGCCATAGGCGATGACGTGCCCTATGGCGAACTGACGTCTTTCCCGCGCGCAGTGCAAGCGACGGATGACGAAGTCGTGGTTTTCTCCTGGATCACCTACGAATCGCGGCAGAGCCGGGACGAGATCCTGGCAAAGGTGATGGCCGATCCGCGCCTCAAGGACGAGATGCAGAACATGCCCTTCGATAGCCGACGCATGATCTATGGCGGCTTCGACATCATCGTCGAAACATAGAGCGTCTTTGAATCTACGCATCAGGCTTTCCGAAAATCGATTCCGATTTTCGGGCCGATGCCGCAGGCGACCAGTCGGGCGGTCTTGACAATCCGGCTGCTGCGCCCGAGGTCATGCGGGTCGTCATCCGCATGCTGGGGAAAGCCATGCCGCAATCCGTCGTCACTCTGGCCACCCGCGGCCAGGGGCTTTACGAATTCACCGATCAGGCTGCGCACTTCGTTCGGACTGCGGCGGCGGGCGGCGAGGGACTTTTGACGGTTTTTGTACGCCACACCTCCTGTTCGCTGCTCATTCAGGAAAATGCCGATCCCGATGTGAAGACGGATCTCAATGCCTTCTTTCGTCGGCTGGTGCCGCCTTCTTCCGATCCGTCCATGCGCTGGATCGTGCACACGACGGAAGGCCCGGACGACATGCCCGCCCATATCAAGGCGGCGCTGACACAGGTGTCGATCGGGATTCCCGTCATGAACGGTCGCCTCGTGCTCGGAACTTGGCAGGGCATTTATCTTTTCGAGCACCGCGACCGACCACATCGGCGCGAGATCGTCCTGCATCTCTCGGTCTGACCGTTGCAACTCCAGTCGCTAACCAATTGTTAACCCCCATGAATACAATCTGAATGGCCAATTCGCGTTCGGTTCAGCTTTGCTGACCTAACGTGTTCTCAATCCCAAGGCCTTGAGCCGAACAACGGGATTGCAACAATCCGCACTAGGATTCGAAGGAGAAACACCCATGACCAATCTTTTCGCCAAGGCAGGTATTGCAGCCCTCGTCACGCTCGGCGCCATTTCTGCGACCGCTGTTACAGCCTCGGCCAATGATTTTCATCCGGGCATCCAGCAGGCACGTTATGATCATTATCGTGGCCGTTCGTGCTCGCCGGTTCTGGCGGTTCAGAAGGCGCGTGACATGGGCCTGCGCCGTGCTCGCATCGACAACATCACGCCGCGTCGTGTGGTCGTCGAAGGTTTCGGTCGCCGCGGGCCTGACCGGGTGGTTTTCGCCAATGATCGGGGCTGCCCGCTGATCCGCCGCTAATCGTAGCGACTGGATTGCCCAGGTTTTCCACATCTATTCGCTAGATCCGAAGCCGTCTCGGCAAGCGAGGCGGCTTCATTTTATCCTGGTGTGCTATTATCGGCTGTCTGGTGTGATCTTGGCGTTCATTGTAGGTGAATATTGGATGAATGGCCGATTCTGAATATGTTCAGTATCTCGCCTTTACCTCTCGGGTACTCGCTCAACGCATCTTGCCGTTATGAGAGAAGCCTTTTGCACTATGGAGAACAGAATGAAACAATTGCTGGCAAAGTTGGGGGTCGCCGCCGCCATCGCAGTCACTGCGCTGTCCGGCACGGCGGATTTTGCTTCCGCCCAGAATTTGGACATCTATGTCGGCCCCGGCCGTCACCGTCCGCCACCGCCGGACTATGACCGTCCGCCGCCGCCGCGCTATGACCGCCGTGGTTACGACCGTCGCGGCTGCGATCCGCGCGATGCGCTGGATGTTGCGCGCAGCTACGGTCTGCGCCGTGCCCGCGTTGTGGACGTGACGCCGCGCCGCGTTATCGTTGATGGCTTCGGTCGCCGTGGTCCGGATACGATGATGTTTGCAAATGTTCGCGGCTGCCCGCTGCTAGGCCGCTAATAAGAATTGCGAGGGCTCAAGGCCCTGCTCTTCGATGTCTGACTTTTCGCCTTATTGGCGGGGGCCGCGGAACCGCCCTTTGCTCGACCTCACGAGGATCTGAGCGAAGGGCGGTTTTGTTTTTTGGAGCAACTTGCTCTTCAAGAGATCCAAGCGCCACTTCAGCCCATGGCCTTCACTCGATCTCGAACGGAAAGCAGCAGCGCAACTTTCCTCGAATCGTTTGGAGCGCATCGTCAGCGCTCAGGCTAGCAATGCGCTCCAGCATCTCGATGCTATGTTTACTGCTGGATCGAGTAGGTGATGCTTACCGATGCGTTGTATTCGTTCTCACCCGTGGCGACCGGGACGGCCTTGTCCATTGGTGCCGACGCGGCCATAGCGCGCATGTAGGGCTGCGGCGGTGCCGCAATACCGCCCTCATGGATCGCAACGACCCGGCCGAGCTTGACGCCGGCAGCATCCGTCAAGGTCTTCGCCTTGGCAGCGGCATCGGCGACTGCCTTCTTGCGAGCTTCTGCAAGGACCGCATCCGGTTTGTCGTTGGTGAACTGGATATCACCGCCCTGGTTGATACCGAGCTTGATCGCCTGATCGAGCAATCCGCCGAGCTTGGTGAGGTCACGTACGCGAATGGTCAGGCCGTTCGTCGCCTGATATCCGTTCAGGACCGGCGGCTGCGTATGGCCGTCCTTGTCATTGGGATAGGTATATTGCGGCTGGATGGAGAAGCCCGAGGTCTGCAGATCGCGCTCGGCGATACCGCTTTCCTTCAGTGTCGCCAGAACAGCGCTCATGGCCTTGTTATTCTGCTCGAGCGCATCCTGCGCCGTCTTTGCTTGCTGAACGACTGCGAGCGTTACCACGGCCATATCGGGCGCAACCGCCGCATGTCCTTCACCGGTGACCGTGATGACGGCTTCGCGCGGCTTGGCATCTTCGGCGAAGGCGGCGGCCGCAGGCATGAAGAATGTCGTGCTGACAAGGGCGGCAAGAGCAAAATCTCTGGTTTTCGTCAGTAGCATGGTTCGTTCCTTGGTTGATAATCCCTCGGGTTCGCTTTTGCGGATTGATTGTGAAGGTATTACGGCAGTCCCTTGTCGGAAAAGAGAAATTGGGTTAGAGCCAAGTCGGCTTCCGGGGAACCATTGCTTCGGAGTCGCGAGTGCGGGGACTTTTCTCTCGTGCCGGGCCTGTAGCTCAATGGTTAGAGCCGGCGGCTCATAACCGCTTGGTTGGGGGTTCGAGTCCCTCCGGGCCCACCATTTCGTTGTCTTTGGCGAATATCGTCAGAAACCTGCCTTCTTCAAACCTTCGCGATAGAGTTCTTTGTGCCACTGTTCCTTGACGGGAACGAAGGACAGCCATCGGTCGACATCAAAGTCGGGATTGGCCTCACGGACCCTGCGTACGATGGTGCCGGCCTTTTCCTTATCGCCCAGCATCGCCCAGTTCGCCGCGGACAGCCGGTCTGCCAGAATCGGATCGGCCATCTGGTCGATGTAGTCGAGCGAGGCCTGGAACTCGCCGAGTGCGTAGTGAGCTCCGGCGGCCGTCCATATATAGGAATCCGGGTTGATTGGATTGAGCTCCATGGCGTGCCCGATCTTCTGCAATGCCAGATCTGGTCGTGAGAAATGCACAAGCGTGTCGGCATGGTCGGCGATGACGTCGGCATAATGAGGGCTGAGCGCTTCCGCCAGTTCCAGTGCCTCGACGCTTTCGTCGATCGATCCCTGCAACAGCTTGGCGACGCCAAGTTCGCGATAGCCGTCCGCCAGATCATTGCGGACTGCAATGGCTTGGGTTGCGTAAGTCTCTGCCGATTTCAGCAGCTCAATATCTCCACGGGCGGTCAGCAGCCATTCCTTGGAATAGGTGCGGGCGATGGAACTGAGGGCAGGGGCGAAATCGTTGCTTTCGCGGAGAGCAGCTTTCATCTGTTTGCGGGCGCGACGCATGTTTGGCAGCGTCAGGCGGTGAAGATATTGCTGGCCGACAAGATATTGATGGTAGGCGGCCGGATTTTTCTCGAAATAGGCACGCGTCATCTCATGACGCTCTACCTGCCCGGCAACCTCGAGAACGATGTGCCGCGAGATATCCCGCTTATTGCGAGCCAGATCCAGCTTGCCGAAGGTGAAGCGCTCGGCCCAGACAACCTCGCTGTTCGGTAAGTGGATGAGCTGCGAAAATAGGGAGAGATCGTCACCAAGCCCGCTCAGCCTCGTGTCGAGAACATAATTGATATCATAGCGTTGGAGGAGCGCGATCTGATTTTCGCTCTGGCGGCTCATTTGCATAGCGGAGTAGGGGGCGATCACCCGCAGGCTGTGCAGGGCGCAAAAGCCGAGCGTGATATCCTCAATCAGCGAAGATGCCACAATTGCTGCTGCCGCATCGGCACTATCGTTGGCGGGGGGCAGCAAGGCTACGCGCGGTATGCGCAAGATGGCTTGCGAGGCAAGGTCAGGTTCCTCGGCCGCTTCATTCATGAGATTGTCCGGAGAGACCGAAGCTACCGAGTGCGGTGATGCCGGTAGTTTTCCGATCCAGGAGGATGCCAGGCCTTTGCGCTGTTCGAACAGATTCTTGAGCTGCTCAAGGCCGCCATCGGCTTCGAATGATTTTAGCAGGAGGTGATGGATGCTTTCATCGCGAGGATCGGCTTCGAACAGAACGAGCGCTGCCTCTTTGGCGAGAGCGACATCCCTTTTTGTTGCGGGAAGCCTCGCAGCCGCGTCCAGCATTTCCTTCAGCAGCGCCAGATGCCGTTTTCTTTCGTTCTCGCGCCAATCGATGAAAATCCGGCTTTGGCAGTTTGCTTTTTCAAGGAACGTCGAGCGCAGATCCTGTGTAAGAGTCGCAAGGTTTTCTAATAGAGGCGTGGTTGCCGCTGCAGCTGCGGACACGATGTCACTCGTCAAGGAGCGATTGACAAGGTGAATATCCATGTCGTCAAAGGCAAGGAACTCGACGCCGAGATCCGTCTGCCTGCTCTTGATGCGGGAGATGAGCTTGCGCAGGTTCGTCAGGGAGTTGGCAATGTCATCCTCGCCCCACAGAAGTCGCGCTATTGCCGCCCGGCTGCTGTATTGCACGTCGATGGCGAGTAGATAGGCAAGTATCAGGAGAGCTTTTTCCGGAAATGCCACGTCCTGTCCCTCTTCGTCGAGAAGAACGAGCTCTCCAAATGTTCTGAGTGAAAATTGCATCGCGCCTTCTATATTTCGTTTCGTGCCTAATTATCCGCCTTCTGGGGAAATTCGTTGGTTTCGGGCAGGCTGAGTCCGATAGGACAGGTAGAATTTATCCCATATTTCTTCCTTAGTGCATGCCTAAATTCAACCTCTGGCTTCGCATGCTTCATTTTAAAAAAGCTGTTGCATGCGGCTTCAGCTTGGACGGCGAAGTTCGCAAGAATACTGAAAAAGATCCCGATTTTAGTGGCAGACTTGGTTCTGCTTCAACGCCGAGCGTGCGAACGGCGGTATTTTCCACGCTCTGGGCGGCGAGGGGGGCGACACCGGAAGCTTGGTAAGCTCTTCTCAAATCATGATTTTTGTCGCGACTGACTGAATGCGCCCGCCGGAGAATTCTAGGACCTATACCTTGGTATAGTTGCACTGCACCATCGCTTGATTGACCCATCCCAGGGGGTGTGACAAGAGGACCCTGCCTGCGCGACACCAAGCAATGGCGGATGAAACAGCAAATTAAGAAGCAAATGGACAGCTACCCTAACCGCTGTCCGGTCGCGGCCCATGCCCGAATCCGGACGGTCATTGCAATAACCTGGAACGCTGCCGGCAATCGTCGGGCAAGCGACGGTAGGGCTTAGTTCGTCCTTTCCGGCTTGCTCGAGGATCTGCCGAGACGCAGACCAAGGAGTGAGCCATGAACAACATCGTTCTTTTCCGCGAACGCAGATTCGCTACCAAATTTTCCTCGGCGAATGCATCGAACATTGTTGCGTTTTCGCCGGCGCCCATTCGGGCTGCCTCGCTTCCGCGCCCGCGCCTGATTGCCGTCTGGCACACCAACTCTCGCACCGGGAAGCTGGAATGCTTCTGGACGACCGAAGGAGCCGCCGGCTCCGATGAGGATCACAGTCGCCGGGCGGCCTAGTCTTTTTCTTCAAACAAGCGCCCGGCTGCGTTGCGAATGCAGCATCAGGCGGGGCGCACATTGGTAACATCCTGGTTTCAAGGGGTTATACATGGTTTTCCTTGCCAATGATCGACGCGAGCGTAGCGCCGTAGCCGCGTTGGCCGGTGCACGTATTCTGCCAAACGGCTACGACCTCGCGGCCTTCGCCTTCATAGCTGCTGCAGCCTACCTGACGCTTCACGGGGTCGGCGAGATGCGTGCGCCGCTCGCCGGCCTCTCCACTGCGTCGATTTCGCTGAATCCGGCCTATCTGCCTGAATATGCGCTGCGCACGACATTGCGCATGATGGCGGCGATCGTCGCTTCGCTCATCTTCACCTTCGTGGTCGCAACGCTTGCCGCGAAGAGCCGCCGTGCCGAAAAGATCATCATTCCGGCTCTCGATATCCTGCAGTCTGTGCCGGTGCTCGGCTTCCTCACCTTCACCGTCACCTTCTTCATGGGCCTTTTCCCCGGAAGCCAGATGGGGGCGGAGTGCGCATCGATCTTTGCCATCTTCACCAGCCAGGCCTGGAACATGGCTTTTTCCTTCTATCAGTCGCTGCGCACGGTTCCGCGCGACCTTGATGAAGTAAGCCGCGGCTTCGGCCTTTCCGCCTGGCAGCGGTTCTGGCGGCTGGAAGCACCCTTTGCCGCGCCCGGTCTCGTCTGGAACACGATGATGTCGATGTCCGGCGGCTGGTTTTTCGTGGTCGCTTCGGAGGCAATCACGGTCGGCGATACCACGGTGCAGCTTCCGGGCCTCGGCTCCTGGCTCGCCGTTGCCATCGACAAGCAGGACTTCGTTGCCGTCGGGTGGGCCGTGCTTGCCATGGGCATCGTCATCCTGCTCTACGATCAGCTGCTTTTCCGGCCGATCGTCGCCTGGGCCGACAAGTTCCGTTTCGAGCAGACCGCAGGCCAGCAGAAGCCGCGTTCCTGGGTCTATTCGCTCATTCGACGCACACGTCTTCTGAAGTATGTGACCGCGCCTTTCGCCAACGTCTGGAATGCGCTGTTTCTGCTGCGGCTGCGCTCCGCGTCGAAGATTGTCACCGCCAAGCAGGGAGAGCGGCAGGTTGTCAGCCGGGTCATCGACTACGTCTGGTTTGCTCTGATTGCTGCCATTGGCGCCTGGAGCATCTGGGACATCATATCCTACCTCAGCCAGACGCTATCGTGGAGCGATGTATGGATCGCTTTTGCCGGCGGGTTCGTCACGCTCATCCGCGTCGCCGTTCTGATTGCGGTCGCAAGTGTGATCTGGGTTCCGCTCGGCGTCTGGATCGGCCTCCGGCCCGCCGTTGCGGAGCGGGTGCAACCCATCGCGCAGTTCCTGGCTGCGTTTCCGGCGAACGTGCTCTTCCCGGTGGCGGTGATCGCAATCGTCGCGACGGGGGCCAGCCCCAATATCTGGCTGTCGCCGCTGATGGTGCTGGGCACGCAATGGTATATCCTCTTCAACGTGATCGCCGGGGCGAGCGCCTTCCCCACCGATCTGCGCGAGGCATCCGCTGTCTACAGGCTGCGTTCCTGGACTTGGTGGCGGCGTGCGATCCTGCCGGGGATCTTCCCCTACTACGTCACGGGAGCGCTGACCGCTTCCGGCGGCTCTTGGAACGCAAGCATCGTCGCGGAGCTGGTGAGCTGGGGCGATACGAAGCTCGAAGCGTTTGGGCTGGGGTCCTACATCGCGAAGGCGACGGCGGCCGGAGATTTTCCGCGAGTCATCCTCGGGATCGTCGTCATGTCGATCTTCGTCACGCTCTTCAACAGAACGCTCTGGCGGCCGCTCTACGTCTTCGCTGAACGTCGCCTGCGCCTCGACTAGAGGCGGATGATTTTAGGTCTGGTCGACCTAAAATCTGAATCCGCTCTAAAATCAAAGAAATAGAGCATGATGTCGTCCGAAAACCGCACACATTTTTCGGCATCATGCTCTAACCAAAGATCGGAGAAATGAACATGGAAAACGCTGTCGTCTCCAAGAAGGCCGAAATCGTAAAAGCTGGGCCGCTGGTGCTGGCCAAGCAGGTTTGCCAAACCTACGACAAGGGAAGCTCGGGCTCGCTCGTCGTCCTCGATAATGTCGACCTTCAGCTCTATCCCAACGAAATCGTCGGTCTGCTCGGCCGTTCCGGCTCGGGCAAATCCACGCTGCTGCGGGCCATTGCCGGCCTGATCCGTCCGAGCAAGGGTGAGATCACCTTTGCCGGCCGACCCGTGGTTGGCCCCAATTCCGATGTTGCGGTTGTCTTCCAGAGCTTTGCCCTGTTTCCGTGGCTGACGGTGCTGCAGAATGTCGAACTTGGCCTCGAGGCTCAGGGTGTCGCTTCGTCGGAGCGCCGCAAGCGCGCGCTTGCCGCTATCGACCTGATCGGCCTCGACGGCTTCGAAAGCGCCTATCCGAAGGAGTTGTCGGGCGGCATGCGCCAGCGTGTCGGCCTTGCCCGTGCGCTCGTCGTTCGCCCGAAGGTTCTGCTGATGGACGAGCCTTTTTCCGCACTCGACGTCCTGACCGCCGAAACATTGCGCACCGACCTTCTCGACCTGTGGTGCGAAGGCCGTATGCCGATCGAGTCGGTTCTTATGGTGACGCATAACATCGAGGAAGCTGTCCTCATGTGCGACCGCATTCTGATCTTCGGATCGAATCCCGGTCGTGTCATCGCCGAAATCAAAGTGGATCTGCCGCAGCCACGCAACCGCCTCGACCCGGCCTTCCGGATGCTGGTCGAAGACATCTATGCGCGCATGACGGTGAGGACGGGTGCTCCATCGCGGGAAGGCCTGTTCCCTGGCACGGGTATTGCCATGGAGTTGCCGCGGGTCTCGACCAACCTGATGTCCGGTCTGATCGAGACGTTGGCCGCAGAGCCCTATCGTGGCCAGGCTGACCTGCCGCCGCTGGCGACACAACTGCACCTTGGTATCGACGATCTCTTCCCGGTCGCTGAAACGCTGCAGCTTCTGCGCTTCGCCGATCTGGAAGGAGGCGACATCAAGTTGACCGCACCCGGCCTGCGCTTCTCCGACAGCGATGTCGACGAGCGCAAGAAGCTATTCGAGCAGCATTTGGCGACCTATGTGCCGCTTGCCGCGCATATTCGTCGCGTGCTCGACGAGCGGCCGACCCACCGCGCGCCGGCGCGGCGGTTCCGCGACGAGCTGGAAGACTACATGTCCGAAGACTACGCCGACACAACCATCAAGGCCGTGACGAACTGGGCTCGCTACGCCGAATACTTCGCCTATGACGAGAATGCGGACCTGTTCACCCTGGAGAACCCGAGTTGAAGCACGCGGTCAGATCGGATGCAGAGGGGTCGCTACCGACTGAGGTGGCGACCGACACAATTGAACCCCGGAACTTAATAGGCAGCCAAGGCAGGACCTAGCGCATGGGCTTCCAGCAGATCGCCAGCATGGGCGGTCTGCGCTCGCGCGGCCTGTCCGGCTGCGGGATGGATCATCATGCCCAGAGACAACGAAGAACTTGGCCGTTTCCTGGAGGCCCGTAGCAGAAGCAACCGAAATGGAGCCGATGCGCGAAGGTCCAGCCAGCCCCGCGGAAAACGTGGTGCTCGGACGCGAATGGAACGCTTCAGGGACCGTGTCGGTTTGACGGTCATGCTGGCGTTGCTTTGGGGCGCCCATGCACTCATGCGATCGGCTACACGTTTGTTTTTTTGCGGGTTTTTGTCTGCGAAGCAAACGCGCACGCTGCTTCGTTGGGCAGCATGGCTTAACAGAAAGAGCCTCGCAATTCTCCGGCGTCGCCAAGGCCGGCGTCTCCACAATCGCTATGCCGGAAATGACAACCATGACCGTGGGGTTTGATCAAATCCTATCCCATCCGGGGCGGCTCTTGGGTCAGGAACCTCATCGGTTTCGCACGGCAAAGGCGATAACACCTTGCCGGCTTGCGGATGAATGGGCCGTCCCTCCGGCGCGGCCTATGAAGGCTGCGGTTGTTTTCGGATTTGGGCTGAGGCAGTTTGCCATTCGTGCACGCGAGTGCCAAAACCCTGAGACAAGGACGACAGGCATGAGGCGCGAGTTTCTGAAATATCTTTCCGAGATGCCCGTGCTTTGGTTCGGTATCTCGGTTCTCGCCGGCCTGATTTTTATCGGCGACACCATTACGGATTTGGAAATCGCCTTTGCCGTTCTTTATGTTTCGGTCATCCTGCTGGCCGTTCGCTCGGGGCGGACAGGCGCGATCGCGGTTGTAGGCGCTGTCTGTGCCGCCTTAACCATTCTGAGTTATTTTCTAACGCGTCACGGTGCCTCCCAGGCGGGCTTGGTCAACAGTGCCCTTAGTATTGTCGCCATCGGCGCGACGACTTATCTGGCAATCAGGATCGAGACGATCGACGCACGGGCGAGGGAGGCGCAATCCGAACTTGCGAGGATGTCCCGTTTCATGATTGTCGGCGAACTCGGTACCTCCATAGCTCATGAGGTCAGCCAGCCGATCACCGCGATCACGGCAAATGGCAATGCCGCGCTTCGCTGGTTGGCGGCCACACCCGCCGATTACGACGAGGCTCGCAGAGCCATCGAGCGGATAGTGGCGGATGCCGGTCGGGCAGGCGATGTTATCGGTCGCGTTCGCAGGCTTGTTGCGCGATCGTCTCCTTCGCGTGACATGGTCGATCTGGCGGAGGCGATTGACGACGTGCTGGAGCTTGTCCGCAATGAAATCCGGAAAAACCAGATACTGCTTCGAACCGAGCTCGCCAGTGATCTGCCTCTCGTCGCCGGCGATCGTGTGCAGCTTCAGCAGGTGATCCTCAACTTCATTGTGAACGCGATCGAAGCTTTGGCGGATGTCAGCGCCGACGTGCGCGAGTTGCTTGTCAGTGCTGCTGCCGCTGAGAGCAAGATTACGGTCAGTGTACGCGACACGGGTATCGGCATAGCGCCGGCCAGGCTCGATAAGATATTCGAGGCTTTCTACACGACCAAAGCAAACGGTATGGGAATGGGACTTGCCATCAGTCGTTCGATCGTCGAAGCGCATGGCGGCTCCGTGTACGCGGCGCCGAATTTTCCACATGGGACAGTATTCGGCTTCACCCTACCACTGGACGGAAAGGCGAGGGGATAGAGCATGCAGGATCAGCGACCGGCCGTTTATGTGATCGATGACGATCCCTCCGTGCGCGACGGGCTCGACAGCCTTCTGCGCTCCGTTGGCTATGATACGCGCGGCTTTGCCTCGCCAAGGGACTTCCTGCAGCATCCCCGTTCAAGCGGCCCTGCCTGCATCGTCCTCGACGTTCGAATGCCGGATGCAAGCGGTCTCGACTTTCAAGATGAACTGACAAGGGCCGGCTATCTGACGCCGATCATCTTTCTGACCGGCCACGGCGATGTCCCCATGTCTGTGCGAGCCATGAAGGCGGGCGCAGTGGAATTTCTTCTCAAGCCCTTTCGTGAACAGGACCTGCTCGACGCAATTCGGCAGGCTCTGGAGCTGGATCGGGCTCGCCTGCTAAAGCAAGCTGCCACAGTCGACCTTCACGAGCATTTCGCCTCGCTGACGCCGCGCGAGCGCGAGGTGATGGCTCTGGTCGCGCGTGGCCTTTTGAATAAGCAGATTGCCGCGGAGATCGGTCTGAGCGAGATTACCGTGAAGGTTCATCGCGGCCAAGTTATGCGTAAAATGCACGCAGATTCCGTCGCCGATCTCATCAGAATGGCCGACAGCCTCGGACTGGCCGCAGACACGAAGGGCAACGGCAACGTTCCGTGGTCGCGCTAAGCCCGCGCCATTCTAAGTGCCTCGATTGCCGCTGGCAGGGTATTGCGGCCCGGATTTCCCTCGGCGATCAAGCGGTCGGTGTGGTGAGTGTTCCCTGATGAAATATCATCTGCCAGCGGCCGTCGATCCGCTGCCAGATCGAACTGCGCAAAGCGTGCCGCGGCGGCGTTGTCTCATCCATTGTTCGAATGGTCCGATAGGTCACCAGGATGGCATCGGGCGAGATGGATCGAAAAGCGTAATCGCACGCGATCACAGGGAGAGAGACTTGCGCGGTCTTTTCTGCGGTCAGGAGCGCGATGAGCTCTTCGCGGTCGTCATATATCGTGCCGGAGCTGCCGAATTCGACAAAGCCTTCAGCAAGCAGTTCTGCGACTGCATTCGGAGACTGGCGAATTTCCGAGCGATGCAATTTCTCCTCGAGCAAACGAATTTCCTCGAATTCTTCCTGGGCGATGTCCTTGGCGACTGCCGCCTCCGTGTCTTTCTATTTCGTTATAGTGAGGGGCTCAGGCTTCAGGCCGAGGCTTCGAGGCGCTGCTCCCGCTTCATCTTACCGGAGCGATTGGAATCGGTTTCCCTGAATTGCTCCAATTCGTCGGCAAAAAAAGCGGCGGCGTGTCGTCCCGGGTGGGTTCTATCGTCTTCAATGACTGCAGCGATCCTTCGAAACAATTCGGCTTCGAAATTGTTGGCGATGGCCTGAGTGTTTGGCCTCGTTAGGCGTGCGCCGCTCTCCAGGCGGATTGCCGAGACATAGAACTCATCTTCATAGTCGGCGCCGGCCGATGTCAACTCCGCGTACCCATAGAGCAGCAATCCGCTTTCCCAGCGATCACCGAGACGAATGCTGAGTTCATCGAATGAATAGTCGCAAGAAAAAGACACGGTTTGCATCGTCATTGCTCCGTCTCTCTATTCGATGCTCCTAGGAGTTCGGCCGTAACGGTGTCGATCTCTGCATGCATTGATGGCCTTCTCCTTCGCTATCCACAGCTCCTTCGGGTTTCGCGGGCTTCGCGCAAGCTGTTGAGGGCTTACTCGGGCTCATTCCCTTAGGGACGATTGGCTCTGCAGAGGAGATTGTCATCAAACATAATTCATGTCAACATTATTTATGTTTATTCTCGTTGGGAGAAACACCGAAGGTGTTCCTTCAAGGCCCACTAGGCCTCTATCGAAGAAGCGCAGCTTGGGTGCCCAGCCTGCAGCCGACCGAGCGGCGCATTCCTACTTGCGGGCAATATGCCCACAGATACGGCCTATGATCGTCAGGCGTGCCAGCTCTACCGTGAAAGTCTCTAATGCCGGATTGTCCGAGATGATCTTGACCTCGCCGGGCTGGCTGAAAGGCACACGCTGCAGGCGCTTGATCTGTGGCTCGGAATAGCCGTCGCTAATGGCGTAGACGGTATCGGTCGTCATCTGGTTCTGCGAGAGGTCGACGATGACTCGGTCGCCGGGCATATAGGTTGGCTGCATCGAGTCGCCGATCACTTCCATGATGATGGTGTGGTTCGGTGAGGCCTTTGCCTCATTCCGTAGATAGCCGGTGGGGATAAGCCATTCCGCCACGATCTTGTGCCCGGCAACGTTCCCCGAGCCGACAGGCAGATTGATGACCTCTCCAACTACGCCGCTGCCAGCGCCGAGCTTGACATCCACTTCCGGCGTTGCACCGGCGATCTGCGGCTGCCAATGTTCCCTGCTATAGCTGTGTTCTCCGCCGTCCTCGGCAAAACCTTCGTTGTCGAGTTCGTCTGGATCGAACGATGTGACGATGCGTGCTGCCGTACGGACAGTCTTGTTCGATCCTTCCCCGGTCAGCAGATAACCGGCGGTCGTCCCGAATTTCTTGGCGTAGCGATTGGCGATTTCGGCGCTGAATTCGTTCTGACCGTTTTCATGGGCGCGATAGGTGGAAAGGCTCACCCCCAGCGCTTCTGCCGCCTTCGTTGCCGATGGATAATTTGCGGCTTCTCGCGCCGCTCTCAGTCGTTCGCCCATTGATCTTTGCATTTTCCGACCTTTGCAAATTTAACGCCATAAATCATGTTGACATGAACATCTTTATCAACATAATTGGTGTTTATCAAGCCGCGAGCGATGAATTTCGCTGAGCGGCCGAGCATTGAGATTTCCTCGACGCTCGGAGGATATGTGAGTTTGAAGGGGTGGCGGCATGAGCGTGAGCAGGAGTGGCAGAAGACCAAATTTCCCGGGACGTGGCTTTGATCATTTCTGGGGTTGCCCGATCTGCGATCGGGCCTTGTCGATTGCCGAGGTCATCGAGCTGCATTGTGAAGGCTGCAATGCGACCGTGAAACCGAGGGAAGCCTTCGGCTCCATGCTTGCGCAAAAGCAGTCCGGAGAGGAGAGCTTGGTATGATTGTGATGCTTGAAAGCTTCCTAGCATGTCTCGGAGTCGCTCTCTTTTTCGGCCTGATGCTGGCCGAGCTGAGGTCGATCATTTCGAAATTGACATCCATACCGGATGACGAGGACATCGGCGCCCCGGAGGGTGATCAGTGTCATTTTCGCGCGGCTGGAGATCGTGCCAGCCATTCGAAGATGCCGGTACACCAGGCAAAATAGCGTCGGCGATAATCGACGTCATTTCATCAAAAAAACGAAATCCAACAAGCGGGCCTGGCATTGCCGGCCGGAGGAGTTTGCCATGAATGAATTTCAAATTGGAACCGATGCCGTTGCCGACGGCTATCTCGGCTGGATTCGCAAGGTCCACCGGGCGACGAACGAGATTCTCAGAGATCGGCGGGGCGAGCCGATCGTCTTTGCGACGCAGGATGCTGCAAAGGCGGCCGCAGGGGAAGCGATGGTCGCCTATCTGAATACGCCGATGCTGCGCGACGGCTCGAAAGTCGAGGCGCTCTCCAAAGCAGAAGCTTTTTTCAAGCCAAGATCGACCAGCTCTGCTGCTGCAGCCTCAGGGAACGTGGCGTGACCGGTTCCCGGCAGCAAAGCTAGCAAAGACGTCTGTGAAAGGAGGCGGTTGGGTCAATGAGCAAAGGCAAACTTGATCTTCTTCTCGATGGTCTCGGCATAAAGCTTGTTCCGGTTCATCGTCGGCGCGCGCCGGCCGAGAGCCATGCGCGTGGGACGATGCAGGAAATTCGCGGGCGCTATGGCGATGGTCATCTGGTCTTTGTGCTGCGCTGTATCCGCCAGACCGCCAACAATCGTGATGAACTTTGGTCCGATACGATTGGTGCCGTTTCCGATGTTCTCGCTCAACGCCAGGATTGGGCGCTTCAGCGCCCGGGCGACTTACTTGGCGCCTTCGACGAGATCGCACTTGCGTCACTGCGCGTTGACGCAGTGGCGCGGCGGCCGTGGCCGGTTCGCGCGACGCTGCGGACCTTGCTTTATTGGGAATTGGAGAGACGACTTGATGCACCGACACGCCTTGCGGTTTGATGATCTTTCCGGCAACGCGGCGGAAATCGCCGATTTGAGCCTCATCATCCGTGCTCGCTTTATCGAGGCCGCGGATACGATGGTCCACCTTGATGTTCGCGGTGTCCGGCCGGACAGAATGCGTACGCTCTGGCCGGAGGTCTTGCCCGAGCAGATGGACCATGCGGATGTCCGCATGCGCTATCGTCCGAGCGCTGCCGCGATCAGCCGAGCGGAAAAGGTACTGCAGGAATGGCTGCGGATCTATGTTCGCGATGAGGAGCGGCGCGTTCTGCTCTCGCGCTGGTCCGTTTGCCTCGCCGCGCCCTTTGTCGCCGGATCGTTTCGGGATTTTTGCGCGCGAACCGGTCGGGTACGGCGTACGGCAGAACGGCGTATCCAAAGCGAATTTCAGAACATAGCCCGCACGCTTCTCGCTGTTTCGCCGATATTGCAGGAGCCTGACTGGTCGCGCATTGCGCCGATGATGCCGAATTCGGCTGGCGGCTCGGAGCGAGTGAAGCCGCCCACGATCAAGCATGAAATGCATTGGCTGCCGGACGACGCCCGGCCCGTATTCGATGCGGCAAGCCCCGAGCTCGCTGAACTTGCCAAGCGGCTGGAGCGCGCCAACCGCCGCCGAGCCAAGTTGAAAGCCTAGATTGCGGCGACATTGTCGGTCCGAACCCGCACCTGCCGCTATGTTTCGATCTGAAGCCTTCTCTATGATTGCTCATTGTTTTCAAACGCGAAGACGCCGCTTTGCCGAGGGCTTCCAGCGCCAAGGCCGAAATCTGGCACGGCATATTCCGCCAGAAGACGAAGTCGCGATGCGGGTAGATGGGCGCGCCATGGGTCGCCGATCAAAACCGTAATACCCGATACCAGGCAGCGATCCAGAAATTCCATAACACCTCTTGCAAGAGCTGCTTCGTAGAATAGATCGCCGACGCAGATAATGTCCGCCGACGGTGGCCGGCCTGTCGTGAGATCGGCAAGGGCGGTTCGAATGACGACGTTGTTCAAGTTTGCATTGAGAGCGATCGCCTCGACCGCATAAGGATCGATGTCGGTTGCGCACACGTCCATGGCGCCTGCCTTTGCCGCTGCGATGCCGACAATTCCCGAACCGGCGCCCAAATCGACCACATGGCGGCCCGCCACGGTTTCCGGCCTATCGAGAAGATAGCGCGCCAACACCAAGCCTCCTCCCCAATAATGCGCCCAATAAGGTGATCCGAACTGTGGATCCCTTTCTGCAAGGCGATGCAAACCGCTGCGCGGGCCTGCTTTATGGAGCCGAATCTCCGCAACGCCAGGAACTGGCAGAATGGGAAGGTTGTCGGTAATGAACTGCCGTACGCGGCCGAAGTCGACCACCCCTCCTTGATTATCTTCCAATGTGTTCTCTCACTCGTTTTTCACCAGAAGCGTCATTGGCTGTCATGCGTATTGATCGCTGTCGGTCAAGGCCAAAGTGTTCACCGGTGCTGGACATTCCCGCTTATCCTTACGCCGTGGCTTGGGCGGCTTGGGGGATCCGACGACAATCCTGCTTAATTCGTCGGACGCCAGATTGCAGCATTTCCTAATTATTTCAGAGGATTAATCGCTTGCCTCGCCAAGATCTTCATTCGTTGCAGAGCTATCGTCCGTCAGGGGTGTCGCCAAACCTGCCGAATTGGGGTATTCATTTTGGCATGATGAGAACAGTTGCAGCGACGCACTGTTGACCGCAAGCGATGTCTTAAACCGCTTTTTCTTTCAAGGTTCATCGGAAATTTCAAGCATGTCCAATGCCGACAAGCCAGTCGTGCCGCGCAAGCCGCGTGCGCGGCGGCGCAAGTCAGTTTCTGCCGCAGATACGCCGCTCGATTACATGCTGAAGGTGATGCGTGACGACGAGGCGGATCAAAAACGGCGCGACGAAATGGCGAAGATCGCAGCTTCCTACGTTCATCAGAAGCCGAGCGAGCGCACCGGTGCGGTAGCCGGAGCCAAAGCGGGTCGGGGCCTCACCATCGACTTAACCAACGCCACGGATGAGCAGCTTGCGATACTTGAAACCCTCTTCGCTCCGCTTGCCGGATTCGGCGAGGACGATGGTGGCGGTCCAGGAGGAGACGGCGAGACGGACGGCTGAGTGTGGGGCCGAAACAGGTGAAACGGTAATCCAAATTGGGATTTCGGTACTAGGCGAACCTAGCAAGGGTTACGTGCTGTGACGACGGGCGAACTAGTTACCACAGTAGTTCGCCGATCAGGACATTCTGATCTGGTTTCATGAATCAATTGACGTGCGTTCATTTGAACTCAACAGCTTGGGAGTATGATAATGACGATTTCCGATCAAGCCCCTAATCTCGGCGCTCCGGTTGCGGCACAAAACATTGCCGCGCAGACGGCAATAAACGTACGCGACTACGGAGCTACGGGTGACGGAACCACTGACGATACCGCAGCATTGAACAATGCGTTGGAAGCAGCATTCCAGCTTGGCAAGACGCTCTATATACCCAAGGGGGTCTATCGATTGTCGGAGGTCCCCAATGCCGGTCGATGCTTGCTGAACAAGGGCGTTTCCATGTTTGGAGATGCCGCACTTGAGAGTGTCTTTGCTCCCGTCGCCACTTTAGCCAACACAGTCGACATGATGCATTTCTATCCTGTCGCGGGTGCAGATTTCTGTTTCATTGAACGGACAGCTTGGTGGCCCGGATATCCGAACTTCGACACAAATGTGCGTGGAAAGCGTCCGATTCACTTCGTCTGGGATGGGTCGCCAACTGTCAGTTCGTCCAAACTCATCTTGCAGCAAAACTATTTCATGCCCTCAAATGACCTATCTTTCGAAATGGAGTGCAATCCGACAATCATTGTCCAAGGGAGCCCATCAAATAGTCTGATCTGCGACAATCATTTTTGGGGCGGTATCAAGCTTTCGAACTGTGGCGACAGCAACGTCATAGCACGCAATGTCATTCGAGCGCCTGTCTCACAAAAAGCTGGAATAGCCATTTTTACCATCGCAGCCAGTGATGGTACCGCCGGCCACAACGTTATCCGCGACAATAATATCGATTCAACTTATGGGCCTGCTATCTATCTGTTCAATGGTCGAGAATATATTATCGACGGAAACAACATTGAGCATCGTGTCGGCGGCGGCTCTGCTTCTGCGGCAGTTATCGATGTCGACGGGACTTCAGGTACTATTCCTGGATGTAGAATTACAAATAACAGGGTCGCTATTTTTGGCGCTTCGACGGCTCAAACGGCGCTTCGCCTGAACGGATGTTCTTACAATTACATCGCCGAAAATACGCTGGACACGAATGTCACCCGAGCGCAGGCGATTTTGCTCACACCAAATTCTTCGCACGCTCGTTTGGGGCGAACGACTTTCAACGGTCCTTGGACTCAGCAGATCAATAATGTTGGTTTCGACAATCTGAAGATCAATTATGTAAGCCTTTGAATCGCCGAGAAACTAGTGCCGGCCACGATATTTCTAACGGGCACAAGTATGTCATCGGCCAATCGATTAAACTCAAGTGTGACTGATGCCATCGGATCTCCTTCATGCCGCTCTGTCTGATCCGGCGAGGATGATGGCGGCGATCCGGGAGGAGAGGGTGAGACGGGCGGTTGAGCGTGCAGACGCTGCGCTCGCCCGACAGATCGCCGAGGATGCGGAGCGTATTCGCGCCAATTGCCGGTCCTTGGCGGGCTTCGTCCGGGAGGCTTGGCATGTTGTCGAGCCCTCCATCGATTATGTCCATGGCTGGCATATCGATGCGATTTGTCTTCATCTCGAAGCCGTCACCTCGGGTCAAATCACGCGGCTATTGATCAACGTGCCGCCAGGTACGATGAAGTCGCTTCTCTGCGGCGTCTTTTGGCCCGCCTGGGAATGGGGGCCAAAGGGTAAGCCGCAGATGCGCTATCTCGGTGCCTCTTATTCCGAACACTATGCCAAGCGCGACAACAGGCGCATGCGTGATCTCGTCGCCTCGGAGTGGTATCAGGCGCTTTGGGGCGATCAGGTCAAGCTGACGAGAACCGGAGAGATGGCATTCGCCAATGTTCGAACGGGCTCGCGGCAAGGTGTGCCGTTCTCGAGATTGACCGGTGGCCGAGGCGACCGAGTGATTATCGACGACCCTCATTCGGTCGACGGAGCCGAATCCGAGGCGGAGCGACTGTCGACGGTGCGGACGTTTCGAGAATCCGTGCCGACGCGGCTCAATGATCCTCAACGTTCGGCGATCGTCGTCGTGATGCAGCGGTTGCATGAGGCCGATGTCTCCGGCGCGATCCTGGCGCTCGGGCTTGGCTATGAGCACCTGATGCTGCCGATGGAGTATGAACCGGAGCGCCGTTGTCGGACGTCGATCGGCTTCATCGATCCGCGGACGGAGGAAGGAGAGCTGCTGTTTCCGCAGCGTTTTCCCCGCGCCGTGGTCGAACGGGACAAGATACCGCTCGGATCCTATGCGGTTGCCGGACAATTTCAGCAACGACCCTCACCACGGTCGGGCGGCCTTTTCCAGCGCGGCGATTTCGAGATTGTCGAGGCGGTGCCTGCTGGCGCAAAGCGCTGCCGGGCCTGGGATTTCGCGGCGTCGAAGGCGCGCGCGGGGCGGCAGCCGGACTGGACAGTCGGCCTGCGCATGGCATGGGTCGGCGGCGTTTTCTACATCGAGACCATCGCTCGGGGCCGCTGGTCGCCAGCCGAGGTCGTGCGCAATCTGAAGAACATGGCGTCACAGGATGGGCCAACGGTGACGATCCGCATGCCACAGGATCCGGGTGCTGCTGGTAAGGCCGATGCGGAAACGAAGGTCAAGCTGTTGGCGGGCTTCCCGACCAAAACGGTGTCTCCGACCGGCGACAAGGCGACGCGCGCCAAGCCGGCATCGGCACAGGCGGAGGCGGGAAACGTGAAGCTTTTGCGCGGGGATTGGAATGAGGCATTCCTCGACGAGATTTGCGCCTTTCCGAACGGGCAGTTCGACGATCAGGTCGACGCCTTTGCCGACGCGTTGAACGAACTCGCGCTGGGTTCCTCCTTCAGTTTCAACAATTTCTAGGCTCGCTTGAAGCGGACCTCTCATCACATCGATATCAAAGGACAATCCATGGGGCAGATATTCTCGATGGTTCGCGACGGACTGGTGAGCCTCGCGTCCCGCATGGGCACCGAGCGCGACAAGGCGACCTCGGTTTTTTATACGCAGCCGATCCTGACGGACGAGCAGATTATCGCCGCCTATCGCGGCTCCTGGCTGCCGCGCAAGATCGTCGATATTCCTGCGCTGGACAGCTGCAGAAAATGGCGAAACTGGCAGGCTGCGGGCGATCAGATCGGACCGATCGAGGCGGAGGAGCGCAGGCTCAATCTGCGTGGCAAGGTGCTTGAAGCCTCCACCAAAGCGCGCCTCTTTGGAGGTGCGGCTCTGTTCATCGGCGTCGACGATGCCGATCCTGCGCTACCGCTCGATATGGAAGCAATTGAAAAGGGCGGCCTCAAGCATTTGACGGTGCTGACACGACGCCAACTTGCGGCCGGCGACATGGATGGCAATCCGGCCTCGGAATGGCATGGGAAGCCGAAATTCTATACGCTGACAGGTGCCAACGGAACGCAGGTTGTGATCCATCCATCGAGATTGGTGATCTTCAAGGGCGCCATGACACCTGATCAGGGATTTGGCGGAATGGACAATCACGCCTGGGGCGAGAGCGTGCTTACCGCGGCGCTCGATGCGATCAAAAACGCGGACAGTACGGCCGCAAACATTGCCAGCCTCGTCTTTGAAGCAAAGATCGATATTATCAAAGTACCGCAGTTTTCAGCCAATATCGGCAATCAGGCCTATGAGGACGCCGTACTGCGTCGCTACACGCTTGCCAATGCCATTAAAGGCGTCAACGGCACGCTGATCCTCGACTCTGAGGAGGAATACGAGAGCAAGAGTGCGCCGCTCTCCGGCCTTACGGATATTCTGATGGCGTTCCTGCAGATCGTCGCCGGCGCAGCCGATATTCCCGTCACCCGATTGCTGGGGCAGTCTCCCGCCGGGATGAACGCCACAGGCACGGCCGACATGAAAAAATTGGTTCGATCTCTTGCCGGGACCAGCGGAAGTCAATCGTGTCCTCGACAACTTGAGGGGAAGGGTTGGTCTCAATGGCGATTTTGGAAATTGGCAACATGCCGGCAAATATGAAGACCTCGCCAAGATCATGGGACGGGCCGAGCTATGTCATGCCAAGGGGCACTATTCAGCTGCCGGTCTTGATGTGGAGGACTACGTTCGCTGCGTTTTGCTTTCTGACGCGGCGGGTTATCGTGGTCCATTCACGCTGATTTATGACTCGCCGTACTATGATGACGAGTGGGCCGGGATCCTTGAGGAACGTGCTTGCATCGCGGCGGAGTTGTGCAAAGCGGCGGCGCAATGAGGGCGAGAGCCTGAAGAAAGCCGGCCCCGGTTGCCTGGAGCGAACCAGAGAATAGCGTGTTCTTCCCTATCTGGCGAGAATGCCCCATCGGGTGGCTATGCGTTAGCGAAACTCATGATCGTGCAGGGCGCCAAGAAGCTGATCCTGTGTCTGGTAGCCAGCATTGTACAGATTGATAGCTATATTTGCCGCAGATAGGCCTTCTTGGCTCTGCAGTCTGATGCTGCGCTCTGCGCACCAGGCAAAGAGGGCGCTGGCGAGCACATCGATGTCGTCGGAGAAAAAAGGCGTGTGGATCATCACAGACATTCGCTAGACCATTCATGGTTAGGGCTTGAACCGGGGCGGGCGTAGGGAACACTGCGGTGAATTTCCAAATTTGCAATCGCGTTCGCCTGTCGGCGTTAATTTGCGCCTGAGATGATACAGCCATGCTGTCCCGTAATGCGACGCAGTTTCTTTATGATACAGCACTGGGGGTTTTACTGGCCTGAAGGCAGAAGTGGGTGCCGAAATTTGTCACCGGGCCTGTGTGGCACAGAGAGAGAAGGACGCCGAGTTCAAACCTCAGCGCCACCATGCGAGACAAAGCAAGCCTCGAGTCGCAGTTGTTATTGATGAATTGGATGCGACGAATGCACCGCCGCTTCGATTAATTCTTCCGCGTATGAAAGTGCTGATGCCGTGTCTTCGCCATCCAGCTTTAGTTCCTTGCATTTACGATGCAGTGCCCTGCGCATTTGAGATAGAAATGCAGCATCGATATCCACTTCGCCTTCATCGAAGACGTGTATCAAAGCGGACTGGGCGACAATTTCCAGGACCGCAACGCGCCCTTCTATCTCTCCCAGAGATGGAATTGCGTTTCTTTTGACGTGATGTTTGCAATCGCGATGGGTGGTAAGCATTTCGGTGGCCTCCTTCACGAAAAAGGATAACCAACGAGAAGCAAAAAAGTTCAGTTCAGTTACCAAAAAACTTAGAGTTCGCAGTGCTTTTCGAATTTTATTCACCGCCAGCAGCTTTGGGTTGCTGATTATTTCATTGGGCAGAGATTGGGATCTGCCAGTACGTCTGCACAATGCGGCGAACGGCGAAAATCATCGTAGTAAAGGGTCCAGACAGTGGTGTCGGCGGCACGGTAAGGGCCGAATTTAAAATACTGATTCTTGCCAAGTCCGTTGTCGGCATGTCCAATGCGCCCAGTAACTGTAACAATCCATTTATTGTTGGCGAATATCTCGATGTGTCCAGATCCATCTGGTCCTGGTTTGCTATATATCGCGAAATCTATCCAGCCTGACGCCGGCGTTGGCAGCTGGTTTCCGCGATTTGTTACTTTAATGGCGCTGGTGCAGCCTGTGAATTCTTCACCGTCGCTTGCAGTCCAATTGCTGTCAGTGGCGACCAGTGCGCGCATCTGATTGGTGTCGGGACGGAACCAGACCGGCGTTTCGCTTTGATTGCAAGCTCTGCCATCGTTCCCCTGCATATCCTTCCCCGCCGCTGGAGCGACATAGTTGGTTTCCACTGTGGCAAAGAGCTTGCCGTTGTTGAGGCGTAGGGCCAGAAAGGGACTGAAGTCTCCCTCTGCATTGGGTCCAATTTCTCGCTTCCATTGCGCGATGAGGTAGCGGTGGTCGCCTGAAGGGATGGGTTCGGCGAATTTCACGGCAAAGCCGTACCAAACTCCCTGATCGTAAGGGACGCGGTATTTCGTGCGCTCCCAGATTTCTGCTCTTTCGCTGCAGTTTGCTTTACCCGGAGGGCAGAACGGCTTGACGCTAAGTTTGAGAGCCCCAGTTCCCGAGCGCTTCACATCGGATTGAAATTCGATCGTTCCCGCCTTCTGCTCGAAGTTCTCGCGATAGTAGAGATGACCGGATGGGGCGAAATCCTTGCCGTCGAAGCTGTCGCGCAGCACCATTTGTGCAGGATCTTCAGCCAGGGCCGGGGTTGCCATGCTGGTGCAAGTGCAGGCCAGGATGGCGGGCAGCGCGTATTTTGCATTCATGCCGGGATATTCCTATGGCGGGACATTCGCGAAGCGTTATCAATGACCTGTTCACCGTTCGCAAGCAAGCAAGAGCTACATTGCTTCGCGTGTCATCAATGGCTGCTACGGCCGATTGTACGTGATCTTCCCATATTTGTTCTATCTATTGTATCGTCGGAGGCTCAACTTTAACCGGCTGTTAGACGCTTTGCGGTTCATATCCTGCAAATTGGACCTTGGCTGCGGCTATCAAGGTTCCGGACATGATGGTTCGTTGCTGCAGCCTTATCGATGTTTTGATGTCGGGGATGAGAAAACCGGCTGATGGGCGCTGTTGGGGGCAGCCTTTGGCACAAAATGAAGCTGAGCCGGCCGTAAATCAGGTCGAGCCGCGACGAAAAATCGTGATTTTAACGGCGCACGCTTTCTTGAGCGGCTATCGCAAGGCGTCGATCCACTTCATTGCATCCCGTTGGGCTCACCAGGGGCACGACGTTCATGTTCTCACGATAGGTCATAGCTGGCTAACCCTGCTTAAGGATCGGCCACGTTTCCGAGCCTTGTCGCAGGAGCAGGCAAACCGCTTTCAAACGATTGGCAACAATTTGAGTGCAGGCGCCTATCTTCCGCCACTACACGCCTTCAGCTCGAAGAATCGCTTCTTGAACGCAGCCAACACGCTGCTTTTCCGTCTCTATGGCAGCCATCTGCCGCGCTTTGCTCGTCGCATCGTTGCCAATGCGGACCTAGTCTTGGCCGAAAGTGGTTCGGCGCTTGCTTTCTTTAGCAAAGTAAAGAGAGTCAATCCAAAGGCCCGCACGCTCTATTTTTGTCGTGACTTGCTGAGAAGCATTGGTGCGGCCCCCGCGTTGCAAAATATCCAGGCCACCCAGATCGGTCGGTTCGATGCTGTTTGCGTTCCGTCTGAGCGACTAGGAGCTTTGCTTCCGCCGGGCGGAAGGGTGAAGGTCATTCCTCAGGGTGTAGATGCCGAACTGTTCGATCGGGTCCAGCTTTCCCCGTATCAACCCGGTAGCCGCAATGCCGTTTCTATCGGCAATATGCTTTTTGATCAGGTTTCCGTTGCCGCAATGGCGACGGCTGCACCGCATGTGAATTTCCATGTTTTTGGCGCAGCCTGGAACGGATGGGCGCCGCCCAATGTCGTGATCTACGGCGAACGAGACTTTGAGAGCATCGTACCGTATTTGCAGCATGCCGATTTTGGTATCGCGCCTTATCGGTTGACGGCGGACGAGGTTTATCTTGCGGAATCTAGCCTCAAGCTCGCACAGTACAGCTATTGTGGCTTGCCCGTTCTGTTGCCCGATCTCATTCCCTTTACCCGGGCCAACGGCATCGCATACAGCCTCGAAGGCGAGGCGGCCTGGCGTGAGAAGGTCGATGCGGCGCTCACGATGCGGCGCTCGCCGACCTTTCGTGACGGGATCATGACCTGGGACGAAGTTGCCCAAAGAACCTTGGCTGCAGCTTTTGAAACGGTATGACGACCTTACCGTGGTGCCAGAAAAGTCAAGAGCTTGTCAGCGACGGGACGAGATGTGCCGGGCAACTTGCTGCCGATCGTATCGATCAGGATCTTTACGTCTTCCTGTGTGATCAAGCGTAGGAAGCGGATCGCAAGCATGTAGACGACAGCTCCTGCTGGAATCGCAGTCGCAAGCGCGGCCGCTCCGTCGAAACTGTATATGCCGATCCCGGCTGCCGCCGCGCAAAAGAGTGCGGCCATCACCGTTCTTGCCAGCGCTGTCACCGGAACGGAGACCCCGACATATTTCCAGGCGGTCCAGCCGAGCAGAGCAAAAGTCAATGTCACGATTGTCGCTCGAGCAATGGCAGCGCCCTGCAGCCCGATCAGCGGCACCAGGGCCGTCAGCAACACTATCATCATTATGCCGCTTGTGATCTGCACACGTAGCAAAAGAATACTGTGCCCAGATGCGCCTATGACACCCCAAGGAATGACCGATAATCCGGCCAGCCAGACGAATGCGAGCAAAGTCGCGGAAGCCGGGATCGCGGGGTCAAAAGCTTCGCCGAAAATGAGTGGCATCAGATCGGGCATAATTGCGGCGCCGCCGAAGCTGATCGGCAACATTACGAGAGCGACGATGCGAATAACGCGGCTATATGCAGCGTCCAGCATCCGTCGATCGTTTTTCGCATGAGCCTCGGTAAAGCTGACGATCAAGGCGGGCGATATCTGCAGCATGACCTGTTCGATCAAGCCGGCGAGACCGAGGGCGGCCGCGAAGTAGCCAATGCTGTTCGATGAGAGAAAGAGACCGAGAAATAGAAACTCTATGCGCGACAGCACCAGGATTTCGATGAGATCGCTCAACCAAATGTGGCGGCCGTAGCGCCGCATTTCTGGAGTCAGAACTTCGTGTGAAAGCTCTACGCCCCGGTCGATGTACTCCCGCAATTGCAACGCCTGCGGTAGGTAACGGGCAACATATCCAATCAAGGCGCCCGTCGGGCCAAGTAGCCATGCGCCGGCAAAAACCAAGGGAATTTGCAGGATACCGCCAAGAGCTGTGGTTCTTGCTGTTTGACCGAATCTATTTCGCCCACGGGCGACAGCGGTTGAAAATACATGGAATGCGTAGCTTAGAAACAGCAGTCCGGTGATGATCCAGAGCCAGGCGTGGTGCGCGCCGCGTTGAACATAGACGATTGCGGCAAAGGCCAGTATGGCAACGCCTACCATCCCGACTGAAATCAGGAAGCTGCGGAACGCCGTCCGCACCAACGTTTTCCACGTTTCGCCATCGCCCGAGAGGCTCGCTGTATTGCGCAGCAACATCTGGGGTAATCCCATATCCGCCAAGGCTGCAGCAGAGGTTGCGATCCACAACGCATAAGCGACTTTGCCTGATCCAGCCGGCCCGAGTAGGCGAGCGGCGATGACGCTGCTGGCAAAGCCGGCGACCAGCGAAATCAAAGTTGCCGCCAGGCTGATCAGCGAACTCTTAAGGAGATTGGACACGGGAGCACTCATGCTGTCTATCTTGAAGGCTGTCGCATAACCTTGTGTTAAAGGCCGGCTGGTAATTTTCACTTGCGTTCTAGTTGAAATTCAAGATGGCCGCCATGACAGATAGAACCGTCGATCGAGACGGGTTCCTCATTCCCGGGTATTTACAGAAGGGGTTGCGCGAGCGTGCGCACAATCTTCTATGGCGCCTCATGTCGCCACTGCCGGACAAGGCTTATTGTGCGTTGAAGTATCGCGTGATCCGCGGCAGATTTCCTAATCTGACCTCGCCTGAAACTCTCACGGAGAAGATTCAGGCCCGCAAGCTTTATGATCGAAATCCGCTTCTGCCACGTTTTGTGGATAAGGCGGATGCAAAGGAGCTAATCGCGGAAAGAGTAGGTCCCCAATACGTTGTTCCGACACTCTGGGTCGGCACCGATCTTGCCGATGTGGATTGGTCTGAGATTTCGTTGCCTGCCGTCGTTAAACCCACCCACGCCAGCGGGGTAGGGCTATTTCTCTACGGACAGGGCGACGTGGATCGGCTGCTTGCGAATAATCCTTCCGTCGAGTGGCTGGCGATCGACCATGCGTCCTACAACAGGGAATGGGCTTATAGGCATATCAAACCTCGGATTTTGATCGAAAGCATGTTGCTCGTCGAAGGGCGTGTTCCGTGGGATTATCGGCTCTTCACCTTCAATGGCAAGGTTTCGCATATTGAGATCGATATTCGCGAGAACGGTCGAGGCTATTCCTGCAATTATACGCCGGACTGGCAAAAACTACCGTTCTTTGATCGAGACTACCTCGGTCTCTATCCAGGCGATGTTGCGCGTCCTGCGCGCCTTGACGAAATGATTTCAGTCGCGGAAGCCGTTGCGCACGATATCGATTTTGTGCGTGTCGATTTCTACGCGTCTTCGGAATGGATTCGGATAGGAGAATTGACGTTCTACCCGGGCGGTGGCTTTGAAGTGCTTGAACCGGAAGAGCATGACCTCCTGCTTGGGCAGAAATGGCAACTCGATTTTGAAATACCAAAGAGATAGGTGGACAAATCATTCCCTCAGCGTTTGATAGGCCGATCTGCTTTTAGGGAAGGTTTTCTATGACGATCGATCAGGACCTCAGTCGTATTGCCTTGCAAGAGGAAATGCTGCGTTTCGACGCCTTTGACCTCTCGACAGCCTGGGTGCTTGGCAAGCTGTTGCGTGACCTTGCCAGCGAGCGCAATCTTGGTGTTGCCATCGACATCACGCTGCATTCCATGCCCGTCTTCTACATCGCGCTGCCGGGATCGACGCCCGACAATTCCAACTGGATACGTCGCAAGCGCAACATGGTGCTGCGTTACTTCCGTAGCAGCTATGCCAGTACGCTGCGGCTGCAGCAGCAGGGCAAGACGATCGAGGAAAACGGGCTTTCGAGCGCCGACTACGCGGCGTCCGGCGGCAGCTTCCCCATTTTCGTCAATGGTACGGGATGCATCGGAGCGGTCACGGTTTCAGGCCTGCCGCAGCGCGAAGACCACAATCTCGTTGTCGAGGCACTGGCTTTGACGCTTGGCCACGAACTTCACAATCTTAGTCTCACATAGCGAGGCGAGGCGGCGCCGCATCGAGCCGACGCCGCCATCAGTATCAGATCTTGCCGCCGGCTTCTGAAATGACCTTGGTCAAGCTGCCCGTTGCCGGGAAAAGGGGGATCAGGCAGGCTTGCAGGGCGTGATAAATATCACCCTTACCCGGGAATAGGGTATGGGCGGGTACGAGGTCTTCCGTCAGCTCTTCGTGCCAGCCGCCATTAGCGCGGTCTACGAAGGCCTGTCCGATCACGCTCCAAATTTTGCGATAGCTTTCCTCATGGAAATCGCTGGGAACATGTTCGTTCAGATAGTGAGCGGCGCCTGCGCCCTCGCAAGCGGGCCACCAAAGCTTGTTACGCTTTGCAGGCACGTCTTCCCAATCGAGCGTGTAAAAGAACCCGTTCTTCTCGCCGTCCCAACCCAGCGACATTGACTGGGAGAAAAGTCCCTTGGCCGCCTCGGGCATCCAGTCGTGCCGCTTCTCACCCAACGACCAAAGCTGGAGGATAAGGCGTGCCCATTCCAGCCAATGCCCCGGCGTCGTGCCCGACGGGCGGAACATCTCGTTGCCTCGGTAATTCTTATCCAGCACCCAATCGGTATCGAAATGTTCGGCCACACGCCAGCCGACCGATCCCGCCGACCGCCTGATGACGAGATCGGCGATGCTTTCAGCCTTATCGAGATACGATCTGTCGCCTGTTGCTTCGAAAGCCGCCATCAGGGCTTCCGTCAAATGCATGTTGGAGTTCTGGCCGCGATAGGTGCCTCCGTCGATCAGCGACCAATCCCGATTGAACTCCTCGGCAATCGCTCCGTGTTTTTCTTCCCAGAATTTTGTATTCAGAATTTCCGTGACATCGGCGAGCATGCCGTCCGCCAGCGGATGACCGATTGTCTTCGCGGAAGAGGCGGCGAGCAGCACGAACGCATGGCCATAGCCCTGCTTGCTGGAATCGACGGGGCCATCATTATTCAAAGACCAGAAGTAACCGCCGTGTTTCGGGTCACGATGATGCTTCCATAGATAGTTCATGCCGTGATCGACGATCTCATTTGCGCCGGGACGGCCGAGCAGCGAGCCGATCGAGAAGCAGTGAACCATGCGAGCGGTCGAATGGATGCCACGCACCGGATTAACCGCATCCAGCGGTTTGCCGGCATCGTCCATATCATAGAAGCCGCCTTTGGGGTTGACGGCACGATACTGGAAGAAATCGAAGAGCGCGTTTGCCTGGTCGAGCAGCCAGCGCCGGTGATAGTCGCGTGTCGTCCAGTTTCCGAGCGCTGCCGGTTCAACCTGTATGTTCATGCCGTCCTCCTTGGATTCTCTTCCGCAAGCCCTATAGCGCTGCCCGAAAGTGCTGTCATGAGATAATAGATGAACTGTGTCGCTGTCTCCCCATTGTCTATAGGAGAGCGGTAAATCGCTTTATTCGTATTTTTCGCAAATGAGGTAGTCTATAGAAGCAGCGAGCTTGCGCTGAGCGTAGCAAGAGCATAGATATATTGACATAAAGATATCTTTATGTGATCTGATTGCGGAGTCGTAATCAGGCCCGAGGAATTGACCCAATGTTAGACGATCTTTTTGGTTCCGAGACGACGAAGCGCGATGGCAGCGAAATATTCGAGGCCCTGCGAAAGGCTGCGAGTGAACGCATCCTTGTGCTGGACGGCGCCATGGGGACGCAAATCCAGGGGCTTGGCTTCGACGAGGATCAGTTTCGCGGCCACCGTTTCATCGGCTGTGCTTGCCACCAGAAGGGAAATAACGACCTCCTTATTCTGACGCAGCCCGACGCGATCGAAGAGATTCATTATCGCTACGCAAAGGCCGGTGCCGACATCCTGGAAACCAACACCTTCTCGTCCACCAGCATCGCGCAGGCGGACTACAAGATGGAGGGTGCGGTCTACGATCTCAACAAAGAGGGAGCAGAGATCGTCCGCCGTGCCGCGATCCGCGCAGAGCGCGAGGACGGCAAGCGCCGCTTCGTGGCCGGCGCCATCGGCCCGACAAATCGTACCGCGTCTATTTCTCCCGATGTCAACAATCCCGGCTATCGTGCAGTCAGCTTTGACGATTTGCGACTGGCCTATGGCGAGCAGATCGACGGCCTGATCGATGGTGGCGCCGACATCATCCTGATCGAGACGATTTTCGATACTTTGAACGCCAAGGCGGCGATCTTCGCTTGCGAGGAACGATTCGAGGCCAAGGGCATTCATCTGCCGGTCATGATTTCAGGCACGATCACGGATCTTTCCGGCCGCACGCTGTCGGGCCAGACGCCGTCGGCGTTCTGGAATTCCGTACGCCACGCCAGCCCCTTCACTGTCGGCCTCAATTGCGCTCTTGGTGCAAACGCCATGCTGCCGCATCTGCAGGAGCTTTCGGCGGCTTCAGATACGTTCATCTGCGCTTATCCCAATGCCGGTCTGCCGAACGAGTTCGGTCAGTATGACGAGACGCCGGAAATGATGGCGGCTCAGGTGGAGGAATTTGCGCGCGAAGGCCTCGTGAATATCGTGGGCGGCTGCTGTGGCTCTACGCCGGAGCATATTGCTGCAATCGCCAAGGCGGTTTCGAAATATCCGCCACGCAAGCCGGCCGAGCACCGTCCGTTCATGTCGCTTTCCGGTCTCGAACCGTTCGAGCTCACCAAGGACATTCCGTTCGTCAACGTCGGCGAGCGCACGAACGTCACGGGTTCCGCGAAATTCCGCAAGCTGATCACCAACGCCGATTATACGGCCGCGCTTGCCGTTGCCCGCGATCAGGTGGAGAACGGCGCACAGATCATCGACATCAACATGGACGAAGGCCTGATCGATTCCGAGAAGGCAATGGTCGAGTTCTTGAACTTGATCGCCGCTGAGCCGGACATCGCCCGTGTCCCCGTCATGATCGACAGCTCGAAATTCTCGATCATCGAGGCCGGCCTGAAATGTGTGCAGGGTAAGCCGATCGTCAATTCGATCTCGCTGAAGGAAGGCGAGGAGAATTTCCTCAAACAGGCCCGGCTGATGCGCATGTATGGCGCTGCGGTCGTCGTCATGGCGTTCGATGAGACGGGTCAGGCTGACAGCTATGAGCGTAAGGTCGAGATTTGCTCGCGCGCCTATAAGCTGCTGACGGAAACGGCAGGCTTGCGGCCGGAAGATATCATCTTCGATCCGAACATCTTCGCGGTGGCCACAGGTATCGAAGAGCACAATAACTACGGTGTCGACTTCATCGAAGCGACGCGAACGATTCGTAAAACCATGCCTCTGGTTCACATTTCCGGCGGCGTGTCGAACTTGTCGTTCTCTTTCCGTGGGAATGAACCAGTCCGCGAGGCGATGCATGCGGTATTCCTCTACCATGCCATTCAGGCTGGTATGGATATGGGCATCGTCAATGCCGGCCAGCTCGCGGTCTATGACAATATCGACCCGGAATTGCGGGAAGCGTGCGAGGATGTCGTCCTCAACCGCCGCCCTGACGGCACCGAAAGGCTGCTTGAAATTGCCGAGCGATTCCGCGGAACTGGCAGCAAGGAGATCAAAACACAGGATCTCTCGTGGCGCGAATGGCCCGTTGCAAAGCGTCTGGAACATGCGCTGGTCAACGGCATCACGGATTACATCGAAGCCGACACCGAAGAGGCGCGTCAGACGGTTGAACGTCCCTTGCATGTCATCGAAGGCCCGCTGATGGCCGGCATGAACGTGGTCGGCGATCTTTTCGGCGCGGGCAAGATGTTCCTGCCGCAGGTGGTGAAGTCCGCCCGCGTGATGAAGCAGGCCGTTGCCGTGCTGCTACCGTACATGGAGGCGGAGAAGCTTGCCAATGGCGGCAGCGGCGAACGCCAGGCTGCCGGCAAGGTGTTGATGGCCACCGTCAAGGGCGACGTGCATGACATCGGCAAGAATATCGTCGGCGTCGTGCTTGCCTGCAACAATTACGAGATCATCGATCTTGGCGTGATGGTGCCGACAACGAAGATTCTCGAGACTGCAATCGCTGAGAAGGTCGATATTATCGGTCTCTCGGGGCTGATCACGCCTTCTCTGGATGAGATGGTGCATGTTGCGTCGGAGATGGAGCGGCAGGGCTTTGACATTCCGTTGCTGATCGGTGGTGCGACCACCAGCCGTGTGCATACGGCGGTGAAGATCCATCCGCGTTATGAAAAAGGGCAGGCGGTTTACGTTACCGACGCCAGCCGTGCCGTTGGCGTCGTTTCCGCGCTGCTTTCGCCTGACGCCAAGCATGGTTATGTCGACACCATCAGGACGGAATATGCCAAGGTTGCGGCCGCCCATGCACGGAGCGAGGCGGAAAAAGTACGCCTGCCGATTGCTCGGGCTCGCGAGAATGCCGAGAAGGTCGACTGGACGAACTACAAGCCCGTCAAGCCGCAGTTCTTCGGGACGAAAGTGTTCGAGAATTACGATTTGGCGGAGCTTGCCAAGTATATCGATTGGACGCCGTTCTTCCAGACATGGGAATTGAAGGGCCGTTTCCCGGCAATTCTCGAAGACGAGAAGCAGGGCGAGGCGGCACGACAGCTCTATAGCGATGCTCAGGCGATGCTGGAAAAGATCATCGCTGAGAACTGGTTCCGTCCGCGCGCCGTTATCGGCTTCTGGCCGGCGGGTGCTGTTGGCGATGATATCAGGCTGTTCACGGATGAGAGCCGTTCCCGCGAGCTCGCAACTTTTTACACGCTTCGCCAACAGCTATCGAAGCGCGATGGTCGGCCGAATGTCGCTCTTTCGGACTTCGTCGCACCGGTTTCGAGCGGCGTTGAAGACTATGTCGGCGGCTTCGTCGTGACGGCTGGCATTGAGGAAGTCGCTATTGCCGAGCGTTTTGAGCGGGCCAATGACGACTACTCGTCGATCCTGGTGAAGGCACTTGCCGATCGCTTTGCTGAAGCTTTCGCCGAACGGATGCACGAGCGGGTCCGGCGAGAATTCTGGGGCTATGCCAAGGATGAGAATTTCTCCAGTGAGGAACTTGTTCTGGAGTCGTATGCCGGCATCCGTCCGGCGCCAGGCTATCCTGCGCAGCCTGATCATACCGAGAAGGATACACTCTTCCGTCTGCTGGATGCCGAAGCGGCAGCCGGCGTGACGCTGACGGAAAGCTATGCGATGTGGCCAGGCTCGTCTGTGTCGGGCATCTATATCGCGCATCCCGACTCCTATTATTTCGGAGTCGCCAAGGTGGAGCGCGATCAGGTTGAGGACTACGCGACCCGCAAGGGCATGCCCATCGTGGAAGTCGAGCGTTGGCTGGGACCGGTTCTGAATTACGTGCCGGCGAGTGACGATTTGAAAGTCGACGACGCGGCTTGATCGCGGGCAGATTCAAAGGCTTGCGATCGCTCGTTTAGAAACTGATTCCACATGTAAACGCCGCCCCGACTGTTCCAGTCGGGGCGGCGTTTTTTTGATTCCAGCGTTTTCGAGCTTTGATTCAGTTTGCGCCTATCGTCAGCTCCGCGACGAAATCATAGGCGTCGCCGCGATAGAGCGAACGGGTGAACTCGACCGCGCGTCCCGAGCCGAGATAGGAAATGCGTTCGATCGAAAGACCGGCAGCGCCTACCGGAACGCCGAGGAGGCCCGCGTCCGCTTCCTTCATGTTGGTCGCCGATATGCGCTGCACTGCGCGCACCGGACGGACATGCTGCTTCTCCAGCTCGGCATAGAGCGACGTCGTTACGACAGATGGATCCGGCAGGAATTCGCCGGAGACGCTGGCATGCTCGATCGCCAGCGGCTGATCGTCGGCGATGCGCAGACGGCTCAACCGCGACACTTTGGTGTCGGCAGCTAAACCGAGAATCATCATCTCGTCGGGGGATGGCGTATGGATGCCTTTATGCAGCCATTCCGAACGAGCTGTCATTCCGCGCCGCGCCATGTCCTCCGTGAACGAGGTGAGCTGAGACAGGCGTTGCTCCACCTTGGAAACCGGCTTGGCGACGAAAGTGCCTGATCCGTGCCGGCGCACCAAAATCCCCTCGGCGACGAGATCGTCAATCGCCTTGCGGACGGTGACACGACTGACGGCGGCGAATTCGGCGATGTCGCGCTCGGGAGGGAGCGCGTCGCCATGCTTCAGCCTTCCTACCTTCACTGCATCCTCAAGGGTGCGCCGCAGCTTGACATAGAGCGGGCCGGTACCGCCGCCCAACAAGCGCTCCGGCGAGAAGATGGCACTCAAATCCTCCGTCATCCCCGGTTTCCTTCTCCATCCCGCAGCAGTTTTACAGCCAGTTCCACCGCCCCACGCAGCACGTCACCCTTAGGCTCCGCGAGAAGCGCCTTATGGCGCTCATCAAGCCAGGGGCGATAGGCTTGTGCAAGGCCACCAAGAAGGCAGATCGAAGGGCACTCAGGCCAAAGCAACGCATCCAGGCTTTCCGTTATGGCCGCTGCTGCCGTCTTGACGATGCCCATGGCGACGACATCGTTCATCGCGGCATATTCGAAGATGATCGGAGAATAGCGAGCGAAGTCCTTTGGTTTGGATGCATGGGCAAACTCGACGACCCGCTCCGGATCGTTTCCGAATTCGGCCATGACAACCTTCGTCAGAGGTGAGGTCGCTGTGACCCCGTCATAGGCGAGAACGGACCGTTCTAGCAGATCGCGGCCAAGGCGGGCGCCGCTTGCCTGATCGCCAATGACGAAACCCCAGCCGCCAATGCCCCATATCTTGCCGTCACGGCGCGCATTGTAGACGGAACCGGTGCCGAAGGCGCCGATGATGCCATCGGCGTCACCAAGCGCGCCTTGAAGCGCGATCGTTGCATCGGTGACCACACGAGAATTGCCGAAAGGAAGCGCGCTTTCCAAACGCTTTCCATAGTTGCCGACATTGGCGCCGGCGGTACCGATAACGGCCGGCAGCTCGCCGGCAAGTTTCGGATCGAGGCCTGCGTTTGCTAGGGCCTGGTGGGCCGACTCGACGATGTTGATCAGAGCGTTTTCCAGATCGGAGAGGATGTTTGCGGCGCCGGACTTGCCGGTACCGAGAATTTTACCCGTCGAATCTATCACGGCCGCCCGGCAGTTCGTTCCGCCGCCGTCGATGCCAATTGCAAACTGTCCCATCATGCCTCCGGATGCCGCCTTGTTCCCCGCTTTTTTATACAATACCAAAAAAATACCATTTACCAATAGGCAAAACAGCCATTTCTGCTATTCTTTATCTATTTGAAATAATTATAAAAAATTTTTTTATCGGCTATTTTAGTGGCTGAGCGTTAAAATCGGCTGGACAATTGGTATTTTTTTGGCCTTAATTCACCCCAAGGGAACAGTGCGAATTGACATCGGTAAAGTCGGCATGACAACAACGGCCGGTAGGTGAGGCGGAAAGCGCGCACCTCGTCGTTGTCCAAGGTCGCACGGATCAGGAGGATCCGCATCTCGTCGTTCGTCGCGCAACTCCCGTATGGTTCTTGCAGGTCTCCGCTTTCGGCGGCGGGCAGCAATTGATCGGGTTGATTGGGCTGTAGCCTTTGAAGCCTTTTTGCATGAGGGGTCGGCAACGTTGGCGGTCCCTATGGGGCGCTGACCGCCTCTTTGGGCTGGCCAGCGGATTTTCGGATCGAGAACAGCGCCTTATTACAGGCGCGGAAAACAGGAGAGGGAAATGAAAACCAATGTTCTGAAAGGCTTGCTTCTTGCATCGAGCCTGCTGTCGTCAGTCAGTCTTGTGCATGCGGCCGACGTGACGCTGACGGTTGAAAGCTGGCGTAACGATGACCTGCAGATCTGGCAGGAAAAGATCATTCCGGCTTTCGAAGCGAAGAACCCCGGCATCAAGATCGTGTTTTCGCCGACGGCTCCGACCGAATACAATGCATCGCTGAACGCCAAGCTCGATGCCGGTTCCGCAGGTGACATCATCACCTGCCGCCCGTTCGACGCCTCGCTTGATCTCTTCAACAAGAAGCGCCTTGCTGACCTCACGAGCCTGCCGGGCATCGAGAACTTCTCGGCCGTTGCCAAGGCCGCTTGGTCCACCGACGACGGCAAGTCGACCTTCTGCGTGCCGATGGCCTCGGTCATTCATGGTTTCATCTACAACAAGGACGCCTTCGACAAGCTCGGCCTCAAGGTTCCGGCAACGCGTGACGAGTTCTTTGCCCTTCTCGATAAGATCAAGGCTGACGGCACCTACATCCCGATGGCTATGGGCACGAAGGATCTCTGGGAAGCCGCAACCATGGGCTACCAGAACATCGGCCCGAACTACTGGAAGGGCGAAGAGGGCCGCGCAGCTCTGATTTCGGGCAAGGAAAAGCTGACGGACGCTGCGTGGGTCGATCCCTACAAGGAACTCGCCAAGTGGAAGCCCTATCTCGGTGATGGTTTCGAAGCTCAGAGCTACTCCGACAGCCAGAACCTCTTCACGCTCGGCAAGGCTGCAATCTATCCGGCTGGCTCCTGGGAAATCGGCTTGTTCAACACGCAGGCTCAGTTCAAGATGGGTGCCTTCCCGCCACCGGTCGCAAAGGCTGGGGACACCGGTTACATCTCCGACCATCCGGATATTGGCGTTGGTCTGAATGCGAAGGGCGCGCATCCGGAAGAAGCCAAGAAGTTCCTGAGCTGGGTCGCTTCTGATGAATTCGCCAACATCTACGCCAACGCGCTGCCGGGCTTCTTCAGCCTGAACTCGCATCCGGTAAAGATGAGCGATCCGCTCGCTCAGGAATTCGTTTCCTGGCGTAACGATCACAAGCCGACCGTTCGTTCCACGTACCAGATCCTGTCGCGCGGCACGCCGAACCTGGAAAACGAAACCTGGACCGAATCCGCAAACGTGATCAACGGCACGGATACGCCGGAGCAGGCTGGCGCGAAGCTCCAGAAGGGTCTCGACAGCTGGTACAAGCCGGCCAAGTGATCATCGCGTAATATGGGCGAGGGGCCTTATGGCTCCTCGCCTTTTTTACCTTATGATGGATCATCGGATCGATGTTCCGTCCCATTGCATTGCGACACGCCCGACGTCGTTTCTATCCGGCCGCAGAACCGGGGCAACGGGTGGATTTGAACCTTAGTGCTGTCGTCTCAATCGCGCAGCCAACAAGAACAGGCAGAAAGCCATGAGCGACGCTGCGACATTCGATACCGTTGAGGTTAAGCCGATCCGGCGCCCCAAGCGTTGGCACATCCTCGTTTTCCTTTTTCCGGCCTTCGTCGTCTATACGGCGGTCATGATTCTGCCGCTGATCGAGACCTTGCGGCTGTCGCTTTACAACGTCGTCGACAATCAACCCGTCTTCGTCGGCCTGAACAACTTCAAGGTGCTGTTCGGCGATGAACGTTGGTCGCATGATTTCTGGAATGCGCTACGCAACAACCTGATCTTCTTCGTCATTCATATGTGCGTCCAGAATCCGATCGGTGTCGCACTGGCAGCGCTTCTGTCTCTGCCGAAGCTGCGCTTCGTCGCATTCTATCGAACCGCGATTTTTCTGCCGACTTTGCTTTCCTTCGTTGTCGTCGGCTTCATCTGGAAACTGATCCTGTCGCCCCTGTGGGGCGTGGCACCGGAGTTGCTGAGCGTAATCGGCCTGAAGTCGCTCTTCGCGCCCTGGCTCGGGAAGCCGAGCACGGCGTTGATCGCCGTCGCGCTGATTTCCGTCTGGCAATATGTCGGCATCCCGATGATGCTGATCTATGCAGCCCTGCTCAACATTCCCGAAGAGGTCATCGAAGCCGCCGAATGTGACGGAATCACCGGCTGGAGCCAGTTCTGGAAGATCAAGCTGCCGTTGATATTGCCGGCCATCGGCATCATCTCGATCCTGACTTTCGTCGGCAATTTCAACGCGTTCGACCTTGTCTACACCGTACAGGGCGCGTTGGCTGGGCCGGATGGCTCCACCGATATTCTCGGTACGCTTCTCTATCGCGTCTTCTTCGGCTTCCAGCTGCAGTTGGGCGACCGCTCGATGGGCGCGACGATTGCGACGGTGATGTTCCTGATCATCCTCGCTGGCGTTTCATTCTATCTTTTCATCGTGCAGCGACGCATCCGTCGCTACCAGTTCTGAGGAGAGGCGACCATGTCCAAGGCCCGCACTTCCCCTATCCGCACCGGTTTCGTGCATCTGGCGCTCATCGCCTATACGCTGGTTGCCATCTTTCCGGTGTTCCTGACGGTTATCAACTCCTTCAAGGATCGCGCATCGATCTTCCGTGCGCCCTTGAGCATTCCAACGCCATCGTCCTTCAGTATGATCGGTTATGACACCGTTCTAAAGCAGGGGGATTTTCTCACCTACTTCCAGAACAGCTTCATCGTGACGATCGTCTCGATCATCTTCACCCTGCTGTTCGGCGCCATGGCTGCCTTCGCACTGTCGGAATATCGGTTCCGCGGCAATACGGTGACAGGTCTCTATATGGCGATCGGCATCATGATCCCGATCCGGCTGGGTACGGTGGCCATCCTGCAAGGCATGGTCGCGGCCGGCCTCGTCAACACGCTTACGGCGCTGATCCTCGTCTATACTGCGCAGGGTCTGCCGCTGGCGATCTTCATTCTCTCCGAATTCATGCGGACCGTGTCCGGTGACCTGAAGAATGCCGGCCGTATCGATGGTCTTAGCGAATATGCCATTTTCTTCCGTCTGGTCCTGCCGCTGGTTCGTCCGGCAATGGCCACCGTTGCCGTCTTCACCATGATCCCGATCTGGAACGACCTCTGGTTCCCGCTGATCCTGGCGCCGAGCGAAGCAACGAAGACCGTGACGCTCGGTTCGCAGATCTTCATCGGCCAGTTTGTCACCAACTGGAACGCGGTGCTGGCGGCGCTGACGCTCGCCATCCTACCGATCCTCGTCCTCTACGTTATCTTTTCGCGTCAACTCATTCGCGGCATTACTTCCGGAGCAGTCAAGTGAGCATATCAGACAAGCCTATCCGCGTTCTCGTTGCCGGCCTTGGCAACATGGGCCGCAGCCATGCGCTCGCTTATCACAACAATCCGGGTTTTGAGATCGTGGGCCTCGTCAATCGATCCAAGCGGGAGCTTCCCGAGGAGTTGCAGGGATATACGCTCTACTCGGATTTCGAGGCAGCTTTGAACGAGCTGAAACCGGACGCCTGCTCGATCAATACCTATTCCGACAGCCATGCCGATTTTGCGGTGAAGGCGTTCGAAGCGGGTTGTCATGTCTTCGTCGAAAAGCCGCTGGCAACGACGGTCGAAGATGCGGAGCGCGTCGTCGCCGCTGCAAAGAAGGCGGGCAAGAAGCTGGTTATCGGCTATATCCTGCGCCACCATCCCTCCTGGATGCGGCTGATTGCCGAAGCGCGCAAACTCGGCGGTCCCTATGTCTTTCGCATGAACCTCAATCAGCAGTCGAGCGGCCCGACCTGGGAGACGCACAAGGCGATATTGCGCACAATGTCGCCGATCGTCGATTGCGGCGTGCATTATGTCGACGTCATGTGCCAGATCACCGACGCCAAGCCGGTCGAGGTGCGCGGCATGGGTCTTCGGCTGTCGAATGACGTGAAGACGGACATGTATAATTATGGCCATCTGCAGGTGATCTTCGAGGACGGCTCTGTCGGTTGGTACGAAGCCGGCTGGGGTCCGATGATTTCGGAGACGGCTTTCTTCGTGAAGGACGTGATGTCGCCGAACGGTTCGGTCTCGATCGCCATGGATCAGAACGCCAAATCCGACGACATCGACATGCACACGAAAACCTCGGTCATCAGGCTGCATAGCGCGGAGACGGGGCCGAACGGACAGTTCATCCGGCCCGATCAGGACCTGCACATGGATGGCGAACCAGGCCACCAGGAGCTTTGCAATTTCGAGCAGGCCTTCTTGCTGAACGCCATTCGGGAAAACATCGATCTTAATCGTCATATGGACGATGCCGTTCAATCGCTGCGCATCTGCCTCGCCGCCGACGAGAGCGTGCGCACCGGCAAGCCCGTTTATTTGTAAGGATAAGAGTCTGTGGGATCGCTTCTACTGAAATCCATTCGCAAGGCCTACGGTTCGCACGACGTGCTGAAGGGCATCGATCTCGAAGTGAAGGATGGCGAATTCGTTATCTTCGTCGGCCCGTCGGGCTGCGGCAAGTCGACGCTGCTGCGCAGTATCGCCGGTCTGGAGGACGTAACCTCCGGTGCCGTGCTGATCAACGGCGAGGACGTGACCGTGACGCCACCCGCCAAGCGCGGCATTTCGATGGTGTTCCAGTCCTATGCGCTCTATCCGCACCTGACGGTCAAGGACAATATGGGCCTCGGCCTCAAGCAGGCCGGCACTGCAAAGGCCGAGATCGAAAGCCGTGTTGCCAAGGCGTCCGGCATGCTGTCGCTCGAACCCTATCTGGCTCGTCGGCCGGCTGAACTTTCCGGCGGTCAGCGCCAGCGTGTCGCCATCGGCCGCGCCATCGTGCGCGAACCGGAACTCTTCCTTTTCGATGAGCCGCTGTCGAACCTCGATGCGGCCCTGCGCGTGCAGACCCGCCTGGAAATTGCCCGCCTGCATCGCAGCCTGAAGGCGACGATGATCTACGTGACACACGATCAGGTCGAGGCGATGACGCTGGCCGACAAGATCGTCGTGCTCAATGCAGGCGCTATCGAGCAGATCGGCTCGCCGATGGAACTCTACAATCGCCCGGCAAACACCTTCGTTGCCGGCTTCATCGGCTCGCCGCAGATGAACCTCATTCCGGCCGAGCGGCTCGGCCAAAGCGGTGCCAAGACGGTCGGCATCCGTCCGGAGCATATTACGCTGTCTCGCGATCAAGGCACATGGGCGGCCAAAGTCATCCATGTCGAGCATCTCGGCGCCGATACGATCATCTATCTCGAATCGGAGACAACCGGTCTACTGACCGTGCGTCTTTTCGGCGAACACCAGTATGCGCCTGACGACGCGGTCTTTGTGACGCCTGACCCGAACCACATGCATCGCTTCGATGCGAATGACAAAGCGATTCGCGCTTAGATCATTGCGGTGACAAAGGCGAGGCGAGAGCTTGCCTTTGTCCTTCACGCGCGAGATTCGAGCTAACTACTCATCGCGAGTATTTGACAGGCCGCCTGATATCAGCGCGGCCTGCTCGATGATCTCGGCGATGCGCGCCGAGAGAACGGGATCGGAAACGGCACGGGCAAGCGTCACGCCACCGCTCAACAAGGACAGCAGAACGATCGCTCTGTCTTCCGGCGCCATTCCGTTCACGCCGGATCCGGTGCTTTCCGGCAGACCTGCCCCGACGTCCACGATAAGTTTTTTGAGCTCCTGCGTGTAGGCGTTCCGCGTTTCATCGTCTGCGCGCATGACGTCCGGAGAGAGGCTGGGCAGGGTGCAGCTCTCGCCGAGTTCGCAGGTGCGCTTGTAGCCAAGATAAAAGCTGGCGAAGCTTTTCAACCAGTCCTTCGGCTGCCTCTGGATGAACCCAGCAACTCCCTGACGAAGCTCTTCAAGGCCTTCCACCACTGCGGTGCGGAATGCCTCGCCCTTCGATTTGAAGTGCCCGTAAAAGGCGCCGTTGGTAACGCCGGCAGCCTTCGTCAGGGCATCGATCCCCGCACCGCCATATCCCTCTTGTCTGAAGACCTGTCCGGCCGCGGCGATGACCCGTGTCCGGGTCTCTTGCTTATGTTCGGCGCTATAGCGCATTGCGAACTCCATTGAGAGTGATCCCTCTCTATCGCTTGCATAGAGAGTGATCGGTGTGTATGCATAAAGAGCAAACGGTATATATCAACTGTTGCCACAGGTTCAACAAGGAGATGTCCCATGCCCATTACGCTTACCATACCCGAAGGATTGCTCTCGTCCGAGGCGCAGGCGCGTGCTTTCGCCGGCTTGACCGATGCAGTGCTCGATGTTGCCGGTCTGACCGGGAACGCTTTTATGACTGAAAATGTCATCGGCTCGATCAACGTGCTGCCGGCGAACCATGTGCTGGCCGCCGGAAAGCCCATCGCAGCTGCCTTTGTCGAACTCAAGCTGCCCGAAATTGCACTTGCGACCGAGGAAGCCAAGCGGGCCTTCATCGAGAAGGCAACCGATGTTGTCGAGCAGGCTGCGGAAGGCCAGATCAAGCGCGAGCATATCTGGTCGAATATCGTCTATGCGCCGGAGGGTGCATGGGGCATTGCAGGGCAGAGCTATAGCAATGCAGATCTGGTGGGTGCCATTCAGAATTCCGCATTGGCCTGATGGATACTCGCTGCCACGAGCGTGAAGCTCACTGGGTGAGCGTGAGCCACCCTTGGTAGCGTTAAAATGGGAGGCAAGACGTGCAACTCGCAAACTATCTGTTTTTCACAATCCATTGCGAGGAGGCGCTTGCCTTCTATACCGCTTGTGAACTCGGACGGGTCACCCTGCTGGTCCGTCACGGTACGGATGGAATACCCGTTGCCGATGAAGCGATGCGGGGCAGGGTGATGCATGCACGCTTCGAGGGGCCAGGCGTGTTATTCTTTGCGTCTGACAATCACGATGCCGAACCGATGCGCGGTTCCGCGCATATGCTTGTCATGGATGATCGCGCGAGCACCGACAGGATTTTCGCCCGATTGGCCGAGGGGGGAAGCGTGACGACGCTACTCGCCGTTCAGCCCTGGGGTAGCTACTACGGTAAACTGACGGATCGGTTTGGTGTGCAATGGATGCTGGACTGCGCGTGCTAGGAGAGCGGGATAGAGGACGCCCCGTTTAGCGAAGAGCGGTAATTGTAATAGTCCAGTCGTCCGGACGAATTCATAAGGTTGTCATGGAGCCGCGCTATCAAATCCCGGTTCACTCCAACAGCGAGCGCGTATCATGACAAATGCAGTATCCACTTACGCAACATGGCATGTCGAACCGCAGGGCGATATCGCGATGGCGGAATCGCATAGCCCCTATTGGCGGCATTTCATCGAGACCGTGCCGGAGCGGGATTTTTCGTCGAAGACAATCCTGGATTTCGGCTGCAATCGCGGCGGTTTCTTGCGGCTCCTCCATGCGATGCGGCCGTTCCGCCGGGGCGTCGGTATCGATATCGCTTCGGAGTCCGTCACCGCTGCCGTTGCGGCTGTCGGCAATATGCCGCTTCAGTTTCATGTCACGACGGACTTGACGCCGTTTGCCGACAGCTTCGATGTGGCATTCAGCTACGAGGTCGTCTATCTGCTGCCGGAGTTGAGACGGCATGCCGAAGAGATGTTCAGCGTGATGCGCAACGGCGGCGTCTACTACGCCGTCACCGGTTGCCACAACGAAATGCCTCTCTGGCCGAAATGGTTGGAACTCATCGGCAACAACAGCAACGCTCCGGTGCAGGACCGCTCTCCGCAGGACTATATCGAGGCGTTTACGGCGGCTGGTTTCGAGGTCTCCGTCAAGCGGTTTGGCTATGACGGTTTCGTGCGCGCGACGAAGGATCGGAAATATTATCCGAGCATTCTCGACGCGCTGAGCTATCCGGCAGAATATAAGCTTCTGTTTCGCCTCGAAAAGCGGGTTTGAGATGGAAGTTATCGATCGCAAGAGCGGCAGCGCCCTCTGGCATCAGATTGGTGAGATCCTGGCGGCTGATATTGCTGCCGGGGTTCTCTCCGCCGGCGAGAAATTGCCGACGGAGCCCGAGTTGATGCAGCGCTTCGGCGTCAGCCGTTTCACAGTGCGCCAGGCGCTGGGCCATCTGGAGCAGCGCGGGTTGGTTCGGGCCGAGCAAGGGCGGGGCACCTTCGTCCACAGGGGCGTGCTTGACTACACGTTGTCCAAACACACCCGCTTTCACAAGAACCTGATCGAGAAGGGCTTCGAGCCGGGTGGTGAATTGCTGATCCATGAAATCGTGCCGGCGACGGAGCGCGTAGCGGCTCAGCTGAGGCTCGAGTTGGGCCTACCGGTCATCCATCGCCGAGGCATCATGACGGCGGACGGCGTTCCGGTCGAGCTCGGGGATACTTATTATCCCTCGGAGCGCTTTCCCGATTTCGACAAGGCTCGATTGCTGCATCCGACGATATCAGCCGCGCTGGCGAGCTACGGCATCACCGATTACGAGCGGCTGTCCACCGAGATCGAAGCGCGTATGCCCTCCGCGGAGGAGGCGCGGTTGCTGAGGCAGCCGAAGTCTGTTCCGCTGCTTATCACACGCAAAGTCGATGTTGACACAGGCGGCGTACCGATTGCCTTTGCTGAATCGATGTGGTCAGCGGATCGTGTCATATTCAACGCTGAACTCAGATAACGGGTTCAGCGGTGTGAGAGGATGTTGACGATCTTCCCAAACGGGTCTCGGACATAGAAACGCCGAACGCCCCAAGGCTCGTCCGTCAGGTCATACAATATGCCGAAGCCCATCGATGTGGCGCGCTGATAGAGCGTATCGACATCATCGACTTCGATCGAGAGATCAGGGACGATCGTTCCCGAACCACCTTCGCTGGCGACGCTGATCTGCGGAACCGTTGCCGCTGCCGACGCGAAGGTGAGGATCCAGCCATGATCCATCACGACGTCAAGCCCGAGCAGCTCGTTGTAGAAAAGGCGAGCGCTGGCGGGATCGGCTGCCGGCAGGTTGGGGATGATGCGTAGAACTGTCACTATTTCCTCCCTTTGGAACGACCTTTATTTTACTGAAGCGCCGACGGTCCTTCTACCTGCTTCTCGCGATTTTGGGCTGAAGTTGCTGCGCATTTTTGCGCGACTCTCTTCAAGAGATGGAGGCGGGCTTGCGCCGCGCCTCCACCATGATGGCTTAGACCGTTACCGACGGCAGAAGCTTGGCGCGCTCTGCGAGGATATGGCGGCAGGCACTGGCAGCTTCGCGGCCCTTGATGATGAAATGTTCCTTGAAGAACTGGATATGCGCTTCCGACTCCTGGAAGTGATGCGGCGTCAGCACCGCGGAGAGTATCGGCACGCCCGTATCGAGCTGAACGCGCATCATTGCATCGAGAACCGTATTGGCAACGAATTCATGACGATAGATGCCACCGTCGACAACGAAAGCGGTGGCAACGATCGCCGAATAGCGGCCGTTACGGGCAAGCGTCTGCGCATGCAGGGGGATTTCCAGTGCGCCGGGCACATCGAAGATATCGATGGGAGACGCACCTTCCGCCGTCTGCCATTCGGCAACGAAGGAATCGACGCAACGGTCGACGACATCGGCGTGCCAGCGAGCCCGGATCAATGCGATACGGCTCGGTTGGCTGGAGATAGAGATAGTCATTAGTCTTGCCTTTCAAGGGTTGTTGTCAATTATCCCTTGGGCGAACACGCAAAATCACGACACCCCTCGCGCGGAGGAGGGTGTGACACTGCTTGCTCTCTTCCATCCGGACTATACCGTCGGCTCCGGCCTCTCACCGGATCTGCTGACCCTTCCGAAAACTTGGAAGGCGCTCGCGGGCTCGGGGAAAATCCCCATACCGCCGGTGGGGAATTGCACCCCGCCCTGAGAACGAGCGGACTATAAAAGCATTTCGGCAGGGAAATCAAAGAAAAACGCCGACCTTTTGAGCCGGCGTTCGCAATTATTTTTCCAAAGTTGCCCCGTCAGAGGGGCTGCCTCTCAATCCTGGATGACCAGCAGATCGGAGGAGGCGAAGCGCAACGTGACCCTCTCGCCGACGCTCGGAGGCAACATGCCCGGGCTGTTGAACATGTCGAAGGAAATCGTGTTGCCAGCGACGTTCATGCGGGTACGGATGACCGAACCCAGGAAGTGCGCCGATGAAACCTCGCCGGTGAGAGCCGTGTCGCCCTTGGCCGATTCCGCCAGCGAGCCAGCTTCCGGACGCAGGGCGAGCGATACGGTATCGCCCGGTTTGTAGGCCGTCACCGATTGCTTCAGCGTCACGCCCTGATCGCCGATCATGATGCGGTTGCTGTCGGGATCGATGACCTTGCCTTCGATGAGGTTCAGCGTGCCGACGAAGGAGGCCACGAAGCGGGTAGCAGGCGTGTTGTAGATTTCGAACGGCGTGCCGATCTGGTCTGCGCGGCCGCCGTTCATCACGACGATGCGGTCCGAGATCGACAGCGCCTCTTCCTGATCGTGAGTGACGAAGACAGTGGTGATGCCGAGCTGCTGCTGGATGGCGCGGATTTCCTCGCGCAGCGAGATGCGGATTTTGGCATCGAGCGCCGAGAGCGGCTCATCGAGCAGGAGGACCTGCGGCTTGACGGCGATGGCGCGGGCGAGCGCCACGCGCTGCTGCTGACCACCGGACATCTGATAGGGGTAGCGTGCGGCGAGATGATCTAGCTTGATGAGAGCAAGCATCTCCTTGACACGCTTGTCGATGTCAGGCTTCGACATGCCGGCGACCTTCAAGCCGAAGGCGACGTTGTCATGCACCGTCATGTTCGGGAAGAGGGCATATGCTTGGAACACCATGCCGATGTTGCGCTGGTTTGGCTTCAACGGTCGCTGATCCTTGCCGTTGATCATCAGCGTGCCGGCCGTCGGGGTTTCGAAGCCGGCGATCATCCGCAGCACGGTCGTTTTGCCGCAACCAGATGGCCCAAGGAAGGAAACGAATTCCCCCTTTTCGATCTTCATGTTGAAATCGTGGACGACCTGGATGTCGCCAAAGGACTTCTTGATGTGGGTGAGTTCGAGAAAAGCCATGGTGAGAAGCCTTACGCCTTAATCGGAGCGGATTTTGAGAAACGGGAAACGAGCTGCAACAGGCCCATGCTGAGCCAGGTAACGGCAAGTGCGATGATGGCCAGGGCGGAGGGCTCGTAGGCTCTGTTGGCGCCCATGAGCTGCATATAGGGCCCGAATGCCGGACGATTGAGCAGCGACGCCATGGTGAATTCGCCCATGACGATCGCGAGTGTGATGAACGCTCCGGAAAGCACACCGCTCATGACATTTGGAAAGATGCATTTGAACATGATGGTTGTCCATTTTGCACCAAGGCTTTCGGCAGCCTCCGTCAGCGTGCCGACATCGATGGTACGCATCGCCGTATCGACGGAACGATACATATAGGGCAGCGATAATACAATGTAGGAGCAGACGAGCAGGATGTTCGTCGTCGCATTATAGCCTGTTAGCGGCAGGATCGACGAAGAATTGTAAAGGCGCAGATAGCCGAAGACGATGACGATGGCAGGAATGACCAGCGGCATCAGGGTGATAAATTCCACGACAGGGCGAAGCTGCGGCAGTCGCAGCCGTACCCAATAAGCCGTAGGCACAACGAGCAGCATGCCGAAGATGATGGTCAGAAGCGCCATCAACATCGAGAAGCCAAAAGCCGTTATGAAGCCGAAATCCGAAAAGACGGAGGCGTAGGCGTCAAAGCTGTAGGCGTTGCGCCGCATGCGCAGCGAGAACTCCAGCGTACCGATGAGCGGCACCAGGAAGTAGATGAGGCCGATGGCAACGGCGACCCAGGCGAAGAATTTTTGCAGCTTCATTTCTGCCACCGTTCAGCGCGCATGCGCATCAAGATATAAATGACGTTCGAGATACCGGTGATGACGATCATGCCGAGCGCCAGCGCGTAGCCCAGATTGGCATTGTGCAGCACGTCGCCGCGGATCTGCGCATAGAGCACGATCGGGACGATATTCAGCGAGCTACCGGTAAGTGCAATTGCCGTCGCGATGGCGCCGAACGAATTGGCAAACAGGAGCAGCGTCGTGCCAAGCAGGCTCGGCCACAGGATCGGCAGGGCGACCATGCGCCAATATTGCCCATTGGTCGCGCCCAGAATTGAGGCCGCTTCGCGCCATTCCTTCTTCATGCCATCGAGAGCCGGCGTAATGATCAGCACCATCAGCGGGATCTGGAAATACATGTAGGTGATGGTCAGACCAAAAAAGCTCAGCAGGTTGAAGCCGGTGCCGTAGAGATTGAAGCCGAAATGAGCGAGCAATATCGTCACCAGACCCTGGCGGCCCAGCGTGGCGATGAACGAGAAGGCCAGTGGCACGCCGGCGAAATTGGATGCAACGCCTGAGAAGGTCAGGAACGCATGACGGACCCAGGTCGGGAGGCCGCCCAGAACGAGTGCCCAAGCGAGATAGAAGCCGATGATCGCACCGCCGAGCGCCGAAGCGACCGAGATCTTGATACTGATCAAATAGGCGCTCATGATCGTCGGCGTGAACAGATCGGCGATGTTCTTGAGCGTAAAGCTTCCGTCAGGCGTCAGAAAAGCGCCGGCGACCAGGTAGACCGTCGGGAAAATCAAAAACAGCAGCGCGAAGATCAGGAAGGGCGCAATGCCCATCCAGTCGACAACCACGCGCTTGTTGATCATCGGAGTGGAACTGACCGTTGATGTTGTGACGATGCTCATGATGGTCCAATCCGCGGCGCCGAGAAAATGGAAAACCTCCCCGCCGAAGCGGGGAGGCGATGTCCGGTACGATTACTGTACGTTCGAACCGACGACAGAATCCCACTTGGTGGTGATGGCGGCCTTGCCGGCATCCTGCTCGTCGAGCGTCGGGAATACAGCCTTTTCATAGGCGGCTGCCGGCGGCAGCTTGTCGAGAAGTTCCTGCGGGACCTTCTTGTTCTTTGCCAGGTCGTTGAAGCGGATCGGGTGGCAATAGCCCTTCAGCCAGCCAATCTGGCCTTCGTCGGAGTAGAGGAACTCCATCCACAGCTTGGCAGCGTTCGGGTGCGGAGCGTAGGCCGAGATCGCCTGGACGTAAACGCCGGCGATGACGCCCGAAGCCGGAACGGTGACGTCAACCGGCGGGTTGCCCTTCAGGCTGTCGCGCCAGGAGAGACCGTTGTAGTCCCATGCGACGACGATCGGGGTTGCACCCTGAGCCAGCGAAGCAGACTTGCCGATGACCGGAACGAAGTTGCCGGCCTTGTTGAGCTTGGCGAAGTAATCGAGGCCGGCAGCGCCGATCTTGGCGGCGTCCTTTTCGCCGGCTGCGAGGCCAGCGGCGTAGACGGCCTGAACGGCCTGGTTCGACGTGCGCGGATCACCTGCGAGCGAAACGGTGTTCGCGTATTCCGGCTTCAGGAGGTCGGCCCAGTCCTTCGGCTCGTTCTTCACAACGTCCTTGTTGATGACGAAGGAGAGAACGCCGTAATAGTCGCCGTACCAGTAGCCTTCGGCATCCTTGGCGCTGTCCGGAATGGAATCCCAGGTGGAAACCTTGTACGGCTGCAGCAGGCCTTCCTTCTTGGCGGTCGGGCCGAAGGAGAGGCCGACGTCGATAACGTCAGGAGCCTGCGGGCCGGTGTTGCCCTTGTTGGCGCGGATAGCTTCGACTTCATCGCCCGAACCGGCATCCGGGTTCAGTTCGTTGACTTCGATACCATACTTCGCCTTGAACGCAGCGATCAGGTCACCATAACCGCACCAGTTGTGGGGCAGGGCGATGGTGGTTAGCGTGCCTTCCTTCTTGGCGGCAGCGATGAGGTCGGCGCTCGGTTCTGCGGCGGCGATTGCGCTCGAAGCGACGAGCATCGCGGTCGAGATGGTCAGAAGACGGTGAATTTTCGAGATCACTGCATTTCCTCCTTTTGGGTTTTCAGTGTCTGGCGTTGCTGTTAATGACGTTACATGAAGGTTGTGTGACGGCTTCAAAGCGTTGTGTTTGCTGTGAACGCAATTGATTTTTGCTTCTAATCGTCAAGTGTGACAGCTGCTGCATTCCACACCTCCTACTTCACATCATCTTGTCGTTTCGCTCCCCTCTAGCTTGGTTTGCGGAACAATTTCGTTTGTTCGAAAAGACCTTCGAGCGTTTTCATGCGCTCGCTCGTCTCGTCCCAGGTCGAGCTCTGCACGGCTTCAATCAGGGCTTCGACGATGAAAAGTGTGACAACCGATGAATCCCAGGCCGACGGCGCTTCGATCTGCACGCGGAAGATGTGTTTGGCGTATTTGACGGCGGGCGACGCCCATTGGTCGGTAAAGACGATGATCTCGGCGCCGCGACGACGGGCGACGGCGGCCAGATTGACCATTTCCTGTTCATAGCGCCTGATATCGAAGATCACGAGCAGGTCGCCAGGGTTCATATTCAAAACATATTGCGGCCAGGTGCCGGAATTGGACGAAAGCAGCGTCGTGTTGGGGCGGATCACCTGCATGTGGGTGAAGAAGTATTCGGCGAGCGCGCCGGTGATACGGCCGCCGACGAAATAAAGCCCGCGTTTTCGCTCGGACAAGAGTGCTGCGACGCTATCGAATGTCGCCGCATCGATATCGGAGAGCGTCTGCCGGAGATTGCCCATGATGGCATCGGCGAAACGATTGAGAATATGGGTGCCGGGCGCATTCGATGCCCAGCGGTCATGCTTCGTCAGCGGGTTGGAGATCGTTGCTTCGACCTCCTGGTGGAGGTGGGACTGAAAGTCGGGATAGCCCTTGTAGCCGAGTTTCTGCACCATGCGCGCCACGGTCGGCGTGGAGACGCGCGCATTTTCCGCGACCGTTGTGATGCTGCCCAAACCCGAAACGGGGTAGTTGTCGAGCAGGCTCTTAGCCAGCTGCTTTTCGGCGCGCGTTAGCGTGTCGAAGCGGGCATTGATCACGTCAGAAACTGTCTTTGACGCATTGTTCAATCGATTTTAGCTCCCCGGGGTCGGTCTTATGCCGATCTCCTGCAACGATATAACAACGCTGTCACATTTCGAGTCAATGTCACAAATGAAGAAATAATTTCAGTTTCCGGTTGACAGCGACCAAAAGCTGAAGAATTCTTTTCTTATAAAGATTTTATTAATCGGCAATGGGGCGCCCCGGATGCTTGCACAGCAAGGCATTTTGACGAAGGCGGACGGCGATAGCGTCGCTGTCGAACGGCCAGATGGCAGCAGCGCGGTTTTTATCGTCTGCGAGCATGCTTCCCGTGCTTTGCCCGAGCGTTTCGGGGACCTGGGGCTTTCTGCCGAGGCACTTTCCAGCCACATCGCCTGGGATCCGGGCGCACTCGCGGTTGCAAGGAAGATTTCGGCAAGCCTCGATGCGACTTTGGTTTACCAGCGCTTCTCCCGCCTGATTTATGACTGCAACAGGCCTCCGGAAAGTGCCGGCGCGATGCCGGAAACGAGCGAAATCTATTCGATCCCCGGCAATCAGCGCCTGGGTGAGGCGGATCGGCGGGCGCGCACCGAAGGTCTTTATATACCGTTTCACGATCGTATCCGGGCACTCCTGAAAGAAAGGGCAGCACGCGGACAAAAAACCGTGATCGTGACGATGCACAGCTTCACGCCGATCTACAATGGCAAGCCGCGCGCGGTGGAGCTTGGGATTCTGCATGACGACGACCATTGGCTGGCCGATCGCATGCTGGATGCAGCGGCGGAAGCGCCGCTCTATCAGACAGACCGCAACAAGCCCTACGGGCCTGAAGACGGCGTGACCCATACGCTGAAACTGCATGGGATCGCCAACGGCCTGCATAACGTAATGATTGAGATCCGCAACGATCTCATCGGAGATGACGTCGGCCAAGGGGTCGTGGCTGACTATCTGACAGGGCTCCTCCAGAACAGCCTGGAAGCCTGAACTTAAAAAGAAAAAGACCCCGGGGAGCAGTTCAACTGCGATAGAGCCGCACGGCAAAAGGCTGGCGGCTCATGTGACACATGGTTCTCCGCAATCCCGCGGACGACCGGGCTTAAGGGGGAATGACATGTCTGATTATACAGAGTTAGACAAAAAGCAGGATGTGCATATCCTGCACTCCATGGGCTACGCTCAGGAGTTGGAACGGCGGATGAGTTCGTTCTCGAATTTCGCCATCTCCTTCTCCATCATTTGCATTCTATCTGGCGGCATCAACTCCCTTGCGCAGGCCACGTCCGGCGCCGGCGGTGCTGCGATCGGTATCGGCTGGCCGATCGGCTGCGTGATTTCGGGCGTCTTCGCTCTCTCGATGGCGCAGATTTCCTCGGCCTATCCGACGGCCGGCGGCCTTTATCACTGGGGTTCGATCCTCGGCAACCGGTTCACCGGCTGGCTGACGGCGTGGCTCAACCTGCTCGGCCTGATCACCGTTCTTGGTGCGATCAACGTCGGGACCTGGGGCTTCTTCAGTGGCTCCATCGCTGGCTGGTTCGGCATTGCCGTCGATACGAATACGTCGGCGGGCTTTGCCAACCAGATCATCTTCGTTGCCGTCATCACCGGTTTGCAGGCTTTGATCAATCACTTCGGGATCAAGCTTACGGCAAAGTTGACCGACATGTCCGGCTACCTGATCTTTGCCGCGGCTATCGCGCTGACCGTCGTCTGCCTCATCGGCGTCAAGAGCTGGGATTTCAGCCGCATCTGGACCTTCACCAACTATTCCGGCACGCCGGAAGGTGATTCATCGGTCTGGCCGAAGATGGACAATATCTGGTACGTCTTCGCCCTTGGCTTGCTGCTGCCGATCTACACGATTACCGGTTACGACGCCTCGGCACATACGTCCGAAGAGACCGTCAAGGCCTCCAGCTCCGTGCCGCGTGGCATGGTTTCGTCGGTCTGGTGGTCATCGCTGTTCGGCTACATCATGCTCCTCGCCTTCCTCCTGGCGATCCCGGACATGAACGAAGCGTCCAAGCAGGGCTGGAACGTCTTCTTCTGGACCATCAACAGCATCACCCATCCTGTCGTCGCCAATATTCTCTATGTGGCGATCTTCATCTCGCAGCTGCTGTGCGGCCTTGCGACCGTCACATCCGCATCGCGCATGATCTATGCTTTCTCGCGCGACGGCGGCCTGCCATTCTCGAAATCGCTCGCCAGCGTCAGCCCGAAGTTCCGCACACCCTCCATCGCCATCTGGACGGCTGCCATTCTTGCCGTGCTGTTCGTCTGGGGCGCTTCGCTCGTCACGATCGCCGGTTCTTCGGCCTATACGATCGTCGTGTCGTGCACCGTCATCTTCCTGTTCCTCTCGTTCACCGTGCCGATCGTCCTCGGCATCAAGGCGATCGGGACTGCGAAATGGCCCAAGATGGGGCCGTGGAACATGGGCATCGGAACCTATAAGCTGGTGTCTGTTCTGGTGGTTATCGCCATGGCGATCATCTTCATTATCGGCGTGCAGCCGCCGAACGAGTGGGCGCTATACATCACCATCGGCTTCCTGGTGCTGACGGCCATCGTCTGGTTCGCCTTCGAGAAGCGTCGCTTCCAGGGGCCGCCGATCGGTGACGTGATTGCCAAGCGTCAGGCCGACATCGCTGCCGCCGAACGCGCTGTCGGCGAAGCGTAATCCTCATCCATATTCAATCCGGCGGGGGCCGTAATCCGGCCCCTTCCAACTTGACGCGCGGCCAGGATTCTAGGTCCTGAGCTGCCAGCCGATCACTCTTCTATCTTTCAGGCGGATTAATTATGAGCACCAGCTATACGTTCGACGACCTCAAGAAAGATGTGGCCGAAGGGCGCATCGACACGGTTCTGGCATGCCAGGTGGATATGCAGGGTCGCCTGATGGGCAAACGTTTCCAGGCGGAATTCTTCGTCGAGAGCGCCTGGAAGGAAACGCATAGCTGCAACTATCTGCAGGCGACCGACATCGAGATGGAAACCGTCTCCGGCTACAAATCGACGAGCTGGGAGAAGGGCTATGGCGATTATACCATGAAGCCGGATCTCGCCACGCTGCGCCGCATCCCCTGGCTGGAGGGCACGGCGCTGGTTCTCTGCGACGTGCTCGACCATCACACGCATGAGGAAGTGGCTCATTCGCCGCGTGCTATCCTCAAGAAGCAGGTCAAACGACTCGAAGCGATGGGCATGAAGGCCTATATGGCTTCGGAACTCGAATTCTTCCTGTTCGACCAGAGCTACGATAGCGCCCGCGAATCCGGCTATCGTAATCTCAATCTCGTCAGTGGCTACAACGAGGACTACCACATCTTCCAGACCACCAAGGAAGAGGATGTGATGCGGGCGATCCGCAAGGGTTTGCAGGGTGCCGATATTCCGGTCGAAAACTCCAAGGGTGAGGCTTCTGCCGGCCAGGAGGAAATCAACGTCCGCTACGCCGACGCGCTGACGATGGCCGACCGCCATGCGATCATCAAAAACGGCTGCAAGGAGATTGCCTGGTCCAAGGGCAAGGCCATTACGTTCCTTGCGAAGTGGAACTATAGCGCCGCCGGCAGCTCGTCGCATATCCACCAGTCGCTGTGGAGCGCCGATGGCAAGACGCCGCTGTTCTTCGACAAGGAAAAAGACCACGGCATGACGCCGATGATGAGGCACTACGTTGCCGGCCTTCTGACGCATGCCAGCGAAATCACCTATTTCCTGGCGCCCTATATCAACTCTTACAAGCGCTTCGTCGCCGGCACCTTCGCGCCTACCAAGGCGATCTGGAGCACGGACAACCGCACGGCCGGCTATCGTCTGTGCGGTGCTGACACGAAGAGCATCCGTATCGAATGCCGCGTCGGCGGTTCCGACCTTAATCCCTATCTTGCTTTTGCGGCCCTGATCGCAGCTGGCATTGATGGGATCGAGAACAAGCTCGAATTGGAAGCGCCTTTCGTCGGCGACGCCTATGGCGCGCGCGAGGTTCGCGAGATACCGCGCACGCTGCGCGGTGCGACCGAGGCCCTGGCCAATTCGAAAATGCTGCGTGCGGCGTTCGGCGATGACGTGATCGATCACTATACCCGGGCCGCCGAATGGGAGCAGGAGGAGTACGATCGTCGCATCACCGATTGGGAAGTGGCGCGCGGATTCGAAAGAGCGTAAGGCTTTTGCAAGCTGTCCCTGTCCGATTTCCATTTCATGATCGGGCAGGGGCGTCAGGATGGCCCGCTCGCCTGATATTTCCGCTTTGAATGCGGCCACAGGTTGTGCAACATCCGACAATCAATTTGATGACCAAGAAAACAGGAATTCGATCATGACGATGATCAAATGCATCTCACCGGTAAACGGAGAGGTTTATGCCGAGCGTCCGGCGTTGTCGCTGGACGCCGCCAAGGAAGTCGTGGCCCGCGCCCGCAAGGCGCAGAAGGATTGGGCGCGCCGCCCGCTGGAAGATCGTGTCCAGCTCGTGCTGAAAGGCGTCGCCCGGCTGAACGAGATGGCCGATGCGGTCGTGCCGGAGCTTGCCTGGCAGATGGGTCGCCCGATCAAGTATGGCGGCGAATATCGCGGCTTCAACGAGCGCTCGAATTATGTTGCCTCGATCGCTGCCGATGCAATGGCGCCGCTGGTCGTGGAAGACAGCGCCAACTTTGCCCGCCGCATCGAGCGTGAGCCGCATGGCGTCGTCTTCGTCATCGCACCCTGGAACTACCCCTACATGACGGCGATCAACACCATCGCCCCGGCTTTGATGGCTGGCAATACCGTCATTCTCAAGCACGCAAGCCAGACGCTCCTCGTCGGCGAGCGGCTCGTTCAGGCTTTCGTCGAGGCCGGTGTCCCCGCAGACGTTTTCCAGAATGTCTTTCTCGACCATGATACGACGTCGGCGCTGATTGCTGCCGGCAGCTTCAACTTCGTCAATTTCACCGGCTCCGTCGAAGGCGGCCGGTCGATAGAGCGTGCCGCTGCCGGCACCTTCACCAGCCTGGGGCTGGAACTTGGTGGCAAGGATCCAGGCTATGTGATGGAGGATGCCGACCTCGACGCCGCCGTCGACACGCTAATGGATGGCGCCACCTTCAATTCCGGTCAGTGCTGCTGCGGTATCGAGCGCATCTATGTGCATGAATCGCTTTACGACAGCTTTGTCGAAAAGTCGGTCGCCTGGGTTTCGAACTACAAGCTCGGCAATCCCCTTGATCCCGAGACATCACTCGGTCCGATGGCGCACAAGCGTTTCGCCAAGGTCGTGCGCGATCAGATCACCGATGCGGTCGCCAAGGGTGCGAAGGCGCTGGTCGACCCGAAGCTGTTCCCGGCCGACGACGGCGGCGCCTATCTCGCGCCGCAGATTCTCGTGAATGTCGATCATTCGATGGCCTTCATGCGCGAAGAAACCTTCGGGCCGGCCGTCGGCATCATGAAGGTGAAGTCGGACGCTGAAGCGCTTGAGCTGATGAACGACAGCCCCTACGGCCTGACGGCTTCGCTCTGGACGAAGGATGTGGAACGTGCCTCACGCATCGGTCGCGAGATCGAAACCGGCACCGTCTTCATGAACCGCGCCGACTATCTCGATCCGGCACTTTGCTGGACCGGCGTCAAGGAAACCGGCCGCGGCGGCTCGCTGTCGATCATCGGTTTCCATAACCTGACGCGCCCGAAATCCTATCACCTGAAGAAAGTAACAGCATGAGCAACATCTCTGCCAATTGGAGCTATCCGAACGCTTTCAAGCTCGGCCGCGGCCGCATCAAGGAACTGGCGGACGCCTGCAAAAGCCTGGGCATGAAAAAGCCGCTCCTGGTCACTGACCGGGGACTTGCCTCGATGGCAATCACCAAGACGGCTCTGGACATTCTGGAAGAGGCCGGCCTCGGCCGCGCTATTTTCGCCGATGTCGATCCGAACCCGAATGAGAAAAACCTCGAAGCCGGCGTCAAGGCCTTCAAGGATGGCGGCCATGATGGCGTTGTCGCTTTCGGCGGCGGCTCCGGCCTCGATCTCGGCAAGTGCGTTGCCTTCATGGCTGGCCAGACACGGCCAGTCTGGGACTTCGAAGATATCGGCGACTGGTGGACCCGCGCCAGCGTCGAAGGCATTGCGCCGATCGTTGCCGTGCCGACGACGGCCGGCACCGGCTCTGAAGTCGGTCGTGCCAGCGTCATCACCAATTCCGCGACGCACGTGAAGAAGATCATCTTCCATCCGAAGTTCCTTCCGGGCGTCGTCATTGCCGATCCGGAGCTGACCGTGGGCATGCCGAAGGTCATCACGGCCGGTACCGGCATGGATGCCTTCGCGCATTGCCTGGAGGCTTATTCTTCGCCCTTCTATCATCCGATGTCGGCTGGTATCGCGCTGGAAGGCATGCGGCTGGTTAAGGAGTTTCTGCCGCGCGCCTATAAGGAAGGAACGGATCTCGAAGCCCGCGCCAACATGATGAGCGCGGCCGCCATGGGTGCCGTCGCCTTCCAGAAGGGGCTTGGCGCCATTCATGCGCTGTCGCATCCGATCGGCGCCGTCTACAATACGCATCACGGCATGACCAATGCCGTCGTCATGCCGGCGGTCCTGCGCTTCAACCGTAAAGCCATCGAGGACAAGATTGCCCGCGCGGCAGCTTACCTCGGTATCGCTGGCGGTTTTGACGGCTTCTACGATTATGTGCTGCAGCTCCGTGCGGAGCTTGGCGTGCCGGAAAGCCTTTCTGCCATGGGCATTACGCCCGACCGCATCGACGAGCTTTCTGCCATGGCGATCGAAGATCCAAGCGCTGGCGGCAATCCGGTGCCGATGACGCTTGAGAACACCAAGGCTCTTTTCCGCGACTGCTTCTGAGGCACTACTGCATAATTCCCTAAATCGGAATCGATTTAGGGATAAAATTATGCAGCAGATTTAAAGTGTTACAGCGACCTTTGCGCGCCACTTGCGGCGCGCGGCGCTGTAAGGAACATCTTGACGCGCCGGGCGAAAGTTTCGGTGCGTCGAACACTTCAGGACAAAAAAGCCGCCGGGTGAGCCCGGCGGCTTTTTCGTTCAGTGATGCCTGCCGATCAGTCGACGAACTCGACAACCACGCCGGGTTTGACCATCTTTGCCAGTTCCGTCGCATCCCAGTTCGTAAGACGCACGCAGCCATGGCTCTGCGTTTTGCCAATTCTCGAGGGATCCGGCGTGCCGTGGATGCCGTAAGTTGGCTTCGACAGGGCCATCCAAACCGTACCGACCGGACCGTTCGGGCCAGGCGGGATGTTAAGAACCTTATCGTTTCCGGCTTGTTGGAAGTTGATCTTTGGATTGTATGTGTAACCCGGATTGAAGGCGACGCGCTCGACGGTCACCGTGCCGGATGGCGAAGGCGTATCGGCCGAGCCGATGCTGGCCGGGTAGGCGGCGATCAGCGTACCGTTGGCGTCATAGGCGAAAACCTGCTTGCGGCCCTTGTCCGCGAGGATCTTGGCGACAGTGCCGGTCTTGCCCGGGCCCGTATTGACGACCTTGATGGTATTGCCAGGTACGGTGAAATCGACGCCGGGGTTCAGGGCCTTCAGATAGCCCTCATCCATGTGAAAGCGCTCTGCCAGCATTTCTGTCGTAGAGGTATAGCCGAGCGACGGCATCTGCGCTTTCGCCGAATAATCCTCGGGGATCGATGCAACATAGGGGCCTGCGGCATCGGCTGCCGTGATCGTATAATTGACGATCGGCATGCCGCCGGACATGCGCAGCTGCTCGAGGATCGCATCGGTATTGTTGGGATCGAGCGTCTGACCCGTCATCTGCTGATAGGCGTAGATCGCCTTGGTGACGTTCGCCCCCATGCGGCCGTCAATGGCGCCTGGCGAAATGCCCTGCCGCGCGAGGAATACCTCAAGCGCGGTGATTTCCATCTTCGATTTGCCCTTGAGCGTGATGACGGGATCTGACGGCGGCTTGCGAATGATATCCGGCGTTCCTTGCTGGGGATCGATCGAAGCGTAGTCGTTGCCGCTCTGGTTGTTCTGGCTCTGGCTCGGGTCCGGCATCGGCTGGTTGTCGAGCGGCTGCCGTTGAATATCGCCATCTCGCGGGATGCCGCCAGTCACGACATCCTGATCCTGCTGGTCGTAGCGGCCATAGCCATCATTGCGATACTGGCGATAGTCGCGGTAGCCGCCATTGTCGGAAAGCTGGGTATCGCCGTATCGATTGCCGTTGCCGTTGTCGTTATAGGAATCGCGAGCTGGTGCACGCGGATAATAGGTGCTCGCCCTCATTTCCGTTGCCACGACATTGCCGTATGCGTCGACCAGAACCTTTCGACCGCGTCCGTCTCGCGCCATCGAATACCCGCCGCCATAGGGGTATTGTTCAAGAATTCGTCCGTCTGGAGTGACCAGAACCGTGTCGCGGTTGCCGCTGCGGTAATACTGCGCCTGCGCGTCGGTGAGCGCGACCGCAGACACGCTGGCCGTCATTGTCAGGACAAAACTCAATTTTACGAACCGGTTCACGTCTGTCGAATCCTCGGATAGTCGTTCGGCTGACACACACATGGCAAATTTGACGCCAGTATGGAAATTTAGATTATCATGCTGAATAAAATATAAAAATTTGTGTGATCAAGGGTTCAAGTTAACATTCGGTAAGGTAAATCACCATTTATTTGCGCCGCGTCCCATTATGGAGCAACGTCCGCGCGCAGGACCGATCAGGGAGGATTCCTAGGAATGATAGATTTTGCTGCGGCTAAAGGACCGAAACTTGCACTTGATGAGACTTCGGTTCTGGATATCGGTGCTTGCATCGTAGAGGGGAATGATCTTGCTCCCGGACGCGCCATTCCGGATGACGGCGATCCGCGCATCGACCACTCGCTCGAGGGCTTCCTCTTCACCTGTGGACCGGATCATATCCGCCATCCGCAGCCGATGACGGGGGCTTTCGAGGGAAAACGCTATCCGCTGCACGGTTCGTTCTCCTCCAATCCGGCCAAAGTTCTCTGGACCAAATTCGAGAACGGCAATGCGGAGTGCCGCGCCGATATCGACGTTGTCACCGCTGAGGGACTTGCTGCAAGGCTGGAGCGCCATTGGCGGATCGACGGTTCGACCGGCGAGGTTTCCTTGGCTGACCGCGTCGTCAACACCAGCGGCGAGGCGATGCCGGTCTTTTTGATGTACCACATGAATATCGGCGGCAAATGGCTCGACAACGGCACCGGCCTTGCCGGGCAGATGCTTGAAGATGGCGGCTTTCCCTGGGCATTCGGCAAAGAGAGTGGTGATATTTTCTGCGTGCCTGCGCGGGAGACCGGACAGGATTGGGCACAGGTCAGCCTTGGACCTATCGCTGCTATCGGCGGTAAGTCTTTAAGGGTGCGTTTTGGCGCAGAAACCCTGCCATTCCTGCAGGTCTGGCGTAATCAGCGTGAGCCGGCGAACGTGCTCGGCATAGAGCCGGTTTCGCACCGTTGGGTCTCCCGTGCGGAACTGGAAGAGGCGGGTGAATTCAATATTCTCCAGCCCGGCGAAGCCCGCAATTTCATGCTCAACTTTGCCTTCGTTTGAGCGCGCGCGGCGGTTGACGCTGGATGCGGGGCGGCGTAGATCAGGGCCACGGTTTTAGAGAGGACATAAACCATGGATATCCGCCCGATCGATGATGAGTATTCGGTATCCGGCCAGATCAGCGTTGAGGATCTCGACCAGATCAAAGCCATGGGGTTCAAGTCCATCGTATGCCACCGTCCGGACGGTGAAAGCCCGGACCAGACGCCGTTCGGCGTCATCGAGGCCCGCGCCAAGGAGCTCGGTCTGGAAATTGCTCATGTGCCGGTTGGGCCGATGGGCGTGACCGAAGAGGCCGTGCAGGGCATGGTCGATGCGCTCGACGAATTCCCGCGGCCGATGCTCGGCTATTGCCGGTCCGGTGCACGCTCGACGGCGATCTATCAGAAGACGCACCACATTCGCGGTTGAGCCGCCTTCCCAACCCTTGAGATTGCAGGGCAGGTTACACGCCACGCCTTGTTTACCTGTCAAAACAACATCAGGAGAAAATCATGAGCATCAAGCGTATCGACGTCGGCGCCCGCATGAGCGGCGCAGTCATCCACGGCAACACCGTTTATCTCGCTGGCCAGGTCGGCGAAGGCGCAAGCGTTACGGATCAGTGCAAGTCTGCACTGGCTGAAGTTGACCGCCTGCTCGCAGCAGCCGGCACCAACAAGTCGAAGGTCCTGCAGACGCTCATCTATCTCGCAGACATTTCCGACTTCGCAGAAATGAACACTGCATGGGAAGCCTGGGTCGATCCGGCCAACACGCCGGCTCGCGCCACCAGCGAAGCCAAGCTCGCTGCGCCGAAGTACAAGGTCGAGTTCATTGTGACCGCAGCGCTCGACTAAGCCAGCGCGCCACATGTTTTTTGGAAGGCCGGGAGCTTGCGCTCACCGGCCTTTCGTTTGGGCGATTTCCGTTAGCGTGCGCGATGGAGTGATCGCTTCCGGATCGAGCGCGATCTCGATGATCGCCGGCTTGCCGCTGGCGCGGGCTCGCTCGAAGGCCGGAGCAAATTCCTCGGTCGCCTTCACCGTCTCTCCGTGGCCGCCATAGGCACGGGCAAGTGCTGCAAAATCCGGATTCCTGAGTTCCGTACCGCTGACACGGCCGGGATATTCCCGCTCCTGATGCATGCGAATGGTGCCGTACATGCCGTTGTTGATGACGAGCGCGATCAGCGGCAAGCCATATTGCACGGCGGTCGCGAATTCCTGCCCGTGCATCATGAAGCAGCCGTCGCCGGCAAAGCAGATAACCTCCCGTTCCGGAAACAGCTGCTTGGCGGCAACCGCTGCCGGCAGGCCATAACCCATCGATCCGGATGCCGGCGCTGCCTGCGTCTCGAAGCGGCGGAAACGGTGAAAACGATGCAGCCACGTCGCGTAGTTGCCGGCTCCGTTGGTGAAGATCGTGTCGGCAGCCGTATTGGCTTCGATCCAATCCATGATGCGGCCCATGTGCACGGAGCCCGGGCTTTTCTCCGGCGTCGTCGACCAGGTGAGGTAGGCGGCATGCATGCGCTCGGTGCGATCGGCCCAACGCGCTTTGACCGGCGCATCCAGATCGGCAAGTGCCGAGACGAAATCGGCCGGGCTCGCGCAAATCGCCAGATCCGGGCGATAGACGTGGCCGAGTTCGGACGGATCCGGGTAGATATGGACGAGCTGCTGATGCGGGTAAGGGATATCGACCAGCGTATAGCCGGAGGAGGGCATTTCGGAGAGGCGACCGCCAAGGAGGATCAGCAGATCCGCTTCCTTGATTTCCTTTGCCAGCGCCGGGTTGATGCCTATGCCGACGTCGCCCGCATAGCTCGGATGCAGATGGTCGAACAGCATCTGTCGGCGGAAGGAACATCCCACGGGCAGATTGAACCGCTCGGCAAATTGCTGGATGCCGGCAACCGCCTCTTGGTTCCACCGCGTACCACCGATGATGACCATCGGGCGCTCTGCGGCAGCTAGGCGCTGGCTTAGCTCCGCCATCTGACTGCGACCAGGATGGGCGGCAACGGGCGTATAGGGCTTGGCGTCAGGCGCTTCGACTTCGTCCCGCAGCATGTCTTCCGGCAGCGTCAGCACGACAGGGCCAGGCCGCCCCGACGTCGCGACTGCGAAAGCCCGGGTGACGAATTCCGGGATGCGAGCGGCATCGTCGATCTCGCCGACCCATTTTGCATATTCGGTCAGCGCCCGACGGAATTCCACCTCCTGGAAAGCCTCGCGCTCGCGGGCATCGCGCTGGACCTGGCCGATGAAGAGGATCATCGGGATCGAGTCCTGCCGAGCAATGTGCAGGCCGGCCGATGCGTTCGTGGCTCCGGGGCCTCGGGTTACCATGCAGATGCCCGGCTCGCCTGTGAGACGACCCCAGGCATCCGCCATCATCGCCGCGCCACCCTCCTGACGGCAGACGAGTACGTTGATGTCGCTGTCATGCAGCGCATCGAGCACCGCAAGAAAGCTCTCGCCCGGCACGCAGGAAATGCGCTTGACGCCATTTGCCTTCAAAGCCTCGACGATGAGTTGGCCGCCCGTTCGTTTCATATCTTCGCCTTTCCCTCCAGTTCCGCCAATTCGGCGAGAACCTCCTCCTGATGCTCCCCAAGGCGCGGACTTGGCCGCGTATAAGTCAACGGTGTCTCCGACAGAACGATCGGCGTGCGCACGCTTGGGATCATGGTGCCTGCAGCGTCTTCAAGATCGATACGCAGGCCGCGCGCCTTGATCTGCGGGTCGGCGAACATATCCTCGATCGTGTTGATGGCACCGGCAGGCACGGCATTGTCCTCGCAGGCCTTCAACAGGTCCGCCTTGTTCCAAGTCAAAGTCTTCGCCGATATGAAGGCACGGACCTCGTTGCGGTTGAGAACGCGGGCTTTGTTGGTGGCATAGCGCTCGTCGTCGGCGTGGGTGTCGAGGCCAAGAATGGCGCAAAGGCGGCGGAACTGTCCGTCATTGCCGACGGCGAGAATGAGATAGCCGTCTGCGGTCGGAACGACCTCGTAGGGCGAGATGTTCGGATGGGCGTTGCCGAGCCGCACGGGTGGTTTGCCCGAGATCAGATAGTTCATGTTCTGATTGGCGAGCACGGCCGATTGCACATCGAGCAGCGCCATATCGACAAGCTGGCCCTCGCCGGACTTGAGTGCGTGGATCAGCGCCGCCTCGATTGCCGAGACAGCATAGATACCGGTGAAGATATCGGCGATCGCAACGCCTGCCTTCACCGGCTGGCCGTCCGGCTCGCCGGTGATCGACATGAAACCGGACATGCCCTGGACGATATAGTCGTAGCCCGCCAGGCCCGCATAGGGGCCGGTCTGCCCGAAGCCGGTGATGGAGCAATAGACGATGCGGGGATTGACCTTCTTCAGGCTTTCGTAATCCAGCCCGTACTTGACGAGGCCGCCGAGCTTGAAGTTCTCGATCACCACGTCCGCGGTCTTAACCAGCCGGCGCACCAGCTCCTGACCCTCTTCCGTCTTGAGATCGGCGACGATGGAGCGCTTGCCGCGATTGGCCGAGTGATAATAGGCGGCCGAGAGGTTTTCGCCATCCTTGCCTTCGACGAAGGGGGGACCCCATTGGCGCGTATCGTCGCCGCCGTCGGGATTTTCCACCTTGATGACATCGGCGCCAAGATCGGCCAGCATTTGCCCGGCCCAGGGGCCGGCCAGCACGCGGGCAAGCTCGATGACGCGGATACCGGAAAGCGGAGGTTTCTTGGTCTGTTGGTCTGTCATGTCGATCCGCTCTCTCGCTTACGGCGTGAATGCTGTTTCAGATGTATCGGATACCGGCTTGGAAGCAAAGCGCCGCTCGCGCCAGAGAATGTAGAGCCCGGAGCTGATGATGATGAAGATGCCGAGCCATTTGATCGCATCCGGAAAATTGTCGAAGACGAGCCATCCGAAGATCGTCGCCGAAACGATTTCGAAATATTGAAGAGGCGCCAGCATGGAGGCCGGTGCGGCGCGATAGGCGTATACGGTGAGGATACCGGTGATGGCTGCGCTGGCGCCGACGCCGAGCAGGTAGAGCATGGCCGTCAGGTCCGGGACGACCGAACCGAGGATTGCAACGTCGGTGGCACGGCCGATGGCAAGCAGGATCAAGCTGAAAACGACGCCCCATATGCCGGTCTGGAACTGCATCGACGATGCGTCCTCGCTATGGGAGACGACGCGGGTGATCATCACATAGACTGCGATGCAGAACGCGGTGACAACAGGCAGCAGAGCAACGAAGCCGACTTCCTGAAAGCTCGGCTGGATGATCAGCATCGCGCCGAAGAAGCCCACCGCGCAGGCGGTGTAGCGCCGCCAACCGATCGTCTCCTTCAGGAAAATGCTGCTGAGGACAGTCAGGATGATCGGCTCCACGAAAAATATGGCGATGGCATCGGCAACCTCCATGACCTGCAACGTCGTCACGAACGAGACCATGGATAGGGTCAGCACGCCGGCACGGATGGCATGCACGCCGCTGCGACTCCATGACCAGACGCCCCATTGTCCGCGCATGGCCATGATCGGCAGGGCAAAGAGCGCCTGCAGGATAAAGCGTGCGGCGGTGACTTCGGCCGGCGGGACGGTGGCTGCTGCAAGCTTGGAGAAGATATCGATGATCGGCGAGAGGATGACGGAGATGAACATCATCGCAAGGCCGAAAGTCAGCTCCGACTGCGGTAAGCGCAGCGAGGAGCCGCCGGTGGCATTCATTCTGGTATTCCTTTTAATATCAATTCTTTGCCACTATCTTCCTGCACCAGTCGGCAAAGTCGGACGTAACTTGGTCGGCTCCGATTTCATTCAGGGTTTCGTGCCGCATGTCCGGATGGATGGTGGTGGTAACGCGGGAGAAGCCGGCACGCTTCAAATGGTCTGACAGCCAGGAAATCGCTTTTCCATTGTCTGTAGCCGGGTCCTTTCCGCCTCCGACGAGATGGATCGGCGTATCGCGTCGCAGCCTGTCGAGATAGGCCTTTTGCGGCGCGCGAAAACTCAATTCGAATATGTCCAGCCAGAGCGAGACGGAGGCATCGAAGCCGCAAAGAGGATCGGCAATGTATTTGTCCACCTGCTCGGGCACGCGCGACAGCCAATCGAACTCAGTGCGGCGATTTGGAATCGACTTGCCCCAAGTGTCGAACGTCAGTTTCGGCAGCGGTCCGCTTGGTACATCCGAGCCCTTGAACATGCGTTCCGTCTTCAGGATGAGCTGCGCGGCGCGGCCGGCAATGCCCGGATTGAAGTTGGAATTCCAGACCGTGACGGCATCGAACTTATCGGGGTAGGTGACGGCGGTGTTGAGGCTGATCAGTCCACCCATGGAGTGGCCGAAGAGGATGACCGGTAGACCGGGGTGAGCCGCGGCGGCAAGTTCACGCATGGCCAGAACGTCCGCCATCACCTGATCGCCGCCGTTTCTTTGTGCGAAACGACCGATCGGCGCATCGGCCGCGACTGTTTCGCCGTGCCCGCGGTGATCATGGGCATAGACATGAAACCCATGCGAGGCCATTGCGTCCGCGAAGGCTTGGTAACGGCGCGAATGCTCGGCAAGGCCGTGGGATATCAGGAGGATGCCGCACGCTGCACCCGACGCCGGCGTGTGATGATAGGCAATCGTCGCGCCCGTCGGACTTTTCAGGCGTTGCGTCTCGGCAAACATGCACCGTTCCTCCCCATGTGAATGAGAGTTGATCAGCCGGCGGAATGCAATGGACAGTCGTTGAGGCCCACAGAAATAAATCTCTGATGCCCTGTGATTCAGGGTTGCGTAGACTTTGTCAAACTGCTTATTTGTTCCCATAATGTTCTAGTTGGAGGCGTGGAATGAAGCATTTGCTTCGAGTATTTGCGGTTGTGCTCCTTTCTGTCGGGACGGTCGCGAGCGCGGTGGCGCAGGAACACAGCAGGGGGCGCACGCGCTTTATCCTGGCGGCAAGCTGGGAGCCGGCATTTTGCGCGACAAATCAGAAAAAGGCGGAATGCCGGAACCAATCGTCGAGCAATTACGACGCTACGAATTTTTCGCTGCACGGCCTCTGGCCGATGCGGCAGGAATATTGCAACGTTTCCGACGACCTGAAGCAGGCGGATCGTGGCCGTGACTGGAAAGATCTGCCGGCGGTGCAACTGTCGCAGGACGTGAAGGCCAAGCTGGACAAGGTCATGCCAGGTACGCAGTCCGGCCTGGAGCGGCATGAGTGGATCAAGCACGGCACCTGCTCGAAGCTGACCGCCGACCAATATTTTTCCATCGCCGCCGGCCTGATCACCGAACTCAATGCATCTGCCGTTCGTGATCTTTTCGCCAAGAATATCGGCAAGGAATTGGATGCGGAAACCATCAAGGCCGCCTTCGACCAGAGCTTCGGCGAGGACGCCAATGCGCGCATCAAGATGAGCTGCCGCCGCGTCGGCAACGTCAGGATGATCTCGGAGCTGACGATCGGCCTGTCGGGAGATGCACTCGATCCTCAGCAGGGCAACGAGCCACGGCTCGCCAAATTGATCCAGGGGGCGGGCAGCACGTCGTTCGGCTGCGATCGCGGCGTCGTGGACGCGGCCGGTTTCTGAGCTGATCCGGCCTTTCAAACGCGGATAAATGCCCTCGGACAAGGTTTCGCCGTTGCCCGAGGGCCGGGTTTCGCCTACATAGCGGCACAATTCGCAATGTTATCCGCCCGTGGAGTAACCCAAGCTATGGCACGTCAGTTTATTTATCATATGGCCGGACTGAATAAGTCCTATGGCGCCAAGAAGATCCTCGAGAATATCCATCTCTCCTTCTATCCTGACGCCAAGATCGGTATTCTCGGCCCGAACGGTGCCGGTAAGTCGACAGTGCTGCGCATCATGGCCGGCCTCGACAAGGAATATACCGGCGAAGCCTGGCTGGCCGAAGGCGCCACCATCGGCTACCTGGCGCAGGAGCCCCAGCTCGATCCCGACAAGACGGTTTTCGAAAACGTCATGGAAGGCGTTGCCAAGAAAACCGAAATCCTCAATCGCTACAACGAATTGATGATGAACTATTCCGACGAGACGGCGGAAGAGGGCGCCAAGCTTCAGGACATCATCGACAGCCAGAATCTCTGGGATCTGGAAAGTCAGGTCGAGATGGCGATGGAAGCATTGTGCTGCCCGCCGCGCGATGCCGAAGTCACCAGCCTTTCCGGCGGTGAGCGTCGCCGTATCGCGCTTTGCCGCCTGCTTCTCTCTCAGCCGGACTTGCTGCTGCTCGACGAACCCACCAACCATCTCGACGCCGAGACCATCGCCTGGCTGGAAAAGCACCTGCGCGACTATCCGGGTGCCGTGATGATGATCACCCACGATCGCTACTTCCTCGACAATGTTACCGGCTGGATTCTCGAACTCGACCGTGGCCGTGGCATTCCTTATGAAGGCAACTATTCCGCCTATCTGCGGGCCAAGGCCAAGCGCATGCAGCAGGAAGCCCGCGAAGAAGCTGGCCGTCAGAAGGCAATCAGCCGCGAACAGGAATGGATCGCCTCCAGCCCCAAGGCCCGCCAAGCCAAGTCCAAGGCGCGTATTAACGCTTACGAGCAGCTGGTCGATGCTGCCGAGAATCAGCGTCCCGGTGATGCGCAGATTATCATTCCGGTCAGCGAGCGTCTCGGCCAGGTGGTGGTCGAGATGGAGGGCATCACCAAGGGCTTCGAAGGCCGCACGCTGATCAACGATCTGTCGATCAAGCTGCCGCCGGGCGGCATCGTCGGCATCATCGGCCCGAACGGCGCCGGCAAGACGACCCTCTTCAAGATGATCACAGGGCAGGAAAAGCCGGATTCCGGCTCGGTCCGCATCGGCGAGACGGTGCATCTCAGCTATGTCGACCAGAGCCGCGACGCGCTTGACGGCAATAAGACCGTGTGGGAGGAAATCTCCGGCGGCGCCGAAATCATCAAGCTCGGCAAGTTCGACATGAACTCGCGCGCCTATTGCGGCGCCTTTAACTTCAAGGGTGGCGACCAGCAGCAGAAGGTTGGCAATCTCTCCGGTGGTCAGCGCAACCGTGTTCACCTGGCCAAGATGCTGAAGGCTGGCGGCAACGTGCTTCTGCTCGACGAACCCACAAACGACCTCGATACGGAAACGCTGGGGGCGCTGGAAAGCGCGCTCGAAAACTTCGCTGGCTGCGCCATCATCATTAGCCACGATCGCATGTTCCTCGACCGTCTTGCCACGCATATCCTCGCGTTCGAAGGCGAGGGCCATGTCGAATGGTTCGAAGGCAACTTCGAGGATTACGAGCAGGACAAGATCCGCCGTCTCGGCCCCGATGCCCTCAATCCGGGCAGCCAGGCGCACAAGCGGCTGACGCGCTAACCTCGCGGTTTTGCATCTCGAAAACCCCGGCTTGTTCGGGGTTTTTGTTTGCCCATCCGAGTATCCGGATATTCCGTTTTCGCCGAAAACTAACAGTTTTCCGACGCCCGGCGACCGCGGTGGCCAATTGGCACTTGCGAAATGCACTCAATTCACATAAGGATATCTTTATATGTTGATTGGGTGTGGGATGACGGATCTGGTGAAGCTCGGCTTGGATGAGGTTGTGGACGTGCTGAAGGCCGTCGGCGAACCGACACGGCTGCGTCTCATGGCACTCCTCGCCGCAGGCGATCTCACCGTGACAGATCTTACAGAAATTCTCGGCCAATCGCAGCCCCGTATTTCCAGACATTTGAAGCTATTGGGTGAGGCCGGGCTGATCGACCGCTATCAGGAGGGCGCCTGGGCCTATTTCCGCCTGAAGCAGGAAGGCAAGGCTGTAACACTTGCCCATACGCTTCTGCGCCATACCGCGGAGAAAGATGCGGTTCTATTGCGGGACGCGGAGCGCCTTAACGCCGTCAAACGCGTTCGTTCCGAACGTGCACAAGCCTATTTCAGCCGGAATGCTGCCGAGTGGGATGAATTGCGTCGCCTGCATGCTGCCGACGAAGATGTCGACAAGGCATTGATCGGGCTGATCGGCCCGCAAGCGATTGACTCGTTTCTCGATCTGGGAACCGGCACCGGTCGCATGTTGCAGCTATTGGCAGGGCACTATCGGCGCGCGGTCGGCATCGACGCCAGCCGTGACATGCTTGCCGTGGCGCGCGCCAATCTCGACCGTTCCAATATTACCTCGGCGTCTGTGCGCCACGGCGACATTTTCAACCTGCCGCTCGAGCAGCAGGATTTCGACCTGATCACCATTCATCAAGTGCTGCATTTCCTCGATCAGCCGGAGATTGCCGTTGCGGAAGCGGCGCGGATGCTGCGACCCGGCGGCCGGCTTGTGATCATCGATCTGGCGCCGCATGGGCTTGAGTATTTGCGTGACGAGCATGCGCATCTGCGCCTCGGCTTTTCACATCAGACCATATCGGATTGGCTGAAATTGGCGGGGCTCGATGTCGAGCAGGTGCAGGATCTTCATTCAGGGAAGGAAAGCGGTCAGGCGCTGACAGTCACCATATGGCTGGCGCGCGATCCGCGGCTGCTGATCGCAGCTGGACAGGACCGCCAATCGTCCCCCATTCTTGCTGGGAGAGTTTGATATGTCTTCGAAATCGGAAAATAGCCAGGGCGGCGTCCGCATATCCTTCGAGTTCTTTCCGCCGAAATCGGAGGAGGCTGAACAGCAGCTGTGGAACACGGTTGCTGATCTTACCGAGTGGGATCCCGAATTCGTCTCTGTCACCTATGGAGCAGGCGGCTCCACCAAGGCGCCGACGCTTTCGGCCGTGCGCAAGATGATCCATGAGACGCCGTTCACCACGGCGTCGCACCTGACTTGCGTCGGCGCGACGCGCGAAGACACGCATCGGGTGATCGACGAGTTTCTTGCCGCTGGCGTTCGCCGTTTCGTTGCCCTGCGCGGCGATCCGCCAGGCGGTGTCGGCTCGGCCTACCAACCGCATCCGGGCGGCTACGCCAATGCAGCTGAACTGGTGGCTGCGCTGCGCGAGCGCGGCGATTTCGATATTTCGGTTTCGGCCTATCCGGAGAAACATCCGGAGAGCCGGGATACTTCTGCCGACATCGACATGCTGAAGCGCAAGGCCGATAATGGTGCCGACAGGGCGTTGACGCAGTTTTTCTTCGATAACGATGCGTTCGAGCGTTACCATGACCACGTCCGTGCTGCCGGGATCAAGATTCCGATCGTGCCGGGGATCATGCCGATCCAGAATTTGACGCAGCTGAAGCGCTTTGCTGGTGCTTGCGGCACCAGCATTCCGTCAAGGCTTGATGAGCGCTTTGAAGGCACGGATGACGATGTTGAGCTGCGTGCGCGGGTCGCGGCCGAAGTGGCGGCCGAGCAGATCCAGGATTTGGTGCGCCGTGGCTTCGACGAGTTTCATCTCTATACGATGAACCGCTCGCAACTGGTTTCGGCGGTCCTCGAACGACTGGGCATCCAGCGCAAGGTTGCTGAGCGGGCCGGCGCGGCTGCCTGACGGCATAGTTACCGCACACAATGACTGTTCATAAAAAAGCGCATGTCCGTCTCGGACATGCGCTTTTCCAATGGAACCGTTGTTTTGTTAGCTTTCGGAGTTCGGTCGTTTGCGAATTTCGCGAGTTTGTCAGATGAAAAGCATCGTTACGACAAATACGAAGGCCGCACCGACCACCAGGACGTTAATGGATCGTGTCAATCCCATGTCTTCCTCCTCAGTCAGCCGGTAAGTTTTATGTCGAAAATGTGTCGCTTGGAAAGCGAATTCGATGCTGCAATGCGGCGCAGAGTTGGTATTCTGATTCATTATTCCGCCGCAGATCTTTGATTTTACGCGGTAATTTCTGCATCGCGTCTCGATAACGGATTGTGAATAACTGTTACCAGGCCGCTTGTTTTCGGGGGACAATGGTGCGGCCAGAACTTGGTGCATGGATCATGTCAGGCGCGGGCGGCTGCCGCGTTTGAACCAGGCATAGACCCTTCCATCGAGTATGAGCAGGCCCGCGGCGATGAGCATCATGCCGGCAATCTCGCTTAGGCCGAGCCGCTCACCGAGGAAGAGGAAGCCCAGCAGCATGGCGAATGGCGGCACCAGCAGGGTAACGAGCGAGGTGTTCGTGGCGCCCGCAAGGGCCATAATGCGGAAGAAGAGAATATAGGCGAAGGCTGTCGACAGCAGGGCAAGACCGAGAATGGCAGCAATTGCCGATGCAGGCGGCATCGGGAGGTTCCAGGGCTGATCCACGATCAAGGCGACCGGCAGCATGATTAGCGAGGAGCCTGTCAGCTGGCCGGCTGCGACGACTGGCGGGGCGATCCCTTTGAAGCGCTTGGCATGGATTGCCGCAAAGCCATAGGAGATTGCCGCCAGGATCGGCAGCAGCACCGCCCAGAGTGGCACCGAAGCACTGGCGGTAATGCTCGGGGCGAGCAACACGACCGTGCCTGCAAGCCCGGTAAGGCATCCGGCGAGCTTGGCAGGCGTCAGGCGCTCGTCGGTCGTCAGCTGATTGCCGATCAACACCGTCCAGATCGGTGTCGTGGCATTGAGGATCGAGGCAAGCCCGGCGCCCATCTGGGTTTGGCCGACAAACAGCAATGTGTGGGGCACGGCGTTGTTGATCAGGCCCAGCAATAGAAATTGCCACCAGTGACGGCGGAGTGCCTGGTAGATCCCGAAGCGGCCGGCGAGATAGATGTGTAATGCCACCGCGGCCAGCATCAGCCTCAGAAGGACAAGCGTGAAGGGCGTGACATAGTGAACGGCAATGCGCGCAAAGAAGAAAGATCCACCCCAGATGAGCCCCAGCAATAGCAGCAGGCTCCAGGTCAAAGCATTCATCCGATTGTCGCCGTTCATCGAGTGTCCTCCCGTTCGAAGCTATGTAGCTTGAAAGAAGGGGCGATCTCCACCCGTTTCCTGCGCCAAGCGGCAGAATGGGGGCGCGCAAAGGATCGGCAATGCTGTGACAAACAAAAAGGCGGCCCGCTGGCCGCCTTTTCCATAAGATCCTGAGATCTTAAAGCGCGTTGAGAAGCGCCGATGTCGCCCAGCCATCTGCGGGCATACCGAGACGGAACTGTTCCTTCTGGATGGCGACACGCGTGCCGGATCCGAGAATGCCATCAATCTTGCCGACGTCGTAGCCGCGCGCGACGAGCTTGGTCTGAAGCGCCTTCATGTCGACGTCGTTCAGGCCCGGCTCTGGTGCACCCTTGTTATAGGGAGGGGCACCAGCGAAGCGCGTGGCGAAGTAGGCGGCTGAGGTCGTGTAGATGAATGACTGGTTCCATCCAAGGAAGGCGTTGTAGTTCGGATAGGTCAGGAAGGTGGGGCCTTTGCGGCCCTGCGGCATGATGAGTGCAGCTGGTAGCGAGGCAAATTTCGTATTGCCGTCGCGCGGCTTGACGCCAAGCTTGAACCAATCACCAGCCGTCAGCGTGCCACCAATGCCGGATTTTTCCCAGGGCAAGTTGTCGGGAACCGAAACTTCCTGCAGCCAGGGTTGATCGCGGATGAAACCGAGACTTTGGAGGAATTTCGCCGTGGTCAGGATCACGTCGGGCGCGCTGGTCTTCAAGTTGACATGACCGTCGCCATCGCCGTCGGTGCCATACTCAATGATCGAAGGCGGCAGCATCTGTGTCTGGCCGATTTCGCCGGCCCAGGCGCCGGTCGTCGTTGCTGGGTCGACGTCGCCACGCTGCACCAGCTCGATGAGCGCGATCAGGCGCGGGCGGAAAAATTCCGGCCGGCGGCAATCATGGGCGAGGGTGACCAGGGCGTTGCGGGTATTGAAGTTACCCTGAACGGCGCCGAAGTCGGTTTCCATGGCCCAATAGGTCGTAATGACGCCGGGAGGAACGCCATAGTCCTTCTCAGCCTTGGCGAAGACGTCGGCATACTGCTTCATCTTTTGGCGGCCAATATCGAGTCGGCCCTGGCTGACGGTGCGTTGCGAGAATTCGAGGAAGGTCTGGCGGAATACGCTCTGGCCACCACGGTCCATGGCGAGGACCTTTTGGTCGATCTGCGCGCCGGCTAGTGCTTTATCCGCAGATGCTGCGTCTGCGCCGTCGGCAATCGCCTCGGCTTTCACACCGGCCAGGAAAGCTGCGAGATCACCACCGCAAGCAGGCTTCGGAGTGGCGGCGCTGCTTGCTGGCGGTACAGCTGCCGGAACCGCAGTCTGAGCGATTGCGGAGCCTGCCATAGCTGAAGCGAAGATCAACCCGAGCGTGCTGCGTCGAATGGTGTGGCGGTCCATGAACGATCCTCTCTAGTGATAGAATAGGGTCGCTTTCACAGAAGATTGTGACATAAGCAAGAGATAAGTGTGCTCAGTCTCAAGAATTTCCTTGCTTCTGTACTGCCGCCACCCAGCTGTGCCAATTTTGCTCGGAGCCGGCAAAGACATTGATATCGGTCGGCCCTTTGATGCCGGGGACTAGGCCTGTGGACGTATATTGCCAGAAGGCCCAGCTGCGGTCCGCATAAATCTCCTTGGGATGCTTTGCGACCGAGCGGACCCAGAAGTGATAGTCCTTGAAGTAACCGACAAGGTTCTGGCGATGGAAATCGACCGAGGTGTAGATGATCGGCCGCTTGCCGTAATAGGCTTGCAGGCGATCCATGAAGCGCTTCATCTCCGTGCGCACGATCTCCGGGGCCGGTCGAGTGCGGCAAGTCGGGGAGCCGGGATTCCATTCGACATCGACAACGGGCGGAAGCGCCATCGCATCCTTCGGCACATTGCGGATGAACCAATCTGCCTGTTCGTCGGCGGTCGAGCAGAAATAGAAGAAGTGGTAGGGCGCGTGCAGAAGTCCTGCGGTGCTGGCTTCATTCCAATATTCGGTAAAGCGTGGATCGATCCGATCCTTGCCTTCCGTCGCCTTGATGAAGACGAAGGCGACGCCGGAAGCCTTGACGGCTTGCCAGTCGATGTCGCCCTGCCATTTTGAAATGTCGATACCGTGGATAGGGTGGCGCTGCGGATGATCGCTGCCGAAATCCTGCGGCTTCGTATCGCTGAACCGGGTCTTGGCGGGAGACACATTCGAGAAAGCGTCGTAGCCCGTCGTGCAGCCGTTCACTAGAAAGGCGAGCGGCAGTAGGCACAACAGAAGCCTGCGCATGTTTATCCCGTCAAGAACCGAGTGATATGATCGCCCCAAGATCGGGTTTCCGCATAGGGTTCCCCGCATCCAAAGCAGTGGGTGACCGTGCTGCTGACAGCCGATCTTGCCACTTCGTTCACCATATCAACGTAAAAAATGCGTTATCTTCAAGCAAATTCTTATGCTTGAAGCCTGGTTGGCGCTGGTTTTGCGCTCAAATTCGCTTGAGTTTAAGCACCTTGCTTGGTGACGACGGCTCGCCAGGCATAGCCTCGCCCGATCTTCTCGGTCTTGAGCGACATGCCGCGAGCTTGGGCCTTTTCCTCTAATATATTGAGGAGATCGGCGCGCGGTGTGACGTGAAACTTCTTCAGCCATCCTTTGAGAAGGGCCTGAAACCAGCCTGGCAAACCCTCCTGCTGGCCGAAATCGACAATGTGAAGCTCGCCACCTGGGGCAACGGCAGCCAGCGACGCGTCGATCGCGTTCTTCCAGTCGGGAATCATCGACAGGGCGTAGGAAATCATCACGCAATCGAAGCCATCGACATGAAAATCGGCGGGCGAGAAAGCTGTGGCGTCGGCGACTCGGAAGTCGGGCATCTGCTTGAGGCCGCGAAAGTTGTTCCGTGCCGAAATCAGCATTTCCTGAGAGATGTCGAGACCATAGAGCCTCGCGGATGGGAATTTTCTGTAGGCGAGCAACATGTTGCGGCCGGTGCCGCAACCGACTTCGAGCAAGGAGCCGCCAATCGGCACGTTAAGATGTGCGATCGTGCGGTCGCGTCCGAAAAGGTAGTATTTCCGCGTCAGATCATAGATGTGACGCTGATAACGGTACATGCCGTCCATCAGCCTGGCATGGTTGTTGGAGCTGGTCTCTATACCGGTATCAGCCTGGCTCACGCTCTTTTCCCGTAAATGTGGAAGCCACCGTAAATAGCAGAACGGTCGAGAGCATTCAGCTCTTGCGAACGCTCCTCGAAATAAACCCACTGATCGCGGATGGCCGGGGACAGCCGGCCTTCGATGATGCTCTTTTCCGCGGCCGTGCGGAAGATCACGCGAGCGCCTTCGCGCGCGGTGCGGGTGATCTCGGCCCAGAGGCTGTTGAGCTGCTCGTCGGTCATCCAGTCCTGGGCATCCAGAAGGATGTAACGATCGCGGGAAGCCGCAGGCTTGGACGCCAGCAGTTCCGTGAAATTGGCATGGTGCACGTCGACCCGGTCGGCGTTGGCGCGGATCGCAGCATAGTGCTCCGGTCTGAGGTAAGTCGGCAGCGGACCCTGATGCTGACCGGCGTAGCGGCGCGCGAAGGCCTGCCAGGCGAAATAGTTATCGCGCATCGGGAAATGGCAGGCGAGCTTTTCCAGGCGGTGCTTGAGGACGGCCGAGATGGAGTCGTCGCCGGCAAGGCTGGCGAGCTCGTCATACTGCTGCGGTGGAATGCCGAGACCGAAGAGCGAGCTCTTGCGGCCGAGCAGCCACCGAACCATCGGCCGATCGAAGATCGGGGCAATCTCGTTTTCGAAGAACTGACGTTGTTCGCGAAGCGTGCGCGCATCCGTCATCTTGGCGAGCCGGACGCCGTGCAGGCGTGCGAGCACATGTGCTGCGCCGATGAAGCGGCCGAGCAGGCCGGTCTTGTAGATATTGCGGTCAAAGACCGTGACGCGGCGGCGACCATAGAGGTCTCGACCATCCCAGTAAGAAGCCGTCGCCGTATCAAGCCGTGGCGCGATGTACCGGTCATAGGCCTGACTGTTTGCGGCAACTTCAGGCGTCGCGAAAAAACGCACCAGATCCGCATGATCCGGCAGTAGCCGGAAGGCAGCGAGCTTCAGCTTGTTGAGCGCGATATGATGACGGTTGAGGTCGACGACATCGATCGACGCCGGGCTCTGCGAGAGATAGGCGAGCATATTGCAGCCGCCGGAGCCGATGGTGACGATGCGGTGATGCGGCTGGAGCTCCATCGCCTGCATGTCGACATCCGGATCTTCCCAGATCTGCGGATAGACGAGGCCGGAAAACAGCATCCCGAACAAGCGCTCCGAGAGACCTGCCTTGGATAGTGCCTTATGCTGCAGCAGAGCGTCCTTGAGTTTCCGGTTCTTCTGGAGACCGGCATCCGGGGCGATTTCCGTCATCTGAGTCTTGTTACCGTTTTTTAAGGTTCTGGGCGTGTAACCCGGCAATGCTACAGTCTGATGACGCGGACTGTTGGTATGTCTGGCGGAAATGCGCCGTTGCAGCTATTTGGGAGGCAACCGGCGACGATAGCTCTTTCATCTTGCTTAGTTTCCTGATTGTCTCCGCCTACCTTTGGAGGGTATGTGTCATGCGTTTGATTTCGAGAGTGATCGGGGCAGTTGTCATGCTGCTGCTGATCATTGTCGCAGGCGGAGCTGTGTGGCTTTCCGTTTCCCCGCCGGAACTGCTGAAGGTTGGCGATGGCTACGCCGCCAAGATGGTTTGCTCCAACACATTCGTCGCCAAACGAGATCCGGATCAGGTGCTGGCCGACGATGTGCAAGCTCCCGGAAATCCGGCGCTGAAGCTCATCCGCGTTTCCGTCGATCGAGATGAGGGCGTCGTCAGGGCACGTTTCCTCGGGATGTTCGCTCCGAACTATGCGCTCTATCGCGGTGCGCTCGGCTGCACGACCGTGCCTGACGGCGATCTGCAGGCGGCGCGAAGCGCTGTTTTCCTCAACAAGGTCAAGGCACCCAAGAACGATGCGGTATGGCCGGACGGGGATACCGTCAATCTCGGCCAGAGCGAACAGGATGCCAAGTTCGCCAGCATCGTTTCGAACCCGGACCTGGCCGGTCCTGCCATGCGGGCCATCGTCGTGGTCAAGGACGGGCGGATCGCTGCGGAGGCCTATGGCGAGGGTTTCAGCAAGGCAACGCCGCTGATCGGCTGGTCGATGACGAAAACGGTCAATGCCGCCATCATTGGCCGCCTCATGCTGGCGGGCCGCATGTCTTTCGACGACCAGCATCTGCTTCCGCTCTGGAGCGACGACTCGCGCAAGGATATCAAGCTCAGCGATCTGCTCGCCATGGAGAGCGGGCTTGCCTTCAACGAGTCCTATGGCAGCGTTTCCGATGTTACCCGCATGCTATATCTCGATCCGGATACGACGAGTATAGCGGCCAATGCGCGTCAGCTTGCCTCGCCCGGGGAGCGGTTCAGCTATTCCAGCGGTACCGCTGTCCTGCTTTCTCGGCTTTGGATGAACAAGCTCCCGAACTTGAGCGCTGCGATTTCCTATCCGCGCGAAGCGCTTTTTGCGCCGCTCGGCATGTATAGCGCGGTGTTCGAAGCCGATGAGCGCGGAACCTATGTCGGCAGTTCCTATCTCTATGCCAATGCTCGCGATTGGGCACGCTTTGGCCAGTTCCTGCTTCAGGACGGCGTCTGGAAGGGGAGCCGGTTGCTGCCGGAGGGCTTTGTGGGCGCCATGCGCACGCCGACGACAGCGTCAGAAGGCGTCTACTCGCAGGTTCAGGCATGGCTTGCAGGCCCAGGCGGCTCCAACGCGCAATTCGGTCTGCCGGCGGACACATTCTGGATGAGCGGTCACGACGGCCAGACTATCGCCATCGTTCCATCCGCCAATCTGGTGGTGGTGCGCATGGGGCTCACGCCAGCCTGGGCCGACTATCGGCCGCAAGTGCTGGTGAAGCGGATCGTGGATACAATAAAGCCGGCCACGAATTAGGCCGGCTTTCAAAGTCTTTCACTAGGGTCAGTAATTGCCGTTGGCGACGTCCGTCAGGCCCTTGCGCTTGGCATCATAATAGTAGCCACGAGCATAAAGCTGGACGGCGTTGGCTTCCTTGTTCTGTGCCTTGCTGTCTGCCGTCATCCATGCGCCGCGGAGATATTTGGCGGCATATTTGATGTTGGTTTCGGCATCGAGCAGGCCGGATGCCGGGCCCTGGTAACCCATCGACTTGGCCGTGTTGTACTTGATCTGCATCAGGCCGAAATATCCGGCTCTGTTGTAAGCCTTCGGATTGTAACGGCTTTCGCGATGAACAACGCGATGGATCAGTGACTCCGGTATTTCATAAAGCTTGGCGTATTTCTGGATGAGCTTCGAAACGTAGCTCTTTTCCGCCGCCGGGACATCGGAGTCATAGTTCTGGGTGGTCAAAACAGCCGGAACGACCGTCGGGCCGCTGCTGTCGAAGTTGAAATCATAATGAGCGCGGTTGTCCACATAACGGCCGAGGCCAACCTGTGCCGGCGTTGCGAAGGCGACTTCCGCCTGTGCCGAGGGGTCGGGACGCGGGGTCGGTACGGCAACCTGAATGGCGGCCATATCCGAAGTCATCGGAATGATCGGTTCTGCCTGTGCGATGGGACCGGAAGCCGGTATCAGTGCGGCGTCGCCGGGGCGAGCCGGATTGGGCATCGGAATTGCCACGACCGAAGGAACAAGCGGCACGTCGGCGGAGGCATAGGCTGCTGCTGCAGACGTGTTTGCCGTAGGCGCGCCCGTTGCCGCGGCAATGGCGACACTTCCCTGATTGGACGTATTTGCCGCAGCCACCGTCGGCTGACCGAAACGGGATTGTGCAGCGTCGATCTGCTGTTGGTTTACTGCACCGGCGCCAACGCGTCCGGACTTTACCATTGCGACCTGTTGTGGCTGGCGCGGTCCGATGAATCCCGGAGCTGCGGCGGCTATTGCTACACCGCCAACGGGCGCAGCGGCTCCATTGGCGATCAGGGTCGTATTCGGATGCGGCACGTTGGTGTGTGCCGACGGGAGTTCTGCCTGAGACGTCTGCTGCTGAGTGCTTGCACACCCGGCGAGAGCGCCGCACATCATTGCCGATACGGCAACGCTGCGCTTCAGGCTGGGAAATCCGATCGCTACCATTCTGTCACTTTCGAAAAAACCAAACCTAATTTGCGATGCAAATCGGTCACAGGACCTCACAATTCGGTCACAGGATCGATAAAATTATGAATCCCCATTAACCTATCCGTGATCGCGCTGCAACCCTGGACGGGCTCAAGCGGCCATCCGACGGTATCCGGCGGTCACTGCGCCGGCTGCAATCAACAGGGTTCCGCCCGTTCGATTGACGGCGCGTTGCACGCTTGCCTTGCGGATAAACCCGCGCGCCATATCGGCGACGAAGACGTAAATCAGGGAGTTCAATGCCGCCAAAGTGAGGAAGGTTGCCTCCAAAATAAGCGTTTGCTCAAGAAATGGCTTGGACATGTCGAGGAACTGCGGAACGAACGCGATGAAGAAAACGATGCTCTTCGGGTTGAGAGCGGTTACAACGTAGGCGTGCAACATAATCTTTAACGGTTTTTCTTCCGGAAGATTGTCGTTGTCGCCCATCGGGCCGGTCACGATCGGAGCCCGCCAGAGCTTGATTCCAAGGAAGACGAGATAGGCTGCGCCGATCAGCTTCAGAATCGTAAACAATGTGGCCGAGGCAGCGAGGAGGGCGCCCAGCCCGGCGAGGGATGCCGTCATCGCCGTAAAGTCGCCCAGCGTCACGCCCGTGACGGTCGCCAGCGCGGTTTTGCGGCCGTGACCGAGCGCATAGGATATGACAAGGAGAATGGTTGGGCCTGGAATGGCCAGCATGATGCAGGACGCGGCGGCGAAAGCGAGCCAGGTTTCGATGGACATGGAATCCTCCCCTATTCCTTTTTCGCCGCCAGCAAAGACATCGGATTGACGATCCGTCAATCCGCTTGATCAACGATCGAGCCGCTTGATCACAGATCAGGCTGCTCAATCATCGATCGTGCCGTCTGATCACCACGCAATCAGGCTTGCGTATATTTCTGACCAATATGGTCCATCACGCCGGCGAACCATGGGGTCGAGATATCGAACGCCTTTCCGCCCTTGATGCGGGGGAATTCGATCACGCGCAGCTTGCCGCCCTGGCCCTCATCGTGGCCGGTGACGCCCGATACCTTGTTGAGCGCGCTTTCGACGGCGAGATCGACCATGCCCTGGATCAGGCGGAGATCGTCGCCGTTTGCCGGGGCCGAGCGGGCAAAATAGCCCGACTTCTGCACCATCGAGCGCTCGGCGCCGATGATCGAGGCAAACTGCTTCTGGAACCAGCCGCCAACGTTGATCGTGTCGATCTTCACATGGCCGAAGGCGTCGCGCTTGATGGTTTCGCCAGCGGCTTCGCGCTCGCCGACGATGGCGTCGAGGGCAGCACCTTCGGATACGAACAGCGTGACCTGGCCCGTCTTCTCCATGATGGCACGCAGCCGTTCGCCTTCGGCTTCGATATTGAAGGCTATCTCGGGCAGGTAGAGGCCGTCGATGTTCTTCAGCGCGGCATTCATCATGAAGCCTTCGACATATTCATTGGCGCTGGTCTTTTGAATGTAGGCGCGGGCTGTCGCGGCCGTCAGCCAGCCACAGTGACGTCCCATGACTTCGTGAATGACAAGCGTACGCGGGGCGGCTGTCTGTTCGTTGCTGACATTGTCGAAGAAGTGCGCGCCAACTTCGGCAGCCGTCCAGGCGCCGAGGGACTGGCGGATCGGCACGACGTCGTTGTCAACCGTCTTAGGCAGGCCGACGACGGTCAGGTCATAGCCGTTGGCGCCGAGATAGGCCGCGAGGTCGGCGGCCGTCGTGTTGGTGTCGTCGCCGCCGATCGTATGAAGAATGGTGACACCGTCAGCGGCAAGGCGCTCGGCAGCCACCCGCAGCGGGTTTTCGCCTTCCTTGACCAGCCCGCGCTTCACGCAGTCGGCGGCGTTGGTCAGTTTTACGCGGCTGTTTCCGATCGGCGAGCCGCCATAGCGGTGTAGAAGATGGGCGCGCTCGCGCATGGCCGGCGTTATGCCGATGCTGTCGGCCAGCAAGACACCCTGATAGCCAGAACGATAGGCGATGATGTCGATCTCCGGCGCCACGTCGGTATAGCGCTGGATCAGACCCCCAACCGCGGACGAAAGGCAGGGTGCCAATCCGCCGGCGGTGAGCATTGCGACTTTCTGTTTGGCCATGGAGATCCTCCTTGCAGTCGAGCTGCTTTATTTCATGGTTGCCGTGGGAATGGATGCGACAGGTGCGCATGGCTGTAAAGTAAAGAATTTAAGAAACCAGCGGTTTGTTTTGCGGCTCAAGCGCAGTCGGGAAGGGGGCGCATTCCGCTAAAGACGTAGGCCTGAAACACGTCATCATTACCAAATTGTGAAAAGTGTTTTCAGGCTTGCGACGAATGGACTGCTTGCAATGGCGGGCATTATTTGGTCAAGGTGTTCCATAGTTTACGAGAGCCTGCGGAACCGTCATGTCGTTTTGGGAAAGATTGCTGAATGCTATTGGTAGCACCGCTGGCAATGCCCTGTCGGCGGTGGTCGAGGCTATTCGCACCGTGTTTGAGGGCGACCCGGAAACCCGCCGCAAGGTAGCCTTTTCAGTCGCGATCATCGCGCTTTCCGCCAAGATGGCAAAGGCGGACGGGATCGTGACCGAAAACGAGGTCAATGCGTTTCGCGAGATTTTCGAATTTCCGCCGGATCAGGCGAAGAACGTCGCTCGGCTCTATAACCTGGCGCGGCAGGATGTGGCGGGCTACGAAGCCTATGCGGAACGGCTGTCGACGCTCTGCGAAACCTGCACCGAGAATTGCCCGGTGCTGGAAGACGTGCTCGACGGGTTGTTCCACATCGCCAAGGCCGACGGTCTGATCCACGAGAAGGAAATGGATTTCCTGCAGCATGTCGCGCAGATCTTCCATATGAGCGAAGAACGGTTCGAGCAGATCATGGCCCGTCATGTGAGCGGCGGCAGGGACCCGTACAAGGTACTTGGCGTGTCGCGTCAGGACGATTTCCCGACGATCCGCCGCCGTTATCATGGGCTCGTCTATGAAAATCATCCGGATCGCCTCGTGTCGCGCGGTGTACCCGAGGAATTTCATGCCATTGCGAACGAGCGGATGGCTGCTCTGAATGCGGCTTATGCCGAAATCGAGAAAGAACGCCGCGCAGCATGAGTGCATTCAAGGCCGATTTCGCCGGCGCCAGGGTACAGCCGTCGCCGAACCACGGCGAGCGGCGCGATGGCGTTCGACCAGATATTATTCTTCTGCATTATACCGGCATGGGCACCGCCGAGGGCGCCCTGGATTGGCTCTGTCGTCCTGAAAGCCAGGTATCGAGCCACTACTTCGTTTTCGAGGACGGACGCATCGTCCAGCTTGTTCCGGAGGAGCGGCGTGCCTGGCACGCAGGCAAGAGTTCGTGGCATGGCGATGTAGACATCAACTCACGGTCGATCGGCATTGAAATCGCCAATGCTGGGCATCCCGGCGGACTGCCGGAATTCCCTGATGTGCAGATAGAAGCGGTCATCGAACTGTGTCGTGATTGCGGCCAACGCTGGGCAATCGGGCCTGAGAGAGTGCTCGGACACTCGGATGTTGCCCCTGTGCGCAAGGTCGATCCGGGTGAGAAGTTTCCCTGGGCGCGGCTTGCCGCAGCGGGTGTCGGACACTGGGTTGAGCCGGCTGCCATCACCGGCGGCCGCTTTTTCCAGAAGGGTGATGTGGGGCAGCCGATCGAGGCCCTTCAATCCATGCTGTCGCTCTATGGCTACGGAACTGAAATTACAGGTGAATTCTCCGAGAAGCTGAAGGGGGACGTCGAAGCTTTTCAGCGTCATTTCCGTCAGGAGCGGGTGGACGGCATTGCCGATTTTTCCACGATCGATACGCTCCACCGGCTTCTGTCCGCATTGCCTCGCTTTTCGTAGCCAAAGCACCGCGCTCAACGATTTCTATAGCCGGCTATAATCCATAAAAGGCGTAACTCCCTGCTGCGCCACAGCTTTTCCCTATTATCTCCGCATTGCATTGGTCTAACGGCGCTCGCTGAACGGCGGTCGCGCAGTCTGGTTTTGTGTGTCGCGCGGCCGTAGACGACTAATGGGGACTGTGCATTCCGGCGGCTCTTTTTGCCTCCAGCCGGACGTGACGGCTTGTGCCGCCCGCGGTCCCACCCCTGGAGACAAAAGACTACATGAAAAATTTGATTGTTGCGGCTGTAGCATGCGTGGGCGTGCTGCTGGTGGGATATGATTGCGCTTCTGCAGGCCAGCGCGATGGAAAGCACCGAACGCGCCCCCTCAAGACCGTCAGTCGTACCACCGGCTTTCCGGTGCCCAGTATTCCGGCCGAACTGCGCAATGGCGGAAACTCCTCTGCCGGGCAAGATCGCTACTCCGCATTGATTGCCAAATATGCCAAGCAGAACGGCGTGTCAGTCGAACTCGCGAAGGCGGTCGTTAAGATCGAAAGCAACTACAATCCGAGAACGCGTGGCAGCGCCGGCGAAATCGGCCTGATGCAGATCAAGCCCGCAACGGCCCGTCTGATGGGTTATACCGGTCGCGCCAAGGGTCTTTACGATCCCGAGACGAATATCAAATTCGGCATGAAATATCTTGCCATGGCGCAGAACCTCGGCGGCGGCCCGACCTGCAACACCATTCTCAAATACAATGCCGGCCATGGCGCAACGCGCATGAACCCTGTTTCCAAGCGCTATTGCGGCAAGGTGCTGGCCCTTCTGGATTGACCTCTTTCCATTGCCGATAACGGGTAGGGCGGAATCGCGTTCCATGCTATCGAAAGCCTTCGAATAGTGAGGGTCGTAGCATGGCAGCGGATTTCAGGTTCATCGTCGTTGGTCGCGGAATGATGGGGGCCGCCGCTGCCCGCCATTTGGCCAGGCAGACGGATGGCATTGCGGTCATTGGGCCGGATGAGCCGGAGGATCGCGCCAGCCATCAAGGCGTTTTCGGCAGCCACTACGATGAAGGCCGCATCACCCGTACGATCGATCCGAACACGGATTGGGCGCGCCTCGCGAACCGTTCGATCAGCCGCTATGCGGAAATCGAACGGGATAGCGGCATCCAGTTCTACGCGCCTGTCGGATGCCTCGTCACCGGCCCGAAACGAGGCGGCGAGAACGACTATGTCGCTGACGTCGTGGATGCTGCACGGCGACTTGGCGTAGAGACTGATCTTCTCGATGATGCCGGGCTCAAGGCGAAGTTTCCCTTCTTCTCGTTCTCATCGGGAAGCGAAGGGGTCTACGAGCCTCGCGGCGCCGGTCATATCAGTCCGAGGCGGCTGGTGAAGGCGCAGTCCCTGCTTGCTGAAAAAGCTGGGGCGCGGGTGATCAAGCAGACTGCTCTGTCAATCCGTGACGAGGCCGGTCGTGCCGTGGTCACGACCGCAGAAGGTGAGACGTTCAGCGCTGAAAAGGTGCTGCTTGCCACTGGCGGTTTCTCCATTGCCGAGAATCTCTTGCAGAAACCTGTTGAGATGAAGGTTTATGGCCGCACGGTTACTTTCTTCGAAGTGAGCGAAGCCGAGGCCGAGGCCCTGTCCGGCATGCCCTCATTGATTTCGGTGAAGCCGGACGATGTGGACAGCATCTATATGCTGCCGCCGATCCGTTATCCCGATGGCAAGCATTACATCAAGATCGGCGGCGATCCGGACGATCTTGAGTTCGAGACCGAGGCCGAATTGCGCGCCTGGTTCCGCACCGCCGGCCGCGACAAGGCCCGCGAACATCTGGTGCGGATCTTTCATGAACTCGTTCCTGGCGTGAAGCGACCACCGTCTTTCACCAATTCCTGCGCCGTCTCCTATTCTCCATCAGGCTATCCGATGATCGGCTATACGTCTTCCTCGCGCGTCGCGGTCCTGGTGGGCTGCAACGGCACCTCCGCCAAGAGTTCCGATGAAATTGGCCGGCTCGGAGCGGAACTGCTGCTCGCAGGTCGAATCAAGGACGAGGGCTACGCCACGGATTTCTCAGCACATTTCCGCGACTGACATCCTGTCTGCGCAATCTGACATATTTCGGTGGCAATTGCCCGAAGTCTCGGTTAATGAGCCTGTGCCAGTTGGCCGGGCAGCCGCGCTTCATCAATGCCGAAAGGCGATGAGGTGAGGAAAGTCCGGGCTCCACGGAAACACGGTGCCGGATAACGTCCGGCGAGGGCAACCTCAGGGAAAGTGCCACAGAAAGCAAACCGCCCGATCTCAGGATCGGGTAAGGGTGAAAGGGTGGGGTAAGAGCCCACCGCGTCTCTGGAAACAGCGACGGCACGGAAAACCCCACCGGGAGCAAAACCGAATAGGGATGACGCGGGGTGCGCAAGCGCTCCAGCCCGTTTCCGGGCCGGTCATCCGGGTGGGTTGCAAGAGGCGTCGCGCAAGCGCCGTCCCAGATGAATGGCTGCCACGTTCCGGTCTCGGCCGGAGCCATACAGAACCCGGCTTACAGGCCAACTGGCAAATCAACCCGCTCTTGCGGCAAGGGCGCTCTCTGCTCTCCAGAAATAAATTCGGGAGCCTGTGGATGCCCTGGTTTTCCGGGGTTTCCTGTCGTCGCGCACGAGAGTTTTCGCTTGTGAAAACAATCCGTTTTGAGGCGTTCGCTCAAGGGTATCCTAACCTTTCGTTAAACTTAACGGCTTATGAATATTCAGGCTGTGGTCGCGCCTGATGCGGCTTCATCCCATTGACGCCCATATGGTCCCATGGTATCCCAAAAGAACACTGCAAACGGGCAAATCAGAGCCCAATCATCGCAAAGCCATGATTGCTCCCGCTTCGGGAGTGTCGAGGGGGTGTTGGCTCTTTCGGCTTGCGGCGCTGTGTCCGATTTTGGCTGTGTCCGCGAGCGCATGAGTGCTCGTGGGTCATGGGGGACGGGTGTTTCGCGTCATGAACCGCTTCCTGTCAAATGCGACCAACCGGATCGATGCCAAGGGACGGGTTTCCGTGCCTGCGGCGTTTCGTTCCGTGCTGGTCGAACGCAATATCCAGGAGCTGTACTGCTTTCAGGATTTTGTGTTTCCGGCGATCAGCGTTGGCGGTCTCGATCTGCTCGATCGCTTCGAGCGGCAGATTGCGGCGGAGGATCCTTTTTCGCCGGCGGCGAACCAGATGTCGCTCCTTATTCATGGGGGCGGGGTCTTTATGAAGCTCGATGCCGAAGGACGGTTGATGGTCACGGATTTTATCCGCGATTTCACCGGAATTGCGGGCGAGGTGACCTTCGTCGGTCGGGCGGATCATTTTCAATTGTGGCGACCGGAGGCCTTTCTGGCTTTGCAGGCGCAGGCACGAGAGGAGCGCAGGCTGGCGGGCAGGCGCTCGGAATAGAACGGGGAAGCGGAATGGTGGCGAATTCAGGCGGAGGTTCTTCTGATGCCGGTGGCGGACCTGTTCGTCACATTCCGGTTCTTCTCTCCGAGGTGCTCGAAGCGGTGGCGCCTGAGCCCGGTAAGCTCATCCTCGATGGCACATTCGGGGCTGGCGGTTATACCTCGGCCATTCTGGCTGGTGGTGCAGATGTCATCGCGCTCGATCGCGATCCTACTGCGATCTCGGCGGGGCAGGCTCTCGTCGCAGCTCATGCAGGCCGGCTGAAGCTCATCCAATCGCAGTTTTCCCAGCTGGCCGAGTATGCGCCCGATGGTGGTCTGGACGGCGTCGTTCTCGATATCGGCGTTTCCTCCATGCAGATCGACGAGGCCGAGCGCGGCTTTTCCTTCAGCAAGAACGGCCCGCTCGATATGCGCATGTCTGCGACCGGTGTGTCGGCGGCCGATGTCGTCAATCGCGCCAAGCTTGCCGATCTCATTCGCATCTTTGTGTTTCTGGGCGAGGAAAAGCAGGCGCCGCGTATTGCTCATGCGATCGAGAAGCGCCGCGCCGAAGCGCCGTTCGTGACCACTCGCGATCTGGCCGGCCTGATCGAGGTCGTGACGCCGCGAAAGGCGAAGGACAAGATCCATCCCGCCACGCGCGTTTTCCAGGCGCTGCGGATTTTCGTCAACGACGAACTGGGCGAGCTTGCTCAGGCGCTGTTTGCCGCCGAACGTGCCCTGAAACCGGGCGGACGACTTGTCGTCGTGACCTTCCATTCCCTTGAGGATCGGATCGTCAAAAAGTTCTTCGCCGATCGCTCCGGCCGCGCGACCGGCTCGCGCCACATGCCTGTAGTGCATGAGCGGCTGGCCACCTTCGATGCGGTCGGCAGATCGATGATTTCTGCGAGCGAGGCTGAGGCGGAAGCCAATCCGCGCGCGCGTTCCGCCAAACTGCGAGCGGGGGTTCGCACTTTGGCTCCGGCAGAGGAGGCAGATCTTTCGATCTTCGATCTGCCCAGTCTCGCCAGTCTCGGAAAGCTCGGGGGATAGAATGCTGAAGACCTTTGACATCGTGCTGATTGGCGTCATGACGGCGATGGCCAGCGTGACCTATACGATCAAGCATCGAGCTGAGCTGAAGCTGGAAGAGGTCCGTCGCCTCGAGGCCGATATCAAGCTTGAGAAGGACACGATCGAGCTTCTCAAGGCGGATTGGGCGCTCGTTTCGCAGCCGAACCGTCTTGAGCGTCTCGTCAACAACTACAGCAACGAGCTTCAATTACAGCCAACCCTCTCGACGGCAATCGTCCAGCCAAGCGAGCTGCCGATGCTGCGCTCTCAGATCCCGCCGCCAATCGTAGCGGATGCGAAAGATGGCGCCAAGAATGGTAAGGCAACGGGCTCCAAGGGCAACGCCGCTGTCGCCTCGAAGAATGGCGACACCACCGATGCGCAGATCAGGAAAGCTATCGCCGATGTGGCGTCCGCGCCGGCACCCCGGCCCAAGGCGCCTGTCGTCGCCAAGCGCAAGAAGCCTGGCATCGATAACATCGCAACGGGATCGGTGGCTCAATAATGTCTTTCCTTTCCCGCATCATGGTCTTGAAGAGCAAGGCGCATTTCTCCACCGACGGCAACAACCGCCCGAGCGATGGCTTCTTTCATTCGAAATTCGAGGGCGTCCGCAAGCGCAAATCCAATCAGGCGAAGAGCCGCGTCGTTCTGCTGGTGGGCAGCTTTATCGCCATCTACTGCGTCATCGGCGGCCGGCTTGCCCAATTCGCCCTGTCGCCGCCGGATGTTACCTCCAGCATCCTGCCGCCGGATCGGCTGATGGCCTCGCGACCGGATATCGTCGACCGCAATGGGGCTCTGCTGGCAACCGATATTCGCACCGTCTCGCTGTTTGCCGAGCCGAACAAGATCATCGACGCCGATGAGGCCGTCGAGGAATTGCGCAAGGTCCTACCGGATCTCGATGCGAAATCGACTTACAGGAAGCTCTCTTCCAAGAATTCGCACTTCGCCTGGCTTCGCCGACAGTTGACGCCGAAGCAGCAGAGCCAGATCCTGGCGCTCGGCATCCCCGGTATCGGCTTCCGTCCCGAGAAGCGTCGTTTCTATCCGGGCGGCACGACCGCGCCCCACATCCTCGGCTACGTCAACATCGACAATCGCGGCGTCGCAGGCATGGAGAAATATATCGACGACCAGGGCCTCGCCGATCTCGCCGCCGCCGGCATGACCAACGATCAGCCACTGCAGCCGGTCAAGCTCTCAATCGATCTGCGCGTGCAGGGCATCGTTCGCGATGCAGTCGTCAATGCCGTCAAGAATTTCCAGGCAAAGGGCGCAGGCGCCGCGATTCTCGACGTTCACACCGGTGAAGTGCTGGGCATGGCCTCGGCTCCCGATTTCGATCCGAACTATCCGAGCGAGGGCGCGAGCGAAGGGTGGCTCAATCGCATGACGAACGGCACGTTCGAAATGGGATCGACCTTCAAGACCTTTACCATGGCGATGGCGCTCGATTCCGGCAAGGTGACCTTGCGTGATGCCTTCGATGCGTCCGCTCCGATCCGGATCGGCGGCTTTACCATTCACGACTTCCATGGCCAGCGCCGCGTGCTGAGCGTTCCGGAAATCTTCCAGTATTCCTCGAACATCGGCACGGCGAAGATCGCCGACCTGGTTGGCATTGACGCGCACAAGGAGTTCCTCACGCGCCTCGGCCTGCTCAGCAAGATGGATACCGAGTTGCCGGAAGTGAAGATGCCGAGCCAGCCTCGCGTCTGGAAGAAGATCAACTCGATCACCATTTCGTTCGGCCACGGCGTCTCCACCACGGCATTGCAGACCGCTGTCGCAGCATCGGCGCTCATCAATGGCGGCAAGTTGATCGAGCCGACCTTCCTGCCGCGTACGCGCGATCAGGCCGACGCCATTGCCAAGATGGTGGTCAAAAAGAGCACCAGCGACGACATTCGCTATCTCCTGGAGTTTAACGGCACCAGAGGCTCCGGCCGCAACGCGCGCGTCCCCGGCTATAATGTCGGCAGCAAGACCGGCACGGCCGACAAGGTTGTCAACGGCCGCTATTCGCACACGCTGAACTTCAACAGCTTCCTGGCGGCGTTCCCGATCGACAATCCGCAATATGTCGTCATGACCTTCATCGACGAGCCGAAGAGCGGCGAGCGCGGTGGCGGCACCATCTCGGCCTTTACGGCGCTGCCGATCGCGCGTGACATCATCGCCAGAGCAGCGCCAATCCTCGGGGTGCAGCCCAGCTTCGGAAAAGATAACTCGGCCTTGCTGGCGTCTTATTAAGCGTGAAAGAATACACGGGTCGATTCGCGAGAGGGCGGATGGATTAACAACGAAAAGTATATTCGATGAAGCTGCGGGATATTGCCGGAGATGGATTTCCGGAAATCGACACACAGATCGGCGGTGCGCTCGGCGATCTTGAGATATCAGGCATTTCTGCCGACAGTCGCCAGGTGTCGCCTGGTATGGCCTTCGTGGCCGTTGCTGGCACGAAAGCCAACGGCGCGAGTTTTATTGCCGATGCAATATCGCGTGGCGCGTCGGTTATCGTGGCAGGCCCCGGAGCTGTCGCAAGCGGTGTGCCTTTACTCTCGGTCTCCGAGCCGCGCCGGTTTCTGGCGATTGCCGCTTCTCATTTCTATGGTCGTCAACCTAGGGTCATGGTTGCCGTCACTGGCACCGCCGGCAAGACTTCGGTAGCGTCCTTCACCCGACAGATCTGGGCTTTTGCCGGCCATCCGGCCGCGATGATCGGGACGACGGGCGTCGTATCTCCGACCCGCAACGACTACGGCTCCCTGACCACGCCCGATCCGACATCGCTGCACGAGCTGCTCGCCGAACTCGCCGATGAGGGCGTCACCCATGCTGCGATGGAAGCATCCAGCCATGGTCTCGATCAATTCCGGCTCGATGGCGTCAGGCTCGCCGCCGCCGGCTTCACCAATCTCGGTCGCGATCACATGGATTATCATCCGACGGTCGAGGACTACATGGCCGCCAAGATGCGGCTCTTCAGGGATTTGCTGCCAAAGGGTTCGCCGGCGGTGATCTTTGCCGACGATGCATGGTCCGACCAGGCGATTGCTGCTGCACACGCCGCGGGGCATGATGTGCGCACGGTCGGACGCAAGGGCGATTTTCTTTCGCTGAAGCGCGTCGAGCATTTTCGTCACAAGCAGATCGCCGAGGTTCATGTCGGCGATGAGATTTTCGAAATCCATATCCCACTGGCTGGCGATTTCCAGGTTGCCAATGCGCTTGTCGCTGCCGGCCTTGCCATCTCGACGGGTGTTGCTGTGTCTGTCGCAATGGCTGCACTCGAGAAGCTCGTTGGCGCATCCGGGCGCCTTGAGCTCGTCGGGCATACGCATGACGGCGCGCTCGCCTATGTCGACTATGCGCACAAACCCGACGCGTTGGAAAACGTGCTGAATTCGGTCCGGCCATTTACGACCGGCCGTGTCATCGTGGTCTTCGGCTGTGGCGGCGACCGCGATCGCGGCAAGCGCCCGATCATGGGTGAAATCGCCTGCCGTCTTGCCGATGTGGTTGTCGTGACTGACGATAATCCTCGCTCGGAGGATCCCGCTGATATCCGTTCGGAAATCATGGCCGCAGCTGCCTGTGCCATGGAAGTTGGCGATCGCGCCGAAGCTATCCGCAAAGCCGTCGGCATGCTGAAATCGGGCGATACTCTTATCGTCGCCGGCAAGGGGCATGAGGAAGGCCAGACGATCGGCGGCGTGACGCTGCCCTTCTCGGATCACGCCGAACTGCGCAAAGCATTGGAGGAATTGAAGTCTTGAGCTGGCTATGGACAACTGAGGATCTGATCGCTGCAATCTCGGGCCGCTTCGTCGGATCGCTGCCCGCAGGCATCACGGGCATTTCCATAGACAGTCGGTCCATCCAGCCGGGCGAGGCTTTTTTTGCCATCAAGGGCGACCGCGTCGATGGGCACGATTATGCCAATGTCGCCATGGCGAACGGCGCCGCGTTCATCGTGATCAGCGAAGCACGTCTGCCAGCCATGGGCAGCCTCACCGTGCCGAAGGTTGTCGTGGACGATGTCTTGGCCGCTTTGGCGCGGCTGGGCGTCGCGGCACGTCAACGCACGCGAGCGAAGATCATTGCCGTCACCGGCTCGGTCGGCAAGACCACCACCAAGGAGATGTTGCGTCGGGCGCTGACGCCATCGGGCAAGGTGCACGCCTCCGTCGCCTCCTTCAACAATCATTGGGGCGTGCCGCTTACTCTCGCACGCATGCCTCAGGATACGGATTTCGGCGTATTCGAAATCGGGATGAATCATTCGGGTGAGATCAGGCCATTGGTAAAGATGGTGCAGCCTGACGTCGCCATCATCACGACCATTGCCCCGGCGCATCTCGGCAATTTCAACAGCATCGGTGAGATTGCAGCCGCCAAGGCTGAGATTTTCGAAGGTGTGGTGCCGGGCGGGCATGCCATCCTCAATCACGACAACGACCAGTTCGAGATGCTGGAGCGCGCTGCGACAGCGGCTGGCATCGAACACATTCACAGCTTTGGCCAGCATGCCAAGGCCGATGTGCGCCTCGCCGAGTTCAATGCCTCGGAAGAGAATTCGACGCTCTGGCTGACCATCGGCGGCGAGACGCTGGAAGTGGCGATCGGTGCGCCGGGCCGTCACATCGCCGAAAACGCGCTCGCCGTGCTCGGTGCGGTCATGATCGTCGAGGCGGATCTCGACAAGGCAGTCGCGGCGCTGGCGGACCTGCAGCCGGAAAAGGGCAGGGGACAACGCCACAAGCGCGCCCTCGGCAACGGCTACATCACGCTGATCGACGAAAGCTATAATGCCAATCCCGCATCGATGCGCGCGGCTATCGGGCTGCTGGCGACGACATCGCCGAATGCGGGAATAGGCGGTCGTACGGGCAGGCGGATCGCTGTGCTCGGCGACATGTTGGAAATGGGGGATTATGCCCAGCAGGTCCATGCAAACCTTGCCGGACCGCTACTTGCGGCCGGTATCGAGCATGTCTGGCTGGCGGGTCCGGAGATGGCGGCTTTGAGGGATGAGCTGCCGGAAAGTGTTCATGTCGAATATCGTGAGACGACGGAGGAACTCTCGGAATTCGCGCTCAACTCGGTCGCCCCTGGCGATGTGTTGATGGTGAAATCGTCGTTGGGGATGAAGTTTGGAAAGATCGTGGCCGGCTTGCTTGACAAGTTTCCCGCATTTTCCGACACGGGCACCCGCACCCATCAGGGGCTTTAGAAAGGGCTCTTATGCTGATCTGGCTAGCCGAACTGTCGGACCATATTCAATTTTTCAGTACTCATTTCAGATTTCTCAATCTGTTCAGATACATCACGTTCCGTACCGGCGGCGCTCTGTTTACCTCGGCGTTGATCGTCTTCCTCTTCGGGCCGCGAATCATCTCCTCCCTGCGCGTGCGCCAGGGCAAGGGACAGCCGATTCGCGCCGACGGTCCGCAGACGCACTTCAAGAAGGCCGGCACCCCGACCATGGGCGGTTTGATGATCCTCGCCGGTATCGTCGTCTCGTCCTTGCTGTGGGCGGATCTGGCCAATGTCTACGTGGTAGCCACGCTGCTCGTCACTTTGGGCTTTGGTGCTATCGGCTTTTATGACGACTATCTGAAGGTGACGAAGCAGAGCGACAAAGGGTTCTCCGGTCGCGCGCGCCTCGGCATCGAGTTCGTCATCGCGGCCATCGCGGTCTACTTCATGATGACCACGGCCCTGTCTTCCGGTCCTGCCGGCTCGACCTTCGGCTCATCGGTCGCCTTCCCCTTCTTCAAGAGCCTGCTGCTCAATCTCGGCATGTTCTTCGTTCTGTTCGGCGCTTTCGTCATCGTCGCCGCAGGCAATGCTGTTAACCTGACCGACGGCCTGGACGGGCTTGCGATCGTGCCCGTTATGATCGCGGCGGCTTCCTTCGGAATCATCGCCTATCTGGCAGGCAACTTCGTCTTTGCCGACTATCTCGCCATCAATTTCGTGCCGGGCACAGGTGAATTGGCGGTGGTTCTCGGTGCGGTTATCGGCGCCGGCCTGGGTTTCCTCTGGTTCAATGCACCGCCGGCCGCAATCTTCATGGGCGACACCGGTTCGCTGGCGCTTGGCGGCTTGATCGGCTCGGTGGCGGTTGCCACCAAGCACGAGATCGTCATGGCGATCATTGGCGGCCTCTTCGTGCTCGAGGCTCTGTCTGTGATCATCCAGGTCGGTTTCTTCAAGATGACCAAGCGTCGCGTCTTCCTGATGGCGCCGATCCACCACCACTTCGAAAAGAAGGGTTGGACGGAAAGTCAGGTCGTCGTGCGTTTCTGGATCGTTGCGGTCATCCTGGCGATGATCGGCCTCTCCACCCTGAAGCTGCGGTGAGGCACCGATGATTCCCGTCACCACGCTGAAAGGAAAAAAGGTCGCTCTCTTTGGTCTTGGCGGTTCCGGCTTTGCGACGGCGCGCGCGCTCGTTGCGGGCGGTGCCGACGTCACGGCCTGGGATGACAATCCCGACAGCGTGGTCAAGGCGGGTGCGGAGGGAATACCGGTCGCCGATCTCAGGACGATCGATTGGAATACGCTATCGGTCTTCGTCCTGTCGCCGGGCGTTCCTCTGACGCATCCGAAGCCGCACTGGACCGTCGATCTCGCACATGCCGCAGGCGTCGAGATCATTGGCGATGTTGAGCTCTTCGTCAGGGAGCGCCGGGCGCATGCGCCGGATTGCCCGTTCATCGCCATTACCGGCACCAACGGCAAGTCGACGACAACGGCGCTGATCGCTCATATCCTGCAATCGAGCGGTCGTGATACGCAACTCGGCGGCAATATCGGCACGGCGATTCTGACGCTCGATCCGCCCAAGGCCGGTCGCTTCTATGTCGTCGAATGCTCGTCCTATCAGATCGATCTTGCGCCGACACTTGATCCGTCGGCCGGCATTCTGCTGAACTTGACACCCGATCATCTCGATCGGCATGGAACGATGCAGCATTATGCCGACATCAAGGAGCGATTGGTTGCGGGCAGCGGTGTCGCCGTTGTCGGCATCGACGACAGTCATTCTTCCCTGATCGCCGATCGCATCGAGCGGGCAGGCACCAAGGTGGTGCGGATTTCGCGCCGGCATGTATTGGCGGACGGTCTCTATGCCGAGGGCAGCCGTATCTTGCGGGCATCGAACGGCGCCGCAAGCGAGATCGCCGATCTCGACGGTATCCAGACCTTGCGTGGAGGCCATAACGCACAGAATGCGGCGGCGGCGATTGCAGCCTGCCTCGCAGTCGGCGTCACCGCCGACGAGGTTCGCACCGGGTTGAAATCCTTCCCGGGGCTCAAACACCGCATGCAGCCAGTCGGGCGGCGCGGTCGCGTTGTTTTCGTCAACGACTCCAAGGCGACCAATGCCGATGCTGCGGCGCCGGCGCTGTCGAGCTATGAGAATATCTACTGGATTGCCGGCGGACTGCCGAAAGAGGGTGGCATAACGACCCTGGCACCGCTCTTTCCCCGCATAACCAAAGCCTATCTGATCGGCGAGGCGGCGCCTGCCTTTGCCGCAACGCTTGGCGAACAGGTGCCTTATGAGATCTCGGGCACGCTGGAGCGCGCGGTCGCGCATGCGGCGGAAGATGCCGCTGGCGATGAGCACGAGTCGTCAGCCGTCATGCTGTCACCGGCTTGCGCAAGTTTCGATCAGTATAAGAATTTCGAGGTCAGGGGTGACGCGTTCGTCAGCCATGTGGCTGCGATCGAGGGCGTCACCATGCTGATCGGTTCAGCAACTGGAGGCAAATAATATGGTAAGCCGCGTTGAACGTGGGGCCTTGGCCGAATGGTTCTGGACCATCGACCGTGTATTTCTTGCCCTTTTCATCCTGTTGATCGGCATCGGTTTCATGCTCTCCTTCGCGGCGTCGCCGGCGGTGGCAGAGCGCATCGGGCTCGAGCCGTTCCACTTCGTCAAGCGTCACGCCTTGTTTCTCGTTCCGGCGATCGCGGCGATGATCGGTATTTCCTTCATGACGCCCCGTCAGGTGAGGCGCACGGCGGTGATCCTGCTGATCGTTTCGCTGGCGATGATGCTTTTCGCGCTGTTCTTCGGTATCGAGGTCAAAGGGTCGCGCCGCTGGGTCAATATCGCGGCGCTGTCGATCCAGCCCTCGGAATTCATGAAACCCGCCTTCGTTGTCGTTTGCGCGTGGCTGTTTGCCGAGCACGCACGCCAACCGGAAATCCCGGGCAATCTCTTTGCCATCATTCTGTTCGGCATCGTCGTCGCGCTGCTCGTCGCCCAGCCGGACCTTGGGCAGACGATCCTGACGACGGCCGTCTGGGGCGGCATGTTCTTCATGGCTGGCATGCCCTGGCTCTGGATCATCGTCCTTGGCGGCCTCGGCGCCGGTGGCTTCGTCGCTGCCTACTATGTCTTCGATCACGTGGCGCAACGCGTCAATAAGTTCATGACCGGCGAAGGCGACACCTTCCAGGTCGACACCGCCAAGCAGGCGATCGTCCATGGTAACTGGTTCGGCGTCGGCCCGGGCGAGGGCGTCGTCAAGCGCATCATTCCAGACGCGCACACCGACTTCATCTTCTCCGTCGCTGCTGAAGAATTCGGCGTGATCTTCTGCATGGTGCTCGTCTGCATCTTCGCTTTCCTGGTGCTGCGCGGCCTGTCGCATGCCTACAAGGAGAAGAACGACTTCAACCGCTTTGCGGTTGCCGGCCTGGTGCTGCAGATCGGTATTCAGTCGATCATCAACATCGGCGTGAACCTGCAGCTTCTGCCGGCCAAGGGCATGACCCTGCCGCTGATTTCCTACGGCGGTTCGTCGATGACGGCGATCTGCGTGACGGCTGGCTTCATTCTGGCACTGACGCGTCACCGCCCGGAAAAACGCGCGCAGGATCGCAGCCAGTTCCGCGTGACGCATGGTCTGCCCGCGGAGTGACATCGTGGATTTGCCTTTACGCCATCTCGTTTTCGCCGCCCATTCTCCGGTCGCTTTTCCAGAAGCGGCGGGCTATGAGGGGGCCTGGTCCGCGCCGATGACGCGGTCGTGGCAACTTCCTATATTAGGGAGATGCCCCGAGTATTGGGGTGTTCGCGGGAGCGAAAATTATGAGTAAAGGCATTGTCCTTCTTGCCGCCGGCGGAACCGGCGGTCACGTATTTCCGGCTGAAGCGCTGGCCTATAAGCTGAAGGAGCGCGGCTATTCCGTGCACCTCGTCACGGACAGCCGTGCCGAGCGGTATGCCGGCAAATTCCCGGCCGACGAGATCCATGTCGTGCCATCGGCGACGATCGGTTCGAAAAACCCGCTGAAGGTTGCTGGCGCCCTGTGGAAGCTTTGGACGGGTATGCGCGCCGCGCGCAAGCTGATCCAGAGAATCAAACCCGTCTGTGTCGTCGGCTTCGGCGGCTATCCAACAGTTCCGCCGCTGCTCGCTGCGACCCGCATGGGCGTGCCCTCGATGCTGCATGAGCAGAATGCCGTCATGGGCCGCGCCAACAAGATGCTGGCAACGCGGGTGCGTGCGATCGCAGGCGGCTTCCTGTCCGAAGACGGCGCATTTGCGGAGAAGACGGTCACGACGGGCAATCCCGTGCGTCCGGCCGTCATCGAAGCGGCCAAGCGGCCCTATGTTCCTTCCGTTCCGGATGAACCATTCAATCTCGTTGTGTTCGGCGGCAGCCAGGGCGCGCAGTATTTCTCCAAGGCGGTTCCGACGGCCATCAGTCTGCTGGAGGAGCCGCTGCGCAAGCGGCTGCGGATCACGCAGCAGGTGCGCCCGGAGGATATGGAGACGGTCAACAGCTGCACCAGAAAGTTGGAGATGGGCGCTGACGTCGCGCCGTTCTTCACCGACATGGCGGAGCGTATCGGCGCTGCTCATCTGGTCCTTTGCCGTTCTGGTGCTTCCACGGTTTCCGAACTCGCCGTGATCGGCCGGCCGGCAATCCTGGTGCCTTATCCGCATGCGCTCGATCATGATCAGGCAGCCAATGCGGCAGCACTTGCGGCAACCGGTGGCGTCAAGGTCATCGCGCAATCGGAGCTGACGCCGGAGAAACTTTCCACGATCCTGCGTGGTTCCATGACTATGCCGGAAAAGCTCGCCAAGATGGCGGCGGCAGCCAAGCAGGCCGGCAAGCCGGATGCGGCAAACTTGCTCGCCGACATGGTTGAGGCTATTGCCGGGGGACGTTCAATTCAGCAATTCAAGGGGGCAGGCGTATGAAGCTGCCGAAGGCAATCGGCCTTGTGCATTTTATCGGTATCGGCGGTATCGGGATGAGCGGCATCGCCGAGGTGTTGCATAACCTCGGCCATCGCGTGCAGGGATCCGATCAGTCGGAAAGCGCCAACGTTCAACGGCTGCGCGACAAGGGTATTCCGGTTCATATCGGTCACAAGGCGGAAAACCTCGGCGACGCCGAAGTCGTGGTCGTTTCCACCGCCATCAAGAAAAGCAATCCGGAGCTCGCCGCCGCGCGCGAAAAGCTGCTGCCCGTCGTGCGCCGCGCCGAAATGCTTGCCGAGCTGATGCGCTTCCGCAATGCGATCGCCATCGGCGGCACGCATGGCAAGACGACGACGACATCGCTCGTGGCGACGCTGCTGGAAGCCGGCGGGCTTGACCCTACCGTCATCAACGGCGGTATCATCAATGCCTACGGCACCAATGCACGCATGGGCGAGGGCGAGTGGATGGTCGTCGAGGCCGACGAATCCGACGGCACCTTCCTGAAGCTGCCCGCCGACGTCGCGGTCGTTACCAATATCGATCCGGAGCATCTGGACCACTACGGCAATTTCGATGCCGTTCGCGCGGCCTTCCGGCAGTTCGTCGAGAACGTGCCGTTCTACGGCTTCGGCGTCATGTGCATCGACCATCCGGAAGTGCAGGCACTCGTCGGCCGTATCGAGGACCGCAAGGTCATCACCTATGGCGAGAACCCGCAAGCGGACGTGCGCTTCATGAATGTGCGCATCGACGGCACGCGCTCATTGTTCGATGTCGAAATCCGCAGACGCCGCACCGGCAAGGTGATCCATATCAAGGATCTCGTGATGCCGATGCCTGGACGCCATAATATTTCCAATGCGACGGCAGCCATTGCTGTTGCCAACAGGCTCGGTATTTCGAGCGAGGCGATTGCCAAGGGGCTGGCGTCCTTCGGCGGCGTCAAGCGCCGTTTCACGCTGACCGGCGAGTGGAACGGGGTGAAGGTTTTCGACGACTACGGTCATCATCCCGTCGAGATCAAGGCTGTGCTGAAGGCCGCGCGCGAGGCTTGCAAGGGGCGTGTCATCGCCGTGCACCAGCCGCATCGCTACACGCGTCTGTCGAGCCTCTTCGAAGAATTCGCCGCGTGCTTCAACGATGCCGACAGCATCTTCCTGGCACCGGTCTATGCCGCCGGCGAGGAGCCCATCGAAGGCGCGGATTCGCAGACGCTTGTATCGCGCATCAAGGCCGGCGGCCATCGCGACGCGCGCTATCTGCCGTCACAGGAAGATCTTGCCGCAATGGTTGCAGAGATTGCGCGACCGGGTGATTTTGTGGTTCTGTTGGGGGCTGGCAGCATCACATACTGGGCAGCATCATTGCCAAAGGAATTGGAAGGCCTATCGGGTAAGTCCGCATGAAACAGGTTAACGGGGAAAAGCTTCTGGCGTCGCTCGGCGACAGCGTCAAGGATATCAGGGGACGGCTCACGCCGGACGCGCCGATGGATCGCGTCACGTGGTTCCGTGCCGGCGGGTTGGCGGAGCTTATGTTCCAGCCGCACGATACCGACGATCTGATCGCGTTCTTGAAGATCCTGCCGGAAGAGGTGCCGCTGACGGTAGTTGGCGTGGGATCGAACATTCTGGTGCGCGATGGCGGTATTCCGGGCGTCGTGCTCAGGCTCTCGGCCAAGGGCTTCGGCGCAGTCGAGCTTGCGGGCGAGAACCGCATTCTGGCCGGGGCCATCTGCCCGGACAAGCATGTCGCGGCCATGGCTATGGATAACGGCATTGGCGGTTTCCATTTCTACTACGGCATTCCGGGTAGCATCGGCGGCGCGGCGCGCATGAACGCCGGCGCCAACGGCGCGGAGACGCGCGAGCGCGTTGTCGAAGTGCATGCGATCGACCGCAAGGGTGACAAGCATATCCTGACGAATGCGGAGATGGGTTACAGCTACAGGCATTCCGGTGCTTCCGAGGATCTGATCTTCACGCATGTCCTGTTCGAAGGCTATCCGGAAGACCGGGCGAAGATCCGGGCGGAAATGGATGCTGTGCGCGCGCATCGCGAGACGGTTCAGCCCATTCGCGAAAAGACCGGCGGTTCGACCTTCAAGAACCCAGAGGGGCTTTCCGCCTGGAAGCTGATCGACGAAGCCGGTTGCCGTGGTCTTGTCATCGGTGGCGCGCAGATGTCGTCGCTGCACTGCAATTTCATGATCAACATGGAGCAGGCGACTGGTTACGATCTCGAATATCTCGGCGAGCAGGTTCGCCGCGAAGTGTTCGAGAATTCCGGCGTGAAGCTGGAATGGGAAATCAAGCGCCTTGGCCAGTTCATGCCGGGCCGCGAGGTTCGTCCGTTTCAGGGTGTTACGACGGAGTAAGCATCTCCGGTCGGTGAGCAGTTCATAAGTTGATTCAACAAAAAGGCCGGGTTTTCACCCGGCCTTTTCAATTGGTTATGGCGAGATCCTCAGATCTCCTCATTGCCTGACAGCAGCATGCCGATCAGCGAAAGGATGGCAGCGGCGGCCAGGTAATAGCCGACGTAGACGAGGCCATAATTCGTCGCGAGCCATGTGGCGATATAGGGCGCGAGAGATGCGCCGACGATGCCGCCGAGATTGAAGGTCATCGAAGCACCGGTATAGCGCACGGTGGTCGGGAAGGGCGCAGCCAGGGCGGCGCCGATCGGACCGTAGGTGAAGCCCATCAAGGCCAGACCGATGATCGAGCAGGCGAAGGCGCCTGCAAGGCCGGCGGTCAGCAGCGATGAGTAGAACAGGCCGAAGATCAGGATGCCGATGGTCGTCAGGATCAGAACCAGACGGCGCGAATAGCGGTCCGACAACAGACCCGAAACCGGGATCATCAGACCGAAGAACACGACACCGACGAGCTGGACGACGAGGAACTGCCCTTGCGTGTAGCCAAGGCCCAACGGCAGCGGACCGTTGCCCGCAGGCCGTGTGCCCCAGCTCAGCGTGAAGGCCGTCATCAGATAGAACAGCACGAAGGTCGCTACAGCGATGATCGTGCCGAGGATGAGGCTGCGCAGATGCGAGCGGAAGATGACCGCGATCGGAACGGAAACGCGTTCCTGCTTTTCGATAGCGCGCTGGAATTCCGGGGTTTCCGTGATCTTCAGACGGACATAGAGACCGACGGCGACGAGTACGACGCTGATCAGGAAGGGGACGCGCCAGCCATAGCTTAGGAAATCGGCATCGGTCATGCTTTCGCGGAGGATCAGGAAAAGGCCTGCCGAGAGGATGAAGCCGATCGGTGCGCCGAGCTGCGGGAACATGGCATACCAGCTGCGTTTGCCTTCCGGAGCGTTTTCGGTGGCGAGCAGCACCGCGCCGCCCCATTCCCCACCGAGGCCGAGGCCCTGGCCAAGGCGGCAAAGCGCCAGCAATATCGGGGCGAGAACGCCGATCGATTCGAAAGTCGGCAGCAGGCCGATCACCACGGTCGAAAGACCCATGGTCATCAGGGCCGCGACGAGAGTCGCCTTGCGGCCGATTCGATCACCGAAATGGCCGAAGATCATCGCGCCGATGGGGCGCGCGAAGAAGGCGATGGAGAAGGTTGCGAAGGACTGCAGCGTTGCAGAAGTCGGGTCGCTTGCGGGGAAAAACAGCTTCGGGAAGACGATAACCGCCGCCGTCGCATAAACATAGAAATCGAAAAATTCGATCGTTGTGCCGATAAGGCTCGCGATCAGAACACGTGCCGGGGAATTGGCAACCTTGTTGTTCGATGACGAGGGGGTCGGCGATAAAGGAGATATCGCGTCAGTCATGATCCCACCAATTTGGATGATGCTAAGGGGCACTTAGCGGGCTGAATCTGTCCTTAGCGTAATTTTTGTTCAGCGCAAACGCCAACTACGCAAGAAATCAGCGGTTGCGTGCTATTATTTAGCCGTAATTGTTGATTCGCGAGCAATTGGGCGAACATCCGCTACCGCGTGGCGTGTTTCCGGCAAGGCGTTTCCGGAATCTTTTTCTTAAACGGCTGATTTTCGTTTCGGTTGAGGGGCAAAGGAGAAGGGTTTCATGCAGAAAAAGCTTATTGCTGAGTTTCTAGGGACATTCTGGCTCGTCTTTGGCGGTTGCGGCAGCGCGATCTTCGCTGCAGCATTTCCAAGCCTGGGTATAGGCTTTCTGGGAGTTGCATTTGCGTTCGGTTTGACGGTGCTGACCATGGCTTACGCGGTCGGTGGCATATCGGGAGGTCATTTCAATCCAGCCGTATCGGTTGGTTTGACGGTGGCCGGTCGTTTCCCTGCCGGGCAGCTTATTCCCTACATCATCGCACAGGTTGTCGGCGCCATCGTCGCCGCAGCGGTGCTCTATCTGATCGCCAGCGGCAAGGCCGACTTCCAGCTCGGCGGATTTGCGGCCAACGGCTATGGAGAGCATTCACCCGGCGGTTATCCGCTGGTGTCGGCGCTGGTGGCTGAAATCGTGCTGACCTTGTTTTTCCTGGTCGTGATTCTCGGCTCGACGAGCAGCAAGGTGCCCGCTGGGTTCGCCCCGATCGCGATCGGCCTCACTCTGACGTTGATCCACCTGATTTCGATCCCGATCACCAATACCTCGGTCAATCCGGCTCGTTCGACAGGGCAGGCCTTGTTTGTCGGCGGTTGGGCGCTGCAGCAGCTTTGGCTGTTCTGGGTCGCCCCGATCGTGGGTGGCGCTCTCGGCGGATTCGTCTGGAAACTGGTCGACGACAGCGAGTGAAATCAAAGTCATCTTAAGGCTTTAGGGCCCGCATCGGATCCTCCGATGCGGGCCTCTTTGTTCGAAAAATCTAAATGTAGCGATTTCAAAAGTAGCAACTCTCTGATTCTAATGGCAGAATTCTCCAGGTTGATTTGATTCGAACCATTGGATCATCGGCGGAGCGACGGGAAAGTTAACGAAAGTAAACGCTTCATTAACCTTAATGTCGTTCTAATCAATCCATTGAAAGCGGGGCGAGAATCGCTGTTAAGCGAGGCCCGGCGAAGAGCAGAGCAGAGACCGTGAGGTCGGGGGTATTAATGGGTGCCAAGCATGTGGCTGTCCTTCTGGGCGGATTTTCCTCGGAAAGGCCTGTCAGCCTTTCCTCGGGAGAGGCATGCGCTGATGCCCTCGAAGCCGAAGGGTTTCGGGTTACTCGTGTCGACGTCGATCACGATGTCGCCAGTCGCCTGACGGAACTGAGGCCGGATGTCGTCTTCAATGCTCTGCACGGGCCATTCGGCGAAGATGGCACTATCCAGGGCATTCTCGAATACCTGCAGATTCCCTATACCCATTCCGGCGTGCTCGCCTCGGCCCTTGCGATGGATAAGGCACGAGCCAAGACGGTTGCGGCCGCCGCAGGCATTCCGGTCGCAGCGTCGCTTGTCATGGATCGTTTCCGCATCGTCGGCGAGCATCCGATGAAGCCGCCTTATGTCGTCAAGCCCGTGCGCGAGGGGTCGAGCTTCGGTGTCGTGATCGTCAAGGAAGATCAGGCGCATCCGCCGCAGATCGTGACCTCGGCGGAGTGGCGGTATGGGGATGAGGTTCTGGTTGAGCGCTATGTCCATGGCCGTGAGCTGACCTGCGGCGTCATGGGTGACAAGGTTCTTGGGGTTACCGAGATCGTGCCGCTCGGCCACAGTTTCTACGACTATGATGCCAAGTATGCCAAAGGTGGATCAAAACACGTCCTGCCGGCGGAAATTTCACCGAATCTTTACCAAAAGATACAAACATTATCGTTAAGGGCGCATGAAGCTATCGGCTGCCGCGGCGTCAGTCGATCTGACTTCCGTTTCGATGATCGCTTTTCCGAAGAAGGTGAACTTGTCTGGCTTGAGGTTAACACTCAGCCCGGCATGACCCCTACCTCGCTGGTGCCCGAAATGGCAGCTCATGCTGGCTACTCGTTTGGTGGATTTCTCCGGTGGATGGTGGAGGACGCGTCTTGTTTGCGCTGACGCTCAAAAATATGAGGCGGTCCCGTCATCGCGTCCCGCTCGCCATTGACGATGTGGAGGATGCGTTTGTTCTGCCGCGTCCCCTGCGCCGCGTTGTGCGCTTCCTGGTGAGCCTCGGTTCAGGTCGCATCAATATTCCCGCCCATACGGGTACGGTTTCGACATTTCTTCTGTTTGGTGCGACCGCGCTTTACGGCATGTCGGTCGGTGGTCACAGTCAGGCGGTTGCTGAGGCGACGACCTCGGCTGCCGGGTTTGCCATCGAAGACGTGAAAGTCTCCGGTAACGACGAAACGTCCGAAATCGAGATCCTGCAGCTGCTCGGTCTTGATGGGACGACCTCGCTCGTTGCGCTCAACGCAGACGCCGCCCGCCAGAAGATTGCCAATCTGCCCTGGGTCCAGAATGTCGAGGTTCGCAAGGTCTATCCGAAGACCGTCGAAGTGAAGCTGAAGGAGCGCAAGGCCTATGCCATCTGGCAGCACGGCGCCGAGCTTTCGCTGATTCAGAAGGACGGCAGCGTGATTGCGCCGCTGCGTGACAACAAGTTTGCAAAGCTGCCGCTGTTCGTTGGCCGCGATGCCGAGACGGCCGCTGCTTCTATCGATGATGCCTTTGCCAAGTGGCCCGACGTTCGCGCTCATGTGAAGGCATTTGTTCGTGTCGCCGGCCGTCGCTGGGATCTCTATCTCGACAACGGCGTGATCGTCCGGCTGCCGGAAGACAATATCGATGGTGCGCTGGCTCGGCTGACCAGCTTGGACAAGGACCAGAATCTTCTGCAGCGCGATATCGCTGCCGTGGACCTTCGTCTCGCAGATCGTACCGCAATAGAATTGACCCCGGACGCAACGCTTCGCCGCCAGGCCGCGGTGGATGCAAGAAACAAGGCTTTGAAGAAAGCAGGGCAGGATACATGAGCTTATTCGGTTCGTCTCATTTCGGCCTGCCGCGGTTGAAGCCGCTTTCCTCCAAGCGGTCGCACATCGTGTCGGTTCTCGATATCGGCTCGACGAAGGTCGTTTGCATGATCGGCCGGCTGACGCCGCGTGAGGAAAGCCAGGTTCTTCCGAACCGCACGCATAACATTGAAATCATCGGCATCGGCCATCAGCGTTCTCGCGGCATCAAGACCGGCGTGATTGCCGATCTCGACGCGCTGGAAGGCGTCGTCCGGCTTTCCGTCGATGCGGCCGAACGCATGGCTGGCCTCACCGTCGACAGCCTGATCGTCAACGTATCAGCCGGAAGGCTGGGCAGCGACATCTATACCGCAACTATCGATCTCGGCGGACAGGAAGTCGAATCCAACGACCTCAAGAAGGTACTGGCCGCCGCTTGCCAGCAATCGGTTCGCCAGGAGCGCGCCGTGCTGCATTCGCTGGCGACGGGTTACTCGCTCGACGGCGAGCGCGGCATTCGCGATCCGCTGGCGATGTTCGGCGACGCTCTCGGTGTCGACATGCATGTGGTGACGGCCGAGCGCGCGGCGCTTCGCAACCTCGAACTCTGCATCAATCGCGCGCATCTTTCCGTCGAAGGCATGGTGGCAACGCCTTACGCCAGCGGCCTTGCGGCTCTTGTGGATGACGAAGTCGAGCTTGGTTGCGCAGCGATCGACATGGGTGGTGGCACAACGACGATCTCGGTCTTCGCCGAGGGTAAGCTGGTGCATACCGATGCCGTCAGCCTTGGCGGCCATCACGTCACCACCGACCTTGCACGCGGCCTTTCCACTCGCATCGAGGATGCGGAACGTCTGAAGGTCGTTCATGCCTCCGCGCTCGCAAATTCTTCGGAAGAGCGCGAATTGATTTCCATCCCGCCGATCGGCGAAGACGAGCGTGACCAGCCGACACAGGTGCCGAAGGCGCTGGTGTCGCGCATCGTCAAGGCTCGCATCGAGGAAACCCTCGAGCTTATTCGCGATCGCATCCAGCGTTCGGGCTTCAGCCCGATCGTCGGCAAGCGCGTCGTCCTGACGGGCGGCGCCAGCCAGCTGACCGGCCTGCCTGACGTGGCGCGTCGCGTCCTTGCCCGAAACGTCCGCATCGGTCGCCCAATGGGCGTATCCGGCCTGCCGACGGCGGCCAAGGGGCCGGCTTTCTCGACCGCGGTTGGTCTGATGATCTATCCGCAGGTCGCGGACATGGAGACACATGCGCCGAGCAGCGGCCTGCTCTCGTCGCTTGGGGGTAACAACAGCCGGATCGGTCGTGTCGGCCAATGGCTGAAAGAGAGTTTTTGAGTGCCTGATCCCGGAAAGCTATTCCGGGGTAAGCGTCAGGCAAGTGAAATCAGTGAATTGGCCGGCGTGGCGATGCGGCCATAAAGAGAAGGAACGGGTACAATGACTATCAAGCTGCATAAGCCAGATATCACCGAGCTTAAGCCGCGAATCACCGTGTTCGGTGTTGGTGGCGGTGGCGGCAATGCCGTCAACAACATGATCACGGCAGGCTTGCAGGGCGTCGATTTCGTCGTCGCCAACACCGACGCACAGGCGCTGACCATGACGAAGGCGGAGCGGATCATCCAGCTCGGCGTCAACGTCACGGAAGGTCTTGGCGCCGGTTCGCAGCCGGAAGTTGGCCGTGCAGCTGCCGAAGAATGCATCGATGAAATCATCGATCATCTCAATGGCACGCATATGTGCTTCGTCACCGCCGGCATGGGCGGCGGCACGGGCACGGGCGCTGCTCCGGTCGTTGCACAGGCTGCGCGCAACAAGGGCATCCTGACCGTCGGCGTTGTCACCAAGCCGTTCCACTTCGAAGGCGGCCGCCGCATGCGTCTCGCCGAGCAGGGCATCCAGGAACTGCAGAAGTCGGTCGACACGCTGATCGTCATTCCGAACCAGAACCTCTTCCGTATCGCCAACGACAAGACGACTTTCGCCGACGCGTTCTCGATGGCCGACCAGGTTCTCTATTCGGGCGTTGCCTGCATCACCGACCTGATGGTGAAGGAAGGTCTCATCAACCTCGACTTCGCCGACGTCCGTTCGGTCATGCGCGAAATGGGCCGCGCGATGATGGGCACCGGCGAAGCCTCGGGCCAGGGCCGCGCAATGCAGGCAGCCGAAGCTGCTATCGCCAACCCGCTGCTCGACGAAACCTCGATGAAGGGCGCACAAGGCCTGTTGATCTCGATCACCGGCGGCCGTGACCTCACCCTGTTCGAAGTCGACGAAGCTGCTACCCGCATTCGTGAAGAAGTCGATCCGGACGCCAACATCATCCTCGGCGCCACTTTCGACGAATCGCTTGAAGGCATCATCCGCGTCTCCGTCGTCGCAACCGGTATCGACCGCGCGATGAACGAAGCAGCCGACCGTGGCATGGATTTCCGCCCGGTCGCGAAGCCGGCTATCCGTCCGTCCGCGGCCGCCGCTCCGGTAGCGGCCGCAGCTCAGCCTGTCCATGTCGCGCAGGCCCACACCGCACAGGCCGCCGCTCCGGCTCCTCGCACCGTCGATCCGGTCGCTCAGACCATTCGTGCAGCAGAAGCCGATCTGGAACGTGAACTCGAAATCCAGATGGCCCGTCAGGCTCATGTTCAGCAGCAGCAGCCTATAGCGCAGGAAGAAAGCTTCCGTCCGCAGAGCCGCATCTTCGCCTCTGCACCGGAAGCCCAGCCGGTCCGTCAGGCTCCGGTTCAGCCGCAGCCGGCACCGGTCATGCATCAGCAGCCGATCATTCGTCAGGCTCCTGAGCAGGTCCGCATGCCGAAGGTGGAAGACTTCCCGCCAGTGGTTAAGGCAGAGATGGAACATCGTGCACAGCCGGCTGCTCCGCATGCCGCTGAAGAGCGCGGTCCGATGGGCTTGCTGAAGCGCATCACCAACTCGCTCGGCCGCCGCGAAGAAGATCCGGCTTTCGACGATATGATGGCTCCGACGCAAGCCGCTGCTCCGCAGCAGCGCCGCGCACCGTCGCCGGAAGCAAGCCTCTACGCTCCGCGTCGCGGCAACCTCGACGATCAGGGCCGGCAGGTTCCGCAGGCCCGCATGGCAAGCCATGAAGACGATCAGCTCGAGATTCCGGCCTTCCTGCGCCGCCAGTCGAACTGACCTGCTATAAGGCAGCCTTTTAATAGGTTGCTAACCATCCTGATGAAATCCGGGGCTGAAAAGCTCCGGATTTCCTTATTTTAGACTTGTTGTCGTATCTGGAATTATCCAACAAATTCAATCGTCTACTTTCGTAACAATGCGAAAGAAACAGTGATTTGGAATGCAGTGCCTCGGCGCGTATGTAGATACCAAGCAAGCCTGCGGAATCACATTCGACAATGAACGTATGTGGCATGCGCGGCGTAGTTAACAGACTGAACCGGCAATATGGGTAAGTGTTCGAAGATGACCGCCCTGCATGGATCAGATAGACGAAGGCAGAATTATATGGCGATCGGATTGCTGGGTTTTCAGACCACTATCGCAAACCCTGTGACACTTTCGGGTATCGGCGTTCACTCCGGCGCCAATGTGTCGATTACTTTGTATCCGGCAGAGGCCGGCACCGGCGTGGTTTTTCACCGTATGCACGGCAATGGTGACGTAACGGAGCTTCGCGCCGTTTCCTCGCAGGTCGGCAATACGGATCTGTGCACCGTTCTCGGCTTCTCGCCGGTGCGCTCTGTCGCGACGGTAGAGCACGTAATGGCCGCGATTTATGCGATTGGCCTCGATAATGTTGTTGTCGAAGTGATGGGCGCAGAGATGCCGATCATGGACGGCAGCTCCTATCCGTTCATCGAGGCGATCGAGCAGGCCGGTATCGTGTCGCTCGGCGTCAAGCGCCGCTATATTCGCGTCACCAAGCCGGTTCGCATCGAAGCCGGCGGCTCCTGGTCCGAGTTCCGTCCTTATGACGGTACGCGCTTCGAAGTCGAGATCGATTTTGCCTGCCCGCTGATCGGCCGCCAGAAGTGGGAAGGCGATCTGACCGCCGAGACCTTCAAGACCGAATTGTCGCGTGCTCGCACCTTCGGCTTCATGCGCGATGTTGAGCCGCTCTGGGCTTCGGGTCATGCGCTGGGTTCCTCGCTTGAGAATTCCGTCGTCATCTCCGACGACAACACGGTTATCAATGTCGAAGGCCTGCGTTATCCCAAGGACGAGTTCGTTCGTCACAAGACGCTGGATGCCGTTGGCGATCTCGCGCTCGCTGGCGCGCAGTTCATCGGCCATTACCGCTCGTATCGCGGCGGCCATCGCATGAATGCAAATGCTTTGAAGGCGCTGTTGAGCGATCCGAGCGCTTATGACGTGGTGGAGACTCCGGCGCAGCGCCAGCGTGCTCATGGCCGCGAATTCGTTCCGGTGAACGCTCCGGAATTCGCACCCTGGTCGGCGTGATCAGTCGGAATCGAGATGACTTTGAGTGCCGCTCCGATGAGGAGCGGCTCTTTTTTTGACTGGCGACTCACCGCTGTGTCTTCGGTTGCGGCAAGACGTGCAGATCCGACGATCCGCAAAAGAATTCCCTGTCAAAACAGTGATTAAGCCTGTCGAAATCAGGTCTTTGCCACAAAAATGCGTTAATGCATCATCAATGCGTTGCCCTGATGGTGTTTTTGCGGCTAGAAACGCCAGCGAGAGAACGCCGTCTTCGCAACGACGGCTAGTGGGACAGTGATCCGATGAGTTTTGCAAGGTCTGAAAGCATGAATGTCGCAGCACGGGTTTTGCTCGTATCGCTCCTTCTGGCCGGCACCAGTGCTGTGGTGACGGGTTGTAATACGAAGAAGGACATCGACATCACCAAGCTCGGTGTCGATACGGATCCGCCGGAATTGCTCTACAACCAGGGCCTTGCCAACATCAAGGCCGGCAACATGACCGAAGCCGGCAAGAAGTTCGACGCCATCAACCAGCAGCAGCCGTTCTCCGAATGGGCGCGCAAGGCGATGGTCATGAGCACCTTCGTCAAATACCGCACCGGCCGCTACGACGATGCCGTGCAGACGGGTAACAGCTATCTGAAGCAGTATCCGGGCTCCGAGGATGCCGATTACGTCCAGTATCTGGTCGGTTCATCCTTCGCCAAACAGATCGTCGACGTCACCCAGGATCAGCGCGCGGCACAGCAGACGATCGAGGCGATGACCAAGGTCGTCAACAACTATCCGAAGTCGCAATATGTCAGCGACGCCCAGGAAAAGATCCGCTTTGCCAAGGATCAGCTCGCTGGCAAGGAAATGCAGGTCGGACGTTATTATCTTGAGCGCAAGGACTATCTTGCTGCCATCTCCCGCTTCCGCATCGTCGTGGAGCAGTATCCGACCACCAACCAGATCGAAGAGGCGCTGGCGCGTCTGGTCGAGGCCTACTACGCAATGGGCATCGTGCCGGAAGCGCAGACGGCAGCCGCCGTTCTCGGCCACAACTATCCGGATAGCCGCTGGTATAAAGATTCCTATCAGCTGCTGAAGAAGGGCGGCGTGGATCCGAGCGAAAACTCCGGCTCGTGGATTTCCAGGGCGGGCAAGAAACTTCTTCTTGGGACGTGAGATTGAGCGCAGATGCTGATCCAGCTTTCGATCCGCGATATCGTTCTGATCGAGCGGCTGGATCTTGCCTTCGAATCCGGGCTCTCGGTGCTGACCGGCGAGACGGGCGCAGGCAAATCCATCCTGCTTGACAGCTTGTCGCTGGCCCTCGGCGGGCGCGGCGATGGCGGTCTCGTGCGCCATGGTGAGGATCGCGGTCAGGTGACGGCGGTTTTCGATGTCAGCACGCAGCATCCAGCCCGCAAGCTTCTGCGCGAAAATGGTCTAGATGACGATGGCGATCTGATCTTCCGTCGCGTTCAATCGGCTGACGGCCGCACCAAGGCTTTCGTCAACGATCAGGCCCTCAGCGTTCAGCTCATGCGCCAGATTGGCCAACAGCTTGTCGAAATTCACGGACAGCATGACGACCGTGCGCTTGTCGATACGGATGCGCATCGCATGTTGCTCGATGCCTTTGCCGGTCTCGCCGAAGAGGCGCAAGGGGTCGGCAGGCTACACAGGGTCTGGCGCGACAGCGAGCGCACTCTCAAGAAGCACAGGGAGCAGGTCGAGAAGGCTGCACGCGAGGCAGACTACCTTCGTGCATCCGTCGAAGAATTGCAGAAACTCTCGCCGCAGGACGGCGAGGAAGACGAGCTTGCGGAAAAGCGCGCGCGGATGATGAAGGCCGAGCGTATCGCCGGCGATATCGCCGAGGCTTCCGAGTTCCTCAACGGCAACGCTTCACCCGTGCCGCATATCGCTTCGCTGGTGCGCCGTCTGGAGCGCAAGAGCCATGAGGCGCCAGGCCTCTTGGAGGACACCGTGGCGTTGCTCGACGCGGCACTCGACCAGCTCTCCAATGCGCAGATGGAAGTCGAGACCGCGCTGCGCAAGACGGAATATGACCCGCGCGAATTGGAGCGCGTCGAGGAGCGGTTGTTCGCGCTCCGCGGAGCCTCGCGCAAATATTCGGTGCCGGTGACAGAGCTGCCGGCGCTGGCCGCACGCATGATCTCAGATCTTGCCGATGTTGACGCCGGTGAGGAAAAATTGGCGCGTCTGGATGCCGAATTGGCGGCTGCGAAGGCAGAGTATGATGTTGCCGCGCGCAACCTGTCGGAGAAGCGTCGTCATGCAGGCGAGGCGCTCGGTGGAGCCGTCATGGCGGAGTTGCCGGCGCTGAAGCTGGAGCGCGCGCGTTTCATGGTGGAGATCACCAGCGATCCCGAAGCCGGAACGGCTGATGGTATCGACGTTGTCGAGTTCCACGTTCAGACCAATCCGGGCACGCGTCCCGGTCCGATCACCAAGGTTGCCTCAGGCGGCGAACTCTCGCGTTTTCTGTTGGCGCTGAAAGTGGCGCTTGCCGATCGTGGATCGGCACCGACCCTGGTCTTCGACGAAATCGACACCGGCGTCGGCGGCGCGGTGGCGGATGCCATCGGCCAGCGGCTGAAGCGTCTCTCCGATCGCGTTCAGGTCCTTTCCGTGACCCACGCGCCGCAGGTGGCGGCACGCGCTGCAACGCATCTGCTGATCTCCAAGGGCCCGGTTGCGGATGGCTCCGAAAAGATCTCGACGCGCGTTGCGACGATGGAGCCGAAAGACCGTACCGAGGAAATCGCCCGCATGCTTGCTGGTGCTTCGGTGACGGAAGAGGCGAGGGCCGCCGCCAAGCGCCTGCTATCGGGCAATGGCTGATCTCTGGGCAGGTTTTCAGCCTGAATTTTCCCGTTGTATTTACGCAATGCGGACGGAAAACCGCTTCGCACTTTTTCTCGAAGTGCTCTAAAACATCTTCGAAATCGGGGAGTGTCGATTCATGAGCACCGAGCAGAAGCCCGTCGAGAATTTGAACGAAGAGGAAGCGGCTGCGGCGCTTGCCTACCTAGCCGCCGAGATCGCGCGCAATGATGCGCTTTACCATGGCAAGGACGCGCCGGAGATTTCGGACGCGGACTATGATGCGCTGAAACGGCGCAATGACGCGATCGAGGCACGGTTTCCTGCTCTCACCCGAGCCGATAGCCCATCGCGGCGCGTGGGTGCGGCACCCTCCGAGACGTTTACCCCTGTCGTGCATGCAAGGCCGATGCTGTCGCTCGACAACACATTTTCTCAGGAGGATGTCGAGGATTTCGTCGCGAGCGTCTATCGCTTCCTCGGCCGTCTCCCGGACAATTCCATCGCTTTCACGGCCGAGCCGAAGATTGATGGCCTCTCCATGTCGATCCGTTACGAGAACGGCCGCATGGTGAGTGCGGCAACACGCGGCGACGGCACGACGGGCGAGAATGTCACCGCCAATATCAGGACCATCAAGGAGATCCCTCAGACGTTGCCGGCGGGCGCTCCTGCGATCGTCGAGGTGCGCGGCGAGGTCTATATGGCCAAGAGCGACTTCCTGGCACTCAACGCGCAAATGGAGGCGGAGGGGAAGCAGACCTACGTCAACCCGCGCAATACGGCGGCAGGGTCCTTGCGCCAGCTCGATGCGAAGGTGACGGCCAGCCGCAAGTTGAAGTTTTTTGCCTATGCCTGGGGTGAGATGTCGGACATGCCCGCCGATACGCAATACGGCATGGTGCAGGTCTTCAAATCCTGGGGTTTTCCGGTCAATCCGCTGATGGAACGGCTGAATTCCGTTGCCGATATTCTCGGCCACTACGAGCAGATCGGTCTGCAACGGCCCGATCTCGATTACGATATCGACGGCGTCGTCTACAAGGTCGATAGCCTCGAGCTGCAGGCTCGCCTCGGTTTCCGCTCGCGCTCGCCGCGCTGGGCGACGGCGCACAAGTTCCCGGCCGAGCAGGCCTTCACGCGGCTGGTCGATATCGATATCCAGGTGGGCCGCACCGGTGCGTTGACGCCAGTGGCGCGGCTCGAGCCGATCACGGTCGGCGGCGTGGTCGTTACCAATGCGACGCTGCACAATGCCGACTACATCAAGGGCATCGGCAACAAGGGTGAACCGATTCGCGATGGCCGTGATATCCGTGTCGGCGATATGGTGATCGTGCAGCGGGCAGGCGATGTCATTCCGCAGATCGTCGATGTCGTGATGGAAAAGCGCGAGCCATCGTGCGTAGCTTACGAATTCCCGAAGGTTTGCCCTGTCTGCGGCAGCCATGCGGTTCGGGACATCAACGAGAAAACCGGCAAGGTCGATGCCGTGACGCGCTGTACCGGCGGCTTCATTTGCCGTGCGCAGGCGACCGAGCATCTCAAGCACTTCGTTTCGCGCAATGCCTACGATATCGAAGGCCTCGGTTCGAAACAGATCGACTTCTTCTTCGAGAGCGACGACCCGGCCCTGCAGATCAGGACCGCGCCTGATATCTTCACTTTGGAGAAGCGACAGCAGGCCTCTCTTGCCAAGCTTGAGAACATTGACGGCTTCGGCAAGGTCAGCGTCGGCAAGCTCTACGCCGCCATCAACGAGCGGCGAGAGATCGCCTTGCATCGCTTCATTTTCGCGCTCGGCATCCGCCATGTGGGTGAGACCACGGCCAAGCTGCTGGCGCGCTCCTATGGCACCTATGATGCTTTCGCAGCCGGCATGAAGGAAGCGGCTCCGCTTGCGGGCGACGCATGGAACGACCTCAACAATATCGAGGGCATCGGCGAAGTCGTGGCGCGGGCTATCGTCGAGTTCTACAAGGAGCCGCGCAATACGGAAGTGATCGCCAAGCTCCTGGAGCAGGTGCAGCCGCAGGAGGCCGAGCAGCCGGCGACCTCGGGCAGTCCCGTGACCGGCAAGACGGTGGTTTTCACCGGCTCGCTGGAAAAGTTCACGCGCGACGAGGCCAAGGCCAAGGCGGAAAGCCTGGGCGCGAAGGTTTCCGGCTCCGTGTCGAAGAAGACCGATATCGTCGTGGCTGGCCCGGGGGCCGGCTCGAAGCTCGACAAGGCCCGGGAATTCAACGTCCAGGTTTTGACCGAGGACGAGTGGCTGGATCTGATCGGCGGATAGGTGGTAGGGCGGCGTGATCCTATCCCACCGCCCTTGATCGATCAAAACCTCAGTCGTGCCATGGTGAGCGCGTCGATATATTCGCCATTGCGGAATGCAAAGGCGCGCAACCGTCCTTCGGTTTCGAAGCCGAACTTCTCGTAAAGTCCGATCGCCGCAGCATTGTCGGCATAGACGGTCAGTTCTAGGCGCTTGATCGCCAACCAGTTGTCGGCTGTGTCGATCAGCGCCCCCAGAAGCGCCGAGCCGATGCCACAGCCTGTGAAATCGTCGTGGACGCCCATGCCGATCTGGCCGATGTGAATACGTCGGCCGGACAGCCGCGTCAGACCGGCACTGCCGACGACCCGTCCGTCGACTTCAGCAACGATGTCGGTCGAGTTGGGAGATGGCTTTTCCAGCCATTGCCGAGTTTCCGCGATGCTTTGGAAGGGCAGGCGCAAGGTGCCGGCGCGGAAGCCGGGAAGATTGGCGATTGCCGCGATTGCTTCGGCGTCCGACACCTGTGTTGCGCGGATCACGACCAGACCGATTTTGCCGGATCGTCGTTTAACGGGCTCTTGCTGTTCGAAAGACATTGGCTCTCCTTGGTTTTGGGAGGAGAGCTAGGGAGCTTCAACCCTGCTCGCCTCGGCAGGGTTGAGATGGATCGCAGTTAGCTCAGCGCAACACAGCTTCCACTTGCCCTGCAAGGGGAGAGACGGTGGTAAGATGCATAATTGTGGCGCGAAGTGCGATCATGCCGCGATGATCCAATGCGATGCCACCATTGTCAATTGTCTCTCGTCATTTTTGCCATCGCCGAGCGCAAAGGCTGCTCTCAAATGATGCCTTGACAGGCAACCATTTGGTTGCTTATAAGATGGATATAGGCAACCAAATGGTTCCGTATTTCGATGAATGACGATACAGTATTCAAGGCTCTGGCGGACGCCAGCAGGCGGCAGTTGCTGGACCGGCTCTATGAGCAAAACGGCCAAACGCTGAATGCGCTTTGCGAAGATCTCGCCATGACCCGACAAGCGGTGGCCAAACACCTCGCCATTCTGGAAGAAGCCAATCTCGTGTCGACGGAGAAGCAGGGACGGGAAAAGCTGCATTTCATCAATTCGGTGCCGATCAACGGAATTGCCGAGCGCTGGATCAATAAGTTCGAGCGCCGCCAGCTAAGCGCGCTTTCAGCCTTGAAAAGGGCTCTCGAAGGCGAGGGCGGTTCGTAATCACCAAACAAGAACAGTGAGACAAGGAGAAATGACATGACAGGAAGCAAGTTCGTCTACGTCACCTTCATCCGCACGTCGCCGGAGAAACTCTGGTCGGCGCTGACGACGCCGGAATTCATCAAGCAATATTGGTTCGAGATGACCCATGAGACCGAATGGAAGGTCGGCTCGCCCTGGAAGATGCTTTTCCCCGATGGTCGCGTTGCCGATGTCGGAGAAATTGCCGAATTCGATCCGCCCAAACGCCTTGCTTTCAAATGGCGGAACGAATGGCGTCCGGATTTGAAGGTCGAAGGCTGGTCGCGTTGTGTCATGGAATTGGAGCCGGCAGACGACGCTGTGAAGCTGACGGTCAGCCACACGATCGAGGTCGAGAACTCCAAGTTCATCGAAGCCGTTTCCGGCGGTTGGCCGAAGATATTGTCCAATCTCAAGTCCCTGCTGGAGACAGGAGAGGTCGCGATTGCGAACAAGTAAGAACCGGCTTCGCATGTTCGGAAGTGCAGCTGCCTAAAGCGCGTCGCGATCTCTCAGATTTGCGTCTGGCGCTTTAGGTCGCTGATCCCGGACTGTTACCTCCCAGCGGCAATTGCTGCCGCCTCTTTTTGAGGAGCCGCTTACCGGCTGTGGTCCCTTGCATCGCTCATTTGCCATCCTACGTTAGCGGGGCCGCTCAAGCTCCCCGCGGCTGATGTTGGAGGATGATCGATGACCTCACTGAAATTCTGCGCCGCCATTGCTGCGTCGCTCCTGGCCCTTGCTCCCTTTTCCGCTTCCGCTGAGGTTGTGGGAAAGGTCGGCGTAGACTGGACGGGTAACGATATCCTGGTCGACGCCGTGCCGGATCCGGAAGTTTCGGGCGTCACCTGCCACGTGACCTATTTCGACCGCAGCGTTATCGATCGGTTGCGCAAGGGGAACTGGTTTGAGGATCCTTCCAACAACTCCATCGCCTGCCGTCAGACCGGACCGATCGAGATCGGCAGCATCAACCTGTCGCAGAGCGGAGAAGAGGTATTTCGCGCCGGGCTGTCGCTGATCTGGAAGAAGCTGGTTGTTACCCGCATCTATGACAAGAAGAACGACACGCTGGTCTATCTCATCCATTCGCGGCAGCTGGCCGATGGTTCGGCCAAGATGGCGATTTCGACAATCCCTCTCTTCGGTCAGAACGTTAACTGGAAGAATGGCAAGCCGAAATAGTGGTATAACTATACCTCATTGGTGATCGACGGAACGGTAAGCACCAAAAAAAGTCTTACTCTTGGGTTGCCGAATTCCTTCTGGTTGCTTTCGGTTTGCACTTTTTTGATGCAATTTCGAAAGCGAACAGGGGAGGTGACTCTTCCGCTTGTTCACGGCCTGCATGACTGGCGCATTGGCTACACCCCTGCCAATGCTGGTCACACAAAAAAACGATCGCCCTGAAGCGAGGCTCCAGGGCGATTTTTTTGTTTGTGCTAACCTATTGAAGTTATGCAGCTTGCGCCAGCTGATCGGCAATGATCGTGTCGAGGTTGAGGAAGCAGACCATCGATTTTTCGAGGGCCACGATACCACGGCAGAAGGCGCGCTGTGCTTCCGGAATGATCTCCGGCGCCGGCTGCAGATCTTCGCTTTTGATAGTCATCATGTCGGAAACCTGCTCGACCAGGAGGCCGACCAGCTTGCCGGCGATATCAGTAACGATGATGGCAGAGCGCTCGGACGGCTCCGTCATCTTCATGCCGAGACGGCAGGCCATGTCGATGACCGGGATCACCGCGCCACGCAGGTTGATCAGGCCGAGCACGTAAGGTGGCGTATGCGGCATAGGGGTCACCGGTGCCCAGCCGCGAATCTCGCGGATGGCCATGATGTCGATGCAGAACTCCTGATCGCCGAGATGGAAGGAGACGATTTCCAGATAAGCGCCGGCTTGTTTGATGGCGTTCGTCATGATTGAGGGCTTCCCGGTTGGCGCCGCTGGCAGAAGGCGCTGGCGATTGAAAAGAAAGATCGGCTGGAGCGGCTTGAGCAGCGGCAGCGTCCGGTGCGTCGGCTGATAACGCCTGGCTGTTCCGGCGGGCGTCATGCCCTTCTGAGGTAAATCGGTTTGCCGCGCATCCCGGCCAGGCCGAAATCGCGCGCGACATCTGCCTTCGATGTTCGCGCGGACAGGTTAGGATTGCTTTAACATTGAAACGGAATTTATCTGTGCGGACCTGTGAAAGCGAAGGTGACTGCGTCCAGATGCAACGGAAAGAGCAAGCCGCTTGCTGCGGCAATTTCGGCGTGTTCGGCACGTCTTCTTGAATTGCGTCCTCCACTTCGAGCCGCTACACCGACTGGTAGATCGACCGCGCCCGTATCGGGGTGCCGTTGCCGGGGTTGGATGAGGAATGGCAGTCATGAGAAGCGTGCGAATTGGTGTCTGGGTAGCCGTATTGATCGTCGCCGGCATATTGGGCTGGCTGAGCTTCGGCGGCGGCAAGGCGCCTCAGGTGGCCGCAACCGGACCGTATGGCGTGCCCTTCACGCTGGTTTCGCAGAGCGGACAGCCGATCAGCGAGCAGGCGTTTCGCGGCAAGCCCTCGGCCGTGTTCTTCGGCTATACCCATTGTCCTGATGTCTGTCCGACGACCTTGTTCGAGCTGAACGGCTGGTTGGAAAAGGTCGACCCGGATGGCACCAAGCTCAACGCCTATTTCGTCACCGTCGACCCCGAGCGCGACACGCCTGAAATCATGAACCAGTATGTTTCCAACGTTTCTAAGCGTATCACCGGTATTTCGGGTGATCCCGCCAAGGTGATGGACATGGTCAAGGGTTTCCGCGTCTATGCTAAGAAGGTGCCGGCGGATGAGAAGCAGCCGAGCGGCGATTATACGATGGATCATACTGCTTCTGTCTTCCTTCTGGACGCCTCCGGTGGCTTTGCCGGAACCATCGCCTATGAAGAGGATCCGGATGTGGCGGTGAAGAAGCTGGAGAAGCTGATCAAGAAGGGATAGGGCACGCATGGCAGGTGGGGGCAGTGGAGACGCAAAGTCGAGATCGATCCTGATCGCGGGCGCCGGCCCTGTCGGTCTTACCGCAGCGCTGGAGCTTGCCCGGCGCGGCTTTGTGCCACGCATCGTCGATGACGGCCCCGGTCCGACGCCCATTGAGGAGAGCCGGGCTCTTGGCGTCAATGCGCGCACGCTGACGCTGCTTTCGCCTTCCGGCGTTGCGGAACGCATCGTCGAAGCCGCTCAGTCGATTGATCGCTTCCGTGTCCGTTCCGACGGAAGAATGTTCTTCGAATTGGATACGAAGCAGGTGGGCGGCCGCTTCAGTGCAATTCGCGGCCTCGCGCAGGGGCATACGGAGCGTCTGCTGATGGAGGCGCTTTCGGCCTATGGCATCACACCCGAATGGCAAACCGGGATTGTTGCGGGCGCGATCGCCGATGTGCGGAGGCCGGAAGTTGCGCTTCGGCACCCGGATGGCCGGACGGAAACGGTTCGCCCGGATATTCTAATCGGTGCCGATGGCGCCCATTCCGCAGTGCGCAAAGGCATGGGCGCGGGCTTCCCGGGCGAAGCGCTGGAAGCCTATTTCTATCTGGTAGACTTTCGTTACGCCGGCCAGATCGACACACATTTCGCCGAAGTCTCCATCTTCGATCCCGGCATGATCGGGCGCTTGCCGATTGCAGCCGACGTCATTCGCTACATCTCGACGCTGGAGGATTTCGAAAGTCGCATCGTTCATCCGGCTGTCGTTGCGGAAAGAACATGGGCGTCCCAGTTTCGCATTCATTTTCGTCATGTCGAGCCCATGGCGAAAGGAAATGTATTTCTTGCCGGCGATGCGGCGCATATCCATTCGCCCGCCGGGGCGCGCGGCATGAATCTGGGCATTGAAGATGCCTGCTGGCTTGCCTGGCTCATTGCAGAAGGCCGCGAACAGGAGTATTCGGGCCTGAGAATTCCCGCCGTGAAGCAAGTGTTGAAGCAGACTTATGGCCTGACGAGACTGATCACCATGGCAAATCCGCTGGCAATCGCAGCGCGCAATCTGTTTGCACCGCTGTTATTGCGTCTCGGGCCGGTGCGACGAACCCTGCTTCGCAGTGTGGCCGGCTACGATACGCCAAGGCCGCCTTGGATCGATTGGGCCGAGTAAGAACAAGAAAGAGCGACGAGTTGAGCGAAATTCGCCTTTATGTGACCACGACCGAGAAAGAGGCAGGACATATCCTCGATCTGATGACGACAGTGTTCGAGGATGAGGAACTTCCGATCGCGACCACCGAGATCGACGAGAAGAAGGATATCTGGGAAGCCTCCATCTATCTCTACGCCGCCGACGAAGAAGACGTCCGCAGCCGTTTCGAAGCGCTGCTGAAGCCGGGCTATCCCGGATTGTCCGTCGGAAAAGAAGTAATCCCGGATATCGATTGGATCGCCAAGTCGCTCGAGGGATTGAAGCCGGTTCGCGCCGGGCGTTTCCTCGTTCACGGCTCGCATGATCGCGACAAGGTCGGTCCCAGTGATATTGCCATCGAGATCGAGGCTGGACAGGCTTTCGGCACCGGCCATCATGGCACGACGGCAGGGTGCCTCGAGACGATCGAGAAGGTTCTCGCCAGCCGTCGCGTGCGCAACGCGCTGGACCTCGGTACCGGTAGCGGCGTGCTGGCGCTTGCCGTACGCAAATTACGCAATATCCCGGTTCTCGCGACCGATATCGATCCCGTTGCCGTTCGTGTGGCGCGGGAAAATGTCCGCAGCAATGGAATTGCTTCCGGTGTCACGCTGGAGACTGCGCCCGGCTTTCATTCCACTGCCTTTTCCCGCCACGGGCCTTTCGACCTGATCATCGCCAACATTCTGGCGCGCCCGCTGATCAAGATGGCACCGCAACTGGTTGCGCATCTGGCGCCGGGCGGTTCGGTCATTCTCTCGGGTATCCTGGCCGAGCAGCGCTGGAAGGTGCTTGCCGCCTACAACGGCGCAAAACTGCGTCATGTGCGCACGATCTGGCGCAATGGCTGGGTCACCATCCATCTGGACCGGCCCTGATCACCTCCGCTTTTCGCTGACTCGCGGAAGCGCTCAATCCTCCTATTCCTACACAATTCCAGGAAAACCGCTGCGTATCTTTCCTGGAATTGCTCGGTGCCGGTCGGTTGTTTCCCAACCTGATCCGACTTTGACGAGAGAGAATAAAAAAAGGCGGTGCCGAAGCACCGCCTTCAGATCGGCTTTCGCCGATCTTGCCCGCGAGCGTGTGTGGAGGAGTGCTCAAGCGGGCTCTAGCGTTCTGATCATGATCCGGGAGGGAGGAGGAGAACCGGACCGCGACCGATTTAGAACGCGTAGCGCATAAACTCTTAGCGACGATCGCCGCGGCTTGCGCCGATTGCCCGTGCCGTTTCGACTTCGAGCTGACGAAGCGAACCGACAGAGTGGCGTACGGTGCGACGCTCGCCAGCCAGCGCCGGGCTAACATATGCGGAGCGAGTGATAGGCATTGTCTTTAGTCCTTAGTTCGAGCTGGTTCTTCGTGAACCGCGTTTGATGCGGCGGATATAGCGACTCGCTCCTCCGAGTGGCAGGGGGGAGGCTTCATGGGAGCTATGCGTCATATGCATATTGTCTGCCGTGAAGATGTCATAATCGGCAGGCGATGCTCACGAAATGGGCGGATTCGTTAACGGCATCGAGGGATGGGACGGCGAGGCAACGCAGCTGTATAGCCGCCGCGTGTATAGTTTTCGCAGAGCTTGGAAAATCACGTCGCGCTTCGCGCTTTGATGCTCTAACATACTGGCACCATTCAGTTTCACGGATTCTCCATCAGTTTCGGATCAAGCCATGTTTCAGTCTTTCGACGTCACTTCCACCCCGCAATTCGGCCGCGAGCGAGTTGCTGGCCTGCGCGCCGCCTTCGGTGATCTCGGCATTGACGGCTTCCTCGTGCCGCGTGCCGACGAGTATCAGGGCGAGTATGTGCCCCAATGTTCCGAACGCCTGGCATGGCTGACCGGCTTCACTGGCTCGGCGGGTGTTGCGCTTGTGACACACACCCAGGCTGTGGTTTTCGTGGACGGCCGATATGTCACCCAGCTTGCCGAGCAGGTGGATGGAAGCGTCTTTACGGGCGGCGACCTCGTGAACGAACCGCCGCATGTCTGGCTACCGCGCCATGCAAAGAAGGGCTTCCGCCTGGGAGTAGATCCCTGGCTACATACGGGTGCCGAAGTCAGGCGCTTGGAAAAAGCGCTGGCCGAGATCGACGGCAAGCTGGTGATTCTCCCGCATAATCCACTCGACAAACTCTGGTCGGATCGTCCCGCAGAGCCGCTCGGCGGCGTCATCATTCAGGATATCGGACAGGCCGGTGTCCTTGCCAAGGACAAGCTTGCGACCATCGCGGCCGATCTCAAGGAAAAGAACCTCAAGGCAGTCTTGATCACCGATCCGTCTTCGGTCGCGTGGATTTTCAATATTCGCGGCAGCGACGTTCCGCACACGCCGCATCCGCTGGCGCGTGCCATCATCCATGCCGAAGGCGCAGCGGAACTTTTTCTCGACAAGCGCAAGACCAAGGTCGAGGCCGAAGCTTATCTTGCGCAGATCTGCAAGCAGCTGCCGCCTGCCGAACTCACCAAGCGCCTCGCTGCGGCTGCGGTCAATGGCGGACGCATTCTCGTCGATCCGGATCTGGCGCCGTATGCTCTCACGGAGGTCATCCGCCGCGAGGGTGGCGAGATCGTCGAAGGCAGCGATCCTGCCAAACTACCGCGCGCCTGCAAGAATGCCGCCGAAATCAACGGCTCTGCTGCTGCCCATCTGCAGGACGGCGCCGCCATGGTCGAATTCCTCTATTGGCTCGAGACGAGCAAGCCGGGAACGGTTACGGAGATTGCCGCGGCCGAGCGCTTGGAAGCTTGCCGCGCCCGCGTTGGCGAGAGCATGCAGAACCCGCTGAAGGACATCTCCTTCGATACGATTTCCGGCGCCGGCGAGCATGGTGCCGTCATCCATTACCGTGTGACGACGGCGAGCGACCGGCTGATTAAGGCGGGCGAATTGTTCCTGATCGATTCGGGCGCGCAATACATCAACGGCACCACCGATATCACCCGCACGGTCGGTATCGGTGCGGTTCCCGAGGAGCAGAAGCGCTTCTTCACGCTGGTGCTGAAGGGGATGATCGCCATCAGCATGGCGCGGTTCCCCAAGGGCACACGCGGCTGCGACCTCGATCCGCTGGCGCGCATCGCGCTTTGGAAGGCCGGCGTCGATTATGGCCATGGCACGGGCCATGGCGTCGGTTCCTATCTTTCCGTGCACGAAGGGCCGCAGCGCATCGCGCGGCTTGCCGTGCAGGAGCTGCTGCCCGGCATGATCCTGTCCAACGAGCCCGGCTACTATCGCCCAGGTCACTTCGGCATCCGCATCGAAAACCTGATCTACATCCGCGATCCGGAGGAGATCGAAGGCGGCGACATGCAGATGCTCGGTTTCGAGACGCTGACTTTCTGCCCGATCGACCGCAGCTTGGTTCTCGTCGAATTGCTGACGCATGACGAATTGCATTGGCTGAACGAGTATCACGCCAGAACACGTGAAGCGTTGATGCCGCTGATCCATGATCACGACATTCGAGCATGGCTGGAAAATGCGACGCTCGAACTGAAGCATTAAAAAGCATGAGCCCCATCCCAACACAAAGCGGGATGGGGCGTTTAGCATCTCAGGCGCCGATGGAGTGGCGCCACGCCATCACGATGACCCAACTCGCGACCAGCATATAGGTCGAGGGGAAGCGCAGGCCGACAAGAAGGGCTGCGAGCATGGCGACCTTCGTGTCCCAGCCGCCGATGAAGAAGGCGGGTGCGACGAGGGTCGTCAGGACAGCCGCAGGAACGGCGTTCAAGGCGGCTTCGACGCGCGGGGGAATGCGCGTCATCTTGACGATCAGAATGTAACCGCCGATGCGCGTCAGGAAGGTCACGACGGCCGCAGCCGCGATCAGCAGGACCATATGCGAATTGAAATCGAGCATGGTCAGACCTCGTGGCTTTCGTGGGCTATATCAGGCTTGCGGTTAGCCTTTACCGGCGGCAACATCGCGGCGAGAGCCACGCCGGCCAGTGCGCCGATGCTGACATGCCAGGGCGAGCCGACATAGCGATACGCGATGGCCGATGCCACGGCGCTGGCGGCCACGACGGGCAGGAAATTATCCCGCTTGCGAAAGCCGAGGACGATGCCGAGGAAATAGATCGGCAGCAGGATATCGAGACCGATGGCTCTGGGATCACCGATCAGGCTCCCGAGCAGGCCGCCGATGAGGCTGATCACGACCCAGGGAATATAGACCATCGCCGCAAAGCCCATATACCAGGCGAAGGTGACGGATTTGCCGCTCTCATGGCGCTTGATCGTTTCGGCGAATTGCGGATCGACCAGCAGAAAGAAGGTGAAGAACTTTTCCACTACGGAGAAGTGCCTGATGTAGCGCGCGATCGCAGCCGAATAGAGCACATGTCGGAAGTTCACGGCCAGGATCGACAGCACGATGAGCCACGCCTGAACGTTATGCCCGAAGAGGTCGAGGCCGACCATCTGGCTGGCACCGGCATAGACGGTGCCGCTCATCAGGGTCAATTCACCGAGCGACATGCCTTGATCGCGCGCCAGCGCACCAAACAAGGCGCCGAAGGGCGCCGCAGCGAGACCGACGGGAATGCCGCCCTTCAAGCCTTCGAGAAAATCCGCGCGACTCATGGTCCGCTTTATCCTTTGTGGAAAACCCGGCTATTTCGTCCGGAGGCCGCATTTGCAGTCCGGACCGCAGATTGGTTGTGAGGTGTAGCGTCCTCGCCCCTTGCGCATCTGCCCCCGGGCGCTGTTCAATGGCGGGAGCTGTAAGCCGTGCGCGTGGAAGCAGCAATTGAATTTACTTGATGGATTAATTGATTTTCTTGAAGCAGTTCCCTGGGTCTGCTTGCAAAATGGGAGATGCTTAGCATGAAGAAGATCACCTTCACGAAGGAAGAGAAGGCGGCGATCGTCGCGCGTCTTCAACGCTATTTCTCTGAGGAGCTCGATCAGACGCTTGGCACATTGCCGGCCGAGTTCCTGCTTGAGTTCCTTACGACCGAGATCGGCCCATACTATTACAATCAGGGCCTGCGCGACGCCCATGCAGCGTTTATGAGCAAGATGGAGGACTTCGGCGAGGCGATCTATCTGTTGGAGAAGGAGCCCGCCAAGAGTTGATGGAGCCTCATTTCTTCGGCTGGAACGTGTGTTCCATCGCCGGGAAGGTGCGTGCCTTTACCTCTTCGGCATAAGTTTCAGCTGCTTTGGAGACCAAGGGTGCCAGCTTGGCGAAATGCTTGACGAAGCGCGGCTTGAAGTCGTTGAAGAGGCCGAGCATGTCGTCGGAGACGAGGATCTGCCCGTCACAGGCTGCGGAAGCGCCGATGCCGATCGTGGGAGTGGCGACAGCGGCGGTGATTTCGCGGGCGAGCGGTTCTATCGTGCCTTCGATCACCATTGCGAAAGCGCCAGCCTCGGAGATCGCCCTGGCATCGCGGCGAATCTTATCCGCCTCCTCATCCGAGCGTCCGAGAGAACGATAGCCACCGGTCGTGTTGACCTGCTGCGGCATCAGCCCGACATGGCCGAAGACCGGGACACCGCGAGAGGTGAGGAAGGAGACGGTTTCCGCCATTTCCTCGCCGCCCTCGAGTTTCACGCCATCGCAGCCCGTTTCCTTCAGGATGCGCGCGGCGTTGCGAAAGGCTTGTTCCTTCGACTCCTGATAGGAGCCGAATGGCAGGTCGACGATGACGCAGGCGTGCTTTGCGCCGCGCATGACCGCCTGGCCGTGCGCAATCATCATTTCCATGGTAACGCCGACGGTCGTCTCCATGCCGTAGAGCACCATGCCAAGGGAATCGCCGACCAGCAGCAGGTCGCAATGGGGATCGAGAAGGCGAGCAATCGGCGTCGTATAGGCTGTCAGGCTGACGATGGGGTGCGTGCCTTTCATCGCTTCGATGGCGGCAGGCGTGGTGCGCTTGGTGCGTCCGACGGTGCTCATTTCAGGCGGCCCTTTCATTGGCGGACGATTTGCGGCCGATGACACGATTGTCGAGCAGGCGGGTGGTGCCTATTCGTACGAAAAGCGCGATGAGGACGGGACTGCCTTGAAGTGTCGTCAGCGGCTCCAGCGTGTCCGGATGACGGACGGCGACCACTTCGGCAGTCGCAAGCGGCTCTGTCTCGATGAAGGCGCGCAGGGTGTCCTCGAGAGCCAAGGGTTCGTCAGCCCCAAGTGCGTAGAGCCTTTCGGCTTCCGCAAGCGCCTTCGGTACGATGACGGCGGCGGCACGCTCTTCCTTCGAGAGATAGGTGTTGCGCGAGGACAGGGCCAGGCCATCCGTATCGCGAACGGTCGGTACGGGAACGACACGAACCGGCTGGGCCAGATCCTCGACCATGCGACGGATGATCGCCACCTGCTGATAATCCTTTTCGCCGAAATAAGCGCTATCAGGCTGGACGATATTGAAAAGCTTGGTGACAACGGTTGCGACACCGGCAAAATGTCCAGGGCGGACCGCGCCTTCGAGTTCCGTGCCAAGCTTCGGCACGTCGACTACAGTTTCCATGGGGCGCGGATACATATCAGCCACTTCGGGTGCGAAGAGGAAATCGACACCTGCCTCGCGCAGCATGGCGCTGTCGCGCTCAAGATCGCGCGGATATTTCGCCAGATCCTCATTGGCGCCGAATTGCAGTGGATTGACGAAGATCGAGGTGACGACGATATCGTTCTCGGCTTTGGCGCGGGAAACCAGCTCCATATGGCCGGCATGAAGGTAGCCCATGGTCGGCACCAGGCCGATGCTGCGACCGGCTTTGCGATGTTCGCCGAGCCGTTCACGCAAGGTGGCTATCGTGCTGATGACATCCATAATGGCACTCCTCCCAAGGCAGTGCCGCCTCACACCGCCCGTTTCCGTCCCTAGAATTCGGCGGGCCGTTCTAACGTGTGCAGTGCAAAAAGGCAATTCAAGGCGCGTGATGTGGTGGGCGTGGGGATGTTGTCCAATCCGCTGCCTGTCCTGTCGGGAGGATGATATTGCAGGTGCGAGACTGGTAACTGGAAACCTCGCGTAGCTGCCTTGGATATAGCCTCGCTTCCCAAAGCATACCCCAAATGAAATCGCTCTCCGAGGCGAGGCCCGGGAGAGCGAATGCGATATGATGTCGTCTCGTGTCGAGGTTACACCGAGCGGGTCAAGCCGCCGTCGACCTTGAGGTTCTGGCCGGTGATGTAGCCGGCGCCATCCGAGGCGAGGAAGGCGACGGTGGCGGCGATTTCGGCGCTGGTGCCGTAACGCTGCATCGGCACGGTCTCGCGGCGCTCCTCGGTTGCCGGGAGGCTATCGATCCAGCCGGGCAGGACGTTGTTCATCCGCACATTGTCTGCGGCATAGGTGTCGGCGAAAATCTTGGTGTAGGAAGCAAGTCCCGCGCGGAAGACTGCCGAGGTCGGGAACATTGGCGAGGGTTCGAACGCCCAGGCGGTGGAGATGTTGACGATCGCGCCGGACTTCTGCTTCTGCATGATGGGGGCGACGAGGCGCGTCGGACGGATGACGTTCATTAGATAGACGTCTAGGCCGGTGTGCCATTGCTCGTCGGTGATCTCAAGGATCTGAGCGCGGGGGCCGTGGCCGGCGCTGTTGACGAGCACGTCGATCCGTCCCCATTTCTCCATGGTCGTGTCGACCAGTCGCTTGAGGTCGTCATTCGACTGGTTCGAGCCCGTGATGCCGATGCCGCCAAGCTCTTGTGCCAGCGCTTCACCTTTTCCGGAGGAGGACAGAATGGCTACCTTGAAACCATCGGCAGCAAGGCGTCTGGCGCTCTCCGCACCCATGCCGCTGCCGCCCGCTGTGATAACAGCCACTTTTTCTATCGACATTTTCGGTTCCTCTTTCATCTCGTTCGGATAGAGTTTCTTGCCTCAAATTTACCGATGAAATATCATCTTTCCTGCGCGTGGGCGAAGCAGTTACGCTCTTATTTGTCAGTAGAAAAACTATCGCATGGATGGCTCAGTCGGTAAACTTCCTTCTCTGAATGGTCTCAAGGCGTTCGAGGTATCTGCGCGGCATCATAGCTTCAGGCTTGCCGCCGAGGAACTCGGTGTTACGCAAGGCGCTGTGGCCCAGCAGGTGCGCGGGCTGGAGGCGGAGCTCGGAGTCAAGTTGTTCGAGCGGATGCCGCGAAGTCTTGTCTTGACGGGCGAGGGGCGTGGCTATTTCGCCGATATCAGGCGTGCCTTTGAAATCATCGCTCAGGCGACTGGCGATCTTAAGCCACAGCCCGTCAGGCTTACGATCAGCACCACGCCGACATTCGCATCGAAATGGCTGATCCCACGCCTGCCGGATTTTACGGCGCGTCATCCGGATCTCGACCTCCATATTCTCGCGACGGAGCGCATGTCTGGCTTTCAGGCCGATGGGGTGGACCTTGCCGTGCGCTATGGCAGACCACCCTTCGGTCCAGGACTGGCGACGGAGTTGCTATTCGAGCAGGAAATCATTGCGGTTTGCAGCCTGGTGCTGCTGCTTGAGCGAAAGCCGCCGACTACCTCGGAGGAGCTTGCAGGTTACGTGCTTCTGCATGATGCCCATAATTCCTGGCCGGAATTCATCGACAGGCATTTCGGAGGCGCGGCGCAGGCACCCTACAAGGGGATCAGTTTCAACCAGACCTCACACGCCATCGAAGCTGCCATTGCCGGGCAGGGCATCGTGCTTGCCAACCGGGATTTCGTTGCCCGAGACTTGGCTGAAGGGCGCCTGATACAGATCGTCGAGGGATCGCTAAGCGGTCCCTCCGATTTTTACATGGTCTGGCCACGCTACCGGAAATCGGCGGCCCTGGAGACGGTTATCGCCTGGCTGGGTGAAGAGGCGAGACGGAAATGAGGCGGTGGCCCCTGCCACGCCTTGACCGGCTCTCGAACATCGGACATTGCTGCGTTGTAACGGTTCTGCGGACCTTTGGTCCGGAGCTAAGAGGGAATCCGGTCACAATGCCGGAGCTGCCCCCGCAACTGTAAGCGGCGAGCCGTCGTCCAAGATGTCACTGAGGGAGCCTCCTTGGGAAGACGGACGGCGGTGATGAACCGTGAGCCAGGAGACCTGCCGCTACAGATAACGTCCACGGGCGGGGTGTCCCGGTGTGCCGCTTTGCGACCGGCATGTCTATGCCCGGCGCCGATGCGTCATTCCATTGCCCTGCCTTCCAATCGAGATGGTAGTGCTCTTATGTCAAATACGCCTTCCGGGGTTCACACGCAGTCTCCCACAACACTGATCGACATCGTCTTTCCAGGCGATACCAACCACCATGGCACCTTTTTCGGAGGCGCAGGCCTTGCGTTGATGGATCGCGTCGCCTTCATCTCCGCCACAAGATACGGCCGCGCGCCTTTCGTGACCGCCTCTTGCGAACGGGTTGATTTCAGACAACCGGCTCGCATCGGTCATATCGTCGAATTTACAGCGCTTCCCGTCAGGGCCGGGCGTCGTTCCCTGACGATCGAGGTGGAAATGGTTGCGGAGGCCATCGCCGGCCGGGAGCGGCATGTTTGCACACGCGGCGTCTTTCACATGGTTGCGATCCCCGAGGAGCAAAGCGCGTCTGACTGGATATTGCCACCACTTAAATCGCAAGCCGAGCCGCCCCGAAGCGAAGGCGCGGCGATGGTGGATATTGTATTTCCCGATCAGGCCAATAGCGCCGGAAAAATGTTTGGCGGCGAAGCGGTGGCCTACATGACGAAGGCTGCCTTCATTGCCGCATCGAGACTTTCCGGGAGGTTGACGGTACTGGCGTCTTCGGAGCGCATCGACTTTTCCCGCCCTATCGTCGTTGGCGAGATTGTCGAGGTTTGCGCCGAGGTCATCGAAATCGGGCGGACCTCAATGAAAGTGCAGACGGTCCTCTACTCCGAGAACCTTCTCAGCGGAGAGCGACATATCACGGCGACGGGACATTTCGTGATGGTTGCCGTTGATGCAAACCACAAGCCTGTCGTCGTCGAGCGATGAGTTTGACGCGGCGAGTGCGTGCTTCCTGATTGCCCTGGCTCATCCATCACGATGCGGTTGAAGGCATGATGTGGAAGATGATCGTCTCTCTGGCGCCGTTGCTCCAGGCTCCGCCGATCGAGCAGATTTTCGAGGAATGAAATGCCATCTGGCGTGGCCGGCGCGTCTTGGCACATATGCCTGCCATCCACCTGCTTGCGCGCGGCCCTTAGTATTCGGTTCCTAAGGCTTTCCCGGGATTAGCGCTTTTCTCAATCTTTTGCTGTTAGCTGACCGCATGGCAAAGATCGTGGCATTGGCGGCATATTTCTATCAGGCGGCCGTGGCATTCGGGCTGCTGATCGCAATAGCGCATTTGCTTGCGCCGGCGGATTACGCGGCCTACTCGCTTTTCATCACCATCAGCCAGTTTGCGGCGATCTTCTGCTTCGAATGGATCCGCCATGCCTGCAGCCGCTTCTATCCGGGTTCGACGCCCGGGAGCGAAGCACTGGAGCGAAAGGCGCTGACCGTCGAGTTTGCCGTATGCGCGATGATCTGCCTGGTCGCTGCATCCGCGTCGATCTTCTTTTCGGTTCCCCGCGAGATTGCGATGCTTGGCGCTCTTGTTGCGGTTTTGCAGGGCGGAAGCGATCTTCATCTCACCATGCTGCGCTTTCGCCAGGAGTTTCGCGCCTTTTCCCGACTGCAGGGATCCCGCGCCACCATTCTTGCCGTCGGTACGCTCGCCGGAGCAATGGTTACTCCAAACTTCACCTGCACGATCATAGGGTTGCTCGCCGGCTATGTTGCCTACGGCTCGTGGGCCATATTTCTGACCCGCGACAGTCTGCGCGAAGCGGCGCGTCTCGAGCCAGCGCTGATCCGCAAGCATTTTGTTTATGGCAGCGTTGCGGCCAGCGCCTCGGTGCTCGGTATGCTTGCGCCGTTGGGCTTGAAGTCGATCCTGACGGCGGCGTTAGGGGCGGGCGGGGCTGCAGGCGCATTGCTGGCGCTCGATCTGCTGCAGCGGCCGTTCGTGCTGATCGTTTCGGCACTGCAGGCCATTCAATATCCGGATGTGGTCGCCTCCCATGATCGCGATGGTATAACTCCTGCGTTCAGGAAACAGCTTGGAGATTACTATTCGCTGCTGACCGGCCTTACATTGATGACCGCGGCCGGCATTTTCGCCCTGTTGCAGCCCGTGGCGCATCTGGTTATTTCGGCTGGCTTGCGCGACGGATTTCTTGCAGGCGCGCCTTTTGTCGTCGGTCTTTCGGTGTGCCGCGCCCTGACATTGAACATGTCGCCGACGCCTGCGCACCTTCAGCGCCGATTGCTGATGATTTTCCTGTTGGCTTTGGTCGATTGCGTCCTGCTGAATGTCGGGACGCTGCTTGGCGGCTATTTCGGCTCGTTCGACGATGCGGCGCTCATGTTCGGCGGTATGATCGGTGCGCTGGTGGCAATGGCGATCGGGGTGAAGGTGCTCACTTTGCTGCCCTTCAGCTTCATCTGGCGGCCGGTCATTTTCTCCGCCATCGGTCTCGCCGTGCCGGTACTTGCAACGGCCGGCTTTGAGTATTCACTTTGGATATCGGTGACGATTGGCGTTGTCGGTGGCGCTGTGTTCTGCGTGCTCGGCCTTCACAGCTATTTCGTCACGATGTTCCGGCCGCAAGCCCGAAGTTAGATCCGTCAGAGGGCCTCCAGCATGGATAGCACACGCTCCGCACTGCTGTTCCAGGAGAAGCGCGCGACATTCTCGTGGCCGCGTCGGCGCAGATCCTCACGCAAAGCGCCGTCTGCGGCAATCCTCTGCATGGCGGCGACAAGCTCGTCCTGCCTGGTGGGATCGAAGTAGAGCGCAGCATCGCCCGAGGCTTCGCGGACAGCGGGGATATCGGCGGCCAGCACCGGGCAACCCTGCGTCATGGCTTCGAGCGGCGGAATGCCGAAGCCTTCATAGAGGCTGGGAAAGACGAAGGCCGTGGCATGTCGTTCCAGCGCGGCGATCTCTGCATCCGTGAGGCGACCGGGAAAGAGCTGCCTGTCACTGGACTGCGGCCCGTCGGCCTCGAACACGGTCGGAGCTGTGCCGCCGACAACCACGAGTTTCTGGTTTTCATCGCCAAGGGTTTCGAAGGCGCGAATGGCGAAATCGAGATTCTTGTTCGGCTTCATCGTACCGACGAGAAGGAAGAAGCCGTTGGTCTGTAATCCGAGCCGCTGGATGATGGCCTCATCGGGTTGAATGGCGGCGAAGTGATCGACGGCATTGTAGACCACATCGATGCCGCTTGCGGGGACCCGGAAAACGGAGGCAAGTTCGTCGCGCGAAAACTCCGAGACCGTGCCGATCTTGGCGGTGCGGGTGAGCACCGTGCCGAGGGCGCCATGCAGCATGCGGTAGCTGCGTTTGAAGGATTGCGGGTGCCGGAAGATGGTCGCGTCATGGATGACCACCATTTGGCGGCGATGCAGGAGAGGACCGCTGCCGCCGAAGCCGATCAGCCGGCTGCCGCGCGATCGCGAAAGCAGAGATGTCTGTTCCCAAATATGACCGGGGCCTGAGCCGAAAGAATCGACTTCTATGGCGGAAAGACCGATGTCGACGCGCGTATGGCGCGGCACCGCCAAGCGCCATCTTGCACCCTTCAACGTAGACGGTACCGCACCTGCGGCGATCTTGCGGTCAAGCGCCAGCGTCAATTCGCGTGCAAAGCGTTGTACGCCGGATAATGGCTGGCTGAGAAATCGCCCGTTGATGGTAATCGATTGCACTCGAACGCCCCGGTATGTCATTGATCGGGGCCAGTCTGCATTAGTTTCCTTAGAGAAGGTTTAGCTCCGCCTGCCTGATTTTAGGCAAGCGCGTCCCTGCTGTCGATCGTGGCGACGCCGCGCGTCCGCATCTCTTCGATCGCAGCCTTGACGCCGGCGGGATCGATCCCGCGGCTTGCGTCCTCGATGAAGCGGACTGTAACGCCGGAAAGCATCTCGACCGCGTCGATTGCGGAGAATTTAACGCAGTAGTCGGTTGCAAGTCCGCAAAGGTCGAGCGCGGTCACGCCCTTGCCGCGTAGATAGGCGGCCAGGCCCGTAAGTGCAGCCTGATCGTTGTCGCGGAAGGCCGAATAGCTGTCGACCGCCGGATTCTGACCCTTCTGCTGGATAAAGTCGACGGCATCGACGTGGAGTGCCGGATGGAAGCGAGCGTCTTCGGTATTCTGGACGCAGTGGTCGGGCCACATCATCTGTGGCTTGCCGGAGAGCGTGCCCATTTCGAAAGGTTTTTTGCCGGGATGGGCCGATGCGAAGCTGCCGTGGCCGGCCGGATGCCAGTCCTGTGATGCGACGATGAGATCATATTTGCCGCTGTCGATCAGCTTGTTGGCAACCTGTACCACCTGATCTCCTTCCGGGACGGGCAGGTTGCCACCCGGGCAGAAGCCGTTCTGGATGTCGATGAGCAGCAGTGCTTTCATGGGGCCTGTCCTTCCGTCTTGTTGCACTGCACGATGCCAAGCGGCGCGGTTCGGATCAAGCCCCATGCGCCCCGCCGAAGACGCGGCGAGGCACAATGGTTGGCAAAGCCTTACGCAGGCTTGTGGCCCTTCAGCCCGTAGAAGGCGATATAGACGTAGCAGATGATCGGCATCAGGAAGGCGAGGTGGATGCCAATGGTATCGGCAAGGCCGCCCTGGATAACGGGCAGAACGGCGCCACCGACAATGGCGAGGCAAAGAATACCGGATCCCTGGCTCGTATATTTGCCGAGCCCATGTAGCGCCAGACTGAAGATCGTCGGGAACATGATGGAGTTGAAGAGGCCGATTGCCAGCACCGACCACATGGCGACATGGCCCGTGGTGAGTACGGTTACCACCAGCAGGATGATGACGATAGCAGCGTTGAAAGCAAGCGCCTTGCCATCGTCGATCTGGCGCATGATCACAGATCCGACGAAGCGTCCGATCATCGCGCCGCCCCAGAAATAGGAAACGTAGTGCGCCGCGTCGGCTTCGGAGAGATGGGCGATATCGGGCTGGCTGAGGAAATTGACAAGGAAGCTGCCGACGCTGACTTCGGCACCCACATAGAGGAAGATGCCGACTGCACCGAGCACCAGATGGCGATACTGCCAGGCCGAGCCGCCGCCGCGCATCGGTTCGACGGTTTCCTCATCTTCGACTTGCGGCAGTTTCAACGCCGCAAAGACGGCAGCGAGTACCAGAAACGCGACAGCAAGCAGCAGATACGGGAATTTCACGGCGCCCGCTTCGGCAAGCCGCATGGCGTCAATCTGCTCCGGCGTTGCGTTGGCTGCGGCTACCGTCGCTGCCGAGAGGATCAATATTGCGCCGAAATAGGGAGCGATCGTTGTGCCGAGCGAGTTGAAGGCCTGCGTCAGGTTAAGACGGCTGGCAGCGGTATCGGGAGGTCCCAGGACGGTGACATAGGGATTGGCGGCGACCTGCAGGATCGTGATGCCGGTGGCAAGCACGAAGAGTGCGCCCAGGAAGAGCGCGTAGACGCGGTAGCTGGCGGCTGGAATGAACAGCGCGCAGCCGACTGCCGCGATGGCGAGGCCGACGACGATGCCCCATTTGTAGGTGATGCGCTTTACGAGCGCGCCAGCCGGCAGCGATACGATGAAGTATGCGCCGAAAAAGCAGAGCTGAATGAGCATCGCTTGGGTGTAGTTGAGCTGAAACACGCTCTTCAGGTGCGGCACCAGAATGTCGTTCAGGCAGGTAATGAAGCCCCACATGAAAAAGAGTGAGGTGAGTGCGATAAGCGCGAATTGATAATTGCCCTGGCCTTGATGTGCGGATGCACTGGCGCTGGTGGGCGCAGAGCTTGTTACTGGTCCAGCCACTTTTTTATCCTCGGTTCTTGTTTTCGTCAGACAGCGATGTTCGAGCCGGAATGGGTCGAAATACGAGCTGGCAGCGGCTTGCCGAGGTGCCACGGGAGATACGGAACCCCGAAGCCACTAAGGTCGATATAATCGATTAGGCTGATATTGGTAGCATGCTAGTGATGCGGATTTTGCAGGGCAGCAATGTAGGGAGCGGGATACCGGCCTTCCCGAGGCCGGATTGTGGCGGAGGGATCACTTTTTCTGCCCGGCAAAACTCTCGCTTGTCGTCCCAACACTTGGTCCAGCGAGGATCTTGGCTTTCCTGACAGCCTGCCGCCGAGCTTCCTGCTGATTTTGGACAATCGATATGAGCGTGCTTTGCGCTGAGGCGCGGATATCCGCGACTCAGCATCCTGGACAAATGATTGACGGCATTATGGCTCGCCTTGAAGGTCTAGCTTTGCGCTGATAGCGCGAGCGCGTCGGCCCCAGCTGCCAGGTGGGGTGAGCAGGATGGATCCGTAGCGGCGCGCCAGACGGCTTCCGCGACGTCGGCCGACCGGGTGATTCCGGCCGAGGGTTGCTGTGCCCAACTTGCGAACACGCCTTGCACCAGTTCCGCATATGCATCGGGGAAGCCGCCGGCATCCTTGATGCGCGATTGTGCGGTTTCACCGAAACGTGTGTCGGGAGCGCGCCCCGGCAATACGGTTCTCACGCGGATGTTGAATGGTTCCAGTTCGAGCGCTAGCACCTCGGCGAATGCATTCACCGCCGCCTTGCTGGCGGTATAGACCGAGAGAAGATGGAGCGGTTTCAACGTCACACTGGATGTGATGTTGACGATGACGCCTTGCTCACGTTGCCGAAACTGCGGCAGCACGGCCTGCGTCATGGCCATCGTGCCGATGGTGTTCGTTTCGAAAATATCGCGCGCCAGCTCCATTGATGTGCCTTCCAGCGCATTGAGCCAACCGATTCCCGCATTGTTGACAAGCACGTCGATCGGCCCGGCGGCGTTGATGAGATTGCTGATGCTTTTGGCATTGGTGATATCGAGCGGCAGAACGCGCAAATGTTCTGAGCGGGGGAGTATCTCCTCTTTTGGCGTGCGCATCGTTGCGACGACGTTCCAGTTGCGATCGAGGAAGTATTTGGCGGTTTCCAGTCCGAATCCGGATGAGCAGCCAGTAATCAGAACGGTTTTCATGTCGGCTCCTTGATAAGCGTTGCAGTCGCCACACTAGACCGCGATGGCCGGACTTTGTATGATCGAAAGTCCATATTCGTTTAGCAGGAGTCCTGATTGTGATTGATCCGCTTGCCGAAGTGGTTACCTTGCTGCAACCCGGCGCCCTGCTATCCAAGGTGGTGAGTGGCGGCGGAGCATGGAGCGTCCGCCGTCCTGCGACGGGTAGACCATTTTACTGCGTCGTCATGGACGGCTCTGCCCGCCTTGCGATCGACGGGCATCGGCCGATTGACCTCATGGAAGGCGATTTCGTCCTCATTCCCTCCGTGTTCGGCTTCGTGATGTCCAATCGCGATCCTCAGGAGGCTGGTGCCGACCCTCTGGCCGTCACCATGTGGGAGGGCGAGGTAAGGCATGGTGATCCGAATGCAGCCCCTAATGCCCGATTGCTGATTGGACATTTTACCTTCGGCTCCGAAGATGCCGCGCTTTTGATTTCGCTGCTCCCAACGCTCATCCATGTCAGCGGTGAAAGGAGGCTCTCGCTCATCGTTCAGCTCGTCGCCGAAGAGGCGCGCGAACAGCGTCCGGCGCGTGCCGTCGTTCTTGCACGCCTGCTGGAGGTGATGCTGATCGAGGCTCTTCGATCGACGGGTGGGCCGGAGGCATCGCCCGGTCTGCTGCGCGGGCTTTCCGATGAGAGGCTTGCCGCCGCCATCCGCCGGATCCATGAAAGCCCGGCCGATGCCTGGACGATCGCGCTGCTGGCAAAGGAAGCTGGTCTCTCACGCTCGGCTTTCTTCGAACGCTTCGGTCGTGCCATGGGTGTTGCGCCTATGGAATATGTGCTTTCCTGGCGCATGGCCTTGGCGAAGAGGTTTCTGCGGCGCGGCGATGGTGACATCGCCACCATCGCTGAGCGCGTCGGTTATGGTTCGGCAAGCGCCTTCAGCGTTGCATTCACGCGTTTCGCGGGACTTCCACCAGCGCGATATGCGCGCTCTGCGACCGAGTTGCAAAGCTTTGAGATCTGAGGCGACGTCACTCAGGGGTGCGGATCTCCCGCGAGATGGGAATACCTCGCCGTGGACCGGCGCAGAGAGGCCGATCAGAAGGCCAAGCCCTCTTCTTCGATCGCCTTCCGCACGGCATTGCGCTGCCTCATGCGGGCATACCAGGCTTTTAGATTGTCCAACTCGTCGAAATGGATGGCGGCCTTGTAGTAGGACTTGAGCCAGGCGGCCTGGCCCCATCCCGTCAGGGCGAACAGATAGGCATCGGCAACCGTGAAGTGATCCCCCATCAGGAAGGGGCGATCGGCGAGGTGTGCATCGATCCATTGATAGCGCTTCTCGAGCTTCGGCCTTGCCGTCTCGACATAGCTTCCCGCCAATCGAGCATAAAGAAGCGGAATGAAGCCCTTATGGATTTCGGTTGAGAGGAAGTTGAGCATTTCCTGCAGCTTGTATCGCTCCATGGTGCCGGCAGGCGCCGCCAGTCCGGACTCAGGCTTCAAGTCCGCCAGATATTGAACGATGGCGGGTCCTTCCCGCAGGCGATCACCGTTATCGAGTTCGAGTAGGGGGACATAACCGTGCGGGTTGATGTCATGGAAATCCAATCCCGCTTCGGTCTTGTGCGCGGTGTGATCTACCCTGATCAGTTCGACGTCGAGGGCGAGTTCGTTGATGACGATATGGGGAGAGAGCGAGCAGCTAGCGGGCAGGTAATACAGTTTCACGAGTGGGCTCCATGGTGTTTTCCAGTGCAGCCTTCGCGTGGAATGGCCGCCGCTGAACCATGTAGTCTCCTTGGTATGGAATAGTAAGAACGGAAAAGTTTGACATCTAGGTACAAAAATTATACCGCCTCAACCATGAGGTATGCACCATGAAAAAGACTGTGACCGGATGCTCCGTTGAGGAGGCGATGCATCTGCTGGGAGGCCGCTGGCGGCTGCTGATCGTGTCCTATCTTGTCGATGGGCCACAGCGCTTCAACGAGTTGCGGCGGCTGATGCCTGGCATTTCTCAGCGAATGCTGACGCTTGATTTGCGTGCGCTGGAGGAGGCGGGCCTGATCAGGCGGACGGTCTATCCGACTGTTCCGGTGAAAGTCGAGTATTCGCTGACGGAAGATGGGAGCCGCCTGGAGAAGGTGGTGGCCGTGGTGAAGGAGTTTGGGCTGTGGCTCAAGGGGCGAGATGACTAGGTGGCTGATGCGCGACAGGCTTAACCAGAGCTCGTAGTATAAGTCCGGCCAAATAGGATTTGTCTTCTCGGTTAGCTTGATGTTGCCATTGCATTGATGCTCACCCTCTGGTCCCAAACCAGCGGGCCGGCTTAATCAGATCACACCCTCTCCACAAATCCGTCCAGCACGCGTTTCTGCCCGGCGCGGTCGAATTCGATCGTCAGCTTGTTGCCTTCTATCTCGGAAACGTTGCCGTTGCCGAACTTGATGTGGAAGACGCGGTCGCCGACCATGAATTTCGAGGGTTCGGAGGAGGTGGATTTGGCCACCAGCTCGCCATCGATGGTGCGGACCTTCGGGCCGCTTTCGCCGTAGCCAATGCGCTCGACGGCGTGGCCGGAGCGGCTGCCCCAGTTGTCGCGGGTCGCATCGTTGCGGTTTGCCTGGGCGCGCTTCCAGCCAGGGGTGGAATAGGAGTTGGCGAAGGGTTCCGCCTTGTCGAAACGTGACTGGCCGTAGCCGCCGCGGCCATAGCCGCCATAGGACTGCTCGACTTCAGCGACCTGAACATGCGTTTCCGGCAGTTCGTCGAGGAAGCGGGAAGGGATGGTGGATTGCCACAGGCCGTGGATGCGGCGGTTGGAAACGAACCAGATGTGGCAGCGGCGCTTGGCGCGGGTGATCCCGACATAGGCGAGGCGGCGCTCTTCTTCGAGGCCGGCGCGGCCGCTTTCGTCGAGCGAGCGCTGGTGCGGAAACAGGCCTTCCTCCCAGCCGGGCAGGAAAACGGTCTCGAATTCCAGGCCTTTGGCCGAGTGCAGCGTCATGATCGAGACAGCGTCGAGATTTTCGTTCTGTTCGGCATCCATGACGAGGGCGACGTGCTCGAGGAAGCCGCGCATGGATTCGAAACTATCCATGGAGCGGATGAGTTCCTTGAGGTTTTCCAGGCGTCCCGGCGCTTCCGCCGATTTGTCGTTCTTCCACATGTCCGTATAGCCGGACTCTTCGAGGATCTGCTCGGCAAGCTCGATATGCGGCGTGTTTTCAAGCAGGCCCTGCCAGCGGCGGAAGGATTGCACGACGTCGAACAGTGCCTTGCGCGCCTTCGGCTTCATTTCATCCGTCTCGATGATATCGGCCGCTGCCGCCAGCATCGGGATATTGCGAACGCGGGCGTAGTCATGCAGCGCACGCACGGTGGTGTCGCCGAGACCGCGCTTCGGCGTGTTGACGATGCGCTCGAAGGCAAGATCGTCGGCCGGTTGGCAGACGAGGCGGAAATAGGCCATGGCGTCGCGGATTTCGAGGCGCTCATAGAAGCGTGGGCCGCCGACGACCCGATAGTTCAGGCCGAGCGTGACGAAACGATCTTCGAATTCGCGCATCTGGAAAGACGCGCGCACGAGGATCGCCATGTCATTGAGATTGTGCTTGTTGCGCTGAAGCTGCTCGATCTCTTCGCCGATGGCGCGCGCTTCCTCCTCGGAATCCCAGGAGGCGTGCACCTGCACCTTGATGTCGTCGGGATCGGAGCGTTCGGTGAAGAGCGTCTTGCCAAGCCGGCCCTCGTTGTGGGCGATCAGATGGGCGGCTGCGCCGAGAATATGTTCGGTGGAGCGGTAGTTGCGCTCGAGCTTGATGACCTTGGCGCCCGGAAAATCCTTCTCGAAGCGCAGGATATTGTCGACCTCCGCGCCGCGCCAGCCGTAGATCGATTGATCATCGTCGCCGACGCAGCAGACGTTCTGCGGCTCGCCCTTCTGCCGCTGCGCCAGCAGGCGAAGCCACATGTACTGGGCCGTGTTGGTGTCCTGATACTCGTCGACCAGAATATAGCGGAAGCGCTGGTGATAATCTTTCAGGATGTCCGGGTTGCGCCGGAACATATTGATCGGATGGAGCAGAAGATCGCCGAAGTCGCAGGCGTTCAGCGTCTTCAGACGGTTCTGGTAAGCGGTATAGAGTTCGCGGCCCTTGCCGTTGGCAAAGGCGCGGGCGTCGCCTTCCGGAATATCGGCGGGGCTGAGGCCCTTGTTCTTCCAGGTGTCGATCATGCCGGCGAACTGCTTGGCTGGCCAGCGCTTGTCGTCGAGCCCTTCGGCCTGAATCAACTGCTTGATCAGTCGGATGACGTCATCGGTGTCGAGAATGGTGAAGCTGGAGGTGAGGCCGACCAGCTCGGCATGACGGCGCAACAATTTGACGCCGATCGAGTGGAACGTGCCGAGCCAGGGCATGCCTTCGACCGCGCCGCCGACCAGCAGCGCGATACGCTCTTTCATCTCGCGCGCCGCCTTGTTGGTGAAGGTCACGGCAAGAATCTGGCTGGGGAAAGCGCGGTTGGTGGAGAGGATATGCGCAATGCGGGTCGTCAGCACGCGCGTCTTGCCGGTGCCGGCGCCGGCAAGCACCAGCACTGGGCCGTCGAGCGTCTCGACCGCTTCCGTCTGCTCCGGATTGAGGCCCGAGAGATAATCCGGCCGGCGACCGCCGTCGCGCGCTGCCATGGCGCGGGCGGCAATGCCGCCGCCATTGCTGCTGGCGCTGGGTGCCGGGTGTCGCGGCGCCAGATGTTCCGGCTCCTCGTCAAAGAAAGGAATGTCGTCGTGTCCGATGGTCATGCGGCCCAATGTAATGATTCTACCCCGAAAGGCAAAAGAAACGGGCTGAAAATAGAACAAAAAGTGCACATTTACAGGTGATGAAGCGATCGGGGGGGTGGATTTTCCCGTCATAAACGGCTTGTCAGGCAGTGGATAAAACGCGTCGTTGTCTCCGCCAAGATTACAACTTTGTCATAATTCGCGGTCAATCTTGCCCCATATGCTCAAAAAAACGATATTGCAGCAAATCGGGCACAATCGTGCGTTATATCGCCATCGACCCGAATCCGGCCTCGGCACACGCTCCTGAAGCGACGAGGCCATCACAAACCGACGACGCGATTTCATCGCCTCTGACACAACAAGCCGGAGACGTGCATGACCGCCTGGAAACAGCTTTCCTTATCCTTTCTCGTGCTGGTGGCGGGTTTTGTCGCCGCGGTGGCCTTCGTGCCGGGTGCGGCCAGCCTCCTGCAGAAAGCCGGTGTCCCGGCTTCCGTCGTGGCGATGGTTACACCCCGCGACGATGCGAAGGGCGGTCAGGCCGGCAAGATCGCCAGTGGCGGCGCGGGGCGCGGCCAGAATACGCCGCTGGTCCTTACGCATCCCGTGGTCGGCGGCATCGTCAATGATCGCCTCAGCGCCATCGGCACCGGCGATGCAATCCGCTCGGTCGTCGTTATGCCGCAGGCAGCGGGCACGATCCGGGAGATCCTCATCAAATCCGGCGACAGGGTGAAGCAGGGGCAGGTGTTGGCGCGTCTCGACGATGACGAACAGATCATTGCCCGAGGACAGGCGGAAGTGGCGCTCAAGAGCGCGTCGGAGAAATTCCAGCTCTATCGCAACATCAAATCCACTGTGTCGCGGATGGACGTCTTCGATGCCGAGATCGTGGAGCAGGGAGCAAAGCTGGCGTTGCAATCGGCGGAGCTTGCGCTGAAGCGCCGGGATATTGTCGCTCCGATCGACGGGATTGTCGGCATCGTTCCCGTTGTCGTCGGGGATAATGTGACGACGGCTACCAATATTGTCATGCTGGACGATCGCTCCGAGATCCTGGTGGACTACTGGGTGCCTGAGCGCTTTGCCAATACGGTCAAGGTCGATCAGCCTGTCGAGGCGACATCGGTCGCGCTGCCGGGGCGGGTCTTCACCGGCGCGGTCGAGGCGGTGGACAATCGCGTCGATGGCGCCAGCCGGACCCTGCGCGTGCGTGCGCGCATCGACAATGCCTCGGATGAGCTGCGTGCCGGCATGTCGTTCAATGTCGGCATGCGCTTTGCCGGCAATCCCTATCCTTCGGTCGATCCGCTTGCGGTGCAATGGGATGGAGAGGGCGCGCATGTCTGGCGTGTTGCCGATGGCAAGTCTTCGAAGGTGCGTGTCAGTATCGTGCAGCGCAATCCGGATGCCGTCCTGGTCAAGGGCGATCTGCGCGATGGCGATCTCATCGTCATCGAGGGTTTGCAGCGCGTGACAGAAGGCGGCGGAGTTCGCCTTGCCCGCGATGTCGCGCCAGCCACGGAGGTCATCACGCAATGATGACCCATGGCGATGATATGGCAGAGGGCGGCGCGGGCGCAGGCAAGCAGTCCTTCACGGCCCTTTTCGTGCGGCGGCCGATCCTGGCGCTGGTTTTCAATACGCTCCTGGTCGTCGCAGGTCTTGCCGCCTATTTCGGTGTCGAAGTGCGTGAACTGCCCGACGTCGATCGTCCGGTCGTTACTGTGCGAACCGTATTCGAAGGCGCGTCGCCGCAGACGGTGGATCAGGAGCTGACGAAGATCATCGAAGGCGCAGTTGCCCGCGTCAGCGGTCTGAAATCGGTGTCGTCCAGCTCCTCCTTCGGGCAGAGCCGGGTGACGCTGGAGTTTTCCGACGCTACCGATCTATCGGTTGCGGCCAACGACGTCCGCGATGCCATCGGCCGGATCACCGAGCAATTGCCGGATCAGGCGGATGCGCCGCAGATCGTCAAGGCGGATTCGGATTCGCAGCCGATCATGCGTCTCGCCGTGACATCCAGTACCATGACGATGGACGACCTGACGCAGCTCGTCGACAAGGAAATCAGGGATCGGCTGGCCTCTGTCGAAGGCGTTGCCGATGTTGAGCTATATGGCAATCAGGAGAAGGTTTTCCGGATCGACATCGATCAGGCGGCGCTTGCCGGACGGGGACTGACGATCGGTGACCTGACGACGGCGCTTGCGACCGCCGCGCTCGATGTACCGGCCGGATCGCTGAAGAGCGCCCGCCAGGATATCGTGGTTCGCGCCACAGCCGCACTGCAGACGCCGGAGGATTTTTCCCGGCTGATCGTCAAGGATCGCGTGCGGCTCTCCGATGTCGCGACCGTTACGCTCGGGCCGAGGGACGGCACAACGGCGCTTCGATCCAACGGCGTTCAGGGCGTCGGCCTCGGTATCATCCGTCAGGCTCAGTCGAACACGCTGAATATTTCGGAGGGCGTGAAGACGGTCGTTGCGCAGCTCTCGAAGTCGCTGCCGGAGGGGACGCGCATCGTCGTCACCAGTGATGACGCCCTGTTCATTCAGGGAGCGATCCATGAAGTGATGCTGGCCCTCGTCTTTTCGGCGCTGATCGTCACCATCGTCATCTACCTCTTTCTGCGCGACTGGCGGGCGACGCTCATACCCGTCGTCACCATGCCCGTGGCGCTCATCGGTACGCTCGCCGCGCTCTATATGGTCGGCTTTTCGATCAATATTCTAACGCTGCTGGCGATCGTGCTCGCGACCGGCCTCGTGGTCGACGATGCCATCGTCGTACTCGAGAATATCGTGCGCCGCAGAGCGGAGAAGATCGGACCGCGCGCTGCCGCCGTGCTCGGCACGCGTGAGGTCTTTTTCGCCGTCATCGCCACGACGGCGACGCTTGCCGCCGTGTTCATCCCGCTATCCTTCCTGCCGGGGCAGGTGGGTGGCCTATTCCGTGAGTTCGGCTTCGTGCTCGCTTTCTCGGTGGGCCTCTCGTCGATCGTGGCGTTGACGCTTTGCCCGATGCTCGCCTCGCGGATGCTGACCAAGGAGATGCGCGAGGAACACGGCGTACTCGGCCATTTCGGCGGTCTGTTCGCCGGCGTCTATCAGCGCACGCTCAAGACCTGTCTCAACGCACCGTTTGTTGTCATCGTCTTCTGTGCGGTTTTCTCAGCCGCCGCCATTCTGGCGTTCATGAATGTCAAAAGCGAGCTGACGCCAACCGAGGACCGCGCGATGGTCATGCTGCGTCTTACGACGCCGCAAGGCGCGGGCCTCGATTACACGAAGGACCAGCTGCAGCGCGTCGAGGAGCGGTTGCAGCCACTGATGGATAGCGGCGATCTCCGCAACATCTATGCGATCTCCGGTCTGAACAGCCAGAAGAACACCGGCTTCATGGTGCTGACTCTGGCGCCCTGGAGCGAGCGCCATCGCACGCAGCAGCAAATCGTTGCCGATATCAACCGTGCCATGGCCGATGTGCCGGCTCTGCGCGGTACGGCCATCCAGTCAAACAGCCTTCGCATCCGTGGCGCCGGCAGCGGCGTGCAGATGGCTCTGATCGGCAGCAACCACGAGGCGCTGACGCAATCGGCCCTGAAACTGGTGCAGGCGCTGGATGCAACGGGTCGGTTCGACACGCCACGCCTCAACAACGAACCGACGCAGGCACAGGTCTCCGTCAATATCGATCGGGAGCGGGCGTCCGATCTCGGGATCGAGATATCGGGGCTCTCGATGGCGCTTCAATCCCTGCTCGAAGGGCGCTCCGTGGTCGACGTCTTCGTCGCCGGCGAATCCTATCCGGTGCTGCTGACCTCGACGATGCGGCCGATCGACGATCCGACTGATCTCGAAAACGTCTTTCTGAAAACCGGCGACGGCAAGATCGTCCCGATGTCAGTCATCGCATCGCTGAAGGAAAATGCCGTTGCGCCGCAGCTGACCCGCGAGCAGCAGCTGGCGTCCGTCGCCATCACCGCCGGCCTGAAGAACGATATGTCGCTCGGGCAGGCCGTGGAGGAGGTGACCAGGATTGCCACGCCTCTATTGCCGCCTGGGGCACGACTGATGCCGCTTGCCGAAGCCGCCACGCTGGAGGAAAACTCCAGTGGCATGGCGCTTACCTTCGGCTTCGCCATTGTCATCATCTTTCTGGTCCTTGCCGCGCAGTTTGAAAGCGTGCTGTCGTCGTTGATCATCATGTCTACCGTGCCGCTCGGCCTCGCCTGCGCCGTCTTTGCGCTCGTCATCACCGGTTCGAGCCTGAATATCTACAGCCAGATCGGTCTCGTGCTGCTGGTCGGCGTCATGGCGAAGAACGGCATCCTGATCGTCGAGTTTGCCAATCAGCTTCGCGACAAGGGCGAGGGCGTGCGCGAGGCGATCGAAAAGGCGTGCGCTCTGCGCCTTCGTCCGGTCATGATGACGATGATCGCGACCATTCTTGGCGGCGTGCCTCTCGTCTTCGCCGAAGGGGCGGGTGCCGAGGCCCGCATCGCGCTCGGCTGGGTGATCGTCGGTGGTCTTGGTTTTGCAACCCTGGTCACGCTCTACATCACGCCCGTCGCCTACCTTCTCATCGCGCGCTTCGCCAAACCGCAGACACATGAGGAGCAGCGCCTGCACGAGGAAATGTCGGATGCGGCGCTGCGCACGAAGCTGGCCAACCTCCGCGCGGCGGAGTGAGGCCAGCACGGTTGAGTTGAGGTCGCGGCAAATTTCTCGCTTGTTTATGGTAAATTATGCGTTTGGCTTAGCGTTTTATTAAGTGTGTTTGCTAATCATAGCGGCATGTAACCGCTGGAGCCCAGGTGTTGTTTTGCCGGGCTTCTCCTTCGCCGACACGATCGGCCCGTGTGCATGAGTGCCCGCGGCAAGGTTCCAATGTCTCCTTGTATTTGTTGCGTATTGTTGCGTCCGGAGTTTGTGTGCCGTGAGTATTTTTTCGACCTTCATCAGGGTCACTCCCTCTATGAATACAGCGCTCGAAGTGCTGAGGGACACCCAGACCAAACTGGCAAATGCGGAGCGGCAGATGTCGTCCGGGCTGCGGGTGCAGACGGTCAAGGATAACGCCACCTATTGGAGGATTTCGGCTTTGACGCGTACCGACGTTGGCGCAATATCGTCGGTGCAGGATGCGCTTGGCCTTGCTGCCTCTACGGTCAATACAGCCTCCACCGGTGTCGAGAATGCAATCGATGTCGTGACGCAGATCCGCACGAAGCTTGTCAGTGCGTATGAGACGAGTGTCGACAAGACGAAGCTCAACGATGAGATTACCCAGCTCAAGCAGCAACTGCGCAGCATTGGGGAATCCGCGACTTTCAACGGCGTCAACTGGACAGTGTTGCAGGACGGTACGGATCCGACGAAACCACATCAGATTCCAGGGTCCTTTATCCGCAACACCAACGGAAGCGTCTCGATCGGCATGCTGAACTACGAGGGCGTGACCTCGACCGGCGGCCCCATCGTTCCGGCGGATGCCCGATATCTGATTGACGATCAATCGAGCGGTTCGGGCGGGTATGGCGTGCTGACGTCGACCGCCTTTTCGACAGCGGCCGGCTCAGCAAAAAACTACGTCTTGATCAGCAGCAAGAATGGCAGCACCGGCGGCCAGGCTGAAATCTCCCTTGATGCGAATACGTCACGCGGGGCGATTACGGACATGGTCAACACGGTGACCGGGATGTTGCAGCAGCTCAATACGATCGGATCGGCATTCGGTTCGCTCGAATCCCGCATTGGTCTGCAGACCGAATTCGCCAAGAATCTGAACGATTCCCTGACAAGCGGCGTGGGCAAACTCGTGGACGCGGACATGGAGCAGCAATCGAGCAGGGTCTTGGCGCTGCAGGCGCAGCAGCAACTCGGGCTGCAGTCCCTGTCGATCGCCAATGCCAGCTTTAACACCGTGCTTCAGCTTTTCCACGCCGCCTGATCATCGAGGGGCGCTGCAAGCAAGGCAAGCGGGGCTGTTATCGGCCCTGCAAAGTGCCGGTGGCCCATGGTTTCCGCAAAGGTTGTGCATATGCGCTATGCACAGGGAACAAAGGACTGGTTAAGATTTCTCTTCATCATCTTGCCGCAATGTTTCATATCTGCTGCGGCCATCGAACCGGAGAGCGACGATTCTATGATCAAGAAATTTGCCATTCTTGCCCTAGGGGCAGCCTTTTTGAACGCGTGCACCACGACTGATCCCTATACAGGCGAACAGAAGGTGTCCAACACGGCCGGCGGTGCGGCGATCGGTGCCGGGGTCGGTGCGGTTGCGGGTCTCCTTATCGGTCATTCGCCATCTTCGCGCCGCAATGCCGCGCTGATCGGTGCCGGCGTCGGTGCGCTCGCGGGTGCGGGTATCGGCAACTACATGGACCAGCAGGAGTCCGAGCTGCGTGCGCAGCTGCAGGGCACCGGGGTCTCGGTTACGCGCGTCGGCGACCGCATCATTCTCAATATGCCGTCGGCGATCACCTTCGACATCGACAGGGACGCGATCAAGCCGGAATTCTTTGCGACGCTCAATTCCGTCGCAATCGTTCTACGCAAGTTCAACCGCACTCTCATCGACGTCAACGGCCATACCGATTCGACCGGCAGCCTGCAGCACAACCAGGATCTGTCCGAGCGTCGCGCCGGTTCCGTTGCTTCCTATCTCAGCGGTCAGGGTATCGACCAGCGCCGCATGTCGGCGATCGGCTTCGGCCCGTCGCAGCCGGTTGCGTCCAATGCGAGCGAGGCTGGCCGCGCCCAAAACCGCCGCGTCGAAATCCAGATCGCACCGATCACACAGAACGGCTAAGCCTGTTCAACAAAAGCGGCCGGGTCTCACGATCCGGCCGTTTTCTTTGCGCGTCTGATCACGCGTGCATGCTCGCGCCCTTGGTGATCTTGTCGACGATCTTCTTTTCCGCGCGCAGGGCAATGCCGACGACTTTGGCGTCCTCGGGGGCGAATTCGGAAAACACGGCGCGATTGGCGACGTCATGGCCGGTGGAAAACATTTCCTCGATGAAGACGGAAGAGGTCACGCCGCGTTCCAGCGAGCGGCGATGGATGGCGGAGATCTTGTCCTGATCGGCCGATAGGACGATGATCGGCTGGATCGACAACGCGTTGTAGACGTTGCCAGTGCGATCGCGATAGGCTTCGCCGATGATATCGGGATGCTGCCCGGCGATGCCCGTCGACAGGAAGGCGGTTACGTTCAGCTTCTGCCAGGATTGAAGATCGCTTCGCAAAACGATCGCGATTTTGGTATCGAACATCGGTGATCACTTTCATGCAGTCTGGAAATGCGACATTGCAGGATGATGTAGCCGGACAGATCTTCGAGGGTCTTGAACGTTTGTGCGTGACGCCCGACGCCAATCGCATCCTGTCCGCGCCCGCCTATCCGGGGATCGAGCGCATCCAGGCGCAGTTTCGAGGCGATGCGTTCGATCTGCACCGGCATGACACCTATGCGCTGGGCGTCACCATGCGAGGGGTGCAGACATTCCGGTATCGAGGGGAACAGCGCTACAGCCAGCCCGGGCGGGTGATCATCCTTCATCCGGACGAACTGCACGATGGCGGTGCCGCGACCGAGGACGGGCTCGTCTACCGCATGCTTTATCTGGAGCCTTCGGTGCTGTTTCAGTGTCTGGAGGCAGCCCGTATCGGCCTGCCTTTCGTCGATGATCCGGTGGTTGAGGACGATCGGCTCGCCGGTCTCTTGCTGGCGGCACTTGGCGAACTCGATCGCGAACTGGACGAGCTCTTCGTCGACGACTTCGTTTCTCGCCTGGCCGATGGCCTCGTGCAGCATGCGCGCCTGCCGCAGCGACCGTTGGGCAGCATTGCCTGGGGGCAGGCGAAAGCGGCGCGGGAATATCTGGAAGCGCATGTCACGCGCGGTGTTCGCTCCCAGGAGTTGGAGCAGATCACGGGCCTTGACCGGTTCGCGCTTGCTCGGCATTTCCGAGCCGCCTTCGCCACGAGCCCGCATCGCTTCCTGCTCATGCGTCGGCTGCAACAGGCAAAGGCGCTGATCGTCGAGGGCGAGCCGATCGCCGAAGTTGCCGCTGCAACCGGCTTCGCCGACCAGAGCCATCTGACCAGGCATTTCAAGAAGGCCTTCGGTATCGCTCCCGGCGCCTGGAGCAGCATGGTGCGCGGTGCAGGGCAGCGTGGCTGACCAGGTTTGGCGACGCGCCGCCAAACCGTTTGAATTTCCCTCCAGGCCTATAGCCGAGGCGAGGTCGGTTTCGATATTTTCATGGCTGGACACGGTCGTTTCTATGTCCCATAGAACCGCAAAAGGTTAACGCCCTTTGTGCTCGCGATAGGAGATTCGGACTATGGTTCTGGCTGATGCGAAGGCAGGGAAACGCAACGAGGCTGGGATTTCAGCCGCTCTCGGCGTTCTGAAACAGGCTTTCGGAGAGCGTTTCCAGACCGGCGAAAGTTTTCGCGCCCAGCACGCCCATACGACGACCTATATTCCTTCGCAGCTTCCCGATGGTGTCGTTTTCGCCGAGACGCGCGAGGATGTCCAGGCGGTCGTCAAGGTGTGCGCGGAGCACAAGGTTCCAGTTATTCCCTTCGGCACCGGGTCTTCGCTGGAAGGGCAGGTGAACGCACCGCACGGTGGCATTTCCATCGATTTCAGCCGCATGAACCGCATTCTCGAGGTCAATGCCGAAGATCTGGATTGCACGGTCGAGCCGGGGGTAACGCGCGAGCAACTTAACACCCATCTTCGCGATACCGGGCTGTTCTTCCCGATCGATCCCGGCGCCAATGCCTCGATCGGCGGCATGGCATCGACGCGCGCATCGGGCACCAATGCCGTGCGCTACGGCACCATGAAAGACAATGTGCTGTCGGTGACCGTCGTTACCGCCGATGGCGAGGAAATTCGCACGGCACGCCGCGCCAAGAAATCCTCGGCCGGCTATGATCTCACCCGGCTTTTCGTTGGTGCCGAGGGTACGCTCGGTGTGCTCACGTCGGTCACGCTGCGATTGCAGGGCATTCCTCAGAAGATTGCCGGCGGTGCTTGTGCCTTCCCGGATATCAAGGCCGCTTGCGACGCCGTTATCCTGACCATTCAGATGGGCATTCCGGTTGCGCGCATCGAGCTGCTCGACGCCGTGCAGATGCGCGCTACCAACCGCTATTCCGGCCTGACCTACGACGAGAAACCGACGCTGTTTCTCGAGTTCCACGGCACGGATGAAACGGTCGCGCTGCAATCGGCGCAATTTGCCGAGATTGCAGCCGAGTGCGGCGGCGGTGAGTTTCTCTGGACTGACAATGCCGAGGAGCGCAACAGGCTCTGGAAGGCACGTCACGATGCCTACTGGGCCTGCCGTGCGCTGGCGCCAGAGCTCGCGGCCCTGTCGACGGATGTCTGTGTGCCGATCTCCAGGCTTGCCGAATGCGTTGCCGAGACCCAGGCCGACATCGAGGCGCATGGCCTGCTGGCGCCCATCGTCGGCCACGCCGGCGACGGCAATTTCCATGTGCTCGTCCTGTTCGACGACAAGACCGCGGAAGGAATTGCGGTCGTTGAAAATTTCGTGGCGCGTCTCAATGCGCGCGCGCTTGCTATGGACGGTACCTGCACGGGCGAACATGGGATAGGTCAGGGCAAGATGGCATTTCTCGAGCAGGAGCTCGGCAATGCCGTCGATGTCATGCGCCAGGTCAAGGCGGCGCTCGATCCCGATGCCATCTTCAATCCTGGGAAGATTTTCCACCCCCATTGAAAAGTGCAGTATTCCCATAATCCTGGCTTGCTATGCATGGGAGCAACGCAACAGCCGGCTGATTCCAGGTCGAACCGATTTGGAATCTGAATCCGCCCTAGAATCAAAGAAGTAGGACATGATGTCAGTCGAAAACTGCTTACACTTTTCGGCATCATGTTTTAGGCTGCGGCGGCTTTCCCAACTTATGTCATGGAAAGCGGCCAGGATGGGTTGGATCACGCGGTAAGCCTCGGAAAATGGGTGCGATTCTTGGTTGAGAGCCAATAGAGACGTGCCCATCCGAGGCGATGTAGTGTATGTGCTCGAATAGACTTAGATTCATCGTCTATTCGGAATGAAGATTGGAGACGGTTCGCGTTGTTGGGTAGGGTCCTGGTTTTTCTGGGTGGATTGCTTGTGGTGGTGCTGTTCCTGGCGCTGCTGGCTCCGCTCTTCATAGACTGGACCGATTTTCGCAAGAATTTCGAGGATCAGGCGAGCCGCATCATCGGCAAGAAGGTGACCGTTCACGGCGCCGTCGATGCCCGTCTCCTGCCGTTTCCATCCGTGACCCTGCATGACGTTCGAGTCGGCCAGGAGACTGACGGTACGCCGTTGGTGCAGATTGCCGAATTCTCCATGGATGCCGAGCTTGCGCCTTTCCTTTCCGGCGAAGCGCTGATCTTCGACATGCGGGTATCGAAACCCAAGGTGCGCCTGCGGCTGCTGAAAGACGGTACGCTGGACTGGATGCGTGGCAGTCAGCCCGAGATCCCTGCAAAGTCGGTCGTGCTTGAAAGCGTGCACGTGGAAAACGGCGATATCGTCTTCATCGACGAGCAGTCGGGCCGCACCCGGCACGTCACGGATCTCAATGCCGAGATGTCCGCGAAATCGCTTGCCGGCCCTTGGCGGATTGAAGGCGATGCCGCACTTGACGGCGAGCATGGCAATTTCACCGTTTCGAGCAGCCAGCCGGATGACAATGGCGTTCTGCGCGTCCGCACGCGGCTGATGCCTGACCGCCATCCCCTCAATGTCGATCTGGACGGCGAGCTGAAGCTGGTCAACAGCAAGCCTGACTACATGGGTTCTTTTACCGCGGGGGTCAACGACAAGCAGTCGCGCAATTCTGCCGATCAGAAGGCGCAACCCCGTATCAAGGGCCGCTTCGAGCTGACGAACGATCGCATTCGTGTGCCGGAATACCGCCTCGAAGTCGGTGCGGATGACGATCCCTATGTGGTCACAGGCGAGGCGACGCTGGATACCGGCTCCAAGCCCGAGTTTTTACTGACCGCAGACGGCCAGCAGATTGACGTCAATCGGCTTGGCAACGGCAAGGGCGCCAACGGCAAGACCAACCGAAACCCGGCGGTATCGGCTCGTCAGCGCCTGAACAATCTCATCGCGATCGCGGCTGAAATTCCGGTGCCGCAGGTGCCGGGCAAGGCGACCTTCCGCCTGCCTGCGATCGTTGCCGGGGATACGACCATTCGCGACGTCCAGCTCGATCTGGAACCCGCGGGAACAGGCTGGAAGATCGATCATGCGATCGGCACGCTGCCGGGGCGCACGCAGGTTGAGGCCCGCGGCAATCTGATGCTGCAAGGCGAGCCGAATTTTGTAGGCAATCTGGTCGTTGCTTCGAACCAGCCTTCGGGACTTGCTTCGTGGCTGGTGGGGTCCGTCGATCCCTCCATTCGCCAATTGCGGCAGGCCGGATTCTCCGCCGACGTCAGTCTGCGGCATGAGGAGCAGCGTTTCGAAAATCTGGAGATCGCGATTGGTCCCGCCACACTCAAGGGCAGGCTCGATCGCGTGGCGCCGGGTGGCAAGACCACCCCGAAGCTTGCCGTCGACCTGGCTGGCGACACTCTCGACCTCGACGCGCTAAGGGCGTTGACCGGTCTGCTGACGGGCCAGAACAGCGATGAGTCCCTCTTCGATCACCATATCACCGCGCATCTCCAAGCCGGGAGGTTCGTGGCTTTCGGCGTGCCGGCAGACAACATCGACACGTCGTTCTCCATTGCCGACGGTTCGTTGACGCTCGACAAGCTGGCTGTTCGCAATGTTGCCGGCGCCGAGATCACGGCGACGGGCCGCGCCGAGGGCTCGCCGTCGGACTACAAGGGATCAGGCGAAATCACCTTCAAGGCCGCCGACCCCGGCCCGTTCTTCGAGATGTTGCGCCAGCATTTGCCGCATCATCCCGTCATGGACCGGTTGGTGCGCAATGCCGCTTGGTATGGAAATACCGCGCTTCGTGGTGCGGTAACGCTTGGCGGCGATCAGGATAACGCGCTGACAGTGACCTTGGCCGGCGTTTCCAACGGCAGCCGCGTCAATTTCGATTATCGCATGTCCGACCTCTCGGCGCTCGCCGGAAAAGGGACGACAACGCTCGAGGGAACGCTCGAGAACTCCATTACGTCGATCCTCTTCGGCCAGGCAGGGCTTGATCCACTGCCGGTCGAAGCCGATGCAAATGGCCGTATGACGCTGAAGGTTTCCGCCAGCGGCACCGATCCGGCCGATGCAGCGCTGACCTTTGCCACCGACAAAACCTCGTTTACCGCGAACGGAAAAGTCGATGTGCGCCCCGATAACTTCCTCAACGGCAATATCGCACTCTCGCTCGATAGCGCGGATATCGACCCCTATTTCGTGATGAACGGCATTGGGGTTCCACAGATGGGCAGTGGACTGCCCGTCAAGTTCCAGGCTAACGCGACTCTAAGCCCGGATAAGATCGTGCTCTCCGATATGAAGGGGCTGCTCGCCGACAACAACATGTCGGGCGTGTTCACGCTCGACAGGAAGGCGCCGAATATCAAGGCGACGGGCGAACTGGCGCTGGACAAGGTGGATCTCGATTGGCTTGCGGAGGCGATATACGGGCCGATGGTCGATCCCAAGACAGGCAGCCTCTCCAGGGAAAAGCTCGGATTGCCCGCCTTCACTGGGCTCGATATCGGTATCAAGCTTTCGGCAAAGCAGGTGTGGCCCGGCATATTCGGGTTGATTTCGAATTTCACCGGCAATGCGACCTATAAAGGCGAGGAGTTTCGCCTCAACGATCTGGCCGGCGGCTGGAACGGTGGCACGTTGAACGGCAGCTTGATGCTCGCCAATTCGGACGGTACCGGGCTGCTGCAGACGAAGCTCAACATCGTCAACGGAGATCTGGCGGCGGTTGCCTGGCAGCGCGATGGCGCGCCGCTCGCCAGCGGTCGGTTTGGCCTTGGAATGAATGTCGAGGCCAGCGGCAAGAGCATTGCCGAGCTTGCGGCAAACGCCAGCGGCTCGGGTGAGATCAAACTCGGCGAGACGCATGTGCGAGGCCTTAACCTATCCGTCCTGTCGCCATTGCTGTCGGCAACGGATCAAATCCAGGGCGAGATCACTGCCGACAAGGTTTTGCCGATCGTGCAGACGCTGCTCAACAACGGCGAGGCGGTGTTGGCGCAGACCAGCATACCTTTCAATATTTCCGCGGGCGTTGCACGAGCCACCAATATCGTCGTCAGCAACGACGTGGCGAAGCTTTCCGGCAATGCCCAGATCAGCCTGCCGGACGAGCAGATGCGTGGATCGCTGGGGATCAGCTTCAAGGCCGGGAGCGAGGCGCAAAGTGGCGCTGAGCCGGCTCTGCGCCTTGATTTCGCCGGGCCGCTTGCGACGCCAGGCCGAACGATGGATGTGACCGATATTACCAGCTTCCTCTCGGTTCGGGCCTTTGAGCGCGAACGGCGGCGTGTCGAGCGCCTGCAGGCCAATGTACTGGAGAAGCAGCGGCTCCGACGCGAGGTTTCGCTTTACAAATACACGGCTACTGTGCGTGAGGCGCAGCGCCAACGCGATGCGGCCATCGAACAGCAGCGTCGCGCCGAAGAGAGCCGGTTGCGCGATTTAGCCAAACAGGCCGCTGCGCAGAAGCAAGCCGAAGACGAAGCCAAAGCCAGGCAGGCCGAGGAGCAGGCCAGGGCCAAGCAGCAGGCCGCCGAGGAAGCGAAGGCTGCGGCCGAAGCACGGGCCAAAGCCGAGGCTCAGCCTGAACCCAAAACCGACGCGCAGGCACCGAAAACGCCAGCTCCGCTGAACTTCAATGAGCTACCTGGAGGCATTCAATAACAGGCAGCTCGGCCGCAGGATGTCGGTGCGCGACGCCCGAGCATGCGCTCTTGAACAATCCCTGCTTTTGGTTCGAGACCAGGCATCCGGCAGCGTCTTTCACCGAATGCCGGTTGGCTTCCCGTCGCATGGTTCCAAAGCGTGTCGCGATCTTTCAGATCCGCTAGCGCACCAGCTTTTTGGTTTTACGCATGTCGTAGCCGCAAAAACCGCTGCACACTTTTGCGCGACATGCGCTAGTTGCGGTCTTTCAACCACTTGAGGACATAGAGGCGGAGTGCCGAGGAAAGGTTGCTGCCAGCTTCGCGCCCGTCGTCGATCTCGGAGATCAACGCTGCAAGCGAAATGCCGCGCGCATTGGCGATTGCCTTCAGTTCTGTCCAGAAGGCATCCTCAAGGGAAAAGCTCGTGCGATGGCCATGCAGCGTCGCGGAATGTTTACGGATCATTGGTGGTTCGATCAAAATCGGAAAGGATGGGGGTATTTCTTAAAATGATTCAAAATGCAGGAGTAAGCAACTGATTTTGGAAGTTTTTTTATGGTCCCGATATGGTCACTTGTCGGGCTTGGGCGTCTCGATATGGCCGGCTTCGTGGGCTTTTTCCGCCTTTTCGTTGAGCGCCTTGGTCAGGTTCTTTTCCGGCTTGGTGCGGCCGAAGCTGATGCGGTTCTGCTCGGCCTGCTTCTCCTTTTCGGAGCGGGCTTGCTTCTTGCGAAACTGACGCAGATTGACGATTTCCGCGGTCATCGGCTTCTTCCTCTTGCCCAAATGAAAAGGGGAAGCAGATGCTTCCCCCGATATGCCTATTGCTTCTTGCGGAATGCGTCGAGCGAGACGACTGATCCCGGCTTCTTTTCCTCGCCCTCCTTTGCAGGGGCCGATTGTTCCTCGGCGCCTTCGGTCGGAACCGGGTAGGCGGTGATCTCGCCGGTGGTGATCTCTTCCTCGTCGGCCAGCGGCACGTCGAACTCCAGCTCGAAGTTGACTGAGGGGTCGTAGAAGCCGCGGACGGCGTTGAACGGGATTACCAGCTTTTCCGGAACGTCGGAGAAGGAGAGGCCGATCTCGAACAGGCTTTCGGTGACTTTAAGATCCCAGAATTGATGCTGGATGACGATGGTCATCTGTTCCGGGTACTTCGACTTCAGGTGCTGCGAAATGCGCACGCCGGGAGCGCCCGTGAGGAAGGTGATGAAGAAATGATGATCCCCCGGCAGGCGGCCGGTGGCGCCGACTTCGGTCAACACCTTACGTATGACTCCACGCAGGGCGTCCTGTGCCAAAATATCGTAGCGGATATGATCCTGCGCCATACTTTCCTGTCTTTCGTTAGCCCATGCTTTTTCTAAGGCTTATGCCATGCTCGCCGCCAAGGGGAAAGCCCCGTGCGCGAGTCATCGCTCAGTCTTACTATAATATAGCAATGGAGGATAAGGTGAAGGCTTCTGTTGCCAGGTGCCTTCGGACCCCGCCTAAGAGTGCGACCCCTTAGGACTTTATTTGAAGTGTCACACCGCGATTAAGCAGCGAGACGAGCTTCCGCATAGTTGTCGTTTGCAACTACAATTTTAGCCCGATAACGGCGGTACAATGCCGAGCAAAAAGTCGATCTTTACACCCTTGTCGATCCTGTTTCGCCCCCATCAAAAGCCGGTCTGTCGCCAGTTTGGCCGGCCGGTTTTTGGTGGAGGCGCCGGGTACCGCCCCCGGGTCCAATAGGTTTATTACACCGCTCATTTATCGCCATAGCCGGCCCGAGGACCGGCAAGGGTGATATAGTGTTTTCCGCGGGCGAAGGGAAGGGTAATTGTCACAAATGCTTTGCCGAAACTTCGCCTGCCATGCAGGTGGCCGAGAATTGCCGGGATTGTGCGACGTATAGAGCTTTGCCATGGTTGGTTTCGCGCCGGCTTGCCGTTAAACTTAAGGAAAAGGAATCGGCCGAGCGCGCGGCGGCGGGTGTCCGCCGGCGCGCTACGTGTCGTCCGGAAAACATACCAAGCAATTTCGGAGCAGAAGATGGTTCGCCACCCAGAGTATCAATATCTCGATCTGATGGCCCACCTTCTCGAGAACGGCGACCGCCGCATCGACCGCACAGGCGTCGGCACTTTGAGCGGTCTCGGAGCAATGATGCGCTTCGATCTCTCCAAGGGGCAGATCCCGATCTTCACGACCAAGCGCGTCTATTGGAAACTCGCCGTCAAGGAAATGCTCTGGTTTCTGACCGGCGACACCAATATCCGCAATCTCCTGAAGGAGAATGTGCGGATTTGGACCGATTGGCCGCTCGCCAAATATCGCAAGGCAACCGGCGAAGAGATCGATCAGGTCGCCTTCGAGAAGCGGATTTTGGAAGACGAAGCCTTTGCGCTCGAATGGGGTGATCTCGGCCCGGTCTACGGCAAGCAGTGGCGGCAATGGCGCGATGCAGAGGGCAGGGTGCACGATCAGCTCGCCACCGTCATTCAGGATCTGAAGACCAATCCGAGCAGCCGGCGGATGATCTTTCATGCCTGGAACGTCGGGGAGCTGGCCGATATGGCGCTGCATCCGTGCCATATGGTCTATCAGTTCCATGTCTCGAACATATCGGGCGCCGACGGACGCCGCCCGCGGCTCAGCCTGATGGTGTTCCAGCGCTCATGCGATCTCTTCCTGGGCAACCCCTTCAATATTTGCCAGCAGGCGGTCCTACTGGCCATGGTTGCGCAGCAGGTCGATATGGATCTTGGAGAGCTTGTGTGGTCGGGCGGCGACGTGCACCTCTACCTCAATCACCTCGATGCGATCCGCGAGCAACTCAGCCGCGAACCCAGGCCTTTCCCGACGCTGCGTCTGGCGCGGCGTCCCGACAGCATTGACGGCTACCGCATCGAGGATTTCGATGTCGCCGGATATGAGCCGCATGCGGCGATATCAGCCGAGGTCGCCGTTTAAGAGCAGTTCCAGCAAAAGTGCGCAGCGGTTTTGCGTCCGGAATTGCGTAAAGACAAAGAACGGGAGCCCTCTCAGGCGGCCGGTTTCGAATCGGGATCGGTGCGCTGATCGAGCAGCAGCTGCAGGAATGCGAGGTCGAGCCAGCGACCGAATTTCGTGCCGACTTGCGGCAACAGCCCGACCTGCTGGAAGCCAAGCTTTTCATGGAGCTTGATCGAGGCGAGATTGCTAGCTTCGATGCCCGCCACCATGGCATGCTTCCCGATTGCGCGCGCCCGTTCGATAAGCTCGACCATCAGCGCCTTGCCGATGCCGCCCCTGTACTGGTCGTTGCGCACGTAGACGGAATGCTCGACCGTGTGGCGATAGCCATCAAAGGCACGCCAATCGCCGAAAGAGGCGTATCCGACGACTTCGCCGCGGTCGTCGATGGCAACGAGCACCGGATAGCCTAGCCTGTGTCGGTCGTGCAGCCACTGTCGGCGATTGTCGATGTCGACCTGCGTCTCGTTCCAGATCGCGGCCGTGTTGGCGACGGCGTCGTTGTAGATTGCGGTAATTCCCGCAAGATCTTCGTCTCTGGCATCGCAAATTCGCATCGGCTGCTCCGTGAATTTGTCCGCTCAATCAGGTGAGCGCGCGTCCTGTCGTTTCAACGTCTCATACAGAGATTTCGGTGGCTGTCTACTATATTATTACAGCAATTCAAGGAGTCAAAAAGGGTCAGTCATTTGGCTGTCAGGCCGCGCGATGGGGGATTGATGCAATTCTAGTGCGTATCCGCCCAATTTAAGAGGATTCTCTTGCTGGTTTGCCGTTTGGTTTGCTCAAATGCTATCTTGCAAGTGCCGTGAGCGCAGATTGTCATCCCTGCAATTGTCTACTATAGTAAACGGATGTCCCAACTTGACGATATCGACAGGCGCATCGGCGCGCGACTCCGTATCGAACGCGAAAGCCGTGGCTGGTCGTTGACGGAGCTTGCCGAGCGCTCGGCCGTTTCCCGCGCCATGATCCACAAGATCGAGCGTGGCGAAAGCAGTCCGACCGCGGCGCTGCTTGGTAAGCTATCCGGCGCCTTCAGCCTCAGCATGTCGACCTTGATGGCGCGTGCCGAGATGCAGCAGGGTCGTTTCCTGAAGAGGGAAGACCAGCCGGTTTGGATCGACCCGCAGAGCGGCTACGAGCGACGACACGTTTCTCCAAAATCGGATCTGCCGCTGGATCTCGTTCGCATCGAATTGCCAGCAGGCGCCGAGGTTCCGATGCCGGCTTCGGCCTATGTCTTCATGCGGCAGCTGATCTGGGTACTGAAGGGGCAGCTGACTTTTCTTGAGGGCGATACCTGGCATTCGATGTCGACGGGCGATTGTCTCGAACTCGGTCCACCAACGGATTGCGTCTTCAAGAATCAAAGCGGGGAACCGTGCATCTACGCGGTCCTCGTGCTTCGCGCGGCATAGGGCGATAGGCTGCCGCGGTTTCATCCGGGTCATTGATCCGCGCCCAAGCTCAAGTTCGTGTTACCTCATGGCATTTTGCTCGTCCGTTTGAGCGACTGACGCTATGCTGCCGCCGTCATATACAAGGAGAGCGGCCGTGGAGATCGCAGTCATCGGAGCCGGCGCGATGGGCAGCGCTATTGCAGGGCGTTTGGTTGAGAACGGCGCGAAGGTACTGACCTATCTTGAGGGGCGCTCGGCTGCGACGGTAGAACGCGCGAAGGCTGTTGGAATGGAACCGGCCAGCCTTGAGGCCATCGCCGGGGTAGATCTCATTCTTTCCATCGTGCCGCCCGGCACGGCTGTTGAAGTCGCCAAACAGGTTGCCGCAGCGGTTCGCCGATGCGGCAAGAAAACGACACTCATGGACTGCAACGCGATTTCGCCACAGACGATGATGCAGGTCGCCGCCGTTTTCGACAGCGATTGCGGCATGGTTCTTGATGGCTCCATCATCGGTGGGCCGCCGAAAGCCGGCCGGAAGGGCCCGAAACTCTATGTGAGCGGTGATGAAGCCCATCGTAGCGCCGTGCTTGCCGAACGTGGCCTTCAGGTGCGCCGCATCGAGGGGGCGATCGGCGCGGCATCGGCATTGAAGATGTGCTACGCCGGCATCAACAAGGGCGTAACGGGGCTTGGCACCGCCATGCTGCTTGCCGCGTTGCGCACCGGAGCGGACGAAGCCCTCAAGCGCGAGCTGAAGGAGAGTTTGCCGGATCTCGATACAAAATTAGCGAGCGCCATCCCGGACATGTATCCGAAGGCCTATCGCTGGGTTGTCGAGATGGAAGAGATTGCGGAGTTCCTCGGTGATGACGACCCGGCCTCGCTAATATTCAGGGGTATGGCTGGCCTCTATCGTAAAATGGCGGCGGATAGGGACACTGGCGGCGTGCTAGCAGGGCAGCTCGACGCACTCAACAGCGGCTGATGCTGCGCGGAAGGGGGTGCTCTTCATCCCCGCTCGCGATTATCCTGCAGTCGTATCGTTGCCCGATTCGCATTGACGATGATGACCGTTGTCCGAGGGAGAAGTATGAACCAACCGATCAAAACCATTGTCGTCGCGGTATCGCGCAACGGCATCATCGGACGTGACGGCGACATGCCCTGGCGACTGTCCTCCGATCTCAAGCGATTTAAGGCCATGACCCTAGGCCGGCCTGTTATCATGGGGCGCAAGACCTATCAGTCGATCGGCCGGCCGTTGCCGGGGCGGCCGAATGTCGTCATCACGCGCGACGCGGGCTTTTCTGCCGAAGGTGTGACGACGGCGCATTCGCTCGAGGAAGCCATAGAGATCGCCTCGCGTCTTGCGGCCGAGAGCCATACCGACGAGATCTGCATTCTTGGCGGCGGCGAAATCTATCGGCAAGCGATTGCCCTGTCGGATCGTTTGCTGATCACGCATGTCGAGGCCGACGTGGACGGGGATACGTCCTTTCCTGTAATCGATCCTGCCCTTTGGCAGGTCGAGAGCGAGCTTGCCGTGCCGGCCGGCGAGAAGGACACGTATCCAACGCGTTTCGTCGTTTATCTCAGGCGAAAAGCATAAAAGCTGCCCCGAAAAATCAAATATTTTCCAGTTAATCCGCCGAACTTCCTCAAGTTGCGTTGAAAGCAGGTGCGTCGATACCTATAACGGGGATCAGTCGCTGCCACCTGTGAATTTCACGGGTTCGGCGCGATGCTGGGAGTCAACAAACAAAGAGGTTTTGATGCCTTGGAGCAATCAGAATGGCGGCGGCGGTGGCCCATGGGGCGGCGGTGGCGGCGGTGGAAATAACCAGGGACCTTGGGGGCAAGGACCGAACCGGCCGCGTGGAAGCGGCAACGGAGGGCCTCCGGATCTCGAGGATATTATTCGCCGCGGCCAGGATCGCCTGAAGGGGTTCGTCCCTGGCGGTTTCAATGCCGGCGTCTTTCTTATTATTGCCGCTGTTATCGGTGTTTTCTGGCTGATCCAGTGCATCTATACGGTCCAGCCGGACGAGCGTGGCGTGGAATTGCGTTTTGGCAAGCCGCGCGAAGAAGTCTCCATGCCTGGCCTTCATTTCCATTTCTGGCCGATCGATCGCGTCGAGTTCGTCAAGGTGACTGAGCAGCAGCGCAACATCGGCAGCCGTTCGAGCTCCAGCTCGGCCAACAATGGCCTGATGCTGACGGGCGATCAGAACATCGTCAACGTCCAGTTTTCCGTTCTCTACGCCGTGACCAAGCCGCAGGCCTATCTCTTCAAGATCGAAAGCCCGGACGAGACACTGCAGCAGGTGGCTGAAAGCGCCATGCGCGAAATCGTCGGCCGTCGCCCTGCCCAGGACATCTATCGCGACAACCGCCAGGAAATCGCCGTTCAGGTGAGAAACATCATCCAGGACACGATGGACCGCTACGATGCCGGCATCTCCATCAATGCCGTGCCGATCGAAGACGTATCGCCGCCGCGCGAAGTGGCCGATGCGTTCGACGAGGTGCAGCGCGCCGAGCAGAACGAAGACCAGCAGGTGGAAGAGGCCAATCAATACGCCAACCAGAAGCTCGGTCAGGCACGCGGTCGCGCAGCGCAGATCCGCGAAGAGGCAGCCGCCTACAAGGACCGCGTCGTGAAGGAAGCACAGGGTGAGGCGCAGCGCTTCATCTCGATCTACGACGAATACGTCAAGGCGCCGGAAGTGACCCGCAAGCGCCTGTTCCTTGAAACTATGGAGTCCGTCATCGGCAATTCCAACAGCGTCATCATCGACGACAAGCAGGGCGTGGTTCCGTATCTGCCGCTGAATGAAGTCGGCAAGCAGGCGAACAAGCCTGCCAACGCAACTCAGCCGGAGGCCAAATAATGACGTCCAGCCGTTTGCCAGCCATCCTCATCGCGCTCGCGGTGGTATTGCTACTCATCTATTCGTCGGTGTTCGTGGTCAATGCCCGCGAACAGGCGATTGTCCTTCGCTTCGGCCAGATCCGTGAAGTCAAGACGGAGCCGGGCCTCTACTTCAAGCTGCCGTTCGCCTTCATGGATGCCGATCGTGTTCAATATATCCAGCAGCAGGAACTGCGCTTCGATCTGGACAATATCCGCGTTCAGGTTTCGGGCGGCAAGTTCTACGAGGTGGATGCATTTGTCGTCTACAAGATCGCCGATGCGCGGAAATTCCGCGAAACGGTATCGGGTGATCGCGATGCTGCGGAATCGCGGCTTAGAACTCGTCTCGATGCCTCGTTGCGCCGTGTCTACGGTCTGCGCAGCTTCGATGCCGCACTCTCCAGCGAGCGCGCGTCGATGATGACGGAAGTGCGCGACGATTTGCATCGCGATGCCGAGACTCTTGGTCTCAACATCGAGGACGTTCGCATTCGCCGCACCGACTTGACGCAGGAAGTGTCGCAGCAGACCTACGACCGCATGAAGGCCGAGCGTCTGGCTGAGGCCGAGTTGATCCGTGCACGCGGTAACGAAGAAGGCCAGCGTCGCCGTGCGGTTGCAGACCGTCAGGTTGTCGAGATCGTCGCGGATGCGCAGAAGGACTCGGAAGTTCTCCGCGGTCAGGGTGAAGCCGAGCGCAACGGCATCTTCGCCGATGCGTCGAAGCGCGACCCGGGCTTCTATGAGTTCTACCGCTCGATGGCAGCCTACAACAAGGCGTTTGCTTCTGGCGGCAAGACGCTGGTCCTGCCGCCGAACAAGTCGGACTTCTTCAAGTTCTTTGACAGTCCTGCCGGTTCTGCGGCCAACACAGGCGCACCGGCGCTTGCCAATCCGGCGACATCAGCGAATTGATCCGCCAGATCCGATGAATTCGAAGGGCTGCCTCAGGGCGGCCCTTTTTCGTTTAAACCGGTGCCGCCATCGCCTCGGCTTCCACGCGATGGATCGAGGTTCGGGGATATTGCAAAAAGGTGATTTCACGCTTCATCATTCCGCCTTATGTTGATGCTTATTCAAGATTTCCCTTTTTCTATGAGGATGCCTGATGGCCCCGATCTATCGCCTGCCTTTCAGCCGTTCGCTTGCTTTGCTGGCCAGCATAGCCTTGACTGCCGGCCCAGTTGCGGGCGGCGCGGAACAGGCTTTCGCTCAGGTGCAAAATAGCGGTGCGGCAGCCGGCGCACAGGTGCCACCAACCACGAACGGTCAAACGCCGCAGGCGGCCGCGCCGACGATGACGATGAACCCGGCAATGAACGCCGGCCCGGCTTCCGTTGCCGATCTGGCCGCCGGCCTGCTCGATGCTGTCGTCAATATCTCCACGTCGCAGAAGGTGAAAGACGAAGGCAATGGTCCGGCGACGCCCAAGCTGCCGGAGAATTCGCCTTATCAGAATGAATTCAACGATCTCTTCAACAACAAGAAGGATGACGACAGCAACCGGAAGGTGAGTTCGCTCGGCTCGGGCTTCGTCATCGATCCCTCGGGATACATTGTCACCAATAACCACGTCATCGAAGGCGCCGACGATATCGAAGCGATCTTCCCGAATGGCACCAAGCTCAAGGCCAAGCTGATCGGAACGGATACGAAGACCGATCTTTCCGTGCTCAAGGTCGAGCCGAAGCATCCGTTGACGGCGGTCAAGTTCGGCGATTCCTCCAAGATGCGGATCGGCGACTGGGTGATGGCGATCGGCAATCCCTTCGGTCTTGGCGGTTCCGTCACGATCGGTATCGTCTCGGCTCGCGGGCGCAATATCAATGCCGGCCCCTACGACAATTTCATCCAGACCGATGCGGCGATCAACAAGGGCAACTCCGGCGGCCCGCTCTTCAACATGAAGGGCGAGGTGATCGGCATCAACACGGCCATCATTTCCCCGAGCGGCGGTTCGATCGGCATTGGCTTTGCCGTTCCGTCGGAGCTTGCCGAAGGCGTGGTCAACCAGCTCAGGGATTTCGGCGAAACGCGCCGCGGCTGGCTTGGCGTGCGCATTCAGCCGGTCACAGACGATGTTGCCAACAGCCTTGGTCTTAGCAGCGCCAAGGGCGCGCTCGTTGCCGGTATCATCAAGGGTGGCCCGGTCGACAACGGCAGCATCAAAGCCGGCGACGTCATCCTGAAGTTCGACGGCAAGGAAGTCGACGAGATGCGCGACCTGTTGCGCATCGTTGCCGAAAGCCCGGTCGGCAAGGAAGTCGATGTCGTCATCTACCGCGAAGGCAAGCAGCAGACCGTCAAGGTGACGCTTGGCCGGCAGGAAGACAGCAACCAGGCTGCCGCCGCAGAGAGTGACAAGGGAGGTCAGAAGCCGCAACTTGCACCTGACGGCAACGGCAATCGCGATGGAATCATCAATCCCGACGAGGGCGATGATGGCAACGACGACGGCATGGACGGACAGGATCAAGGCGACAATCCGCAGCAATCGCCGCAGGCCCAGCCACCGGCGCAGGCAAGCTCCACCGTGCTCGGCATGAAGCTCGCCAAGCTGACTGCCGAAAATCGCAAGAGCTTCGGAATCGCCGACAGCGTCGATGGTGTTGTCATCACGGATGTTGCACCGGGTTCGGCGGCAGCCGAAAAGGGCTTGAAGCCGGGCGATGTCGTCGTCGAGGTCGCGCAGGAATTCGTTCAGACGCCCAGTGCGGCTTCCGAAAAAGTGTCATCGCTGAAGCGCGAAGGGCGTCGCAATGCGCAGATGATGATCGCGTCTCCGAATGGTGACTTGCGGTTCATCGCCGTCGCACTGGAATAGTGGTTTAGCGCGGCGTTTGCCTTGCCTGCAGCGCACGCCATTCGGCGGCGCTCAGGCGATAAACCACGTGCCGCTTCAAATGCAGATGTGTGTCCGGAATCTGCGGGTGATCGAAATCGCAGGCGGGATCGGGTTTCATCCCGATGTTCCGCATGACTGCCAATACGGCGAGATTGCTTTCAACAGCAATTGACACGATCCCGTCGAGCTTCAATCTATCGAAAGCGTAGTGTAGCAAGGCAATGCCGGCCTCGGTCGCGTAGCCGTTGCCCCAATGTCGAGCCGCGATGCGCCAGCCGATCTCTACCGCTTCGCCGGGCAGATAAGGTTCGAGATGCGGTTTCGAGAGGCCGCATAGTCCGACGGCCTCGTCGTTCTCTTTCAAGGTCATCACCAGAAGATCGAAACCGGGTTCGGGCGTAATGTCCCGGATCATCGTGAAGATCGCATCGGCATCGTTGCGGCTGCGGCGAAACGGGAAAAATGCAAGGACTTCGGGATCGGAGCTGAGTTCGAAAAAGAGATCGCGATCCTCTTCCCGACATGGGCGCAATATCAACCGCGATGTTTCGATTGATCTCATCGTGCGGAGCGCCACTCCGCCGCCGTCAGACGATAGAGGACGTGAGGTTTGAGGTGTGGGTGGGTGTCGGGCACGCTCGGATGATCGAAATCGCCGCCGGCGACACGGTGCATGCCGATCCGCTCCATCACGGCGGTCGATCTGACGTTGTTATGGACCGCGAAGGACACGATCTGATCGAGGGCGAGCGTTTCGAAGCCGTGGGCAAGGAGCGCGCGTGCCGCTTCGCTGACCAGGCCGTTGCCCCAGTGCCGCGCTACGAGCCGCCAGCCGATCTCGATCGTTCCCGCCGGAATGAACGGCTCCAGGTGATTTGTTCGCATCAGCCCGCAATAGCCGATGGCCTCATCAGTGGCCTTGAGTTCCAGCACATAGAGGCCGAGCCCGGTTTCGGCGATCATGGAATGAACGCGATCGAAGAATGCATCCGCCTCCGCTCGATTGCGGCGGAAGGGAAAGAACTCCATGACAGCTTCGTCGGAATTGATCTCGTGCGCCAGATCGCGATCCGTCTCGCGCCAGTTGCGGATGAGGAGGCGCTCGGTTTCGGTGATGATCATCGGTCGCTCCGATTTCGGCGGGTTTGCCGGTGCTATGGTTTGATAAAATCGGTCTTGCGGTAGCCCTGGATGTAGAGCAGGGCGGTGAGGTCGCCATGGTCGATACGCATTCCGGCTTGTGCGGAAACGGTCGGTTTCGCGTGCAGAGCGACACCGGAACCGGCGAGCTGCAGCATACCGAGATCATTGGCACCATCGCCAACGGCCAGAGCGTCGTCGGTGGAGATGCCGAGTTCTTCTGCAATCTCGTTCAGGGCGTCGACCTTGGCCTGCTTGCCCAGAATGGGTTCCGCGACGAAGCCGGTCAACAACCCATTTTCTTCCAGCAGGATGTTGGCACGGTTTTCGTCGAAGCCCAGCGTCGCCGCGATGCGGCTCGTAAATACGGTGAAGCCGCCGGAAACGAGGGCGGTGTAAAAGCCCTTTGCTTTCATGGTGGCGATGAGTTCCGGGCCGCCCGGTGTCAGCGTGATGCGCTTGGCGATGACCTCGTCGACGACAGAAAGCGGCAGTCCCTTGAGCAGAGCTACGCGCTCCCTCAGAGCTGGTTCGAATGCGATTTCGCCGTTCATGGCGCGCGCAGTGATATCGGCGACTTTCTCCTTGAGCCCGACTTCGGCCGCCAGTTCATCGATGCATTCCTGGCCGATCATGGTCGAGTCCATGTCGGCGATCAGTAGCGTCTTGCGTCGCGTTTCCGCCTGCTGAAGCACGAGATCGATCGGCTTGCTGCCGATCACCGCCTGAATATCGGCTTCCGCCACCTGGGGATCCGTGCCATCGCGAAGGACGATATCGCAGGCAATACCGTCAGCCAGCCAATAGAGCCCGGAGGCTTTGACAGCTTCCGCCGCCTGTTCCGCAATGGCGGGAACAAGAACGGGGTTTGACGGATTGGCAATAAGCGTGGCAACGAAGGTCATGAGCAGAAACCTTATGAGCAATATCGACGCGATCCTGATAACCGGGCCGACCGCCAGCGGCAAGTCCGCGCTTGCGGTCGAATTGGCGCGTTCGCACGATGGCGTGGTCATCAATGCAGACAGCATGCAGGTCTACGACACGCTGCGCGTGCTGACCGCGCGGCCTTCCTACGAGGACATGGAAGGTATTCCGCATCATCTTTACGGCCATATCCCCGCAGGTCAGGCCTATTCCACCGGTGCCTGGCTGCGTGAAGCCACCGACTTGGTCGAGCGCTTGCGCGGCGAGGGGCGGTTGCCGGTTTTCGTTGGCGGGACAGGACTTTATTTCAAAGCGCTAACCGGCGGCCTCTCGGATATGCCGGCAATTCCCTCTGAAATTCGCAGTCGCTTGCGTGCCCGGCTTTTGGCGGAAGGGGCCGAGGTTCTGCATCGTGAACTCGCCGATCGCGACGACGCCGTAGCCAAGAGTCTCAATCCACAGGATGGTCAGCGCATTGTGCGTGCGCTGGAAGTGATCGAAGCGACGGGACAGTCGATCGCTGCCTATCAGGGCAAGACCGGGCCTGTCGTGATCGATCCCGACCGTGCGCGAAAGATCGTCGTGCTGCCGGATCGTCACGTGCTGCATCAGCGCATCAACGGCCGCTTTGAGAAGATGCTGGCGATGGGGGCGGAGGAGGAGGTTCGATCCCTGCTGGCGCTGGGATTGTCACTTGATATGCCGGTCATGAAAGCGATCGGCGTGTCGCAGATTGCGGCGATGTTCAAAGGTGAGATGACGCGCGAGGCCGTTCTCGAAACCGGGGCGGCGGCAACGCGTCAATATGCCAAGCGGCAGATGACATGGTTTCGCAATCAGATGGATGAAAGCTGGGAACGACTGAGCCCCTGAGTTGGAGCGTCAATCGTTTTCGTAGAGGCTGCTTAGTGGCTTCCTGAGAATGCTGTCCCGCAGCGATAGATTGGGGTCCCGTCGCAACGATGGCGATGTTTCCCGGATCGGGATGCTGCGTGTGGTCAATGTGTCGCCTCGGGGTTCCCGGCGCAACTCGGGAAGTCCGCTGTCGATCGATGTTGGTGGCGGGGCGGCAGACAGTACCCCTGCGGCGCCGGGCAGCATATCCGGGCGATAGGGTTCGTTCAGGGATATTTCTGCGTTAGTGGCCTGGAAGCGCAACGGTTCCTCAAGATCTTTGTCGAGATTGCTCCTGCCATAGGCAGCCGCTTCGCTGGCGCCGCCATAGCTTTGCTGCAGGGCGCTGATATCCGGGCCTGCAGTCGCGCGCATGCGGCGAACGATGGTACGCAAATCGACAGTATCGGGCGATTCCTCGCTCGTCTTGGTTACGCTGCCGGTGGCCTTCGGTAGCAAATGCTCGTCGACGCGCGAGAAACGCATACGCATCGGTACGGCGATGGCCGCCCCGAAGGCAATCGCCTCGCCGTTGCCGATCGACGAGAGGAAGCTCGTCGTCGAAATCGAGGAGTTCGGTATGGCCGAGCGGATAATGTCCTGGTCGTGATCGTTGGCAAGGCGCATGGCGAAAAGCGTGGAGCACTGCGACAGGATCGTCTGGTCGAGCTCGCCGGGGCGCTGGGTGATAATGCCGAGCGAAACGCCGTATTTGCGCCCTTCCTTGGCAATGCGGGCGATTGCCTGCCGCGTCGGCAGGAAGCCGAGGTTCTGATCGGAGGGAATATAACGGTGCGCTTCCTCGCAGACGACAAGCATATGGATCGCGCCGTCGCTCCATAGTGCCAGTTCGAATGCCATACGGCACAGGACCGACGCGACGGAGTTGATGACTTCCGACGGGATCCCGGCAAGCTGGAAGGTGCAGATCGGCTTGCCATCTCCGGGAATGCGGAAAATCTTGGCGATGGTCTCCATGATCGTGTCGGTGATCGTATTGTTGGAGAACATGAAGTGATAGCGCGGATCGTTGATCGCGGAGATGATGCGCATCTTCAGGGAGCGCAGATGCGGCTTTTCCTGGCGGCCTTCCAGCCGGCCGATGCGCTCGTCGATCAGTGCCAGCAGATCGGCCATGCGATAGGGGAGCGGCGTGTCGGCCGTCACGGAAGCCTTATCTGCCTGGCGGCGCATGACACCCGAGTCGTTTCCGCGAAAGGCCCGCTTTGCTTCCGGAATGAGATCGCGCAACGCATCCAGCTCTTCCGGCACTGCCGGACGGCCGCGGAAGACGACCTCGCCGAATTCCTCCAGCCGCATCAGCCAGAAGGGCAGGTCGAGCGTATCCGTATCGATGACAACGGCATGCCGCGGAAAAGCGGCGGCGAATTCATTGTGCGGATCGAGGATCAGCACCCGTAGCTTCGGGTCCGCTGCTATCGCCTTGTGCAATAGCAGCGAGACGGCGGTCGACTTGCCGACGCCGGTCGAGCCGACGACGGCAAAATGCTTTGAGAGCATTGAGGGAATATGGATGGTGGCATCGATGCTCCCATCCTGCGTCAGCTTGCCGATCACGCAGCTATTGCTTTTGCCGGCATCGAAAATGCGCATCAGATCGCTGGCGCGGATGCGATGCGCGATGGCACCGAGATAGGGGTAGGCGGAGATGCCGCTGGAGAATTCCTCACGACCGTCTGGCTCGACGCGAACTTCACCCAGCAACTCGACCTCGATGCGGAAGAGGTTGTCTTGACCTTCGCCCCAGCCGACGCTGTTTGTGTTCATTGAATAAACCAGGGCAGCGACGCGATTTTTACCGACGCTGATGGAAATCAGCTTTCCGACCGACCAGAGTTCGGTCAGGTCGGTGCCACCGGCTTCGGCAACAGCTGCAATCGTCGCCTTCGAACCGCTGCACGCAACAACGCGGCCGAGGAATCGATTTCCCGGCGTCAGTTTATCGCGGCGATCAAGATCTCCCGCTTTGCCTGATGTCTGCAGATCGTTATTGAGCAAACGGCTACCCCAAGCGCTAGATGCTGGAGCATAGAGGCGGTGGCTTAACAAAACCCTCTCGGTTCGCCCCGCATTTTATAGGGTTTGTGCGGCGCCGCGATTTTTTATTGCTTCACGCGTTGACGCTTCGAAATTTTCTGTCTATCACTTCGGCCCATGAAAAACTCGATTATTCTTATCGTGGTGGGAAGGCGCATGGGCAGGATGGTGTAACCATCCGGCGATAGCCACCCATGCGCTAGATGACAGGCTCCCTAAGGGGCCTTTTTTTATGCCCGAAATCGAGATTTCATCTTCCCAAACCTCCAGCAGACAGCGGAACAAACGTATGACCGGCACAGATAATCAGGCGAGCGGCAATCGAATGACAGGCGCGGAGATCGTGTTGCAGGCGCTCAAGGACAACGGCGTCGAACACATTTTCGGTTATCCGGGCGGCGCGGTGCTTCCGATCTACGACGAGATTTTCCAGCAGGAAGACATCAAGCACATTCTGGTTCGCCATGAGCAGGGCGCCGGCCACGCGGCCGAAGGCTATGCCCGCTCCACCGGCAAGGTCGGCGTCATGCTGGTTACCTCCGGTCCCGGCGCGACCAATGCCGTCACGCCGCTGCAGGATGCCTTGATGGACTCGGTCCCGCTGGTCTGCCTAACCGGTCAGGTTCCGACGTCGCTGATCGGCTCGGACGCTTTCCAGGAATGCGATACGGTCGGCATCACCCGGCCCTGCACCAAGCACAACTGGCTGGTCAAGGACGTCAATCAGCTCGCCGCCGTCATTCATGAAGCCTTCCGCATTGCGCAGACCGGCCGACCCGGTCCTGTCGTCGTCGATATTCCGAAGGATGTTCAGTTCGCCACCGGCACCTATACGCCGCCGGAAGCGCACGACGCTCAGAAGAGCTATCAGCCGAAGGTTCAGGGCGATCTCAACAAGATCACCCAGGCGATCGAACTGATGAAGAATGCACGCCAGCCGGTCATCTATTCTGGCGGCGGTGTCGTCAATTCCGGTCCGGAAGCTTCCAAGCTGCTGCGCGAACTCGTCGAGCTGACAGGTTTTCCTATCACCTCGACGCTGATGGGTCTCGGCGCTTATCCGGCCTCGGGCAAGAACTGGCTGGGCATGCTGGGCATGCATGGTTCCTACGAGGCCAACATGGCGATGCATGATTGCGACGTCATGGTCTGTATCGGCGCGCGCTTCGACGACCGTATTACCGGCCGCCTGAATGCCTTCTCGCCGAATTCCAAGAAGATCCACATCGATATCGACCCGTCGTCGATCAACAAGAACGTTCATGTCGATATCGGCATCCTCGGTGATGTCGGCAATGTTCTGGAAGACATGGTTCGCCTGTGGCGGGCTCTGCCGCAAAAGCCGGCGGCGGATCGGCTTGGCGACTGGTGGGGGAATATCGCTCGCTGGCGCGCGCGCAATTCCTTCGCTTACAAGCCGAGCGACGATGTCATCATGCCGCAATATGCCATCCAGCGTCTCTACGAGCTGACGAAGCATCGCGACACCTACATCACGACGGAAGTCGGCCAGCACCAGATGTGGGCCGCGCAGTTCTTCGGCTTCGAGCAGCCGAACCGTTGGATGACCTCGGGCGGCCTCGGCACGATGGGTTACGGCCTGCCGGCTGCACTCGGCGTCCAGATCGCGCATCCGGAAAGCCTTGTTATCGACATTGCCGGCGATGCCTCGATCCAGATGTGCATTCAGGAAATGTCGGCGGCGATCCAGCACAATGCGCCGATCAAGATCTTCATCCTGAACAACCAGTACATGGGCATGGTGCGCCAGTGGCAGCAGCTGCTGCACGGCAACCGCCTGTCCAATTCCTATACGGAAGCGATGCCCGATTTCGTCAAGCTCGCCGAAGCCTATGGTGCAGTCGGCCTGCGTTGCGAAAAGCCGGGCGATCTCGATGCCGCCATCCAGGAGATGATCGACGTCAACAAGCCGGTCATTTTCGATTGCCGCGTCGCCAATCTCGCCAATTGCTTCCCGATGATCCCCTCGGGCAAGGCGCACAACGAGATGCTCTTGCCGGACGAAGCGACCGACGAGGCCGTTGCCAACGCCATCGACGCCAAGGGTCGCGCGCTGGTTTGATCGAGTGCCCGGGCGCAGCGGATGCCGCGCCCGGGCCGATCTTGCCGGCATACCGAACAAAACCGAGGAAACGGAACAGAAATAATGAACGCACACCTTCAACCCACCGGCTCCGCCTACTTCATTTCGCCGGAAACCGCAGCGGCCGAGAGCCATACGCTTTCGGTCCTCGTCGACAACGAGCCTGGCGTTCTCGCCCGCGTCATCGGCCTCTTCTCCGGCCGCGGCTACAACATCGAAAGCCTGACCGTCTCGGAGACCGAGCATCAGGCGCATCTGTCGCGCATCACCGTCGTAACCCGTGGTACGCCGCAGGTGCTGGAACAGATCAAGGCACAGCTCGAGCGTATCGTTCCGGTTCATCGCGTTGTCGATCTCACGGTGCGTGCCCGCGAACTCGGTCAGGAAAGGCCGATCGAGCGCGAAGTGGCGCTGCTGAAGGTCACCGGAAGCGGCGAAACCCGTGCCGAAACGCTACGGCTGGCCGACGCCTTCCACGCCAAGGTGGTGGATGCGACCGTCGAGCATTTCATCCTCGAAATCACCGGCAAGTCCTCGAAGATCGATCAGTTCATCGCCATCATCAAGCCGCTCGGCCTCATCGAAGTTTGCCGTACCGGCATTGCAGCGATGAATCGCGGCCCGCAAGGAATGTAAGAGTCCGTATCGTTGACCGGTTCGCGGGCGTCGCTTAATTTTTGCGATGCCCGGTCCGGATTGTCGGCTCTATTTGTAGCGGGGGTAGAAGGTGGCAGTCGTTGCCGGTGAGACTTTGCCTGTTGTCGGCGAAAAGCCGTGGCATCCACCGGCGGATATGCCTCTCGGCGCCGCGTTTTTCGTGCGCGGCGACTTTCCATGGCTCGGACATTATTTCGGTTCGCGCAAACTTGCCTCGGCGTTGTCGCCCGGTATAGGCGGTATCGTTTCCTGGGGCGGGCGGGCGCCGGCAAAAGCGGCGGCTCGAATTGCGCGGTTCCGCGGATTGCGGCACTGGAATCTGGAAGACGGCTTCCTGCGATCCATGGGGCTTGGCAAATCTGGCGCCGTTCCGCTCTCCATCATCATCGACGATCTCGGCTTGCCAGTCGATGCCGGGCGACCGTCACGGCTTGAGCGCCTCATTGAAGGCGCTGGAGAAGCAGGAGAGCTTGGTCGTGCCATCCGCGATCAGATTGTCCTCAACAAGCTATCCAAGTACAACCATCTTCCTCATCGGCCGCCCAACATCGAGCGGACGAATAAGCGCCGCATTCTCCTGGTCGACCAAGTCGTTGGTGATGTTTCCGTTGGCAGAGCGCTCGGGTCCAAGGCCTCATTCGAAAAAATGCTTGCCGACGGATTGGCGAGTGGTGCGCAATGCCTGATCCGCACCCATCCGGATGTCATGGCGGGGCTTCGTAAGGGTTATCTTACGAACAGTGTTTCAAAGGGCGACGCTATCCTTCTTGACGACGAAGTGTCGGTGGCCTCGATCCTTGATGTCGTTGACGAGGTTTGGACCGTTTCGAGCCAGTTCGGCTTCGATGCGCTGCTGCGCGGTATCCCGGTTCGCTGCTATGCCGCACCGTTCTATGCGGGCTGGGGTGTGACCGAGGATTATTTCGGGGTCTACACCAAGGCCACGCTTGCCGGGCGCCGGACGAAGCGGCGAACTGTCGACCAGATCGCCGCCGCGGCCTTTTCGTTCTATCCGACCTATCGCGACCCGGCCGACTGGCGAGAAATCGACGTCTTCCGGGCGATAGAGCTGATCGTCGCGCAGCAGAAAGCTGCCGTGTAGCCGATCTCAGCCTACAGCATATCCAGCGACTTCTTTCGCGATGGCGGCGGGAAGGCGGCGTCGAGAACGGCCAGATCCTCGTCCGTCATGTCTATGTCTATGGAGTCGCGATTTTCCTCGACGCGTTGCGGGTTTGCGGATTTCGGGATCGATATCACGCCGTCGCGTTCCAAGAGAAAGGCGAGGGCGATCTGGGCGGATGTCGCCTGATAGGTCTTGGCAATGCGGATCAATTCGGGATGATGCAGCAGGCGACCTTGCTCGATCGGCGAATAGGCCATGATCGGAATGCTACGCTCCTGACACCATGGCAGCAAATCATACTCGATGCCCCGTCGGGCGAGATTGTAGAGCACCTGATTGGCGGCGACATTGCCGCCATTCGGCACGGAGAGTAGCTCATCCATATCATCAACGTCGAAATTCGAGACGCCCCAGGCCTCGATCTTACCCGCTGCCTTCAATCCTTCGAAAGCCTCCACGGTCTCGTCGAGCGGGTAGTTTCCGCGCCAATGCAGCAGATAGAGATCGAGGCGATCGGTGTTGAGGCGCTTCAGGCTGCGTTCGCAAGCTTCGACCGCACCCCTGCGGCTGGCATTGGCCGGATAGACCTTGCTGACGAGGAAAACCTCATCGCGCCGCCCTTCGATCGCCTTGCCGACAATCTCCTCCGCGCCGCCGTCGGCATACATTTCGGCGGTGTCGATCAGCGTCATCCCAAGATCGAGGCCGGTCTTCAGGCTGGCGATCTCGTCTCTGGCCTTGGCTGCACTCTCCCCCATGTTCCAGGTCCCCTGACCGAGCGCTGGAACGGCAATACCGGAGGGAAGGGTGACTGTCGGGATGGGGTCTCGCATGGCATGTCCTCGCTTTGGAGAGGGAAGGATAGGTTCATTCCACCGGATTGCAATCGGCGACCTTGATGTCACCGTGACAATCGTCCTATGGCTTTAGTATTGCCGGCGAACTAATGTTGGTTTGGCCATGCGTCGCTGCAGTCTGCTGGCATGAATCGTATCATAAGAAGAATTTTGGATGCCGCCCCTTGTCACACACGGTGTCCAAGGAGGCATTATGGCGCTGGATACATTTCTGGCTCTCTTACTTTTTGCATTCACGACATCGATCACTCCCGGACCGAACAACATGATGCTGTTTGCTTCTGGCGTGAACTTCGGTTTCCGCCGCACCATTCCGCACATGCTCGGCATCGGCGTTGGCTTCCTGTCGCTGCTGCTCGGCGTCGGCCTGGGCCTTGGTGCCGTGCTGCATACCGTGCCGATACTCTACACCGTGCTGAAATTTGCCGGTGGCGCCTATCTGGTATGGATCGCCTGGAAGATTGGCACCTCTCGCAGCCTCGCAGAAAGCGAAGGGTCCGCGCAGCCGATGAGCTTCATCAGTGCTGCCGCGTTCCAATGGGTCAATCCGAAGGCCTGGGTGATGGCCGTCACTGCGATGGCGACCTATACCAACGAGCAGCTTTATCTCGTCACTGTTCTTTTGGTCGGTTTGGCATTTGCTGCCGTCAATCTCCCGAGCGTTTCGACCTGGGCCGGTTTCGGCTCGGCGCTTCGCGACTGGCTCTCCGATCCCGTTCGGCTGAAATGGTTCAACATAACCATGGCCGTCCTGCTGGTGCTTAGTCTCTGGCCGATGCTAAAGTAGCGGGCAAGATACAGGAGGCAGCTATGTCCCACGGGCATTCGCATGATGACGACGATCATCACCACCACCACGATAACCATTATTCCGACATGCAGGCGCGCGTGAAGGCGCTCGAAACGCTGCTGACGGAAAAAGGCCTGATCGACCCGGCGGCGATCGATCGTATCGTCGAGACCTATGAGACGAAGGTGGGGCCACGCAACGGCGCGCAGGTGGTGGCGAAAGCCTGGAGCGATCCCGATTTTGCCGACTGGCTTCGGCGCGACGCGACCTCGGCGATTGCAAGCCTCGGCTTTACCGGGCGACAGGGTGAGCACATGCGGGCTGTATTCAACACGCCTGATACCCACAATCTGATCGTTTGCACGCTTTGCTCCTGCTATCCGTGGGCCGTGCTTGGTCTGCCGCCTGTCTGGTACAAGGCGCCCGCCTATCGCTCGCGTGCTGTCATCGATCCGCGCGGCGTCCTCGCAGAGTTCGGTCTGACTTTGCCGCAGGAAACGAAGATCCGCGTCTGGGATTCGACGGCCGAACTTCGCTATCTGGTGATACCCGAGCGTCCCGCCGGTTCCGAAGGCATGGACGAGGCGGCGCTGGCCGATCTCGTCAGCCGCGATGCCATGATCGGAACGGCAGTCGCCAAATCGCCGGAGATCGCATAATGAACGGTCCGCACGATCTCGGCGGTCAGATGGGCTTCGGTCCCGTCGCGCCGGAGCAGAATGAGCCTTATTTTCATGCCGAATGGGAAAAGCGCGCGCTCGGCATTACGCTCTCCTGCGGTGCCTTCGGTGCCTGGAACATCGACGAGAGCCGGCATGCGCGCGAAAACATTCCGCCGGCCAGCTATCTTGGCGCCAGCTACTACGAGATCTGGACTCGTGCCGTCGATACCTTGCTGGAACGGCACGGTTTCGCCACCGCCGAGGAGCTGCGCGCCGGTCACTCGCTAGAGCAGGGTCGGGTGCCGAAGCGGGTCCTGAAAACGGATATGGTCGATGGTGTTTTGGCCAAGGGCGGGCCGTGCGACCGGCCTGTCGATACTGCGCCGCTTTTTGCCGTCGGCGATCATGTGCGGACGAAGAATTTCAATCCAACCGGCCATACGAGATTGCCGCGCTACGCACGCGCCAAGGCGGGTGTTATCGAGGCAGTACAAGGGTCGTTCGTGTTCCCCGACGACAATGCCCATGGTCGCGGCGAAAATCCTCAATGGGTCTACACGGTCGTTTTCGATGGTGCCGAGATCTGGGGCGAGGGCGCCGATCCATCGCTGACGGTCTCGATCGATGCCTGGGAGAGCTATCTTGAGCGCGTGTGAGACCGTCTCACCTCTGGCGCAATCACCGGGATTGCCAAAATCTACCGACGGCGAGCCAGTCTTTCCCGAACCCTGGGCTGCAGACGCGTTCGCGATGACTGTTCATCTTCACGAGCGAGGCCTGTTTGCCTGGGGCGAATGGGCGGCGCAACTGTCGGCCGAGTTACATAAACCCGGCCGCGCGGCTGACGGCAGCGACTATTTCGATTGCTGGGTGGCAGCGCTTTCGGATTTGCTCGTGGCAAAAGGCATCGCTGCCGGCAATGCTATCCTGGCGTTGCAACAAAGCTGGCAACGTGCAGCGGAGGCAACGCCGCATGGAAAGCCGATCGCGCTGGATAACGATCCACAGCGGTAGGGCAATTCACGAGGCGACTTTATCGCTCCGGGAGACAACCTAGGACGAGAATTGCTTGTAGCACTCGTCGGCCACTTGCTGCAGCATGTCGCGCGAGATTTCACCTGTCACGGCATAGCCGAGATCTCCATCGATCCAGTAGAAGGTCTCGACGGCGTTGTCGCTGGCGAAGCGAAAACTGGTAGTCGTGTTGCCGCTGTTACGCCCCACCAGGACCGTCAGGCGCTGGCCGGTCGCATTTTCATACATGAACAGGGCTCCTGGCGTGCCGTTGATCGGCAAGAGCCGGCCACCCACCAACTGGAAGCCCAGCTTCTGCAGGCTCGGCACCTTGAGGCCGGCGACATTCATGCGTTTGCCGAGCCAGGTGGCGAGATGGGCCTCCTGATCAGCGCCGATTTCGACCGGATGGCGGACGTCGCTGGCATAGACGACAAAGGCCGAATGCGCTTGCTGTGGCAATGCCTCTATTGCGGTCAGTTGTAGTTCGGGCCGTGCGAAGAGATCAGGGGCAAAGCGGCCTGTTGCGATGCCGGCAAGGAAGAGGGCGACCGAGGCGGCGAGCATCATCATCAGGCGGTTTCGCTTCGGCACTTCCCGTTGCCCGATCGACGTTTTTCCCGTTTTCAGAACGAGATTCTTGTCGTTGCCCATCGATATGGCATAGGGGGAGAACATCGCCCTGATTTCATCGTTCTGGGCTTGCCATGCCGCAACGGCGGCGGCGTCCTGCGGGTTTTCGATCAGCCACGCTTCCAGTTGCGCCTGCCTTTCCGGCGGCAGGAGGCCATCGGCAAAGGCGTGAAGGTCCGCTTCGGTCACGGTCGGTTTGTGTTCGTTCATCTTGGTCTCCGAAGCGTGACAACATTGTCTGCGTTCAGCAGGCTGGTCATTTTCTGACGCGCGCGGGACAGGCGCGACATGACGGTGCCGATCGGGACGTTGAGCATCTCGGCCACGTCCTGATAGCTGTGACCTTCGACGACGACGAGCATCAGCACGGCGCGATAATCTTCGCTGAGGCTGTTCAGAGCCAGCTCCAGGCGGGACCGTTGCAACGGGTCGTCATCGATCTCGGCCGCTGGCAAGTGATCGTTGTCGTCGATATCAACGAAACTGCGGCCGCCTTGCCGGCGCCGTCCGTTGCGGTAGAGATTGGTCATGATGGTGAGGACCCAGCCGCGCAGGTTCAGTCCACGCCATTGATTGCGGCGGGTCAAAATTTTCTCGACGCAGTCCTGGAGCAGGTCTTCGCCATCGGCATCGGAACGGGTGAGGCTGCGCGAGTAGCGCCGCAGCGATGGGAGGAGCGCCAGCACCTCCGCCTCGAAGCTATCTGGCGCGGGGGAGGTTCCCACCGCGCCGTTTCCGGTCCGGTCAGGGCCGTGCGGCATTCCACATGTCCTTAAAACCGTCGCCGGCAACGTCGCCGGACTTTGCGTCCTTGACGAAGAAATAGAGCGGCATGCCGTCCTTTGCCCACTGTTTCATCCCGTCCTTGCGGGTAATGATCGAGTATGCGCCCTCGGCCTTTGCTTTGTCATCGGCCATCAGCGGCGGCCAGGCTTTGGCGCAATCGCCATTGCAATTGGATTCGCCTGATTTGTCGTTCTTGAAGGTGTAGAGCGTCATGCCGTTTTCGCCAGCGAGGACTTTTCCCTTGGCGCTCTCGACCGTCTTTACGGGGGCTGCGGCAAAAGCCGCGGTAGCAAAGGCCGATGCCGCAGCGAGCGCGGCCAGGAATCTCAAGGTCTTCATGATGTCTCTCCTCGGGTGGTGGGCGATGGTAGCCCAGGCCTCGCATTTTTGCGTTGCCGGACATGAGACACAGGTGCTTCCGATTTTATTCCCGCCTCACCGGGTATTTTTTACTGCTTGCTTCCATTGGCCGAATCCTGCCAATTCGACCCATGCAATTCGCGCCGCAACAAGATGAAGCGCTCAAGGCCGTTGCCAAATGGCTGAAAGAGGGGCGCTCGCCGCTATTCCGTCTGTTCGGCTATGCCGGAACGGGCAAGACGACGCTTGCGCGGCATTTTGCCGAACATGTCGATGGCGAGGTGTTGTTTGCGGCTTTCACGGGCAAGGCAGCGCAAGTGCTGCGGTCGCGGGGCGCCTCAAATGCCAAGACCATCCATTCGCTGATCTATCGGCCGCGCGGCGAAGAGGCTGTCGAGGACGAAGAGACTGGCAAGACATCGATCGCCCCGATGTTCACCATCAACCGCCAGAGCCCGGTTGCCAAGGCTGCGCTGATCATCGTCGACGAATGCTCGATGGTGGATGAGGCGCTCGGCAAGGATCTGATGAGCTTTGGCACGCCCATTCTCGTGCTCGGAGATCCCGGGCAGCTCCCGCCTGTTTCCGGCGGCGGCTTTTTCACGAATGACGAGCCGGACTATCTGTTGACGGATATTCACCGCCAGGCTCGCGACAACCCGATCATTCAGCTCGCCATGCAGGTGCGTGAGGGCAAGGAGATCATGCATGGCGACTATGGCGCCGCGCAGGTGATCTCGAAGAACGAGGTCACCCAGCCGCTCGTAATGGAGGCCGATCAGGTTCTGGTCGGCACCAACCGGACACGCCGACGCTACAATCAGCGTCTGCGCGAGCTGAAAGGCTTTACGGCGGACTATCCGCAATCCGGCGACAAGCTGGTCTGCCTGCGCAACGATCCCGCCAAGGGGCTGCTCAATGGCTCGCTCTGGCAGGTCATGACCTCTTCCAGGGAAACGACGAAGCCAGGCATCAATCTTTTGATCCGCCCGGAAGACGACGACATGGATCGCGGCGCGGCCAAGATCAAGCTGCTGAAGCAGGCCTTCGAGGACGTCGAGGGCGAGATTCCCTGGTCGACGCGCAAGCGATACGATGAGTTCGACTATGGTTACGCGCTGACCGTGCATAAGGCACAGGGCTCGCAATGGAATAATGTCGTTCTCTTCGACGAGAGCTGGGCGTTTCGCGATACCCGCGAGCGCTGGCTCTATACGGCCATCACGCGCGCTGCCGAGACGCTGACCATCGTTCGCTGACGTCTCGTTTTAAGCTGGACTTACAGGTGTCACCGATCGGTGACTTTCCTTAGGGCGGTCCATCAAAGTTTTGCATGGATTGATGTCGGAATCTCGTTGGTTTTGCTGGTCATAATGGCCTAGAACGGGCTGATATCTTCAGCGTTGAAAATCAGGGATTTCGATCATGCCCGCCAAGCTTTCCGTGAACCTCAATGCCATCGCGATGCTGCGCAATCGGCGTGATCTTCCCTGGCCGAGCGTCATCGGGCTTGGCCGTATCGCGCTTGCAGCTGGCGCCAGCGGTCTGACGGTTCATCCGCGTCCCGATCAGCGGCATATCCGCTTTTCCGATCTTCCGGCAATTCGTGCGTTGATCGACGACGAATTTCCAGAGGCGGAGTTCAATATCGAGGGTTATCCGACCGACGAGTTCTTCGATCTCTGCGCCGCTGCGGAGCCCGAACAGGTGACGCTCGTGCCGGATGATCCCACGCAGGCGACTTCGGATCACGGCTGGGATTTCCGCAAGAACCGGGCGCTGCTGGCCGATGTCGTCGCCAAGTACAGGAAGATCGGCTGCCGCGTCTCGCTTTTTGCCGATGGCGACGGCAATGCCGAAGCGGTGAAGATCGCCAAGGAGGTCGGCGCCGACCGTATCGAACTTTATACTGGCCCCTATGGCGGCTGCTTTGATGATCCGGCCAAGGCCGCAATTACCCTTGAAGCGCTGGGGAAGACTGCCGATGCAGCCTTTGCCATCGGCCTCGACGTCAATGCCGGTCACGACCTGACGGTCGCTAACCTGCCTGATCTCATGAAGCGAATTCCAAAACTTGCCGAAACCTCGATCGGCCATGGGCTGACCGCGGATGCGCTGGAATATGGCATGGCCGAAACGGTGCGCCGTTTCCGCCGGGCTTGCGGCCAGACCGTTTGACGCCGAATAGACAGGTTCGGTAACCGGGTCTCCGTCGAGACGCGGTCAACTCCGGCCGCTCTTGCTCTTAACCCATCCTAGCAATGCAGGGATGGGCGCGACAAAGCGTCTGCCCGACATACGCGTGAATCGGGTTGCGGGTATTGCAGCGATTGGCGAAACGTCGTGCGAGGTTGAAGGATGAAAACCCTTAAGGGCCAATGTCGTTGCCGTGCCGTAACCTACGAGGTTGCTGACGACTTCGCTTATGCGGTGAACTGCCATTGCTCAAATTGCCGGCGAACAACCGGTTCGGCCTTCAAGCCTCTGGCGGGTATTCCATCCGAGAAGATCAGAATAGCTGACGGTGCGGAAAGCGTCATGATCTATGGCGATGAGGCGGCGCCCTACATCCACTGCGGCATATGTGGCTCGCTTCTCTATGCGATCGTCAAAGGCGGCACCTATGCCCATGTTACGATGGGTACGCTTGTTGACACGCCCGGCATACGCCCCACCCACCACGTTTTCGTCGCATCGAAAGCCGAGTGGTATGATATTACGGATGATCTGCCGCAATATGCGGAATCGGACTGATCGCTCGTTCCCCATAAACTGGCGGCATTATCCTTGCTGCAGTCCAAGCTTTGATGAAGGCAGGCGCTTCCTCTCCCCGCGTTTGCGGGAAGAGGGTCGGTAAGGTAGCTGCGAGCGAAATCTCGCTCAGCCTCCGATAACTCAGCCGAGCAATGCGGCCTTGTGCTCCTCGATGAAGCTGCGCAGCGTCTGCGGCTCCTTGCCGGTCAGCTTGTTGAAGTCGTTCGAGAGGATATCGAACTCGCCGGCGCGGGTGTTGGCGTCGGCGGAAACAAGCATGTCGACCACGAATGGCGGCAGGCCGGCGCCGGTGAGACCTGCGGCGAACTGTTCGTCGTTGACCTGCACCACCTCGAGCGGACGGCCAGTGATCTTGCTGACGACACTGGCGACATCCTCGATCGTCAGGGCGGTGGAGCCCGTCAGCGTGTAGGTGGCGTTGTCGGTCGCGTCGGATGCCAGCGCTGCAGCGATTGCAAGTGCGCAATCGTTGCGGCTGATATTGCTGACGCGGCCGTTACCGGTAGCGGTGTACCATTTGCCGGTTTCCAGGCTATGCGGCAGACCCAGGAGGTAGTTGTCGAAATACCAGGCGTCGCGCAGGATCGTGTAGCCAACGCCGCTGGCCTTGATGGCGTTTTCCGTGCCGAGGTGATCGGGAGCAAAGGTAACGAGCGAATCTTCCGGACCGGGCATGGAGGTGTAAAGAATATGCTTCACACCGGCCTTCTTTGCGGCTTCCACCGCAGCCGTCTGCTGCTTCAGGCGCAGGCCGGGAACGGCGAGCGCATCGGTGCTGATGATCAGCAGCCGGTCGACGCCGGCGAAAGCGGCCGGCAGGGTGGCGGCGTCATCGAAATCAGCCTTGCGGGTCACGACACCCTTGGCGGCGAGGTCGGCAAGCTTTTCCGGGCTGCGCGTTGCGGCAATGATCCGGCCCGGTGCGACCTTATAAGTCTCCAGCAGGTGATGAATGATGCGCTGGCCAAGCTGACCGGCGGCGCCGGTGACGAGAAGGGTGCTGCTCATGACTTTTTCCTTGTTTGACCGCTGCGGATTTGCAGTGGTCCGATTGCTCTCAAAAAGAGACTAGCACTAGAATAGGAATTGACTTCGAGGTGTAAAGGAGGCAGTTTTTCGTCTCCAAGTTACCAAAAGGGAACCGGCATGAGCGCCAGTACCGTCGTCAATTTGCGCAGCATAGACCCGCCACTACGCGACGTCGATCTCAGTAATCTCGATTTCGGCAATTGTCCGGTGCGCGATCTGATTTCGCAAATCGGCGGAAAGTGGTCGGTTCTGATTTTGGAAACGCTGGCAAAGCGACCTTATCGTTTCGGCGAACTGCGACGCATGGTGCCTGATATTTCCCAGCGCATGTTGACGCAGACGCTGCGAGACCTGCAACGTGACGGCTACATCGCCCGCGAGGTGTTTCCCACCAAGCCGCCGAGCGTCGAATATCGCATGAATGATCTCGGCTATTCGCTTTACGAGCCTTTGGCGCAGCTTCTGAACTGGGCGGAGGCCAATCACGAGGCCGTGCGTGCAGCACGCGCTAAATTCGATCAATCACCGGACTGAGCCTTGCAGTGAAGCCTCTGAAGATCGCTATTGTCGGTGCCGGTCCTGCCGGTCTTGCCGCCTCTCTCTTTCTGACCCGCGCCGGTCATTCCACAGACATTATCGAACGTTTCGATAGTCCGGCGCCGGTCGGTTCGGCACTGATGTTGCAGCCGACGGGGCTGACCGTTCTGGAATCGCTTGGGCTCGGTCCCGCCATTCATGCGGCCGGCAATCGGATCGATCGGCTGTTCGGCACGGAAAACACCCGTGGCAACATCGTGCTGGATGTGCGCTACAGCGCGCTTTCGGGAGGCCGTTATGGGCTCGGCGTTCATCGCGCGGCGCTGTTCGATACGCTCTACGATGAGGTTTCCGCCCGCAAGCATCCGGTACTCACAGGCAAAAGGGTCATGGGCGTGCTGGAGGAGGGGGACCGCAGCTATCTTTCGATAGAGGGTGGCGATCGCCTTGGGCCTTATGATCTCGTCATCGACGCCAGCGGCGCGCGGTCGGAACTGGTTGCGGTTTCATCCGCGGCGCCTCGGGTGCGCAATCTCACCTACGGCGCCTTCTGGGCGACGCTCGATTGTCCGGATGGGCTGGTGGATCAGGCGGCGCTGACGCAGCGATACGACAAGGCGAGCGTCATGATCGGTGTCCTGCCGATCGGCAGCAGAAAGCCGGATATGCCGCGACAGGCCGCCTTGTTCTGGAGCCTGAAAGTCGCGGAGGCCGATGAGGTACGCGGGCGCGGACTCGACAGCTGGAAGGATCGAATTCGTGGCTATTGGCCGGAATGCGAGCCGCTATTGGAGCAGATCGGCGATTGGGATCAGCTGACGCTGGCGCGCTATGCCCATCGCACCGTGAAGGTGCCTTATAGCGGGCGAACGGTCTTCGTCGGCGACGCCGCGCACTCAACCAGTCCCCAGCTCGGGCAGGGCGCCAATATGGCATTGCTCGATGTGGCAGCGCTGGCGCATGCGCTTGCCGGGCATGAGAATCTGGAGGCGGCATTGTCAGCCTACGCGCAAGCGCGGCGGATGCATGTGCGCTTGTTCCAGCTGCTTTCGGCCGCATTTACGCCCTTCTATCAGTCGGATTCTGCGGCACTGGCCTGGATTCGCGATCGGTTGGTCGCCACCATCGTCAGAGTGCCGCCGGCGCCGCAGATCCTGGCGGCGATCGTTTCCGGCACGCTGGTTGATCCCTTCGCGGCGGCCGGACTCCGGGAAAGCGATTGGCTGCGGGCGATTGCGCCGCAGCCATCCTAGAGCATTTCCACCTCGGACAGATTTGCCGAAATGCTCTATCTATTTGTTCTTATGCAATTCCGGACGCAAAACCGCTGCGCACTTTTGTTGGAATTGCTCTGATCAGTCCCTGCGCTCGGTCAGGAATACGAGCAGCGCAATCACCGGAAAGGCGATACCGAACCATGAGGCGAGGTTCCAGCCGCCGGTGGCATAGGCCCAGCCGCCAAGCGCCGAACCGATGGCGCCGCCGGCAAAGAAAGTTGCCATGTAGAGACCGTTGAGGCGGCTGCGGTGTTCTGCGCTGAGGGCGAAGATGGCACGCTGGCCGAGCACCAGATTGGTCTGCACGCCGAAATCGAGCATGATGCCGGAGATGGTCAGCGTGATCAGCGCCAGCAGCGAGCCGCCGCCGGAGAGGTGCCCGATCAGGAAGGCGAGGATAGCGAGTGTCATAGCAAAGGCGGTGGCGAGCCTCGTCCAGCCGCGGTCTGCGACGCGTCCGGCAATCGGCGAGGCGATCGCGCCTGCCGCACCTGCCAGCGCGAAGAGGGCGATGCCGTTTTGCGTCAGGCCGAAGGCCGGGCTTGCCAGAAGCAGCGGCGTCGTCGTCCAGAAGAGGCTGAACGCACCGAACATGCAGGCCTGATAGAGCGCGCGCCGCTGCAGCACCGGCGTATGCAGCGCAAGATGGCCCATGGAAGACAGAAGCTGGGTGTAGCGCAGCCTGGTATGTGGCACGCGGGTGGGCAGCACGATGCGCAGGATAACGATCAGCCCGATCATGATGCCGGCAGAGATGAGGTAGACCGCATGCCAGGAAAAAAGTTCTGAGAGGAAGCTTGCGGCGGGACGAGCGAGCATGATGCCGCAAAGCAGGCCGCTCATCACATTGCCGACGACTGCGCCGCGGCTGGCATCTGGCGCCATATGAGCGGCAAAGGGCACAAGGACCTGCACGGAAACCGAGGCGAGACCGATGCAGAGCGAAGCCAGGAGGAACAGCGATGGCGACCAGGCGAAGGCGGCGCCGACGAGGGCGAGCGCCGCCAACGCGACCAGCATCAGAACAAGCTTGCGGTTCTCAAGCAGATCGCCAAGCGGCACGATCAGCAGCAGGCCGAGGCCATAACCGATCTGGGTCAGCGTCACGATGAGGCCGGTCGCGGCCGGGGAAAAGCCGAGCGACTGGCTGATCGGCCCGGCTAGCGGCTGACCATAATAGATATTGGCCGCCACGAGCCCGCAGGCGGCGGCGAACATGAAGGTCATCAGTGGTGAAATGGTCTTTTCGGGGAGCGGTGCGCTCTCCCGTCTGGCAGCGGCAGTTGCAGACATGTCTTGTCCTCGGTGCGGGCGTGGGGGCTTCTTGGGAGGGCTTGCCCGGAAATTTCATGAAAAATCAGTTCAACAGTTTCATCGCCGCCTCCGCGACGGCGAACATGCGTTCGGGTTTGGGACCGGTCTTTCCGATGATGCGCATTCCCTTGGTAAGGCACAGCATCGCGCAGGCGGCGGTTTCGGCGTCGACATGCTGAGGTATCGAACCATCCGCCTGTCCCAGCCGGATGAGGTCGAGAAGACGCCGTTCGTCGAAGTTGAAAGCCGCAGCAACGCGGCCAGCCACCTCTTCGTCGAAAAGCGCCAGCTCCGTAGCGCTGCCGACAACGAGGCAACCTCTCCGGCCAGTCTCGCCGCAGGAGGATTCGGCGAAGAAGACCGCCAGTGCGAAAAGCTTGGCGTAGCCGTCGGCAGCCTCGGCAAGGCATGACTCGATCCGTTGCTGGCGGACCTGACGATAGCGGTCGAAGGCGGCGAGGAAGATGCCGCGCTTGTCCCCGAAGGCCTTGTAGACGCTGCCTGCGGTCAGTCCCATGGCGTCGGTCAGCTCGCTGATCGATGCGGCGTGGTAGCCGCGCTCCGAGAAGACCCGCAGCGCTTCGTCGAGCGCTGTATTCATGTCGAATTCCCTCGGGCGGCCGCGAAGTCTGGGCGCGATATCTATGATGTCTGTCGTCATGGGATTCTTTTAGGAAATGATCGTTTCCAAATCAAGCGGATTTCGCGCCGCGATGCCATCATCTTCTTTTGCCATCGGTTGTGTAGGGGGCGCGGCTTCCCTATTGGTCGATGATGGCCATATGGATTGCGTCCTTGTAGCATCCGTCGATGCGCACGGATCTGCGTGCAAGGCCCTCCCGGACAAATCCGACCTTTTCGTAAAGGGCTATGGCTCGGTCATTATCGGCATGGACGCTTAGTTCCACGCGCTCAATGCCGGCATCGAACGCAGCCCGCAAAGTCGTCTCGATCAGTTTGCGACCGATGCCCCGGCCGCGATAGGCGGGAATGATCCCCATCCCAAGGTTACCAGCGTGGGCGTGGGACGGGAAAGAATGGCGGCTGATGTCGCACCAGCCGACGACTTCGCCATCGGCCAAAGCAACGAATTGTGGATTGCCTTTGGCGATCATGCCAAGGACGAAGGCGCGCGCATTTTCCGGCGGTGGCGCCTCGAGCAGCGTCAGATATTTCCGCTCGCGCGCAACGGTATCGAGTGCCTTGTGGAAGCCGTCGATATACTCGCCGGCGATGGGCAGAATAAGCGTGTCGGCACTGGCGGTCATGGCGGAAGCCGTTTCGATGTACATATGAGGTCTATCGAAACTAGGGATCGACCAGTGTCCTGTCTACCTCCGGATTTGTTGGGATTTACAAATCCAGCTCCCAGGTTTGGCCGTTCAATTCGGGGCCGAACATGCGGTGCTTTTCCTCTGCCACCAGTCTGAATCCTGCCTTGATGTAGATGGCTCGTGCGGTATCGAGGATATCGTTCGTCCACAGCGATAGTTTGGAGTAGCCGACCTCGCGGGAGAAGCGGATGCATTCGTCGACCAACAGTTTGCCAAGGCCGAGGCCGCGTGCCGCCTTGTCGACGTAGAGCAACCGGAGTTTGGCGACGCCATTGCCACCGTCGGCGACCATAATCGAGCCGACGTTCAACCCGCCGCGCTCTGCGATCCAGCAGCGCTCCTTTTCGGGATCGAAGTTGGCCAGGAACTTTCCGGCAACTTCGGCCGCCAGTGCCTCGAAGCGATGATCCCAGCCGAGTTCCCCACAGTAAAAGCGCGCCTGGCTTTGCACGATCCAGCCGATATCGCCGTGCCGGTGATGGCGGATGATGGCAGGGAGAGGCGCGTTGCGGTTCGCATCAAGCGTGTCCTGGATGAGCCGCATCGCTTCGACGATTCGCTCGGGTTCCCCAAAGGGGAGCCTGTCGAAATATTCGGCGATCTGGGCGCGGGAGCGGCGAACGAATTCCTGAAACTGATCATATCCCTTGTCGGTGACATATATGACCTGGCTGCGCGCGTCATCGGGATCGGGTTTCGTTTCGATCAAGCCGTCCTGGCGAAAACGTTTGATGATGCGACTGAGGTAGGCGGGATCGAGATGCAGCTCGCGCGTCAGCATGGACGCGGCGACACCGCCACGAAAGCCGACTTCGAACAGGACGCGGACATCCGTCAGCGTATAGGGACTGTCGAGGTAGGCCTTGTTCAGGACGCCGAGAAAGTTCGTATAGAAGCGATTGAAGTCGCGGACTGCGTCAATTGTTGCAAATTCGGCAGCATCGGTCATGGGACATCGTCTCCTCAATTATAGGAGACGATGTCCATTATTTATTTGACTCAGTCAAGTAAATTGTAAACTCATGCGGCGCAGCTGCGTGCATCTTCCTGGGCTAGAGCGAAGTCGACGGCCGCTTCGGCATGGATCGTCGTCGTGTCGAAGCCGGGCAGGACCAGTGCATTGGGATCGAGGATGAGGCAGATCTCGGTGCAGCCGAGGATGACGCTGTCGGCGCCTTCGGCCTTGGCACGGTCGATGATGTCATGCAGCTTGCTGCGCGACTCGTCCTTGATGACGCCGGCGCAAAGTTCGTTGAAGATGATGTCATGCGTCACGGTCCGATCTTCGGGGCCGGGGACCATGATGGAGATGCCGTTCTGGGCCATGCGTTCGGCATAGAAGCCGTGCTCCATGGTATAGCGCGTGGCAAGCAGCAGCGGCTTTACCCGTCCTGCAGCCTTCAGGGCTGCGGCGGTTTCGTCGATGATGTGGATGAGCGGTACGGAAATGAGCGAGGCGACTTCCGGCGCGATCAGATGCATCGTGTTGGTGCAGATGAGCACGCATTCGGCGCCGGCTGCCTGCAGGCGATGGGCAACGCCACCGAGGCGGGCGGCTGCATCATCCCAGCGCCCGGCCTTCTGCAGGGCGACAATTTCCTCGAAGTTGACGGAGTACATCAGCACTTCGGCGGAGGAGAGACCACCGAGCCGATCGCGAACCATCTCGTTGATCTGGCGATAATAAACTGCCGAGCTCTCGAAACTCATGCCGCCGATGAGACCTATAGTGCGCATATTGCTGTTCTCCGCTTCCTGTTCGTAAGTAGGGCAATAGTGTTGCGATTCATGCGCCTTGTGTTTGCAATCTTTGTGGGATCGACAATTTAATCTGCAATAATTTGCGCATAAATCGCATTTTGTGCAAAATGACGGCGCGATAGTGAGAAGGTGCCGCACATGCTTGACGAACGTGACCGAAAGATTCTCGAAATTTTGCAAGCCGATGCCGGCACCTCGGTGACGGAGCTTGCCGATCGTGTCGCTCTATCGGTCTCCGCCTGTTCGCGCCGTATTCGGCGGCTGGAAGAAAGCGGCCATATCGCGCGCCGCATCGTCGTGCTCGATCGCGAGAAGATGGGTGTGCCCACCACAGTCTATGCGATGATCAAGACGGCGCATCATGCAGACGAGTGGATCGAGGCATTCCGTAAGGCGATCGGCGATATTCCGGAGATTGTCGAGGCGCACCGGCTTACCGGCAACTACGACTATATTCTGAAGATCGTGCTGCCGCGGGTGGAGCACTACGACGTCATCTACAAGATGCTCGTGCGTAAGATCGAACTCTTCGATGTTTCGGCCTCGATCTCGATGGAGGAGTTGAAAGGCGGCACGTCGGTTCCCGTCGGTTATGCCCAGTAAACGTTTTGCACTATTGTGACGACGCAGGGGTGCCATGCATAAAAGAGAGTTGCTGCTTACCCGTCTCAACCCTACGTTTTCGACGAAACATAGCCATGAGGTGTTGCCATGCAGGATCATCGTGTTGTCGTTGTCGGGGGCGGTTTCGGCGGAGTGCAGGTCGTCAACGATCTGAAAGGCGCGCCCGTCCGCATAACGATGATCGACCGGCGCAATCACCACCTGTTTCAGCCGCTTCTCTATCAGGTCGCGACGACCTTGCTCGCCACATCGGAGATCGCCTGGCCGATCCGCAATTTCTTCCGGGACCGGCCGGAAGTGACGACGTTGCTTGCCGAAGTCGTCGGCGTCGATAGCGCAGCGCATGAGGTGCTGCTGAAGAATGGGCAGAGGATCCCTTACGACACGCTGGTGCTGGCGACGGGCGCCACTCATGCCTATTTCGGCCATGACGAATGGGAGCCGGTGGCGCCGGGATTGAAGACGCTCGAGGATGCCACCACCATCCGCCGCCGCGTGCTGCTTGCCTTCGAGCAGGCGGAGATGGAAACGGATCCTGCTGTCCGTGAAGCGCTCCTGACATTCGTCATTGTCGGGGCAGGGCCGACGGGTGTCGAACTGGCCGGGATCATCTCGGAACTGGCGCGAACGACCTTGCCGAAGGAATTCCGCAATATAGATACGAGCAAGGCGAAGATCATTCTCGTCGAAGCTGGTCCGCGAGTGTTGGCCGCTTTCGCGGAGGATCTTTCCGACTATGCTCGCCGGGAGCTGGAATCGCATGGCGTCGATCTGCGTTTCGGCAAGCCGGTGACGTCCTGCACGGCTGAGGGTGTTACGATCGGCGATGTTTTCGTGCCGTGCCGCACCATCGTCTGGGCGGCCGGCGTAGAGGCGTCGCCGGCAGCAAAGTGGCTGGATATTCCCGCGGACCGCGCCGGCCGTGCCGTGGTCGACAAGGATTTGCGGGCACCGGACAAGGGTGATGTCTTCGTGATCGGCGATACGGCAGCCGTCATGCGCGACGACGGCAGTCCGGTGCCGGGGATCGCTCCGGCTGCCAAGCAGCAAGGAGCCTATGTCGCCAAGGTGATCAAGGCAAAGCTGGCCGGCAAACCCGCTCCCGGGCCATTCCACTATCGCCATCAAGGCAGCCTTGCGACGATCGGCAAAAGTGCTGCGATCATCGATTTCGGCTGGCTGAAGCTGAGGGGATGGCTCGCCTGGTGGGTGTGGGGCCTTGCCCACATCTACTTCCTGATCGGCGTGCGATGGCGCATCGCGGTCGCCTGGAGCTGGCTGTGGATCTATATCAGCCGGCAGCACAGCGCCCGGCTGATCACGCAGAGGGAAACCATGCGCGAGGAATAACAAAGAGGCGGCGTCCGCTTAGGACGCCGCCTTTTTTATTCATGCCAGCGAGGCGATATCGATGACGAAGCGGTAGCGGACGTCGCTCTTCAGCACGCGCTCATAGGCTTCGTTGATCTGCTGGATGCTGATCTTCTCGATCTCGGAGACGATATTGTGCTCGCCGCAGAAGTCGAGCATTTCCTGGGTTTCCTTGATCGAGCCGATCATGGAGCCTGAGAGGCTGCGGCGGCCGGGGATCAGCGAGAAGGCATGCACCGGAACCGGGTGCTCGGGCGCACCGACGACGACCATGCTGCCATCGAACTTCAAGAGGCCGAGATAGGCATTCCAGTCGACTGCGATACCGACCGTCATGATGATGAGGTCGAAGGTGCCGGCGAGCTTCGTGAAGGTCTCGGCATCGCTGGTCGCATAGTAGTGGTCGGCACCGATCTTCAGGCCGTCTTCCTTCTTCGAAAGCGTCTGGCTGAGAACCGTGACATCGGCACCCATGGCATGGGCCAGCTTGACGCCCATGTGGCCAAGGCCGCCCATGCCGACGATCGCAACCTTCTTGCCGGGACCGGCCTTCCAGTGGCGCAGCGGCGAATAGAGCGTGATGCCGGCGCAAAGCAGCGGTGCGCCTGCGTCGAGCGGGATATTATCGGGGAAGGAGAGGACATAGCCTTCCTTGACGACGATGCTATCGGAGTAACCGCCATAGGTCGGCGTCTCGCCGTCTGCTTCGACATCGTTGTAGGTCTGAACTACGCCGGGCATGTAGTGCTCGTAATCCAGGTCGCGCGTGGCGCAGGTCGTGCAGGAATTGACGAAGCAGCCGACGCCGACGCGATCGCCGACCTTGAACTTGGTGACTTTCGAACCGACGGCAGTCACGACGCCTGCCACTTCATGGCCCGGCACCATCGGGTATCTCGAATTGCCCCACTCGTTGCGGGCCTGGTGGATGTCCGAATGGCAGACGCCGCAATATTGGACGGAGATGACGACATCGTCTTCGTTGGGATTGCGGCGCTCGAAAGTGAACGGAGTAAGCGGCTTGGACGCGTCGGTCGCGGCATAACCCTTTGCGATAGGCATGGGAGATTTCCTTGTTTTCGGAGGAGGTGGGAGCGAAATTCGATGCCTGACTATGCAACGGGAAAAGGCCGAAGCGTTAGAGCGATCCTGCAAGCTTTATGTACGATCCTGCGAATCTAAATGCGCGTTGGGTCTTTCACGATCGGACGACGTTACCTAGATAAGTCTCGATATCCACTCCAAAACAATCGGTTGCACATGACGCTGCCTTTCAATCCCAATCAGGAACTCGCATCCATCGTTGCACGTTTCGCCACGGGAGATGGGGAGCATCAAACGCCGATAGACAGTCTTCATCTCTATCGGCAATCGGCGGTGACAGTCTGGCAACATGGGGCCTACCGGCCTTGCTTTGCCGTTGTGGTTCAGGGTCGCAAGAGCCTGACGATCGGTGCCGAAACCTATCACTACGGCGTCGGCGAGTATATTTTGACCGCGCTCGATCTTCCCGTCTCGACGCAGGTCACCAATGTCGGCAGCGATACGCCTTATCTGTGTTTCGGTATGGCGCTCGATAGCGAGAGACTGAAAGAGCTGTTGTCGCGCGTCAGCGTTCCGCGCCAGGCGCTGACGGCTGAGCCCGTGCGCGGGATCGCGGTGAATACGGCGTCGCCGGAATTACTGGATGCGTCGTTGCGGCTGCTCAGGTTGCTTGATCGCCCGGAAGACATTCCCGCTATGGCGCCATTGATCGAGCAGGAAATTCTCTATCGCCTGCTGACCGGGCCGAATGGTCCTCGGCTCTTGCAAATCGCGATGGCGGAGAGCCAGAGCAACCGCGTGGCGCGTGCCGTCGCATGGCTGCGCGGCAACTTCGAGCAGCCTCTGCGCATCGAAGATCTGGCCGAGCGGGTCGGCATGAGCGTTTCTTCACTGCATCACCATTTCAAGACCGTCACCGCTTTGTCGCCGATGCAGTATCAAAAGCAGCTTCGCCTGCATGAGGCGCGGCGGTTGATGATCGTCGAGCAACTTGATGTCGGGTCGGCCGGTCATCGGGTCGGATATCAAAGCCCCTCGCAATTCAGCCGGGAGTACAGCCGCCTCTATGGCCTGCCGCCGCTGAAGGATGTCGAGGCCATGCGCAATAGCGTGGTCGCTGCAGAGTAGCTTCTGCCGTAAAAGGACGTTAGCTGATGGGTGTGCCGCAACTGCCGCCGTTCCAGGTGTAGCTCGGAGTCGCGTTCTGCGGTCCCCACAGACCTTCGAAACGACGGTAGCCGGCCTCGAAGCGGATTGTCAGCGAGCCCATCCCATATCTGTCGAACCAGCGCAGTGTTCGAACCGTGCCAGGAGTCTTCCCGACTTCCGAGAGCGTGCCCGCCGTCGTGTTGCCGTCATCGTCGAAACGATATGTCCCCGATAGGTGACCCCTGGCATCGACCTGCAGCGACGTTTCAACATCCACCAACCGACCGCTGGAAAGAAGCTGGCCGCAATAGTGGCCGGCAGGTTGGGCTGGCGATTTGGCTGCCGCATTCGCCGACCCTGGCAAGTGGAATAGTGCGGCTGTTATGCAGATGCCGATAAGTCGAGCGATTGTTTGGCCTTTGCCTCTTTGCCTGTGCCCAGCGGCCCGCGCCGGCCGCGTCTTGCAGGGATGGCTGAATATGGACTTCATCAATGGATCTCAGCAGCAATAAAGGGGCCGACAAGGTCTATTCGCTCCATGCCCGGCATGACAACCACCCCTCAATCTTTTTAGCGCAGTGCAGCAACGAATTCCGCTTGACGACCGTTGCGGCGTGCTGCATAACGCCTCACGAACCGTACCGTACGGTACGCATTTGGGAGTAGCATCGTGCTGAGCGAAGTAGGACAGTCGAGCGAGTTTTCGCCGCGCCAGAACGCCGTTCTGGAACAGGCGCTGCGTCTCCTCGTCGACGGCGGCGAAAAGGCGCTGACGACCTCTGGCGTGGCCCGCGCCGCCAATTGCTCCAAGGAAAGTCTTTATAAGTGGTTCGGCGACCGCGACGGTCTGCTATCGGCGATGATCGCCTATCAGGCGAGCAAGGTGCGCACCTTCGAGCGCAACGGCGAACGTCTGACGGTGTCGAGCCTGCATGATCATCTCGTCGTCTTTGCCCGCGATCTGCTGGAAGTTCTGGCGGGTGACGTGTCGCTGGCACTGAACCGCCTGGCGATCGGCCAGTCGAACCGCGACGGATCGAAGCTCGGCAAGCTTTTGCTAGAGCGCGGCCGCCGGCAGATCGACCGCCGTGCCAGCGGCCTGATCGATGCCGGCAAGCGGGCAGGGCTGCTTCGCTTCATGGATGCCGACGAGGCATATCACACGTTTTACGGGCTCATCGTTTCCGATTTGCATGTCCGCATGCTGCTCGGCGAGCCCGGTTTGAAGGATTCCAGCCGTCAGGCGGAGAAGGCTGTTACTGCCTTCCTCAAGCTTTACGGCACGGAAAAGGTTTTGGCGGAAGCAGCGGCGACCGTCTGAGCAGATCCAAGTTTACACCAGACAAGCAAAGGGAAGGACAAACAATGCGCGTCTATTACGATCGTGATGCCGATCTCAACCTCATCAAGTCGAAGAAGGTCGCCGTCATCGGCTACGGTTCGCAGGGCCGCGCTCACGCGCTGAACCTGAAGGACAGCGGCGCACAGAACGTTGCGATCGCGCTCAAGGCCGGCTCGCCCACGATCAAGAAGGCAGAAGCCGATGGCTTCAAGGTCATGACCGTTGCCGAAGCTGCTGCCTGGGCCGACCTGATGATGATGGCGACCCCGGACGAACTGCAGGCAGACATCTACAAGGCCGACATCGCTCCGAACATCCGCGACGGCGCTGCTATCGCTTTCGCGCACGGCCTCAACGTTCACTTCGGCCTCATCGAGCCGAAGGCTTCGGTTGACGTCGTCATGATCGCTCCGAAGGGCCCGGGCCATACGGTTCGCGGCGAATACCAGAAGGGCGGCGGCGTTCCTTGCCTCGTTGCCGTTCACCAGAACGCTTCCGGCAATGCCCTTGAACTCGCTCTCTCCTACGCCTGCGGCGTCGGCGGCGGCCGTTCGGGTATCATCGAAACCAACTTCCGCGAAGAGTGCGAAACCGACCTCTTCGGCGAACAGGTCGTTCTGTGCGGTGGTCTCGTCGAGCTGATCCGCGCTGGCTTCGAAACCCTGGTCGAAGCTGGTTACGCGCCGGAAATGGCCTATTTCGAGTGCTTGCACGAAGTGAAGCTCATCGTCGACCTGATCTATGAAGGCGGCATCGCCAACATGAACTACTCGATTTCCAACACGGCTGAATGGGGCGAATACGTCACCGGCCCGCGTATCATCACGGCTGAAACCAAGGCCGAAATGAAGCGCGTCCTGAAGGACATTCAGACCGGCAAGTTCACCTCGGACTGGATGCAGGAATATCGTTCGGGCGCAGCTCGCTTCAAGGGCATCCGCCGTCTGAACGACAGCCACCAGATCGAAGAAGTCGGCTCCAAGCTGCGCGGCATGATGCCTTGGATCGGCAAGAACAAGCTGGTCGACAAGTCGGTCAACTAAGCTTTCGGCACTGCCGGAATAGAGTGAGGCCGGGGCAATGCTCCGGCCTTTCTGCTTCTGCTCACAGCCTATTTTCGGGCTGAGACGTAAAGCCATTTCGTAGGCTTGCCATCGAAGCCGCCACCGTCTGCTTCATTGATGATGATGTCTTTCCAGCCACCGGTGTTCAAGATCGCGCCAAGCCATTCGACCGAAGGATAATTGTAGTAGCGGCCGAGAGTGTCCTGCCCTTCTGCGTCTCCAGCCTTGAAGCTCGAATGGAAGATGCCGCCATCCTTCAAGGCGTGCAGAATCCGGTCGAAGATATTTGCAAGGTCGGAGCGCGGTACGTGAAGGAGACTAGCCTCCGCCCATATGCCGTCAAAAGCAGTGCTGGCGTCGAGCGTCTCGAACCGCATGATCCGGACGGGCCTGCCGATCAGCTTCTCGGCTTCGTTGGCGAGCTCCGCCGAACCGTCTGTCGGCGTGATGTCGAAGCCACGCGACAGCATGTAGGCCGCATCCTGACCGGCGCCGCAACCGAGCTCCAGGATGGATGCACCCACGGGTAAGGAATCCAGAAATGCATCCAGCCTCTGCCTGGGCAGGTTACGTTCGCGCGCCGCATAGATGCTGGCGTTTTCAGCGTAAAACGATGAAGTCGGGTCCGTGCTCATGATTTCTTTTGACTCAGTTACTCGGGTTCAGGGGCTTATTCCTATCAGGAAAAATTGCGATTCTCAGAGGCAATGAAAACAAATTAGGTCAGCATTGTTGACTTATCTTTTGTTGCGTGATTTTGTCTCGGAAAGACCGAAAATTACGAGGAAGCCCCATGTTGAATTGGGAAAATATCTTTGCGACGCGTTCGAGCCGTATGCGCGCCTCCGAAATCCGCGAACTGCTGAAGCTGCTGGAGCGGCCGGATATCATCTCGTTTGCCGGTGGTATTCCCGATCCGGCATTGTTTCCGGATGCCGAATTCAAGCAGGCTTATGCCGACATCTTTTCCGGTCCGACCGTCAACGCTGCCCTGCAATATTCGGTCAGCGAAGGCTACAAGCCGCTGCGCGAATGGCTCGTTGGGCAGATGGCGGCGCTCGGCGTCCCTTGCGAACTTGAAAACGTCTTCATCGTTTCCGGTTCGCAGCAGGGTCTCGATTATCTCGGCAAGCTCTTCCTGTCGCCGAACGATACGGCACTGGTGACGGCGCCGACCTATCTCGGCGCCCTGCAGGCCTTCAATGCCTATGAGCCGACGTATGACCAGCTGACGCCGAACGGCAACCGGACGCCTGACTCCTACAGCGCTGCCGCCACGAAGGCAGGCGGCAGGGTCAAGTTTGCCTATCTCTCAGCCGATTTCGCCAATCCGACTGGTGAAACGGTCGATCTCGCAGCCCGCGAGAAACTCATCGATCTCGGCGACGAACTCGATATCGCCATCATCGAGGATGCCGCCTATCAATCGCTGCGTTATGACGGCGAGGCGATCCCACCGATCCTGGCGCTGGAAATCGCGCGCAAGGGCAATATCAACGATACGCGCACGATCTATTGCGGCAGCTTTTCCAAGACCTTGGCGCCGGGCCTTCGTGTCGGCTTCGTCGTTGCCAATGCGCCTGTCATCCGCAAGCTGGTGCTGATGAAGCAGGCGGCCGACCTGCATTCCTCGACCATCAACCAGATCGCCATCCATCAGGTTGCCGAACGTGGTTTCGATGCGCAGGTTGCCAAGGTCCGCAAGACCTATAGCCACCGTCGCGACTGTATGCTGGCGGCGCTCGCCAAATATATGCCACACGGCGTCAGCTGGACGAAGCCGCAGGGCGGCATGTTCGTGTGGATCACCCTGCCGAAGGGTATGGACGGCGCCAAGCTGCTGGCAAGGTCGCTTGAGACAGCGAAGGTTGCCTTCGTTCCCGGTCAGGCCTTCTTTGCGGATGGCACAGGCGCGAATACGTTCCGCGTCAGCTTTTCGTGCGCCAATGACGAGATGATAGAAGAAGGCATTTCGCGGCTCGGCAAGTTGATATCGAGCGAGATCGGGGCGATGGCGGCCTGAGCCGCCACGCCGTTTTCAATCTACTTCGCCAGATGCGGGCCGATCAGAGAAAGGTCGGCCTCGCTGAGCCGGTCGCTGGCGGTATTGCGCTGGTGCCAATAGGGATACATCAACGGCGGCAGGCTGACATCGTCGAGACGCTTGCGCTCCTCATCGGTCAGCTTTAGCTCGGCGCTGGCGAGGTTGTCCTTGAACTGTGCCTTGTTACGGCCGCCGACGATGACCGAGGTGACGCCTTTGCGGCCGATGAGCCAGGCAAGCGCGACTTGGGCCGCCGAGACGCCGCGACCGTCGGCGACCTCCACGAGTGCATCGACAATATTCCACAGGCGGTTTTCGTCTCGGATCGGCGGTTCCGTCCAGCCGGCGAACTGGCGCGTGCCCTCCGGCGTCGCCTGATTGCGGCGATGCTTGCCTGAGAGCAGTCCGGCGGCAAGCGGGCTCCAGACGAGGATACCGAGGCCTTGGTCGATGCTGATGGGAACAAGCTCGTTTTCGGCGTCGCGGGCTTCGAGCGTATAGTGGATCTGCTGGCTGACGAAACGTTCGCGCTTGTCGCGCTCGCTGACGCCGAGCGCCTTCATGATGTGCCAACCGGAGAAATTCGAGCAGCCGATGTAGCGGACCTTACCTTGGCGTACCAGGGTGTCGAGCGCTTCCATCGTTTCTTCGAGGGGCGTCTGTCCGTCCCATTCATGCACTTGATAGAGATCGATGACATCGGTCTTCATGCGCTTCAGGCTGGCTTCGCAGGCCTGGATGAGATGCTGGCGGGAGGAGCCGACATCGTTGACGCCGGGACCCATCGGGAAGCGGGCCTTGGTAGCGATGAGCAAGCCGTCTTTGCGCCGACCACCGATGATCTCGCCGATGATTTCTTCCGAAGCGCCCTGCGAATAGACATCCGCTGTGTCGAGCAGGTTGACGCCGGCATCCACGCACATGTCCACGAGTTTCTTTGCTTCCTTGACGCCGAGATCGCCGGTGGCTTTTGCCCAACCGACGCCGCCGAAGGTCATGGTGCCCATGGTGATGGTGGAAATTTTGAGGCCGGAGCGGCCAAGCAGGCGATATTCCATAGATCTTTCCTCCTCGATCCCATCTGATATTTGCATGTCAGGAAATAGGGACAGATGACGGCGGTCAAGATTCAATCATCATACCAAGGACAATCTGTGCAAATTCAACTGTCACAATCATGTTAAGCCGCGCGTCTAGACAACCCTCCTACAACTCAGCCGAGGACGTTTTTATGAAGACCTTTGTTTCCGCCTTTGCCGGCCTGTTGGCCCTCGCTCTTTTCTCCGGCACCGCCAGCGCCGCTGACCTGGTCCTTTATACCAGCCAGCCGAATGCTGATGCGCAGGCCACCGTAGATGGCTTCATGGCGGCCAATCCCGGTATCAAGGTCGATTGGGTTCGCGATGGCACACCGCAGATCATCGCCAAGCTGCAGGCGGAAATGCAGGCCGGCGCACCAGCCGCCGATGTTCTTTTGATCGCCGACACCGTGACACTCGAGCGGCTGAAGGAAGCAGGCAAGCTGCTTGCTTACAAGTCGCCGGAAGCCGCGAATTACGATGCTTCGCTTTATGACGCCGAAGGCTATTATTACTCCACGAAACTGATCACGACCGGCATAGTCTACAACACTGCCGCGTCGCTCAAGCCGGCAAGCTGGCAGGATCTGGTCAAGCCGGAAGCCAAGGGCCTTGTCGCCATGCCGAGCCCGCTTGCTTCCGGCGCTGCTCTCATTCATGCGCAGACGCTTGCCGGCGTCGGCAGCCTCGGCTGGGACTACTATAAGAACCTCGCCGAGAACGGCGCTATCGCCTCGGGCGGTAATGGCGCTGTGCTTAAAGCTGTTGCATCCGGCGAGAAGGCCTATGGCATGATCGTCGACTACATGCCGATCCGGGAAAAGGCCAAGGGTGCTCCGCTGGAGTTCGTCTTCCCGAAGGAAGGCGTTTCGGCCGTTACTGAACCGGTCGGCATTCTCGCCAGCACGCAGCATGCCGATGCCGCCAAGAAGTTTGTCGATTACGTGCTCTCCGAAAAGGGCCAGGAAGGCTTCCTGAAGCTCGGCTATATTCCGGCCCGCAACGGCACGCCGTTGCCGGAAGGTTTTCCGGCACGTGACAGCATCAAGCTTTTGCCGTTGAATGCAGCCGATGCTCTCAAGAATACGGATCAGGACCTGAAGACCTTCTCCACCTACTTCAAGTCGAAGTAATCCGGCCCGGATTTTAGATGTACGGATATGTACGTAGGGGAAACAGCCAGCCGGCCTGGCTGTTTCCTTTTGTTGTTGCCGTCGTCCTGCTGCTCAGCGTTCTGCCGCTGGCGCGGCTGGCAATGGTCGGTGTCGAGGCGTTGCTGAGAGGCGGCACCTATGAGCTCATCACCGATCCCGCCCTTTGGCGTTCGGCATGGTACACGATCGAAACAGCCTTACTCGGCACGATCGTTTCTGTCGTTCTCGGCTGCCTCTTCGCATTCCTGCTGACTCTGACCGATCTTTCCGGCAGGGGCCTGCTCGGCTTCCTCTTCGTGCTGCCGATGATGATCCCGCCACAGGTGACCGCACTTGCCTGGGTGCAGATGTCCGGACCATCGAGCCCCTTGCTGAAAGCGTTGCACATAGCACCGCCGCTTGGATCGCCGCAGCCGCTTTATTCCATCGGCGGCATTGCGTTGCTCTATGGCGTACAGCATGCCCCGCTGGTGTATCTCGCGCTGCGGGCCGGCCTGATGGCGCTGCCGCGCGATGGCGTCGAGGCCGCCAGGCTTTCGGGCGCGTCCGGTCTGCGCGTCTTCCGCGATATCATCCTGCCCTTGTCTTTGCCCGGCGTCATCGCTGGAGCGGCAATCGCCTTCGTCTCATCGATCGGCAATTTCGGCATTCCCGCAATCCTCGGCATACCCGCATCGATCTACACGTTGTCGACCCTGATCTTCACCAAATTCTCCAGTTTCGGGCCGCGCACCTTCGGCGACATCGCCGTGCTGTCGACGATGATCGCGGTCATTGCGGTTGCCGGTCTTGCCGTGCAGAGCAGGGCTTTGAAGGGACGCGACTATCGCGTCATCGGCATTTCCGGTGCGACGGCCGCCTTTTCGCTCGGCCGCTGGCGCTATCTTGCCTTGCCCGTGCTCTGCGCCATCCTGTTCGTCATGCTCGTCGCGCCCTTTCTGGCGCTGGTCGCCGGTGCGCTGGTGCCGACCTATGGTGTGCCTCTGACCTTCAAGACGGCATCGCTGAACGCATTCACCGAGATCCTGTTTCGGCAAACGGTCACGCGCACCGCCTTTTCCAATTCCCTGTTCCTGGCAAGCATGACGTCGCTCGGTCTCCTGCTGGTGACAGTGCTTGCCGCCTATGCTTTGACGCGGCGCAAGGACATGCTGAGCCGCATCGTCAGCGGCATGATCGAGATCCCTTATGCGCTTCCGGGCATCATCATTGCCGTCTGCTTCATTCTCGTGTTCGCTGCACCTCTGCCGATCCTCAACATCACGCTTTACGGGACGATCTGGATCATCCTGCTTGCCTATTTCTCCGCTTACTTTGCCGTCAGCCTGAAACCGGTCATGAGTGCCTTCCTGCAGCTCGATCCGGCGCTGGAGGAGGCTGCTCGGCTTTCGGGGGCAGGCTTTTCCCGCCGGCTTCTCGATATCATCGTGCCGCTGATCGCTCCTGCGGCCGGTGCCTCGGTAATTCTCGTTTTCCTGATCGCCTGCAACGAGTTGACGGTTTCGGCGCTGCTCTGGTCGGCCGGCACCCAAACGCTCGGCGTCGTCATCTACAATCTCGATGATGGCGGCAGCGCCGATCTCGCCTCCGCCATGTCGGTCATCGTCATCGCCATGGTCGTTGTCATGATGGTGCTTCTGGAAATCATGGCCAAGCGCCTGCCGAAAGGAGTTGTGCCTTGGCGAAGCTGATCCTCAATCACATCAGCAAGGATTTCGGCACAGGCGGACGCGCCGCCGTGAATGCCTTGTCGCTCGACGTTCGCGAGGGCGGCTTCCTGGCACTGCTTGGTCCATCCGGCTGCGGTAAGACGACGGTTCTCAGGATGATCGCCGGCTTCGAGCAACCGACGGATGGGTCCATCCACCTCGGCGAGCGCTTGCTGGCGGATGCCGCAAACATGCTGCCGCCGGAACGGCGCAACATGGCGATGGTGTTCCAATCCTACGCGCTCTGGCCGCATATGAACGTATCGGAGAATGTCGGCTATCCGCTGAAGGTGCGCGGCATCTCCGGCGAACGCTACCGTGAGAAGGTGCGTGAGGCTCTTTCGACCGTGCGTCTCGGCGATTATGCGGAGCGGCGACCCGCTGATCTCTCTGGTGGTCAGCGTCAGCGCGTGGCGCTTGCTCGCTGCCTGGTGACATCGCCCGACGTCGTGCTGCTCGACGAGCCGCTCGCCAATCTCGACCGTCATCTGAAGAAGGAGATGGAGGAGACATTCCGCGAGTTTCACCAGCGTTCGGGCGCGACGATGGTCTACGTCACGCATGACCAGAGCGAGGCCATGGCGCTCGCGACCGACGTTGCCGTCATGTCTGAGGGACGGCTGTTGCAGATGGCTCCCCCGGCGGAGATCTATGCGCGCCCCGAAGGGCGAATGGTCGGTGGCCTTGTCGGGCAGGGCGCTATTCTTTCGCTCTGCCTTCCTAGTGGTGGGCTGCGTCGCATCGACTGGTCGTCCTTCCGGGGCCTGTGGGGCAGCCGGGCGGACGGCTCGGGGAGTGCCGATATTCTGGTGCGGCCCGAAGATGTGGTTGCCGATGCGGCAGGCATTTGCTGCCGGGTTGTTTCCGTTCTCTATGAGGGCGAGCGCTATGCGCTGAGGCTATCAATGCCGGATGGGCAGGTGCTGCGCGCCTATAGTCGCGAGCCGGTTGCCGCGGGCGACGACTATCCGGTTGCCATTCGCTCTGCATGGCGGCTTTGAGTGGACAGGGGACAAGATGGTTGTTCCCCGTCGCCTCCTATGATTGATTTACTTCGACGTCACGAATGGGAGTCGCGTATGTCCGATCATAGTTTTCCGATTTTCGATCTCGGCGCCTTCGAGGCTGCCGACCATAACGAGAAACAACGGCTCGGCGCAGAAGTGGATCGGATATGCCGCTCTACCGGCTTCCTGGCAATTGCCAACCACGGCGTTACCGACGCCGTTATCGGCCAGGTTTGGAAGAAGATGCAGGCATTTTTCGATCTGCCGCCCGAAACGAAACAGCGCGCCAAGACGCTCTATCCGGGCTATCCCTATGGTTATCTCGGGCCGGGCACCGAGGCGCTCGCAAAATCGCGCAATGTCGACACGCCGCCGGACCTCAAGGAGAGCTTCAATGGCGGCCCGCTTTCCGTTCCCGCAGGCATGAGCGATCCTGATGCGCTCGGCTTCTGCTATGCCGCCACCATCTGGCCGGATGGCCCCGATGGATTCGTCGAGGCATGGAAGGCCTATTACGGGGCGATGGAGGATCTGGCGGCGCGTATCATGCGGGTATTCGCAACCGCGCTCGGCCTCGACGAGCACTTCTTCGATTCCTATGTCGATGCGCCGATCAGCGCACTGAGAGCACTGAATTATCCCGAGCAGCACGTGCCGCCGCAACCCGGCCAGCTTCGTGCCGGCGCGCATACCGATTATGGCAGTTTGACGATTTTGTTGCCGCAGCCGGGCTCGAAGGGGCTTGAGATCATCGCGCCCGATGGCAACTGGACGCCGGTGCCGCCGGTGGAGGGCGCCTTCGTCATCAACATCGGCGACCTGATGGCGCTCTGGACCAATGATCGCTGGGTTTCTACGGTGCATCGCGTCGTCAATCCGCCACCGGAAGAGGGTGGCATGCAGCGGCGACAGTCGCTTGCCTTCTTCCACCAGCCGAACTGGTTTGCCGAGATTGCCTGCCTGCCCTCATGCCTGAAGGAAGGGGAAGAGCCGAAATACGCGCCTGTTCTTTCCGGCCCGTATCTGATGGGCAAGTTCAAGTCGACCGTTACCGCCAAAGCCGGCTGATGTGAAGTAATAAGCCGGCTCACAGTCTTTTCGTAAATTGGCTTCTCGTAAATTGGAATGCTTCATGTCCCTGCGTCTCGCGACATTCAATGTCGAAAACCTTCTGACACGTTTCGATTATACCGGTTTTCGCAATCAGCTGCGGCAGGATCGCGTGTTGCAGATCTTCGATGTCCGCAATGAAGAGGTCTATCAGCAGCTGGAAGCGGCGCGCGTGGTTGCCGCGACCGACGACACCCGACAGATGACGGCGCTTGCGATCGCTGACGCCGATGCGGACATCATCTGCCTGCAGGAGGTGGACAACATGGCCGCGCTGCAGGCGTTCGAATATGGCTATCTCTACCGCATGGTGGGAAATGGCTATCGCCAGAAATATCTGATCGAGGGGAATGACAGTCGCGGCATCGACGTCGCCGTCATGATGCGTGAGGAAACGCGTGACGGCCAGCCGATCGTGCTGAACGACATCAAGAGTCACGCCATGGTGACTTACGGCGATTTTGGCATTTTCACCGACGAGCTTGCGGAGCTTGGCCACCATGCAGAAGACAAGATCTTCAAGCGCGATTGCCTCGAACTGCATCTTCATATCGGTGGCGTGCCGTTCTCGCTTTACGTGGTCCACCTCAAATCGATGGGGCCGGCGCGTGAAGGAATGGACGGGCGCCACGCGACCATGCCGATCCGCCGGGCGGAGACGCTGGCGGTTCGTCGTATCATCGAGGATCGGTTTGGTGCCGGCCATACCGCGACGAAGAATTTCGCCATCTGCGGAGATATGAACGACTACCAGGAATGGATCGATGTCATCGGCACTCGCCGCACCGGCTATCGTTTCGAGCCGCGCACCGAGGACAATGAAAGCGCTCTCGACGTTTTCAGCCATGACGGCTTCGTGGAGAACGTCACGCGGCGGCGCGACGAATTGGATCGCTGGACGCTCTATCACGCACGCGGGCCGCAGGAGCAGCGGCTCTGCCAACTCGACTATATCTGGCTGTCTCCGGCGCTGGCGCGCGCGAATGCGACGCGCACTCCCGATATCGTCCGGTCGGGCCAGCCTTTCCGCACCATATTTCCCCCGGGGCAGGAGGTGGGGCGCTATCCGCGCGTCGGCTGGGATCGGCCGAAAGCCTCCGATCACTGCCCCGTCGTCATGACATTGGATTTGATATGACCGTTTCAGAACAGAACGACATGGCCGGCTGGCCGCCGGAAGGCAGCGTGTTTCCGGTTTCCCACATCGATCTCGCCGTTTCGCCCGGTGAGCATCCTTTTCATGTGCGTGAGGTGGAGGCGGTGCGGGAGAATTGGGCGAGGGAGATCGATGCCAATCCAGCGCTCTATGACGGCCGCATGGTCTTCCAGCATCACGTGTCAATCCGAGATGGGGTGGTCAAGGGCGAAGCCTATGTCACGCCGTTTTCGACCTTTCTCCTATGGCGCAAGCAGAGGGCGCGGGGTGGTTTTCATCTCTTTGCCTTTGCCGTGGCTATTTCGTCCGACGGAGCGCTGATTGCGATCCGCATGGCGCCGCACACGGCTAATCCCGGTCAGGTCTATTGCGCCGCCGGATCGATGGATGAGAGCGATATTGTCGACGGGCACTGCGATGTCGAAGGCAACATGCGGCGCGAGGTTCTGGAGGAGACCGGCCTGGATCTGAACGATGCGGTCGCCGAACCCGGCTATTACGGCACACATGTCGGCCGTTCGGTCACCCTTTTTCGCATTTTTCATTTTCCATGGACGGCTGATGATATGCTGCGGAAGATCGAGGCGCATATGCTGATTTCCGAAGAGGACGAGGTCGATGGGGCGGTCGCCATAAGATCGGCCGATCCGGCGGCGCATCACTACAGTCCCGCGATGCTGCCGATCCTCGCTTGGTTCTTCGGCAGAGGGAAATAGCTTGGGCTTGCGCTGGAGTCGCTGGCCGGTATGAATGATAGTGTCTTGAAGCGTGGATGGAGGCAGGATTGGCGCGCAGCTACAGTATCTATGATGTGTTTACCGACAGCAAGCTGGCGGGAAACCCCCTTGCCATCATCTTCGATGCCGAGGGCTTGAGCGACGAGGCGATGCAGGCGATTGCCCGAGAGATGAATCTCTCCGAGACGGTGTTCGTTCTGCCGCCGCAGAATCCTGCACATACCGCCAATCTTAGAATATTCACGCCCGGTCGCGAATTGCCTTTCGCTGGCCATCCGACGGTCGGAACGGCAATCGCGCTTGCGGAGAAGACCCATGCCAGCCATGGCGGCGATCTCGATCTTGTTTCCGTGCTGGATGAGCGGGTCGGCCCGGTCCGCTGTGCCATCAAGCTGCGTCAAAACAAGGCGAGTTTTGCCGAGTTCGATCTGCCGAGAAAATCGCAGCAGATTCCTCTGCCGCTCGACAGGGCTGATATCGCCAATGCGCTCAGTTTGAAGATTACCGAGATCGGCTTCGAGAACCATGTCCCGTCCATCTGGAGCGCCGGCGTGCCCTTCCTTCTGGTGCCGGTGCATGATGTTGGCGCTGCCGAAAGACTGGAGTTCGACCTGCAACTTTGGGAAAAGACCGTTCCTTTTGTGGATGGTGCGCTCGCTTCCGCCTTCGTTTATTGCCGCGGCGGCGTCAATCATGTCGCCAAATTTCATGCCCGCATGTTTCCTGTCGGGATGGGCATTGTCGAGGATCCGGCGACCGGCTCAGCCGTGGCGGCGCTCTCCGGTGCCATCAATCAGTTCGACGGACTGCCGGATGGGCATCATCCGGTTATCATCGAGCAAGGTATCGAGATGGGACGCCCTTCGCTGATTCACCTTCACCTCGATGTCGATGGCGGGCAGATCGCCAATGCCCGTATTGGCGGCCAAGCTGTGCGAATTGCCTCGGGAACTCTTGAGCTTTGATTTTAAAGGGTTTTCGGCGGCCGTCGAAATTTTTTTGAGAAATAATCAAAGAAAATTCGTCTGGCCGCTGGACAATCAAACCGATCCTATTTATATGCCCGGTCACGCCGCCAGCAAGCGGTACGGGTGATTAGCTCAGTTGGTAGAGCAGCTGACTCTTAATCAGCGGGTCGTAGGTTCGAGCCCTACATCACCCACCAAAAACCTCTTGAAATTGTTGAATAATAACAAAAATCTCAAGGGTTTTCGGCTGCGCGCATTTTGTGCGCTGGTTTTCTTCAACCGCCGCCGCCAAGCGATTTCCAAAGCGCGTCGCGATCTTTCAGATTCGCTTCATGCGCTTTAGCTCTTTGATTTCCCGCATGTCGTAGCCGCAAAAACCGCTGCACACTTTTGCGCGACATGCTTTAGGCGGCTCACCGCTGCCCATGGTTTGGGTCGCTGACTGCCCGCTTCAGCCCCATGCCTGTCGTGCGATCCGTCTCTCCAGCCGGTTATGCGCATTGCACGCGGCTCTGTTCCGCATCTCGGCCCCAGCTCAGATGGCTTGTCGACATGAAGGACTGGCGTCAGCGAAGGTGAAGCAAGAAGATCGTCGGTGCTGCCAGGAATATAGTGAAGAGGAATAGAGAGAGCCCATATTTCAGCTTCTGTATTCGCCGTGTCCTGCTGCCGTCCCAATCATATCTCATGCCTATATTTCCTCATGTGTGGAATCATGTCTGTAGGAGATATTGTCTCAAGCATCATTTGCGCGAAGCTTGTGATGGAAATACATGGAGATGTGAGGGGAAAAACATGGTTTTGTGCAATCATACATGGACGTGACCGCGGATCTTCTATTCGAAACCATGGCGCCTATTTCGCCGGGATCCTCGTGATATTCGGGAGAATAGGGGACATTGTGCGATCGAATATTTTGCTGGCGATCTCCCTTGGCTATAACGCGTCAAAATAGTGCGGAGGGATGATGGGGAACGCTAACATAACGCTTCCGCTCGAGGCAAAAGCGGCAATGTCGGTCGCCCGAGAGATCTTTGCCGATCATCTTCTTGCGATGTACCTGCACGGTTCGGCAGTCAGGGATGGGTTGAAGCCACAGAGCGATGTGGATCTGCTTGCCGTCATCGATCAGCCGATGACTGATGCGATTCGCGAGAAACTGGTTTCGTCCTTGATGAGGATTTCCGGCCGGCATCCTGTCAGCCCCGGCGGTCCGCGTTGCATCGAACTCATGGTGTTTCTCAAGGCCGATCTTTCCGAGCCGGCTTTTCCTGCTCGTAGCGAATTCGTCTATGGCGAATGGTTGCGCGAGGATTTTGAGGCTGGCGGAATTCCTGCGGCTGCCGTCGATCCGGAAATCACTCTCGTGCTTGCTCAGGCACGACAGGAGGCGCAACCGCTATTTGGGCCTGATCTCGATACCATCCTTTCCGAAATCCCGGATGACCAAATTCGTCGCGCGATGCGCGAGGGATTGCCGGTGCTTTTGGAGAGTTTGCATGGAGACGAGCGAAACGTGCTGCTCACGCTTGCTCGCATGTGGCGAACGACGGTGACGAGAGAGTTCGTTTCGAAAGGCGCTGCTGCCGACTGGGCTATTGAGCGCTCGCCAGAACATGTCGCGAAAGTGCTTCTACGCGCGCGCGATGCCTATCTGGGGAAGATAAGGGATGATTGGGCGGATTGCCCAGAGGAAACGCTGCAAGCCGCAGCTTACCTTCGTCATGAGACATGGGCACTATTAATGCCCGAATAGAGGCGTGCCGACCTTTCAAGCCGCCAGCTCAATCAACCCTGCTCATGCGCGCTCACGATATCAGGCGCACGTATCTTCGAGGCGTTTGACCCCCGGCAGTAAATCCCATGACCTTCAGGCCCGGGCCTAATGCTTTTTATGGCCGCCCTCCATGACGCTAAACACAAAGATGACTGCCAGAAGCAGTATCAACGTGTAGTCGAAAGCGGTGAGTAGACGAAACAGTTCCATGATGTTTCTCCTCCCGAAGAGAAAACGGATCAGAACAATCATTAGTATGTTCTTTTATTCGTTGTATGCCAAGTTTTTTACATCCTGCGGTGCAAAAACAATGTTGTGCGGGGCACAATTAAATACTTGTTTGCAAAGCTTTATTGGCCTCGCTTCTCAGGCTCGGTTGCAGGGCGCATGTGCGCTCGCCTGCGGATCGTGTTGTCAATAAAATTTATAGAGTATATCCTTATTGCGAACGGCAATTGCGATTGTTCGGCGAGCCGGGTGGCTTGGTGCCGATCAATCCGGAAGGAGTTGGCCATTGACCATTGGCTCTGACCATCAGACGCATGATCTGCCCGTTATCGCCATCGTCGGCGGCGGGGTATCCGGAACGGCAGTTGCATTTCATCTGCTGCAACGGCGGTCATTGCGCCCCGGTCAGCTTTTCATATTCGAGCCGCGCGAACGTCTTGGAGCGGGACTTGCCTATGACACGCGCGATCCCGCCCATCGCATCAATGTGCCGGCCGCCAGGATGAGCCTGCTCACCGATGACATCGAGCATTTTCAACGATGGATCCAGGAGAACGATGCGGTCGCCGACGATGATGACGCGCTTGCGGCCAATGGCAGCCTGTTTCCGCGCCGCGCCGTTTTCGGGAATTATATCAACAGTATGATACATCCCTTCGTCGAGGATGGGCGCCTTACCCACATCAGGCAGGGCGTCGAGCGCATCGCGCGCTCCGGACGCTCGTGGACGATTACCGGTGAAGACGGCCAGCGTGTGGATGCCGATATTCTCATCATAGCAACGAGCCACCCGTCGCCGCTGCCGCCACATTTATTAGGGGAAGTGCTCGCCGGCCATCCGCGCTTCGTCCCGGATCCGACCACGCCGGAGGCGCTTGTGGCCATCGGCGCTGATGATCGCGTGCTGGTGGTCGGCAATGGCCTGACGTCGGCCGATGTCATCGCCTCGCTTGAATTGCGGGGGCATAGGGGGCCAATCACCGCAATATCCCGTCGCGGCCTGCGTTCGCGCGGTCACGCCCGTGTGAAGCAGGAGCTGTTCGGCGACTTCGCCGATCATCCGTCGAGAACGGCAGTCTCCTTGTTGCGGCGTGTTCGCGCCGCCATACGGGAGGCGGAAGGCGAGGGGCGCAGCTGGCAAGGCGTCATCGATCAGGTAAGGGCGCAAGGACGGGACTTGTGGCAGGCACTGCCGCTCGAGGAGCGCCGCCGTGTCGTCCGGCATTTAAGGCCCTTCTGGGATGTTCACCGGTTCCGCGTTGCGCCGCAGGTGGAGGCTGTCAGCGAAGAGGCGATCGAAACCGGCCGGCTCGAAGTGCTTGCCGCCTCGGTTGCCGCCCTTGCGGTGACGGATGGTGTGGTCAATTGCAGACTCCGCCTCAGTCGATCGGAGCGAAGCATCGAACGGCAATATGATGCTGTCGTCGTCACGACCGGTCCGGGCCATCGCGGAATTCTGCAATCGCAGGACTGGATCGAGGCATTGGCGGGGGCCGGCTGTCTTGCGATGGATCCCACCGGGCTGGGACTTGCATGCGACACCCAATCGCGAGCGCTGGATGCGGCTGGCGCGATCGTGCCCTCCCTGTTCATCTCTGGCCCGCTGGCCCGCGGAACCTTTGGCGAGCTCATGGGATTGCCCGAAGTCGTCGAACATGCGGTTTTCGTTGCCGGTCAGGTGGCGGCGGCAATTGCCGAGCGTGAAAAGGAGCGTCGCGGGGCATATCCTGCCAGTAGCGCGGCTTGAGGCGCATGGCTATTCCTGAGCCCGTTGGCTGAACGTATGTCGAGTTTGGGATGTCTCGCATGGCGTTATCGCAAAACCGCCGAACATTTTGGCGAAACATGCTTCGAATCCAAGAAAAGCCGCAAAATCGTTGCTTGGGCGATACATCTGCCTAAATTTACTCATATAAACTATACAATTTGTGAGTTACTGTCTTGTTCGTCCGGGGTGGCAGGGTTACTTCCGCAATCCATGATGACAAGATCGGCCGGTTGAGTCTCTCTTGATCCAAGCCGGGTTTCCAACAATCGACTTTGCAGTAGAGCGGATAGCGATGCTTACGAAAAAAGGAAAATACGGATTGAAGGCGCTGGTGGATCTGGCGCGCCTGGCGCCCGGCGAAACCGCGTTCATCAACGATATCGCGCAGCGCAACAACATTCCGAAGAAGTTCCTTGATACCATCCTGCTCGAATTGCGCAATGCCGGCGTGCTGCGTTCGAAAAAGGGCCCGGGCGGCGGCTATTCCCTCTCACGTCCAGCCGCAGATATCCGCATCGGCCACGTCATTCGCACGCTGGACGGCCCGCTTGCGCCGATCCGCTGCGCCAGCCGTACGGCCTACGAAGCCTGTGATGACTGTTCCGATCCAGAGCGCTGTCAGGTGCGGCGCTCCATGACGGAGGTCCGCGACGCCATTGCCGAGATTCTCGACAACATGACCCTGGAGCAGTTCGTTGCCGGCGGCGGCCAAGGGATCGAGATCCAGGAGCAGGAAGACCTCCGCGCTTCGCATATCGGCTGAGTGTTTCGGCGGACCGGCGAAGACGGCAGCGATCACTCCCTCGTCGGCTTGATGCCGTTTAGATGATAGTTGCCGACGATCGCGTATTTCCGTCGCGCTGGGTCGTGCAGCGTATGAATCCGGGCATTGCGCCAGTGACGGTCGAGATTGAGGCCGATACGGGCAGCCGAGGCGCCGGCAAGGTCGAACAGCGTATTTGCCGTTTCCATTGCAATTTCGGCCGTCGTGGTTTGTGCCGCTGCAACAGAGAGTGCGGCGTCTATCACATGATCTTCGGTAAGATTGATCTGGGCGGCATCGATCTTGCCGCCGGCGCGCTCCACCATTGCGGTGGCGGCTTCGATGCGAACGGCGACTTCGCCTATCCTGGCAACGATCACCGGGTCGCTGACCGCCGATTTGGCGCCATTCTCTGCCCATGGATTGTTATGCGAGCGGATAAAGTCGATCGTGGCTGCCAGAGCGGATCGGGCAATGCCAAGATTGATGCCGGCGTGGGTTAGCCGATCCACGGAGTCGATGACGGTGCGCTGCTTGAATCTGTCGCTATGGACGAGCAGGGCATCGGCATTGAAATAGACGTTATGCAGGATAGCGGTACCGTTTCCGGAGGTGCGCTGACCGAAGCCGTCCCAGTCGTCGATGATCTGGATGCCGTCCGTGTTTCTCGAAATGACGGACACGGCGACATCGTCGCGCTCGTCGCGGACGAATACGGCGATCCAATCGGAAAACAGGATACTCGCAGAATGAAGGCTACGGCCATTGGCGCGGTAGCCGAGCCCTTCCTGGGTCAGCCGGAGATCGTCTTGATCGGCTCCATTGGCGCCAGTCTGCGAAAACATGCCGCTGAATCGGTCGCCGATGATGGCCCTTTCGAAATGGGATGCTTTCTGTTCCTCGCTGCCACCGATCCGCACGGCCTCCAGCACATGAAAATGCGCCTGCGGGATCTGCGCGATGGAGGGGTCGGCCTCGGCCAGAACCGCGACGACCTCCGTCAGCACGGAATTGGAAATATCGATGCCCCCATGTTCCGAAGGCACGGAAATGCCAAGCAGGCCGGATTGGGAGAGCATTTCGATTTCGTCGTAGGGCAGGACGCGGTTGATGTCGCGATCGCTGGCCTGTTGTGCGAAAGCGGCGGCTAGAGACCGCGCGATATCGAGCGCTTCCTCTTCGCTTTGAATGCGATGCGCGGGCTGCCTGACGCGTTCGTGTAACTGCGAAACAGTCCCCATTCATCACTCCATCGGCCGATGCCAGGTCGGTGTTTCAGGCAGGGTAAATCAGTAAGATCTTAATTTCTATAGACGTCGTATACAATGGATTTTCTTTGCTTATTCGCGCCGTGCCTTTCGGCATAATAGGGAGCAAATGGAAAAATTGTAAGCGCGCCGTTGGCTCAGGCGGGCACTTGCATGCAGGAGATTGCTATGGCCGCGACGTTGATCCTTCCCGGTTTAAACGGTTCCGCAGAGGGCCATTGGCAGCGCCACTGGGCGCGCGATGATGCTGCTGCAGCTATCGTGCGGCAGGCCTCCTGGTCGAAGCCGGTGCTGGATGAATGGCTGCAGGCGCTTGAAGGTGAGCTCGAACGAGTGGGAGACGCCTGGCTGGTTGCGCATAGCCTCGGGTGCCTGCTGGCGGCTCATCTCGCCAGCCGTCCGGCTGCGCGACACGTGAAGGGCGCCTTCCTTGTTGCGCCTTGCGACCTGGAACAGACCGAGCGATTGCATCCCGGCGTCATCGATTTCGTTGCGATGCCGACAGATCCCCTGCCTTTCAGAACCTTGGTGATCGGCAGCCGTGACGACCGCTACATGGATTTCGCCAGGCTTCGTCGGTACGCGGCGCGTTGGGGTGCGGAGCTGTACGATCTCGGACAGGCAGGGCATATCAATATCGAAAGCGGTTTTGGACGGTGGCGCGAAGGCTATCGGCTATTCTCGTCTTTCGCCCAAAAGACCGATCGCGGAGCGCCAAAAGACATCCAGCCGCAAGGCGTCTCGCGTGTAGTGACGGTGTCCGTTTGATCGGCTGAGATTGCCGCGCCGACAAGAAAGCACTTGCTTGCGACGCCTTTTCGCGCTTTCATATACGACTAAATAAGTAGACAATTGCAACAGTGCTGCTGCTCCTGACCCTTTTGTCGGTCGTCAAGCATGCAGCCGATTGCGGGCATCTGGTTCGAGATCAGAGTTGGACCCGCGTAGCGCATCTCTCTTGCGGCGGATGCGTCGAATATTGAGAACCGATGCGACGCTCGTGCGTTTTTCGGGCTGCAGCGAGTCGGTTGGCGAGCCACAGGCTACGGGGTTTCATGTCTCGCTGACGGCAACGGGTCGCCAAACTTGAGTAAACCCAGGAAAGCGTGATCGACCACCTCTTGCTACAGGAGTTGATATGACGGTTCAGGGATTTCTTTCCGCCAAGGCGAATGCGGCGAGCCGGGCTTACGCGATGCCCCGTATCGCCGTAATCGGCCGCGGCTTTTCCGGCATGATGATGGCGATCGCGCTGATGAAGACGGTTCGCTTTCCGTTTCATCTGCAGCTTTTCGATCCGAACTCCAGCGTCAGCGGCGGTCAGGCGCTGGCATCCGGCCACAGCAGCGAAATCCTGAACAGCCGTGTTCGCGATCTTTCCGTTTCTGCCGGCGATCCTGATGATTTCAATCAATGGCTTTGCGGCAACGCACCTTTTCGCAGCGCCGTCCCAGCCGCGATACCGGGCTTTCTCCAGATCTTCGTCCCGAAGAGCATTTTCAGCGATTATGTTTATCAGCGCTTTTCCGAGGCATTTTCCTCCCGGCGCGATGTGACCGTTCAGGTCAGTAGCGAAATGGTTTTCGGGCTGCGCCGTATCCGAGGCGAACGCTTCGTTGTTGAGAGCGATGGTGCGGTGAATGCGCCGTTCGACATGGTGGTGCTTGCAACCGGCTACGGCACGACCGATCAGGAAGCGCAAGATGATGATCTGACCAGCATTCCGACGACGGTGCGCGCTCGCCGCCTGGTTTCGCGTCCGCACACGATCCTGCTGGGCAGTGGCCTGCGCGTGGTCGATCGGCTGTTACAGATGCGCGACAATGGCTATACGGGCCAAATCACCATCGTCTCGAGACGCGGTTTCCTTCCGCAAAGTCATACACGCAGCAATGCCGATCCCGTCTTTCCCGTCGACGAGATGCCCAACCAGCTCAGCGGAATCGTCCGTTTCATTCGCCGGGCCTGCGAAGCTGCCGAGGCGGACGGGCAGAATTGGCAATCGATCATGAACGGCTTCCGCAAGCATGCCCGCTCCCTGTGGCGCTCTCTGCCCGCCGGTCAGAAGCAGCAGTTCAATCGCCATCTGCGGGCGCTGTATGACAGTCATCGCAATCGATTGCCGGAGGCGTTGCATGTCCGCCTGATGCAGGAGCTGGCGGAGGGCAATACCCTGCTGCGGCGCGGCCACCTGATCCGGCGGACGCCGACCGGATTGGTGCTGAGGCCAGCGGGAAGACAGGACACAGAGCAGCTCTATGCGGATGATGTGATCGACTGTCGTTGCCAGGCGCCCAATCTCAATGCGCCTTTACTGCGCAGTCTCATCGATGCCGGGCTGGCTGTACCAGACGAGCTTGGCCTTGGTCTGGCGGTTGAGGCCACGGGAGCGCTGGAGGTGGAGGGTGAAACGACGGGCGCGCTTTTCGCCATCGGTCCTTTGGGCCTCGGCAGTCTCCCGGACATAGACCTCGTGCCCGAAATCGTCACGCAGGCCTATGCGGCAGCCGAAAGCATGGCGGCGCGATTTCATCCGCAGTGCAAGGCAGTGTAGCCGCTTCCCGAATGTCAGGATGAACTGATCGGCGATGTCCAACGACAACCGAAGCGGATGGAGCATAGAGGCAGCGTTGTATGTCGCACCGTCTGACGCAACCTCCTTGGCTTCGTTTCACCGTCAACCCGCGGTGCGTTGATGAAGCGCATCGTGACTTTTGACATCGCAACGGTGTGCGTCGATTTTTACTCCAGCTCTGTGGTAGGAATAGGCTCTAGACTGCCTATTGCCATGCGCCTTCTCTGGCCTATTTCCGCCAGGCGGCGACCTGCGTGGCGGGCGATCTTGCGAGGGGAGCCGATTAACTGCGGCGTTGGGCGGCCGCTTGAGCTTCATAATCGCCGGAATGCCTTTGTGTCGCCTTTCTTGTCTTACAAGGCGTACGCGCAAAGACTATGAAATTCGCAACCACGATAGAAACGACTCGATTCTTCATTCTATGTGGCGATTCTGGTCATCCATTATCCGTGACGTCACGTGCGACGAGGAGCTTTGCTTGCGCCTGTTGAATTTCCGCCTTCTTCTGCTGCCCGTCTTGCTGCTGGGACTGAGCGCCGCTGTGGCCGCCGTTCCTCTGGGGAGCGCGGATGCCTTCGCGCAGGATCAGCAACCGGCACAGGTGCAGACACCTGCACAGGCGCAGCCGGCGCAGCAACAGCCGGCGGATCAGCAACTCCAGCCGCTCGCCAACGGACTGCTCGACGCCGCCGTCGCCGATCTGAACAAGGCAAGGAAGGAATATGCGTCGCTGCATGACAGCGCAAAGCAGCCGGGCGGCGATGACGAGGCTCTGGTCGCACTTTCCGGCCGTGCGGACGAGTTGGGTCGCGCCATTGCGAGCGTCTCGGCGCGGCTGAAGCCGCGTACCGCTGAGATCGATGCCCGCTTGACGCAGCTTGGTCCCGTGCCGAAGGAAGGCCAGCCGGCGGAGGCTGTGATCGTTACTCAGGAGCGGGATCGGCTGAATGCAGAGCGTTCGCAGATCAGCGCCCTGATACTCGATGCCGATAATCTCACTGCCGAGACCAATCGGATATCGATGCAGCTGGTGGAAAAACGCCGCAAGCTGTTCGCCGAGACATTGCTGAAACGAACGGAGATTTCTGCCGGGACATTGCAGGATGCTGGGTCTGCTCTTGTCGAGGAGAGTGTCAGCTTCCGCGATGCCATTACCAGCTGGATCGGGTTCGTGCTGAAGGCCAAGCTCGGTTCGCTTCTGGCCGCCGTTTTCCTGTCGATCGTTGCCGCACTCATCTTCCTGGTCGGTGGCTACCGGCTGTTTCGCCGCTATTACGTACAGGATGAGGCCGTCGAGAGCCCGCCTTATATCAGCCGGCTCTCCGTCGCCTTCTGGTCGACCCTGATCCGCACCATGTCGCTGGCGGCGTTTCTCGTCACGTCCTTTTTCTTCCTTTCCAACTTCAATGTGCTGCGGCCGGATATAGCGCCGATACTAGCGGCGCTCTTCGGCTTCATCGGCCTCGTCTATTTCGTCGGACGCCTGAGTAACGCCGTCTTCGCGCCGTTCAGACCGCATTGGCGCCTGGTGAAATTGTCGAACAAGGGCGCGTATTCGCTGACCTGGTGCCTCCAGGCCATGGCCGTGGTGAACGGTCTGGATTACGTCTTCGACCGTATCAGCGAGTCGATGGGATCTCCGGTCGTGGTCACGGTGGCGAAGAGCTTCTTTGCAGCCATGCTGATCGGCGTGATCCTGATCGCGGCTTCTTTCGGCTCGCCCATGCTGGCGAAGAATGGCGATCCCGATGCGCCGGGCCGCCGGTGGCCGCATGGCATGGCCATCATTCTTCGCGGTCTCGGCATATTGGTGATCTTCACCTCCTTCATCGGCTATGTCGGTCTTGCCCGTTTCATGGCAACGCAGATGATCGTGACGAGCGCCGTGATCGCCACCATGTATCTCGGCATCCAGCTCGGCAAAGCCGTGTCCAAGCAGGGCGTCTTTGCTGAAACGATTATCGGCCGGTTCCTGGAAAACCGCCTCAAGCTCGGTGAAGTGGCGCTTGATCAGGGTGGCCTCGTGGCTGGGCTCGCGACCTATGCCGTTGCGTTGCTGACGGGTATTCCGCTGATCCTGCTGTCATGGGGCTTCCATATCCAGGATCTGGAACTTTTCGCCTACAGGCTCTTCACCGAGATAAAGATCGGCAACATATCGATCTCGCTGCTCGGGATTTGCGTGGGCATCCTGCTCTTTGCTGGCGGTTATCTGGTCACGCGCTGGTTCCAGCGCTGGCTCGACAGCAATGTCATGGCGCGCGGGCAAGTGGATCTCGGTGTCCGCAACTCGGTCAAGACCGGCATCGGCTATCTCGGCATCGCCGTTGCCGCGATCATCTCCATTTCCGCTGCAGGCATCGACCTGTCGAGCCTGGCGCTGGTCGCCAGCGCCTTGTCGGTCGGTATCGGTTTCGGCTTGCAGAACATCGTGTCGAACTTCGTGTCCGGCCTGATCCTCCTGGTCGAGCGGCCGTTCAAGGTCGGCGACTGGATCGTGTCCGGTACATCGGAGGGGATCGTCAAGCGCATCTCTGTGCGCGCGACCGAGATCGAGACGTTCCGCAAACAATCGATCATCGTGCCGAACTCGGAGCTCATCAACGCTTCGGTTGGTAACTGGACCCATCGCAACAGGCTCGCGCGCTCGGAAATTCCGGTCTCTGTCAGCTTCGATTCCGATCCACGCAGGGTGATGGAGATTCTGCTGGAGCTCGTGCGCGGCGTTCCGAAAGTTCTGAGAAATCCCGAACCGCATGTGGAATTTCTGCGCTTCGGCCCTTCATCGCTCGATTTCGAGATGCGCTTCTATCTCTCGGACCTTTCCGACGGCATGGAGACCCGCAACAATCTTCGCATCGAGATCCTGAAGCGGTTCCGAGAAGAAGGGATCTCAATTCCCTATCCGCATCAGGAGCTGCATATCGTTCGCGACACCGGACGTGGCCGGCGGACCGATATCGCGGACAAGAAGCTGACGGATTCTGCTGATGGTCCGGAAGGCGAGAATGATGCGGCCGAACACATTCTCCCATCCGCGGAGGAGCGTGTGCCCGACGTAAAGAGCACGGGCCGTCGGCGCGGAAAATCAGCGGCGGAATAATCGAAACCAGGGGTGAAAATTGACCCTACCTGTTTTAGATCGGGTCGGGATTTGCGTTGCCGCCTTTTGCAGGGACTGTCGGGTCGCTAACGCCGGCGGCTGGACACGGCGCTTGCCCGAAGAGTCTTGCGCTAGCAATGCCTCGTTTCCTTCATTGTCGCGACGTGAGACGACTTAATAAATACTCAAAGACTTTCGTTCTAGAAAAACTATAGAGGGGCAATTTTCAAACAGGTTTTTTACTATGCCATTTCTGGGTGTTTCGGGGATGCAATATTCCGGTGCGTCGCTTGCGGGTTCGCGTATTCTTCTCGTGGAGGATTCAAATCTCTTTACCTCGATGATCCGTGCCAAGCTGAAAGAGCTTCTGGATATCGATGTCGAAAGCTGCCGCAATTTCGAGGAATTGCAGCTGGCCTACGACAAGTCGTCGGAACCGATCAAGCTGGCGATTTCGAACATGAACCTGCCCGGCGCCGAAAAGGGCGAAGCTCTGACATATCTGCTTGATCTCAGTATCCCGACGATCGCATTTACCGGCACCTTTCTGGAGGGCACGCGCGACGAGCTGATCGCCAAGGATGTGGTCGACTACATCCTCAAAGACAATGTCTTCGCCGTGGATATGCTCGCGGAGTCGATCTGCCGTTTCCTCACCAACCATCGCCATCACGTCCTCATTGTCGACGACAGTGCAACGGCGCGTGCGTTGCTCTCCAGTCGGCTGAAGCGCTACAATTTCCGTGTCAGCGTCGCGGAAAGCGGTGCCAAGGCGCTGGAACTGCTGAAGGCCAATCCGGACATCGGCTTGATGGTCACCGACTATAACATGCCCGACATGGATGGTTTCGACCTGACGCGGCGCATCCGCGCAACGACCGGTTCGCATGAGCTGCGCATCATCGGCGTTTCGTCATCCAACAATCGGCTGCTTTCGGCGCGCTTCCTCAAGGCTGGTGGCAATGATTTCATCCTGCGGCCGTTCATCGACGAGGAATTCTACTGCCGCGTGAATCAAAACCTGGACACGTTATTGCAGATCCGCTTGGCCCGTCAGGTGACGGAATCCGCCTGACGCAAGGCGATTCAAGAGACGTCATGTCTGTAAAATGTGAGGAAGATTCATTTTTATGTGAAAGTCTGCAATCAGTGGTTCCAATTTTTTCACGAATCCTGTTCAGGATATATGGAAGACGGTTTGGCAGACCTGCGATTGACTGAATATTCGTGTGTGCCTGATGGCATGGGAGGAATTGAAGGGAAATGGTATTGCATGCGGGATCCCTCGGCGATGGCGCAAGCCGTCGCAATGGCAGCCAGAAGATACTTCTGGTCGAGGATTCACGCATGTTTTCCGCAGTGCTGTCGCATCGGTTTGAAACTGAACTTGGCCTTGCCGTCACCCATTGCCCCTCGTTGAAGATGCTCAACGAGACGCTGGAGACGGCGGGAAGCGACTTCACGATGGCTGTCATCGACCTCAACCTGCCGGATGCAGCGCATGGCGAGGCGCTTGACGTCGCCGTCGCCCACAATATTCCGACCATCGTCTTCACTGCGTCGTTCGACATTGCGACACGCAATCGCATCATGGAGCGCAGCGTCGTCGACTATGTGCTGAAAGACAGCGAGTTTGCGCTCGACAATCTCGTTTCAGCCGTACGGCGCGCTATCGCCAATCGTTTGACGCGCGTATTGGTTGTGGATGATCTTCCGTCCGCGCGCAAGATGCTGACGGATCTGCTGCAGGCCCAGCAGTTCAAGGTCGCGGAAGCAAGCACAGGTGTCGAGGCATTGGCGATGCTCGAGCAATTCGATGACATCGAAGTCGTGGTGACCGACTACAACATGCCCGACATGAACGGACACGAATTGACCCGGCGCATCCGCCATCGCCATGGGTCGGACCGGATGCGTATCATCGGCATTTCTTCTTCGAACGACCGGCTCTTGTCTGCGACGTTCCTGAAAGCCGGTGCGAGCGATTTTATCTATCGCCCCTATGTTCCGGAAGAATTGCAGTGCCGCATCGCCTTGAACGTCGAGACGCTGACGCAGCTGAAGCAATTGCGCGCGGCGGCCGCGAGCGACTATCTGACAGGCCTCTATAACCGCCGCTATTTCTATGATCACGGGCCGAAGCTCGTGAACGAGTGCCTGCGCCGTCAGCGCCCGAGCTCGGTCGCCATCCTCGACATCGATCATTTCAAGAATTTGAACGACACCTATGGCCACGAGATCGGAGACCAGGTGCTGAAGGCGGTCGCGAGCAGGCTTCAGTCTCTCTTCGAGGGAAGTGGCAACCTGTTGTCTCGCCTTGGTGGGGAGGAATTCTCCATTCTCTTCACGGAAATGAATTCGCGTGCGGCAACGGCTTTGTGCGATGAAGTCCGCCTCAGCCTGGCAAATCTGAAGGTGCATGCTGACGACGAGGAGCTGTCCGTCACTGTCTCCATCGGCGTTGCAGAGATTGTCGGGTACGAAGCCTTCGACAATTATCTCAACGCCGCCGACCAGTTTCTCTATATGGCCAAGCACAATGGCCGCAATCAGGTCTATTCAGACTACAAGATGGCGGAACAGGCGGCAGAGTAGGCCGCCTGCGTTGCTGGCTCTTTCCGCTTGAAGGCTGTTCAGACGACGATGCCGGTGCGGTTGGTCGACATGGTCAGCTTACGCTCGGCGCGCTCCTGCTGCGGCGAGCGGTTGTAGAGTTCGCGATAACACTTGGAGAAGTGGGAGGCGGAGACGAAACCACAGGCAACGGCCACTTCAACCACTGGCATGGAAGACTGCACCAGGAGATGCCGGGCGCGATCCAGGCGGATTTCGAGATAGTAACGGGCAGGGGAGCGCCCCATTTCCTGGCGGAAGAGCCGCTCGATCTGACGGCGCGACAGGCCTGCATCGTCGGCGATTTCGAGCAGCGACAGCGGTTCGGCGAGATTGCTTTCCATCAGTTCGATGATCGACAGCACCTTGGCATTCTGCACGCCGAGGCGTGCACGCAACGGCAGGCGCTGGCGATCGTGCGGGCTGCGCACGCGGTCGGTCAGCTGCTGTTCGCAAACCCGGTTGACGAGGTTTTCGCCGAAATCCTGGCCGATCAGGTTCAGCATCATGTCGAGCGAGGCGGTGCCGCCGGCGCAGGTATAGAGATTGCTGTCGACCTCATAGAGATCTGCGTAGACTTCCGCCTGCGGAAAGGTCTCGGAGAAGCCGGGCAGGTTTTCCCAGTGGATCGCACAGCGCTTGCCATTCAGCAGGCCCGCCTGTGCAAGCACATGTGCGCCCGTACAGAGGCTGCCAACGGCGACGCCGCGATTATAGGTCTCGCGCAGCCAGGCATTGACGGATTTGTTCTGGAACTCCTCGACATAGATGCCGGAACAGACCAGCACCATGTTCGGGCGGTTCTCGCCGCCGAGGTAACGGCGCTCGTCGGCAAGCGCCGAATTGACCTCAAGCCCGATGCCGCTGGAAGAATAGACCTTCTGTCCGTCGGTCGAAGCGAGCCGCCATGTATAGGCAGGGTAGCCCAGCATGCGATTGGCAATCCGCAACGTCTCTACCGCGGCGGAAAACGGCAGCATGGTGAAGTGTGGAACGAGGAAGAAAACCAGGGAACGCGTCTTAATCGGAGTCTTGCTCATATCGTGAAAATCCATCCTCCAGGACCATACTGTATTCCTTGCGTCAAATAAGTCGACTGGATGGTCTATTAGCGACATTGGCATGGATAATCGCGGCCGCAAAGGGATATTTGCGCCTACTCTGAAAAATGTAGCTCTGGAAAGGGGAAGTGAGAGGAAGGCAAGCAAACTGTCGGGATGGCCAAATATATATGTGATTAATTATCAAGTTTAATGCGAAATGCGCGCAGAGGTGAGCGGATGTTCAAAAGGCGACACTCGTCGGAGTTGAATGCCGCCTTTGCTATTCACCGGCTCGCACGATCATCGCGTAGCCTTCGGGTTCTTGGTTTCGTCTGCGGCTGGCCAACCCATATCCTTACGGACGTCGTCGGACAGGGATTCAAGCTCACGCAGCGAACGCCACTGCTGCCAGTGACGGGCAACGCGGGAGAAGAGGGGCATGTGGCTGCTACCGGAGGGAGGCAATCCCCGCGTCCTTCCAGTGTGTCTGTAGGTGATGGACGTCATTTTCAAGCTCCTTTCTGCGTTAAACTCACAAAAGACCTCTGCCATCGAATGATACTATGAACCTGAGCCATTCATCAATCAAACGAATAGATCTTATAGTTGCCATTAGAATTCTTGAACGTGGCTAGCTTGCCGGGCTTTCGGTCCAGGGCGGCGAGCGTCCGATCCGGCGGCAAGCCGCGCGCATTGACGTCGTCGATCAGATGCGAGGGAAAGCGCGCTGCGATCTCGTCGAGCGTGTGCTGCGCCACCCGCTGGATTTTCCGGACATGAAAGCGTGTCAGAAGGCGAGAGGTTTCGCTGAATGCCGTGTCAGCCATGATTTTACTCCTTGCGGCTGCCTCTATCAATTTCGCTAGGTCTAATATGGTGATTTATTGACATTCAGACAAATGAAATGATATGGTGGTTAGTATCAGAAAAATTGAAGGTGTCGATATGACCGTACCGTTCCGCCGGCCCATACCGTTGCTCGACAATGAAGTTCTGCGCACCTTTGTGGCCATTGCCGAAACCGGCAATTTCTCCACGGCTGCCGATGCGGTCTTCCGCACGCCGTCTGCCGTTTCGATGCAGATCAAGAAGCTGGAAGAGCAGCTCGGTGTAACGCTATTTCTGCGCGACGCCCGCTCGGTGAGCCTCACCCAACACGGAGAGATGCTTCTTTCCTACGCCCGCAACATTCTGGCGCTCTCTAACGAGGCCGTTTCGCGCTTCATCATGCCGGAACTCAGCGGCGTGGTGCGGCTCGGCGCACCTGATGATATCGGCGAGCGCCTGCTGCCGACCATTCTGAAAAACTTCTCGGAGAGCTATCCTGGCATCATGGTCGATGTCGTCGTGGATATGAGCATCCAGCTGAAGAAGCGCATTGAAGAGCAGCGGCTCGATCTGGCGCTGATCAACTGCGCGACACGTCCGTTTCCGACGGAAGGCGAAGTGATCTACACCGAGCGTCTCGTCTGGGCCGGTGCCAAGTGTGGCACGGCCTATCGCCGCGATCCATTGCCGATCTCCATCTGGGAAGAAGGTTGTATCTGGCGATCCGAAGCCATGGCGCAGCTGGAGCGGCAGAAGCGGGCCTATCGTGTGTCCTATCTCAGCGCCCATACGATGGCGCAGCGCGCTGCGATCGTCTCCGACCTTGCGGTCGCGCCGTTTCCGCGTTCCTACATCACCGAGGATATGGAAATTCTCGGGCCGAACGAGGGGCTGCCGGAACTGACCCCCTTCGACATTCGCCTGTTGACGGCGTCACAGATGACAGGGCCGATGAAGGCGGTAGCCGACAGCATACGTCAGGCATTCGTCGAGATCGGCCGCAGGATGGCGGCGTAAGCCCCAGAAGCCGCAGACGATCGCCGCTATCCGGCGATCGTCGCGAGGCGCATCACATCTGCCGATCACGTCTTATGTTTGGTGAGGCGCCGCACGTTCGAGCGCACGCGCTTGCTGTAGGGCGTGACCGCTGCCTGGGCGATGGCATCGGCTGCGCGGCGCGACGAGGATCCGCCGCCTGTCGCCATTGCCGTCATTGCCGCGATGTTTTGCTGTGCCACGGCCATATTGACGGCGACGGCGCTTTCAGCGGCAGCCATCAGCTTTTCCGACACCATGCGATTGAGTTCTGTGGAATTGACGCTGCCCGTCATGGCCGTCATCCACATCTGCTGCATCCGCATCGCGATGACGATGGGCGCCTCGATCCATAGGGTGGCGAGGTCATTCGAAAGACGGCGGCTCGTTGACATCGTTATTTCCTCGTTGTGCTTACATTGGTACTCGCGTCTGTCATTTGGGCTGCGCGTCCTATGAGGCAGCCCGATGGGGGCGGTTGCGGAAGGGGGCGGTATCAAGGCGGATCGATCTTCCCGATTCAGCGTACGCCTTCAGTGTGCCTTAGGCTGCGGAAGATGCGCGGCGGCTTCTACCATTTCCTGCTGGTGCTCCTCCTTGCCCTGGCGGATATGGCCGAGCCGTTCCACGACAAGCGCGTCGCTGCGGCCGACCTCATGCTTCCATGGCTGGCGGCCTCGAAGCACGCCGGAATCATGCACTATTTCTGCGACATATTCTTCCTGGCGGTAAGCCATAACATGGATGCCGGAAATACCTTCGATCTCCTTCACCTCGTTGATGATATCGATGCAGAGTTGCTTGCCTTCCTTCTTCTGATCTGCTGCTCCCTCGATGCGTTCGATGACCGCGTCGGGAATATGCACGCCCGGCACGTTGGAGCGCATCCAGCGGGCGGCCCTGGCCGAAGCCAACGGACCGACGCCCACCAGAATGAAGCATTTCTCATGCAAGCCGAGGTCGCGCACCCTCTGCATATACTCTCGGAACATCGGCACATCGTAGCAATATTGACTTTGCACGAATTGGGCGCCGGCCTCGATCTTCTTCGCCAGCCGATGCGGGCGGAAGTCGTAAGGCGGCGCGAAGGGATTGATCGCCGCGCCGAGAAAGACTTTCGGCGGCGACGTCAATTTGCGCCCGGACAGGAATCTCGCATGGTCGCGCATCGTACGCACGGTTTCGAGCAGCGACATGGAGTCGAGATCGAAAACCGGCTTGGCGCCGGGCTGGTCACCCACCTGCACACCATCGCCGGTCAGGCACAGGACGTTGCATACGCCCATTGCGGCCGCGCCGAGCACGTCGCCCTGTATGGCGATCCGGTTTCTGTCGCGGCAGGAGATCTGCATGATGGGCGCATAGCCCATGCGGGTAAGGAGCGCGCAAATGCCCACGGAAGACATATGGCAATTCGCGCCGGATGCATCGACCGCGTTGATACCATCGACCCAACCGGAAAAGATTGCAGCGCGCTCGTAAACATCTTCAGGATTGGCGCTGTCGGGCGGGTTGAGTTCGGCGGTGACGGCGAATTCGCCGCGGCGCAGCACGCGCTCCAGTCGCCCAAGAGAGGAGTGGCCGGGCAGGGGATCGAGCGGCAGACCAATGCCCAATGGGTTTTCGTCAATATGGGCCATCGGTCAGGCTTTCTCTTTTGCCGCGCTGCGTGCCGCCGCTGCAGCAGCGGTAACGCGCAGCCATGAAGACGTGCCGCGTAACGACTGGTTCACCGGCTCCTGTACCGTCAAGATGGCATCGCCGTGAACCATGTTGCCGGCACCTTTCCATGCTTGCACCCAGACGCAGGGCATATCGGGTTCGACTTCGCAATTGCCATCGGCGCGTACGCCGCCGCAGGGCCCGTTTCGCAACTGCTTGGGACAGTTCATCGGGCAGGACATGCCGGTCGACGACAGCACGCATTGGCCGCACATGCGACAATCGAACAGCAAGCCTTTCACATGGCGCTCGACAAAGGCGACCGGCCGCTCCGCACGCTGGTAGCCGACGAATTTCCAAAAGGGATGCAGCAGCAGAAACGCACTGGCAAAACGGCCATAGAACCATTCGAAGAACCGCGAGTGACGCACGACCCATAGACGAACCGCGTATTTTCGTCCGGTTCTCCGGTTCGGTGAAGCATTGTCGGGTGTGGTGCTGTTGCCCGCGGCCGTGACGACGGGTGTCGTGACGTCGGTTTTATGCACGGCGTCAACCATTGTCGGTATCTCCGGCATGTGCGCTCATCGCCTGTCGTTCGGGCGCATAAGTGAACCTCGCCATTTGCGAGCTTCCTTTGGCGGCGATCCGGCTTCCCGTGCCCAACCAGTCGACGACCACGCTTACCGTCATGCGCAAAATCTCCCTCTTATTTCACAATGCACGGCCACCGCTGCGCGGACTGCGCTTGGCACGACGCTGCATGGGCCGGAAAGCGACGGCATAGCAAACAATCTCTGCAATCGGCAGCAAGGTGCTGGCTCCCATACTGAGCCTTTGCGGATTACGCTCCGGTGGCTGCAAGTATCAGCATAGCCGCAAGCGTCGGTTCACAACAATCCTTTCCAGATACCAGGCCGATCTTGTGAAGACAGAGGTGACGGATTGCGGGACGACAGTGCGGATCTACAAAGCAGGACCATTTATTCCGGTGACCGAGAATATCTCGCGCACGATTGCGCCGCGCGCGATCTCATGAACTTTTCGCGTTGTTGTGCGTTTACTTCGCGGAGAACTTGTCTCCGCTCTTGTTGATCAAGTCTATTCAGAGAGGGTAACAATCATGACCGCATCTACACTTGGCAAAATTGCCGCTGCCTGCGCCGTCCTCATGGTTCTTGCTTCATGTGCCAACACCATTCGCGGCGTGGGCAGAGACACCGCGAATGCGGTCCATGCGACACAGGATGCAGGTCATACCGTCAAGAAGGCTGCGCAGTAACGAATTACTGTCCTTCACGAGCCGGCGACATCCAAGACCTGTCGCCGGCTACGGATCTGACGGGCACGAGCGCCGTAGCGCATATTCTGTCACTCCCCGGCCGCTTCGCTCGTTAGAAGCATTGCGCTGAAGCGCTGCAGCTGGACGCTCCAATGACGCATTCCGGTATGCCTCTGACGGGCAGCGCGATCTAATGGGCTTCCTCGTTTCGCCGCAATTGCATAGCGCTCTGTCGCCCATGCTATGTCTGCGGAGTGATGCGCTTGATTCGATTGATGATGATCCTGGCTTTCCTTATCTGTGCCGGCGCAGCGTCGGCCGGAGAGGCATGCCGCAAGCTTCAGCATCTCGGTGACAGCTACACGGTTTGCGCCTTCGATCCGGCCACGGACGATATCCAGCTGTTTCAGAATGATCGCACCGGCAAGCCCTACGGTTCCTTCCGGGCGCTCGAAAACGACCTGCGCCAGGATCGCATTTATGTGCGCTTCGCCATGAACGGCGGCATGTATCTCGACGATCAGTCGCCCGTCGGTCTCTTCATCGAAAACGGTCGCGAATTGAAGGCGATCAACACCAACAAGGGGTGGGGAAATTTCCACCTGCTGCCGAACGGGATCTTCTATCTGCTGCCAGGGCGGGCCGGCGTTATGGAAAGCAAGGCTTTCGCTGCTTCCGGCATCAAGCCTTTCTATGCCACTCAATCCGGCCCCATGCTCGTCGTCGACGGCAAGCTGCACCCGTCCTTCCTTGCCGACAGCACCAGCCTCAAGACGAGAAACGGGGTCGGTGTCGCCAAAGACGGCAAGGTCGTCTTCGCCATCTCCGACGGCCCTGTGCGTTTCCATGATTTTGCGACGCTTTTCCGGGACGAGCTCGGCTGCGCGAATGCGCTGTTTCTCGACGGAAGCATTTCCAGCCTCGATATTCCGGAATGGCAGCGGCGCGACGGCCTGTTTCCGCTCGGTCCGATCATTGCCGTGACGGAAATGCTGCCGGGTTGAGCCCGGCGGCGCGCAAGGTTGGAGCCAGCCACATCAGCTAATCGAGATAGTAGGGGATTTCATATCCTCTGGCTGCAAATTGTCGGATTGAGGCTTCGGAACGTTGATGACAGATACTGCAAACGAGGTGAAGGCGCTGATCTTCATGACGGCGCGCGATTGCGAAATGTATGTCCGGCAATCCCTCGCGAGCCTTTCGAGGCAGACGCTTGACGAGTTGCACGTTCTTTTCGTCGATGATTGCTCCAAGGACGACACCGGCGTCATCGCCGCTGGCCTTCTGAGCGATCTGTTTCCGAACCGGCACACCTTCATCCGCAACGATGTGCAACTCGGAAAATCGCGCAATGTCTGGGAGCATTTGCGGCCACGCGCTGACATGGCCGAGTTCATCGCCATCCTCGACGGCGACGATCAGTTGATCATCGCCGACATTCTCGAGCAGATGTCGCAGAGCTATGCAAACGGCAAGGACGTCGTCTGGACGAATTTCATCACCGACGGCGGCGGGCTCGGCGGCAATGGTCCCCTCGATCCAAATCTGTCGCCGCGCCGGCAAGGTTGGAAAACCAGCCATCTCTTCAGTTTTCGCGCGTCGTTGCTTGCAAATATTCCCGAAGACTATTTCAAGGACGATGCCGGACAGTGGTTTATGGCCGCTTGCGATATCGCTCTTGCGTTGCCCATCCTCGACCAGACGCGGCGTTACGAATTTATGCCGGTCAATGCGCATTGCTACACCGCGACAAACCCCTATTCGCATCACAACCTTGACCCGCATTCGCGTGGCCTGAATTCCACATCGCAACAGCGTTCGGCGCAGCATGCTTTCACCAAGCCGCCGCTGCCGTTGACGCGACCTCTAAAGTCGGCAGCCCAAAGCCGCGTCGTCGCGCCCGTTCTCGCTGACAACGACGCGCCTGCGGCCGCTTCTACCGTTACCGCTATCGGTGGCATCGACGCTTGGCAGGTGACGGCCGGCGGAATTCTTGCCGCAGATTATCCGAACCTGCTCGATGCTCAATGCGTTGCCGGCCGAAACCCGCTGACGCCGATCCAGATATGGGCGCTTCGTCGCGCGGCATTCGGAAGAACCGAGCGGCCGAATGTTCTGCATATCGGAGCTCCGCGCTCTGCATTGGCGCTGGCTTCGTTGCTATCCGGCCAGGGTGCCGGCCTCAACTGCCTGTGCATGACGCCGGAGGAGGTCGCGGATCTGGAAGGGCGCTTCGTCGCGAGCGGTCTGACGGAAGGCATTTCCATCATAGAGACCGAGGCAGCCCAGGTGGGCTTCGAGGATGTCACGGCGGTTTTCCCCGATACCCGCCAAATTGGCGAGGAGATCAAATTCGATCTGGTCGTCGTGGATCTGCAGAATACCTCCTATCCGGCCGAGAGTGCGTTGCTCGCTCTGCCAGCCCTGGCAAACAACCTGTCGCCTCTGGGTTTCAGCCTCTGCCTGTTCGCGCGGGACCGCGCAACCGAGGCGCTGGTAGCCGAGCGATGGGCCGGTGTCAGTGCCGGATTGAAGTTCAGTCTCGATGCCATCGGTGGCAGTGGATTGTTGGTCGGCGGCGGTCGCTGACGATATTTCGACCCTCCGATGTATTCCCGATAAATCCTTGCCCCTAAACCTTTGCATGTTGGAAAGAACTGCGATGACGCTGCAAGCCACAATCGCCTGTGAAGTGAACAGTTACCGGAATCCGGTCCGGTTCCACCTTCCTGATCCGAACGATCACATCCAGAGGATCATCCAGCAGAACAGCGCCTTCTACGAGCGAGCCATGCTTGAGGATGTCGGCTCGTCATTGCCGGAAGATGCCCTGGTCGTCGACGTTGGGGCGCATGTCGGCAATCATACGCTCTTTTTCAGTTCCGTCCTTGGTGTTCGGACGATCGCTTTCGAACCCAATCCGGCCGCTTTTGCTACGCTGCAGGCGAATGTGGAGCTCAACGGTGTCAACGGGCTCGTCGAGCTTTGCCCGCTTGCTCTTGGCGCCGGTCCGGGTGCGGGTGAGATCGTCGGCACGGATTTTGCCGATCTTGGGGACGCCCGTTTCCAGCCGGCGGAGCAGGGTACCATCCAGATGGCGAAGCTCGATGACCTTGTCGCTGAGCATCGGGTACATCTGATCAAGGTCGATGTCGGCGGTGAGGAGGCCGAGGTTCTTCGCGGGGCGCAGGAAACCATCGCCCGGTCTCGGCCGAAGCTGCTTGTCAGCGCCGCTACGCGTGAGATCCTGGCAGCAGTCGAAGTCGTGCTCCGCCCGCTCGGCTACCGCAAGATACGTTTCTACAACGACACTCCGACCTATCTGTTCGAACCGATTCCTCTGGAAGCTGCGACTTCGACGCGCGCCCTCGATTTGATCGATTCTCGCGACCTGATGCTGCTTCCGCCGACGCAGCAGATCGTTGCCGGCATCGCGTCCATGGCCGGAAACGAAGTCACCCTGCGCGCCGCCGTGATGTCGCTGTTGCCGCAAGTCGATTGTCTCTACGTCTATCTGAACGGCTTCGTACAGCCGCCGCGCTTTATTACCGAGCACACGAAGATCCGGTATTTCATCGATGCGGATGGTGTTCGCTACGGCGATGCCGGCAAGTTCTGGGGATTGGAGCAGGTCGAGGACGCCGTCTACATCACCTGCGATGACGACATCGTCTATCCAGACGATTTTGTCGCGCGAATGATCGGCGAGTTGGCGCAATCGCGCGGTCTGGCTGCCGTCGGCGTTCGTAGCACAATCATGCTGCAGTCGAGCCGGGGTCACTACGCGCGTGACGAACGGGTGATTGTTGATTTGGAGCGCGCTTTGATGCGCCGTCGCAGAGTGCACATTGTCGGGACCAGTGCCTCTGCTTTCCATTCAACCACGGTGAAGGCGAAGCTGAGCGATTTTCAGGATATCAAGACGGTCGACGCTTGGTTCGCGGAATATCTGCTTGGTGAAGGCATTCCCGCCTATATCGTGCCGAGAAAGCAAAGGTGGCTGCAGCCGATAGAAGGGCGGCATCCGACGATTCACAATCAATCGCATGCCGGCTTCGGTTTGAGGCACGGCAGCCTGACGAAGCAGGATGACATTCCCGCATCGACGTATCCGATCTCGCTGCTGCGTTCGGATGCGGCGGATGCCTCTTCGATCATCTATCTTGTCGATGCCAAACAGGTTGATGGCTTGGTGGAGTTCATTCTGGCCGTAGGCGGACGAGAACGCGATCCGGTTGTTTTCGTCACCTGCGATCACGAGACGGACGATATGCGTCGTACGGTGCTTCATCCCGAGTTCCTTTGCGAAGTGCATCTTGTCGCGCGCAGTGGCGAGCATATCTCTAACTATCGGGAATTGCTGTGGAAACATGCCGGTCGGGTCAGGGCATGGACACTTCGTAACGGCAATGAATTGAAGATGGTGGACGCCGACGAGTGGGGAAATTGGTTCGAGCCGCTCGTCGATGTTGAGCCCCGGACGTTTTCGCCCGCCTGACCCGTTTCGTATGAGTGATCTGGCTCTGATTCTGCCAGGGCTGGAGCTCTGCTGTCGGACCGGCGATGATTTCCCATCTGCCTTGGCGATGCGTTCCGAGCTTTGACGCGCTGTTCTCTTATTTGCCTCCCAGAGAGTTTCTGCTTCTCCTCGAAGCGCAGAGATGTTCCATCTCTTGCTTTTGCATTCCGGATGGGAGAACCGTTGCGAACGTCTCCTGGAAATGCTCAAGGGAAACTTAGCGGCCCCATCCGTCCGATGATTGTCTCCAACGACGGGCGAGGCCCTGTGGGATTGTCGTCCAGCGCTTGACGCATGGCGGCCAGATGTTCGCAGGAGGTGCCGCAGCAGCCGCCGACGATCCTGGCGCCGGCATCCCGTGCCAGGCGCGCGTAGTCCGCCATCAGCTGCGGCGTGCCCGGATAGAGAAGCTGGCCGTCTCGAAATTCCGGGATGCCGCAATTGCTCTTGACGACGACCGTTGCCGCCGGGTCCGCCTCCGTCATGAAAAGCAGGCTTGCCAGGGTATCGGCGGGGCCTGCGCCGCAATTGGCTCCGACGGCGAGGCGACCATCGCCGATATCCGTCGTTATGCCGTGAATGTCTTCCGGATGCAGGCCCGTCATGGTCCTACCGCCTGCGTGAAACGACGCCGTGTAGATATAGGGCAGGCCGACCTTGACGGCGGCTTCGGCGGCGGCCCGAATTTCGTGAGGAGACGACATGGTCTCGATCCAGACGATGTCGACGCCGCCGGCCTGCAGTCCCTCGATCTGTTCGACAAAGGCGGAAACGGCGTCTTCATAGGCCAAGGCGCCGAGCGGCATCAGCAGTTCGCCGGTCGGCCCGACCGATCCGGCGACGATAATGGCGCGATCAGCCTCATCGGCGGCGGCACGGCAGATTTCGGCTGCCATCTTGTTGATGCTGTGTACGCGATCCTGCGCATGATGCAGTTTCAGGCGATGATGGGTTCCGCCGAAGCTGTTGGTGAGAATGATGTCGGCGCCGGCGCTGATGAAATCCCGATGCAGTTTTGCGACCAGTTTCGGATGTTGTTCGTTCCAAAGTTCGGGCGCTTGACCGGGCTCGAGACCCAGAGCAAAGAGGCTCGTTCCCATCGCACCATCGGCCAGCAGAACGCCTTTTTCAGCAAGAAGATCGGCGAGAAGATTGGCTGATGCGGGCATGACACCTCTTGGAACGCGGGTGCGGAAGCATGAGGTGACAATATGAACGCTTCTACCGGCAGGTGCAACGAGCGAACGGTTCTGACGCAAGGCTCGATTGCCTCGAGGAACAAGAGCGCCCGCGAGGGCGCTCTCGGTGATCGGAGAGGGACAAGGCCCTCTTAAGCCGCTGCCATGTGCGCCGCTTCGTGGGTAGACGGAGTGACCATGGCGGCGATGATGCTTTGCAGATCGATCGCGCCGATGGGCTTGCCGCCGGCATCGGTGACGGTGGCTCCGGTCTGCCCCGCTTCGGTTATCTGCTTGGCGACGATTTCCAGTGTCATGTCCCCGGCGACGCGCGTACCGCTGGGCTCGCCGGCAAAAGGCTTCATGATGGTCTGGGCCTGGATGATGCGGCCGCGGTTCACTTCCTTGACGAAGGCGGTGATGTAGTCGTCAGCCGGCTGAAGCACGATCTGTTGGCCGGTTCCCTGCTGCACGACCTTACCGTCACGCAGGATCGCGATCTTGTCGCCGAGGCGCAGCGCCTCGTCGAGATCGTGGGTGATGAAGACTACGGTCTTCTTCAGCTCCTTTTGCAGATCGAGCAGTACGGTCTGCATGTCGACGCGGATCAGGGGATCGAGCGCCGAATAGGCTTCGTCCATCAACAGGATGTCGGCGTCGTTGGTCAAAGCGCGGGCGAGCCCGACGCGCTGCTGCATGCCGCCGGAGAGCTGGTTCGGATAGTGCCTTTCGAATCCCTTGAGGCCGACGCGTTCGATCCAGTACTGCCCCTTCTTTTCACTTTCGCTGCGCTGTACACCCTGAATGTCCAGGCCATAGATGGTGTTTTCGAGCACCGTGCGGTGGGGCAGCAATGCGAACTTTTGGAACACCATCGCCGTCTTGTGGCGTCGGAATTCGCGCAGGGCATTCTCGTTCATCTTGCAGACGTCGACGCCGTCATAGAGGACTTCACCAACGGTCGGATCGATCAGCCGGTTGATATGGCGGATCAATGTCGATTTGCCGGAGCCGGACAAGCCCATGACCACGGTGATCGCGCCGGCCGGCATATCGATGCTGATATCCTGTAGGCCGAGCACATGGCCATGCGTCTCATTGAGTTCCGCCTTTCCCATGCCGTTCTTGACCAGATCCACGCAGTCACGCCCGCGGCGGCCGAAGATTTTATAGAGGTTTTTGATCTGGATCGCGTGACTAGCCATGAATGACCTCCGAGTGCTTCTGGAGCCGTCTGCCATAGGCCTGGCTCGTGCGGTCGAAAATGATGGCGATCGCCACCAGAGCAAACCCATTGAGGAAGCCGACGGTGAAGAACTGGTTGTTGATCGCCTGCAGCGTGTTCTTGCCGAGGCCGCCGACGCCGACCATCGATGCGACCACGACCATCGCAAGCGACATCATGATGGTCTGGTTGATGCCCGCCATGATGGTGGGGAGTGCGAGGGGGATCTGCACGTTGAAGAGTTTCTGCCGGTGCGACGAGCCGAAAGCATCGGCCGCCTCCAGTACCTCTCTGTCGACGAGGCGGATACCGAGATTGGTCAACCTGATCATCGGCGGAACGGCGTAGATGACGACAGCGATAAGGCCAGGCACCTTGCCGATGCCGAAGATGACGACGACGGGAATGAGATAGACGAAGCTCGGCATCGTCTGCATCACGTCGAGGATCGGATTGACGATGGATTGCAGCCTGTCTGAACGCGCCATCAATATGCCGATCGGCAGGCCGATGACGATGGCGATCAGCGTACAGACGGTGACCATGGCAAGCGTTATCATCGTATCGGTCCAGAGGCCGAAGACGCCGATGAGAACCATGGAGATTGCCGTGCCAGCGACGATCTTCAGGTTGCGGCTGGCGGCATAGACGATGGCCATCATGACGACCAGCACGATGAACCAGGGCGTATTGGTGAAAAGCCACTCCAGATAGTTGAGAAACCATTGCAGCGGCTGCACTATGGTATCGATGATATTGGCGTAGGCGCGCACCATAGCCCTGAAACCGTCGTCGATATTCTTGCGCGCGACTCGTATGAGCGACTCGTCTATTGCCGGGAAGTTGCAAAGCACATCCGGCAGGATCGTACACTGAATAGCCATGTATTTCCCCTTCTTGATCCGGTTCTGTCCCTATTCGGGCATGTGGCCTTCATGCACGAACGGTATTGCAGCACTGCGACCGGTTCTTCAGGCTGCTTTTCAATTCTTACTACATTTGCGGCAGCCGATCTGCACTCGTTGCGACCTGTGGCCGCGTCCGTCTGTCGGTCTGAGTGTCGTTTTCGATCGGAAAATACAAAATCGGCGGCGGCGCGTGGGCCAGCCGCCGATTCTCCCGCTCGGGTTAGAGCGAAGCCTTTACCTTGGTTGCGACGTCGGCAGAAACCCACTTGGTCCACATGTCCGGATAGGTCTTGAGGAAGTACTTGGCGCCGTCCTCATTGGTACCCTGATTGTCGGTCATCCAGGCGAGAACCTTGCCGACAGTGGCGTTGTCCCATTTGCGGGTCTTGACGTAATCCATCGCAACGCCAGCCTTTTCCGAGAAGCTCTTGGTGACGACGGTGTAGACGTCGGAAACCGGATAGGAGTTCACTTTCGGATTGGCGCAATCCTGGATCGCGGTGCAGGCGTCCCATTCCTTCTTGTCGTGCGGTACGTTGAAGCTCAGGCGAACCATGTCGTACTTGCCGAGGATGGCAGTCGGAGCCCAATAGTAGCCGAGCCAACCGGTCTTCTTTTCGAAGGCGTTGGCGATCGAACCGTCGAGGCCGGCGGCGGAGCCGGTGTCGACCAGCGTGAAGCCGAGCTTGTCGGCGCCGAGAGCCTTGTACAGGTTAGTCGTCGAGATTTGGCAGTTCCAGCCAGCCGGGCAGTCGTAAACGGCGCCCTTGGACGGATCCTCAGGGGCGGGGAACAGTTCAGGGTGTTTCAGCGCGTCCTGAACGGTCTTGATATCCGGATGGGCGTCGGCAAGGAATTTCGGGATCCACCAGCCTTCGACACCGCCGTCGCTGAGGAGCGGCGCCGCCTCGATCAGACGTCCTTCGGACACGGCCTTGTCGAGCGCGGTGCGCACGGCATTGACCCAGAGCTCGGGCGCCATGTCGGGCTGACCCTTTTCGTCCATGGAGGTGAAAGTCGGTTGCGTGTCGCCGGTTACCAGCGTGACATTACAGCCGTAGCCGTTCTGGAGGATGATCTTGTCGACCTGAGCGGCAACGCCGGCGGAGGCCCAGTTCATTTCGGCAATCGATACGTCGCCGCATGATGCAGCCTGCGCCGAGCCAGCCAAAGCATAGGCGCCAAATGCAAAAATGGCGGAAGCGAGAAGCTTCTTCATTTGATGATGTCTCCCAATTTTTCGTTACGTTGCGGAGATCGACCGGACGCATGCATGATGTCTGTCGATCCCTGTCAGCGGTGGTCCAACCACAACCGTTCATACGCCGCTGACGACGCTCGTACGGTCCCCTTGCTGTGTCGTGCATCTGGTCTTTTTGCGACCGCGGAACCCTGTCGCGGCCGGGCATTCTTTGCATCGACAACGGGCAGCCTAAGGATTTAAGGGAAGAAATCAACAGTCAGGCCTCCGGGTGGAGTTATCGTGGCTGTTGGAGAAGCGGATATAAGCGCCTGAATTAGCCTATTTTCTGCTATTCACGGCTGCAAAATGGGCAATGCGGGGCCTTGCGAAAGCCATTCGGCATGGGCGAAATTAAATAAGGCTAAAATATCGCGTCCCTGAAAGACGTTTTCTATTCCAATTGCGTCGTTTGCGCTTTCACAACGCCAATGAGAAAATTTTCAAAAAAATTTCGGATTCATTCTTAATTAAGCACTTAATAACCGTCCGGTAACGATGTCGGTTTATCAATCGATACGTGGCGGGGGACACCGCTGCTTCTCCGGATCAGGTATTGCGTACCGGGGGAAGCGAACCTTGCGGCGTATGTGCAAGGAAGCCGGCGTTTTTGGCAAACCGCGCGGATCTTCGGATCGCGCGGTTTTCGCGTTTCAGGCGCCTGTGCCAATATTGGCCGTTCGGCCGGTTCCATTCTCGCAGCAACAAAGATAAAGCCGCCGATGCGGTCGCATGGCGGCTTGGTGCGCATAGGAGCCGTGGCTTGACCTGATATCAGCCGACGTTATACGTGCGGATGAAACCGATGGTGCCGAAGCGCGTGTCGAGCTGCTGCAGGCGGCTTTCCGGGCGGCGCGTCGGCAGCTTGCCATTCCAGGCGATCTGGATGGAATTCTGTCTGTTGAAGATGAAGAGCATTGGGGTATCCTTCGAGCCGCATCGGCCCTTGTCGGTGTATGTTTTCGCGATGGAGATAATCCTCTTCAACGTAACTAACAATGGATGAAATCGTCATCCTATGTCGCAAACAGAGCATGATTGGAATTGATGCATTTTTGTCTGGTGCCAGCGGCATCCGGCCGTTAAAGATCGCGGCAAAATCAAGGCGGAATGCCTGATTTTCAGGGGCTAGGTCATCGTGGAGCGAAGAGGAATGACACGGGCGATCATGCTGCAGGGGACCGGCTCCGATGTCGGAAAAACGGTATTGGTCGCGGGACTTTGCCGACTGTTTGCCAACCGGGGCGTGAGGGTCCGTCCATTCAAGCCGCAAAACATGTCCAACAACGCAGCCGTGGCGGAGGATGGCGGCGAGATCGGCCGCGCCCAATGGCTGCAGTCGCTCGCGGCGCGCGTTCCGTCTTCCGTCCATATGAACCCGGTTCTGCTGAAGCCACAATCGGAAACAGGCAGCCAGATCATCGTACAGGGCAAGGTCTGGGGCCATGCCAAGGGCAGGGACTATCAAGCACTGAAGCCGCAGCTGCTTGGAGCCGTGCTCGAAAGCTTTGCCGCCATAAGGGCCGGAACCGATCTCGTGATCGTCGAGGGTGCAGGCTCCCCGGCCGAGATCAATCTTCGGCGGGGCGACATCGCCAATATGGGTTTTGCGACCCGCGCCAATGTGCCGGTGGTGCTGGTGGGCGATATCGATCGCGGTGGTGTCATCGCGTCGCTGGTCGGCACCTATCATATATTGCCGGAGGAGGATCGACGCATGATCCGCGGCTACCTCATCAATAAGTTTCGCGGCGACGTCTCTTTGTTCGCGGAGGGCATAGAAGCCGTCGGCGGCTTTACGGGCTGGCAATGCCATGGCGTCGTTCCGTGGCTGAAAGCGGCCGCTCGGCTGCCGGCAGAGGATTCCGTCGTGTTGGAGAGGCTGGCGCGTGGCTCCTCTGCTGCGCTGAAAGTTGCCGTGCCCGTATTGTCGCGCATCGCCAATTTCGACGATCTCGATCCGTTGAGGGCCGAGCCAGACGTCGATCTCGTCTTTGTCCGTGCGGGCGAGCGCCTGCCTGCAGACGCAGGCCTCGTGGTGTTGCCGGGCTCCAAGTCCACGATCGGTGACCTCATCGATCTGCGCGAACAGGGCTGGGATCGCGATATCGCCATGCATGTGCGTCGGGGCGGCCGCGTTATCGGCATTTGCGGCGGCTACCAGATGCTCGGCAGAACGGTCTCCGATCCGCTCGGTATCGAAGGATCGATCATAGAGACGCCCGGACTGGATCTTCTCGATATCGGGACGGAAATGGCGCCGGAAAAGACGGTACGAAACAGCATTGCCGTCTCAAAGGAATATGACGTGCCGCTCTCCGGTTATGAAATTCATCTCGGCGTGACGACCGGCGCCGACTGCGAACGGCCCTCGGCTGTCATCGATGGCCGGCCGGACGGCGCGATATCGCCTGATGGCCGTGTCATGGGCACGTATCTGCATGGTCTTTTCGGAAGCGACGCCTATCGGGCAAAGCTGCTTGCAAGTTTCGGCCTGGCCGGCGAGCGGATGGATTATCGCGCCGGCGTCGATGCGGCATTGGACGAGATCGCTCGGGAGCTCGAAGGCGTTCTCGATCCTGCCTGGCTGGATAGCCTGGTTCGCTGAAACCGGTTTCTATGGCCTGTTCTAGAGTTCGCCCGAAACTTCGCGGCGACGGCGGTCGAGTTCTTCGCTGTAGCGCCGCAGCGTATAGCTTTCCGTCAGCAGACCAATGACCTTGCGTTCGATCAGATCGTTGACCACGACCAGTGCTTCGCTCTTTGTCTGGTCGAACATCGCAGCTGCCTGCTTGGCGTTCATTTGCGGCTGCAGGAATTCGTTGCGAAGCCGGATGAAGTCAGCAAGACCGTGCTCCTCGTCATCCTTTTCGACCGGGCTCGCATAGACATCGGGCACGAGAACCATCCCGGAATATTTCTCGTTCTTGTCGATCAGGATGACGCGCTGCGCCGAGCCGATCGGGAAGTTCTTACGGAACTCCTCGATGCTCATGTCGATGCTTCCCGTATGAACGTCAGGGCGCATCATGCGGGCAACGGTGAGGTTGCGGATCCAGCCGACGTCATGCGCGCTGCGGATGCTTTCGCCGCGCAGGTGGAAACGCCATGTGGCGAAGGAGTAGCCGAAGGTGGTGCGCACCACGAGTGACGAGGTGATGACCGCCGCCAGCACGAGGGCGGTGATGGGGAAATCGCCGGTGATTTCCAGCGCCAGGAACGTCATGGTCAGCGGACCGCCGATGATGGCGACGGCAAGCGAACTCATGCCGACCACGGCATAGACTACCGGTGTCAGGGTGGCGTGATCGAGATAGGGTGCGCAATAGGCGAAGATCTTGCCGAGCAATGCGCCCATGAACAGGGAGGCGAAGAACAGGCCGCCTCTGAAGCCGGAGCCGATCGACACGGCGGAGGCGAGTGATTTGAGCAAGAAAAGCCCGACGAGCGCTCCCAGCGTCACGTCCGTGGACAGATTGAGATGCAACGCGCCGTGCCCGGCCGACAGAACCTGCGGCGAGATCAGTGCCAGCAGGCCGACGACGAGGCCGCCGAGAGCCGGGCGGAAGGGCATTGCGATCGAGCTCTTGCGGGCCAGCTCCTCCACCCAGGCGACGCCTTGCATGATCAGGATGCCGATACCGGCGCAGAAAGCGCCAAGCAGGACGGCAGGAAGATAGTCTGCTGGCACGATCGCGCCGAAATGGCCGATATCGATGGCGAAATCGTCGCCGGCGAGCAGTCTGGCGATCATTGTCGATATCAGCGCCGAAACGACGACCGGCGTCAGTGTCAGAATGGAATAGGTGCCGATAATCAGCTCGAAGGCGTAAAAGGCGCCAGTCAGGGGCGCGTTGAATGCGGCGGCGATAGCGCCTGCCGCACCGCAGCCGACGAGCATGCGCAGATCTGCGCGGCGCATCTGCATCTTGTAGCCGAACTTCGACGCGATGCCGGCGGCCAGCTGCGTGTAGCCTGCCTCGAGCCCGACGGACGCGCCGAAGCCATTCGAGATCAGGTTCTGGACGGCAACGATGATACTGTCGGTAAGCGACATGCGACCGCCATGCAGCGCATTGGCTTCGATCGGGTCGACCATCGGCTTTTTGCGCGTACGCGACAATATATAGAGAAGGATGCCGAGGATGATGCCGCCTGCGATCGGTGCGATCAACAGCACCGACTTGTCAGGAATTGCGACTGCGGCTGAGCTGAGGCGCTCATAGTCCGTTATGCCATAGATGAGGCTGTGGAGCTTGCGCGAGATGTAGCTCATCGCCGTCACGGCGCAGCCGGAGGCTATTCCCGCCAGCGCGCCCGCGAAAACAAGACCCAATTCGCCGCGGCGTAGCAGCGCCCTGAATCGACCGAGATCGAATAGGGCCGAGAAGGCGCCGAGGCGGCGAGGTTGAAATTTCTGTAGCATGGGGAGCGGACGATATATTTTTACTCGAATGTGAGGGCTTAACCTCTATAAACTCCTAACATCAAAGAAATACGGCAAAAAGACCGGCGTTCTCTGGGGAATTTGCGACGATTTCGCACAAGATGCGTCGGACGTCACATCATCTATGCCCTTGATTGACTTGAACTGGGCGAAAGCCTAATCATTGCGGCCATAACGAATGGTTCCTAAGCGGCGATCTGCCGCATGGGATGAAAAGGGAATGTGAAGGGGCGGACCCAATCCGGGCGTTCTCATCACAGCCGACCCCGCGACTGTAGAGCGGTCAGGGTCTTTCGTTCTGTTTGCAGGGTATTCCGTCTGCGGTTTGCATGGGGCGACCGGGCGGGACAGCCGCAAGCCGAAAAAAGCCACTGGCGTGGCATCATGATCAATCGGGGCAGGACGCCTCTCATTCTACGAATCGTCCGCCTTTTCATGATGTGTCTGCCGGGAAGGTGAGAAAGATCCGCTGGTGCACGATCGGGGGCGACCGGTTTCGGTCCGCCCCCGTCGCGGCGCCTTATCCGCGAGCCAGGAGACCTGCCAAGCGTGCCGGGCGAAGAGCCTGTTTCGGGAACGCAAGTTCCGCTGCCAGCACGGAGGTTGTCGTGGCACAAGACGAGTTTTCGGCGTGTAGACGCCCGTTTCCGGTTTCAGCGCCACGCTGCCGACCCGCGCTTTCGTGCGGGAGCGGGAATAGCTGATGTCTTCCGCGACCTCCCGGTCTGTCTTCGTCCTCGGTGGGGCGCGCTCCGGCAAATCCAGATTCGCCGAATCCCTGATTTTGGACACTGGCCTCGAACGTCACTACGTGGCGACAGGGCAGGCGTGGGATGACGAGATGCGCGAGCGCATTGCACAGCATCGTGCCGATCGCGGCGATCTCTGGCAGACGCATGAGGAGCCGATGGATCTCGTGGCGCAGCTCGCCGCCATCGACGCCGAAGGACGCGCTGTTCTCGTGGACTGCCTGACGCTTTGGGTGACCAATCTGATGATGGCGGAACGAGACATGATGTCGGAGTTCGCCACTCTTACGAAATTCCTGCCGCAAGCGAGATCGCGGCTCGTTCTCGTGTCCAACGAGGTGGGCCTTGGAATCGTGCCGGAAAATCGCATGGCGCGCGAGTTTCGCGATCACGCCGGCCGTCTGCACCAGATGGTCGCGGCGGCAAGTGCCGAAGTTTATTTTATCGCAGCGGGTCTGCCGCTGAAAATGAAGGGTTAATCCATATGAACCAGCAAAAGATTCCCGCTACCGTCATCACCGGCTTTCTCGGCGCCGGCAAGACGACGATGATCCGCAACCTCCTGCAGAATGCCGGCGGCAAGAAGATCGCGCTGATCATCAACGAATTCGGCGATCTCGGAGTCGACGGCGACGTGCTCAAGGGCTGCGGCGCGGAGAACTGCACGGAAGACGATATCATCGAGCTGACCAACGGCTGCATCTGCTGCACGGTTGCCGATGATTTCATTCCCACCATGACGAAGCTCCTGGAGCGCGATGTGCGTCCGGATCACATTGTTATCGAGACCTCGGGTCTTGCGCTGCCGCAGCCACTGGTCGCAGCCTTCAACTGGCCTGATATCCGCACCCACGTCACCGTCGATGGCGTCATCACCGTGGTCGATAGCGCCGCTGTTGCCGCCGGCCGCTTCGCTGACGATCACGATGCGGTGGAGGCTCGCCGCGTCGAGGACGATTCGCTCGACCACGAAAGCCCGATCGAGGAATTGTTCGAGGATCAGCTGACCTGCGCCGACCTCATCGTGCTCAACAAGACTGACTTGATCGATGTCGACGGTCTCGGCCGCGTCCGCGCCGAAGTTGCCTCGCGTACCGTCCGCAAGCCGACGATCATCGAGGCGAAGAACGGCGATGTGCCGGCCGCCGTCCTGCTTGGTCTCGGGATCGGCACGGAAGACGATATCGTCAACCGCAAATCGCATCACGAGCTTGAGCATGAGGACGGCACGCCGCACGACCACGACGAGTTCGACAGCTTCGTCGTCGAACTCGGCCCGATTGCCGATCCTGTGGCCTTCGTTGATGCGCTGAAGGGCGTGATCGCAGAGCATGATGTACTGCGCCTCAAGGGCTTCGTCGATGTCCCCGGCAAGCCCATGCGCCTGCAGCTGCAGGCAGTCGGTAGCCGTATCGATACCTACTTCGATCGTGCCTGGACACCGGGCGAAGCCCGTGCAACCCGGCTTGTGGTCATCGGTCTGCACGAGATGGACGAGGCGATCGTTCGCAAGGCGATCGGGGCGCTGGTCTAAGGTCAGTCCATGCACCTCCTCCTAGCTCAAAAGGGAACGATCAGTGACGGCGAAGAGGCGATCGATCTTGGGCAGTCGCCCGGCGATATCCTTTTTCTGTCGGCCGCCGATACCGAGCTTGCGGCGATTGCCGCAGCGCATGGCGGGGGCGACTGTTCCCTTCGGCTTGCGAGCCTGATGAGCCTCAAGCATCCGATGTCGGTCGATACCTATGTCGACCGGACGGCTCGGCATGCGAAGCTCATCATCGTCCGGGCGCTGGGAGGGGCGAGCTATTTCCACTATGCGCTGGAGGCGCTGCACGCCTGTGCGGCGCGCCGGGGTGTCTTGATTGCTGTATTGCCGGGGGATTCAAAGCCCGATCCTGGGTTGACGCCCTTCTCCAATGTCGCGCTGGATGATCTCAATGCGCTCTGGTCCTATCTGATCGAGGGTGGCGAGACGAACTCGAACGCGTTTCTCGCCTATGCCGAGGCGATATTGTCGGGTGCGGAGAAGCCGATGCCTGCCGTGCCCCTGATGAAGGCCGGCATATGGTGGCCGGGCCGGGGCGTGATCGGCGTCGAGGAGTGGAAGAGAGTTTCCACTTCGGAAGTGGTAGGCCCGGAGGGACGCGCCCCCCCGACCGTGGCGATCTCCTTTTATCGCGCTCTCGTACAGAGCGGCGAGACAAAGCCTGTCGAAGCCATGATGCAGGCGCTTATCGGCGAGGGCATGCGGCCGCTGCCGGTGTTTGCCTATAGCCTCAAAGATCCGGTCTCTGTCGGCATCCTTGAAAGCGTCTTTACCGAATTGAAGCCGGGTGTGGTCATCAATTCCACCGGTTTTGCCGTTTCGGCGCCAGGCGCGGCTCGCCAGGCGACGGTCCTGGAGACAGGCGATGCCATCGTCCTGCAGGCCATCTTCTCGGCTTCGTCGAAGGAGGCGTGGGAGGCATCATCGCAGGGACTGTCGGCGCGTGATCTCGGCATGAACGTGGCGCTGCCTGAAGTCGATGGGCGTGTTCTTGCCCGTGCCGTGTCCTTCAAGGCGGCGGCTCGCTATGACGAAAGGGTCGAGGCCAATATCGTCGCCAGCGAACCGCTCGAGGATCGCATGCGCTATACGGCGCGGCTTGCCGCCAATTGGGCGCGGCTGCGCAACACGTCGCCCGACGATCGCCGTGTCGCGCTGGTTCTGGCGAACTATCCCAACCGCGATGGACGCCTGGGCAACGGCGTCGGACTCGATACACCGGCCGGCACGATCGAGGTGCTGAAGGCGATGCGGGCGGTTGGCTATGGCGTTGCCGATCTGCCTTCCGATGGCGATGCGCTGATGCGGCATCTGGCGGAGGGGACGACAAATTCGGGGCATGACGGCCGCATGGTCCGCGAGAGGCTTTCCTTCAGCGACTACAAGGATTTCTTTTCGTCGCTTCCCAAACAGATTCAAGATGGCATCGTAAGCCGCTGGGGTGAGCCGGAGGCTGATCCCTATGCACTCGATAACGGCTTTGCCCTGCCGTTCGCCCGCTTCGGCGAGGTGCTGGTCGGCATCCAGCCGGCACGCGGTTACAACATCGATCCGAAGGAGAGCTATCATTCTCCCGATCTCGTTCCGCCCCACGGCTATCTCGCCTTTTATGCGTTCCTGCGCCGCTCCTTCGGTGCCCATGCGGTCATCCATATGGGCAAGCATGGCAATCTCGAATGGCTGCCTGGCAAAGCGCTGGCGCTGTCGGAAAGTTGTTATCCGGAAGCGATCCTCGGGCCGCTGCCGAACCTCTACCCCTTCATCGTCAATGATCCCGGCGAGGGCACGCAGGCCAAGCGCCGCACCAGCGCCGTCATCATCGATCATCTGACGCCGCCGCTGACGCGCGCTGAAAGCTATGGCCCTCTCAAGGATCTGGAGGCGCTGGTCGACGAATATTATGAGGCTTCGGGCGGCGATCCGCGCCGCATCCGTCTGCTGCGCAAGCAGATCCTCGATCTCGTCGCCGATATCGGTCTCGATCAGGATGCCGGCATCGCCAAGGGTGAGGGCGAAGATGAGGCCTTGCGCAAGCTGGATGCCTATCTCTGCGACCTCAAGGAAATGCAGATTCGCGATGGACTGCACATCTTTGGCGTTTCGCCTACCGGACGATTGCTGACTGATTTGACGGTAGCGCTGGCGCGGGTGCCGCGCGGGCTGGGCGAGGGGGGCGATCAGAGCCTGCAGCGGGCGATTGCACGGGATGCTTTTGAGTCCCGAGATACTGAAGGAAGCGCTCCGGCTCAAAAGCCATTTGATCCGCTGGATTGCGATATGGCCGCCGAATGGACCGGCCAGCGCCCCGTTATTCTTCAAGATATCTCCGACGCTCCCTGGCGCACACATGGCGACACGGTCGAACGCATCGAACTTCTGGCCGCAAAACTCGTCGACGGCGAGATAATTTGCCCCGACAACTGGCCAGAGACCAACATTGTTCTCGGCGAAATTGCCGCAACGCTCCAGCCATCCATCCTCGCCTGCGGCGAAGCCGAAATCGCGGCGCTGTTGAAGGGTCTGGACGGCCGTTTCGTTCCGCCCGGCCCCTCCGGTGCGCCGACGCGGGGACGGCCGGATGTGCTCCCGACCGGTCGGAATTTCTATTCGGTCGACAGCCGTGCCGTGCCGACACCGGCGGCCTATGAGCTCGGCAGTAAATCGGCCGAATTGCTCATCCGCCGGTATGTCCAGGATCACGGCGAGTGGCCCGTTTCCTTCGGTCTGACGGCTTGGGGCACGTCGAACATGCGAACCGGCGGCGATGATATCGCGCAGGCTCAGGCATTGATCGGCGTCAAGCCCGTCTGGGATATGACGTCGCGCCGTGTCACCGGCTACGAAATCATTCCGCCAGCGATGCTCCGGCGGCCGCGTGTCGATGTCACGCTGCGCATCTCAGGCTTCTTCCGTGATGCTTTTCCCGAGCAGATCGCTTTATTTGACAAGGCAATCCGCGCTGTCGGCATGCTGGAAGAGGATGAGACCGACAATCCGATTGCGGCGCGCATGCGGGGCGAGATTGCGCGGCTTGAAGCCGCCGGCCTCGACAAGGCTGCCGCCAGCCGCCGAGCCGGCTATCGCATTTTCGGATCCAAACCCGGAGCTTATGGTGCCGGTCTGCAGGCGCTTATCGATGAGAAAGGCTGGGAGCGGCGCGCGGATCTGGCCGAGGCCTATCTCGTCTGGGGTAGCTATGCGTACGGAGCCGGCGAGGAAGGCAGAGCCGAGCGCGGCGTCTTCGAGGAGCGGTTGCGCTCGATCCAGGCGGTGGTGCAGAACCAAGACAATCGCGAACACGACCTGCTCGACAGCGACGACTATTATCAGTTCGAGGGTGGCATGGCGGCGGCGGCCGAGCAGCTCGGCGGGGTGCGGCCTTCGATCTATCACAACGATCATTCGAGGCCGGAAAAGCCTGTGATCCGTTCGCTGGAAGAAGAGATCGGTCGCGTGGTGCGCGGGCGCGTCGTCAATCCCAAATGGATCGACGGCATCATGCGCCACGGCTACAAGGGTGCCTTTGAGATCGCCGCAACGGTGGACTATCTTTTCGCCTTTGCCGCGACGACGGGTGCGGTACGCAATCATCATTTCGAGGCGGTCTACCAGGCCTTCGTCGTCGATCAGCGCGTGCGCGATTTTATGGCAGAGAAGAATCCGGCCGCGCTAACGGATATGCGGGAACGCTTGCTGGAGGCGATCGATCGCAATCTCTGGACTCCGAAAAGCAATTCGGCGCGGTTCGATCTGGAAGGCCTGAAGGATGGAAAAGAGGTGGCGGCATGAATGCGGTCCACGCGCTTTTGATTGCCTTTCGGAACTATCTTCTATCGCGCACCGACTTGACGCTGAAGCATTTCATCGATGGTTTTGACTGGTCGATGGAGGAGCGGTCGCTTGCGGCGCGAGATCTGCCTGTCGTTCGTAGTCTTCGCGAAATACATCCGGCAGGGAACGGAGCGGAAGGAGCGCTGTTCGGCGAGCTCTCGCGCGCAGCTGATGTGCTGCATTGGGCTCAGACCTACAGCATCACCGATTTCGGCAGCGATTTTCTTGAGAAATACGGCTGGGTCGAGCTGTTCGGCATGCGCGGACATTTCGCAAGCAAGGAGATGGCCGGTGGTTTCCTGTTGCTGGGGCGTGGCGTGCATTACCCGGATCACCATCACACGGCCGAGGAAATCTATATCCCGCTGACCGATGGCTCGCTGTGGAGCAAGGATGGACAGCCATTCCTGCCGCACTGGTCGGGCGGGATCATCCATCACCCTTCGAATATTCGCCATGCCATGCGCACCGAAGATGAGCCGCTTGTCGCGCTCTATCTCTGGCGCGGCGGGCCGCTGGCACAAAAATCGATCATATCCGGGAGACTATAATGAGCGACGAATTGGCCGAAAGCGGCGTGGATGCACCGAAGAACGACGATGCCCGTCATGCCGACAAGATGGCCAAGAAGAAGGCCGCGCGCGACAAGATCATGGCAACCAAGACCGACGAGAAGGGCCTGATCATTGTTCACACCGGCAAAGGCAAAGGAAAATCCTCCTCCGCTTTCGGCATGATCTTCCGTCATATCGCTCATGGAAAACCCAGCGCCGTGGTGCAGTTCATCAAGGGTGCCATGTGGACCGGTGAGCGCGACCTGATCGAGAAGCATTTCTCCGATCTCTGCCAGTTTCATACGATGGGCGAGGGATTCACCTGGGAGACGCAGGATCGCGCCCGCGACGTGGCGGCCGCCTCTGCTGCCTGGGAAAAGGCCAAGGAACTGATCCGCGACGAGCGCAATTCCATGGTGCTGCTCGATGAGATCAACATCGCGCTTCGTTACGACTATCTCGATATCAACGAGGTGCTGGAATTTCTCAGGAACGAAAAGCCCTACATGACCCATGTCGTTCTGACGGGCCGCAACGCCAAGGAAGAGCTGATCGAGATCGCCGATCTCGTCACCGAGATGGAGTTGATCAAGCATCCCTTCCGTTCCGGCATCAAGGGTCAGCCCGGCGTCGAGTTCTGATCGCTGGTCGGGCTTTCAAGCATCCGGCAGCATCGCTCTCAGCGCTTCCGCAGTCTGCGGGTTTGCAGGGAAGAAGGATTCGATCGCGAGTTCCGACAGAGTGACATCGACAGGTGTGCCGAAGACGGTCGTCGTGGACAGGAATGAGAGTTGTCCCGCCTCGGTGATAAGCTCCAGCGGCACCGCAATCCCGGCAAAGTCCTGTTCCGGGGCGATCTTGTGCATCGCGGGTGCCGGATAGGCCGACAGTTCCTCCAGCAGCCTTGTCAGCACTGGATCGCCGGTTGCCGAGATCTGCTGGCGCAGCCGTTCCAACAGATGCGCGCGCCATTCGGCGAGATTGGCGATCCGCGGTGCCAGACCCTGGGGATGCAAGCTGAGCCGGAGAACATTGATCGACCCCTCGGTGAGCGAGGTATCGACGACGCCGGCGAGTAGCGGTGCGACCGCAGCGTTGGCGGCGACCAGCGTCCAGTGCCGATCGACCGCCAGAGCCGGGAAGGGCTCATGCCCCTTCAAGATCATGTCGATGGCGCGCCTTGCCGGGGCAAGTGCCGGATCGTCGAGTTTGCGCTCGGGAAAGACCGGGGCAAATCCCGCCGCGAGAAGCATTGGGTTGCGCTCGCGTAGCGGTATGCCGAGCCTCTCTGCGAGATGCATGAGCATCTCGCGGCTTGGAAGCGAGCGCCCGCTCTCGATGAAGCTGAGATGTCGTTGCGAAACATCGGCTTCAAGGGCGAATTCGAGCTGGCTCAGGCGGCGTCGCTGCCGCCATTCGCGCAGGTAATCGCCGAGAGAGCGGGCAGGGCTCATCATGCCGCAACCGGCAGTTGGTCGATAAAGCCGTGAACGGACTTCAGCCGGTCGCCTTCCAATATGGCGAAATCCGTACCCTTGATCAGCGGTTCGGCATCGACCGGACCGAAGCCCCAGGAGAAGCGCAGATTGTCGCCATGGCGGTCGCCGTCGGAAATCAACGTGAAGCGAAAACCGGGGAAGCGGTCGTGCGCGGCCGTGACCAGCGCGTGGATCTGCTCGCGGTTGTCGGCGCGCATCATCGGGTCGATATAGCTGCAGTTCTCCGTCCAAGCTTCGGCAATGAGGGCACGACGGCGCTCGGCATCGGCCTCGTTCCAGATGGCGATGTAACGTTCGGCAATGATAGCGGCTTCAGTCATCGGTCAACTCCTTTGGATCGCCTGAACCGTTCAGGCAGGGCGATCATCGGTGCGTATCGGAGCAGTATCAATTACGTCGGAGGTAATCAAAGTCCGTTTCTTACAGCCCGAGCCAGACCCGCACGGGATGGGTCGGGTCTGCCAGAAGTTTTACGGCAAAGGCGATGCAGACGATGACGAGCAGCGGTTTGATGAGCTTTGCGCCGATGCGCATGGCAAGCCGCGAGCCGAGCTGGGCGCCGAGGAATTGGCCGAGTCCCATGGTCAGACCAACTTTCCAAAGGATGGCGCCGGAGAAGGTAAAGACGATCAGGCTGCCGAGGTTCGAGCCGAAATTGAGCAGCTTCGTATGGGCCGTCGCTTTCAACAGACCGAAGCCCGCGAGCGTCACGAAGGCGAGCATCAGGAATGAACCCGTGCCTGGCCCGAATGCGCCATCGTAGAAGCCGATCAGCGGCACGAGCGTAACGCCAAAAAGGCCTGCGCTCATGCGTCGGTGCTTCTCGACGTCGCCTAAATTCGGCTTCACGGCGAAATAGAGCGCGATGGCGATCAGCAGGAACGGCAGGATGATGCGCAGCACCTCGCTCGGCATGACCGTTGCCAGCATTGCGCCGAACATGCCGCCGATCACGGCCATAAGTGCCATGGGCAGCTGTTCTCGAAGCTGCACATGCCCCTGCCGTGCATAGGCGATGGTTGCAGAGGCCGAGCCGAAGATCGATTGCAGCTTGTTGGTGCCGAGCGTCTGCAACGGCGGTATGCCCGCGAGCAACATGGCGGGCACGGTCACCAATCCGCCGCCGCCGGCGATGGAGTCGACAAAACCGGCAAAGAAAGCGGTGGCAAAGAGCAGAAGCAGGATCTGAAGGGTGATGTCGTGCAAGGCGGAAACTCTGGGGCTTGAAATCAAAGGCCTTCTTGCACTCCCGCAGCGCCATGGCAATCGCCTGCGGGACACAGCGAGCAAAATTGACGAGCCGGGTTCGTGTGGTTACAGCTATCGGCGTCCGCCGCCGTCACCGTGGAGTGAGCATGACGACATATGCCGATTGCACCCGCCGTTACATTCTCGGCCTGGGCTGCGAGAGCGGCGCCGACTGGAATGAGGTCCGAATGCTGGTGGAGAGGGCCTTGCAGGAGGTTGGCATCGGAAGCGAGCAGCTTCTGGCGGTGGTTTCGATCGACACCCGCATGGACGAACCGGCCATCCTCGAGGTTGCCACGCATTTTCGGCTACCGGTACGCTTCTTCAAAGCGGCGACGCTTGAGCAGGAGACGCCTCGCCTGAAGAACCCGTCCGAGCTGGTCTTCGCCCATGTCGGTTGCCATGGCGTTGCCGAGGCGGCCGCCTTGGCGGCGGCCGGTCCCGATGCAGAGCTCGCGCTTCCCAAGATGAAGTCCGGCGCTGCTACCGTGGCGATCGCCAGGATCGCCTGAGCGTCAAAAGCGCCGCGAATTCCACAAATGATCCATGCGACGCCATGGCAGCATTTCGCCATCGGCGGATCTCGTGTATTCCAGTAGTTCAAGCATGGTCCGCGACGGGAGGAACTTTCCGGAAGATCAAGCTTATTCAGTATGTTGGTAAGGAAAAAACATGCATAAGGTCATTTATGATACGGATCCGGGCGTCGATGACGCCATGGCGCTTCTCTTCCTGCATCGTCACCCGAATATCGATCTTCTGGGCGTGACGACGGTTTTCGGCAACGCCTCCGTTGATACGACGACGCGCAACGCGCTGTTCCTGAAGCGCGAGTGGAATATTCCGTGCCCCGTGGCTCGCGGCGCCAGCGTCACGTTCGATCCTTCAAGACAGGAGCGCCCATGGCCGACGATGGTTCATGGCCATAACGGCCTCGGCGACATCGACGTGCCCGAGACGATCGACCTGCCGACCGATCCGCGGCCGGCCTATCAGTTCATCATCGACACCGTTCGCGCCAATCCGGGCGAAGTGACCCTCGTCGCAGTCGGCCGCATGACCAATCTGGCTCTGGCGCTGAAGCACGACCCGGAGATCGCGTCGCTGGTGAAGGGCGTCGTGATCATGGGCGGCAATTTCTATGTGCCGGGCAATGTCTCCCCGGTTGCTGAGGCCAATATCCATGGCGATCCGGAAGCCGCCGATTTCATCGTCAAGGCGCCGTGGAAGGTTGTCGTTGTCGGTCTTGACGTTACGTCGGTGACGACGATGAGCCGCAGCTACCTTGCAGACATGGCAAAGGCGGGTGGCCCGTCCGTGCAGTTGTTGGCCGACCTCTCGCAATCCTACATCGACTTCTACAAGCATGCGGTCGAAGACGGCATGATGGTGCACGACAGCTGCGCCTGCGTCTACGTCGTGGCGCCGGAGCTGTTCGACACGATCGAAGGATCGATGCGCGTTGTCTGCGGCGGCATTGCCGATGGCCAGACTGTTATCAAGCAGGACGGCCGCCGCTTCCCGCCTGGTGATTGGGACAATCTGCCGAGCCAGATCGCCTGCACGGGTATTCGCTCGCAGCAGGTCCTGGACCTGATCCGGGACGTCATCGTCGGCAAAGTGAAGCACTAAGCCTCTGACGCGAAGAGGGCTCGGGCTCTCTTCGCGCTATCCTTCTCTGCAGACCGGGTATTTCGCCGCCCGTCATTTGGGTCAACCGCATTTTCGGAAGCGTTGCCCCCACAAACCGAGCTGCGGGCATTGAGGTTTCGGTTCTCGCCGTGGTCGGAAGCGCCATTCGTTCCGACCAAATGCGGACGCTCCCATGAGCCGCCTCGAAGCGAGAGGGACACCGCCTTATCCTGTTCTCAACATTGCAATTTCACCCATGCGGGCATAGGACAGATGGGATGAGCGATACCGCATTTTCCAATCTTCCGGCACTTGAGCCGGGCTCCGTCTGGCTCGTGGGTGCCGGGCCGGGAGATGCAGGGCTGTTGACCCTGCTGGCCGCCAAGGGGCTGGCCGAAGCCGATATCGTCGTGCATGACGCCCTCGTGAACGAGGATTGCCTGAAGCTCGCCCGCCCGGGTGCGGTGCTTGAATATGCCGGCAAGCGCGGCGGAAAGCCTTCGGCCAAGCAGCGGGATATCTCGTTGCGCCTCGTGGAACTGGCGCGTGCCGGCAAGCGTGTTCTGCGCTTGAAGGGCGGTGATCCCTTCGTCTTCGGACGAGGTGGTGAGGAAGCCTTGACCCTGGTCGAGCATGGCATTCCCTTCCGCATCGTTCCCGGCATTACCGCCGGCATCGGGGGGCTTGCCTATGCCGGCATTCCCGTTACCCATCGTGACGTCAATCACGCCGTTACATTCCTGACCGGCCATGATTCGTCGGGTCTCGTGCCTGATGCGATCAACTGGGATGCGATCGGCAAGGGCTCGCCCGTTATCGTCATGTATATGGCGATGAAACATATTGCCCAGATCAGCGCCAATCTTATCGCGGCCGGTCGCTCGGCGGACGAGCCGGTCGCTTTCGTCTGCAATGCGGCAACGTCCGCGCAACAGGTGCTGGAGACGACGCTTGGTCGGGCGACGGCCGATGTCGAAGCCTCTGGTTTGGAACCTCCCGCCATCGTCGTCGTCGGCGAAGTCGTGAAATTGCGCCCCTCCCTCGATTGGCTCGGCGCACTTGCCGGTCGCAAGCTGCTGCCCGCGACGGAGACGCGTGCAGAAAACGGGCATAGGGTGTCGGCATGAGCGGCGTGATGATAGCTGCCCCGGCATCCGGCTCCGGCAAAACCACTTTTACGCTCGGCCTGCTGCGGGCGTTGCGGCAGAAGAACATCCCCATCGCGCCAGGCAAGGCCGGTCCCGATTATATCGATCCCGCCTTTCATGCCGCCGCGGCGGGGTCGCCCTGTCTCAATTTCGACCCGTGGGCCATGCGCCCCGAGCTCATTTCCGCCAACTCGGCGCTGCATCGCGTCGGAGGACGGATGCTCGTCATCGAGGCGATGATGGGGCTATTCGACGGCGCGGCCGACGGCTCCGGATCGCCGGCCGATCTCGCTGCTCTGCTCAATCTTCCGATCGTGCTGGTGATCGATGTCTCGCGCATGTCGCATTCCGTTGCGGCTGTCGTCAGCGGTTTCGCCAATTTCCGGGCCGATATTCGTATCGCGGGCGTCGTGCTTAATCGTGTCGCCAGCGAGAGACATGAGGGGATGCTGCGTCGGGCGCTGGATGCGGTGCGGATGCCTGTTTTTGCCGTGATCGGCAGTGACAAGAGCCTGGCGCTGCCGGAGAGACATCTGGGGCTTGTGCAGGCGGGAGAGCATGTCGCGCTGGAACATTTCATCGAAACTGCGGCCGGGATCGTATCCAAGGCATGCAATTTCGAGATGCTGCTGAGGGCAGCGCAGCAGAATGTCGTGCGCCCGTCGGCCGCCAATATCGCGCGGCTCATGCCGCTCGGGCAGCGTATCGCAGTGGCCCGGGATATGGCTTTTGCCTTCTGCTATGAACACATGCTGCTCGGTTGGCGGCGACGCGGCGCGGAGATTTCCTTCTTTTCGCCTTTAGCGGACGAGGCGCCTGCGGATGACGCCGATGCGATCTATCTGCCCGGCGGCTATCCCGAACTGCATGCGGGCAAGCTCGCAGGCGCTCATCAATTCCATCAGGGCATGAGGGATGCGGCGGCGCGTGGGGCGCGAATCTATGGCGAATGCGGTGGCTATATGGTGCTCGGCGACGGGCTGATCGATGCGGCGGGAATGCGTCATGCCATGCTCGGCCTGTTGCCCGTCGTGACCAGCTACGAGAAGCGGCAGCGACATCTGGGCTATCGGCGCTTGGCGCCGCTCGGCTCATTCTTTCAAAAGCCGATGACGGCGCATGAGTTTCACTATTCGACTATCGTTTCGGAAGGCGAGGCGGATCGTCTGTTTGCTGTCAGGGATGCTCTTGGCGCCGATTTGGGCGTGGCTGGACTTCAGCGTGCCAACGTCGCTGGCTCCTATATGCATCTGATCGATCTTGCCGGTGATGTTGAATGACGGACAGGATCGTACATGGCGGCGGTATTACCGCTGCGGCTCGTCAATATGGCGGCCGGCCGGAAGACTGGCTGGATCTGTCGACCGGCATCAACCCCAATCCCGTCGTCTTGCCGGATGTGCCCGTCGCGGCCTGGCATCGGCTGCCCGACCAGCACCTGCAGGAGCGGGCACGCGAAGCGGCGAGGGGATATTACCGGAGCGGCGATATTCCACCCTTGCCCGTTCCAGGCACGCAATCCGTTATCCAGCTGCTTCCCAGGCTCCTGCAGGGCGGAAGCGCTGCCATCCTGTCGCCCACCTATGGTGAATATGCCCGGGCCTTCACGCTCGCCGGCCTGCGAGTGCGGCAGGTTTTGACGATCGCCGATCTGGCCGAGGACGATAGGCTCGTCGTCGTGGTCAATCCCAACAATCCCGATGGGCGGCTGTTGTCGATCGATCAGCTGCGTGATTTGCACGAGAGGCAATGCCAACGCGGTGGCCTTCTCCTGGTCGACGAGGCATTCGGCGATGTCGAGCCGGAAGCCAGCATCGTGCCCTATGCATCGTCCATGCCGGGCCTCATCATCTTCCGGTCGTTCGGTAAGTTTTTCGGCATGGCCGGCTTGCGGCTTGGCTTCGTCATTGCCGAGGCGTCGGTCTTGGACCGATTCGAGGATTGGCTCGGCCCCTGGGCGGTATCCGGTCCGGCGCTGTCGATCGCCGCTTCCCTCATGGAAAGCGATGCGAGTGTCATTCGCCACCGCATTCTAGACCGGCGTTCCGCGCTCGAGACGATTCTTCGTCGCTCCGGCCTGTCCGTCGCGGGTGGCACGGCGTTGTTCACACTGGTTGCCGACGACCGCGCGGAGGGCCTATATACGCATCTCTGCCGCCACCATATTCTTGTCCGCAAGTTCGATTATGCGCGCAATTGGCTGCGCTTCGGCCTTGCTCCGGATGAGGAGGCGGACCGAAGACTCGCCGGGGCACTGGGGTCGGATGATTTCAGGTCTGTTCGACCTAAAATCTGAATCCGCTTCAGAAACAAATAAGTAGAGCATGATGTCATCCGAAAGCGGCTGACACTTTTCGGTATCCTGCTCTAGAGGATTATTCGATATGACCGCCGACGAACATCTGCTCATTCTCGTGCTTGCGTTGCTGCTGGATCGCATCGTTGGGGACCCCGATTGGCTGTGGCAGCGGCTGCCGCATCCGGTCGTGCTGTTCGGCAAGGCGATTTCCTACTTCGATCAGCGCTTCAACGGGAAACATCTCTCCGGCGTGCTTCGGCGCCGCAATGGCCTCATGTCGATCGTCGCGCTGCTTATGGGCGCGATCATCATCGGCTGGGCGGCCCATGGTTTTCTCGCTTTCTTCGGCTGGCTCGGCATCTTGGTCGAAGCGGCGCTGGTGGCCGTGTTCCTCGCACAGAAGAGCCTGGCCGATCATGTGGGCGAGGTGTCCCAGGCTCTGCGGACCGATGGATTGGAGGGCGGCCGTCTTGCGGTTTCGCGTATCGTCGGCCGCGATCCCGAAACGCTCGATGAGCCTGGCGTTTGCCGGGCGGCGATCGAAAGTCTCGCCGAAAACTTTTCCGATGGCGTCGTGGCGCCGGCACTTTGGTACGGAATTTTCGGCCTGCCTGGGCTGTTCTTCTACAAGATGCTCAACACCGCTGATTCGATGATCGGCCATAAATCCGAGACCTATATCGACTTCGGGCGGGCTGCCGCACGGTTGGATGATATCGCGAACTGGCCGGCCGCAAGGCTGTCGATCCTGCTGATCGCGATCGGTGCCCTTGCCAAGCGCGGGATCTCAGCACTCGGAAATGCCATTCGCATCGCGGTCAGGGATGGCGGTCTGCATCGGTCGCCAAACTCCGGGAGGCCGGAAGCGGCCATGGCCGGCGCGCTGGATATACAGCTCGCGGGGCCGCGCATCTACGGCGGCGAGCTGGTGCGCGAGCCGATGATCAATGGCGCCGGCCGGGATACGGCCACAGTCAGTGATATCGAAGCCGGTATCACTATCTTCTATTCGGCATGCTCCGTGCTGACGTTTCTCGCCTTTGTGGGGTTCCTGATCCTACTCTGAGCGGTCGCTTCCATTAATAGATTGCTCACTATACGTATTAATTTGGTATAATTGGCCTGCTGCTAAGCTTTCCCATCGTCTGAATTGCTTCACGAAGAAGCAAACAGTCGGAGGGGATAAGATGAAATATGTAACGATAGCTGTTGCCGCATGCCTATGTACACAACTTCACGTCGCTTCGGCGAATGCAGGCACTGTTCTTGCAACCGTGGATCTTCGCGCCCAGACAATGACCGTCTCTGAAGATGGTATTCTCAAGTATCGCTGGAAGGTATCGACGGCTCGCAGGGGCTACGTCACGCCGATCGGCTCTTATACTGCCAAATGGCTCTCCAAGGATCATCGCTCGAAGAAATACGACGATGCGCCCATGCCCTATGCCGTTTTCTTCAATGGCGGTTACGCGGTTCATGGAACCTACGAGGTGAGGCAACTCGGCAGGCCGGCATCGCATGGCTGTGTGCGGCTCGAGACCCGCAACGCTGCAACCTTCTTCGCGCTGGCGTCGGATGTCGGGCTGCATAATACGCGCATCGTCATCAGCGAGTAATCGCCAGCGATCGTGCGAAAGGCATTGCAAATGCGGTCGGCGGCGAGGCTGACGCATCTTGAATGCATGGCGTCCGGTATCCCATCAGTTGCGGCACGGGCGCCGTTTTGCTGTTTGCGCAACAGTGGCCTGCCAAATTGCCGGGGTTTCTGGTGGAAACCATTGGCTTTTGGAATGGATTTCCCTATGAGGGGGATTGAATTATTATTTCAAGAGGTATGGGCAGTGACTGCTACATTTGACAAAGTTGCCGACATCATCGCTGAGACCAGCGAAATCGACCGTGACACGATCACTCCGGATAGCCACACGATCGACGACCTTGGCATCGACAGCCTCGACTTCCTGGACATCGTTTTCGCTATCGACAAGGAATTCGGCATCAAGATCCCGCTGGAACAGTGGACGCAGGAAGTCAACGAAGGCAAGGTTTCGACCGAAGAATACTTCGTGCTGAAGAACCTCTGTGCCAAGATCGACGAGTTGCGCGCCGCTAAGGGCTGAGCAACATCCTTGCACTTTTTTGACGCCCAGCCGCCCGTGAAACTGGCGGCCGGGCGGTTTCATTCTTAAATAGCGTATTCCGCCCGTGGCATCTAGCGTTTCGGGTTTAGAGCGGAGGCGTTGATGCTGCTGGAATATTTCCAGATGATCGACAAGGTCGAGTCCGTCGATCTGTCCAAGGGCCTGTTGAAGGCGCGTTCTGTCGTTCCGGCGAAAAGCCCGGTCTTCGAAGGCCATTTTCCCGGCATGCCGTTGGTTCCCGGCGTTCTCCTGATCGAAACGATGGCGCAGGCTTCGGGTATGCTCGTGCTTGCCGCGACGAAGTTTGCCTACATGCCTTTCCTGATGTCGGTCGACGGCGCCAAGATGCGCACTTTCGTCGAGCCTGAAGCGGAGCTGGATATCGAGGCCGAGCTGGAGCACGATGGATCCGGTTTTGCGGTCACCAAGGCACGCATCACCATTGCCGGGAAGAAGATCTGCGATGCGCAGTTGAAGCTGCGCACCATGCCGTTTAATGAGGTGCCGCTCGCCGATATCGTGCGTAAGCGGGCAGGCGAAGTCGGACTTCTCGACGCCATCGCCGCCAACGGTTGACGCCGCCGGCTTGCGGGTACCGCCTTCGAAGAGGATTGATGAATGAGCAAGGCTCAGAATGATGTGGTGATCACGGGTATCGGCATCGTCACCTGTCAGGGTGTCGGCAAGGATGCGCATGTCGCCCTTCTGACTGCGGACAAGGCGCCGCCGACCATCGTCGAAACCGAAAAATTCAAGCCCTATCCCGTGCATCCGCTGCCAGAGATCGACTGGTCACAGCAGATCCCGAAGCGCGGCGATCAGCGCCAGATGGAAAACTGGCAGCGCATCGGCGTCTTCACTGCCGGCTTGGCGCTCGACGATGCCGGTTTCAAGGACAATCTCGAAGCCTGCGGCACCATGGACATGATTGTCGCGGCCGGTGGCGGGGAGCGTGATACCAACGTCGACACGCTGATCGTCAACGAAGGTCTGAAGCGCAACGATCGCGAACTCCTGCTGAACGAAAAGCTGACGACGGAGCTGCGGCCGACCCTGTTTCTGGCGCAGCTTTCGAACCTTTTGGCCGGCAATATCTCAATCGTCCATAAGGTGACGGGCTCATCTCGCACGTTCATGGGCGAAGAGGCCTCCGGCGTTTCCGCTGTCGAGACCGCTTTCCATCGTATCAAGTCTGGCGAATCGACCCATGCGCTTGTCGGTGGTGCGTTTTCGGCCGAGCGTCTGGACATGATCCTATTGATCGAATCCATCAACGCACATGCGATCGGCGACTGGCATCCGCTCTGGTCTCGCAAGCCGGAAGATGGCGGCGGCATGATCATGGGATCGCTGAGCGCTTTCCTTGTGCTCGAATCACGCGCCCATGCCGAAAGCCGCGGTGCGCGTATCTACGCGACCATGGATGCGGTCGAGGGCGATCGTGGCCGTCGTGACGACGGCAAGTTCGAGGCCCGGCTGGAACGCATGCTTGCACCTGCCAAGCAGGGACTGGAAGGTGCGACGGTGGTCTTTTCCGGCACGACGGCGATCCCCGATCTCGCCCAGCGCGAAAAAGCGGTGCTCGAGGCACAGCTTCCAGGGGCGGCCATCCGAGCCTATTCCGGCATCTCCGGTCATGGGCTGGAAAGCCAGTTCCCGCTCGGCATTGCTTTCGCGGCGCTTGCCGTCGCCAATCAGGCCAAGGTGCCGCCCTTCGATACCACGCACGAAAAAGCGATGGCGGCTGGTACACGTAATGCTGTTGTAACGACTGTTGGTCATGTACGCGGCGAAGGCATCGCCGTACTTTCAGCTGAAGCGTGAGGAGCAGGATTATGACCGCATCCGCCTACAAGGACCACCTCGGACGCCCGATCGTCGCCGTCACCGGCATGGGGATTATCACCTCGCTCGGGCAGGGTCTCCAGGACAACTGGAACGCACTTTCCTCGGGCGTTTCGGGCATTCACAATATTACGCGCTTCCCGACCGACGGTCTGTCGACCCGGATCGCGGGCACGGTGGATTTCATCGATATTCCCTCGCCGAATGCCGTCGAGCGCTCCTATGCCTTCGCCCGCGAGACGACGATCGAGGCCCTGGCTCAGGCCGGAATCTCCGGCGACTTCGATGCGCCGCTGTTTCTTGCCGCGCCGCCGATCGAGCCGGAGTGGAGTGCACGTTTTGCCCTTGCTGATCGCTCGCCGCCGGCCGATCATGAAGGGGATGCCTATGAGCGCTTCCTTGCCGCCATGCGTCAGCGCCCGGATCCGACTTTCCATGAAGCAGCGCTGTTCGGCGCCATTTCCGAGCGTCTTGCAGACCGTTTCGGCACGCGGGGCTTGCCGGTGACGTTGTCGACCGCCTGTGCATCGGGCGTCACGGCCATTCAGCTCGGTATCGAAGCGATCCGTCAAGGACGTACGACACGCGCGCTCGTGGTTGCGACGGACGGCTCGTTGAGCGCCGAGGCGCTCATTCGCTTCTCGCTGCTGTCCGCTCTTTCGACACAGAACGACCCGCCAACCAAGGCTTCCAAGCCATTCAGTAAGGATCGCGACGGTTTCGTCATCGCGGAAGGCGCGGCGACGCTCGTGCTTGAATCGCTGGAGGCGGCAATTGCTCGTGGCGCCAAGATCCTCGGAATCATGAAGGGCGCCGGCGACAAGGCCGATTCCTTCCATCGTACCCGTTCCTCACCCGATGGTGGTCCGGCCATCGCCACAATCCGCGCGGCGCTATCCGATGCCGGCATGGATGAGAGCGATATCGGCTACATCAACGCTCACGGCACATCCACGCCGGAGAACGACAAGATGGAATATGGTTCCATGTCCGCGGTTTTCGGCGAACGGCTGCCGAGCATTCCCGTGTCGTCGAACAAGTCGATGATCGGCCACACGCTGACGGCGGCCGGCGCGGTCGAGGCGGTGTTCTCGTTGCAGACGATGCTGACGGGCACATTGCCGCCAACCATCAACTATAACAATCCCGATCCGTCGATCGATCTCGACGTGGTGCCGAACAAGAAGCGTGAAAAGCAGGTAAATGCCGTTCTTTCGAACTCTTTCGGGTTCGGCGGTCAGAACGCCAGTCTTGTCATGGCGCTTGAACCGGCTTAATCGGGCTTTTGAATACCAAATGATAACTGCGCCCAAGGGGCGAAGGACTTTGCCATGCGTGCTTTGCAACTGATCGACGACCGCAAACTAGAGATCACCGATCTGCCGGAGCCGGAAGCGCCTGGCGCAGGCGAGGTGACGTTGCGTGTCAAGGCCGTCGCCCTCAACCACATCGACGTATGGGGCTGGCGCGGCATGGCGTTTGCCAAGCGCAAGATGCCGCTCGTCATCGGCGCCGAGGCTGCCGGCGTGGTCGAGGCGATCGGGCCGGGCGTCGCCAACGTACTTCCGGGCCAGCTGGTATCGATCTACGGCGCTCGCACCTGCGGCCTTTGCCGCCATTGCCGCGAAGGTCGTGACAATCTCTGCGAACATGTCGGCGGTGTGCATGGCTTCCATCTGGACGGCTTCGCGCAGGAGAAGGTCAATCTTCCGGCTCGTCTGCTCGTTCCGGCGCCTCCGGGTGTCGATGCGATCGGTGCGGCACTTGCGCCCGTTACTTTCGGGACGGTCGAGCACATGCTGTTCGACAATGCCAAGCTGGAGCCAGGCGAGACGATCCTCGTTCATGCCGGCGGCTCGGGCATCGGCACCGCCGCCATCCAGCTTGCCAAGAAGATCGGCTGCACCGTCATCACCACGGTCGGCTCCGACGACAAGATCGAGAAGGCGAAGGCTCTGGGCGCCGATCACGTCATCAATTATCGCACCGACCGGTTCGAGGGCGTCGTGCGCAAGCTGACGAAGAAGAAGGGTGTCGACGTCGTTTTCGAGCATGTCGGCAAGGACACCTGGGCAGGTTCGATGCTTTGCATGAAGCGTGGTGGCCGTCTCGTTACCTGCGGATCGACATCGGGCGTTTCGACAGAGATGAACCTGATGATGCTGTTCCAGCAGCAGTTGAAGCTGCTCGGCTCCTTCGGCTGCCGTATGGAAAACATGGCTAATGCCATGCAGAAGATGGCGCGCGGGCTCGTTCATCCGGTCATCGATACCGAAGTGAGCTTCAGCGACATCGACCGGGCGCTGGAGCGGATGGAATCGCGTCAGATTTTCGGCAAGATTATCCTGAAGATGGATTGAGCCGCGTGAAGCTCTTCATAACCCGGATCGTCCTTGCGCTTCGAAATTTCCGGCAATGGCTGGTGGCGCAGGTCATCTTCGGTTTCTTGAATTTTTTGAAACTGTTTCCGGCTGACGGCGGTATCAGATTTGCCGACTGGCTGACCCGCAAGATCGGGCCGCGCCTGCGCCGGCATAAGCTGATGCTGACCAATCTGCGCAACGCCTTTCCGGAGAAGAGCGATGCGGAGATCGAGGAAATTGCACTTTCCAGCTGGGGCAATATGGGGCGGCTCGCGGCGGAATACGTCTTTCTCGATCGCCTGTTCGATTTCGATCCCCATAGCGACAAGCCGGGCCGTGTCGAAGTCTCGGGAATTCCGATCTTTCTCGATCTGAGGGATAATCCGCGCCCCTTCATCGTCTTCACCGGCCATACCGGTAATTTCGAGCTGCTGCCTGTCGCAGGGGCTGCTTTCGGGCTGACGGTGACGGTTCTCTTTCGTCCGCCAAACAATCCCTATGTGGCTGAGAAGGTTTTCGATTTTCGCGCAAAGCGCATGGGCAAGCTCGTGCCGTCGCATGCAGGCTCGTCGTTCAGCCTGGCGCGCGAGCTGGAGGCCGGGCGTGGCGTTGGCGTACTGGTGGACCAGAAATTTCGCAAGGGTTTGAAGACCTTGTTCTTCGGCCGCGATGTCAAGACCAATCCGCTGCTGCCGAAGCTGGTGCGCCAGTTCAATTGCGAGGTCTATCCGGCTCGCTGTGTTCGCCTGCCTGACAATCGCTACCGGCTGGAGATCGAACCGAAGCTGGAATTGCCTTACAACGAACAGGGTAATCTCGATTTGACCGCCACGGCGCAAATGCTGAACGACAAGGTCGAGGGTTGGGTGAGGGAACATCCCGAACAATGGCTCTGGTATCATGATCGCTGGAACATCAAGGACGCGGTGTTCTAGAGCGCTTTTCCGTCCGGAACGCCTAAAAGAACAATAGGATTGAGCGCCTTGGCGACTTCATGAAAGGCGGAAGCGCCGTTGCCCCTTGCTATGGCTTCAGCCGGCGTACTGGTGGAGCGTTCTGCGCGGTTTCGGCACACTCCTCGCCTTTGGTAAGTCTTTCGTTTCAGAAAGCTCCTCTTTGCGGACAAGTTCGATTCACCTGCATTGAAACGCCCGGTAAGTCATGTTAATTCACATGGTAGAAAGTTTGGTGAGAATGCGGACACTAAACTGAATATCCTTGGGCATGACAACGCCGGGAAACGAGGCCTCGGTGTTTGACAATGGTCAAGGACAGGAGGGCAATTTGCTGGCACTCTTTCATGCGTTTTCCATGAAATGCAGTCAGATTCAGCGTGCGATCAAACTTGGCGACGACGAGCTCGTAGATTCGCTTGATAGCGAGTTGGAGCCGCTTATTTCAGCTATTTTGGCCTACAAAGCCACGAGTCTGCTTGAAATTTACATGCAGCTGCAATTCCTGAACAATCTCATCCGAGAAGAGTCGGATGATAGGTCACGAGTCGTACGCAATTCGTCATCGCTGTCTGTACTGATCGATCGTTATTTTGGCGGCGCAAATGAATCTGCGGCGGATGTCTTGATGGCATTCTCGACCGACAGGGAAGAACGCGACGATCTCTTTGGCTTCGACGAGGGTAGCGTCTTGAACGATGTCATCCTCGACAGTCTGCCGGACCGCGTTGCCGTCATCACGCGCGACTATCGTTATCTCTACAGCAACGCTGCGAATTCGGAATTTCTGAGATCGAAGCAGATGGAACTCGTCGGTCGTCATATCGCCGATTTCGTCGGCTCTGACTATTTCGAGAGCAGCGTCAAGGTGAAGCTCGATGCCTGCTTTGCCGGCGAAAAGGTCGAATGCCTTTATCCGTCCTATCGTCAGGTTGAGCCAGGCAAGGTCTTTCATTGTAGCATGACGCCATTGCGCACGAGGTCGCAGGTGATCGGCGCGTTGCTTGTCGTGCACGAAGTCAGCGTCGTACCTGCCAACATGCTGGTGGCCTGAACGCGCGTTCAGGCCCCGAATAGCATTCGTTCGATCGAATCCGCCACTACTGGCGGATTCGTCTGATTGTCTGGATCGCTGTCTTGATCCAGGTCTGCTGCAGCGCCTGGCAATACCTTGCCTTTCGGCCTGTCGTCAGGGCCGCACTCTACGCAGTAGCAGCGAAACCTGATTACCTTCGGCTTTTTCATATCGCGGGCCGGCTCCAACTTGCGAAAGGATCCGGCAGGTTGCGCCAGCGCTCGGGCGTAAAGCGATCTGTTTTGATCAAGCAGGCATCCAACTCGGCAACGATCTGTCGCTCGTTCATCGGATCGGCGCCGATGAACACAAGTTCCTGACGGCGATCGCCCCAGATGGGATCGAGATAGGACGAGAGAGCCTGCTTGAACGAGGGATCACGGGGCCATTGATCCTGCGGCACAGCTGCCCACCATAGGCCCATTTTGCCGGTACGAACCAGCGCGCCGGCCTGGCTCATTTCGCCAACGTAGTAAGGGCGGGTTGCAAGCCAGAAGAAGCCCTTGGCGCGCACGACGCCCGGCCAGGGTTTGTCGAGAAATGCTTGAAATTTCGCGGGATCGAACGGCTTCTTCGCGCGATAGACGAAGGAGCGGATACCGTATTCTTCCGTTTCGGGAACATGATCCTTGAAGCCATGCAATTCCTTGTACCAAAGCGGATGCGTCTCGGCGCGGTCGATATCGAAGCGGCCGGTGCCGAGAACCTCGGCCGGCTCCACCGCACCGAACTCGGCTTCGATCAGACGTGCATCGGGATTGAGGCCGACGATGATCTTGCGCGCGGCATCAAGCTGTTCTGATGTTGCGGAACCGACCTTGTTGAGAATGACGACATCGGCGAACTCGATCTGCTCGACCAGCAGGTCGACGATGGTGCGGTTGTCGCCATCGCCAGCGGTCTCGCCGCGATCGGCAAGGAAATCCGTCGATCCATAGTCGGCGAGAAGATTGGCCGCATCCACGACGGTGACCATCGTATCGAGCTGGGCGACATCGGAAAGGCTGCTGCCATCCTCGTCGCGAAACTCGAAAGTGGTGGCAACGGGCAGGGGTTCTGCGATCCCGGTGGATTCGATCAGAAGATAGTCGAAGCGATCCTGCTCGGCGAGTTGCCGGACCTCCTTCAGCAGATCGTCGCGCAGCGTGCAACAGATGCAGCCATTGGTCATTTCGACGAGTTGTTCTTCCGTGCGAGAGAGGTTGGCACCGCCGTCGCGCACCAGGGCCGCATCGATATTGACCTCGCTCATGTCGTTGACGATCACCGCAACGCGCAAACCCTGGCGATTGTTGAGAATGTGATTGAGCAGCGTCGTCTTGCCGGCGCCGAGGAAACCGGAGAGGACGGTGACCGGGAGCTTCTTGTTCATGTCAACCTCTTTGTAATGTAATATCATTACATTTGCTATTCGGAAAAAAGCGAGCGCTTGGCTCGCTTCCTTCGGTTATCTTCAGCCTTGCGCCGCAAGGCAGGTTTTCAGAGAGCTTGCGATGCCGCGCATCAGATCGAAGTAGAGATCCGGCCCTTGCGGCAGTGTCGCGGCCTCGGGATCGAGCACGCCCGCTTTGGCGGAGGTGCCTTCCAGTACGACGTTCACCAGTTTCGGTTCGAATTGAGGCTCGGCGAAGACGCAGGTTGCGCCGAGATCAGCTACTTTACTGTGAATCTCTGCAACGCGCTGCGCACCAGGAATGGTTTCCGGGCTGACGGTGATGGAGCCAGAGACGCGCACGCCATAACGATGCTCGAAATACTGATAGGCGTCGTGGAAGACGATGAAAGGCTTGTCTTTCACGGGAGCGACGGTCGAGGCGATTTCTGTGTCCAGAGCATCGAGCTTGTCGTTCAAGGTCTTCTGGTTTGCTTCATAAGTCAGTGCATTCGCCGGATCGGCGGCGACCAGCGATGTGGTGATTTCGGCGACCATGGCCTTGGCATTGTGTGGGTCGAGCCAGAGATGTGTGTCGAACTCTCCATGATCATGATCGCCATGGTCGTGTGCATGGTTGTCGCCGGCGGCTGCCTCGTCGCCATCACCATCGTCATGCGGCTCGAAAGCGCCACCTTCGCGGAATTTGAGCTTGGTGATGCCCGGTGCCTGATCCAACTCCACGACGGTGGCGTTGGCACCGAGGGAGGCAAGTGGCTTCTGTAGGAAAGCTTCCATGCCAGGACCGACCCAGAAAACCACCTGTGCCTGTTGAAGGCTGCGGGCATTTGAGGGTTTCAGCGCATAAGTATGCGGCGAAGCGGCGCCATCGACGATTAGATCCGGCGTTCCTACACCTTGCATGACGGCGGCGACAAGCGAGTGAATGGGCTTGATGGAGACGACCACCTTGGGGGCGTCGGCTGCGGTTGCGGCGGTGCCGGCAAGCAAGCCCGAAAACAGGAGAGAGGCGGCTAGAGGAAGGAAAGCTTTTGCTGCATTCATGCGATTAGTGCCCTTGAATGGGTATGTAATGTTATTACATCAATTGCGTTATGCTATAACGTGTGCGATAGCAAGGCGCAATAGTGCAATTGGAAATTTCATGCTTTCCTCCATAGACAGCAAGAGCCGGCCCCTTGTGTCGCTCCATGATGTCGGCGTCCGCCGCAGCGGTCGTTGGCTGGTCCGTGGTGTCGATTTTTCCGTGAGCCGGGGCGAGATCGTTACGTTGATCGGGCCGAATGGTTCGGGCAAATCCACCAGTGCCAAGGCGGCAATCGGCGTGCTGAAGCCAGACGAGGGCCATGTCGATCGCGTTGCCGACCTCAAGGTTGGCTATGTGCCGCAGAAGCTTGCCATCGACTGGACACTGCCGCTCAGCGTGCAACGCCTGATGACGCTCACGGGCCGCTTGTCGGAGCGTGAACTCGCTGCTGCATTGGAGGCGGTTGGCATCGCGCATCTCGCCAAGGCTGAAGTGCAGTATCTTTCCGGCGGCGAGTTCCAGCGGGCGTTGCTGGCCCGCGCCATCGCCCGCAAGCCCGATCTTCTGGTGCTGGACGAACCGGTGCAGGGTGTCGATTTCAACGGCGAGATCGCCCTTTACGACCTCATCAAGTCCATTCGTAACTCGCAAGGTTGCGGTATCCTGCTGATTTCGCACGACTTGCATGTCGTCATGGCCGCGACCGACACGGTCGTTTGCCTGAACGGCCATGTCTGCTGCCGCGGCACGCCGCAAGCTGTCAGCCAGAGCCCCGAATATGTAAGGCTGTTCGGCACGCGGGCGGCGCAGTCGCTGGCGATCTACAGCCACCATCACGATCATACGCATCTGCCCGACGGCCGCGTGCAGCATGAAGACGGCTCGATCACCGATCACTGCCACGCCGAAGATGGCCATCACCATCATGAGCATGGCGATCATCACCATGATCACGATGACCATGACCATGACCATGGTCACCATCACGGGCACGATCATGCCGAGGGAGGACGCCATGTTTGACGATTTCTTCCTGCGCGCCATTTTTGCCGGGGTCGGGCTGGCGCTGACGACCGGGCCGCTGGGTTGTTTCATCATCTGGCGGCGGATGGCCTATTTCGGCGACACTATCTCGCATTCGGCGCTGCTGGGCGTCGCGCTGTCGCTGCTGTTCCAGCTGAACCTGACACTTTCCGTCTTTGCGGTTGCTGCGCTTGTTTCGATCCTGCTGCTTTTTCTGCAACGGCGGCAGGCGTTGTCTGCGGATGCGCTGCTCGGCATCCTCTCGCACGCGACGCTAGCGATCGGTCTGGTTATCGTCGCCTTCATGAGCTGGGTGAGGATCGATCTCATCGCCTTCCTCTTCGGTGATATTCTGGCTGTCAGCCAGTCCGACATTGCTGTGATCTGGGGCGGCGGCATTTTCGTACTGGCGGCAATTGCGTGGCTTTGGCGGCCGCTGCTGGCATCGACCGTCAATCCCGAATTGGCCGAAGCCGAAAGGCTGCGGCCGGAGCGGGCCAAGCTGTTCTTCATGCTGCTGATGGCTGTGGTGATCGCCATTGCCATGAAGATCGTCGGTATTCTGCTGATCACGGCGCTGCTGATTATTCCCGCCGCCACCGCGCGTCGCTTTGCCGGCACACCGGAAACAATGGCCATTTTCGCCTCGCTGCTCGGCGCAGTCGCCGTTGTCGGCGGGCTGTTCGGGTCGCTGCGCTACGATACGCCATCCGGCCCGTCGATCGTCGTTGCGGCGCTCATTCTATTTATCGTCAGTCTGCTGCCCCTCGTTCGCAGGAGCGGCACGCCAGCGGCGCAACAGAGAGGACAGTCGTCATGACCACTCCGATGCTCACCAAGAACCAGTCCCTCGTCTTCGATGTGCTGACCAAGGCGGAGGCGCCACTCAGCGCCTATACGATTCTCGACAAGCTGCGCGACCAGGGTTTTCGCGCGCCACTACAGGTCTACCGGGCTCTGGACAAGCTGCTGGAGTATGGCGTCGTGCACCGGCTCGAGAGCATCAATTCCTTCGTCGCCTGCGCCCATCCGCATGAGGATTGCCACAGCCATGGCCTTGTTGCTTTCGCCATTTGCGAAAGCTGCGGCCAAGTGATCGAATTCCACGATCATGAAGTGGATCATCGCCTGATGGATTGGCTGAAATCGCAGAAATTCAAGGCGGAAAAGTCGACGATCGAGATCCGCGGCCATTGTGCCAATTGTGCAGCGTAAGCATCTGACGGAGTCTTATTCGCTGCTTCGTCAGTTATTTATTATGATTTTCTAATCTAATCTTTTAAGATCGCGCGCGAAACGCTGCCAGTTGGCGACGTAATTGCGAGCTGAGCGGCGAAGGCCTTCGATTGCCGCTTCATCCAGCGTGCGGATCGCTTTGGCCGGAGCGCCAACGATCAGGGAGCCGTCCGGAAACTCCTTGCCTTCCGTAACAAGTGCATTGGCGCCGACGAGGCAATTGTTGCCGATCTTGGCGCCGTTGAGGATGGTGGCGCCCATGCCGACCAGGGAGTTATTGCCGATGGTGCAGCCATGGATGATGGCGTGATGTCCGATGGTGCAGCCTTCGCCGATGATGGCGGCGAAAGCCGGATCCGTATGCACCATCGTGCCTTCTTGGATGTTCGTGCCCTTGCCGATGATGATCGGCTCGTTATCGCCGCGCAGCACCGAGCCGAACCAGATGCCGACATCCTCGCCGATCTCGACCTTTCCGATCACGCTGGCATCCGGGGCGATCCAATATCGTCCCGGACCGGGCGTTTTGGGCGTCAGGCCGGCGAGGGCGTAAAGCGGCATGGAAGATCCTCCTCGATCAGATTACATTCAAGGTCAGCGTCGCGACGCCGTCGATGGCGCAGCTGATCCGGTCGCCACGCGAGACGGGGCCGACGCCGGCCGGCGTGCCGGTCATGATGATATCGCCCGGTGCGAGCGTGAAAAGCTTCGACAGTTCGGCGATAACTTCGGGCACTTTCCAGATCATTTGCGAGAGGTCGCCTCTCTGCGCAGACTCGCCATTGCGCATCAGCCAGATGCCGCCCTTGTCGGGGTGGCCGACGCGGGTTGCCGGCGCCAGCGCGGAAACGGGCGCCGAGTAATCGAAAGCCTTGCCGATCTCCCAGGGGCGGCCGAGTTTCTTGGCTTCACCTTGCAGGTCGCGGCGGGTGAAGTCGATGCCGACGCCATAGCCATAGACGCAATCGAGCGCCTGTTCGACCGGAATGTCTGCACCGCCACTGCGTAGCGCCACCACCAGTTCTACTTCGTGATGCACGTCCGATGACAGCGCCGGGTAGGGGAAATCGCGCGATACAAGCAGATTATCGGGGTTCTTCTGGAAGAAGAAGGGAGGCTCGCGGCTGGGATCATGACCCATTTCGATGGCATGATCGGCGTAGTTGCGGCCGACGCAATAGACGCGGCGCACGGGGAAATACTCGGCTTGCCCCTCGATCGGCAGCAGGACTGGCGCAGGAAGGGGAATTACGGTCTCAAGCTGGGCGGTCATATGGGCTTTCAAAACTCTCATTGATCTCGGACAACATGTGCCATCCGACTCCACGCGGCAACCTAGCATCATTGTTACTGCCGGGAAAACTGGCCTTCGCAAAGGTTTTGGTGTAGAGCGCGGGGCAGAAAGGTATCCCATGTATAGCGACGCACTGAAAAACGGCCGCAAGATTTTTGCCGTGGCCCCGATGATCGACTGGACTGATACTCGCTGCAGATATTTGCATCGGCAGATCAGTCGGCATGCGCTGCTCTACACGGAAATGGTTGTGGCCGACGCGATCATTCATGGGCCGCGTGACCGGTTGCTGGGCTATGATGCTGCTGAGCATCCCGTTGCGCTGCAACTGGGCGGTTCGGATCCGGCCAAGCTCACCGAGGCGCTACGGATTGCCGAAGCCTATGGTTATGACGAGATCAACCTCAATGTCGGCTGTCCTTCGGACCGCGTGCAATCCGGCACGTTCGGCGCCTGCCTGATGCTGACGCCGGAGACGGTGGCGGCTTGTATCGCGGCGATGAAGGCGGTGTCTAAAGCGCCGGTGACGGTGAAGTGCCGCATCGGCGTCGACGAGCAGGAGCCGGAAGAGGCGCTTCCGGAGCTGATGACGCGCGTGCTCGACGCCGGTGCGGACGCAATCTGGATCCACGCCCGCAAGGCCTGGCTGAAAGGCCTATCGCCAAAGGAGAACCGGGAAATCCCGCCGCTGGACTATGAGATCGTCTATCGCATGAAGCAGCGCTGGCCCGAGGTCTTCATCGGCATCAATGGCGGCATCCAGACGCTGGATCAGGCCGAGGCACATCTTGCTCACGTTGATGGCGTCATGCTCGGTCGCGCCGCCTACCAGAATGCCGCTATCCTTGCCGATGTCGATCATCGCTTCTACGGCGAGCCGGCAGTCGAGGCCGATTGGAACGCTTTGCGCGACCGGATGATGGCCTATACCGAGCGCCACATCGCTGAAGGGGGACGCTTGCAGCACGTCGCGCGGCACATGGTCGGCCTGTTCAGTGGCTTGCCCGGCTCGCGCCGATATCGCCAGATCCTCTCCACCGACGCCAACAAGCCAGGTGCAGGCCCTGAAGTGATCGCAGCCGCCTTTGCGGCGGTCGATTTTGCCGGTGAGGGCGAGCGCGCGAGCGCCTGAGAGTAGGATTGATCCCAATCCGTCGTGGTTCGAGAGCCCTGCGAGCCACCTCACCATGAGGGCTAATTATCCACGGTCGGCCAGAACCGCAGCATCAGATTTACGCTGAATGGTGCAGCTAAACTCGCTCCGCCCTCATCCTGAGGTGCGGAAGCCCTTCGTACAGCGCAGGGCTGCAGCCTCGAAGGACGAGGGTGGCCTCAGCCACATGAATGCTTAAAAACGAAAAACGGCGCGGTTTGCACCGCGCCGTCCGAAACCTTTTCAGGCAGTCATCAAGGGCTTAGTTAGCCTGGATGTTGACAGCCTTCGGGCCCTTGCCCATGCGATCCGGCTCGGTGTCGAAAGTGACCTGCTGGCCTTCGCGCAGCGACTGGATGCCAGAAGCCTGGAGAGCGGAGATGTGGACGAAAACGTCCTTAGCGCCGCCTTCCGGGGTGATGAAACCAAAACCCTTGTCCTGGTTGAAAAATTTTACGGTGCCCTTGGTGGCCATGGGGGATAGTCCTTTACCCATCAGTCTTAATTAGTCCGGGAAACCCGGACGGCTTTGCCTTCGCGCCATGCGAAAGCCAGTCGAGAAGTCACGTACGGGGAAAGAACGTCTGCGCGGGTCCGAAACCCCACCACTGCCTGCCGTCAGCGGATCACCAAATCAGTCCAGTCACCGGCATGCAAATGCCCGAGCATGCGTATGGGTGACAGGGTTTGTGGAAAAAGGCAAGGGGCAATATTAGGGCAGGGTGGGGAAACGGGTGGGATAGGGTGGGGATTTCAAGGGGTTGGAGGGCATCGGCCAGCTCAGATGACGGATCGAGCCATTCACGCAGAACGGTTTTAATGAGCTTTCTGCCGATCTCGGCAGCGTGCCGGGGCCGATTCCGTGGGTGCCGGATGTTGTCATGTTACTGTAGCAAAAGTCGGTATGTTGCCATGATACAACCTTAAATGACTGGAGCTGCGATCGCTGCATGGTTGAATTGGCCGATGAATACATGATGGGACTTGCCTTGGGTGAGGCTCGCATTGCACTGGATAAAGGCATATTTCCCGTCGGCGCGGTTTTGTCGGCCGGAAACGAGATTTTGGGGCGCTCCCACAAAACTATGCTGTCGAATCACCTGAGCCACGCTGAGATGAACCTCTTCCATCAGGTATTTAAAGGCGACTATACTTTCTCAAGGGCTGACGACCTAACGCTCTACACGACGTTTGAGCCGTGCATCATGTGCTTCGGCACGATGTTGCACCTGCCTATAACGCGGCTCGTATTCGCGATGGACGATACGTATGGCGGATGTGCGCATACGAGGCTCGAAAATGCTCCTCCTCGCCACCTTTCCCGGTCGATAGAGATCGTCGGCGGCGTTCGGCGACTTGAGGCTTGCAAACTCTTTGCAGATTTCCTCGCTACGACCAGGGAGGAGTTTTGGTTGACGGGAGGTGCTTCCCATTTCAGAGCGACTGTGGAAGCCGAGATAACGGCACACGCGACGCAACGCTAACCGCGTATTCGCGTGTGCGAGCGAGCGCTCGTTTCCCGGTTATGCCTCCGCCAGCGTAAAGACATCGCACGGTTCGATAATCCCACGCAATTCGTGTTTCCCCAACGGTGCTAGTGGCATACTCGTTTGCACCGCAACGGCGCCTGAGATCAGCACGTTGCAGCTCAGCGGCTTGCACAGGCCCTCCAACCGGCTGACGAGATTGACGGCGGGGCCGATGGCGGTGAAATCCAGGCGGTCGGCGGCACCGACGTTGCCCCATAGCATGTCGCCGAAATGCAGAGCCGCGCCGAAAGGGAGAGGTGGCAAGCCCTGACTTGCCCGTGTTGCGTCGAGGTGCGTCATGCCGGCGCGGATGGCTGTAACGGCGCGAAGCGCCGCCTCGCAGGCTTCGGCCGATGTTCCGGTCACCGGAAAGATCGCCAGGACACCATCACCGATGAATTTCAGCACTTCACCGCCGAAGGCATGCACAGCGCCGGCGACGCGATCGAACCACGCGTCGAGGGCTGTTATCATGACGGTCGGCTCCGTTACTTCGGAGAGGGCGGTAAAATCCCTGAGGTCGGCGCAGAGCAGTGCTGCGCGAATGGTCTCGCCGGTGCTGCGACTGAGTGCTCCCGCTTGCACTCTGGCGGCGCTTCTGCGGCCGAGATATGCTTCAAGCAGGGCCGAGAGTGCTGCTCGCGCCGTCAAGCCCGCCAAGGATGCTGCGGCGAAGCGCGCGATCTGACGCAGGCTATCCGTCTCAATCGAGGTGAAGGGCCGATTGCCTGCCCAGGCGAGCACGGAGTTATCGGGCGCAATGCCGATCGTCTGCTCGCACATCGGGCCGAGCTCGCCTAGCCAGTCTCGGCCGGCTTGTCCGAGCGGCGTACCCGCGAAGCCGAGTGCTTCGATCACCGCATCGGTTTCGGCGCGCCAGAGCCAGGTGCGTTGAGTAATGATCGGATGCGGCGCAGCAAGCGTCAGGGCACCACCTGCAACAGGCAGTCCGGCGGCCCGCAGACGTCCACCCAAATCGGCCAGGAACCGTTCCGGGTTCGGGGAGGTGCCGGCTTCGTCGACCAGCCAGGCGATAGGGGCGGGTAAATCCATGCCTCGATCATGCCATGACGGTTGCAGGCTGTCATCCGTGGTAGCGTAACCTTCAGCGCGATGCGCGATTGGCCCGCTTCGGGCTTGGAAGTGATTGTCGCCCAGGGGTGACGTTCGTTGCCTTTCAAGTCATCCGGTCAAGGATATCGCGTATGAAATATCGTTAGTCCTTGACGGTAGCCGTTCTCCAGGGATCCGGACCGGGATCGCGCCCTGCTGCCACATCCGTCAAACGACCGAGATAGTGAGCCCAGCCCTTGGCATGGCCCTCGCATTCTTCCGCCGTCGGCAGGCCGGTATGGGTGAGGCGGACCAGCGTTCCGTCCGACTGCTCAATAAGATCGATTTCAACCAGGCTCGATCCTGGAGGCACCTCTTCGTTGCCTTCCCAGCCAAAGCTGTAGGCAAGGCGGTGTACAGGCACGACCTCACGGAACGAGCCGCGTGCGACGCGGGTTCCGGTGACGTTGACGAGATAGATGCCACCGGGTTGCAGCTCTGTCTTGGCTTCCGTGCCCATCCAGCGCAGGATCTTCTCGGGGTCGGTCAACAGCGCGAATATTGCGGCAGGCGGCGCGGGAACATGCGTCTCCCGGTGGACGACGAGGGGTTCTGGCATCGGTCTCTCTCCCGTGGTTTCTGTCGCTTCCCCACTTTGCGGCGGGCGACCGAGCGCCTCCGTTCATCCGTGGGTCACCTCATGCAATGGTATGCATTTACGGGCACCGGACCAGCAAGATACCTCCCAACCGGCAGGCATTCCCCGTCACAAACCAGCGGCTCCACCCGACATCGGCTTTATCGCCCGGGCCGTCCCGTCTTGCCCTTCGTGCGCCCCTTGCGCTGCTTCTCGTCCACCGGATCCTCGTAGGAGCCGACGCCGGGCTTTGCACGGGTGATCGGCTTGTCCGGCATTTTGCCGGCCACTGGCTTCTCAGTGCGGCCGACGGTCATTTCGTCGAGCGTGTTCTTGCGGAAAAGCGGCGTACCGGCATCGCTGCCCGGTCCCATTTCGTCGAGGTTGGGCTTCGCGAAATAAGAGCGGGATGCCTCCGGGTCCGGAGCCGGAGGCGCACGTTTGCCTGATCCGCCACGGCTTTCGAGGCTTTTGGCCTCTTCGCGGGCCAAGGGATCGTCCATCGCGGCGAGTTCGACCGCCTTGAGGCGCTTGATTTCGTCGCGCAGTCTCGCGGCCTTCTCGAAGTCCAGATCGGCGGCGGCATCGCGCATGGATTTTTCCAGCGCGTTGAGATGGGCCTGCAGATTGTTGCCGACGAGGTGGCCGCCATCGGCAAAGCCCTTACCGGAAGCCCCGCCGATATCGGCGCGGACGTGATCCTTTTCGTAAACGCTGTCGAGAATGTCGGAGATCTTTGCCTTTACCGATTCCGGCGTGATGCCATGTTCGATGTTATAGGCCATCTGCTTCTCACGACGGCGGCTGGTTTCGTCCATCGCGCGCTGCATCGAGCCGGTGATGTTATCGGCATAGAGGATGACCTTGCCGTCAACGTTACGGGCGGCGCGGCCGATAGTCTGGATGAGAGAGGTTTCCGAGCGCAGGAAGCCTTCCTTGTCGGCATCGAGGATGGCGACGAAACCGCATTCCGGAATATCGAGACCTTCGCGCAGCAGGTTGATGCCGACGAGCACGTCGAAGGCGCCCAAACGCAGGTCGCGGATGATCTCGATGCGCTCCAGCGTGTCGATGTCGGAGTGCATATAGCGTACGCGCACGCCCTGTTCGTGCAGATATTCGGTCAGGTCTTCGGCCATGCGCTTGGTCAGCACGGTGCAGAGCGTGCGATAACCCTTGGCGGCGGTTTCGCGGATCTCGCCGAGCACGTCGTCGACCTGGCTGCGGGCCGAACGGACCTCGACCGGCGGGTCGATGAGGCCTGTCGGGCGGATGACCTGTTCGGCGAAGACACCGCCGGATTGTTCCATTTCCCAGCTGCCCGGCGTCGCAGACACCGCGATCGTGTCCGGACGCATCGCGTCCCATTCCTCGAAGCGCAGCGGCCGGTTGTCCATGCAGGAGGGCAGGCGGAAGCCATATTCGGCCAACGTCGCCTTGCGCCGGAAGTCGCCGCGATACATGCCGCCGATCTGGCTGACGGAGACGTGGCTCTCGTCGATGAACAGCAAGGCGTTGTCAGGGATATATTCGAACAAGGTCGGCGGCGGCTCGCCGGGATTGCGGCCGGTGAGATAGCGCGAATAGTTCTCGATACCGGCGCAGGAGCCGGTGGCTTCCAGCATCTCGACGTCGTAGCGGGTGCGCTGCTCGAGGCGCTGCGCTTCGAGCAGACGCCCAGCCTTTTCAAGTTCGGCAAGCCGGATCTTCAGCTCTTCCTTGATGGCCTTGATGGCACCGTTCAATGTCGGACGCGGCGTAACATAATGCGAATTGGCGTAGATCTTCACCGATTTCAGGTCACCGGTCTTCTGGCCGGTCAGCGGGTCGAATTCGGTGATGGCGTCGATCTCGTCGCCGAACATGGAGATGCGCCAGGCGGCATCCTCCAAGTGAGCCGGGAAGATTTCGATCGTATCGCCGCGCACGCGGAAGGAGCCGCGGATGAAATCCATATCGCGGCGCTTGTATTGCTGCGCCACGAGGTCGGCGAGGAGCTGGCGCTGGTCCAGACGGTCGCCGACATTCATCTGGAAGGTCATCGCCGTATAGGTCTCGACCGAACCGATACCGTAAATGCAGGAGACCGAGGCGACGATGATGCAGTCGTCACGCTCCAGCAGCGAACGCGTCGCCGAGTGACGCATGCGGTCGATCTGTTCGTTGATCGAGCTTTCCTTCTCGATGAAGGTGTCCGAGCGCGGCACATAGGCTTCCGGCTGGTAATAGTCGTAGTAGGATACGAAATACTCGACCGCGTTGTCCGGGAAGAAGTTCTTGAATTCGGAGTAGAGCTGCGCCGCCAGCGTCTTGTTTGGCGCCAGGATGACGGCGGGGCGCTGTGTGGCCTCGATCACCTTGGCCATGGTGAAGGTCTTGCCGGAGCCGGTGACGCCGAGCAGCACCTGGCTGCGGTCGCCGTTGTCGAGACCTTCGACGAGATCGCGGATCGCGGTCGGTTGGTCGCCGGCGGGCTGGTAGTCGGAAGCCATGCGGATCTGGATGCCGCCTTCCGATTTCGCCGGTCGGGCGGGGCGGTGCGGCGTCCAGAGCTTGCCATCCTTGAAGAGCGGATTGCCGCTTTCGATCAATTTCGACAGCGCCTCGACCGTCGCCGTCACTGCGGTGCCTGCATTGGCCGCGTTTTCCAGCGATGTATCCATGCCGGATACCGGATTGAGGCCGGCGGCGGCGCGGGTCTTCGGATCGGTCGATCCGCCCATCGAGGTGCCGCGCCCCGATTTGGAGGCGGCGATTTCCACTTTCTTGCGGTGCTTGCCGGCCTTGGAAGCGATCTCACGCTGCGTCTCGACGCCGGACATTTCGGCGTCGGCTTCAAGCTGCTTTACCCAATCGGCGACGCTGCCGCTGAGCGGCGCACCTTCAAACGGCGCCTGTGGCGCCTCTTCGAAACCGGACGGGGCGGAGGTGTTTTTCGGTGATCTGGCCATGGGGCGAATATGGAGACAGATCGCACAGATGTGAAGAGGCAAAGGGTACAAAAGGGAAACAAAGCGATGGATTTTTCCATTCGTCGATGATGTCAAATGTGTTACAACCCAAAGGCGGCTGGTACGCTATTGCTGATCCGAATATCCGCATAGCGCGATCCTCACAGGCGCCGCAGGAGGAACCACCGCAACGTCGACATGCCCGGCCAGTGCCGGGTTCCCCCAGCTTCGACGGCATCCGGAATTGCCCGCCTCGCCGCCGCCATCCGGTCGGAGGATCATGATGACCGCATTGGATAGCTTACGTTCCTTGTCCCCCCAGCAACGAAACACCGTCATCGCGGCCTATCTCGGCTGGACGCTGGATGCTTTCGATTTCTTCATATTGGTATTCGTGCTCAAACACATAGCCGAAGAGTTTCACACCGACGTCCCGGCGGTTGCCGTCGCGATTTTTCTCACCCTGGCCATGCGTCCGATCGGCGCCTTGATCTTCGGCCTTGCGGCCGACCGTTACGGCCGGCGCGTCACGCTGATGATCGACGTGCTGCTTTACTCGATCTTCGAGTTTCTGACCGGCTTTTCGACGGGGCTGACGATGTTTCTCGTTCTTCGGGCGCTCTTCGGGGTTGCCATGGGCGGCGAATGGGGTGTCGGCGCGTCATTGACGATGGAGACCATTCCCGAGGAGTCGCGCGGTCTGGTATCCGGCATCCTGCAGGCGGGCTATCCCTCTGGCTATCTGATCGCCTCGATCGTCTTTTTCCTGCTGTTTCCCATCATCGGCTGGCGTGGTATGTTCATCGTCGGCGCCGTGCCGGCGCTTCTGGTGCTCTACATCAGGCGCAATGTGCAGGAATCGCCGGCTTTCGTGCAAAGGCAATCCAAGCCACAACGACCGTTTCTTACCGTGCTGCGCGAAAACATTCCGCTGTTCATCTGGGCTGTTCTTTTGATGACGGCATTCAACTTCTTCAGTCATGGCACGCAGGATCTTTATCCAACCTTCCTGGAAACCCAGAAGCAGTATGACTCCTATACGGTCGGCGCCATCGCGATCGTCTATAATATCGGCGCGATCATTGGTGGCCTGTCCTTCGGGGCGCTGTCCGAGCGTATCGGCAGACGTCGCACCATCGTCATTGCTGCCCTGTTGGCGATTCCGGCTGCACCGCTCTGGGTCTATGGACACGGGCCGGTGATGCTCGCGATCGGCGCATTCCTGATGCAGCTATTCGTGCAGGGCGCATGGGGTATCGTCCCGGTACATCTCAACGAGCTGTCGCCGGACGAGGTGCGCGGCACTTTCCCCGGTTTCGCCTATCAGCTCGGCAATCTGCTGGCGTCGGGTAACGCGTCCATACAGGCCGGATTGGCGAAGCGATGGGGTGGCGACTATGCCCTTGCACTGCTGGTGGTGGCCTGCATCGTCGCCGTCGTCGTGGCTGTATTTGCCGGATTCGGATTCGAGAAGAAAGGCGTTCGTTTCGGCGGCAAAAGCGCTGATCCGGCGGACCGCGCCGTGCAAACCTGAGCCGGCTCGTATCTTGTTCGGGTGGGGCCGGCTGACGCCGTCGGCCTCCGCCTTACTTGCCGCATATCTCGGAGATTTTCGCCTGTGCGAAACCGCGGGCGAGTTCCTGAAGCCCGCCGACAGATGATATCAGCCCCCCAATCGGGCCGTTGACGCCCAGATGGAGGTCGGTGATGTGACACGCGCCGACATCAACCGTCATGGATGCATCGAGTTCGCCTTTGATGGTTGCCTTCAGCACACCATGCGATTTGCAGGCCATTTCCGCATGGGCATTGATCTGAACGCCGCCGTTCGGGCCATCGCAGACATCGAGCGATTTGACCTCGAACTTGTCCTTGTGATCGACACCCGGCAACTTCTTGCAGGGATCGGCCTCATTCACAGATTTTTCGATCTCCGGGCCGAACTTGCTGTGCAGCAGCGACCAGCACGAGCCGGGGGCCGCTTCGGCCGCCGCCGCAATCATGGGCAGCGGCGATAGCGGCAAAACGATAGCCGAGGCCAGAATGGCCACGCGAAGCAGCGCTAAACGCGAGGAAGGAGATACGGCAGATTTCGGATTCACGGCGATCTGACCCCTAGAAGGAAGCGAAGCAAAACATGTCCCGGCCTTGCGGCAGTCTTTCATGCCTTCCGCCAACAAGGCAATCCCCCGTATTCACGAGTGTTGTTTCAGCCCCTCAGGACTTTCGTGTCGCAGAAGGAGATAGCACGGCCTGCCGAGATTTGGCAGCGAATGAGAGCTGTGTCATCGATAAATGGAGCCGTTAGCGGCGAACCCGTCCGCTCTGCTCAGATCGGGATGCTGCTCGTGTCGGAAGGGGCGGTTTGGTCGCCTTCGCCGTCTCCCTGGTAGCCAAGGCTCTTTGCCTTGCTGAACCATTCCCGGGCCTTGGCCATATCGACCGGGACGCCATCGCCGTCGCGATACATGACACCGAGATTGTTGGCGGCGTCGGCATACTGATGCTCGGCTGCCCGTTCGAACCAGAAGACGGCCTGAACGGCATTTTTGGCAACGCCTTCGCCGTCGCGGAACATCACGCCGAGATTGTATTCCGCTTCGACATTATCCTGCCCGGCGGCTTTCAGAAACCAGATGATCGCTTCCGGGTCATCCTGCCTGATTCCGTCACCGTCGGCATACATCGCGCCAATATTATATTGGGCGTCCGCATCTCCCTGATCAGCCGCCTTGCGGAACCAAAAAAGGGCCTTGGGGCCATCCTTTGCAACGCCTTCGCCATCGCGATACATGATGCCGAGATTGTATTGCGCCTCGACCTTACCCTGGTCTGCAGACTTCAGATACCAGACGACAGCCTGGCTTTTGTCCTTGCTCGTGCCGTCGCCCTGATCATACATGACGCCAACATTGTATTGGGCGTCCGCATCTCCCTGTTCCGCCGCCTTGCGATACCAGACAAAGGCCTGCGCCTTGTCCTGGGGGATGCCTTCACCCGTGTCGTACATGACGGCCAGATTGTATTGTGCGTTGGAATGGCCCTGTGCCGCGGCCTTCTTGTACCACTCGATCGCCTGGCCCTTGTCTGCGGGCACACCTTCGCCCTGGTCATACATGGTACCGACGTTGAATTCCGCCTCGGCGCTGCCTTGGTCGGCCGCCTTTTTGTACCAGCTAAACGCGAGCGTGAGATTTCTCGCGACACCTTCGCCTTCCTCGTACATCTGACCGAGTTTCATCTGGGCCGTGACGTCTCCCTGGTTTGCCAAGGGGCGCCAATAGTCGAGGGGCGATCTGAAGTTTCCGCGATCGTAGGTGTTTCGGCCAACATCGGCATGCGCTGCGCCCATGGATGCCAATGCGAAGAGCAATCCTGCTGCTCCCTTCTTCCAATTCACGGCCTACCCCTCAGTCGATGATCCGTCTGGATCAATATCATGTATTTGCTGCAGCTAAAGCGCGTCGCGATCTTTCGGATCCGCCTCAAGCGCTTCGGCTCCTTGATTTCGCGCATGTCGCAGTCGCAAAACCACTGCACACATTTGCGCGACATGCCTTAAGGCACAAGCGCCATCAACAGGTGGAAGACAACCCACCCCGACGATCCGCCGCTATTCCTGTCGCTCGTTCGCCCTTCAGCCAATGGTCCGAGATCCCGGACGGGACCATCGCCGTTGGCCTCCATGTAGCTCAGCCCGTGCTGCGCCTCCGGCAATCCTTGCGCGGCCGCCTTGTTGAACCATTCTGCGGCGATTGCCGTGTCCTTGGCTACTCCGTAGCCGTTATAATACAGATATCCAAGACCATATTCGGCGCGTGCGTCGCCTTGTCCCGCCGCCTTGCGAAACAGATCCGCCGCCTGGCCGTAATCCTTCGCCACGCCGTCGCCGTGATAGTAGAGAAAGGCGAGGGCGTATTGCCCCTGCGGGTTGTTCTGGTCGGCTGCCTTGCGATACCAGTCCGCCGCCGTCGCCTTGCTTGTGCTGGTCGCCTGCCCGTTGTCGTACATGTAACCGAGTGCGTATTGCGCATCCGCATGGCCTTGAGCAGCCGACTTCCCATACCATTCGAAAGCCTTGCCGTAATCCTTCGCAACGCCGCGCCCCCCTGCGTACATGTAGGCGAGGGCGTATTCGCCTTGCGCATCTCCCTGCAGGGCCGATTTGCGGTACCACTTCACGGCAGTCGAATCGTCAAGCTTGACGCTCTGGCCATTGGCATAGAGGTAACCCAGCGCATATTGTGCGTCGGATCGCCCCTGATCGGCTGATTTGCGATACCATTGGAGCGCCTGTCTGTAGTCCTTTTCGGCTCCCAACCCGTTAGCGAGGCTGTAACCGACGGCATATTGCGCGTCGGCACGACCCTTTTCCGCTGCCTTCTTGTACCAGGAATAGGCTTCTGCATCATTTCGTTCGACGCCCTTGCCATTGGCATAGGCATAGCCGAGAGCGTACAGGCCCTGCCCATCGCCCTGATCTGCCGCCTTCCTGTACCAGTCGATGGCGCTCACCTGATCCGGTGCGACGCCCTGACCGTTTTCATAGATGTAACCAAGCGCATATTGAGCATCCGCTCGGCCCTGATCGGCCGATTTGCGATACCAAGAGAGAGCGATCGCGGCGTCCTGCTGAACGCCGCGGCCGTTGGCATACATGTAGCCCAGAGCGTATTGTGCCTGGGCCTGACCTTGAGCTGCGGATTTCTGGTACCAGCTGACGGCCTGTTCGTTGTCGACATCCATGCCGCGGCCATTCGCCAGAGAATAGCCTATCGCATATTGTGCATCGGCGTTGCCCCGTTGCGCTGACCGGAGATACCAGTCGTTTGCCTGCTCCTGATCGGCATCGACGCCACGGCCGGCGGCATACATGTAGGCTAGGGCATATTGTGCCTGGGCGTTCCCCTGCTCGGCTGCCTTTTGGTACCAGTCGACGGCCTGGGCATCGTCCTGCTCCACACCTTGGCCGTTAGCGTAGCGATAACCGAGGCCGTATTGGGCGGCAGCGTTACCTTGCTTGGCGAATTCCAGCCAGTATTTCAGCGAGATGGTCGTATTGGCAGGGCCGGGTGCCGGGTCTTCGGCATGAGCGAGTATGGGCAATGAAAGAGCAAGCGCCAATCCCAATGCATAGCTCTTCAGCATCAAGGCCAGAATCTCCCACCGCCGTTCCAGAGGACAATCGATCTGAACAATATGGCGGTGTCTTGGTCAAGAAACCCAGAATATCGAAATGACAGCCGTTTTACGCAGGATTGTTTGCAATCCTATCCTGGAAGCACGTCGTAGAGCCGGAAGATCCATGTGATCTGGTAGACTAGCCCCAGGATTACGAATGCAGCCTGGAAGCGTCGGTTGGCGGTGATCGCCGCGACGATGCACAACACGATATAGACGATGTTTCGGGTCGGGTATTCCCAGCCGAGAGATTGAAAATAGGCTTCACCCTTCAGCAACGTGTCTATGAGATCGACCGCGTAGGTCACGGCGAGCAGTCCGAAAAACCAGCGGCGGCGGGAAATGAAATATTCCTCGAAGCCGCCATATTCATCGATGGACGGCGGATTGAGGAGCACGCAGAGGAAATAGAAGAGGCAGCAGAAGCAGATCAGGAAAAGATAGACCGCGAAGGTAATGCCCTGCACCGACTGCAGCCGATATTCCCACCACCAGAAATGGATGATGTAAAGGAACATCGACAGCACCCAGCCGATATGGACGAAGTAGATCTTGTTCTTGCCGGGCGCCTGCACGAAGCCGGCCAGCCGTGTCAGGAGCTGGGCCAGCGAAAGGCCGATCACCATGCTCATGACAGTCCGGATGTAGACGTAAACTTCCGGTGCGTGTGCGGCGCCCATCATGTCAGTTCTCCACGGGCACGGCCTTGGGTGCGCCATTTTCGTCGAGAGCGACCATGATGAAGGTGGCGGCCGTGACCTTCTCCAACGTGTTATAGCGCGCGCGATGCGCCCATGCCTCGACGCTCAGCGTGATCGACGTGCGGCCGACGCGCTCGATGTCGGTGAAGACGCTCAGCGTGTCGCCGATCTTGACCGGCAGCTCGAATGCCATCTCCTTCACGGCGGCGGTGACGACACGGCCACGAGCCCGCTCGGCGGCGCGGATGCCGCTTGCCAAGTCCATCTGGGCCATGACCCAGCCGCCGAAGATGTCGCCGGCGGGGTTGGCGTCTGCAGGCATCGCCAGCGTGCGCAATGTCAGCTCGCCCCTTGGTTTGACGCCGTCGTTCATTCGTTCGCTCCTGTCGCAAGCTATTGATTCCGGTATCCAGCCTATGCAATCCCGCCGCGATGGGAAAGGCCGCTCTGTCGCTTCCGTCTCGCAGGGTCGCAACCGGCAAGCCGGCATAACCCTTCATCGAACGTCAAAGTGCCATGCGGACACAGGTCGGTTCTCGGCGGTAAGCTTTCGTTCACCGTTCCCGTTTAGGCTTTGTAAGTGCTACCGACCGTGGCTGGGGCAGCGGATCAGGACTATGACCTATTTACCCATTCTGCGGCGCGCACTGCTGCCGTTACTGTTGTCGTCGGCGCTGGTCGCCTGCACGGCTGACGGTCTCGTGCCGCCGTCGAATGTCGACAGCGCCTCGCGCGTCGGCTCAATCAAGCCTCATCGCAGCGCGCCACAACGGCAGTTCTCTTATCAAGGCATGCAGGATCCCGTCGTTTCTGCCTCCAACAACTATGCCAATGGCAAGCGCGGCTCCGGAACGGGTGAAGCCGTGACGACGACGGATGTCGAAACGGGTCTGGCGCCACAATCGAGCATTCCGTCGCAGGGCGTCAATATGGATGCCGAACTCGGGGTTGGACCAGCCGAAGAGGCTCAATCCGCGTCGGTCGTGGGGTTGGCGCAGGAGGAGCAGCAGAATATTGCCGAGGGCCAAACCGACGAGCCCGTGGTCGACGGCATCGGCTCGGATGCGCCGACGCAGACCAATCGATCCATTCTTCAAAGGTCGGCCGCACAGGCGGAACTCAATCGCTCGCCGATATCAAGGCAGCAGCCGGGGACGCAGGTCGCCATGCTGCCCCGCGTCGACAACCCCGTATCGCGTCTCGATCGCCAATTTGATGCGCCGCAATCGTCTCCCGGGATGATGCCGCCCTCCGAAATCGCCTGTCGTCAGGAACTTCGCCGTATGGGCGTCATCTATACGGACAAGCCTTCGATCTCGAACGGACCAGCGTGTCAGGTTCCCTATCCGATTTCTCTAAGCGGGCTTTCCGGCAATATCGCGGTCCGTCCGGCCGTTACATTGAATTGCCAGGTAACGCTTGCCTTCGCGAAATGGGTCAAGAACGAGTTGGCACCGGCGGCGCGCACACGCTACTGGTCGGGCATCGGCACGATCGTTCCGCTCGGCGGCTATTCCTGCCGGCGCATGAACAATAGCCGGCAACGCTATAATCCGATGTCGGAGCATGCCCACGGCAATGCCATCGACGTCGGTACATTCGTGCTGAAGAACGGCCATGTGATCGACGTGCGCAAGAAGGGGCTGTTCTCTTTCCGCGAAGGCGGATTGCTGAAGGCCGTTCGAACGGATAGCTGCCGCTATTTCGATACCGTGCTCGGCCCCGGCAGCAATCCCGAGCATTGGAACCATTTTCATTTTGATCTTCGTGATCGGAAGGGCGGCCGGCGTTATTGCAGCCTTTGATTGGCTCTTTGCCGGGTATACATCTGCTCTTGTCTGAAGCGGTCGCTGATTTATCTAAAGCGCGTCGCGATCTCCAAACTTCGCTTTTGCGCTTCAGATCTTTGATCTTGGGCATGTCGTTGTCGCAAGATCGCTGAATATTTCGCGCGGCATGCTTTGGTTGAGCAAGCATGGTCAAATGCGGAGAGCGGAGGCAAGCGAGGATTTCATGGAAGACGTGCCGAGACGGAAAAGAAGCCTAGGAAGAGCGCTCATTGCTGCCCTTATCGCCATTGTCGTTGTCATCGGAGGGCGTTGGTACATCTATGTCGCCTATGCCGAGGATCCATTTGATGAGGTTGGGATCGGTCTCAATACGATGATGCCGACGCCCATCCGCAACAAGGGCTGCGAAATGCTGAAGGCTCGCTTCGAGCACAAAACGCTGCCGCCGGCCGGTTGTGGCGTAAACGGCAGCTGGTAACCGTCGTTTCGGTTGTCAAAGCATGTAGAAAAGAAAAAAGCCGGCAAGTGCCGGCTTGAGTGGTGCATGGCAACGACGGGGGATCCTTGCCTGCTCCAGAAAAAAACTTCATGTTGCAATGAGGCACGCAATATGAATGCGAGGGCAATAAATCGTCCAGTAAAATAGGCGCTTACGTGTCGCCAAGAGGCGTTGGGCGGAGTGCGACAAACGTTGCTTACCTAACGAGCTATATGCCCGACGAAGGTCACGATTTAATGACAGCTTATTTGGCTTACGCGAACGCTGTGTTTAGTCCTCATAGGATGGTAAAAGCCTGAGCCCGGCTATATAGCGGGCAAACGCCGATAAATTCATCATCATTACAAGGCCGGACTTGCCCGCATCATGGCTCCGATCATTTCCATTCGTAATCTCACCAAAACCTACGGCAACGGGTTTCAGGCACTCAAAGGTGTCGATCTCGATATCGAACAGGGAGAAATTCTTGCCTTGCTCGGGCCAAACGGGGCGGGCAAGACGACGCTGATCTCCATCGTCTGCGGCATCGCCAATCCGAGCAGCGGCACGGTATTGGTCGGCGGCCATGACGTCGTGCGCGATTTTCGCGCCACGCGCAGCATGATCGGCCTCGTGCCGCAGGAGCTGACGACCGATCAGTTCGAAACCGTGTGGAACACGGTCAGTTTTTCGCGCGGCCTGCACGGCAAGAAGGCAAACCCGGCTTACATAGAGAAGATCCTGCGCGACCTTTCTCTGTGGGACAAGAAGGACAACATGCTTCGCCAGCTTTCAGGTGGCATGAAGCGGCGCGTCCTGATTGCCAAGGCGCTTTCGCACGAGCCGCAGATTCTTTTTCTCGACGAGCCGACCGCAGGCGTGGACGTGACCTTGCGCAAGGACATGTGGCATGTGGTCGAGCGCCTGCGGGCTTCCGGCGTGACGATCATCCTGACCACACACTATATCGAGGAGGCCGAAGAAGCGGCAGACCGCGTCGGCGTCATCAATGGCGGCCAGCTTCTCCTTGTGGAGGACAAGAAGGCGCTGATGGCCAAGCTCGGCCGCAAGCAGCTCATTCTTGAGCTGACCGAGCAGCTCGACGCAATACCGAACTGTCTCGAAGGCAATGGGCTTTCGCTCGGGCCGAACGGCATGACCCTCATCTATGATTTCGATAACCAGAACGAACAGTCGAGTATTGCCGCGCTGCTGTCGAAGCTCGCTGCCGAAGGAATTCATTTCAAGGACCTCTCGACGCGCCAAAGTTCGCTTGAGGATATCTTCGTATCGCTGGTTGGAGCAGGCAAATGAACTTCGAAGCGATCAAATCCATCTACATGTTCGAAATGGCCCGCACGCGGCGCACGCTGCTGCAGAGTGTCGTCTCGCCTGTTATTTCCACATCGCTCTACTTCATCGTTTTCGGGGCGGCGATCGGCTCGCGCATCAATCTGGTCGAGGGTGTTTCCTATGGGGCGTTTATCACGCCGGGCCTGATCATGCTGACGCTGCTGGGCCAGTGCATCAGCAACGGCTCCTTCGGTATCTATTTTCCGAAGTTCACCGGCACGATCTACGAAGTGTTGTCGGCGCCGGTCGCCATGACGGAAATCGTTCTTGGATATGTCGGTGCTGCGGCGACCAAGGGGATGCTGATCGGCTTGATCATACTGGCAACGGCGAGCTTCTTCGTCGATATCAGGATCGAGCATCCTCTCATGATGATCCTGTTTTTCGTCCTGACAGCCGTGACTTTCAGCCTGTTCGGTTTCATGATCGGCATATGGGCCGGGAATTTCGAGCAGCTGAACCTCATTCCCATGCTCGTCGTGCCGCCGCTGACTTTCCTGGGCGGAAGTTTTTATTCGATCAACATGCTGCCGCCATTCTGGCAGGCTGTAAGCCATCTTAACCCGGTTCTCTACCTCGTCAGCGGCTTCCGGTGGAGCTTCTATGGTATTGCCGATGTCAATCCGGTGCTGAGCCTGGCGATCATCACGCTCTTTCTCATCGTCTGCCTCACCGTCCTCGGATGGATCTTCAAGACAGGATATCGGTTGAGGAACTGATGACGGGGCCTGATCCGCAAATTTAGGGCCTTGTGGCGCTTGCCGCCGCATGGAACTGATTGGTCCTGACTTGATGTAGCGAGATGGTCGGATGTCCGTACGCGTCGAAGACGGTCGTGCCACTTGCCGCCACTCGCATGGTATCTCGACGAAGGTATATCATGCCACAATCCGCTTGCGACCTGTCCATCGCGCTCTCCCGGCTCGACCAGCTGACCAATTGGGAGCGTAAGCCACGCGGCGAGATGCGCGTGGGCCTTGAGCCGATGCTCGATCTCATGCATCGATTGGGCGATCCTCATCGCAGTTTTCGTGCCATTCACGTCGCCGGCACCAAGGGTAAGGGGTCCGTTTGCGCACTCACGGAAGCTGGATTGCTTCAGGCCGGTTGGCGTGTCGGCCGTTATGCGTCGCCACATGTCGACCGGGTGAACGAGCGCGTCAGCGTTCTCGGCACCGAGGTCGAGGACGGTGCGCTGGCAAAAGCGATCATGCAGGTGCTGGATAGCTACGAGAGCGCCAAGCAGGCAGCAACGGCTGGAGAAGACGCCACCTGGTTCGATGTGATCACGGCCGCCGCCTTCGTGGTGTTCAGAGATGCCGGCCTGAACTGGGTCGTCGTCGAGGTCGGGCTCGGCGGCAGGCTGGACTCGACGAATGTGGTCTTCGGTGAGGTTGCGATCGTTACCAATATCGGGCTTGAACATACTGAAATTCTCGGCACGACGCGCGAGACGATCGCGCGGGAGAAAGTCGGCATATTGAAAACAGGCGCAACGCTGGCCACCACGCTTGCTGCCGAAGACGCCGCAGGTCGGGTGTTGCAGCAGCGCGCCGATGAACTTGGTTGCGATGTGCTTCGAACCGATCTTGCCGGCGATGCAACGATAGCGGAAACAAATATCGCGCTTGTCGGCCTGGTATTCGATCATCTCGGCCGAAAAGGCGAGTGTGTCCTGGAAGGAGTGGCGAAGGGGCAGCCCATCGGGCCGAGGCTGCTGCAGCCTGACGTGGTCGCCAAAGCACGGTTGCCAGGGCGAATGGAACGCTTCGATTTCTCGCTGCCGCCGGCACTGCGAAAAGGACGGGAAACGGTGCCTTTGATGATGGACGGTGCTCATGTGCCGTTCAATATCGAGGCTGTCCTTCGCGATATTGCGCGCCTGTCGGATGTTAGCGGCAAATGCATTGCTTTGGTTGCGTTGGCATCGGACAAGGATGCTCCCGGCTTCCTGGCTGTGTTGTCACGCCACGCTTCCTACGCTGTATTCACGGAGGCGTCGGGATCGGGTCGTGCCCATACTGCGTCGGAACTGGGTGAAATTTGGCAGTCTATGGGAATGGCGGGGGACGCAGAACCGGATCCGCACAAGGCGCTGGATCTGGCTCTTGAGAAGGCTTCAGACGGTGGTGGCTGGATACTGGTGACCGGCTCTCTCTATCTTGTCGGCGCGCTGCGCAATACCGTCTCGGGGACGATCGGGTGACCGCGGAAATTGCGATCAGACCAGCTGCGGTCACCGATGCGGCCGATATTGCCAGGCTGCACCGCCTGGTCTGGTGCGAGACCTATCGCGACCTCGCGCCGGCGGAGGTCTATCACACGCTTGACGAAGATTTTCGGCGAGCGCGATGGAGCGACATGCTCGCCAATCCCAGCCTGCATCAAGCCATATTGCTGGCGGAACAAGGAGACCGGCTCGTCGGCATTGGAGCAGTCGGTGCGCCAACGCACCCCGCTTTTGAGGGACGAGGCGAAATCCGCTCGCTTTACATAGATCCCTCTGTGAAGCGCCAAGGGCTTGGGCGCCACCTCATGCGGGAACTGGTGGCGCAGCTGGCCGCCTTCGGTTATTCAAGTGCGGCGCTGGGCGTCGTGGTCGGCAATGAACCGGCGATCGCGTTCTACCGATCGCTCGGTGGTCGTATCATCGGGCAATATACCGATCCCGGACCGGTCTGGCGCTCCGACAATTTGGTTTTCGTCTGGGACGACCTGTCGTTGCTGCATTGATCTTCTGTGCAGCGTCCACTGCAACTCACTCTGCGGTGACCTTCTTGCGCGGGGCGATGGTCATGGCCATGACACCGGCGACAACGCAGACGAGGCCGATGGCTGCTGTCGAGGATACGGGCTCCCCCAGGAAGATCACGCCGATGCCGACGCCGATAGGGACGCGCAGATAAGCCTGGGCGGTCGTGCCGACCGAGCCGAGGGTCTGGATGAGCCGAAAGTAGATGCTGAAGGCGAGGGCGGTCGAAACGACCGACAGGCCGAGCAGCGAGAGGATCGAGGCTGTGGAGGGCGCCAGCTGCCAGGGATGTTCGACAATCAGGCTGGCGGGGATGAGGAGCGCTGCTCCGCATAGCAACGAGCCAGCCGCAGGCATCATCGGATCCAATCCCTTGAAATTGCGTCCGAACAGCGCTGCACTTGCATAGCAGATGGATGCGGCAACGACGGCAAGCTGCGCAGGGAGTTGTTGACCTACTCCGTGAAGCGCGTCGACGCCGATGATCAGGCAAATGCCTGCCATACCCGCGATGACCCCGAAGAGCTTGCGGCCTGTCAGCCTTTCGGTACGCAACAGGATTGCGGCGATCAGAAACGCGAAGATCGGCGTCGTGGAATTCAATATAGTCGCCAGACCAGCATCGAGTGTCTGTTCGGCCCAGGCGATCAGCGTGAAAGGAATGGCGCTGTTGAGGCAGGATTGAATGAGGAACCGCCGCCATACCGCTGGATCCCTCGGTAGGCTCAGGCCGCGCCAGCGAATGATGACGAGCAGGACGACACCGGCAATCAGCGTGCGGGCGGCAATCAGCGTAATCGGCGGAATGGTCGCTACGCCGACGCGGATAAAGCTGTAGGATGCCCCCCAGCAGGTGGCGAGAAGCAAAAGGAGCAACAACTCCTTGGTTATGTCTGTCTTAGCGGGCGCCATGGTTGTCTCACTCTCCGGGCTGTTCGGGTCTGCCGCTTTTTAGAGTGAAGAGACCAGCGAATGCTTCGATCTCCGCCGAACTATCGATTGCCGTTTTCGCCGTGCTCAATCGCGAAGGCGAAGCTCATCGGTCTGCATCTGCATCGATCCCAGTGTTTCCAGGAAGCTCATGCCGAGCAGACTTTGATCCAGCTTGCCCGCTTCGGCCACACTTGCCTTGACATCGTGACGCTTGATCGGCCCGATCGACACAGAACCAAGCTCGACGGGCGCCGCGCTGGCGCGACCATTCGCGGTCATCACGGTCATCGAGTAGGTGAGATTTTCCGGAATGATCCCGACGCGCTCGGCGTCTTCCTGCGACAAGGCGATCGTGCTGGCGCCTGTGTCGACAAGCATGTCGATGGGCTGTCCGTTGATCCTGACCACGGCCTCGAAATGTCCGCTGGATCGCTTGTGGATAATGACTTCCTGTCCGCCTTCGCTGGTGGTGACGACGACCGCACGGCCAGGTATCAGGCCGGCAAAGAGGCGATTACCGACCCGTTCGGCGTCGTAGCGATAGATGTAGGCGGTCGCCAGCGCCATGATGATCACGAACCAGATCAGGAGATTGCGCAGCGATTGGCTGAGGGTGTGGCGACTGCCCCACACGGCGGCGCTCATCATCAAGGCTATCGGCACGAGGTAGATGACGCGGGCAAAGTCGTCATTGTGCATGCCGAAGGTCATGCCGGTGTTGTTGTTGAAGATGAGAAGCGCGAGGCCGATGCCGAGAATGGCGAGAACGATGTTCAGGCGGTTCATACGGCGCTGCGCTCCTGTGTCTGTTGCGACGGGCCAATATCCTCGCCGGGCCGAGGTGCGAGCTTGGTCATGCGTGCGGGAAGAGTTTCCATGACCGCGCGTCGCTCGTCGTCGCTGTAGCTTATCCACGCGCCGATTTCCGCGCCTGTACGGCCGCAACCGAGACAGTAACCGGTGTTTTCGTCGAGGGAACAGACAAGGATGCAGGGTGTTAGCATAGGATCATATATCGAGGCTTCAAACACACATGGCAAGGGTACACAGCGACGCGATCTCGCAAATCTGCTGGGTCGCGCCGATCGTGTCTCCGGTATGGCCGGACAGTCTTTGACGCACATGTCTGTTCGACAAAAATGTCGTGATCGCGACAACGAGAAGGCAGGAGACGAGTGAAGGAATGCCCTGGGTGGGCCAGATTAGCAGGAGGGCAAGCCCGAGCGTTGTGATCAACGCCAGTTGCATGGCGTTGCCATCGGGTTGGCCTGCAGAGGCGGCGACGCCGTCAGGCTTTGCCGAAGGGAGGACGTGCCAGTGCCACACCATCGCGCCGCGGCTGAGCGCGGCTACGGCGAGCAGCGCGGCGGCTGCGTCGGTAGACGATACATGGCGGGCAATGGCAGCGAGCGCGGATGCCCGCAGCCCGAAGGACAGGATCAATGCGACCGCGCCATAGGTGCCGATGCGGCTGTCCTTCATGATACCGAGGGCGCGCGCGCGATCCTTGCCGCCGCCAATTCCGTCCGCGGTGTCGCTGAGACCATCCTCATGCAGGGCTCCCGTCGTCACGGTCTGTACCGTAAGGGCCAGAAACGCCGCCATGAGCGGATCCGCATGCATCGCAAGCAACAAGCCGAACACGATGGCGGCGGGAAATGCGACCAGCAAGCCGGCAACCGGAAAGGCACGTGACACCGTCCCGAGCTTGCCGTCATGACCGGCAAAGAAGGATGCCGATACGGGAATGCGGCTCAAGAAGGCGACGGCGCGCGCGATATCGCGCATATATTCCCGCATTTCTTCCTCTCCCCGCAATTCGCTCGACAGCATCGAACGCTTTTGGAGTTGTTCGCGCCGGTTCCGACGACTAATAGAGTCGCACGCAAAGAACCTGATTTGAGACCAAAAGACAAGGAACGGCATTCATGAGCGTAACCGGCTTGCCATTCGACGATTTCCGCACGCTGCTGCGCGACCTTCCGGGCCCGGATGCCCGCGCGCTCGTGGCGGCGCGCGAGCGCGACGCACAGCTCACCAAACCGCCAGGCGCGCTCGGCCGTCTCGAGGAGATAGCTTTCTGGCTGGCTGCCTGGTCTGGTCGCCCGCCTGCCGTCACCCGGCCGCTGGTTGCCATCTTCGCCGGCAATCATGGCGTTACCAAGCAGGGAATTACGCCATTCCCGCCTTCGGTTACGCAGCAGATGGTGGAAAATTTCGCAGCCGGCGGCGCGGCGATCAACCAGATCTGTGTCACCTATGATCTCGGCCTGAAGATCTTCGACCTGGCACTCGATTTTCCGACCGCCGACATTACCGAGGAACCGGCGCTCAGCGAACGCGACTGCGCTGCCACCATGGCCTTCGGCATGGAAGCAATCGCCGGCGGCACGGATCTGCTCTGCATCGGCGAAATGGGCATCGGTAACACCACGATCGCCGCAGCGATCCACTATGCGCTCTACGGCGGCAAGGCGGAAGACTGGGTCGGCCCGGGAACCGGCTCCGAAGGCGAGATGCTGAAGCGCAAGATTGCGGCTGTCGAGAAGGCGGTTGCACTTCATCGCGCTCATCTTTCCGATCCGCTTGAAATCCTACGTCGTCTGGGCGGCCGCGAGATCGCTGCCATGGCTGGCGCGATCCTGGCCGCGCGCATGGAGCGTATCCCCGTCATCATCGACGGCTACGTCGCGACCGCTGCCGCTTCCATCCTCAAGGCTGCCAACCCGGCGGCGCTCGATCACTGCCTGATCGGCCATGTTTCGGGAGAGCCGGGACATCTGAAGTCGATCGAGAAGCTCGGCAAGACGCCGCTTCTGGCGCTAGGCATGCGGCTCGGAGAAGGTACGGGTGCGGCACTCGCGGCGGGTATCGTCAAAGCCGCTGCCGCCTGCCACTCCGGCATGGCGACCTTCGAAAGCGCTGGCGTCACCAACAAGCATTGACCGGATATCGCGGCGAGGTGCCGGAGGGGCATCTTGCCACCGATTTTTCTGTGGAACTATCAGTTCGCGTCATAAATCTGTAATGAATTCCCAGTGGCGTTCTGAAGTGCCGACTTGCTTCAAAGGAGGCGAGGCGGTATTTGCAAGTCGCCCAGAGCCCGTCGCGATCTTTCAGATGCGCTTTCGGCCATTGATTTCGCGCATGTCGTCGTCGCAAAACCGCTGCACATTTTCGTGCGACATGCTCTAGATTTGCAATCGGGATAATACGGGCGGAGCAGGCATGGCCGAGTTTTCGAAACCTGCAGTTACCAAGGAAACCGGGATCCGGCATTTCTTTGCGGCCGCCAGCTATTCATGGGGCGGCTTTCAACGGCTGCTACAAGAGTCTGCCTTCCGTCAGGAGCTTTTCTTTGCGGCAATATCGCTGATCCTGCTGATCGTCGTCGGGGCGAGCCTTGGCGAGATCGTCATCGCCATGGTGCTTTTCCTTGGTGTCTTCGCGATCGAGGCGATGAACACGGCAGTCGAAGAGGTCATTGACCGGATCTCTCCGGAGATTTCGAATGTCGGCAAGCACGCCAAGGATCTTGGCTCGTTCGCGGTGCTCTGCATGCTGGTCGCGTCCGGCCTCTACATGCTTTACGTCGTCGGCAGCCATTTGTTTTTCCGCTAGGCGGGGAAGTTCAGGTCTCAGGCGAAGCTCTTCTTCCGCCGTCCGGCCAGCGGAGCGTCCTCGACGGCCGGCAGACTTTGCAAAACGCGCTTGGCCGGCAGGATCGCGATGACCTCTGTACCTTCGCGCAGCTTGGATTTCAGCGCGAATTGACCGTCATGCTTGGCGAGTATGGCTTGCACGATCGGAAGGCCGAGACCGGTGCCTTGCTCGGCGCTCTTGATGGCAATCGACCCCTGACCGAAGGCCGAGAGTACGATCGGGATTTCTTCCTCGGGGATGCCGGGGCCGTTATCCTTGATCGCCACATATTCCCCGCCGCCGGCCGTCCAGCCGACTTTGACGCTGATTTCACCACCCTGCGGCGTGAATTTCACGGCGTTCGACAAAAGGTTGAGAATGACCTGCCGCATCGACTTCTCATCCGCCCAGACGGAGGGAAGCTGCGGTTCTATCTGCGAGGAGATGGAAATGTTCTTGGCGCGGGCGCGCAACTGCACCATGCCGATGCAATCTTCGGCGATATCGAGCAGCGAGATCGCCTCTTCGTTCAACTCGTATTTGCCGGCCTCGATGCGCGAGAGATCGAGGATCTCGTTGATCAGGTTGAGCAGGTGCTGGCCGGATCGATGGATATCGGTGGTGTATTCCCGATAGGTGGGGTTGTTCAGGGGTCCCATGACCTCGGCTGACATGACTTCAGAAAAGCCGAGAATGGCGTTCAGCGGCGTCCTCAATTCATGCGACATGGAGGCAAGGAAGCGGGATTTGGCGAGGTTAGCCTCTTCTGCACGCCGGCGTGCCTCGTCGGACATGGAATTGGCGACTTCCAGCTCCGCGATCAGATCGTCCTTTTCCGACTGGAAAGAAAGGATCTTGAGATTGGACTGGAACATCCGGTTGGTGATGAAAGTGAAGAAGATCACGGCAACCGAGACGGCTGCGGTCAGTGCTATATCCGAGGGATTTCGGGTCAGTATCGCGGTAACGACCAGCACCATGGTCGGGGGCGCGAAGGCGAAAGGCACGGCACGCGGCAACATGAAGCTCGCCATGGCCGTGATGCAAATCGCCACCAGCAGCGTCGTGCCCTTGTACAGGCTGAAACTGTCCCCGCCGCAGGTCGTGCAGGTCTGCATTGTGAAAACCGCCCAACACAGCCCGGTCAACAATTGCCCCAGCAACAGGATCTGCCGCCACTTTCGGGCGCCTTCGATGGTCATTTCCTGCTTCTTGGCGCGTCTGCCGAGTAGCATGTTGATGGCGTGCGCCGTCAGGATCGGGATGGTCCAAAGAAAAATAGCGATGTCGCGCGTCAGATAAACCCCGAGTGCTGCGACGACGACGACAAAAATCGGGACGACCGCCGCGCCCTGCAGCAGGGAGTCGATGTGCATGACCATGAGTTCGCGGTCGAAATTGCTGCTATGCCCCGTCTGCAGGCGCTCACGCGTCTGCCGCACGGCCTTCGACACAGCCCGGTTGCGGTGGCTGCGCGATCGGTCGACGATGTTCTTATCTGTCGATGTGCTGGCGCCGGTTCTCATGGTTTCATTGAAACTTGATCTTTGTGAGATTAGAGACTACCGGCCAATTCTTAAGAAGATGCTGCGGCGAAATGTTTTGTTTGCCATCTTCGCCAAGGATTTGTTGTTAAAGGAGGCAAGAACGTGATGCGGTCAAGCCGCCTTTTTCGCGACGGCGTGGCCACATTTGCTCTGCTCGGCATTCTCGCTCTGCTCGCGTCGAAACTGAATAATCGGCCGGAACTCGTTCAAACTGGTAATTTTTACGTCGTTGACGGCGATACGCTTTCCGCCAATGGACAGCGTCTGCGGCTGAAAGGCATCGACGCACCGGAATATCGACAACGGTGTCGACGCGATGGCGCGGATTGGGCGTGCGGCGAGGAGGCGCGCAAGGCTCTTGTCACAATCGTTAAAACCGGCAGGCCGGAATGCCGTGGTGCGGAGAGAGATCGCTACGGTCGCCTTCTGGTGACATGCATGGTTGGTGATGTCGATATCAATGCTGCCATGGTTCGCAGCGGCATGGCATTATCCTATGGCGGTTATGCAGCCGAAGAGCTGAAAGCACGACAAGCGAAGGCGGGCGTATGGGCTGGCGATTTCGAGCGGCCGAGCGACTATCGCCGCGAGGCGCGTGTGCAGCAGGCGGCCGGGGGCGATCCGATCAGGAATCTGGCAGACTACGTATGGCAGCTCGTTGGGTGGGGCGTGCAATGATGCAAAAGGAAGAACTGCAGGAGTTGAGCCGGGCAATTGCGGCCTGTCGCGTCTGTCGTGACATGCCTGCCAAAGGAGAGGCGCATAGGCTGCCCCACGAGCCGCGGCCGATCGCGACGCTTTCCGGGACAGCACGCATTCTGATTGCGGGGCAGGCCCCTGGTCTAAGGGTTCACGAGAGCGGCTTGCCCTTCAATGATGCTTCCGGTGATCGGCTGCGGCAATGGCTAAACGTCGATCGCGAGAGTTTCTACAACCCTGAACATTTTGCAATGCTGCCGATGGGCTTCTGTTTCCCCGGCTACGATGCCGCCGGCAGCGATATGCCGCCGCGCAAGGAGTGCGCGCCTTTGTGGCGAAAGAGAGCCATGGACGCGATGCCGCAGATCGAGCTTATCCTGACGATCGGTCAATATGCCCAGGCGTGGCATATGGGCCCGGAGCGGATGGCTTCCATGACGGAGACGGTCGCCGAATGGCGGCGCTATCTTCTGACCAACCGGTCGCCTGCCATATTGCCCTTGCCGCATCCAAGCTGGCGCAATAGCGGCTGGCTGAAACGCCATCCCTGGTTCGAGGCGGAACTGCTTCCCGTATTACAAGAACGTGTGAGAATCCTCGTTTCTTGAAACAAGTTTCTTTTATTCCGCCGATAATAGGCTATAGAGAGAATATAATTCGAAGGGATGCTGAAAATGGACCGTCTTGACCGCAAAATCCTGCGCCTCCTGCAGGAGGACTCCACTCTGGCCGTGGCCGACCTTGCCAAGAAGGTCGGATTGTCGACCACCCCGTGCTGGCGCCGCATCCAGAAGATGGAAGAGGATGGCGTCATTCGCCGTCGCGTGGCGCTGCTCGATCCGGAAAAGGTCAACACCAAGGTCACGGTTTTCGTATCCATCCGCACCAACAGCCACTCTATCGAATGGCTGAAGCGTTTTTCCGAAGTGATTGCCGATTTTCCGGAAGTGGTCGAGTTCTACCGCATGAGCGGCGACGTCGACTATCTGCTGCGTGTGGTCGTTCCCGATATCGCCGCCTATGACGCTTTCTACAAGCGCATGATCGCGAAGATCGAAATCCGCGACGTCTCCTCGGCTTTCGCGATGGAGCAGATCAAGTATTCGACGGAACTACCGCTCGATTACATGCTGATCGAGAATGCCAAATCCAACGAGGACTGACCCGAAACGAGCGCCGTCTTGATGCGGCGCTCGCTCCTTGCTGCGTTGGGCCGCGGCGTTCCTTACTTCTTGTCCAGGCGCGCGAGCAGCGAGGAGGTATCCCAGCGATTGCCTCCCATCGCCTGAACGTCGCCGTAGAACTGGTCGACAAGCGCCGTCAGAGGTAGCTTGGCCTGGTTGCGGCGTGCTTCCTCCAGCACGATGCCGAGATCCTTGCGCATCCAATCCACGGCGAAGCCGAAATCATATTTGCCTGAATTCATCGTCTTGTGGCGGTTTTCCATCTGCCAGGAGCCGGCGGCACCCTTGGAAATGACCTCCACGACCTTCTCGATATCGAGGCCGGCCTGCTTTCCGAAGTGAATGCCTTCCGCCAGGCCCTGAACGATGCCGGCGATGCAGATCTGGTTGATCATCTTGGTCAGCTGGCCCGCGCCAACCGATCCCATCAGGCCGACCATGCGCGCATAGGCTTCGATGACGGGACGTGCCTTCTCATATACCTCTTCATCGCCGCCGCACATGACGGTTAGTACACCGTTCTCGGCGCCGGCCTGGCCGCCGGAGACCGGGGCGTCAATGAAGCCGATGCCCTTGTCCTTGGCCGCATCGTAGAGCTCGCGGGCAACTTCGGCGCTTGCGGTCGTGTTATCGATGAGAACGGAACCGGCCTTCATGGCCGAGAGCACGCCGTTTTCGCCCGTCGTCACCGAGCGCAGATCGTCGTCATTGCCAACGCAGGTGAAGACGAAGTCGGCGTTCTCCGCAGCTCGAGCCGGGGTAGGGGCGAACTTGCCGTCATATTGCTTGGCCCATGCCTCGGCCTTGGCGACGGTACGGTTGTAGACGGTAACGTCGTGCCCACCCTTGACCTTCAGATGCCCGGCCATGGGGTAGCCCATGACGCCCATGCCGATGAATGAGACCTTTGCCATTCCTGTAACTCCCTGTCCGAATTTGACTCGAAGGCTTAGCGGAAAGCCTGATTGGACGGAAGGCCGATCTATCTGACAACTTGTCACCGTGGCATGATGTTTGAAATATGATTTCTAAATCTGGCATTTATGGGAATGGAATTTCGCCGTAGGTGCAAAACTTCATAATATCCTTTGTCGATATAATCTATGGATTTGCGATCCTTTGCTATCGACAACGAGCCGATGGCCGCGAAAGCGCCTGAGCCTCATGAAAGGGATCCTCGATGATTTCGCGCAGACAGACACTCGGCCTCCTCGGCGCTACGGCCGCCGCCTTTGCGTTGCCGTCGATCCGGTCGGCGCGAGCAGCCGCCGCAACGACGCTTCGCATCGGCTGGCAGAAAAACGGCGTACTGGCGCTCGCCAAACGCAAGGGCGCGCTGGAAAAGCGGCTCTCCGATCGCGGCATATCCGTCGAATGGTCGGAATTTACCTCAGGGCCACCGCTTCTCGAAGCGCTGGGCGCGGGCGCGCTCGATTTCGGCGCCACCGGCGATGTACCACCGCTCTTTGCGCAGGCCGCCAATGGCAATCTGCTCTATGTCGGCCTCTATACCGGCAGTCCCGAAAGCTCGGCCATTCTGGTTCGCAAGGATTCACCGATCCAGACACTCGCCGATCTCAAGGGCAAGAAAGTCGCTTTCAAGCGCGGTTCCAGCGCCCACAACGTCACGGTTAAGGCGCTGCGCAAAGGAGGGCTCACGGTCAACGACATTCAGGCACTGGATCTTGCGCCGCCGGATGCTTCAGCAGCGTTCAAGACCGGCGCCATCGATGCCTGGTCCATCTGGGATCCGTATCTCGCCATCGCCGAGGCAGACCCGGATACCCGCATCCTGACAACAGCGCGCGGTATCGTCGACTCCTTCAGCTACTTCCTCGCCAACACTGATTTCACCAAGGATAACCCGCAGGTCGTCGCCGACATCATCGATGAGCTTGCCAAGGTCGGGGCAGCGGCGCAGTCCCATCTGGATGAAAGCGTTGCAGCGCTAGCCGAAATTACCGGCGTTCCGGCAGCGGTGACCCGGGTGACACTGACGCGCCCCGGCGCCGATCTCGGCGGTGTCTCGACCATCACGGATGCTGCAATTGCCTATCAGCAGGGCTTGGCCGATGAATTCTACAATCTCGGGATCGTGCCGAAGAAACTGACCGTCACGGATATCGTCTGGCGACCGAGGGCGAGCTGAGGAGCGGCCACTGCCGCTGCGGCAGCCCACATCCGAAACACTACGGATGTGGGTCGCGTCAGCAAAAATATTCCGTCCAACGCCTGGCAATAGAAAATCTGCATTGTCGATATAATCCATAGTCTATGTCACTATCCAAGTCGAACATCGGGAAGTGGCTTCCGATCACGCGCATCCAGAAGGCAGGAAAACGTCATGACCGCGACCGCAAAACCCATCGATTTTCTCTGGTTCATTCCGACTTCCGGTGACGGCACCTATCTCGGCACCTCCGATCTCAATCGGGGGCCGGAGATCGGATACCTCCAGCAGATCGCGCAGGCGGTCGATCGCCTTGGCTATTCCGGCGTATTGCTGCCGACAGGCGTCTCCTGCGAGGAATCCTTCGTTACCGCAGCTGCTCTGTCCGCCCATACGCAGAAGTTGAAGTTCCTCGTCGCGATCCGCCCGGGCACGGCGTCGCCAGCCTACTATGCGCGTCTCGCCTCGACGCTCGATCGTGTCTCCAACGGCCGCGTGCTGTTGAATATCGTCGTCGGCGGCAGCCCGGCCGAGCTCGCGGGTGATGGCATTCATCTGGAGCATGACGAACGCTACGCCCATGCGGACGAGTTCTTCCACGTCTGGGAGGAGCTATTGGAGAAGGGCTCCTCAACGTTCGAGGGCAAGTACATCAAGGCGACCAATGCACGGCTTGGCCTGCCGCCGGTGCAGGCGCCGCGTCCGCCGCTCTATTTCGGCGGTTCTTCCGATGCCGGTATCGAATTCTCTGTCGGCCGGGTCGATAAGTACCTGACCTGGGGCGAGCCGCCCGCGCAGGTCGCCGAAAAGATCGAGAAGGTGCGCGCCGCCGCTGCCAAGCGAGGGCGCGAGGTCAGCTTCGGTATCCGTCTGCATTTCATCGTCCGCGAGACGGATGAAGAGGCATGGGCCGCTGCCGACAAGCTGATCTCCAAGCTCGACGACGAGACCATCCGTGAGGCTCAAGAGCAATTCGTGACGCAGTCCGACTCTGTCGGCCAGAAGCGCATGGCAGCGCTGCATGGCGGCCGACGCGACAAACTCGAAGTATCGCCAAACCTCTGGGCCGGCGTCGGTCTGGTGCGTGCCGGCGCCGGCACAGCGCTGGTGGGATCGCCGAAGACGGTAGCGGCAAGATTGCGCGAATATCAGGAACTCGGCATCGAAACCGTCATCGGCTCCGGCTATCCGCATCTGGAGGAGGCCTATCGGGTCGCGGAGCTCCTGTTCCCCGAACTTGGATTGAGCCGCGAAGAACAGCGCGCGGGGTTCCGCAACGAGTTTGGCGCCAAACAGATCTTTGCCGGCGGCAGCCACGGCGGCAATCTGAAGGTGGTTTCCGGCTCGTAACTCATTCTTTCAGGGAGATCCTCATGTCGGCATTCGATACTTCCTTCATACGCGTCGGCGCCGAAAGCCGGACCCGTCCGGTCAGGACGGCAAGGCAGGTCGTCTCGTTGCAGAGGTTTCTGCCTTTCCTGCTGCCAATCGTCGTCATTGCTGCCTGGCAACTCGGGTCGACGTTCGGATGGATCTCCACTCGTATCATGCCGTCGCCGGCAGCTGTCGTGGTTGCCTTCTGGCAGACGACAATTTCCGGGCAGTTGCCAAACAATATCCTGGTCAGTGCAGGCCGCGCATTCGCAGGCCTGCTGGTCGGCGGCTCGATCGGCTTTCTCCTCGGCATCGCCAATGGCGTGTCGCGGTTATCCGAACAGCTGACGGATACGACGCTGCAGATGCTGCGCACCATTCCGCATCTCGCCATGGTGCCGCTCGTCATTCTCTGGTTCGGTATCGGCGAGGAATCGAAGCTGTTTCTGACCGCGCTCGGTGTGCTCTTCCCGATCTATCTGAACACCTATCACGGCGTTCGCAATGTTGACCGCGGGTTGATCGAGATGGGACGGGTCTATGGCATGAGCAACTGGACGCTGTTTCGGAAGGTCATCTTCCCCGGCGCCTTGCCGTCCATCCTCGTCGGCCTGCGCTTCGCGCTCGGCATCATGTGGCTGACGCTCATCGTCGCTGAATCGATCGCCGCATCGTCCGGCATTGGTTACATGGCCAACAACGCCCGTGAATTCGGCATGACCGATGTGGTTGTCCTGACGCTGGTCATTTACGCAATTCTCGGCAAGCTTGCCGATGTCGTCGCGCGAACGATCGAGCGCAAGGCTTTGCGCTGGAACCCAGCCTATCAGAATTGAGGAGCTTGCCATGAGCGCTATCGCGATAGACCGTCCGAGGACGGAAGCCGACCATGTTGCTCCGCCCGTTGCGGGCGCTGCGGCGATCCATATCAAGGGTCTGGAAAAGAGCTTCGGAAATAACCGCGTCCTGCGGGGCATCGATCTCTATATTCCTGCCGGGCAGTTCGTTGCCGTCATCGGCAAGAGCGGCTGCGGCAAGAGCACGCTGCTTCGTATCCTGATGGGACTGGAAGAGCCGAGCGCGGGCCATCTGCGCTTCGAAGCTTTCGATGGCAAGGATGCGCAACCCAATACGCGCATCGTCTTTCAGGAGCCGCGGCTGTTGCCCTGGTTTTCTGTTGCCGACAACGTGGCCGTTGGCTTGGGCGAGGGCGTGCCGACGGAGGTATTGCGAAAGGAAACTGCGTCCGTTCTTTCCGAAGTTCAGCTCGCCGAAAAGGCCGACGAATGGCCCTCCAGTCTCTCGGGCGGGCAGAAACAGCGTGTGGCGCTTGCGCGCGCGCTCGTCAGCAAGCCCGGCATCCTCGCTCTCGACGAGCCGCTTGGCGCACTGGATGCGCTGACACGCATCAGCATGCAGGAATTGCTGAACCGCGTCTGGCGAGAGCTTGGTTTTACCGCGGTGCTGGTGACGCATGACGTCAGCGAGGCCGTGCATCTGGCCGATCGCGTCGTGGTGCTCGACGAAGGGCGGATCGTGCTCGATCTCGTCATTCCCTATCCACATCCGCGCCGCCACGGCAATCCGGCGCTTGCCGAACTCGAGGGGCAGCTTCTGGCAGCCATTCTTGGTGACATCAGGAGCTAATTCGGCCTGGTATCGTCTCCCTCGACATAGAGCCGGAGGTTATCGAAGCCGATTTCCGTACCCATCAGCCGTGAGCCATTGTCGCCGTAGCCATCGAGAAACACCACCTGTTCGACGAAAGTCATCTTCGTGCCGCCGGGCTCAGGGGCAAAATTGACCGTCGCTAGCGACACGGAAATTCTGGCGTCGTCGAGCATCATGTCGAATGCATAGATGAAGCGCCTGTTCTGGACGACGTCGATGTAGCGTGCCTCGTAGGCGTGCACGACGCCATCCGGGGAGGCTGTGCGGTTGCTCTCGCGGCCGCCGGCACGGAAGTCGAGCTGAAAATCCAGCTGTTTCCATTCGCCGTGGCAGGCAAACCATTGCCGCTTATGCTCAGGGATTGCCCAGGCGTTGAAGACCCTGGCCAAAGGCGCCTTGAAGTGGCGCTCAATGGTGATCGTCGTATGGTCTGTCGATCTCTCGCTCATTCGTCCGTCGCCTCCGTCGATGTTTCCGCCAGGAACAGGTCGAGCCGATCGAAAGTCCTGTTCCAGGATGCCTTGCGCTCGGCAATCCATCGCTCGACGGCTGCAAGTGCCTCCTTGCGAAGATGATAGGTTCGCACCCTACCGGCTTTTTCCGATAGAACGAGCCCGCTGGTCTCCAGCACCTGCAGATGTTTCATCACGGTGGGCAGCGCCATGTCCAGTGGCTGCGCCAGCTCCGTAACCGAGGCCGGTCCAAGCCCCAACCGATCAATCATGCCGCGGCGGCTCTGGTCGGAAAGGGCCTGAAACATGCGGTCGAGCGCCTGTGGTTCCTCAAGCATTCGGCATTTCCGGCCGGAATTGCTCAGGCAGATTCCGGCTATAAGGGTAAAAATGGAAGTAGGGCATGGCTTCCTTGAGGACGCGTGCGAAGGATGGGCGCGCGAGAAGGCGCCGGTAATAGGCCGTCAAGCTGCTATGCTCCTCGCCAAAGGGAACGAGCGTTTCGGCATAGAAAAGTGCCGGCGCTGCCGCACAATCGGCCATCGTCAGACTGTCGCCGGTGATCCAGATCTTTCCATTCAACTGCTTCTCGATCATTCCATAGGCAGTGTGTAGCAATGCCCTGGCGTCGGAAACGGTCTGGGGGCTTTGATCCTTCTCCGCCCGGCGCACGTCAGCGACGATCTTCTGCATAGGATCCTGCACATAGAGGTCGAAGAAACGATCCCAGAGGCGGACGCACAAGGCATCGGATGGCTCTGTCGGCAATAGCTGGATCGCACCCGGATAATGTCGGTCGAGATACTCGATGATGATGCTGGTTTCGGGAATGGTGCTATCGCGCGCTTCGTCGCGAAGCACCGGGAATTTGGCAAGGGGCCAGAGCCGGACAAGTGAGGCGCGGGACTCTTCATTGCCGAGATCGATCACCCGGCTTTCGAACGGCGTCCCGTTTTCATAGAGCGCCATCAGGACCTTGTGGCAAAACGATGCGAGGGGATGCTGATAGAGAATGAGGGACATGCGACGACCTTTCCATGATCAAGGTTCGAGCTGATACTTGCTTTATTGGCTAAGTATCAGCTCGCCGGTCGTCGCGCAAGGAATAGTTATCCTTTTGGGTAACTATTCCTGGTGTCTGGCTTTCATAACCTTAGTCCGCCAGGCGGCGTGCGATCACCAGATGCCCGGGCGTCGGCTGGCCGTCTTGCATTCTGACGTTGATGTCGGTGATCTCGATCAGTTCGAAGCCGGTTTCCTTCAACCGTTCGCGGACATAACCGTCTGCGTGGGCGAAACGTTGATGCGGACCGACCATGTAGGGACGGCCGGCCATGGTCGCATCCGGCAGTGTCTCGGAGGAAAAGATGAAAAGGCCGCCAGGCGCCATGTTTTCGGCGGTGCCGAAGAACAGGGGCTCCAGCGCTCCGAGATACGGGAGCACGTCGGTGGCGGTGATGAGATCGAAAGGCTCTTCGTCATTGTCGTCGAGGAAGTCCTCGACCTCCGCCACGAAGAGTGTCTCGTAGACGTCCTTCTCATGGGCAACCTCGACCATGTTTTCGGAGATGTCGATGCCGGTGATGTCATCAACGACGTCGCGCAGCGTGCTTCCGGTCAAGCCCGTGCCGCAGCCGAGGTCGAGCATACGCTTGAACGGACCGAGACCGAGGGCCTGCAGGCGTTGCCGGACGAGCATGGGAACATGATAGCCCAGCTGTTCGACGAGGACGTCCTCGAAAACTTCGGCGTGCTGATCGAACAGCGTCTCAACATAGGCGTCTGGTGCCTTGACCGGCGTTTCGCCGCGTCCCATTGAAGCTATGCGCACGGCAGCGCCGCCGTGATCTTCCGGATCCAGCGCCAGGACCTCTTCATAGGCCCGTACGGCTGCATCGATATTGCCAGCCTTCTCCAGCTCAAGGGCACGGTTGTAGGCTTCCGCCAGCGCATCTTCGTCGATCTTTTTCTTTGCCATGGTTCAGCAGCCCTTCTGTTTGTTCTGCAGGCATTAAAATGCCTGATCTGCTTTTGCAATGCTTGCAAGGGAGGCGCAGAATATCACGGTCGACGACGGAGAGTTGGGGGACGCGATCCGGACAAAAAAATACGGGAGGAATGACAATGGATACCGAGTTGACCGTAACGAGCCCGACAGGCGATGCGACAGGACGCAAGGCTCCCTCATTGCCGGCGACATCGGCCGAGATCACCAATACATTGACCCATTATTATCGGGGCGAACTCGCGAGGATGACCAGCTGGCGCGATCGCATCGACCGGACATCGAACTGGGCGATCACGGTGGCTGCGGCTCTGCTCTCCGTATCCCTGTCGACGCCTTCGTCGCATCATGGCGTGCTGCTGTTCGGTATGATGCTGATCACGCTGCTGCTGATGATTGAAGCGCGGCGATATCGGTTCTTCGATGTTTACCGGTCGCGGGTGCGCCAGCTCGAGCGGCACTACTTCGCACAGATCCTGTCGCCGCAATCGGAGCTCAATCTCGATTGGGCGCTGCCGATTGCGACCAGCCTGCGCTCTCCGCGCCTGCTGCTCAGCCATGCTGAAGCGGTGCAGCGGCGCTTGCGGCGCAATTATTGCTGGATGTATGCGATCCTGCTGCTGGCATGGGTACTGAAGATTTCAACGCCGAAACTGCAGACCGCCGATGTGCCGCAGGAGTTGGCGCATTCCTGGAGCTATATCGCTGACAATGCATCTCTTGGGCCGCTGCCCGGTCTGGCTGTCATCGTGCTCGTCGCGATCTTCTATGCCGTGGTTCTCTATGGCACCTTCCATCGTGGGACTGATGACGGGGACTTCGTGCATGGCGAAGCGCATGTCTGATCGAGCGACGTCGAGCCGCCGATAAATTTAGCGCAACCAACCCGACCGGCTTTGACACGCCGCGATCTTCCAGATTCGCTTCCTGCGCTTGGCTCTTTGCCTCTGCGCGTGTCGTCGCCGCAAAACCGTGCATGCCGTGCGCGACGTGTTCTAGTGAAGGATGAATTCGCCTTTCACTGCACGCCACTCGCTGGCCGATATCAGCTTGCGATGAACGTAGCGCACCGAATGCAGCGGTCCGTCGAGCGTCTCCTGCCAGAACTTCAGGAAGCCGCGCATTTCCGGGAAGTTCGGGGCGAGGTCGTAATCCTGCCAGATATAGGTTTGGAGAAACTGCGGATGATCGGGCAGGCGGTACAAGATCTGTGCGGTCGTCAACCCATAGCCTTGCAACTGCTTTTGCATGTCGTCGTGCATGAGCTTTCTCTTTCAGTTCCATTCTTGTTCGTGACTCATGGTCACTAAGATATGGAAACAGCTGAAGGTAAACTCAAGCTTTACAAAAGTGTCATATAAGGATTTTTATTGCAAATCAAAGTGTTAGCAGCGCGTTGTTGCGAGTGCTGCCAACAAGGGCGGCTTGCGCCGCCCTTGTTGGATCAACGCTTCAAGTGGCGCGTCAGCCGGCCTTCCATGAAGGCCCAGCCGTTTCTCATCAACTCGACGATCACCAGATAGAAGATCGCCGCCCACAGATAGATCTGGTAGTCGTATGTGCGGGAGAACGCGTAGCGGGTTTCGCCCATCAGGTCGTAGACCGTGATGATGGAAACCGTCGCTGAACTCTTGATCAGAAGAATGATCTCGTTGCCGTAGGGGCGCAGCGCCACGATGAGGGCCTGCGGGATGATGATCTTGCGCAAGGCGACCCATGTGTGAATGCCGAGTGCATTGGCGGCTTCTCTCTGACCTTTCGGCACGCTCTGGATTGCGGCGCGGACGATCTCCGTCTGATAGGCGGCGGTGTTCAGCGTCATGGCAAAAACGCCGCAATAGAACGGATCCTTGAAGAACCACCACATGCCGATGTCTTCGAAGAACCAGCGGAAGCTCGGGAAGCCGTAATACACCATGAAAATCTGTGCCAGCAGCGGCGTGCCCCGGAACAGGTAGACATAGCAGTAGGTCAGCGTGCTCAGGATCTTGTTGTTCGACATGCGCGCGACGGCGAGCGGCATCGACAGGATTGCGCCGAGCACAAAGGATATGGCGACGAGCTTGATGGTGATCCCAAGACCGTTGAGCAGCCTCGGTCCGAAGGTTTCGAGCTTTTCGACATCCCAACCGAAAACGATCATCGCGATCAGTGCGACGCCGAGAATGGCCCAGAGGGTCAGGAAGAAGTAGCCGGTTACACGGGCTTTGGACAACTTCTTCGCCGTTTGGGGCGGCGCGGGCTGCGCCGCGATCAGAACTTCGGCATGGCTCATCGATGAACCTCCGCTTGCTTGGCCCATCGGTCGAGGTAGTACAGGCCTATCGAGGAAATGACAGCCAGCGTCAGATAGAACAGGCAGGCGATCGAATAGAAGGTGAAGGGTGCCTTGGTGGCGCGCACGGCGATCCCGGTCTGCCGGATGATATCCGCAAGGCCGATGATCGATACGTAGGATGTGTCCTTCAGCAGGTTCATCCAGAGATTTCCGAGATTTGGCAGCGAGATGCGCACGAGCTGCGGTACGATGATCAGCCGCATTGTCCGCGCTCGATGGAAGCCGAGGGCGTCGCCGGCCTCATACTGGCCTTTCGGTATGGCCTTGAAGGCAGATACAAGCACTTCCGAACAATAGGCCGAAAACACGATTGCGAGTGCGACCATGCCGGCGGCAAAGGCATTGATCTCGATCGGACCATCATAGCCGAATTTGGCGAGGAAAGATTGCAGCAGGATCTGCAGGCCGTAGTAGATGATGAAGAGCGTCAAAAGCTCGGGCAGGCCGCGGAAAATCGTTGTGAAGACTCCCGCAGCAAGTCGTAAGGACTTTTCTTCCGATTGCTGCGCGAGCGCTACGAAGAAGCCTATGACGATCCCAAGCGGCAGTGTGGCGAGAGAGACCGCAATGGTAATTTTCAGGCCGCCGGCCAGTTCGTCGCCCCAGCCGGCATCGCCGCAGGCAAGTAGCGTGTGCGGGCTGAACATGCTGTAAATGGTGAACAGACCAGCCGGACCACACAACGGGTCGAATATCGTACTCAACCAGGTCCACAACGAACCTACGGCGGAAAACAATCCGCTCATGCTATATTTCCCCTGGCGGCTTTTGCCGCGTTTCTGCTTGTATTGTTCTCGTTGTCAAACAAAAACGGCGGAAGAGCAAGCTTCCGCCGTCGTCTTTTCCCAAGGAATCGACAGGCGATCAGCCGCCGTAAACGTCGAAATCGAAGTACTTGTCCTGAATCTTCTTGTAGGTGCCGTCAGCGCGGATCGCGGCGATTGCGGCGTTCAGCTTGTCCTTGAGGGCCGTGTCGCCCTTGCGGATGGCAATGCCGGCGCCAACGCCGTTGATGACCGGGTCGGTCTTCAGCGTGCCGAGCATCTTGCAGCAAGAACCGGCATCCGACTTGACCCACTGCGACAGCACCACGACGTCGTCGATGGCGGCATCGATACGGCCGTTGCCAAGGTCGAGCTTGTATTCGTCAGCCGACGGATAGAGCTTCAGTTCGGCGTCCTTCAGGTGGACCGAAGCATAGTTGGCGTGAGTCGTGGAAGACTGGGCGCCAATGGACTTGCCCTTCAGGGCTTCGTCGGTTGCTTCCTTGATGGTGGAATCCTTCGAAACGGCGATTGCCGGCGGCGTATTGTAGACCTTGTTGGTGAAGTCGACGATCTTTTCGCGTTCCGGCGTGATCGACATGGACGAGATGACGGCGTCGAACTTCTTGGCCTGCAGGGCTGGGATGATGCCATCGAAGTCCTGGTTCACAAAGCTGCACTTGACCTTCATCTGATCGCAAAGAGCATTCGCTATATCAATGTCGAAGCCGACGAATTTGCCGCCTGCTTCCAGCGATTCGAAGGGCGGGTAGGTCGCATCGGTGCCGAACACGATCGTGTCGCCGTCAGCCAGCGCGGCGCCGGCAAGGAGCGACATCGCAGCGAAGGACGCAGCGGCAAAGAGACGAGTGGAAATGCGCATAATGATCCTCTCTGTTGGTGGCCGGCAGCCCATTATTATGTCTTGGCAGACGGCTCGAGTGGAGCGGGTCTGTGACCCGCCTTGGCGCGATATTCGTACTTTTTTTTCGGAAATTGCAACTGGAATTACGAAGGATCTCGTTGTCATCCGCTCCCACCGCGAAGAGACCGCGCTGCCGGCAAATCTGAACGGAAGCCGTCCAATACGTTCAGCCAGGGTTAATGGCTGCAACCTAATAGTTTGGGAACATATAGCGGCTTGCCGCGATTCAGCCTTACGAGAACCGGAAAATGGCCCGGATCGTGAGGCATCGCCTTGCCGGCTGAGATTCGCAATTCGGCAGACAAAGATTACAAGAGGAGACCCCATATGGGTAAGCGATCCAGACTATTTGCCAGCGCCGCATTTCCGCTGCTTTCATTTTCGCTCGTATTCGAGCCGGCGGTGGCTGCGGCGCTGCGTGAGCAGCCCATCGCACCGCTGAACAATGGCATCGTCGGAACGGCGAGTGCCACTGCAAGTTTCGAAGTGGCTCAGCAGGAGGCGCCAGCCGCCCAGCCGGAAGAAGAGCAACTCAAGCACAAGAAGCCGGCTGAGGGTGAGCAAGGCGAGCCGCAGGGGCAGAAGCACGAGGGCCAGAAGCCCGAAGGCGGCGCTGAACCTCAGCGTCAGATGAAGCAGGCCGAACCGGAAGCCGAGCCGAAGCCGCAGAAGCAGCCGCAACCGGAAGCTCAGCCGCCAAAGGCCGAGCACCAGCAGCAGCCTGCAGAACAGGAGCAGCCGAAGCCGCAAAAGCAGCCGGCCGCAGAAGCTCCGCCCGAACCGAAGAAGCAGCGTCAGCAGCCGGCGGAAGAGCCGCAAGCTCAGCCTGAAGCCCAACCTCAAGCCAAGCCGCAGCCCAAGGCCGTCGCGCCTGAAGCAGAACCCGAAGCGCCGCAGCCCAAGCACAAGGGCAAGCAGCCGGAGGCAAAACAGCCTGTCGAGGCTCCGCAGCCAAAGGTAGAGCAGCAGCCTGCCGAAGAAGCGCAGCCGGAGGCAAAGCCTCGGCCCAAGGCGAAGCCTGAACCGAAGGCGCAGCAGCCTGCTCCGGCGCAGAAGGAAGCTCCCGCCACCGCCGAGCCCCAGACCCAGCAGGAGCCGGCCAAGCAGGCTCAACCCGACCAGAACGCTCATCCGAAGAAGCAGGGCCAGGGCCAGCCCGAGGCACCGGCGCAGCAGCCGGCAGAACAGCCGCAGACGCCGACCGTCCAGCCGCCCAAGGGCGAGAAGACGCCGCCAGCCAAGCAGGAGCAGCCCGCGGCAGAGCCGGGAACACAGGTAGCGCCCGGTGCCGAGCAGGGACAGAAGCCTGCCGACAAGACGCATGGCAAACAGCCGCAGGGCGAGCAGCCCGCCGCCAATCCGCAGCAGCCGGCAACAAAGGGCGAGTCGCAGGGACAGCCGGCACAGCCGGGGAATGAGGCAAAGCCGCAGCCAGGCAAGCAGCAGCCTGCCAATGGGGCCGAGACTCCTGCCCAAGGCAACGCAACGCCTCCGGCAGCCAATGGCGGCCAGCAGGCCGGCGAAATCCAGGTGCCTCCGGCCGAACAGGTTTCGCCGCAGGAGCTGGAGCGCCGCAAGAAGATCGCTGAAAATCCAGGCTCCGCAAACGGTCCGGTCATTCTGCCGGTTGAGAACGGCAGCGCCGTGCTCGATAGCCAGAAGGATTCCGTTCGTCGCGGCGAGCATCTGAATGGCGGCCAGAACCCCGGCGGCCAAGGTGGTCGCGGGCAGGGTGGCCAGGGTCAGAACGGGCAAGGTCAGAACGGTCAGGGCCAGAATGGCCAGGCGCAGAACAATCCCGCCCAGCAGCCGCCTCCGGCCTACACGAAGCCGCCGACCTCCGACGCGGACGCGCAGCGCGTCCCTGCCGGTGGCCAGCAGCAACCGCCGGTCAAGATCGAAGCCGTGACCAGCGAGCAGGGTCGCCGCATCGATCGCCGTCCGGATTTCGTCCCGCCGCAGGGCACGACGATCCAGACCGTCATCAATCAGGACAACCGCACGATCGTGAATGTCGACAACACCTATGTTGTTCGCCATGACGATACAGACCGCTTCGTCCGCGGCGGCGAGCGGCCGACCTACGAGCAGCTGCCTCGGGATCGCTATCGCGAAACCATCGACCAGCCGAATGGCGACCGGATCATCACCATTCGCAATCGTTACGGCGACATCGTCCAGCGCTCGCGTATCGATGCGCGCGGCCGCGAATATGTGTTGTTCTACTCTCCGGACCTGGAACAGCGGCCGGATCATGACGACTACTTCCGCGACCCGGGCGACGATCTGCCGCCGATGCGCCTGCTCATTCCTTTGAGCCAGTACATCATCGACACCGCGTCCAACCGCAACACCAACTACTACGACTTCCTGCGGGAGCCGCCGGTAGAGCCGGTCGAGCGCATCTATTCGGTCAACGAAGTGCGTTATTCTGCACGTATCCGTGACAAGATCCGCCGTATCGACCTCGATACGATCACCTTCGCGACAGGCAGCGCCGACATTCCAATGTCGCAGGCCAGCACGTTGCGTGGGGTTGCGGACGGCATCTCGAAGGTCATCCAGCGCGATCCGACCGAGACCTTCCTCATCGAAGGCCACACGGACGCCGTTGGTTCGGCACAGAGCAACCTGATCCTGTCGGACCGCCGCGCGGAATCGGTCGCCAACGTGCTGACCGACGTCTACGGCATTCCCGCCGAAAACCTGGTAACCCAGGGCTATGGCGAGCAGTACCTCAAGGTGAATACGCTCGGACCGTCGCAGGAAAACCGCCGCGTCACCATCCGGCGCATCACGCCGCTGGTTCGTCCGGTCGCAAAGCGGTAAGCGTTCGCTGACACAGAAATGGAGGCCGCCGGAAAACCGGCGGCCTTTTATTTGGCCGGCTGACCGAGATGGATGGTCGCCGCAATGAAATCGGCGATGGCGATGGTGTCGTTGAGATCGAAGACCGCAAGCGCGCCGGCATCTTCGACCTGATGATCGGCGGCAATGGCTGCGATATACGGATCCTGAGGGGCCAGCGGTTCTGTTTTGGCTGCTGCAAGGCGACGGGCTTCGATCTTCGGGATCGGTTCGTGCTTGTAACCCTCGATCAGCACCAGGTCACAAGGGGCCAGGCGGGCCAATATCTCTTCGAAGCTCGGTTCCGGTGCCCCGCGCAACTCATGCATGATGGCGTAACGCGTTCCAGAGACGATGGTGACTTCGTGCGCTCCAGCCTCGCGATGGCGAAAACTGTCGGCGCCGACCTTGTCGATATCGAAATCATGATGCGCATGCTTGATCGTCGAGATCCGGTAGCCGCGCCGCGTGAATTCCGTGACGAGACGCACAGCGAGCCCGGTTTTGCCGGAGTTCTTCCAGCCGGCAATGCCGAAGATCTTCGGTCGAGGTATCGTCATGCCATGTTTTCCAATGCTGCGCGCCATTGCTCTGCCTCGACGAGATCGTCCGGGGTGTTCACGTTGAAAAAGGGGTCGAGGGGGCCGATCGAGGTTTGGATGGCTGGAAATTCAACCCGCCGGACCGTATGGCGGGCGAGAAAATCCCTGACCCGCCGTTTCGGGTCGTTGACGATCCATGTTTCGAGATCGTCGGTGACGGAAACTGGCCACAGACCGAAGACAGGGTGGTCGTGCCCTGAGGATACCGGGATAGCAGCTTCATCTCTGCCCCGGATGGCTTCGGCCAGCCGTGCGAAAAGATCGCCGGGAAAAAAGGGGCTGTCTATCGGCACCGTTGCAACATGCGAGGCGTCCGGATAGCGTATGGCTGTATCTTTGAGCGCTGCGAGCATGCCGGCAAGAGGGCCGAGTTTACCCGGTAGCGTGTCAGGAATTAGCCTCAACCCCATGGCGTCAGGCCAATCGTCATCGGCATTCAACGCCACCGGATTTTTCTGCGTTCGCCCGATGCGCGCCAGGATACCAGCAAGAAGGGTTTGATTGCCGAGTATCGCAAAGGCTTTGTTCGTCCCCATGCGGCTTGAGCGTCCACCTGCGAGAAGAACAATTGGAATATCGGCGGCATTGACGACGAAGCCGGGCATGACAGTGACCTCAGGCAGGAACGCGCGCTTCTGTTTCCTGCGCAATGCGCTCGGCTGCGCGCCGTTTGTTCTCCCGGTAAAATGTATAGATGCCGGAAGCGATGACAATTGCAGCACCGATCATAGACCATCCGTCGGGCATTTCGCCGAAAGCGACGAGGCCGAGCAAGCTGGACCAGATGAGACTTAGATAGCGGAACGGCGCGACAAAGGAAATTTCTCCCGTGCGCATGGCCTGGATAACGGACTGGTAGCCGATCAGCACCAGAACGGAAGCCAGCATGATCTGCAGCAGCGATACCATGCTCACGGGCTGCCAGCCACCAAAGGGGACGATGCAGAATGCCCCGAATATGGTGATCGACATGGCCGTGCACATGGTCACCATCAATGACGGTATGTCGCTGCTGATGCAGCGCGTCGCCAGATCGCGCGCGGCGGTCGCAAACATGCAGGCCGTGACCAACAGCGCCGCCAGAGTGAAACCGTCCGGGCCAGGACGAATGATGATCAACACGCCGGCAAAGCCGACAAGGATAGCGGTCCAACGTCGCCACCCCACGGGCTCCTTCAGGAATATCATGGCCCCGAGCGTTACAGCCAGGGGAACAGCCTGCTGGATGGCTGAGGCATTGGCGATCGGCATCATCCCCAAAGCTGTAATATAGGTTGCGGCAGCGATCGCCTCGCAGGCGATGCGCAATGCGATCATGGGTTGCAGGATGACCCTCCAGGATCGCAGCGCACCCATCTTGCGGGCAAGCAGGTAGACGAAGAGCGTGGTGAAGATGCCGCGGATGAAGATGATCTGGCCTGCATTCATGCTGGCGATGACCGTCTTGGACAGCGCATCGCTACAGGAAAATCCTGCCATGGCCGCAGCCATGAAAAGCGCGCCCCGCATGTTCTTGGTCAATTGCATTGATACAGACGATTCCCCGGATATGTCCGTCTGGATTAGCGCCGTTTTCCGCAAAATGGAATCGCAAGCCGTCTTGCCGCGCGCCAATTCGATTGTGCGATGCAGCAGAGTTGTTGCAAATCGAATGATTTTTCGCGTAATGGATGTAAAATGATCGTCAGGTTGTAGAATCTTTGTCGCCCCAACCGGTTTTGCCGCCGCGATTAATTCTTATTCAATCTTATTTCTTGAGGCTCGCTGCGGTTTTGCATGAGGCAGAAGCATCTACGGCAGCGCAGCAGGAATGACAGTCCGGCCGACTCCGAAGACTTAATAGATCCATTTTGGGGCGCCGCATGTTTTTCATTGATCGTCTTTTGCAAAGCCGCCGGATTGTGACCAAGGTTCTGATCTTCGTGGTCCCCCTGGTGGTTCTTATCGCCGGTGTCGGTCTCGTCGGCTATCATACTGCCAATATTCTCAACGGTCACATGACCGTGACGCGTGCAACCATAGAAAATATTAGTGATTTCGAAAATCTTCAGGCCGCTCTCCTTGAGTTTACCGCCGCGCCGTCCGACGACACGCGCCAGGCGCTGAGTGGCAAGATCGATGCGCAGGAACAGGGCGTGCATCGGCTAAGCGGGCTCCTGAGCGACGATCAGCGCGCCAAGATCGTGCCGGTCAGCGAGCTTGCCGCCAAGATGCGTTCTCAGCAGGCAACTCTCTGGTCCATCCGGCAAAAGCAGGACGCCGATGTCGAGGCCATCCGCAAGGGCGTGCAGAACATCGAGGCTGCCGGCAAGGCGGCAGGCAAGCAGATCGATATCATCCGCAAGGACTTCAACGACAAGGAAACCTTTGCAAAGGAGCTGCTCTATGATGCCGCGGCCTATAAGGGGTTGTCGGAGAAGATGAGCAATCTGCGCATCCAGGTGCAGATGGCGGCCGATTCCACCGAGGAGATTTCCGATGCCCGCACCTATGCCGACGCCATCCTGAAGCAGGTCGCCGTGTCGAAGGCTTTGGTGTCCAAGCGTGGCGCAGGTCTGGTGAACAATGCCTCGGAAGCCGCCGACAAGCTCGATGCCGTGCTGAAGGGGTCTGGCACCCCGGACCAGAAGGTCGAGGCCATGGGGCCGATCCTGCAGAGCTTCGTCAAAATCGAAGCCGACATGACGCTGCAATCGGCGAAGAACAGCGATACCGCTGCGGATCGCTTCGTCAGCCTGGACAAGATCATCGACGGTCAGAAGGAACTTCTCGATCGTGTCGACGAGGCGCTCGGCATCGTCGATCGTCTGACCCTGCATGCCTCGCGCATGGAAAACGTTCGCGACGCAACATCACGCGAGCCGGTCATGGCCGATCTCAAGGATCTGCAAACTGTGGCGGCTAAGATCTCCTCTCTCGGCCAGACCAATGCGACGATGCGCGATTTCGCCGCTCATGTGCAGCCGCTGATCGACAGCCTTACCAATGGCTCGGCCGATCTGCTGCAGACGTCGGCCGACTGGAAGACGACGCGCGTTCAGTCCAACAATCTGCTGGCCGATGCCATGACGTCGTTGCGTGGCTTCGTCGCCCAGGCACAGGAACTCGGCAAGGAAGACAGCGAGCGCTCCGCCAATGTCTCCGTGATCGCCATGATCCTCGGCACGCTGCTTGCCATCGTCGGCGGCCTGATGCTGGTAGAAACGCTGCGTGCACCACTGAAGCGCGTCACCGAGATCATGACGCGGCTTGCCAGCGGCGATCTGGAAGTGGCGATCGACGGGCGCAACCGCGGTGACGAGATCGGCGATATGGTCCGCTCCGTCAGCGTCTTCCGCGACGCCGCCCTAGAAAACGTGCGGCTGGAACGGGAGGCGGAAAGCGCCCGCGCACTGTCGGCGGAAGAGGCTTCGCGCCGGGCCGCCGAGCGCGCTCGCATCGAGGCAGAACAGAAGCAGGCCCTGAACGCGCTTGCCGACGTTCTCGCCAAGCTTGCCGACGGCAATCTGGAAGAAAGCATGCGTGAAGATCTGTCGGCGGATTTCGTCGAGATGGCCTTCACCTACAACCATGCCATCGAGGCCCTACGCGAGACGCTGACCGACGTTCGCTACACCGCGGAGGAGATCAAGGGCGGCACCGGCAATCTTGCCATGTCGGCCGACGACCTGGCGCGGCGCACCGAGCAGCAGGCGGCCGCGCTCGAGGAAAGCTCGCGGGCGCTGCATCGTCTCAGCGACGTGGTTCGCTCGACCGCCGATCGCGCACGTCAGACGGCAACCTCGGTCAACGAGACGCAGGCCTATGCCACGCAGTCCGGCGAGGTCGTCGCCAAGGCTGTCGGCGCCATGAGCGAGATCAACCGTTCTTCCGAGAAGATCGCCACGATCATCGGCGTCATCGACGAGATCGCCTTCCAGACCAATCTTCTGGCGCTCAATGCTGGCGTCGAGGCAGCCCGTGCGGGCGAGGCGGGCCGTGGCTTTGCAGTGGTCGCGCAAGAGGTGCGTGAGCTGGCGCAGCGCTGCGCCAATGCGGCGAAGGAGATCAAGGGCCTTATTTCCGCAAGCTCGTCGCAGGTGCAGAATGGCGTTCGTCTGGTGGAGCAGACCGGATCGGCTCTTACCGAGATCATCAGCCACGTCACCGGTGTTCAGAGGCTGGTTGCCGACATTTCTTCGGCCACGACCGAGCAATCGACCGGCATTGAGGAAGTGACCCGCGCCGTCGCCGAAGTCGAGCTGATCACACAGCGGAATGCGGCCATGGTTGAGGAAAACAATGCGGAGATCCATGGCCTGCGCCAGCGCGTCGACATGCTCTCCGAGAAGATCGATCGCTTCCGGACGGGTGAAGGCGATATGGGCTATGAAGACCATAGCGCCGCTGAGGCGCGTTATCGCGCGGCTTGACGGGCAAATTGCTGGAAAGACGTAGAGAAAAGCGCCGGATCAATCGTCCGGCGCTTTTTTTGGACGGTTTATCGTGTTCGGCGAAGCCCGATCCGACCATCATTTCAATTGAAGCGTTTCACCATCGGCGGGGATCAGCAGGCGCGCCGGATCGATACCGGCGGCGTTGGCAGTCTGGCGAAGGTCTTGCCGCGTGATCGTGGCGTGATCGAGCGCTTCCATGTGGGTCGCGACCACGATTGCCTTTGGTGCAAGGCGGCTAACCTCGACGGTTTGCTCCGCATCCATGACGATCAGATCGCCATCCCATTTTGCACCGCAGGAATGCGTGATGACGATGTCGGGAGAAACTTGCCGGATGGTGTCTGCAACGGGCGGATAAAGCACTGTGTCACCGGCCCAGTAAACGGTGGGTTCGCCGGCTGCCTCCAGTGTAAAGCCTATGACGTGTCCCATTTTCTCGACCACCGGCCCAAGACCGTGGCTGCCTTGTCGTGGCGTGATCGTTATTCCGTTCCAGACGATGGTGTCGAGCAGCGGCGTAACGTCGGTAAAACCGGATTCGCGAATGCTTCCCTCGTCACCGGGCTGGCAGAGGATCGGCAGGGATTTTGCCACACGCTCTTTTGCGACTGCATCGAAATGATCGGTATGCAGGTGCGACACGATGACGAGGTCCACTCCCTGGAGAATGTCGGCGATCGAACGCGGCAACTCCGTCATCGGATTGGGAGAACGGCCGGTGAAGGACGGCAGGCTGTGGCGTGGCGCGAAATAAGGATCTATCAGCAGCACATGGCCGCCATAGTTGATCTTCAGCGTCGCATTGCGAAGGAGCTCAAGCTGCATCGTGTTTCTCTAGCGATTGATCAGCCGCCGGTAACGCTCATATGGCGCGCGACAGCCGGGCGATTGTGGGTGCGGTCGATGATGAAGTCGTGGCCTTTCGGCTTGCGGGTGATGGCTTCATCGATGGCGGTGTGAAGGAGCGCATTGTCGTCCGTCGCACGCAATGCGGTGCGCAGGTCCGCGGCGTCGTTTTGCCCGAGACACATGTAGAGCGTGCCGGTGCAGGTGAGCCGCACGCGATTGCAGCTCTCGCAGAAATTATGCGTCATCGGCGTGATGAAGCCGAGGCGGCCGCCGGTTTCTGCGACTTCGACATAGCGGGCAGGGCCACCGGTCTGATACGGAATATCGGTCAGCATGAACTGACGCTCCAGATCAGCGCGCAGTTCGGACAGAGGCAGATACTGATCGGTGCGATCTTCTTCAATTTCCCCCATCGGCATCGTTTCGATGACGGTCAGATCCATGCCGCGACCGTGGGCAAAGCGCATGAGTGCGGGAATTTCCGCCTCGTTGAAGCCTTTCAGGGCAACGGCGTTGAGTTTGATTTTCAGGCCGGCTTTCTGGGCGGCGTCGATACCTTCCATTACCTTGGCGAAATCGCCCCAGCGCGTGATGGTGCGGAACTTGTCCGGATCGAGCGTATCGAGCGAGACATTGATGCGCCGAACGCCACAATCGTAGAGTTCTTCGGCGTGGCGCGCGAGTTGCGACCCGTTCGTCGTCAGCGTCAGCTCGTCAAGCGCGCCATCCTGCACGCGCCTGCCGAGTTCGCGAACCAGAAACATGATGTTTTTGCGCACCAACGGCTCACCACCGGTGAGCCGGATCTTGCGAACACCCTTGTCAATGAAGGCGGAACAGAGCCGGTTAAGTTCTTCAAGCGTCAGAAGATCCTTCTTTGGCAGGAAGGTCATGTTCTCCGCCATGCAATAGGTGCAGCGGAAATCGCAGCGGTCGGTAACGGAAACACGCAAATAGGTTACGGCTCGCCCGAATGGGTCAACCATGGGGGTCGCATCTGCCAGCAGTGCTGATGCGTTGCCTATCGTACCGATTATACTGTTCACTCGAGCCTCCGTAACACTGCTAATGTGTGTATAGGCGACCGGTGCGTCAAGGAAAATGCATTTCAAATGCACTTGCGCGTGAACGAAGGGCGGCATAATTCTCAAAACATCGAATGAAACGCGTGGAATGACCAATGAGCGACGCCTGGCCGACCGAATTGCGAGTATCGAAGGATCGCCGTCACCTCGTGGTGGGATTCGACGATGGTTCCAGCTTCGATTTGCCGGCGGAGATGCTGCGTGTCCTGTCGCCCTCGGCCGAGGTTCAGGGGCATGGACCCGGGCAGAAGGTTACTGTGCCGGGTAAGCGCAATGTCGGCATCATGTCCATGACACCTACCGGCAACTATGCCGTGCGCATCGGCTTCGATGACATGCACGACACCGGCATTTTCACCTGGACCTATCTGCGCGAGCTCGGCGAGAAGGGACAGGAGCTTTTTGCTGTCTATGAAGCCGAATTGAAGGAAAAGGGCCTAAGTCGGGATCCGGCCGTCAGGCCGCATTAGTATTGGCATCAACGACATAGAAGGGGCGTGGGGATGGTCCTTGAGGGCAGGGAAGGCTGGCTTCGCGCCAAGGGCAGCAAGAACGAGAGCAAGGTTTCTTTCGTCGAGCTGTTTTTCGATCTGGTATTCGTTTTCTCGATTTCACAGCTTGCTCATACCTTAGCCGAGCACTTTACGCCGCTCGGCGCGTTGGAAGCCATCATGCTGATCTTCGCGGTGTGGTGGGTTTGGGTCTTTACCGCCTGGGTAACGAACTGGCTGGATCCGGATCGCATGCCGGTGCGCATCATGCTGTTTACGCTGATGTTTGCGGGGCTCATCCTTTCGGCCTCGATACCCGAAGCTTTCGGCGAGAAGGGGATCTACTTTGCCGGCGCCTATGTATTCATGCAGGTGGGGCGCTCGTTGTTTACGGTCTATGCCCTCAAGAACGCCAGTCGTTCCAATCATCGCAATTTCCTGCGTATCACCAGCTGGCTCGTGCTGTCAGGCGTCTTCTGGATCGCCGGCGCGCTGATGGAAGGGGAGATGAGGGTCGTATTCTGGCTGATCGCCCTCCTCATCGAGTATTCTGCGCCAGCGCTCGGCTTTCGGGTACCTGGTCTCGGCAAGTCGACGACGGCGGATTGGGATGTATCGGGTGCACATCTTGCCGAACGTTGCGCGCTGTTCATCATCATTTGCCTCGGCGAGGCTGTGTTGCAGGCCGGCAAGACCTTTGCGGAGCAGCCGGTGACGCCTTTGATCGTCGCCGTCTTCATTACCGCTTTCGTCGGTACGGTCGCGCTCTGGTGGATCTACTTTCAGTTCGGCCACGAACGCGCGGCCCATCGGATCGAGCATGACGAGGTGCCGGGTAGCCTGGCGCGGCAGGCTTTCACTTACGCACACATTCCGATTCTCGCCGGCATCATCCTGAGCGTTGTCGGCGACGAGTTCCTGTTCGCACATCCCCACGAAGCCGCCGACCTGCATGCCGCTGCGGCACTTCTGGGCGGTCCAGCGGTCTTCCTGCTCGGCAATCTCTGGTTCAAGGGGGTGACGACAGGCCGGCCGCCATTGTCGCATATGGTGGGGCTTGCGGGGCTGGCGCTGCTGTTGCTCACTTTGCCGATAGTCGTGGTCTATCAGCTCGGCGTTCTCGCGACGGCCGTACTTGTCGTCGTGGCGATATGGGAATTCGCCTCGCTGACGCGAGTCGTGCCTTCGGCACGCTCGACGGGCGATCACTGATCGCCGACGGTCTCCAGCGGCTCGCGTTCGTCCTTTAAGAGCAGCGTGATGACCCGCTCCATATGGGTCGTCATCAGTTCGCATTCCTCGATCGGTGCGTCCGACATCATCCGGTCGATGAGGGCGGTTTGTATGGTCATGGCTTCCCGTGTCAGACGCCGCCCCGCCTCCGTCAGATAGAGTCGCAGCACGCGCTTGTCCTGCTTGTCCCCACGGCGCTCGATCAGCCCGCGCTTTTCCATCTGTGGCAGCAACATGCTCATGTTCGAGCGGCCGACGAGCAGCTTGCGGGCTAGCTCCTGCTGGGAGATTCCCTCAAAGCGGAACAGGTTGACGAGAATGTCGAGGTGCGGTGGCTTGATGTCGAGATATGCCAGTTCCCGCGCCAGCGATTGCTGCATGAGTTGGCAGGCGCGCGCCACGGCGATCCAGCTACGAAAACGCGGATGGTCCCAAGGAAGGGATTGATTTTTGTTCATCGTTGTACTTTATTGTTCATAGTTGAACATTATTGGATTCCCACTATGCCATCCTTTGCGCTCAAGGTCACCCGGTCGGGTCTGTCCGGCCTTGGAAGGTTGTCTCCGCAGCTCGCAGGCAGGGCCGCTTTCCGGCTTTTCTGCCTGACGCCTCCGCGCCGTCCGCGCGGCTCCAAGGCCAAAGTCGCCCATATGGAGGGAAGACAACGGCTTCTTACAGCCGAGCAATTCATGCTGCCGTTCCCCGGCGGCCGTGCAATGGCCTATCGCTTCAACGGCGGAGCCAAGGGGCCGCGCAAGCGTTATCTTGTCGTGCATGGCTGGGGTTCCAGCAGCGAATATATGTCGGAGCTGACGGCTTTCCTGGCGAGCAGTGGAGCGGAGGTGATTTCGCTCGACCTTCCAGGACATGGCCGCTCGGCTGGACGCTCCCTCAATGTGCGCCTCGCCATCTCTGCGATATCAGCAGCGACGGCTCGCTTCGGCGCGCTGGACGCCGCAATCGGACACTCCTTCGGCGGTGCTTCGCTGGCTCTTGCCTCCGCTGGCTTTCTGCCCGGGATTGATCCCATCGAGACAAAAAAGCTGGTGCTCATCGGCGCGCCGAGCGGCATGGGATGGCTGTTCAAGGAATTCGGCCGCTTCATGGGCCTCCGCTCCCAAGCGCAGACGGCGTTGGAGGCTGAGGTCGGGCGCGTCACGGGAAAAGCATTGACCACCTATGACGAACCGCACGGCCTGCTCGATCCGAGCCGGCCAGTCCTTGTTATTCATGCCGAGGACGATAAGGAAGTGAGCGCCAAACATGCCCGTGTCTACGCTGCGCAGGGAGAACATGTTCGCTTGTTCTGGGCAAATGGCTTCGGACATCGGCGCATTGTCAGCGCCGCTCCGGTATTCGAGGCGATAGACGCCTTTCTCTCCGAGCCCGTGAACGCTCAGAAAACGCTCGAAAGTGGCGACGGGACGGTGCTATCGTTCTACCGAACCCCGGTTCGGCGCTCGTCGTAGCAACACGAGTGCCGCTCCGGACTTTTTTGGCGGAACGCCACAGAAGAGAATGCGGGGCAGCATGGGCATCGTGACGTCGGTCGAGGAGCTGAGAGCGCTTTACGGCGTGGTCGGCGAGGCATCGATTACCAAAGTAACGCAGGTGCTGACGCCGCTTTACCGGCGGATGATCGAGGCTTCACCCTTCATGGCGCTGGCGACCGTTGGGCCTGAGGGGCTTGATTGTTCACCGCGTGGTGACCTTGGGGGCGTTGTCCGCGTTGCGGATGAGCGGACGCTGCATCTTCCAGACTGGCGCGGCAACAACCGCGTCGATTCCCTCGAAAACATTGTGCGCGATCCGCGCGTGGCGATGATGTTTCTTGTTCCGGGGTCGAACACGACAATGCGGCTCAACGGTCGGGCTGTCGTCTCCATCGAACCGAACCTGCTCGAGAGTTTCGAAATGGAAGGCAAGCGTCCGCGGTGCGTTGTCGTCATCACGATCGAGGAGGTCTATTTCCAGTGTGCCCGTGCGGTGATGCGGGCGGAACTCTGGAATGCGGAGCGTTTTGCTGATCCTACGAGCCTGCCCAGTCCTGGCATGATGCTCAAGGCAGCGAAGGGCGATTTCGATCAGGAGGCCTATGACCGGGAATGGCCGGCACGCGCGGTCAAGACACTCTGGTAGACAAAACCGCCGGGCAGCCTGGGAAAGCTGCTCCGGCGGTTGGTTGGCTTCACTTTTAGTTCTTGTAAATGAGCCAACTTTTGGTGAAGTCCTTCTGCATGCCGTCCCGATAGACGTTGCTGCAGTTGCGGCCGGCGTTCTTGGCGCAATAGAGCGCGAGGTCCGCCTTGTTATAAAGCTCACCGGAATCGGCTGCTTCCGAGGCCATGCAGATGCCCAGCGATAGCGTGATCGTGCCGTAATCGATTTTTGTCCGCGAATTCTTGAATGGCGTCGATTCCAGCGTGCGGCGAATGCGCTCGCAAATCGCCACGACATCATCGATAGCGGCGCCTTCGACGATCAGTGCGAATTCCTCGCCGCCGATACGCGACACGAAGACTTCACGCCGGACATTGGCGCGGATGATCGAGGCAACCGTTGCAAGGATCTTGTCGCCGACCGGATGGCCGTAGGTGTCGTTGATCCGCTTGAAGTGATCGATATCGGCGAGTACGAGAGCCGTTGTCGGGCGCGTCAGCGCGTTGTCGAAGATCGAGATCAGGCGATCTTCGAAAGCGCGGCGATTGGAGAGCCGGGTCAGCGCATCCGTATTGGCGATGCGTTTATATTCGTCCAGCTCCTTGCGGACCTGATCCATCTCCTGGCTGCGCTGGACGACGTTTTCGACGGTCTTTTCACCGTGCGCCATCGTATCGCCGGTCGCAGCAGTCAGCATATCGATCGCGCTGCGCAGCAAGTCGGCGCTGTTGTGGTTCCGGGAGCTGATGCGCTCGCAGGTTTCGCCGAGAAGCCTGTTGTAGCTATCGAGCGTCGACTGCTCCTGTTTCAGTGCACGCAGGACGGCGTCCAATTCGACAGTCAGGCGGGCGTGGGCGTCATCGAAAACACGACCTGCGTGGCGGGGAAAATACTTTGCTCCGATATCGTCCAGTTCTTCCTGCGTGGCGCTGCTGCCAAGGGCTGCGAGTTCGCGGGTCAAAGCGGGATTGGAGCCAATATAGGCTTCGTAAAACAGTTCGTAATTGCGTGGAATCGGCGCGACCCCCATGGATCGCATGGCGTAGGTAATCTGCCCTGCCACGTCGGGAATTTGCGCCTTGGGCGCAATCGCCGTACTCATCGGTGAGCTCCGTACATGTATTGGTTAATTCCCATTTTTACTTATGCAGAGATTCTTTGAAAAAATATTAAGGAGATGGTTGTGAAAAATCCTCTCTCACTACAGTTTTATTCAAAAATAACTAGAATTTAAACTGGTTTTACAGAAGAGGGCGCATTTAGCGCCCTCTTCGGGGAGCGCATATAGATACGCCTAGTCTTTATCCCAGATTGAGCTCCTGGAAGAAGTCGTTGCCCTTGTTGTCGATGACGATGAAGGCCGGAAAGTCTTCAACTTCGATCTTCCAGACGGCCTCCATGCCGAGTTCAGGATATTCCAATACTTCGACCTTCTTGATGCAATCCTGCGCGAGACGGGCGGCCGGGCCGCCGATCGAGCCGAGATAGAAGCCGCCATGCGTCTTGCAGGCTTCGCGCACGGCGCGTGAGCGATTGCCCTTGGCAAGCATGACCATGGAGCCGCCGAACGACTGGAACTGATCGACGTAGCTGTCCATGCGGCCTGCTGTCGTCGGACCGAAGGAGCCGGAGGCATAGCCGGCAGGCGTCTTTGCCGGGCCGGCATAATAAACCGGATGGTTCTTCAGATAGTCCGGCATGCCTTCACCTTTTTCCAGGCGCTCGCGAATCTTCGCATGCGCCAGGTCGCGGGCGACGATGATGGTGCCTGTCAGCGACAGGCGCGTCTTGACCGGGTGCCGCGACAGTTCTGCGAGAATATCCGCCATCGGCCGGTTCAGGTCGATGCGCACCATCGATTCCGACAGCTTGGCTTCGTCGATCTCGGGCATGTACTTGGACGGATCTGTCTCAAGCTGCTCGATGAAGATGCCATCGCGGGTAATCTTGCCCTTGGCCTGGCGGTCGGCGGAGCAGGAGACGCCGAGACCGATCGGCAGCGAGGCGCCGTGGCGAGGCAGGCGGATGACGCGGACGTCATGGCAGAAATACTTGCCGCCGAATTGCGCGCCGACTCCAAGGCTCTGTGTGAGCTTGTGAATTTCCTTTTCCATCTCGATATCCCGGAAGGCATGCCCGCTTTCGGAGCCTTCCGTGGGAAGACAGTCGAGATATCGCGTCGAGGCGAGCTTAACCGTCTTCAAGTTCATCTCGGCCGAGGTGCCGCCGATGACGATGGCGAGGTGATAGGGAGGACAGGCTGCGGTGCCGAGCGTCAGGATCTTCTCTTTCAGGAAGTCCAGCATTCGGTCATGCGTGAGGAGAGACGGCGTGCCCTGATAGAGAAAAGTCTTGTTGGCCGAACCACCGCCCTTGGCGACGAAGAGGAATTCGTAGGCGTCGGTGCCTTCCTCGTAGATATCGATCTGCGCCGGCAGATTGTTCTTGGTGTTCCTTTCCTCGAACATCTTGATGGGCGCGAGCTGCGAATAGCGCAGGTTCTTCTTTTCGTAGGCGTCCAGAACACCCTTGGCCAAGGCGCCGCTGTCGCCGCCTTCGGTCCAGACGCGACGGCCCTTCTTGCCCATGATGATCGCCGTGCCGGTGTCCTGGCACATGGGAAGCACGCCGCCGGCAGCGATGTTGGCATTCTTCAGCAAATCGTAGGCCACGAAACGATCATTGTCAGTCGCTTCGGGATCTTCGAGGATGGACGCCAATTGCTTGAGGTGACCAGGGCGCAACAGATGATTGATGTCTGCGAAAGCCGTCTCGGCAAGCAGGCGGATGCCTTCCGGATCGACGGTCAGGATTTCCTGGCCCTTGAAGGTGTCGACGGAGACATAGTCGCCGGAGATTTTTCGATAGGGAGTGGTGTCGTCGCCGAGGGGAAATAGATCGTCAGCCATGTGGGAAACCTTTCAAGCCGGATGGCGGAGGAAAATGTTTGGAGACGGTCTAAATCCGGCTTGCGCCAAAAGCAATCGGCTGCAAAGCGCCTCAGGATTTCAATAGGCGGATCGTCAATGCCATGTAGACAATCGGTATCGAAATCGCTGGCTTTAAAGCACGGTGAATAGGGAGCACTTATTAAACAAGCGGGGCAGGGCAAAGTGCCCATGGTTCCGGTGCAAGGGATAGAGATCATGGATATCTCCCACAATCATCAGCATCACATCTCGCCGGTCGCAGTGGCCGCAGTCTTGGTCGGCGTTGGCATGTTCGCGCTTATACAAGGCGGCTATCTGAAGAGCGCCTTTCATAAGGAAATTCTGGCCAGGATCGATCCCGCCACCATTCTGACGGCTACAGACACGATCCCAGAACCGCGAAGAGCCACGACGCCGCCGAGCGGCGCGCCGGTCATGGCAGACCTTCATTGAAAGCAGAAGAGGCAGGCATCCGACGCGTGCAGTGGATGCCTGCCCATAGATTCCGATCCTATTTCGGCCCGATCATCGTTTCCGGGCGGACGATGGCATCGTATTCTTCCGACGTTACCAGTCCGCTCGCCAGAGCTTCTTCCTTCAGCGTCGTGCCGTTCTTGTGAGCCGTCTTGGCGATCTTGGCGGCATTGTCGTAGCCGATTTTCGGCGCAAGCGCCGTTACCAGCATGAGCGAACGTTCCAGGCCGGCCTTGATGTTGTCTTCGCGAGCTTCGATGCCGACGACGCAATGATCGGTGAAGGAGACGGCGGCATCTCCGAGCAACTGAACCGACTGCAGGAAATTATAGGCCATCATCGGATTGTAGACGTTGAGTTCGAAATGGCCCTGGCTGCCGGCAAAGGTGAGCGCGGCATTGTTGCCGAAGACCTGGATGCACACCTGCGTCAGCGCTTCGCATTGGGTCGGATTGACCTTGCCCGGCATGATCGAAGAGCCAGGCTCGTTTTCCGGCAGGGCCAGTTCGCCGAGGCCGGAGCGCGGGCCGGAGCCGAGCAGGCGGATATCATTGGCGATCTTGAAGAGCGCTGCCGCAGCGGCATTGATGGCGCCGTGGCTGAAGACCATAGAATCGTGTGCAGCCAGCGCCTCGAATTTGTTGGGCGCCGTGACGAAGGGCAGGCCGGTAATCCCTGCGATTTCTTCGGCAACCTTTTCGGCAAAGCCGATCGGGGCGTTCAAGCCGGTTCCGACCGCCGTACCGCCCTGCGCGAGTTCGCAAAGGCCAGGCAAGGTCAGTTCGATGCGCTTGATCGAGGACGCGACCTGTGCGGCGTAGCCGGAAAATTCCTGGCCGAGCGTTAGCGGCGTTGCATCCTGCGTATGGGTGCGGCCGATCTTGATGATGTGGGCGAAGTCGGCGACCTTCTTTTCCAGGGCCGCGTGCAAATGCCGCAGGGCCGGCAGAAGGTGATGGACGATCTGTTCTGCGCAGGCGATGTGCATCGCCGTCGGGTAGGTGTCGTTCGACGATTGGCTCATGTTGACGTGATCGTTCGGGTGCACCGGCTTCTTCGAGCCCATGACGCCGCCGAGCATCTCGATCGCGCGGTTCGAGATCACCTCGTTGGCGTTCATGTTCGACTGCGTGCCCGAGCCGGTCTGCCAGACGACGAGCGGGAAATGATCGTTGAGCTTGCCGTCGATGACTTCCTGAGCTGCCGCGACGATGGTTTTGCCGAGCGCGGGATCCAGCTGTCCGAGCTCCATGTTGGCTCGGGCGGCTGCCTGCTTGACGATGCCGAGGGCGCGGACGACCGAGAGTGGCTGCTTTTCCCAGCCGATCTTGAAGTTGCCGAGCGAGCGTTGCGCCTGCGCGCCCCAGTAGCGGTCGCTCGCGACCTCGATCGGGCCAAATGTATCGGTTTCTGTGCGGGTGGAAGTCATGTTCCTGGTCCTGCCTTCTATGGAAATAGATAGCAGCCATATAGGCCCGATCGTCGGCCATGAAAACACCAAAGCGCAATTACATGACTGGAGTAATCATATTTTCGGCATGGCTTATCGAGCGTGCTCTTTTTGACACGCCACTCATATATTCGTGAACGCGAATTTTCGCCTTCGCAAAAACTTCGCCAGATTTCAATAAAAGATTAACCAATAATTTCATAATTTTGTGTGAATTGAATCGCCGAAAGCGCCTCGGATTCGTAACGTGAAGTTGAGGCATTGAACAACAGGCGGGGTCTCGCTGTTTTCATAGTAGTGGGTATACGATGTTTACGACATCGCAGCCGCATTGAAGCAGCACCGTCTGGCTCGAAGTTACCGCACGATACAGGGACTGATTAGAGAATGAAACTTGCAGCCAAAGCCACAGCATCCGTCCTGACTCTTTCCTGTTGCCTCTCCTCCATTGGCGCGACATCCGCTAACGCGATGACCCTCATGGATTTTATCCGTGGTGGGCAAGGACGCCAACAGAGCACGCAGGTTTCGGCTCCTGTTCCGGCAAACCCGGCGCAGACGATGTTGAACCCGAACCAGCCGGCTCCGGCCAAGCAGCCGTTGCCGACCGTCAGCGCGCCGAAATACTATACTTACAAGGCCGACCCGATGCGCTTGGTATCGACGGTGCATTTTGCCGATCCGGTCGTGACCGGCGCGGTTGCCGATGCGTCGCCGAACCCCATCGCCGTGGATACGGAGGCCTCGCAGCGCCGTTATCTGGCTAACGCGCGCGTTATGGCGACCAATGATGTCGCCAAGGCGATCGAAACTTATTATGCGGATCAGACAAAGCCGCTGCTCTGGGTTGCCGATCATGCCGTCAGCGATAAGGCGAAGGCCGCGATCGCCGTTCTTTCCGACGCAGGATCTGTCGGCCTCGATCCGGCCGACTATGCCGTAACGCTGCCGGGAGCCGAGGCGGCGGAGGCCGATCCGGTCCTGCGCGATCGCGCTCTCATGCAGTTCGAGCTGGCGCTGTCCACCAAGGTGCTGATGTTCGTTCAGGATACGGTTCGCGGCCGCATCGACCCGAACAAGCTCTCCGGCTATCATGATTTTAAGCGTAAGGACGTCAACCTGACGGCTATGCTGGATGTGCTTCGCGCAAGCCCGGATATCACCGCCTATCTCAACAGCCGCAACCCGTCCAACCAGCAGTTCGCTCTGCTGAAGGCCGAGCTTGCAAAGTTGCGGGCAGAATCCGGCACCGACGGCAATCATGTTTCGATCTCGCTGACCGGCACCCTGAAGCCGGGCGGTAGCTCGCCGGAATTGGCCAACATCGTCAAGGCGATCCAGAATCGCGGCTCCGAAGCTTTGAAGACCGCGCATGCCGATCTCTTTTCGGCCTATCTCGGCACGCCGGATTATACGCCTGAGCTCGTATCACTGGTCGAGGACTTCCAGAGGGAGAAGGGTTTGACGGCCGACGGCGTCATCGGCCCGTCTTCCGTTCGCGCCATGGTTGGTGAGAATAATGATGTGAAGATCCAGAAGCTGGTCATCGCGATGGAACAGCTGCGCTGGCTGCCGCCGGAACTCGGACCGCGCTACGTCTTCATCAACCAGCCGGCCTTCATGGTCTATTATTACAACAACAACCAGGAACAGCTGTCGATGCGCGTCGTCGTCGGCAGCAAGCAGCACCAGACCTTCTTCTTCGAGAACCAGGTGCAGACAGTCGAGTTCAATCCGTATTGGGGCGTTCCGCAGTCCATCATCATCAACGAGATGCTGCCGAAGCTGCGCGCCGATCCGAACTATCTCGACCGCATGGGCTATCAGGTTGAAGTTGGCGGCCGTGCCGTCGCATCGTCCAGCGTTGACTGGTACGGCTCGACCAAGAGCATTTCGGTTCGTCAGCCGCCAAGCAGCGACAATGCACTCGGCGAGCTGAAGATCCTTTTCCCGAACTCGCATGCGATCTACATGCATGACACGCCGAGCAAGAGCTTCTTCAAGAAGGACATGCGCGCGCTCAGCCACGGCTGTGTCCGTCTTGCCGATCCGCGCGCAATGGCCGCCGCCGTCCTGAACACCACGGTCGACGACGTCGCCAAGCAGATTGCGACCGGCCAGAACAAGGGCGTCTCGGTGCCGCAGAAGTTCCCGATCTATATCGCCTACTTCACGGCCTGGCCGAACAAGGACGGCGTCATCCAGTATTTCAACGACGTCTATGATCGCGACGCCGCCACGATGAAGGCGCTCGATGCGACCGCGAAGGCTCGTTCCGCTCAGATTTGAGTTTGGCACGATTGAGAACAGAAAAAGGCGGCCGCATCGGCCGCCTTTTTTATTGAAGACCTGCAGATCGCTTAGGCTGCAAGCAATCCGTCGACCAGTTCCGGTGTCAGTTCATCATAATGATAGATGATGCGGGTAGGGCCGAGCGTTTCGATGCCGACGTCAGAATAGCCGAAGGGGACGGCGATAGAGGGGACGCCGGCATTGCGGGCGACAAGGATGTCGTTGACGCTGTCGCCGATCATGACGGTATGGGCGATATCGCCGCCGGCGCGCTCGACGGTGCCGATCAGGTGCTCGGCATGTGGCTTACGCACGGCAAAGGTATCGCCGCCGGTAATCGCTTCGAAATAGTGAGTAAGGTCGAGCCGCTCGAGCAAAGTGCGTGCGAGCGATTCCATCTTGTTGGTGCAGACCGCCAGCTTGTAGCCCTTGCTCTTCAGCATTGTGAGTGCCGATATGAGCCCCGGATAGGGTTGCGTCGCGCCCGGCATTGCCTCGGAATAATGGGTGATGAAACGCTGCAGCAGAGCCGGCAGTTCCTCCGACGCCAGCACATAACCGTGCAGCTTGCAGGCCCGCTCGATCATCACCTGGGCGCCGCTTCCGACGAGATGGGTCACGTCGTCATAACTGACCGGCGGAAGCTTGAGTGCGGCGATCGTGTGGTTGAGGCTGACGATGAGATCTGCGTGCGTGTCCAGCAGCGTGCCATCGAGATCGAATACGATGAGGGGGGATGTCACGGGGAATCGGCCTTTGCGTCGGAAAAAACGGTGCGTCTTTCGGAGTTAGAAGATCGTGCGGACAATTGCAACCGAAGGCCCGGAAAGCCTCGGGGAAGAGGCGCGGGGATTTCTATGTTGCGCCATTATTTTGGCTTTCGTTTGGCCGGAGAGCCGTGTAAACAGCAGACCAACGTAACAATGGGAGCAGGTGGCGCATGGACGCCCGCCAGATGAAGATTGAGGCTGCGAGAGCCGCACTCACCTATGTCGAGAGCGGCATGCGGCTGGGGATCGGCACGGGCAGCACGGCGGAGGAATTCGTTCGGCTGCTTGCTGAAAAGGTCGCATCCGGCCTGACCATCGAAGGCGTTCCGACTTCGGAACGCACGGCCAAGCTCTGCAACGAGCTCGGCGTTCCCTTGAAGTCGCTGGACGAGCTTCCGGAGCTTGATCTCACCATTGACGGCGCCGACGAGTTCGATGGGGCTCTGACGCTGATCAAGGGCGGCGGCGGCGCTCTGTTGCGCGAAAAGATCGTTGCTGCCTCCTCGGCCCGCATGATCGTCATCGCCGACGAAAGTAAGGTCGTCGAGACGCTTGGCGCGTTTCCGCTGCCGATCGAAGTCAATCCGTTCGGCCTTGTTTCCACCCGCATTCAGATCGAGAAGGTTGCCTCGCAGCTTGGCCTCTCGGGTGCGCTCAACCTGCGCCAGTCCGGCGACAAGACCTTTGTCACCGACGGCGGGCACTTTATCATCGATGCATCTTTCGGCCGCATTCCTGATGCAGAGGCGCTGTCGATTGGGCTCAACTCGATTCCCGGTGTTGTCGAACACGGGCTCTTCATCAATATGGCGACATTAGCGATCATTGCCGGCCCTGCCGGTGCGCGCACGTTGCGGGCGAACAATACATAGGAGCACTCATCTCATGATCAAACTAGCGGGTCTTGGCCGTTTTGCCGCTGCAACCATCCTTCTCTCGGGCATCGCTTTCGGTTCTGCCAGTGCGCAGGAAGTCTCCGAGGATCAGATCAAGGCAGCGCGCGCCGCGATCAATGCGCTTGGAATCACCAACCAGTTCGACAACATTCTCCCGAACCTGGCCGAGCAGCTGAAGAGCACGATGATCCAGGCCAACCCGAATTTTGGCGATGCGATCAACTCGACGGTCGACGCGACCGCTTTGGCGCTTGCACCTCGCCGTGCGGATCTCGAGCGCGAAGCCGCCGTGACCTACGCCAAGGCATTTTCGGCTGACGAACTCAAGGCGATCGCCGATTTCTACGGTTCTGCGGCTGGCAAGAAGCTTCTGAAGGACGGCCCGCTGGCAACTCGCGAACTCTATAAGGCTGCCGATATCTGGAGCCAGGGCATTTCGCGCGATCTCGCCAAGCAGAGTAACGACGCCTTGCAGAAGGTCGTCAAGCAGCCCGTTCTGACGCCGGACGCAGGTGCGGCTGCGCAGCCTGCACCGAAGCAGTAAGCCCCAATCTAACGCGACGGTCGTTCACGAGACGGAATTTCGCGTTTCGGGATAATCGGCCGCAGCGAGAGATTCAAAGCCCGGACAGCATTCCGGGCTTTTCTTTTTGCGCCTCGGCTCCCTATATGAAAGCCGATCCCCCATCGGTGCTTCGCGCCCGTTTTCATGTCTTTAGGAGCCGTCCATGCCTTCGTTTGATTTCGACCTTTTCGTGATTGGCGGCGGCTCCGGTGGTGTGCGCAGCGCGCGGGTTGCCGCCTCGCTCGGCAAGAAGGTCGGCATTGCCGAGGAATATCGCTATGGCGGCACCTGCGTCATTCGCGGCTGCGTGCCGAAGAAGCTCTTCGTTTATGCCTCGCAGTACAGCGAACATTTTGAGGACGCCGCCGGCTACGGCTGGACCGTGGGCGAAAGCACGTTCGACTGGAAGAAGCTGATCGCCGCGAAGGACAAGGAAATCGCGCGGCTCGAAGGCCTCTACCGCAAGGGGCTGGACAACGCCAAGGCTGAGATCTTCGACACGCGCGCGGAGCTCGTGGATGCCCGTACGATCAAGCTACTGAAAACCGGCCAGATCGTTACAGCCGAAACCATCGTGGTTGCGACGGGCGGCAGGCCGAACCTGCATACGGCGCTGCCGGGACACGAGCTGTGCATCTCCTCGAACGAAGCCTTCCATCTAGAGGAGTTGCCAAAGTCGATCCTGATCGCCGGCGGCGGCTACATCGCGGTCGAGTTTGCCAATATCTTCCATGGCCTCGGCGTCGAGACCACGCTGATCTATCGAGGTGCGGAGATTCTGTCGCGCTTCGACCAGGACCTGCGCAAGGGGCTGCATGAGGCAATGGTGGAGAAGGGCATTCGCATTCTCTGCCAGGACATCATCTCGAGCGTCGAGAAGGTGGATGGCGGCCTTACTGTGCGGACCAAGAACGACAAGGTTCTGCGTGTCGATACAGTCATGTTGGCGCTCGGCCGCGCGCCCAATACCGAAAACCTCGGGCTGGAGGCCGCAGGCGTTGCAACGAACGAGCATGGCGCTGTGATCGTCGATGCCTATTCCCGCACATCCGTTCCGAACATTTACGCGCTCGGCGACGTCACCGACCGGGTACAGCTGACGCCTGTGGCAATCCACGAGGCTATGTGCTTCATCGAGACCGTCTACAAGAACAATCCGACGCGGCCCGACCACGACCTTATTCCGACGGCCGTCTTCTCGCAGCCGGAGATCGGCACAGTCGGTTTGACCGAAGAGGATGCCGCCAAGCGCTATCCGGAACTCGAAGTCTATCGCGCCCAGTTCCGCCCGATGAAGGCGACGCTCTCGGGCCGCAGCGAAAAGATGATCATGAAGCTGATCGTCAACGCAGCCGACCGCAAGGTGATCGGCGCCCATATTCTCGGCCATGATGCCGGCGAAATGGCGCAACTGCTCGGTATTTCCGTGAAGGCTGGCTGCACCAAGGACGATTTCGACCGGACCATGGCGGTGCATCCGACGGCAGCGGAAGAATTGGTGACGATGTATTCGCCGAGCTACCGTGTCCGCAACGGCGAGCGCGTGTAACGCGCCTAAGCGGCGCAGTTTTGGCTCGCGCCACAAAAGATCAGCACAGTAGTTCGCCTGCCTTTGCAAGCGGACGGCAAAGGTTTATAAGCGCGCGTTATTTACGACGACGGGACGCCCGGCCAGGACCGGGCGCACAAGCAGGTGAGTGATATGGCACAGAATTGGACACCCAGCAGTTGGCGGCAAAAACCGATCCAGCAGGTGCCGGATTTTCCGGACAAGGCAGCGCTTGCAGAGACCGAAGCCCAGCTCGCAAGCTATCCGCCGCTGGTTTTTGCCGGCGAAGCCCGCCGCTTGAAGGCTCATCTGGCCAATGTTGCCGAAGGTAACGGCTTCCTGCTGCAGGGTGGCGACTGTGCGGAGAGCTTTGCCGAGCATGGTGCCGATACGATCCGTGACTTCTTCCGCGCGTTCCTGCAGATGGCCGTCGTCCTGACCTTTGGTGCGCAATTGCCCGTCGTCAAGGTCGGCCGTATCGCTGGCCAGTTCGCCAAGCCGCGCTCTTCGAACATCGAAACGCAGAATGGCGTCTCGCTGCCGAGCTACCGTGGCGATATCATCAACGGTATCGACTTCAACGAAGAGTCGCGCATTCCCAATCCGGAACGCCAGATGATGGCTTACCGCCAGTCTGCTGCGACTCTGAACCTGCTGCGCGCCTTCGCCATGGGTGGCTACGCCAACCTCGAAAACGTGCAGAAGTGGATGCTCGGCTTCGTCAAGGACAGCCCGCAGGGTGAGCGTTACCGCAAGCTGGCCGACCGCATCGGCGAAACGATGGATTTCATGCGCGCAATCGGCATCACCGCCGAGAGCAATGCGAGCCTGCGCGAAACCGATTTCTTTACCAGCCATGAGGCACTGCTGCTCGGCTATGAAGAAGCCTTCACCCGTGTCGACTCCACCTCGGGCGACTGGTATGCGACCTCGGGCCACATGCTCTGGATCGGCGATCGTACACGCCAGGCGGACCATGCCCATGTCGAATATTTCCGCGGCATCAAGAACCCGATCGGCCTGAAGTGCGGTCCTTCGCTGCAGGCGGATGACCTCATCAACCTGATCGATATTCTGAACCCCGAAAATGAGGCCGGTCGCCTGACGCTGATCTGCCGTTTCGGTCACGACAAGGTTGCCGACAATCTGCCGCGCCTCATTCGCGCCGTCGAGAAGGAAGGCCGCAAGGTCGTGTGGTCGTGCGATCCGATGCACGGCAATACGATCACGCTGAACAACTACAAGACCCGTCCGTTCGAGCGGATCCTGTCCGAAGTCGAGAGCTTCTTCCAGATCCATCGCGCCGAAGGCACGCATCCGGGCGGCATCCATATCGAGATGACCGGCAAGGATGTCACCGAGTGCACGGGCGGCGCCCGCGCCGTCGGCGCCGAGGACCTGCAGGATCGCTACCACACCCATTGCGACCCGCGTCTCAACGCCGATCAGGCGCTCGAGCTTGCCTTCCTGCTCGCCGAGCGGATGAAGGGCGGCCGCGACGAGAAGCGTCTGCGCGCGCACGGCTGATTGAACATACATACGAAGTCATTGGCGGGTCGGCGAAAGCCGGCCCGTTTGCTTTGTGCGGAATGGATCAATCCGGCTGAACACCGCTTCATTTCTTTGAGATTGACCGGGAGGCCGTTCTCGGAAAGGCTCTTTCTAAAGAGGGAGCGATCATGAGCGACGAACATTCCGGTGCCTGCCTTTGCGGCAGTGTGCGCTTCAAGACAAGCGACAGGTTGCGTGAGGTCGTTGCCTGCCATTGCTCGCAATGCCGCAAGCAGACGGGGCTCTACTACGCCGCCACAAACGTCGCGGCTGACAAGCTTGTCGTCGAAGGGGAGGAGGCCGTCACTTGGTATCGTGCCAGTTCGTTCGCCCGCCGCGGCTTCTGCAAGACCTGCGGTTCAGCCTTGTTCTGGCAGGCGGATGGTGCCGACGAGATTTCGATCATGGCAGGGCTTTTCGATCAACCGACCGGCCTTGAGATCGGCTACCATATCTTTTGCGCCGACAAGGGCGATTATTACGAGATTGCCGATGGCTTGCCGCAATATCCGCAAGGGCGCCCCGCGCCGGCAACAACGGTGTCCTAAGAAACTTCGCGATCTTCCAGTTTTACTATCAGCGCCTTAGGTTGTTGGTCTTGCACCTATGATTGCCGCGACGTCCCGTACAGTTTTGCGCGCCATGATCTAGCTGCTCTGATCGACAAGCCGTGCGTGCGAGGGAAAGAAGCGTTCCAGCCCCAGCTGGCGCCCGAACATCATATCGTGCTGGAGATAGCGGTAGTCACGCACAATCGGGTCGATAGTCTGTTCGTTGCGTGCCCAATCCGGGAAAGTCTTGTTATCGCGGGTCGCGAGCTGATAGCGGTCGACGATGTTGTACTTCTTCTGGGCGCGACCAAGGAAGCCGGTGTAGAAGGGATGCTCGTATCCCGCGGTCTTCAGCAGCTGATAGGGCAGCTGCGAGGGACTGATCGTGCCGATATCCTTGCGCACGCCCTTTTTGCTCGACCAGATGACGAGTGGCGTTTCATGCTCCTGCTTCATGATGTCGAGCGGTGCCTTGCGGGTTGCGACCTGCTGGGGCATGTAGCCGGTGTTCGGGTAGACTTGGCCGAGCGGGGGCAGATGATCGCCCCAGAGCACGATGATGGTTTCGCGCTCGCGTTTTTCGGCCCAATCCATCAGCATCTTCAAACTGTCGTCGGCTTCGCGCACGCCCTGCGCATAAGTGCCAAGGGTCTCGCGATCGTCGTCATTCAGGTTGCCGATGATCTCGACGGTATTCTCTGCATAGCGGTTGGCCTCATAAGGACCATGCCCCTGAAGGGTGACAGCAAAGAAGAAGAAGGGTCGCTCCGACCCATCGCCCTCGCGCATGATCTCCTTCATCAATGAATCGTCGGAGGCGAACATGCCGCGCTTGTCCATTGCCGGCATGGTTTCCTCGGTGTGGAACTCCTCGAAGCCGAAGGCTCGGTAGACTTCGTTACGGTTCCAGAACCAGCCGCTGAACGGGTGGAGGGCGCGCGCCGAATAGCCTTCGCCACGGAAGAAGGTGGCAAGCGAAGGCATTGGGCGGCGAACATATTGCTGATAGGGGATGCTGCCATAGGGCAGGAAGGCATTGGAGAAGCCCGTCAGCGCCTCGAACTCCACATTGGCGGTCATGCCCCCGAATTCCGGAGAAAAGACATTCCCCGATTGTCTGGTGCGGATGGTCGGCATCGGGTCGGGCGTGAAGGTGATGTTGGTGAGCCGCGTCGGGTCCCAGAGGGATTCGCTCATCAACATGATGACGTCAGGTTTTTGGCGCGGGCCGGAAAGATAGCCATAATTGCGGGCCGGTATGGCGTCCATCGCATCAGGCCCATAACCTGCCGGTGATTTGACGTCGGCCATCGGCAAGTTGAGCGAGAAGGCGATGATGAAGCCGTTATAGTTGTAGTTTTCCGTCTGATCCCAGACGATCGGGATGATGCGCAGTTTCTCGCGGATGTAGGAATATTGGGTAGGGTCCATCTGCGAGATGAAAAGTCCTGCCAGCGGAAGGCATACGGATAGCCGGGCCATGCGCGCCCTGTGAGACAGCGCGGCGGACCGATGCCATGCCTGCCGCCAAAGGATGACAAGAGCTGTGACAGCGGCGATGGTTCCGATGGTAAGCGCGACCGCGGTCCAGGGCCGGTCGCGCACCATGACGGGCATCAGCTCCACAATCTGCCGACCGAAGAGGAAATCGGAGGGATAGAGCGGGTCGGAAAGATAGTTTTGCTTCTGGCTGGAGATGAATGCGGGGACGAGCGCCAGCGGAGCGACGATCAAAGCAGACAGATGCGCGCGGCCCAACAGTGCATCCAGCATCAACATGACAAGCATGATGAGGCCGATTGTGGTGAAACCCGGCCGCGACGGTGAAAGCAGGTAAGGCAGCACGGCCGAGAACTCGCCGCGTGCAATCCACTCAACGCCGACGACGATCGAGGATGCGATCAGCAATGTCAGTATCAGGCTCAAAAATTGGCGCAGGGCAGCCGATTGCTGTCTCGCCGCGCCGATTTTTTGAAAAAGAGTGAGCCTGCCCGTCGAGACGGAACCAATGACCTGATCGACCAAAGATTTCTCCGAATGCTTAAACCTTCATAAAAGTGTCATGCTTCTGTCATGAACGCGCGATGAACTGCAAGGCGATGCTGATATTTTTCCGAGTAAAAATACCGCCTGTGCGCGTGGCGCGATCTAAGATGGTCGTCGTGAGCCAAAGGCGGTTGCCGAAGGGAAATGGCGCCGCTAAATGTATGGCATGACAGAGCAAAGCCACATCACCCACACGATCCGCATCGCGGTTGCGCAGCTCAATCCGACGGTCGGGGACGTTTCCGGCAATCTCGCAAAAGCGCGCGAGGCGCGGGCCGAAGCGGCGCGCGAAGGCGCTGATATCGTGTTGCTGACGGAGCTGTTCATATCAGGCTATCCGCCGGAGGATCTGGTACTGAAACCGGCCTTCCTGCGCGCATGCTGGAAGGCCGTCGAGAGCCTTGCTGCCGATACCGCCGATGGCGGGCCGGGAGTCGTTATAGGCTTTCCGCGGCAAGGCGATGCGGGCCGCTACAATTCCGTAGCCGTTCTCGATGGCGGCAAGGTCATCTTCATCCGAGACAAGGTCGATCTGCCGAATTACGGCGAGTTCGACGAGAAGCGGGTTTTCGACGAGGGAACCATAGCCGGTCCCGTCAATTTCCGCGGCGTCCGCATCGGCATTCCGATCTGCGAGGAGATCTGGAACGATCTTGGCATCTGCGAGACGCTGGCCGAAAGCGGGGCCGAAATCCTGCTGGTGCCGAACGGGTCGCCATATTATCGCGGCAAGGTCGATATCCGTCATCAGGTCGCGCTGCGGCAGGTGATCGAATCCGGTCTGCCGCTGATTTTCGCGGCGCAGGTCGGCGGCCAGGATGAGCTGGTTTTCGATGGCGCGAGCTTCGGCTTCAATGCGGACAAGACGCTGGCCTTCCAGATGAGCCAGTTCGAGACGGCACTGGCGGTCACCACCTGGAAGAAGAACGGTGATGGCTGGCACTGCACCGAAGGGCCGATGGCGCATATTCCGGAAGGTGAGGAGGCCGACTATCGCGCATGCCTGCTGGGCTTCCGCGATTATGTGAACAAGAACGGCTTCAAGTCGGTCGTGCTCGGCCTTTCCGGCGGCATCGATTCTGCGATCTGCGCCGCAATCGCCGTCGACGCGCTCGGCGAGGAGCGCGTGCGCGCGGTCATGCTACCCTACAGATACACGTCGCAGGATTCGCTGAAGGATGCTGCGGACTGCGCCAAGGCGCTCGGCTGCCGTTATGATATCGTTCCGATCGAGGATCCCGTCACCGGCTTCACCTCGGCCTTGTCCGATCTGTTTGAAGGTACTGAAAGCGGCATCACCGAGGAAAACCTGCAGAGCCGCGCCCGCGGCACTATCCTGATGGCGATCTCCAACAAGTTCGGCTCGATGGTGGTGACAACAGGCAACAAGTCCGAGATGTCGGTTGGCTACGCCACGCTCTATGGCGACATGAACGGCGGCTTCAATCCGATCAAGGATCTCTACAAGATGCAGGTCTATGCGCTGTCGCGCTGGCGCAACCTGCATGTGCCGCCCGGTGCACTCGGCCCATCGGGTGAGGTGATCCCGCATAACATCATCGACAAGGCGCCTTCGGCTGAACTCAGGCCGAACCAGACGGACCAGGATTCGCTGCCGCCCTATCCGATGCTCGACGACATTCTCGAATGTCTGGTGGAAAAGGAAATGTCGGTCGAGGAGATTGTCGCGCGGGGACATGACGTCGCGACGGTGCATCGAATCGAGCATCTGCTCTATCTCGCCGAGTACAAGCGCCGCCAGTCGGCGCCGGGCGTGAAGATCACCAAGAAAAATTTCGGCCGCGACCGCCGGTATCCGATCACCAACCGGTTCCGCGACCGCTGATTGCGCGGCGGACGGCAAGGGAGAACGCATGCGCAGCTCGGTGGAAATCTACAATATCCGTACTGGCGCCAATCGTGTCGTCTGGCAAACCGACCAGCTGATCGAGGCGCCGAACTATTCGCCTGACGGTCGCTATCTGCTGCTGAACGGCGACGGGCTGCTGTATCGGCTGCCGCTGGATGGTAGCGGTGACATCGTTCGTGTCGATACCGGTTTTGCTGTCACGTGCAATAACGACCACGGGATTTCCCCGGATGGATCGCTGATCGCCATTTCCGACAAAACGCAGCACGGCAAGTCCTGCATCTATGTATTGCCCGCCGAGGGCGGCACGCCGCGTCAGGTGACGACTAATCTGCCGTCCTATTGGCATGGCTGGTCTCCTGACGGGCAGCGATTTTCCTATTGCGGCATCCGCAACGACGTCTTCGACATCTACACGATCTCCATCGATGGTGGCGAGGAAACGAGGCTGACGCATGGCGAGGGCCGCAACGACGGGCCTGATTTTTCCGCCGACGGGCAATGGATCTATTTCAATTCAAGCCGTACCGGCCTGATGCAGATCTGGCGCGTTCATCCCGACGGCACCGGCCTGCAGCAGCTGACCGACGACAATTACGGCAACTGGTTCGCGCATCCGTCACCGAAAAACGACAAGGTCGTGCTGATCTCATACGATCCCGATGTCTTCGATCATCCGCGCGATCTCAACGTTCGCATGCGGCTGATGGATATGGACGGCGGCAACCTTACGACCCTGTTCGAGCTTTTCGGCGGGCAGGGATCGATCAATGTGCCCAACTGGTCACCTGGTGGTGACGAGTTCGCCTATGTGCGGTACGAACCGGCCTGAATCCAAAATTGTGACCTCTGGACAGATCGTATTTCGCGCGATAGATGTGATCCGTTCTCAGGGCGCATCCGATCCGCGGGAAGGGCAAAGCCCACCTGAAGCATGGAATACGAGACTGCCACACCTCTTTTCAGTCTGTGGGCGCGGATACCGGACGTAAATGGAAGGAGGTCTATTTTGACCACGCGCTCTTTGGCGGCGAACGCCACTCTCGATTCCCTGAAAAAGCAGGCCAAGGCTTTCCTCAAAGCAGTTCAGTCCGGCGACGCTTCGGCGCGGGGCCGCGCCGCTCCCTATTTCGCTGACATTGCCAATGTCGGATTGCAGGACATACAGCTCGTCCTTGCCCGTGAACTCGGATTCTCCAGCTGGGCCAAGCTCAAGGTGCATCTGGAGGCGGGCGATCATCGAAACTTCCCGCCAGACCAACTTGCCAACCGCTTCCTTTCGTTGGTAACGCTTTCCTACTTCGGCAGCATCGCCGCCGATCCCGCCCGCTTCGAGGAAGCGCGTGAGCTGCTGGAAGCAAATCCGGAGATCGCCGTCGAGAACATTCATGTGGCCGCCGCGCTTGGCGATGCCGATGGGGTCGGGCGTTGGCTAGAGCGTCAGCCGCACCTTCTCGATCGCAAGGGCGGCCCCTATGACTGGTCGCCGCTGATGTATGCGGCCTATGCGCGCTTTCCGGGCCGATCAAGCCTGCCGGCCGCGCGCGAGCTGGTCAGGCGCAGGGCTGATGTCAACGCCTTCTTCCTCGACGGTGGCCAATATCGCTTCACCGTATTGACTGGCGTGTTCGGTGAAGGCGAGGCGGGTAAGGAGCGTCAGCCTCAGCATCCTGATTGCGAGGCCTTTGCACGGCTGCTGCTTGAAGCCGGTGCCGAAGCCAATGATAGTCAGGCGCTTTACAACCGCATGTTCGAACCTGACGATACCTGCCTGAACCTGCTGCTGGAATATGGGCTGTCCGCCGCCGATCGGAACAATTGGCTGGTGCGCGAGGACGGCAAATTCGTCGCGAACTCGCAGGCCGTTTTCGACTATCAGCTCGCATGGGCGCTTGAGCATCGTATGGCCTCGCGCGTTCGCCTGCTGGTGGAGCATGGAGCGGATGTCAACAAGCCTGTCAATGGGCGGACGCCTTACGAATGGGCGCGGCTAGGCGATGACAAGGAACTCACATTATATCTCGTTCAGCAGGGAGCTATAGCGGTTCGTCTGAAGCCCGAGGATTGGGTCTACATCAAAATTCAGGAGGGAGCCGGCAACGAGGTGGACGATCCGGCAATACTCGTCGAGCACATAAAGAACGTTGCACGCGAGCTTAATATCCCCGAAGCGATGCGGCGGGCGCATCCCGCCATGCTGCACGAGGCGGCCGGCGACAATAATCTGCGGGCTGTTTACGTCATGCTGGCGCTGGGCCTCGACGTCAATGCGATGACCAGCCGCACGCCGCTGCATGAGGCTGCGCTTCATGGCCATATCGAGATGGCGCGGCTGCTGATCGAGCATGGCGCCGATACCACCATCCGCGATCCGCATTTCTATGCGCCGGCTATCGGTTGGGCCGATTACAACGGCAAATCGGAAATGGTCGAGTTCCTGAAGACCTATCCGCTCGATATCTTCGCCGCTGCCGCTTTCGGCCAAATGGAACAGCTGACGGATCTCATCGACAGCCATCCGGAACGGCGGGATCTACGTTTCAGCGATTTCCGGCCGCAGGGACAGTCCAGCCCCGACCGCGATTGGATGACGCCGCTCGGCTTTGCGATCGGCAATCGACGTGGGGACGCGGTGCGCCTTCTGCTGGAACGTGGCGCGGACGCTTCTATTCGGGATGCGACCGGCAGGTCCTACCGCGATCTTGCGCAAGAAACGGGAGATGAAAACATCATCTCCCTGCTGCAGCGGCCTATTGCGTCGGCTGCGGGCCAGCTGCCTTCGGATGTTTGAGGTCGATGCCGCCCGGATCGGTCGCAAGGAATTGCGGTCCGACTTGGCGGACCTTGTTGGCGGAGGGATCGTAGGGGCGATCAGGCGGGAATTGCTGCGGCGTCGCCTGCGCTACCGGCGGTGCCTTCGCCGCAGGCGCCTGCATTTGCTGCAGGCTAGAGTTCTTTTGCAACCTGGGTTTTTCGATGACAGTGATCGAACTGTCGGGCTGCGCCAAGGATTGCTCTGGCGAGGCATAGGTGTCGAGATGCGTGCGGGTGTTGATAACGATATCCGGCGCAGCCGACGCCGGTGCGCTGCAGCCGTTTCGCTGCATCGTATCCAGCAATTGCCGGCGCTGAAGGCCGGCGGCATCGACCCGGCCGGTGCTCCGTTCGCGCTCGTCCATCAGTATGCCGAGATCGTGCCGCATCGCGTCCAACGATGTTCTCATGTCGTCGCAAACGGCGCTATTGTCGTCTCCAAAAACGCCGAAGCCGCCATCGACGACGCAGCCCTGATTGCGCAAATCGCTCATCACGCGCCGGATCATCAGGTTCTGTTGCACGATGGCGCGGGAAAGCTGGCGCGTTTCCTGGCTGGCGCCGACGATCTCGGTGGTATCTGCGAAACGTCCGCGCAACTCGTCGCACAGATCGGTCTGGGCGAGGCTCGGTGTTGCCGCCAACAGGGACAGCAAGGCGATGGAAACTAGGTGTGTGCCGCGGTTCACGATTTCCGTTCTCGAAAGCGGTTGAATGTCGCTGAAAGCTACACTTTGGAGCTTAACAACGTATCCATCAAAAGGCACGGATTTCGAGACAGTTTTGTCGAATTGCGGCCACCTCGGAGAGGCGGCCGCAAAAGATTTGGATCAAACGAGCTGCGATGCCTCGACCACGGCGAGAGCCGCCATGTTGACAACGCCGCGCGAGGTGACCGAAGGCGACAGAATATGAGCGGGGAGTGCCGTGCCCAGCAGGATCGGGCCGACATGCAACCCGTCAGTCATGGTCTTGACCACGCCGAGGGTTATGTTGGCGGCATCGAGATTGGGGAAGACGAGCAGGTTCGCTTCGCCCGTGAGCGTGCTGTCCGGCATCACGTGGCGGCGCAGGCTTTCTGAAATGGCGCTATCGCCATGCATTTCGCCGTCGACTTCCAGTTCCGGTGCCGCCTTGCGAACGAGCGCCAGTGCCTCGCGCATCTTGGTGGCGCTTTCTGATTCCCGCGAACCGAAATTGGAGTGCGAGACGAGAGCGGCGCGCGGCTCGATGCCGAAACGCTTGATTTCCTGCGCTGCAAGTACGGTGGATTCGGCGATTTCTTCTGCGTTCGGATTAAAAGTTACGTAGGTATCCGTGTAGAAGGTGGCACCGCGCTGCGAGATCAGCAGGCTGAGCGCCGAAAAGTCGCGAACGTCTGGCCGCTTGCCGATGATCTGGCGTACGATGCGCAGATGACGCTCGTAGCGGCCTTCCAGACCGCAGATCAGCGCATCGGCTTCGCCGCGCTTCAGGGCGAGCGCGCCGATCACCGTCGCGTTGGTACGCACGATCGTCCGGGCGGCTTCGGGGATAACGCCGGCGCGGCCGACGAGCGAGAAATAAAGCTCGACATATTCGCGGAAGCGCGGATCGTCTTCCGGATTGATGACGGCGAAATCCGCATTCGGACGGATCTTCAGGCCGTAGCGCTTCAGGCGGGTCTCGATGACGGAAGGACGGCCGATCAGGATCGGGATTGCCGTGCCTTCTTCGAGCAGAACCTGGGCTGCGCGCAACACGCGCTCATCTTCGCCTTCGGAGAAGACTACGCGCTTGCGCTCGGCAATCTTCGCAGCGGCAAAGATCGGCTTCATGATGAAGCCGGAGCGGAAGACGAAGCGGTTGAGCTCGTCCATGTAGGCGTCGAAGTCCTTGATCGGACGCAGCGCAACGCCGCTGTCCGCGGCGGCCTTCGCCACGGCCGGCGCGATGCGCAGGATCAGGCGCGGATCGAAGGGCGAGGGGATGAGATAGTTGGGACCGAAGACGGGCGTTTCGCCGGAATAGGCGCGGGCGGCGACATCGGAGGGCTCTTCGCGGGCGAGCGAGGCGATGGCGCGAACCGCGGCCATCTTCATTTCTTCGTTGATCGTCTTTGCGCCGCAGTCGAGCGCGCCGCGGAAGATATAGGGGAAGCAGAGAACGTTGTTCACCTGGTTCGGGAAATCGGAGCGGCCGGTGCAGATCATCGCATCGGGACGGGCAGCGCGTGCCAGGTCCGGCATGATTTCCGGCGTCGGGTTGGCGAGCGCCATGATCAGCGGCTTTTCCGCCATCTGTTCGAGAAGCTCCGGCTTCAGCACGCCAGCGGCGGACAGGCCGAGGAACACGTCGGCACCGGGAATGGATTCGGCCAGTTCGCGCTTGTCGCTGTCCTGGGCATAGATCGACTTCCATTCGTCCATCAGGACGTTGCGGTCCTTGTAGACCAGGCCCTCAATATCGTGGACCCAGATGTTTTCACGCTTGGCGCCAAGGATGACGAGCAGGTTGAGGCAGGCAAGTGCTGCGGCACCGGCGCCGGAGGCGACGATCTTGACGTCTTCGATCTTCTTGCCGGCCAGTTCCAGTCCGTTGAGGATGGCGGCGGCGACGATGATGGCAGTGCCGTGCTGGTCGTCATGGAAAACGGGGATTTCCATCTTCTCGCGCAGGCGCCGCTCGACGTCGAAGCATTCCGGCGCCTTGATGTCTTCCAGGTTGATGCCGCCGAAGGTCGGCTCGAGCGCGGAGATGGTGTTGACCATCTCATCGACTGTAGGGGCCGCGACCTCGATGTCGAAGACATCGATGCCAGCGAACTTCTTGAAGAGAACGGCCTTGCCTTCCATGACGGGCTTGGAGGCCAGCGGGCCGATATTGCCGAGGCCGAGCACCGCAGAGCCGTTGGAAATCACGGCAACGAGGTTGGCGCGGGACGTATAATCGGCGGCGGTCTCGGGATTGTCACGGATTGCAAGGCAGGGAGCGGCAACGCCCGGGGAATAGGCCAGCGCTAGATCGCGCTGGTTGCCGAGCGGCTTCGTTGCCTGAATTTCAAGCTTGCCGGGGCGGGGATAACGATGGAAATAGAGCGCCTGTTCGTCGAAGTTGCCACTCGCCATGTTCTTGGCTGCTTTCGAATTGTCGTTCGTATCCATATGCGTCTCCATTCCAGGCGTGTGCTTCGAGTCCCTGCATACATCAATCGCTTGGCGTTCACAGTACGCAATTGACGTCGCTGGGCGTTTTTGCCGCGATCAATGTCTTGATCGGCTGCGTGACAGGCCACTTGCAAGAGCGAAACGGTGCGAAACACTTATCCGCTTTAGGCCCACCATTTTCATGGCTTCTCGCTCTGGTTTCAGTCGTGTGGCCACGAGCGTCCGAATCGGCCCTTAGAACCGCCAAGCACAGGGTTTGTCATCTTCCTGAAACACGAGTCTGGTTTTGGATTAGGTAAGGCTAGGATAGGGCACGGACATAGAGTTCGTGAATGAAAACATGGACACCCGGCGATTCCGCACATTGTTCATCTCTGACGTTCACCTCGGTTCGAAAGCTGCCAAGGCGGATTTTCTGCTCGACTTTCTCCGCCATCACGAGGCCGATACCATCTACCTCGTCGGTGACATCGTCGATGGCTGGCGCCTGAAGCGAAACTGGTATTGGCCGCAGGATTGCAACGACGTGGTGCAGAAGCTTTTGCGCAAGGCGCGCAAGGGCACCCGCGTCGTCTACATTCCCGGCAATCACGATGAATTCCTGCGCGATTTCCCCGGTATGCACTTCGGCGGCATCGAAGTGGTGCAGCGCGCCATGCATGAGACTGCAGACGGAAAGAAGTATCTCGTCCTGCACGGCGATGAATTCGATGTCGTCGTTCGCAACGCCCGCCTGCTCGCCTATCTCGGCGACTGGGCCTATGACATGGCCATCCTGATCAATATCGGCCTTGCGGCGGTGCGTCGTCGTCTGAACATGCCCTACTGGTCCTTCTCAGCCTGGGCGAAGCTGCAGGTGAAGCACGCGGTCAACTTCATCGGCGAATTCCAGCGCGTGGTTGCCGAAGAGGCCAAGCGCAACGATGCCGATGGCGTGATCTGCGGTCACATCCATCATGCCGTGATCGAAGATATGGATGGCGTGCAGTACATCAATACCGGAGACTGGGTGGAAAGCTGCACGGCGATTGCCGAGCATGAGGACGGCACCTTCGAACTGATCACCTGGCGGACAATCCTCGAGGCGCAGTCCGTCGGCGCTTCGATAGAGGAGCTGCCGCAGTCGCTGGGCGCTCAGGCCGCGTGACTTCGTACCTGTTCACGAGCTTAATAATAGGCTGTCATAAATATTGACCGTCAGGAAAGGCCGAGACGGCCGAACTTTTTCGGAAACGTTACAGTTCGACCATTTCTCGCCATAGTCGTGCTCTCGATAGAGTGATAGGGACAAATGAGTTCCCTTCAGGTCTGTCATGATTCCCGCGATAAAATCTTTCCAAGGTGAGGGTGCGCCTCCGTATTTCCGCTTGCGCACCGCTTTGTCCTATTGTGCTCCGTTGTTCGTCAACGGCATTGCCTTGCCGTTCTTTCCCGTCTGGCTGGCGGGGTTGAACTTCAGCGATCACGAGATCGGACTCGTGATTGCGGTGCCGATGGTCGTGCGCGTTCTCGTTACGCCGATCATCGCCGTGCTTGCCGACCATATGAAGGAACGCGCCGATGTACTGTTCTGGTCCGGCGGCCTGTCGCTGCTCACAGCAATCGCGCTCTACTGGACCAGCGACTTCTGGCCGGTCCTGCTCGTCTACGGCATTCAAGGGGCAACCTATGCGCCGTATATTCCGGTGGTCGAATCCATCGCAATGTCCGGCGTACGGCGTTGGGGCTTCGATTACGGCTCGATGCGGGTCTGGGGGTCGATCACCTTCATCATCTCGACGCTTCTCGGGGGGCAGATGATCGGAATGTGGGGCGGTACGATGGTGCTCCCCGTAATGGTCGCGGGCTTCGTGCTGACGATGCTGATGGGCCTGGTTTCGCCGCGCATCGGACCGACGCGGCGACGCAATCAGCCGATCAACCTGCAGGCGCCGACCGGCAGCCTGCGTTCTCCGCAATTGCTCATCACCATGATCGGCGTCTCTGTGCAGCAATCGAGCCATGCGATGCTCTATACATTCGCATCGATCTATTGGCGCAAGCTCGGCTTTTCCGGCACGGAGATTGCGGTTCTCTGGAGCATCGGCGTCGCAGCCGAGGTGATGGTATTCTTCTTGTCCAAGACCTTGAATCGCCGGTTCAGCGCATGGACGCTTATTTTCTTCGGCTCGACCGTCTGCGTCCTGCGCTGGATCCTGTTTCCGGTCAATTTCGGCTTCCTGGGCTATTTCCTGCTGCAATGCCTGCATTCCTGCACATTTGCCTGCGTGCACACCGGCGTTCAACGCCGCATCGTCGCATCCGTCCAGGAAACGCAGGAATCATCGGCGCAGGGCGCCTATTATTTCTATAACGGCATGTTCCTCGGCCTGATGACGCTGGCCTCCGGCTATCTTTACGCCTGGCTCGATCTCTACAGCTATTATGTCATGGCTGCATTGGCCGCTTTCGGTCTGGCCATGGTCATCGTCGCGCGTGGACTTCAGCCCAAAAGCTCTGTTATCGGCGGAGGCGCGCACGGCGTCTCGTGACGCGGATGCAACGAATTCATTTGGATATCAAAAAGCCGTGCCATATCTTGGCCGCGGCGCGGCATAGCAATTTCCTGTGCAGTCGGTGTATTAGACATGGGCGTCGTTCGGGCAATCCGAGTCGACGCCTGTGATGCCAGATCTGAAAGACGCATGAGTTTGAAAGCAGCCGAACAGAAAACCGATGCACCGAGGATCGATGACGAGGGTGATGGCCAAGGGCATCGCTATCGGCTCGAGGGCAATTGGCGTAGCGCCAATGTGCATGGCGTGCTGCGGCAGATCGAGCAGCTCTCGAAGCGCAGCGCCGGCGGGAATGTCGTTATCGATCTCTCCGCACTCTCGGATGTGGATACCGCTGGGGCGCTGCTGATCCGACGGCTGAAGATGAGCCAGGAAGCTCATGGCGCCACCGTGACCATCGACGGCTCCAACCCGCATATCGACGAATTGCTGACCGCCTTCGACAAGGATGCCAGCGAGCAAAGCGCCGCGCCGAAGCCGAAAACATCCCTGGCCGAAAGGCTGTTGGCACCCATCGGCAAGAATGTCTACGACCTGTGGGGCAACCTGATTGCCGCGATGTATATTCTCGGCTCGGCGGTCCGTGGAGCGCAGCTGAAGTTCGGGCGCGGCAGCGGTGTCTCGCCGGCCTCGATCATCAACCAGATCGACCACATGGCCGTGCGCGCCGTTCCGATCATCCTTTTGATGTCGTCGCTGATCGGCGCGATCATCGCCCAGCAGGGCGCATTCCAGCTGCGTTATTTCGGCGCCGAAGTCTTCGTTGTCGATCTCGTCGGCATTCTGCAATTGCGTGAAATCGGCGTGCTCCTCACCGCCATCATGATCGCCGGCCGTTCCGGCAGCGCGATCACGGCCGAAATCGGCTCCATGAAGATGCGCGAGGAAGTCGATGCGCTGAAGGTCATGGGCCTGAACCCTGTCGGCGTGCTGATTTTCCCACGACTTGTCGCGTTGACGGTTGCGCTGCCATTGCTGACGATCATTGCCAACTTCGCTTCGCTTTTCGGTGCGGCGATGGTCGCCTGGGGCTATTCCGGGATTACCGTTGCCACCTTCATTTCACGCCTGCACGAGGCGATCAGCCTTTCCACCGTGATTTCCGGCATGATCAAGGCGCCGTTCATGGCGCTGGTCATCGGTATTGTCGCGGCGGTCGAGGGGTTGAAGGTCGGAGGCAGCGCCGAATCGCTCGGCCAGCACGTGACCTCGTCAGTGGTAAAGTCGATCTTCGTCGTTATTCTGATGGACGGGCTGTTTGCCATGTTCTATGCCGCGATCGATTTCTGAGGGATGGCAGGGATGAGCGCGCTTCACTCGGAGATCCCGTTGGAAACAGATGAGCATGGCAGAGACATCGTGCTGTCGGCACGGGACGTTACGGTCGCTTTCGGGTCGAAAGTCGTTCTCGACAAGTTGAATCTCAATATTTATCGCGGCGAAATCCTGGGCTTCGTCGGCGCATCGGGTGCGGGCAAGTCCGTGCTGTTGCGCACTGTGCTGCGGCTGCTGCCCCGTCGCTCCGGCACCATCGAGATTCTCGGCGAAGACTATGACAAACTCGACGAGAATGAACGCAACCGCCTCGACATGCGCCTTGGAGTGCTCTTCCAGCAGGGGGCGCTGTTTTCTTCGCTGACCGTGAAAGAAAACATTCAGGTGCCGATGCGCGAGTATCTCGACCTGCCGATGGACATGATGGACGAACTGGCGCTGATGAAGATCCGCATGGTGGGTCTGGCTGCCGACGCCGCCGACAAATATCCCTCCGAGCTTTCCGGCGGCATGATCAAGCGCGCGGCGCTTGCGAGGGCCCTGGCGCTCGATCCCGACCTCGTTTTCCTCGACGAGCCGACGTCGGGGCTCGATCCCATCGGGGCAACCGAATTCGACGAGCTGATCGCCAAGCTGCGCGACACGCTCGGTCTGACCGTTTATATGGTGACTCACGACCTCGACAGCCTGTTTTCCGTTTGCGACCGTATTGCCGTTCTCGGACAGAAGCGGGTATTGGTGGAAGGCACGGTTGAGGACATGCTCGCCTGTGATGATCCCTGGGTGCAATCCTACTTCAGGGGCAAGCGCGCACGCTCGATCGTGCCGCGGGAAGACATCAGAGGCCGCAACGACGATAAAGGCGCAGGCGCCTACAGCCGCGAGAAGTGACTGGAGACTATGGAAACCAAAGCCAATTATACGATCGTCGGGTTCTTCACGCTGCTTGTCATCGCGGCGGCCTTCGGTTTCGTTTACTGGATGGCCGAATATGGCCGCGGCGGTCCGATGGTCGAGCTCGTCGTGCGTATTCCCGGTTCGGCAAACGGCTTGAGCGTAGGCTCGCCGGTTCGCTTCAATGGTATTCAGGTGGGTTCGGTACAGGGGCTGTCGATCGACGCCGACGATCCGAACTATTCCTTGGCCTTCACGCAGGTGCGCGCCGATGCGCCTGTCTACACATCGACGAAAGCCATCCTTGAGATCCAGGGTTTGACCGGGGCCGCCTATATCGAGCTTTCCGGCGGCCGTAACGGCGATGAAAACATCCTCAAGCGCTCGATCGACACGGGCAAGCGAGCGGTACTGCTCGCCGATCAATCCAGCGTCACGAACCTGCTGACGACGGCGGACAAGATTCTGAACCGTGCCAATGACACCATCGGCGATATCCAGGGGTTCGTCTCGGATTCGCGCGGGCCTTTGACCGATACGGTGCGCAACGCGCAGAAGTTCTCCAAGGCGATCGCCGACAATTCCGATAATATCGACAAGTTCCTGGCAAGCGTCGGGCAGTTGTCCGATACGTTCAAGACCGTTTCCGTCCGCGTCGACTCGACACTGGATGCAATCGAGAAGCTGGTGCGTGCCGTCGATGCGCAGAAGGTCAATGACGTCATCGCCAACGCCGACCGGATTACCGCGAACGTCGCCGACGCCACGGCGGATCTGAAGGCCACAATTGCAAGCTTCAAGCAGACGGCCGATACCTACAACACTTTCGGGCAGAAGGCGCAGCAGACGCTTGATCGCGTTGACGCGATCGTTGCGCAGATCGACCCCGCCAAAATCAAAGGATCGGTTGACGATATCGCCGACGTGACGAAGCAGGCTCGCACGGCGGTCGCGTCGATACGTGACGTCGCCAACTCGGTCGCCGCTCATCAGCAGGATATCGACCAGACGATCGCCAATGCGCGTGATATTTCCACTAAGCTGAACTCGGCATCCGGCAAGGTCGACGGCATCCTGACCAAGGTTGATTCCCTGCTTGGCAACGACAGCACGCAGTCGCTGTTTGCCGAAGCCAAGGATACGCTCGAATCCTTCAAGAAGATGGCCGACAACCTCAATTCGCGCATTGGTCCCATTGCCGACAACCTGCAGAAATTTTCGAGCAGCGGCCTGCGTGACGCCCAGACGCTTATCAACGATATGCGCGGCACGGTTGACAATCTGAACTCGACCATCACTAATTTCGACCGTAATCCGCAACGACTGCTGTTCGGTGGCGATACGGTGAAGACATATGACGGCCGCGCGCGGCATTGATGAATAGCGATATCTGGTCTCCAGGGGATAAGCGAAATATGGTCGGTTGCGTATCGAGTGAGCGTCGTCAGGTGTGGAAAGCTGTGATCGCATTGCCGTTGCTCGCAGCGCTGCTCGGGAGCTGTGGCACCTCCAGCAATAACGACACCTACGATCTCTCGGGGTCGGCGAGGGTGAACGGGCCTTCCGCCAAAAGCAAACAGATCCTGATTCCTCAGCCGACGGCGTTGCAGGCGCTCGACAGCAACCAGATCGTCATTCGCGTGTCCTCTTCGGAAATCCAGTATCTCGGCAAGTCGCAATGGAGCGACAAGCTCAGCAAGATGGTGCAGTCCAAGTTGGCGGAAGCCTTCGAGAACACCGGCAAGCTCGGTGGCGTCGGCGTACCGGGGCAGGGATTGGCAATCGACTACCAGATCGTGACCGACATCCGCGCCTTCGAGATCAATGCGGCGGGTGGCCAGAAGAGAGCGATCGTCGAAATCTCCGAGAAGATCCTCAACGACCGCACGGGCACGGTGAAGGCCCAGAACGTCTTCCGCAAGGTCGTTCCGGTTAGTGGCGGCAGCAATCCCGACTTCGTCAAGGCGCTTGATGCGGCATTTGCGGGCGTGACGGGCGAACTTGTCGATTGGACGCTACGCTCATTGTAAAGAGAGCCTGGCGAATATCGGTTTGCAGGCATCGCCAGTCGGCGTTTTTCTTTCAACCATCTCCATCTTGGGCCAAGCTTCATGCCGGCGCCGAAGCCCGGAAAAGCATATTTTGCGGGTGACTGACGTAGTCTTGGATCATCCTCCGAACGCAAGCGGTGACGATAGGCACGATCTTCGCGCCCATGGTCGACATGCTGGTTTCCTCCGCTATATCGCTTCGGATGAGCTTACGGCCGGCAAAGCGCATGCGGGTTCTGAAGTGCTAGAACAACGATTCCAGCAACATTCTTGCACAGTCCTGCAAAGCGAACGGCTCGTCGCCCGCGGAGGCTTGCCGTTTTCCGTTCGGAGTGCAACAACACCCCTAACGCAGGGGTTTTGCCGGTCGCGCCAAGCGTCGGAGGTATTGCGTCAAATCGGAGTGGTTGTGTCCTCCCAATCTCCGGGATGGGGCGGCGCAACCAACGGCTTATTGGAGGATTGTCGTGGAAAAGGCAGAAATCGGGCTGATCGGTCTTGCTGTGATGGGATCGAATCTGGCGCTCAACATCGCCGAAAAAGGCAACAAGATCGCAGTGTTCAACCGTACGCCGCAGGTAACGGATGAATTTTACGCCAATGCGGGCGCGCTCAAGGACAAGATCATTCCTTGCAAGACGATCGAGGAGTTCGTCGAGGCGATCCGCCCGCCGCGGCCGATCATCATCATGATCAAGGCCGGTGAGCCGGTCGACCAGCAGATGGCGGCGCTGCAGCCCTATCTCGACAAGGGCGACATCATGATCGACGCCGGAAACGCCAATTTCCGCGATACGATCGCCCGCTTCGACCGCCTCAAGGACACTGGCCTTACCTTCATCGGCATGGGTGTCTCCGGCGGCGAGGAAGGTGCACGCCATGGACCGTCCATCATGGTCGGCGGCACGGAGGATTCCTACAAGCGCGTCGAGAAGGTGCTGACCTCTATCGCTGCGAAGTACAATAACGATCCATGCGTTGCCTGGCTCGGCAATGATGGCGCCGGCCATTTCGTCAAGACGATCCATAACGGCATCGAATATGCCGACATGCAGATGATCGCTGAAATCTACGGCATCCTGCGCGACGGTCTCGGCAAGAGCGCTGCCGATATCAGCTCGATCTTCGGCGAGTGGAACAAGGGCCGTCTGAACTCCTACCTCATCGAGATCACCGAAAAGGTTCTTGCCGCCAAGGATCCGGCAACCGGCAGCGCCATGCCCGATCTCATCCTAGACAAGGCTGGTCAGAAGGGCACCGGGAAGTGGTCGGCCATCGAAGCCCAGAACATGGGAATTCCGGCAACCGCCATCGAGGCAGCCGTTGCGGCGCGCAGCCTGTCGGCCCTCAAGAGCCAGCGCGAAGCTGCCGAGAAGATCTTCGGCACACCTGATTACAAGTTCCCGATCTCGTTTGGTCCCGATCTGCTGAAGGATCTGGAGCTTGCTCTGTTTGCCGCGAAGATCGGTGCCTATGCTCAGGGCTTTGCCGTCATGGCCGAGGCTTCGAAGGAATTCAACTGGTCGCTGCCGATGCCTGTCATTGCCAAGATCTGGCGCGCAGGCTGCATCATCCGTTCGCAGTTCCTGGATGAAATCACCAGTGCCTTCACCAAGAATCCGGATGCGGCGAACCTGATCGTCACGCCGGCCTTTGCGGAAATGGTCAAGGAATCGATCCCGTCGCTTCGCCGCATCGTTTCGGCTGCCACGGCGACCGGCCTGCCTGTTCCGGCGCTGGCCTCTGCGCTCACCTATTTCGATGCCTATCGCCAGGCGCGCGGCACGGCTAATCTGATCCAGGCCCAGCGCGACTTCTTCGGCGCGCACGGCTTCGATCGTGTCGATGGCAAGGATATTCACCACGGCCCATGGGGCAGCGGTGCTCAAGGCTGAGAAAGCTGAAAGATGCTCTTATAAAAGCCCGTCGGAGAAATCCGGCGGGCTTTTTCTATCAGCCCTTCGGCCAGACGGGCGAGCTGATGCTCTGCAGCAGCTCCGGCTCTATGCCGTCGATGCGGGCGATGATGGACTTGGCCAACTCGCGGCCGCCATGGCGGACATCCTCGTAGATCGTGATGATTTCCGGGCGGATCCAGTTCAGCACATCAGTCGATTGCTTCGCGACCATGTCGATGTCGCGGCCGAGGCGGAAACCAGCTGCCTCGATGCCGGCATTGACGGCGATGGCGCCGGCGCCGCTGGAACAGACGATGCCATCGGGCGGATGAGAGGAGCGCATCAACGCCTCGACGCTATCCCTGATATCGGCAAGCGGTGCATCCGTCGTTACTCTGAGAGGGATCTCCTCGGCGCCATACTCATGAAGGCCGATCTGGAACCCGATACGGATGTGCGAGTAGTAGGTCAGCTTGCTGGCGGGCTGCAGCAGGGCCAAGCGGCGACGTCCCTTGGCGACCAGCGCGCGAACCGCCTCGTGCGTAAAGGCTTCGTTGTCGAAATCGTGGAAGGGGTGGACGATACCCATGTCCGTCCGCCCATGCGTGGCAAAGGGCAGGCCGCGCTCGTGCATCAGGCGAACGCGCGGATCGTCCGGCTCCGTGCGCGATATGATGACGCCATCGGCCGAACCGGTGTCGAGGATATAGCGCACCGGCACCAACGGATCCTTGCTGTGCGAGTGCGGCGTGATGACGAGGTGGTATTGCGTGCCTGCCAGAACCTCGGAAATTCCGAAGACCATCTGGCTGGTGAAGCCCATGATTTCCTCGTCGATGCTCAGAACCAGAGCGATGACGTTGGTCTTGCCGGTTCGCAGGCGTACGCCGGCGCGGTTCGGCTGGTAGCCCAACTGCCGGGCGACCATGCGTACGCGTTCCTTCGTTTCGGCGCCGATATCGGGGGCATCCTTCAATGCGCGGGACACGGTGGTAATGCCTAGCCCGGTCATGAAGGCGATCGTCTTGAGTGTCGGCCGCTCGGGTGCCGTCTGCTGCGTGCCGCTCGCTGAAGTCTTCTTATTGTCCATTTCGTCCAAGCTCGCCTCCCGGCCGCCTCCCGCGGCCAATCCGCTTATATTGCTCATGCTCGTGCCGCAAGCATAGATGCGACGCGATCGCTCCGTCGTTAGTGATGAAAACTGTAACGATACAGTTCGATTGTCGAGCGTTATTTTATGAAGACCTGCCGAAGCAATGCTTCCCGGTTGTATTGGCCTGCTTTTCCGAAGATTTTCCCTTCTGCGATGGCGAAACAATGGGATTGGTGGTGTTTGCGGAGAGATTTAAGTATTAATATCAATATATTGATGCTTGTCGCTGTGGAGTTTTCACCGAGACGGGAGCTGTGAGCGCCACGCTTTCCACAGGTCATATTTCTTCTAAGGGTTGTATAATTACGTGCTCTGGAAAAAATCGCGGATAGGCGGTTGCGCACCGAAAATGATTCGACTACGTTTTTCCGGCAACGTTTCAGTGAGGGAGGAGAACTCATGAATATTCGTTTGATGGCTGCCGCTTTGCTCGCATCTGTCGCGATTCCAGCCTTTTCCGCAAATGCGACCGATCTTGAGGTAACGCATTGGTGGACATCGGGCGGGGAAGCAGCCGCAGTTAAGGTTCTGGCCGAGCAGTATAATGCGCTTGGCAAAGATCACTGGGTCGACGGAGCAATCGCCGGATCCGGCTCGACGGCAACGCCGCTGATCGTCAGCCGCATCCTGGGCGGCAATCCGATGGGCGCCACGCAGCTGAATACCGGCCGCGACGCCGAAGAGCTGGTCAAGGCCGGCCTGATGACCGATCTGACCGATCTGGCCGAAAAGGAACACTGGAAGGATATCATTCGCCCCGCAAGCCTGCTGGCATCCTGCACCTATGAGGGCCGCGTCTATTGCGTGCCGCTCAACATCCACTCCTGGCAGTGGATGTGGGTCAACCGGCATGTCTTCGAAGACAATGGCATGAAGGTTCCGGCCAACTGGGATGAGTTCGTGGCCGACGCGCCGAAGCTGCGCGAGAAGGGTATCGTTCCGCTTGCGACTGGCGCTCCATGGCAGGTCGACGGCATGCGCAGCGTCATGCAGATCGGCATTGGCGGCAAGGAAACCTATCTGGCGATCTACCAGAAGAAAGACGCCGACGCCGTGAAGAGCCCCGAAAACCGCAAGGTTTGGGATGCCTTCGCCCAGGCTCGCGATCTGGTTGACGAGAGCTATTCCGGCCGCGACTGGAACGTCGCCACAAACATGGTCATCACAGGCAAAGCTGCCGCGCAGATCATGGGCGACTGGGCGCAGGGCGAGTTTGGCGTCGCCAAGCAGGTTGCCGGCAAGGATTACGATTGCCTGCCGGGTCTGGGTTTCAACGGTCTGCTCGATACCGGCGGCGACAGCTTCTATTTCCCGAAGAACAGCAATCCCGATATTACCAAGGCGCAGCTCGAACTTGCGAGCATGCTCGTATCCAAGGAAACGCAGGTGAAGTTCAACCTCGCCAAGGGGTCGCTGCCGGTGCGTGGCGATATCGATCTGAGCGCGGCCAGCAGCTGCATGAAGAAGGGTCTGGAAATCCTGAAGAACCCGGACAACGTCGTGCCGGGCGTGACCCAGCTGATCGACCCGGATACACGCGGCCAGATGACCGACCTCGGGCTGCAGTTCTTCTCGTCGAAGATGACGGTAGATGAGGCGATCGAAAAGCAGGCCGCCATCTTCAAGCAGGCGCAGTAAGCAGACGACCATCCTATCAATCGCGATGGCCGGCTTGGGACGGGCGAGGGTTCTCGCCTGTCCCGATCCTCGCCACCAACGGAGGTATCGATGGCTAACGCTGTCCGGCCATTTGGTCTGTTCCGCAACCTGAATGCAAAGATCGCCGCCATTCCGATGGTGTTGACGGTGATCGTCGTCTTCGTGGGCTGCACGCTCTGGACCGTCATCTATTCGTTCACAGATTCAAGACTGCTGCCCAGCTCGAACTTCGTCGGTCTGGCGCAATATCAGCGCCTGTGGGGCACCGATCGCTGGAACATCTCGATCGGCAATCTTGCCATTTACGGCGTTCTTAGCCTCGTTTTCGCATTCGTCGTCGGCTTCGTCCTTGCCGTGCTGATGGACCAGAAGATCCGCTTCGAGAATACATTCCGGACCATTTTTCTTTATCCCTTCGCCCTGTCTTTCATCGTCACCGGCCTTGTCTGGCAATGGATCCTCGATCCGGCGCTAGGACTGCCGAAACTGGCGCAGGACATGGGGTTCACATGGTTCAATTTCGCGCTGCTCGGCAATCAGAAGACAGTACTCTACGCACTTGTCATCGCCGGGCTCTGGCAAGGCACCGGTCTCGTGATGGTGTTGATGCTGGCAGGTTTGCGCGGGATTGACGGCGAGATCTGGAAGGCCTCGCGCGTCGACGGCATCCCGGCCTGGCGAACCTATATTTTCGTCGTCATTCCGATGATGCGCGGCGTCTTCGTCACCACGCTCGTCATCGTCGCTTCGGGCATCGTACGCGTCTACGATCTGGTCGTTGCCATGACATCAGGTGGGCCGGGCTTCGCATCCGAAATGCCGGCCAAATATGTCTACGACTTCATGTTCCAGCGTTCGAACCTTGGGCAGGCGCTTGCCGCCTCCACTGTCATGCTGGTCACCGTGTTCATCTTCGTCGTGCCGTGGGCTCTCTACGAGTTCCGCCAGAAGCGCAGATAAGGGAGGCACCAAATGGCACTTGCCACCACAATCGAGCCTTCGGGCGCAAAACCCAAGCGCCGCTTCGCGCCGCGCACCATCATGCTCTACGGCATTCTCGGGCTTGCCGCGCTCTACTACGTGCTGCCGCTCTATGTGATGATCGTCACTTCGCTCAAAGGCATGCCGGAAATCCGTCTCGGCAATATTTTCGCGCCACCGATGGAAATCACCTTCGAGCCATGGGTGAAAGCCTGGTCGCAGGCCTGCACCGGTCTTTATTGCCACGGCATCCAGGTCGGCTTCTGGAATTCGGTGAAGATCCTGGTTCCCAGCGTCATCGTCTCGATCGCCGTTGCCTCGGTCAACGGTTACGCGCTGGCCAATTGGCGTTTCAAGGGATCGGAAGTCTTCTTCACCGTCCTCCTGTTCGGCGCTTTCATCCCGTATCAGGTCATGCTCTATCCGCTCGTCATGGTGCTGCGCGAGCTCGGCCTGTTCGCAACGCTTGGCGGCATCGTGCTCGTGCATACGATCTTCGGCATGCCGATCAACACGTTGCTGTTCCGCAATTATTTCGCCTCGCTTCCGCCTGAGCTCTTCAAGGCGGCGCGTGTCGACGGCTCGGGCTTCTGGCAGATCTTCCTGCGCATCATGCTGCCGATGTCGCTGCCGATCTTCGTCGTCGGCATCATTATCCAGATCACCGGCATCTGGAACGACTTTCTGTTCGGCGTGATTTTCGCCGGCACGCAGAACTATCCGATGACCGTGCAGCTCAACAACGTCGTCAACGCCGTTCAGGGTGTGAAGGAATACAACGTCAACATGGCCGCAACGCTTCTGACCGGCGCGGTGCCGCTTATCGTCTATTTCGTGTCCGGACGGCTCTTCGTCCGGGGCATCGCCGCCGGCGCAGTGAAGGGTTGATCCATGAACAGCAGCGTTTCCATCAAAGACCTTTCGCTGAATTTCGGTGCGGTCAACGTTCTGAAAAATCTCAATCTCGAGATCAATGACGGCGAATTCCTCGTACTCCTCGGCTCGTCCGGCTGCGGCAAGTCGACCTTGCTCAACTGCATCGCCGGTCTGCTCGATATCAGCGAGGGGCAGATCTTCATCAAGGACAGGAACGTCACCTGGGAAGAGCCGAAGGATCGCGGCATCGGCATGGTGTTCCAGTCCTATGCGCTCTATCCGCAGATGTCGGTGGAGAAGAACCTGTCCTTCGGCCTGCGCGTCGCCAAGGTGCCGCAGGACGAAATCAAGAAGCGCATCGCCCGTGCGGCCGAGATCCTGCAGATCGAGCCGCTCCTGAAGCGCAAGCCGGCCGAGCTTTCGGGCGGCCAGCGCCAGCGTGTCGCGATCGGCCGTGCACTGGTGCGCGATGTCGACGTCTTCCTCTTCGATGAGCCCTTGTCGAACCTCGATGCGAAGCTACGTTCCGAGTTGCGCGTGGAAATCAAGCGGCTGCATCAGTCGCTGAAGAACACGATGATCTACGTCACCCACGATCAGATCGAGGCTCTGACGCTCGCCGACCGCATCGCCATCATGAAAAACGGCGTCATCATGCAGCTCGATGATCCCACGACGATCTACAACGAGCCGCGCAATCTCTTCGTTGCCGGTTTCATCGGATCGCCTTCGATGAACTTCCTGAAGGGTGAATTGGTGAACCGCGAAGGGAAGGTCGTGTTTACGACCAATGACGTGCTGTTCTCGCTCGATGGCTACAAGGCTGGCGAGGCTCTTCAATCGGGTCGGAAGGTCGTTCTGGGCGTCCGCCCCGAGCACATCAAGGTCAATGAGGAGGCGGCGTCTGGTGCGGAAATCCATCATGCCACGGTCGACATCGAGGAGCCGATGGGCGCCGATAATCTGCTTTGGCTCAAACATGCCGGGCATACCATGTCGGTGCGCGTCAATGGTGCCCGGAGATTTGGCCCCGGTTCGGCCGTTAAGCTCGGCTTTGACATGTCTCTCGCATCGCTCTTTGATGCGCAGACAGAACTCAGAATTTGATCCATACACGGAGGCGGTCTGACCGCCTCCATCTCACAGCGGTCCGGGGAGGTCCGATGTCGTCTTCGCTCAATGACAATTTCACCGTCGATCTGGCCGGGGCTTGGAGGCTGACGTCTCCCCACAGCGACCATTCGCTTTTCATGTCTCTGCCTGGTGATGTGCACACGGCTCTCAATGCGGAAGGGCTTATTCCCGATCCGTACTTCGGGCGCAACGAAGAGGTCGTGCAGTGGGTTGGCAAGCAGGACTGGGAGCTGACGCGCCACTTCACTCTCGATGATGCCGGCGGCGACTGGTATCTCGACATCGATTATCTCGATACGGTGGCTAGCGTCTTCGTCAACGATACGCTTGTGCTTGAGGGCAACAACTGCTTCCAGCGCTACCGTCCGGATGTTTCGAAGGCGTTGAAGACGGGCGAAAACACCATTCGCATCGTGCTGCATTCGAGCATTTCGGCCGGCGCCGACCTTCAGGACAAACAGCCTTTCTATATTCCATACAGCACCGGCAATTCGCCCATCCCGAACGGCAACATGCTGCGCAAGCCGCAATGCCATTTCGGCTGGGATTGGAACATCGCGATCGCGCCGCTCGGCCTCTATGGCACCATTGCGCTGAAGAAGCTCGAAATCGCGCGCATCGAGAATGTCGTCACCCAGCAGATCCACAACGACGACGGCTCGGTCGATCTCAAGGTGACGGTGGCGCTATTCGCCAAGGGAACGGGTATCGCGCAGCTCTATTTCTCGCTCGACGACGAGCGGGTGCGTCTCGATGTCGGCGTCAATGCCGGTGAAACCTCGATCACCCATTTCATCCATATCGACAAGCCCAGGCTCTGGTGGCCGGCCGGCAATGGCGAGCAGGCGCTTTATGCCCTGTCTGTGGAAACCAATTTCGAAACCGTCACCCGACAGATCGGTCTGCGCACGGTCGAGTTGATTACCACGGAAGATGAAGCGGGTAGTCGTTTTGCCTTGAAGGTCAATGGTCGCGAGATTTTTGCGCGCGGCGCCAACTGGATTCCGGCCGACGCGTTGTTCTCGCGCTCCAAGCCGGAGCTGACCGAAGATCTGCTGCAATCGGCCGCGGACGCCAATATGAACGTCATTCGCGTTTGGGGCGGCGGCTTCTACGAGCATGATTGGTTCTACGACACTTGCGATCGTCTGGGGTTGATGGTCTGGCAGGACTTCATGTTCGCTTGCAACCTCTATCCCTCGACTGGCGATTTCCTGGAGAATGTCGAGGCGGAGGTGGGCTATCAGGTCCGCCGGCTGGCAACCCATCCATCGATCGTGCTCTGGTGCGGGGACAATGAGCTGGTGGGTGCACTCACCTGGTTCGAGGAGTCCCGCAAAGATCGAGATCGCTATCTCGTTTCCTACGATCGCCTGAACAGGACGATCGAGACGGCGATGAAGAAGGCACTCCCGGATGCGATCTGGTGGCCGTCCAGCCCGGCTTCGGGCTATCTGAATTTCGGCGATGCCTGGCACGCAGACGGCTCGGGCGACATGCATTACTGGTCGGTCTGGCACGAGAACAAGTCCTTCGACAATTATCGCACCGTGCGGCCGCGCTTCTGCTCGGAGTTCGGCTTCCAGTCCTACACCTCGCTGCCCGTCATCAAGACTTATGCCGAGGCGAAGGATATGAACATCGCCTCTCCGGTCATGGAGCTGCACCAAAAGAATGCCGGCGGCAACGAGCGCATTGCCGGCACGATGTTCCGCTACTTCCGTTTTCCGAAGGATTTCCCGAATTTTGTCTATCTGAGCCAGGTCCAACAGGGCCTCGCGATCAAGACGGCGGTGGAGTATTGGCGGTCGCTGAAGCCGCATTGCATGGGCACGATCTATTGGCAGCTCAACGACACCTGGCCGGTGGCATCGTGGTCGAGTCTCGATTACGGCGGCCGATGGAAGGTGATGCATTATCTCGTGCGACGCTTCTTCCAGCCTGTGTCCGTTGCGGCAATTCCGTCTGAAGACAACAAGACGATCCGCTTCTCCTTGGTCAACGACACCAATGCGGATGTCACGGCCGATATCTCCGTCTCGCTGTTGAAGCTCAACGGCGAGCGGGTGCCGCTTAGCACGGCGCACGCCATCTGCACGCCGGATGCGGCCGTTACCGCATTGTCGATCGACGCGGACCAGGTGCCAGCCGATTGCCTGCTGGCGTGGCGTTTCACCGCATCGAATGGAATGGGCGGTGAGGGGCACTATGTGCATGGTACCTACAAGGCTCTGGAGCTTCAGCCCGCCGGTCTGACGGTGCTGAGGGAGGAGAAGGAAGAGAATGGGACGGTGGAGCTTACCGTCACCGCAAAGGGACTTGCGCTGTTCGTGATGATCGAGAGCGAAATCGAGGGACGTTATTCCGACAACGCCTTCGATCTTGCCGCCGGCGAGAGCCGCCGCATCGTCTTCACGCCGGCCAAACCCATTGCAGGTGGCGTCCCTGCATTCCGCATCTACGATTTGCAATCCAGTCAGTCGGTGGACAGCTAGCTGGCGGCCATCCTGCTGATGGATTGAACTATCGCGCCGCATCGGCGGCGCTTTCGGGGCGAAAAGCCCAAGACAGACGGCCGGGAGGCCATTGGAGGAGTATCGATGACGAAACTTGGATTTCAGCTTTATAGCGCTCGCAATTTCCAGCCCTATTCGGAGATCTTCGTAAAGCTCGGCAAGGCGGGCTATGCCGAAGTCGAGGGCTTCGGCGGCATCTATGCCGATCTCGACGAGACGGGCCTCAAGAACTTGCGCGCCGAACTCGACAAGAACGGCCTGCGGATGGCAAGCGGCCATTTCAGCCCGGATTTCCTCGATGACGACGTGCAGAAGTCGCTGACCATCGGCAAGGTCCTCGGCATGGATTCGATCTATGCACCGCATATCGCTGCCGATCAGCGTCCGACGGATGCGGCCGGCTGGCGCGCTTTCGGCAAGCGTCTGCATGAAATGAGCAAGCCCTACAAGGATGCAGGCTTCGAATTTGGTTGGCACAACCATGACTTCGAATTCGTCAAGCAGGCGGACGGCTCGCTACCGATCGAGCAGATCTTCGAAGCCGCTCCGGATATTTCCTGGGAAGCGGATATCGCCTGGGTCATCCGTGGCGGCGGCGATCCCTTCGCCTGGATCGAAAAGCTCGGTCCGCGCATCACCGCCGTTCATGTCAAGGACATCGCGCCGGCTGGCGAGAACAAGAACGAGGATGGTTGGGCCGATGTCGGCCATGGCACGGTTCCATGGGCAAAGCTGCTCAAGGCGCTGGCCGGCACCAAGGCCAAGCACTTCGTCGTCGAACATGACAATCCGAGCGATGTCGATCGCCTGATCACGCGCTCCATCGCATCCTTCAAGAGCTTTTGAGGCACTTCCACATGACTAAGGAACTTGGCGTCGGCATCATCGGATGCGGCAACATCTCAACCACCTACTTCTCGCTCTCGCCGCTCTTCAAGGGGCTGAAGGTGCTGGCCTGCGCGGATATCAACATGGAAGCGGCGCGGGCGCGCGCCGAGGAATACAAGGTCAAGGCCCAGACCATCGACGAGCTGCTCGGCAATGACGAGCTCGACGTCATCGTCAACCTGACCATCCCGGATGCGCATTTCCCGGTTTCGAAGCGCATCCTCGAAGCAGGCAAGCACGTCTACTCCGAAAAGCCGCTGGTGCTGACGCTGGAGCAGGGCGAGGAGCTGCGCCGTATCGCCAAAGAAAAGGGGCTGGCCGTTGGCTGCGCTCCCGATACTTTCCTCGGCGGTGCGCATCAGCTTGCCCGCAAGTTCATTGATGACGGCGGCATTGGCCGCATCACCTCTGGTTCTTGCCATGTGATGAGCCCGGGCATGGAGATGTGGCATCCGAACCCGGACTTCTTCTTCCTGCCCGGCGGCGGCCCGATCCTCGATCTCGGCCCCTATTACGTCGCCAACCTGATCAACCTGATCGGTCCGGTGAAGCGCGTGGGTGCTATGACCTCCATGGCATCGCCGACCCGCACCATCACCAGCCAGCCGCGCAACGGCGAGATCATTCCGGTGAAAACGCCGACGACGATCCAGGCTCTGCTTGAGTTCGTCAGCGGCGCCAGGATCACGCTGACGGCAAGCTGGGATGTCTGGTCGCATCGCCATGCCAATATGGAGCTTTACGGCACAGAGGGCTCGCTCTACGTGCCCGATCCGAACTTTTTCGGCGGCACCGTTGAGGCGAGCGGCCGTGACAAGGACATCAAGCCGCTGGAAAACTGGGCGCATCCGTTCGGCATCGCCAATCAGGAAAGCCCGAGCGGCCCGCGTGCCAACTACCGCACCGCCGGCCTTGCCGACATGGCGGCATCGTTGATCGACGGCCGCGATGCGCGCTGCTCGCTCGACCGTACCCTGCACGGCGTCGACGTCATGACCTCGATCCTGAAGTCCGGCGAAGAGGGTCGTTTCATCGATCTGACGACGACCTGCACGCAGCCTGCGGCTCTGGGCATCGAAGAGGCACAAGCGCTCTTGAAGTAAGCGCAATAAAAGCTAGTTTGCGCGCGGGTGAGCAACCCGCGCGTTTTTTCATCTCGAAGGAATTTCACCATGGCCTGGCAACCGGCATCCGATCGCTATTCGAAAATGAAGTACAACAGAACCGGCCGTTCCGGTCTGAAGCTGCCGGCCGTGTCGCTGGGGCTTTGGCATAATTTCGGCGGCGACACGCCGCATGATCGCAAGGTCGACATGTGCCGCACGGCCTTCGATCTCGGCATCACCCACTTCGATCTCGCCAACAATTACGGCCCGCCTCCCGGCAGCGCCGAGACCGCCTTTGGCGAGATCATGCGCACCGAGTTCGCCGGCCTGCGCGACGAGCTCATCATCTCCTCCAAGGCAGGCTACGACATGTGGCCGGGTCCCTATGGCGAATGGGGCAGCCGCAAGTATCTGATCGCCTCCTGCGACCAGAGCCTGAAGCGCATGGGCCTAGACTATGTCGACATCTTCTATTCGCACCGCTTCGATCCCGACACCCCGCTTGAGGAAACCTGCGGCGCGCTCGATCATATCGTCCGTTCGGGCCGGGCGCTCTATGTCGGCATTTCCTCCTACAACTCGCAGCGCACGCGTGAGGCTGCCGCCATCCTCAAGGACCTCGGCACACCATGCCTGATCCATCAGCCCAGCTATTCCATGCTCAATCGCTGGGTCGAGGATGACGGTCTGGTGGATACGCTCGAAGATCTCGGTATCGGCTCCATCGTCTTCTCGCCGCTGGCGCAGGGGATGCTCACGACGAAGTATCTCGGCGGCATTCCGGACGACAGCCGTGCAGCCCAGAACCACTTCCTGAAGCGCGACTTCATCCGCCCGTCGATCATCGACAATATAAGAAAGCTCAACGAGATTGCGGAGAAGCGTGGCCAGACGCTGGCGCAGATGGCTATCGCCTGGGTTCTGCGCGGCAACCGCATCACCTCCGCCCTGATCGGCGCCAGCCGTTCGTCACAGATCGTCGATTGCGTCAAGGCGCTCGACAATCTCGAATTCACGGCCGAAGAGCTGAAGCAGATCGACGTCTATGCCAAGGAGGCTGACGTCAATCTCTGGGCCGAGTCGGCCGAACGGGACTGATTATCTGAGACGCCCGGAACCATGTTCCGGGCGTTTCTCATTGCATCGACGCTGCCATTGCATCGACGCGCGAGAGCTTCTCGTTCATGCGTTTTCGGCAGCGGTCGGTCTGACGCTCGACGACGATCGCGTTGCGCTATAGCGCTGATTGCAAAAGATTGCTCCTCTCCATTACGCAATTGTAATTCGACTGTCAGATTTGTTTCATGTCTGTCACCATAAGTTCGCGCGCAGATTCTGAAATGAGGAAACAACCAATGAAAAAAATCTTCACCGTCCTTCTTACGGCATCCGCCCTGGCGATGCCGTTGGCTGCGACAGCGCAAGTCAAGCCGGCGCCGGTCGGCAAGCAGGTCGTCGTCGAAAAGGAGGTCGTGAGGAAGAAGGTCGTGGTTCGCAAGGGCGGTTGGGTGAAGGGGCGGCGCTTGTCGGCTTCCGACCGGCGTCGCGCGGCTGAAATCGACTATCGCACCTTCCAGCTGTCCACGCCTCCGCGTGGCTATCATTGGGTCCGTATCAAGAATGATTTCCTGCTCGTCGGCATTACGAGCGGCCTGATCTCCAAAGTGCAAGAAGCGCGATAGTTGGGAGCGATCATCGACTGACACAGCGAGGGCGACCTTAGGGGCGCCCTTTTTCACGCGACCAAATCGAAGCGTCCAGAATCAAAATCCCCGGCACATGGCCGGGGATTTTCAATGTTCGCGTTTGCCTCGATCTCAGCTCAAGCGGCCTGCCGCATGCGCCAGCATGGTGTAGACCTTGCCGGTATCCGAGGTGAGATAGGATTGCGTGACGGTGCGATCGCGATCTGTACGAGCAACGTCGGCGAGCAGCTTTTCGAAATCGGCGATGTAACGATCGACGGCGGTACGGAATTCCGGTTCGCGATCATACTTACGCTTGATGTCGTCGAAGGTCTGCTGACCCTTCAGCGTGTAGAGACGGCGGGTGAACACGTCGCGTTCGCCGCGCTGGTAACGGCGCCACAGATCGACCGAGGCGTCGTGATCGATAGCGCGAGCGATATCGACCGACAGCGAGTTCAGGGATTCGACGACGTGACGCGGATTGCGGGCCACTGGCGCGGCTGCCTGTTCCGTCTGCGCGCGCGGCGCGGCCTGGCGTGCCGGCGGCAGATCTGCGTTCTCGTCGCGAGAGGCGCCGCGCAGCAGGTCGCTGATCCAGCCGCCTCCGGCTACCGTTTCCTGACGGGCAGGAGCGGGCGTTTCAACAGGACGCTGCGGCTGGACGGCCGGGCGTTCAGCCGGGATGGAACCGCGCAGACCGAGCGTTTCGATCGAAGGCTGCTGCGGCCGGGGCGCCGGCTGCTGAGCGCTTTGCTGGGGTGCAGGCTGCTGCGGAGCAGGTTGCTGCGGCTTTGGAGCCGGAGCAGCTGCCACCGGCGCTGGAGCGGCTGCGGACGGGGCAGGTGCCGCAGGCTGCGGACGCGGGGCCGGCTGTGCATTTGCCAATGCGCGTGCTGCGGGTTCGGAGATTTCCAGCTGCTGCGTCGAGCGGCCGACGATCTGCGAGATATCCTGCAGGGCCTTGATCTGCTCCGCCACGGCGCGACGCATGGCGGCAGCGCTTTCCTTGGCTTCTTCAGGCAGATCGAATGCGCCGCGCTTCAGCTCGCTGCGGGTCATGTCGAGTTCGCGGCGGATATCGCCAGCCGAACGACGGATCTCGTCGGTGGCGCCGGCGAAGCGGCCGATGGCATCATCAACGGCCACACGCAGGGTTTCGCGCAGCTGCTCGGCTGCACCGTCGGAGGTCTTGCCGGCTTCGGCAAACATCCGCTCGACTTCCGAGAGCGAGGACGTCAGGCCGCCGCGCAGACGGTTGGTGAGATCGTTGGAACGGCGCTCGGCATTGGCGAAGGTGCTCTCCAGCGCCTGGCCCGCTTCCTCGCCAGCCTTCTGAAGTGAACCGCGCATATTTTCCGCGGCATCTTCGGCGCGCTTCTCGGCGTCTGAGAGAACGCGGCCGATATCGGCGAAGGAGGACTGGACGCTCTGGCGCAGATTGCCGGTGACCTGGTTGGAGCGCTGTTCGGCGCGGTCGAAGGCGGTTTCCACCATGGAGCCGAGGGCGCGCATGGTGTTCTCGATCTCTTCCGAGCGCTGGACGAGGCCGACAGCCAGGTTCTGCAGTGCCGTTTCGCGCTCTTCCAGCGTCGATACGAGGTTCGACTGCGCTGCACCCAGGAGCTGGGAGGCCTGTGTCAGCACCTTGGAGTGATCGTCGAAGCGGCCGACGATGCTACCGACCTGCGACAGGGTCTGGCCGGTGATTTCCGACAGCTTGTCGACCTTGCCTTCGAGGAGACGGCTGGAGGCCGAAACCATTTCGCCGGCCTTCGCGGCAGAGTCGGCGAAACGTGCCGATGTCGCACTGAGGCGATCGTCGACGCTTGCGAACTCGGCTGCGGCGTTGGAGAGCAGGCCGGTGATCGCGGAGTTGTTTTCCGCAAGACGGGCGATGATGCCGTTGACGCTTGCGAGCAGGTTATTTTCCAGCGCGCTGACGGTGCCGACAGCATGTTCGGTACGCGATGCGATAGCGTTGATCAGAGCGGCGTTTTCGGCGCGCAGGCGCTCCGTGCTTTCCTGTGCTGCCGCCGTAATGAGGGCGGCTGCTTCCTGGCCGGTTGCCGCATAGCGGTCGACGATCGGGCGAGCCTTCTCGTCGATGAGGCGCGACAGTTCTGTGGAGCGTCCGGCCAGCATCGAGTTCAGCTCGCGGGTGCGCTCGTCGAGCGAGGTGCGGATCGAGGAGCCACGAGCTTCCAATGCCTTGTCGACGTCGGCGAGGGTGGCGTCGATTTCGCGGGCACGGTCTTCCAGCGAGGTGCGGATGGCCGTTGTACGCTCTTCGAGGGCACGCTCGACCTGAGACATGGTGGACGCGATTTGCTCGCTGCCGCCTGCAAGGGTGTTGCGGATGGCTGTGCCGCGGGCTTCCAGCGACTGTTCGGCCGAGGAGAGGGCCTGCGAGATCGTGTTGACCTGGTTGCTGACGAGGCCTTCGGCTTCGGCGACCTTGTTGACGATCGCATTGCCGGCTTCGGAGAAGGTCTGTGCGACGGCGGCTGCCTGGCTCGCCAGGCGGTTCTGCGTTTCCGAGACGCGGCTCACGAGGTCGTCGGAACGTTCGGTCATGGCACGCGTGAAGGCATCGCTGTGGGTGCCGAGGTTTTCGGCAAACTGCTGGCCGGTATTGGCAAGCAGATCGGCCGTGCGGGTTGCCTCGCTGTCCATGCCCTGAGCCGCATCGGCGACGGCGGTGCGCAGCGTGGTTGCGAGATTAGCTGCCTTGCCTTCGATGGTGCGGTTGACCGCTTCGAGGCCGAGATTGAGGGCGCGATCCATGGTGGTCAGGCGCTCTTCGATCCGGGCGGCAGCCTCGTTGCCGCTATTGTCGATCCTGGCCGAACCGGTCGCCAGCGTATCCGAGAGGCGGTTGCCTGCGGCGTCGACCTGAGCGGTGACACCGGACACTCCCTCATGGATGCGGTTTTCAAGGGCCGACAAGCTTGCCTCGACGCGCGAACCGGTTTCCGCAAAGCGGCTGTTCATGCCGTCGATCGACTGATTGAGGTTGGACGAGAAGGTTTCGGCGGAGCGAGCGATGTCGCCAGCTGCCTGCTGAATGCGGCCGGCGATATCGCCTGCACCGCTGTTCAGGCGTTCTTCCAATGCCCTTGCGCTCATGTCGATGGTTTGGCGCAAAGACGCCTCACGGTCTTCGAGCGACATTTCGAGCATGCTGGCGCTGGTGGCGATCGACGTGCCGATGTTGGTGGTCTGCTCAAGCAGCGTATTGTCGATCTGAGCGTGGGCGTCGCGAAGCGTCAGGCTGATGGCGTTGCTGCGATCCTCGAGAGTGGAGCGCATGCGCTCGTAGGCCGAGGCAAGATTCTGGTCCATTTCGGACAGACCGGTGCCAAGCGTATTTTCGAGCTGGCGCGTCGTGCTGCCGAGCACATTTTCCATCCGATCGGCATTGCTGCCGAGCAATCCTGACAGGGATTCAGTGTGTGCCGCAAGCGAGCGATCGAGGCGATCCTGATTTTCCGTGTAAGCAGCGCGAATGGCATCCGCCTTGTCGCCAAAAGCGCCTGCCACGCGGGATTCCGCGCCGGAGACACTGTCGAGAAGGGCGTTGGCGCGCGACTCCAGGGCGCTTTCGAAACGGTTCTGGTTTTCGGCAAGCGAGATCGCGAAGGCCATGCTCTTGTCATCAAGAGTGTTGGTCAGCGCGTCGTGGCCGCTGGTTACGGTATGAGCAATCGCACGGGCACTGTTCGAGAGGGTTTCCTCAAGCTTTGCCTGATTTTCCGAGAGCGAAATTGCCAACGCCATCGTTCTGTCGTCGAGGCTGTTGACGATCTTGTCATGAGTACCGGCCACCGTGCTGGACAGCGCATCCAGGCGGCTCGAAAGGGTATCTTCGAGGCGCGACTGGGTGTCGGAGAGCGAGATGGCAAGTGCCATCGCCTTGTCGTCCAGGGCGTCGGCTAGTGCCGCGTGGTTATTCGTGAATGCGCTGGCGATGGCGTCCGCGCGATTGGCAAGCGTTGCCTCGAGGCGGGACTGGCCGTTCGTCAGAACGTCGGACAAGGCTCTCGTCTTGCCGTCCAACGTATCGGCGACACGGTCGGCATGGCCGGAAACGGTGTCCTCGAGGCGAGCCTGGGTTTCGGAGAGAGCAATGGCAAGCGCCATCGTCTTGTCGTCCAAGGTATTCGTAACGCTTTCGGCGTGACCGGAGACGGTGCTTTCCAGGCGAGCCTGGCTCTCGGCCAGTGCGACGGCCAATGCCATCGTCCTGTCATCCAGCGCGTCGGCCAAAGCGGCGTGATTGCCGGCAAATGCCCTGATGATCTCTTCGGCGCGGGTGGAGAGCGTTTCCTCAAGGCGGCTCTGTCCGCTCGTGAGCGCTGCGGCCAGCGCACCGGTCTTGCCGTCCAGCGTGGATGCGACCCGTTCTGCGTGGCCGGAAACGGTTTCTTCCAGTCGAGCCTGGTGCTCCGAGAGCGCGATGGCCAGCGCCATCGTTCTATCGTCGAGCGCGTTGGTTACGCTTTCCGCATGGCCGGAAACGGTATTCTCGAGGCGGGCTTGTCCCTCGGCAAGGGCGCGGGCGAGAGCACCGGTCTTGCCGTCCAGCGTGGATGCGACCCGTTCTGCGTGACCGGAAACGGTTTCTTCCAGTCGGGCCTGGTGCTCCGAGAGCGCAATGGCCAGCGCCATCGTTCTGTCGTCAAGGGCGTTGGTAACGCTTTCCGCATGGCCGGAAACGGTATTCTCGAGGCGGGCTTGTCCCTCGGCAAGGGCGCGGGCGAGTGCGCCGGTCTTGCCATCCAGCGTCTCGCTCACACGTTCGGCATGGCCGGAGACGGTTTCTTCCAGACGAGCCTGGCTCTCGGAGAGCGCGATTGCAAGCGCCATCGTCCTGTCGTCAAGCGCATTGGTGACGCTTTCCGCATGGCCCGAAACGGTGCTTTCCAGACGGGTCTGGCCTTCGGCGAGAGCGCGGGCAATGGCCTTGGTCTTTTCGTCCAGCGTGCCGGCGACCTGCTCGGCATGTCCGGATACGGTATCTTCCAGGCGCGACTGGCTTTCGGAGAGAGCGATGGCAAGCGCCATCGTCTTGTCGTCGAGCGTGTCGGCGATCTTTCCATGCGTATCTGCAAGCACACCGGTGATGGCATCGGCGCGGCTTGCCAGCGTGTTTTCCAGGCGAAGCTGGTTTTCGGCAAGCGAGATGGCCAGCATCGAGGTTCGCTCGTCGAGAGCGGCGGTCAGATGATCGTGAGAACCGCTGACTGCACTGACGATGCCTTCGGAACGTTCGGCCAGCGTCTGCTCGAAGCGCGACTGATTGTCGGCCAGCGCGCCAAACAGCGCGGTGCTGCGAGACGCCATGACGGCATCGATGCGCTCATGGGCGGAGCCCAGAGCCTGCGTGATCTCGCTGGTACGAGACGAGAGCGTGTTGTTGATCTCGGCGGCGCGGCCCGTGAAGGTCGTGGTGAGTTCTTCAGTGCCGCTTTGAAGAGCAGCTGTGACATCCCGGGTCACACCCTGCACAGCATTGGTGAATGTGTTTGCATGTGTCGACAGCGCCGAATGCAATTCGCCCGTGCCGGAGGTGAGGGCGGACGAAATTCCGCTGGTGGCGTTCTGGAGCGCAGAGGTGATTTCTTCGGCTCTGGAGCCGATCGCGCTTTCCAAAACTTCCTGGCCGGTCGCAAGCGTGGTCGCAAGAGCAAAGGACTGGTCCGTGAGGGACGAGCCGAGACGCTCTATGCTCGAGGTCAGGATACCTTCGAGAGCTTCGGAGTTGCTGCCTAGCGACTGATTGATCCGGGCGAGGCTTTCCGAAAGCTTGCTGTCGAGGGTGCCGGCGCGCTTGTCGAAGGCAGAGGTAAATTCGGAAACGCGATCGTCGAAAGTCGTCGAAAGCTGCGCGATCGTCGACTGGAAACGCTCCTCGAAGAAGCCGGAGCGGAGGTCGATGTCCATGATGGCATCGTCTGCCGTCGACTGCAGGCTCTGACGGAAGCTCGCGCCTTTTTCGTCCAGCGACGAGTTGAGCTTGGCAAGGACGTTGTCCAGCGTGCCTGTGATGGAGCGTTCGCCGCCGGTGAGGCTCTCGCTGATTTCCCTGGTGCGGGCAACCAGCGTTTCGTTGAGCTGGCGGGCGCGGTCGTTTAGCGCGTTGTTCAGCTTTTCCGTATTCGCATCAAGCGTGGAGGCACGGGTCTCGAACTGACCGAGCAGCTCCTTGCCGCGCTCACCGAGCGTCGACGACAGGGCATCCATACGGGAATCGAACTCGTTGCTAAGGGCGAGGCCCGAAGCGTTGAGGTTCTGCAGGAGGCTGTCGGTCTTGGCAGAAAGCAGCGTTCCGAGTGCCTGAACGGCGGAATCCGACTTCTCCATCAGCGCTGCGGCGCGCGTATCGATCATCGAGGCGAAAGCTTCGCCCGATGTGGAGAGGCGCACGGCGATCTCTTCGGTCGCGAGCGACAGGTCTTCCTTGATCTGATCATGAACGCCGGCGATCGACGAGCGGATCCGTTCGGCGTGATTGACGATCGCATCGCGCTCGGTGCCCAGTTCGTGAACCAGGCCGCGGACGCGCAGTTCGTTGTCGGCATAGCTGCGTTCGAGTGCGTTGACTTCGGAGTGGACGAGGGTTTCCAGTTCGGTGGCGCGCGCAATGGTACGCTCGATGCCTTCGTTCATCGCCGAGACTTCGCGACGCACGGCCTGTCCCACCGTCATGATGCGTTCCGAGGCGACGGTTTCGGGCTCGACGAGGCGCAGGGCGACCTCAGCCATGGAGCGCGCGGCGTTGCGCATGTCATGCGCCCGCGAAATCATCATGCCGAAAGCGTAGAACAGCAGGACGGGGACGACCACGCCGACGATGCAGGCAATGACGCCGGGAAGGGCGGCGAGATCGGCAATCGAATGGATGTTACGGATCTGCTCGCCATAAAGAAGGAAGGCGAGGCCGGCGCCGCCGATGATCCAGAACAGCGAGAAGATCGTCGCGTTGCGGACAGCATGGCTCTGCGAGCCGCCATCGAGCGCCTTCAGGATACTGGCGGGGCTCGCCCGGTTGCCGTCGTTGGCGGCTGCCAGGTTCGGGCTTTTCGGCGCCTCCGCGGGGCGTGGGGATGCTGTCGGGGCGGCTGCACTGCGTGCGCCGGCGGACTTGCGAGCGGCATCGTCCATGGTCTGCTTGATCGGCTGTTTCGGCGGCTCAGACACTTTTCGCTCCGGGACATCAGGCGCAGGACCGCTGCGAGACTCCAAGTTCTCGTCACTGAAATCGATCTGCAATGCTTCGTCCAATGCCTGAAAGGCCTTGTCCTCGACCGACTCGATGTACTTCTTGTTCGCCATGCGGTTACGCCTCGTTACAAACTCACTCGGGCCTGCCATGTCGTTTCCGGTAATTCCGCCGCGTCCGGAAAGGACGAACCCTGCTTCCCGTGGGGGCCTCCGCTTCCAGTCGAAACCGGCTTTGGATTTCCCATTACATTTCAGAGTGGATAACTGGTTTTTCAAACGGATGTTATGAAAACATTACCATCATCCACTTCTTGGGCAAAGGCATGCGCCATCTACCCAATTTACCAGTATCGTAGTGACACATTCCCCTAGTCATGACAATTAATTCCACCTTAAATACAGTGGATCGTTAGGGTCGCGTTAACCCTCTTTGCACGTTCAACGTCATGAAAACCCGAGATTTTGAGCATGTTTAACGCGCGTTAACCATGTCTCGAGTTTTACGCCCTCAATGTGCCAAAATTTAACTCGATGGCCATCCCCAGGCCGCAAGTATGCGGCAGGTCGCTAAAACAGTCGAAGCTAAAAGACGGGAGCGTTGGCACATGGCAGTATCGAATATCGCATTTGAATCTCCGGATAATTCGCGAGGACCGACCCCGACGCAGGCGAAGGCGATCGATCTCGTTCATCTCGGGAAGCAGACGATGGGCGACAAGGCCCTTGAAGTCGAGGTGTTGCAGATGTTTGCCCGGCAGGCGCGCTCCTGCTTGCAGGAGATCGGCAGCGGCGATGCCAAGCGTGTTCAAGCGGCGTCCCATAAGCTGACGGGTGCGGCAAGCGCAGTGGGTGCCTTTCGTGTCGCTGATGCGGCGGCTGCACTCGAAAGAAATGGAAATGACGCTGCCCAGATGGCGGCCGTCACCACTTCGGTTATCGAGGCCGAGAACTTCATTCTGAAACTCTCACGCTGAACCAATAGGTCGGATTATCGACAAAGTCCTTGCACCGTCGAGCGGATCAGACCGTTTCGGCGGCGCAAATGTTGACTGCCCTGGCGAATTGTTGGAAGTAAAATTCCGGATCGTCTTTCTTCATTCACGAATTTCGGAATTCACTGACATGACCAAACTCACCATCGTCGCCTTCGACGGCACACGCTTCGAACTTGATGTCGACAACGGATCCACCGTAATGGAGAATGCCGTACGCAACTCCGTTCCGGGTATCGAGGCAGAGTGCGGTGGCGCGTGTGCCTGTGCCACCTGTCATGTCTATGTCGACGAGGATTGGACCGAAAAGGTCGGCAGCCCAGAGGCGATGGAAGAAGACATGCTCGACTTCGCCTTCGACGTTCGCCCGAATTCGCGTCTCTCCTGTCAAATCAGGATGAAGAGCGCCTTTGACGGCCTCGTCGTCCACGTACCGGAACGCCAGGCGTAATTTTCTCCGGATCACGCACCGCATGGTGGGTGATCCGTTCGACTTGCCGGATGGAGATATTCGCATCAGCCCCAAAAAGATGCCCCGCTCAGCTGGTGCAGCGAGCGAGGCGAGGCGGGCGCATCACCACAGGCAAGGGAGGAAACACCTATGGCTTCAGGACGCGCCAGGAGAACACTTAGCGCATGCTTTGGAAAATAAACCCCACTGCGCCCTTCAGCGAGAAAACCTGACGGCACAGGCACTCAAAACGTTTCATTCGAGATATAGCCCGGTCTTTGGAATCAGTCGGTGCATCCATCTCTGTGAATGATAGGAAAAACCTATTTCAGATTCTCGTAAAGTTCAAAGAGCGAAAAAACGGGACGATTCACAGATATAGTGGCCGTTTTCACACAGCAGATTGCTTCCCGACGGTCATTTTCATGGAATGCGAGCTCTCGCGAGCGCTTTAGGGGCTGTTCTGCCGGCTGCGATAATAGAGCAATCTCTGCATGCGGCTCTGGAAGTTGATCGCTTCGATGCGATCGAAACGTGCCTGATCGGCATCGTGGAGTTGGGTTTCCCGCTCCGTCACCTCATTGGCCTTTTCCTGAAGTGTGTCGCAATCGGCCGCCGGCCGCAGGGCGAGGATCTGCCGTTCCATCTGTCGAGCGTGCTGACGGGCGATTTCGACGTGCCGGTCCTCGTGGCGACGGATGTCGCCAGCCAATGTGTCCCAGATCATCGAAAGCTGCTTGCCGGCATTGCGCCGGTCGCGCCAGCGCGGAAGAATGATTTCCGTATCGACGGTCACCTTTACATCGGAAATGTAGCAACGGCCATTCGCCTCGCTATAGGTCGCGTTGCCGCCGAAGCGAATCTTCGTGGCGCCGGGGTGATGGCTGCTGGAACCCATCGCCAGCGGTCCACGCTGATTGAGTGCCGCATCGAGTTCATCGGCGGTGCGGCCCTTGATGTCGAAATAGGAAATTGTCTTTCGGGCGACGACTTCGGCCTTGGCCATTTCGGGTAGGCAGAACGCGAGCAGCAGAGCACACGAAACAATGATCTTATGGGATGCAAGCGGCATTCGTGTCGCTACCATGTTGAACTTCTGTGAACCTTGCGGCATAGCCACTGTGAGCGCAATATCAAGCGCAAGGTTTTTTCATTTTCAATGGGATGGGATAGTTCTTGACGGAGCTTCGCAGCCACATATGGCATGTCGCACATGGCCGCAGCATCGAGGTCGGCAAGCAGAGCGTGATCATGGCGATCGTCAACGTGACGCCGGATTCCTTCTCCGACGGCGGGCATTACGAGGCAGTTGACGCGGCGGTTGCACATGCGCTCTCCTGTGTCGAAGACGGAGCCGCCATCATCGACGTCGGCGGCGAATCGACGAAGCCCGGCGCCGATGCCGTCAGCGCCAGTGAGGAGCAGGGCCGGGTGCTGCCCGTCATCGAAGCGCTGCGCAGCAGGACCGAGGCGCTGATCTCGGTCGACACCTATCGCGCCGATACGGCGCGACTGTCGATCGGCGCGGGAGCGCATATCGTCAATGATGTCTTCGGTCTGCAACGAGAGCCGGATATAGCAGCGCTTGCGGCGCAGACGGGAGCGGGATTGTGCATCATGCACACGGGTCGCGATCGCCAGAAGCTGCCCGACGTGATCGATGATCAGCTGCTGTTTCTCAATCGCTCGCTCGATATCGCCGCCGCCGCCGGCGTCGGCAGGCAGCATATCGTGCTCGACCCCGGGTTTGGTTTTGCCAAGGAGAGCGCCGAGGAAAACCTGGAGCTGATGGCGCGGTTCAATGCGCTGCTTCGGTTCGAGCTGCCTCTTCTGGTCGGTACTTCGCGCAAGCGATTTGTCGGTACGATCACCGGGCGTGATGCGGGGGATCGAGATGCGGGGACGGCGGCGACAAGCGCGATATTGCGTTTGCAGGGAGCTGCCCTATTCCGCGTGCATAATGTCGCAATCAACAGAGACGCGCTGGCGGTTGCAGATGCTATCCTCAGGACGCGCGCGAGACTTAAAGCATGATCCCGAAACATGATAGGGAACGGTTTTCGGACGCCGTCGTGCCTGTTCGAAACGGAGGGACGCCATGAGCGCTGTAACATATACTATTACTCTGCAGAATTGCGCATTCTTTGCCCGCCACGGCGTGCATGACGAGGAGGAATTCCTCGGACAGCGTTTCTTTGTCGATGCCGAACTCGACGTCGATGCCGGCGATGCCCTGGAGCGCGATTCGATCGACGATACCGTCAACTACGGCATCGCATTCAGTGTCATCGAGGAGATCGTCACCGGTCGCCGGCGCTATCTGATCGAGGCGCTGGCGCTTGATGTCGCCAAGGAACTGTGCCGGCGTTTTCCCAGCATTCGCCGCGCAAAGATCACTGTGCGCAAGCCCAATGCCCCGGTTCCCGGCGTTCTAGATTACGTACAGGTGAGCGTTGAGCACTTTGCCTGAAGGTACTGCGGTGCGTACGACGCTCGGCTTGGGCGGCAATCTGGACAATCCGGTGCGAGCAATGGCGCTTGCCTTGCGCGCGCTCGATGCGCGTGACGACTGCCAGGTGGTTTCGGTGTCGCGGCTCTACCGCACGCCGCCCTGGGGCAAGACGGATCAGTCCTTCTTCTACAACTCCTGCGCAGCCGTCGATACGACGCTTGCCCCGGAGGAACTTCTCGACGTGTGTCTCGACATAGAGCGTGAGATGAAGCGCGTCCGGATCGAGCGCTGGGGGCCACGGACAATCGATATCGATATCCTGACCTATGGTGCGCTGGAGCAGACGGAGCCGCTGCTGACCATTCCGCATCCGCGGATGACCGAGCGCGGTTTCGTGCTGATGCCGCTTGCGGATTTCGCCGGCGACCTCACCGTGAAGGGGCGCGCTATCAAGGACTGGCTGCGGGACGTCGATATCGAAGGGATCGAGATTGCCGACGAGAGCCAGGATTGGTGGCTTTCCGCCTGAGGTGAGATGAAACAAGAAAGGCCGGCAATTATGCCGGCCTTCGAATATCTGACTATGCGCCCGAATTTACTGGATCGATCCCACAGCAATCGGATCGACATCGGCGCGCTTCAGGGTGACGCCGATGACGGGCACCATCTGTTCGCCGACCTTGACCGAGATCGTAACGTTCATCGACTTGCTGTCGGAAACGCGGGCGATCATGGCGCCATTCAGTTTCTGCCTGATAAGGCCGAGAACCACCGTGCCGTCGTTGACAGTGCCGGAGGTCACATCGAGACCCTTGCCGGCTGCGCCATCGAGGAACTTTCCGGAATAAGAGCCGCCGCTCTGCGTGATCTCCGCCGACATCGGCTGTTGGAAGACGCCGACGCGGCAGGTGCCGTCGAGCTTCACGCCAGCGCTGCTACCATCGAGCGGTTTGCCCGTAAGGCTGCAGGTGAACTTCGTGCCCTTATACTTGCCGGCGACGATTTCGCCGGGACCATTCCACGAGCCGGCGACCGACTGGAAAAATGCCTTGTCGCGGGGGGCCGCTTCGGCAGAATTCACCCAAACCATCGTGGAGAGGGTCGCGGCGGCGAGGCTGCTTGCAAGAAGAAATTGACGCGAAAACATGGACATTCCCTACCGAGGCGGAACCGTAAAACTGGTACTCACTTTTGCCTGAGAATGGTTAATGCTTGGTTTCTTGCGCCCTACGGAGCCGGGATTGCAGGCGTTTACGTTGTGGAACGTCCAGTGACGTTCGGTGTGAGGTCGCCGGCGAAGTCGGCAATGCCGGGCCGTTTGAGCGCCTTGAAGGCGAGCGGCCTGCAGAGATCCATTGCAGCTATTCCGATTCTTGCCGTCATCATGCCGTTGACGACCCCTTCGCCGAGCCGGGCCGAGAGCTTGGATGCCAGGCCATGGCCGATCAGTTGTTGAACGATGCTGTCGCCGACTGCGATCGATCCGGTAACGGCCAGGTGCGCGAGTACATCACGCATCAGCCTGACCATCCCGAGCGTGCCTGGCCTTCCGCCATAGAGTTCCGCCATGGCTCGGACGAGTTTCGCCGCCTCGAAGAGAACATAGAGAATATCGACGAGGGCACGCGGGCTGATGGCTGTCACCACAGAGACGCGCTTTGACGCGCCGAGGATGAGCGCCCTGGCGCGCCGGTCTAGCGGGCCGAGAAGCTCGCGCTCCGCCAGATCGATCAATTGCGGCGCGTCGATGATGTCGTCCTCTGCAGCCTTCAGCGTGGCGCGGCCCCTGGCGGTTTCCGGATTGGCTTCAAGAATGACGCAGAGGCGCTTCACCAATGCCTTGGCCCGTGCCGGTCGCGTCTCCACCACGGCAGCCTCTGCCTCCGCCTTTATGGTTTGTACGGCGGCAAGCCGCATCATGCCTGCCGTTTCCCTGACGACGATGGCGAGTACGGCGAGAATGCCGATCGCAACGACTGCCAGGGCGGTGTAGCCCAGCCAATCGGCGCGACTGAACAGATTGCGGATGAGCTGATCCGTCCAGAGGCCAAAGGCAAGCGAAATGAGAATGCCGAGCGCGCTGAGTGCCACCTTGCCGAAGGAAAAGCCGCGGCGACGAGGCGTGGCCGCGGCGCTGCCGGCAAATGCCGGGTCCAGGGCAGGGTTGATGAAAGGATCTTCCTCGTCCGGCGTAAGCACGATCTCTGTATCGAAGCTCTGGGGCTTGCGGCGCACGGGTTCAGGGCCGGTTTTTGAATTCGTCTCGCTCGGATCGAGCGCGAAGGCTGCCGGGCGGCGGGCGGTCCCGCCGGGTTCGTTTGCGGTCGGCTTCGTCATGCGAGACGGTCTCCGAACAGGAACTGCATGGCGCGATCGAGGCGGATATGCGGCACCGATAGTTTGATGCCGCCATTGGCTTCGTCCAGCTCCGGCGGACGGAAGCGCACGACGTTCACCTCCGGCAAGTGGACCTTCGCTCCATCCGATTCAAGGGCTTCGAACAACCAATGCGGACTAACGGGGAGGTCGCCGGGGAAGACGGCCGTCTTGCGGTTGCCGTCGAACGTCTCGCCGGCAATCGTTTCATTGTCCATAGGCGTGCCGACAATGACCGGAAGCGTCTCTCCGTCGCGCGTGACCGTCGCCTCGCGAGTGGCACGCACGGAGGCTATCGCCATGACTTCGATGCCGGCGCCTGCCATACCGATCCGCTCGATGGCGCGTTCGACCAGGCGGCGGGTCAGCGCCTCCAGCCGGTCGTGGCTCTCGTGATGCAGATGGTCCGCTTTGGTGGCAGCCACCAGCACGCGATCGATGCGTCGGCCAAGCAGCGAGGAAAGCAGTGAATTGTTGCCGGGACGAAAGCAGGCAAGCACGTCCGTCAGCGCGCGCTCGAGATCCTGCACCGCTTCGGGGCCGCGATTGATCGCCTGCAACGCATCCACAAGGACGATCTGGCGGTCGAGACGGGCGAAGTGTTCGCGAAAGAAGGGTTTGACCACCACCGACTTGTAGGCCTCGTAGCGGCGTTCCATCATCGCCCAGAGCGAGCCTTTCGGCGCTGCGCCTTCTGCCGGAAGTTTCAGCGGTGCGAAGGTGAGGGCAGGCGAGCCATCGAGATCGCCAGGCAGCAGGAAGCGGCCGGGCGGCAGCGTCGAAAGCGAACGCTCGTCGGATTTGCAGGCTTTCAGATAATCGGCAAAGGCAGTGGCAAGATCCCGCGCCGCCATTTCATCGGCAGGTGCGGCGATATCAGCCTCTATCGTTGTCGCCAACCAGTGACGCGATAGTTCGGCGCGGATGCCGGTATTCGCCAGGGCGAGGGTTTCCTCGCTGAACGTGCGGAAATCCTTGCCAAGCAGCGGCAGGTCGAGCAGCCATTCGCCGGGATAGTCAACGATGTCGATGGAAAGCCGACCGGGGGAAAACAGCCGGTTCCAGCCGCTGGCGCTTTGATAATCGAGTGTGATGCGCAGTTCGGAGATCGCACGGGTCGAATCGGGCCAGATGCGCTCCTTCACCAGCGCACGGATATGGTCCTCGTATTGAAAGCGCGGCACGGCATCGTCAGGTTGGGGCTCGAGCCGAACGGCGGAAACACGGCCGGATTGCACGGGCTCAAACAGCGGCAGGCGCCCGCCGTTCAGCAGATTGTGTACCAGCGACGAGATGAAGACGGTCTTGCCGGACCGCGACAGGCCGGTCACCCCCAGTCGAATCGTCGGGTTGACCAGCCCAGCGGCGCGGTCCGCGAGATTGTCGAAGGCGATGAGGGCGTCGTCGGTGAAGGAGGTCAGGCTTGGCGGCAAGGCGGGATCCCTGGGTGACAGCGTGACCGTGAATATAGGAAGCAAAGCTTGCGCAGAAAAGATGAGTGGCTAACGATGCTGTGCCGGGTTGGTGTATGGCGGCGTCCCAGCGCCGGGCGACATCCCTATTCGGTGATGAAATCCGTCAGCGACCAGCCGGATGCCGTCACATCGACGACAGCAAGGCCGGCTGTCGGAAAGCCATGCGGAAGCACGCGCCCCAGCGCCTCGTCGCCGATCAGGGCCGCCAGCGTCTGCTCGATGATCGGATTATGCGCCACCAGCATCACGGACTGTCGATCGGTCTGCGAGGCAATAAGCGCAAGGTAGATATCGAGCGTTCCGTTGTAGATCGCATCGACGAAGCGGAATTCGGTAGAGGGGCTGACGACTCGTCGCATAGCCTCGGCAGTCTGGCGGCAACGAAGCGCGGTCGAGGAAATGATCAGGTCCGGCCTGTAGTCTTTTTCAGCGGCCTCGTCGGCAACGATTTCGGCGGTAGCGTAGCCATTGTCGTTCAGGGGTCGATCGAAATCTTTCTGCCCGGGTACGGCGCGCTGAGCTTCGGCATGACGCAGGAGATAGATCCTAGATGGCGGCGGCAAGATGCTGGTCATGATGAAATTCCGGAGCTCGATTTCGACAATCAGGTAGCGTCTCTTCGCCCATGCCGTCAACCGCCGCGAGATCGGCCGAATCGCGGCCCGACACATGGTTTCGCCAAGGTTCTGAAAATGCCGATTTTCTGATGAAGCCAATATATGATGAAAAAATATACACTTAGCCGAAATTTATGACAAATTTAAAAATCGGTTGACAGCGTCTATTTGGCTTGAATCGGCACTAGCGGTTGGGATATACACCCCGCCATAAGAGATGTTCTTCAGGAGAATCGCGTTGAGTGAGAAGATCGATCTTAGTAACTACGTGCCCTCGGAAGACGAGGAGTTCATGAACCTAAATCAGCGAGCTTACTTCAGAGCGAAGCTGATAGCCTGGAAAAACGATATCCTAAGAGAAGCGCGCGAAACCCTGGACCACCTGGCAGAAGAAAGCGCAAACCATCCCGATCTCGCCGATCGGGCTTCCTCAGAAACGGACAGAGCCATCGAACTTCGAGCTCGAGACCGCCAGCGTAAACTTATTTCTAAAATCGATGCCGCCTTGCAGCGTATTGAAGACGGCACTTACGGCTACTGTGAAGAAACCGGCGAACCGATCGGCCTCAAGCGTCTCGACGCGCGTCCGATCGCCACCTTGTCGATCGAAGCGCAGGAACGTCATGAGCGCCGTGAGAAAGTTTATCGCGACGAATAATGAGACGGTCGGTTTCGACCGGAACTAAAAACAAAGGCACGGCGGGAAGTTCGCCGTGCCTTTTTTGATTCCGAGATATTGCCGGCCTCGTGCTATTTGTCGCGGCTGACGCTCATTTCGCCAAAGATGCGGGCGACTTCCTTCTGAAGGGCGCTGTCCGCTCCAGTCATCGGCGCAAGCTCCGGCTCTATACGTTGCGCAGGAGCTGGATTGGGCGCCGCAGCCGGTTGCTGCTGGACCTGGCGTTGTGGCGGAGCGTTTGGAATGATCCGTTCCGCCGTCAAGTTCTTCGACATTTCCGCTTCCAAAATACGCTGGAATTCGTTGCCGGAATCGGCAGAGGCGGGCGATGCGACCGTCGGCTCGACCGATGCGGCGGCTCGGGCCGGCTGCGGCGGCAGCACGGTATGGCGTGCTGCGTCCAGTATGTCGGCGGCCTCAGCCTCCGTGATAACGGGTGCCGGCTGAGGTGCTCGCTGTGGCGGCGTTGCGACCGGTTGCGGGGCGGCCTCGACCGGTTGCGGCGCAGGTTTCGGCGTTGCGGTAACAACGGGCTCGGCGCGCAGATAGGCTTCAAGCCTGTCTTCCGTGGGCTGCTGGCGCTGCGTTGGAAGCGCGGCCGGAGGACTATCCAGCTCGGCGACCTTCTGTCGCGATAGCGGACGGCTTTCCGATGAAGGGGGAATGTCGAGCGATGTCGCGGCACCTGCCTTATTTGGATCGGAGATGCCGGATTCGATGACGATATCGGTCGGGCCGCCGATCATGATAAGATGTTCGATGCCATCGCGCCGCACAAGCACGAGCCGTCGGCGCGCATCGACGGCGGCGGCATCAAGCACCTGAAGGCGCGGCTGGCGGTTCTTGCCGCCGCGCACAAAGGGTGACGGCGCCCGGTTGCGCAGGATCCAAAGAACGCCAACGAGCAAGAGGAGGGCGAGTGCAACCCCGCCGGCTGCGAGGAAAAAGCGGCTGCCGTAGGCTCCGGCGATGTCGTCCAACATGTCGAGATACTCCGTATTTGTCCCCGATGTCGCGGCCGAGGTGCAACTACTGCAAGGTAGATACTTTGACTTTGGCTTTCCTATGCGGCGATCATAAGGACAGGATCTAGCCGGATACAAGATGCGATTGTAGCCTCTTGGGCTGTCTTGCTTGTGAATTCAAGCCTTTCTCGCCCAGCAAAGCTTTTTGCCTGTCATGCAAATTGGTAAAGAAGATTCGCAAAGTCCGACTCTGGCGATCCGCAATGTCTATGACATGTCGCGAGGAGAACGGCGCAGACGAGGGGTTTATGACGAAGCAGCGTCCGTCCGACGAGTATAGCGTGCCGCTGGTGGATCGCGGGGTTCGTTCTGGAACCGTGCTGCGCATCATCTTGCTTGCGCTCGTTCTCATGGCTGCCGCGGCCGCCTTCGTCCTGTTCAAAAGTCAACTCGACAACGAGGCCGTGCTCGGCGGCCTTGGCATTCTTGCCATGGTCGGGATCTTCTTCCTGGTCTCGTCGATCATCGGCTTCGTCGAGGTCATGCCGCAGCCACAGTCCGATAGCCTGGCGCGTTCGTTCCTGAACAGCCACCCGGACGGGACGCTGATCACGGATGAGAAGGGACGCATCGTCTATGCCAATGCTGCCTACGGACGGCTGACGGGTGCTACCAAGGCGACCGAGGTGCAGTCGCTCGAGACGCTGCTTTCTCGCAACCGTGAGTCAAACGAGGCTCTCTATCGCCTGGCCAATGGTTTGCGTGACGGCAAGGAGGGATCGGAGGAGTTTCGGTTGTTGAAGCCGCTCGGTCCCTTCAACGGAATCGGGCAGACGGCCCATTGGTATCGATTGAAAGCGCGGGTATTGCAGCCGGAGCAGGGCGGCAACACGGCGCTGCACATCTGGCAGATCACCGATATCACGTCCGAGCGCGACGATCAGGAGCGCTTTTTCAAGGAACTTCAGAACGCGATCGATTATCTCGACCATGCGCCGGCCGGTTTCTTTTCCGCCGGCCGCAAGGGCGAAATCTTCTATCTCAATGCGACGTTGGCGGAATGGCTCGGTTTCGACCTGACGAAATTCGTGCCGGGATCGATGACGATCGGAGATCTCGTGGCCGGAGAGGGGCTGGCCCTCATCCAGTCCGTGCAGGCCGAGCCCGGCTTCAAGAAGACGGTGACGCTCGACCTCGACCTGCGGCGTTCCAACGGCCAGAGCCTGCCGGTGCAGATCGTCCACAGCGTCACGTCGATGCGCGATGGTGCCCCGGGGGAGAGCCGGACCATCGTACTGACACGGCAAAATGGTGGCGACACCGAGCAATCGGCTTCGGCGGCGGCGATGCGTTTCAGCCGCTTCTTCAACAATACGCCGATGGCGATCGCGTCCGTCGATGGCAATGGCCGCATTCTGCGCACCAATGCCCCGTTCCTGAAGCTGTTCTCGGATCTGGTATCACGCGACGACATCGAGCGCGGCGCGGCGCTGGAGACCATCGTCAACGAGAGCGACCGGTCGCGGCTGCATCAGGCGCTGGCCGCAGCCAAGGACCGACAGGGCGATATTCCGCCCATCGACTCCCGCAATCCGAAAGACGATACGAGGCATTTCCGCTTCTACGTCAACGCTGTCATCGACCAGACGGACGAGGCGCCGGAAGAGGCTGCCATCGTCTATGCCGTCGAAGTGACCGAGCAGAAGGCGCTCGAAACGCAGATGGCGCAGACGCAGAAGCTCAATGCCGTCGGCACGCTCGCCGGTGGCATCGCGCATGACTTTAACAACGTGCTGACGGCGATCCTGCTGTCGTCAGACCATCTCCTGCTGCAGGCGCGGCCTTCCGATGCCAGCTTTGCGGATTTGATGGAAATCAAGCGCAATGCCAATCGCGCGGCTGTGCTGGTGCGCCAGCTGCTGGCTTTCTCGCGCAAGCAGACCATGCGGCCGTCGATCCTCAATCTGACCGATGTGATCGGCGATCTCCGCATGCTGGTGGATCGGCTGCTATCGGGCACGCATGTCAAGCTGGATGTCGACTACGGCCGCGATCTCTGGCCGGTGAAGACGGATCTTTCGCAGTTCGAGCAGGTGCTCATCAATCTTTGCGTCAATGCGCGCGATGCGATGCCGGGTGGCGGCATGCTGACGCTGCGGACGCGCAATCTGCTTGCGGCTGACGTCAGCGCCTTCAATTATCCCTATCTGCCGCATGAGGACATGGTTCTCGTCGAAGTCAGCGATACCGGCACCGGTATCGCACCCGAAATCATGGACAAGATCTTCGAGCCCTTCTTCACCACCAAGGAAGTGGGCAAGGGCACCGGCCTCGGCCTTGCGATGGTCTATGGCATCATCAAGCAATCCGGCGGGTACATCCAGCCGGAATCGGAAGTCGGCAAGGGAACGACCTTCCGCATCTTCCTGCCGCGCCATATCGTCGAAATGCCAGCCGTTACCGAAGCGAAAACGCCCGAAAGCCGGGATGTTGCTGCCATGGACCAAAGCGTTGCAGCCGTGGTGCCTTCGGAAGAGCCGGCCGACCTGACCGGCAAATCTGCGGTCGTGTTGCTGGTCGAAGACGAGGAGGCGGTGCGTCGCGGCGGCAAGCGCATGCTCGAGACGCGCGGTTATACCGTTTATGAGGCCGGTTCCGGTGTGGAAGCGCTCGATATCATGGATGAACTCGACGGCCAGGTCGATGTCGTCGTGTCGGATGTGGTCATGCCTGAGATGGATGGCCCGTCGCTGCTGCGTGAGCTGCGCAAGAAATACCCGGATATGAAGTTCATCTTCGTGTCGGGTTATGCGGAGGATGCCTTCGCCCGCAACCTGCCGGCGGACGCGCAATTCGGCTTCCTGCCGAAGCCGTTTTCGCTGAAGCAGCTTGCGGTGGTCGTGCGCGAGACGCTGGATAAATAGGCGAGAGGCGATTGGGCCTCTCCCTGTTGCCGATTGTATCGCAAAGGTGTAATCAACCGCGCATGAACGATTTTGCACAGTCCATTTGTCAAATGTGGTGGCGCTCCTTCTAGGAGCGGCAGTCGTCATATATTGAAATCGACCCTGCCGCCGTGATCCGGCAGGCATGTTCATTTCAGGTTCCTTCCCGATTGCGGCGGCTCCTTTTGCGGAGCAAAGAATGTCTTCCCCTATCGATACCCGCCCCATCATCCTGACGGGCGACCGGACCACCGGTCCTCTCCATCTCGGCCACTATGTCGGCTCGCTGAAGAGCCGTGTCGCGCTTCAGCGCAGCCATCGGCAATTCTTGCTCCTGGCCGATACCCAGGCCCTGACCGATAATGCCGATGATCCCGAAAAGGTCCGTCGCAACGTTCTCGAGGTTGCCATCGACTATCTCGCCGTCGGCATCGATCCCTCACAAACGACGATCTGCGTGCAATCCGGCTTGCCGGCGCTGGCGGAACTGACATTGCTTTACCTGAATTTCGTCACCGTCAGCCGCCTTGAGCGCAATCCGACGATCAAGACGGAAATCCAGCTGCGCGGCTTCGAACGAGACGTGCCCGCCGGTTTTCTCTGCTATCCCGTGGCGCAGGCGGCCGATATTACCGCCTTCAAGGCGACTGTGGTGCCGGTTGGCGAGGATCAGGCGCCGTTGATCGAGCAGACCAACGAGATCGTTCGCCGCCTCAATCGGCAAGCCGGACGCGAGATCCTCGTCGAGGCTTCGGCCATGGTGCCCAAAATCGGGCGCTTGCCGGGTGTCGATGGCAAAACGAAGATGAGCAAATCCCAGGGCAACGCCATCCCGCTTTCTGCTTCGCCCGATGAGGTCAGCGCCGCGGTGCGGCGCATGTATACCGATCCGGACCACCTGCGGATCAGCGATCCCGGCAAGGTCGAGGGAAATGTCGTCTTCACCTATCTGGATGCGTTTTGCGACGATCGGGCTGTTATCGACGATCTGAAGGCGCGCTATCGTCGTGGAGGACTCGGCGATATCACCTTGAAGAGACATCTTGGAGACGTGCTCCAGGCATTGCTCGCGCCGATCCGCGAACGCCGTGCACGCTTCGCCGCCGAGCCGGATTATGTCCTGGGAATCGTGCGCGAGGGTACGCGAAAGGCGAGGGAGCGGACGGAGGCGACGCTTGCCGAGCTGCGGAACGCCCTTGGCTTGTTCACGCTAGAGCCGGATGATTTTAGGTCTGTTCGACCTAAAATCTGAATCCGCTCCAGAACCAGAAAAGTAGAGCGTGATGTCATCCGAAAACCGCTTACACTTTTCGGCATCACGCTCTAGCTTGAAAGAACTCAAAAGAGAGAGGGCCGGGCGATCTTCCGAACGCCCGGCCCTCCGTCGTGAAGGCAATATCAGCTATTCTGCGAGAGCAACCGCAATTTCCGCGCCGAGGCGTGCGTTGTTTTCGACAAGCGCAATGTTGGTCTTGAGGCTGCGGCCTTCGGTGATGTCGAAGATGGTGCTGAGCAGATAAGGCGTGACCGCCTTGCCGGCGATCTCGTCGCGGGCAGCGCTATCGAGGGCGCGCTCGATGTAGATTTCCATCTCTTCGCGCGGGATTTCGTCGGCTTCCGGAACCGGGTTGGCGATCAGCATGCCGCCATCAATGCCGAGCTGCTCGCGCGTCGTCTGGAAATTCGCGATGGCCGCGGGGCTGTTCAGCGTCAGCGGGCTCGGCAGGCCGGAAGAGCGCGACCAGAAGGCCGGGAATTCGGTGCTGTCAAAAGTGACCACCGGAACGCCGCGGGTTTCGAGCACTTCGAGCGTCTTCGGAATATCGAGGATAGCCTTGGCACCTGCGCAAACGACGATGACGCCGGTGCGGGCAAGTTCTTCAAGATCGGCCGAGATATCGAAGCTCTCTTCTGCGCCGCGGTGCACGCCGCCGATGCCGCCGGTAGCGAATACCTTGATGCCGGCGCGGGCAGCTGCGATCATCGTTGCGGCAACCGTAGTTGCACCGGTGCGGCGCTCCGCGATCGCGAAAGCGATATCAGCGCGCGAGACCTTCATGGCGCCTTCCGTCTTGGCAAGCGCTTCGAGTTCTTCCGGCTCGAGGCCGATATGCAGGGTGCCGTGAATGACGGCAATGGTTGCCGGCACGGCGCCCTTCTGCCGGATAATTGCTTCGACACTGCGAGCCATCTCGATATTGCCCGGGTAGGGCATGCCGTGGGTGATGATGGTCGATTCCAGTGCAACGATCGGCGCACCGCGCAGCTTGGCGGCGGCAACTTCCTTCGAATAGGAGATCGGAAGCAGGGGCGAGATAGGCTGGGTCATTTTCGTTTCCAATTCACTGAAACTATTTACGCGTTTTGAAGAGGCTTCATGACAGAATTTCGGCCTTGGGAACAAGTGCCAACATCGAGTTTAGCAGTTCGGGCGAAAGATTTTCGGCCGTCGCGAATGGAGATTGAACCGTGATCGCCGCTGCTGCCGTACCGTGACGAACGGCTTCGGCGAGGTCGTGACCGGCAAGCAGAGCGGCCAGAACGCCTGACGCCAGCGAATCTCCAGCACCCGTGACATCGGCGACATTTTCGACGATGGGCGGCTGCAAGCTGACGACCGCATTGTGCGAGAATGCAATCAGCTCGCGTTTGCCGCGGGTGATGACGCCATTGCGCAACCCGAGCGCCCGCAATCCGCTGACCCATTCACGAGGATCTTCCGGCCGATGGCCTGTCAACGCGGCGGCTTCGGCTTCATTGAGAAAGAGGTGATCGATGCCGGCTAGGCACGGCTTCAGCCGCATGACCTTCGCGGGCGAGATCGCGATGGCGGCAACCGGTTTGCCGTCGGCGGATGCTTTCGCTGCGATCGCGGCCAAAGTCTCGGCCGGCAGATTGGCGTCGCAGAGAACGAGATCGGCTACCTCGAACGCATCGCGAACCGCGCGAATCGTCAGGCGCCGGGGCGAGAACAGCTGGTAGAGCTCCATATCGGCAAGTGCGATGACCAGATTGCCGTCGCGCTCGAGGATCGCGGTGTAGCTCGGCGTCTTGCGGTCGAGGAAGACGAAAGGGGTATCCTCAACGCCGGCATGGCTCGCGGCCTCTGCGACCATCTCGCCGGAAGGATCGCCGCCGCGCGGCGAAATCATCCTGACATCAAAGCCGAGACGGGCCAAATTGCGGGCTGCATTGAAGCCGCCGCCGCCGGGCTCCTCGAACCATGCGCCCGGATTGCTGGCTCCGGGTGCCGTCTCGCCGAAAATACGGCCGCGCCGATCGACATGAGCGCCGCCGAGAACGAGAATCTTCTTCGCCATATGGTTTTCCTCAGCAGTCAAAAACGCGAATCGGGCCGGTTGCCAAGATGGCGGGATCTGCGGTCCCGGATATGTAAGTATCTGGTAAGAAACGAGAAAACAAAAGTAGAACGGAATTCATTTTACCTTTTTCTTTCAATTGCTTGTTGTGCTCTTGCGACAAGAGAACAAATAGAGTACAGAATTCTCGTCAGCGGCGACATTGCTTGAGCGGCTTCAATAACCTAAAGGTGGATCGAATGTCTCAGAATTCTTTGCGGCTTGTAGAGGACAAATCGGTGGATAAAAGCAAGGCACTTGAAGCGGCACTCTCTCAAATTGAGCGGTCGTTCGGCAAGGGCTCGATCATGAAGCTCGGCTCAAACGAGAATGTGGTCGAAATCGAAACGGTTTCCACTGGCTCTTTGAGCCTCGATATCGCCCTCGGCATCGGCGGCTTGCCGAAGGGGCGCATCATCGAAATCTATGGGCCGGAAAGCTCGGGTAAGACGACGCTTGCATTGCAGACCATTGCAGAAGCCCAGAAGAAGGGCGGCATTTGCGCCTTCGTCGACGCGGAACACGCGCTCGATCCGGTCTACGCCCGCAAGCTCGGTGTTGACCTGCAGAATCTTTTGATCTCGCAGCCGGATACCGGCGAGCAGGCGCTCGAAATCACCGACACGCTGGTGCGCTCCGGCGCCATCGACGTTCTCGTCGTCGACTCCGTGGCTGCTCTGACGCCGCGCGCCGAAATCGAAGGCGAAATGGGCGATAGCCTGCCGGGTCTTCAGGCTCGTCTGATGAGCCAGGCGCTGCGCAAACTGACGGCTTCGATCTCGAAGTCGAACACCATGGTGATCTTCATCAACCAGATCCGCATGAAGATCGGCGTCATGTTCGGCTCGCCGGAAACGACGACGGGCGGTAATGCGCTGAAGTTCTATGCATCGGTTCGCCTCGACATCCGCCGTATCGGCGCGGTCAAGGAGCGCGAAGAGGTGATCGGTAACCAGACCCGCGTGAAGGTCGTCAAGAACAAGATGGCGCCTCCCTTCAAGCAGGTCGAATTCGACATCATGTACGGCGAAGGCGTTTCCAAGACCGGCGAGCTGGTCGATCTCGGCGTCAAGGCTGGTATCGTCGAAAAGTCCGGCGCATGGTTCTCCTATAACAGCCAGCGTCTCGGCCAGGGTCGCGAAAACGCGAAGATTTTCCTGCGCGATAATCCGGATCTCGCTCGCGAGATCGAATTGTCGCTGCGCCAGAACGCCGGCCTGATTGCCGACCGCTTCCTGCAGAATGGCGGTCCGGATGCCGGTGACGATGGCGATGCCGGCGGCGAATAAGAGATTTCGGGAGCAATTCCCGGCGTAAGACAAGATTAAATGCTGAAACCGGCCGTATTGTCCAAGGGATGTGCGGCCGGTTTTGTTCGTGCGGCTGGACAGCGCCCGGAGCGAACGATAAAAGCCACTGACTTTGAAGCAAGTTGTTGACGGCAGTACTGAAGGGCCCCCTATGAGCGGTGTGAATGAAATCCGGTCGACCTTCCTCGACTATTTTAAGAAAAACGGCCACGAGATCGTGCCGTCGAGCCCGCTCGTACCACGCAACGATCCGACATTGATGTTCACCAATGCCGGCATGGTGCAGTTCAAGAACGTCTTCACCGGCCTGGAACAGCGCCCTTACTCGACGGCTTCGACCGCGCAGAAATGCGTGCGCGCTGGTGGCAAGCACAACGACCTCGACAATGTCGGCTACACCGCGCGCCATCACACCTTCTTCGAAATGCTCGGCAACTTCTCCTTTGGCGACTATTTCAAGGAGCGCGCCATCGAGCTTGCATGGAACCTGATCACCAAGGAATTCGGCCTCGACGCCAAGCGCCTGCTGGTCACGGTCTACCACACGGACGATGACGCCTTTAACCTCTGGAAGAAGATCGCCGGTCTTTCCGACGACAAGATCATCCGTATCGCCACCAACGACAATTTCTGGGCGATGGGCGATACCGGTCCGTGCGGCCCCTGTTCGGAAATCTTCTACGATCACGGCGACCATATCTGGGGCGGCCCTCCCGGCTCTCCGGAAGAAGACGGCGATCGTTTCATCGAAATCTGGAACCTCGTCTTCATGCAGTTCGAGCAGATCACCAAGGAACAGCGTGTCGACCTGCCGCGTCCGTCGATCGACACCGGCATGGGCCTCGAGCGCGTTGCCGCAGTTCTGCAGGGCAAGCATGACAATTACGATATCGATCTCTTCCGTGCGCTGATCGAAGCCTCGGAAGAGGCGACCGGCGTCAAGGCCGAGGGTGAGCATCGCGCCAGCCATCGCGTCATCGCCGACCATCTGCGTTCTTCCGCTTTCCTGATCGCCGATGGCGTGCTGCCGTCGAACGAAGGCCGTGGCTACGTGCTTCGCCGCATCATGCGCCGCGCGATGCGCCACGCGCAGCTGCTCGGCGCCAAGGAGCCGCTGATGTGGAAGCTGCTGCCGGCGCTGATCCAGCAGATGGGCCGTGCCTATCCCGAGCTGGTACGCGCCGAGGCGCTGACCTCCGAGACGCTGAAGCTCGAAGAGACCCGTTTCCGCAAGACGCTGGAACGCGGCCTGTCGCTGCTCAACGATGCCACTTCGGACCTGCACAAGGGTGACAGCCTGGATGGCGAAACCGCCTTCAAGCTCTACGATACCTATGGCTTCCCGCTCGACCTGACGCAGGACGCGCTGCGCGCCCGCGGCATTGGCGTCGACATCTCCAGCTTCACGGATGCGATGGAGCGGCAGAAGGCCGAGGCGCGTTCGCACTGGACCGGTTCCGGTGATAAGGCGACGGAAACCATCTGGTTCGAGCTCAAGGAAAAGAACGGCGCGACCGAATTTCTCGGCTACGACACGGAAGCAGCCGAAGGCGTCATCCAGGCGATCGTCAAGGACGGCGTTGCCGTCGACAGCGCTTCTGCCGGCGACAAGGTGCAGATCGTCGTCAACCAGACGCCATTCTATGGCGAATCCGGTGGTCAGATGGGCGATACCGGCGTGATATCAAGCGACCACGGTAAGCTTGCCGTCGCTGATACGCAGAAGAAGGGCGAGGGCCTCTTCGTGCACAGCTCGGAAGTCTCGGAAGGCAAGATCAAGGTCGGTGACGCCGTCGTGCTGACGGTGGATCACGCAAGACGCTCGCGCCTGCGCGCCAATCACTCCGCCACCCACCTGCTGCACGAGGCTCTTCGTGAGGTTCTCGGCACCCATGTGGCGCAGAAGGGTTCGCTGGTCGCGCCGGAGCGCCTGCGCTTCGACGTGTCCCATCCGAAGCCGATGACGGCCGAGGAGTTGAAGGTCGTTGAAGAGATGGCCAACGAGATCGTCCTGCAGAACTCGCCGGTCACAACCCGTCTGATGAGCGTCGATGACGCCATCGCGGAAGGCGCCATGGCGCTGTTCGGCGAAAAGTATGGCGACGAAGTCCGCGTCGTTTCCATGGGGCAGGGCGTGCGCGGCACCAAGGCCGGCAAGGCCTATTCCATCGAGCTTTGCGGCGGCACGCATGTGTCCGCCACTGGCCAGATCGGTCTGGTGCGCATCCTGGGCGACAGCGCCGTCGGTGCCGGCGTGCGCCGTATCGAAGCTGTCACCGGCGAATCCGCGCGTGACTATCTCGCCGAGCAGGATGATCGCGTGAAGAGCCTCGCCTCGACATTGAAGGTCCAGCCGGCAGAGGTGGTTTCGCGCGTCGAAGCCTTGATGGACGAGCGCCGCAAGCTGGAACGCGAATTGGCCGACGCCAAGCGCAAGCTTGCCATGGGCGGCGGTCAGGGCGGCTCTGCCGATGCGGTTCGCGACGTCAACGGCGTCAAGTTTCTCGGTAAGGCCATCTCCGGCGTCGACCCGAAGGATCTGAAGGGGCTCGCGGATGAGGCCAAGGCAAATCTCGGCTCGGGCGTGGTTGCGCTGATCGGTGTTTCCGAAGATGGCAAGGCCAGTGCCGTCGTTGCCGTTACCGAGGATCTGATCGGCCGCGCAAGTGCCGTCGATCTCGTGCGCGTCGCGTCGGCTGCCCTCGGCGGCAAGGGCGGCGGCGGGCGTCCCGACATGGCGCAGGCCGGCGGTCCGGATGGCAACAAGGCCGACGAAGCGATCGAGGCGATTGCTGCGGCGCTTGCCGGCTAACAGACTGATTTTCTGTCTATAATGTCAATGGTGGATACTTCGGTATCCGCCATTTCTTTTTGCGGGCGCAAGTCAGCAGGATTTGTCAAATCAGGTTATGGTCTTGTTGGGCCGATCGATTTGCAAGGGGTTTGACATGAGTGGTGGAACGGCGTGGACGCTTTACGAGACCCGGTTGCGCCGGGTTTCGGCCTATATCCACGAGCATCTGGACGAAGAGCTCGATATGGAAAAGCTCGCCGAAATCGCCTGCATGTCCAGCTATCACTGGCACAGGATCTATCGGGCGATCTATGGCGAGACGGCGGCGGCAACGGTCAAGCGGCTTCGGCTGCATCGCGCCGCCGGCGATCTCGTCAACACCCGTCTATCCGTCAGCGCCATTGCAAAGCGGTCGGGCTATCCCAACCTCCAGTCGTTCAACCGCATCTTCGGATCCGTCTACGGCATGCCGCCGGCGCGATATCGGAATGAGGGAAGCCACACGATCTTCGAACCCAACACCCAAGGAAGGATTACTGTTTTGTTCGACGTTACGCTTCGCACCATCTCCCCGATGTCACTTGTCGGTGTCGCTCATACCGGCTCCTACATGCAGATCGGCCAGGCTTTCGAGACGCTTTTCGGAACGATCTTCACTCGCGGCCTTGCCGGGCCCGATATGCGTATGATCGGCATCTACCTCGACGATCCGGATGTCGTCGACGTCGACAAGCTGCGCTCTTACGCTTGCGTCACGGCTGGAGAGGCGGTCGCTGCCGACGCTCCTCTGGAGCGGCGCTCGCTTGAGGGTGGCGATTATGCCGTGCTTCGCCACAAAGGGCCTTATGCGAACATGCACAAGGCGTATCAATGGCTCTATGCGCAATGGCTGCCTGCCTCCGGGCGGCAACTGCGCGATACCGTTATGTTTGAAGAATACATCAACAATCCGCGCGACGTTCCGCCGACGGAACTGCTGACGGATATCTATATGCCGCTGAAATAGCGGCATATAGGATTTTGACTGAGCATTTTCCGTCAGCCTGTTGTATATTCAGCTGTTTTCCTTTTTCGGCATCGCGGCGTTATCGATTTCGTTGCCGCGGCGATAGGCGTCGCGATCGCTGACGCGAGCCCAATAGTCGACGAAGGCCTGACGCTTCTCGATCGTGCCGAAGTTGAGACCCCAGCCGATATGCGAACCGACATAGACGTCGGCGGCCGTAAACCGGTCGCCGGCGATGAAGGGAGAGCTTGAGACTGCATACTCGATCGTGTCCAGGACGCTTTGGAAGCTGCCGCAGCCTGCCATGCGCAGGCGTTCCGGCGGGACTTCGAAGCCAAGCGCACGGTTGGTAACTGCCGTCTCGAATGGTCCGGCAGCGAAAAACATCCAGCGGAAATAACGGCCGCGCTCGGCGGCCGTCGGCGCAAGGCCAGCCTCCGGGAAAGTTTCGGCCAGATAGGCGCAGATGGCAGCACCCTCCGTGACGACAGTATCGCCATGCTTGATCGCAGGCACTTTGCCCATGGGGTTCACGGAGAGATATTCGGGTGACTTCATCGTCGTACCGTAATCGAGATACTCGGTGCGGTAGGGCTGGCCGATTTCCTCAAGCATCCAGCGGGCGATGCGTCCGCGCGACATGGGGTTGGTGTAGAAAACAAGTTCTTCGGCCATTTGTCTCTCCCATTTTTGACGCGCGCATTGTTGCCACCGGCAGACTGCGACGGCAAGCTTCCCGGCAAAAGAAAACCCGGCGCGAGGGCCGGGTTTTCTCAACTTATGATATTGGTCAGGCTTAGGCAGCCATGGCCTTCTGGAGGTTTTCGTCGACCTTGTCGAGGAAAGCGGTGGTCGAGAGCCACGGCTGATCCGGGCCGATGAGCAGCGCCAAATCCTTGGTCATGAAGCCAGCTTCGACGGTGTCGACGCAGACCTTTTCGAGCGTGGCGGCGAACTTCGCGAGTTCGGCGTTGTCGTCGAGCTTGGCACGATGAGCAAGACCACGGGTCCAGGCGAAGATCGAGGCGATCGAGTTCGTCGAGGTTTCCTGGCCCTTCTGGTGCTGGCGATAGTGACGGGTCACCGTGCCATGTGCGGCTTCGGCTTCGACCGTCTTGCCGTCCGGCGTCAGGAGAACCGAGGTCATGAGGCCGAGCGAGCCGAAGCCCTGGGCAACCGTGTCGGACTGGACGTCGCCGTCGTAGTTCTTGCAAGCCCAGACGTAACCGCCGGACCACTTCAGCGCGGAAGCGACCATGTCGTCGATCAGGCGGTGCTCATAGGTGATGCCGACTTCGTCGAACTGCGCCTTGAACTCGTTCTGGTAGACTTCTTCGAAAATGTCCTTGAAGCGGCCGTCATAGGCCTTGAGGATGGTGTTCTTGGTCGACAGGTAGACCGGCCACTTGCGCATCAGGCCGTACATCATCGAGGCGCGTGCGAATTCGCGGATCGACTCGTCGAGGTTGTACATGGCCATGGCAACGCCGGCGCCCGGAGCGTTGAAGACTTCCTTTTCGATGACTTCGCCATCTTCGCCGACGAACTTGATGGTCAGCTTGCCCTTGCCCGGGAATTTGAAGTCGGTCGCGCGGTACTGGTCGCCGAAGGCATGACGGCCGACCACGATCGGCTTGGTCCAGCCGGGAACGAGGCGCGGTACGTTGTTGCAGATGATCGGCTCGCGGAAGATGACGCCGCCGAGGATGTTGCGGATCGTGCCGTTCGGGCTCTTCCACATCTGCTTCAGATTGAATTCCTTGACGCGATCTTCGTCCGGGGTGATCGTCGCGCACTTGATGCCGACGCCGTGCTTCTTGATGGCGTTGGCGGCATCGACGGTGACCTGGTCGTTGGTCGCGTCGCGGTTCTGAACCGAGAGATCGTAATAGTCGATATCGATATCGAGGTAGGGGTAGATCAGTTTGTCTTTGATAAACTGCCAGATGATGCGAGTCATTTCATCGCCATCGAGATCGGCAACGGGGTTAGCGACCTTGATCTTCTTCATACTTCTGCCTCGTTTAAGCTGGTGGGACCGCATGGTCCTGTGGGTAATGTGAAGTCCCGAGCGCTATAACACCGCAAGCGACGAACGCAAAGCCGATAGAGCCTTTCGCGTCGCCTTTTTGATCATTCGCGGCGATGCCCCGCTTTTTGCGATGGGGCCATTGCCAAAGCGATCGATGGGTCTAATCTCGCGCGAGTTTTGCCTATTGTCACGGAATCATACCATGCAAAGATCCACCGTATCCGCGCTTGCCTTTACGCTCTTTCAGTTCTCTCTCGGTGCAAATATGGCTCTGGCGGCGGACGCGACGACGCCGGTCAAGGTCATCATGGATGCAACCGTCTCGAACTGGGCCGGCGGCGACAGCGATTGGCAGGATATTTTCGGCGACGACAAACTCAAGGATGTCTACAGCAAGGATTTCGGTGCCAAATACCAGGCCGCAGCCCAGTTTCCTGCCGCCGACGAAGACGGTATCTCGCCTTTCGACTACGATGTGATCGTCAATGCGCAGGATGCCTGTCCACTCGAGGATCTGAAGATCGCTGCCCAGCCGCCCAAGAACAATGTCACGGAAGTACTGGCGAGCTTCAAGAAGTCCACCTGCATGGGCTCCGATGCCGATTATCAGAAGACCACAACGGTGCGCTTCGAGGTCATCGAGGAGGGCGGACGGCCAGTGGTGGACGATATCGTCACGACCGACGACAACGGCAATCCAAGTTCGCTCAAGAGCGTAATGCAGGATCTCGTCAAGCAGCAGCAACAGCAGTCCACGGACCCGCAGAAGCCGGCAAATCCGCAGTAATCGGATGGGATTTACTCCGCGGCCAGTGCGCAAAAACCTTGCCGATCGGTTGGTGTGCCGCTATTGCGACCCGTAAATGGCGCGATTGGGTTCGCGCGCGGAGATTTGAGCATCATGGCAGGCACGAACAGCGAACGTCAACTTCTGGCCGAGGGGCCGGCCGTCATTCTGGTCGAACCGCAGATGGGCGAGAATATCGGCATGGTCGCGCGCGCCATGGCGAATTTCGGGCTTGCCGAGCTGCGTCTCGTCAATCCGCGCGACGGTTGGCCGAACGAGAGGGCGCAGGCGACCGCTTCCAAGGCGGATCACATCATCGAGGCGACGAAGGTCTACGCCACGCTGGAGGAGGCGATTTCGGATCTCAACTTCGTGTATGCGACGACCGCGCGGGAACGGGACGGATACAAGCCGGTTCGTTCGCCAGTCGTTGCGGCCGAAACCCTTCGCGCGAAGTTCAAGGCGGGCGAGGGCACCGGCATCCTCTTCGGGCGCGAGCGCTGGGGCCTGACGAATGAGGAAGTGGCGCTGGCCGACGAAATCGTCACCTTTCCGGTCAACCCTGCCTTTGCGTCGCTCAACATCGCCCAGGCGGTGCTGCTGATGTCCTATGAGTGGATGAAGTCGGGCATGGAGGATCTGGGCGCCGTGCCGTTCCAGGCGCTGGAACAGCGGCCCTCGACGAAGGACCAGCTTTTCGGCCTTTTCGACCAGCTGGAGGAAGCGCTCGACGCGCGCAATTATTTCCATCCTGCCGGGAAAAAGCCGAAAATGGTCGACAATCTTCGGGCGGTTCTCTCGCGCCGGGCGTTTACCGAACAGGAAATCAGCGTCCTTCGCGGGGTGATATCTTCCCTTGATCGCTTCACGCGGAAGTCTCCGCGCGGCAGCGGTTCGCATCCCCGGCCCGGCAAGACCTCCTCCAAGGCGCCCAAGGAAACCATCAGCGATGACAGCAGCGGCGAATGAGCTGAAACCGATCCTCGTCTTCGATTCAGGAATCGGCGGTTTGACCGTGCTACGGGAAGCGCGGGTGCTGATGCCGGAGCGCGGTTTTATCTATGTCGCCGACGATGCCGGTTTTCCCTATGGCGGCTGGGAAGAGCCGGCGCTGAAGCGACGCGTCGTCGATCTCTTCGCAAAGCTGCTTGCGCAATATGATCCGGAAGTCTGCATCATCGCCTGCAATACGGCCTTCACGCTCGTCGGGGCTGATTTGCGCGCGGCTTTCCCGCAGATGACCTTCATTGGCACGGTGCCGGCGATCAAGCCGGCTGCGGAGCGGACGCGTTCAGGCCTGGTTTCGGTGCTGGCGACACCAGGCACAGTCAAACGAGCCTATACGCGCGATCTGATCCAGTCTTTCGCCACCCAATGCCATGTCCGGCTTGTCGGATCGGAAAATCTGGCGCGCCTTGCGGAGAGCTATATTCGCGGCGATGCGATTGCCGATGAGGCCGTCATGGCGGAGATCGACCAGTGTTTCGTCGAGATGGATGGACGCAAGACCGATATCGTCGTGCTCGCCTGCACACATTATCCGTTCATGGCCAATATTTTTCGTCGGCTGGCGCCTTGGCCGGTCGATTGGCTGGATCCCGCCGAGGCGATCGCGAGGCGCGCCCGCAGCCTGGTGCCGCAGGCGGCCGATGCCGTCCATCCCGACAATTTCGACTTTGCGGTGTTCACGTCAGGTGCGCCGGATTTTCCCACCCGCCGGCTGATGCAGGGTTTTGGACTGAAGGCTTGATGATGACCGACAAGATTTCGTTGCGTAAACTCGAATTCGCCGACATGCCGGCCGCGGCGGCGGTCCACCGCGCGTCCTTCGACGAGCGGCTGCCGACGCTTAGCGGCCTTCATACACCCGAAGAGGATGTCGGTTTCTGGAGCGCTGTCGTCTATAAGGATTGCCAGATCTGGGGCGCGGAAGAGGGCGGCCGATTGGTGGGCGTCATTGCCTTTCTCGAGGATTGGATCGACCAGCTCTATGTTTTGCCCGAGGCCCAGGGGCGCGGCATCGGCAGCCGCCTGCTTGATGTGGCGAAATCCACCTATCCGGTGCTCTCGCTCTGGACCTTCCAGAGAAATGCGCCGGCGCGCCGCTTTTACGAGAAGCATGGCTTCTTCGTGGTTGACGAGCCGGACGGGGCAGGCAATGAGGAAAAGGAACCGGACGTGCTCTACAAATGGGAAGCGCGTCTGCACCGGATGTAATGCAAGACCGGTATGAACGGCGGGATTAGCGGGAGTTCGATAGTTGATGTCTTTTGAGAATGCCGAGGCAAGCCATGCGTTTGCGTGAATGCCACAACTTCCATGATTTTCGCCTGCTCGCGAAAAAGCGTCTTCCCGGCCCGATCTTCAACTATATCGACGGCGCAGCCGACGATGAGGTGACGCTGCGGCGGAACACGTCGAGCTTCGAAAGCTGCGATCTCGTTCCCAACGTCCTGCGTGGGGTCAGCGAGATCGACATGTCTGTCACCGTCATGGGACAAAAGCTCGCGACTCCTTTCTATTGCTCGCCGACGGCGCTGCAGCGCCTGTTCCATCACCAGGGCGAGAATGCGGTTGCCGCGGCTGCGGCTTCTCTCGGAACGATGTTCGGCGTCTCCTCGCTCGGCACCGTCAGTCTTGAGGAAATACGCAAGAAGTATCAGGGGCCGCAGGTCTATCAGTTCTATTTCCACAGGGATCGCGGGCTGAACCGGGCGATGATGGAGCGGGCGAAGGACGCCGGCGTCAATGTGATGATGCTGACCGTCGACAGTATTACCGGCGGCAATCGCGAGCGCGATCTGCGCACCGGTTTCTCCATTCCGTTCAAGCTCAATCTCGCAGGCCTCACCCAATTTGCCATCAAGCCTGCCTGGGCGCTGAATTATGTTACGCACGAGAAGTTCCGGCTGCCGCAGCTCGACGAGCATGTGGATATGAGCGGCGGCGCCATGTCGATCGGCAAGTATTTTACCGAGATGCTCGATCCGTCGATGAACTGGAACGACGTCGCCGAAATGGTGAAGCACTGGAACGGGCAGTTCTGCCTGAAGGGCATCATGTCGGTCGAGGACGCCAAGCGTGCCGTCGATATCGGCTGCACCGGCATCGTACTGTCGAACCACGGCGGGCGGCAGTTGGACGGCTCGCGTTCCGCATTCGATCAATTGGCTGAGATCGTTGACGCCGTTGGCCATCGCATCGACGTGATGATGGATGGCGGCATTCAGCGCGGCACGCATGTGCTGAAAGCCCTTTCGCTCGGCGCCAAGGCGGTCGGCCTCGGCCGCTTTTACCTCTATCCCCTGGCTGCTGCCGGTCAGGCGGGCGTGGAGCGCGCTTTGCGGCACCTGCGCACCGAGGTCGAGCGCGACATGAAGCTGATGGGCTGCACCTCTGTCAGCCAGCTGTCGCGGGCCAATCTGCGGTTCAGGTAGATCTCGCAATCGCCTGTGGGTTTTCTCAATCCACGGGCGCGAAGCTTGGAAATCTTTGCTAGAGCAATTCCAGGAAAAGTGCGCAGCGGTTTTCCGTCGGGAATTACGTAAAAAGCAAAACGAGATAGAGCATTTTCGCGATTCGAAGAAAAGCGGAAGTGCTCTAGACGAAGGCACGTCCTTTCAGAAAGATGGGACGCATTCACATTTGATTCTTGCTCATAGGGGAAGTGCATTGCAGGTCGGCATCGACATGGGAACGGCGTCCGGCGGGACCAGCGCCCAGCTCGATATCGAGGAGCTGCTGGCGACGCGTCTCCTGGTTCAAGGCAATTCCGGCTCCGGAAAATCGCACCTTTTGCGGCGGTTGCTTGAGCAATCCGCGCAGTGGGTACAGCAGGTCATCATCGATCCCGAAGGCGATTTCGTCACGCTGGCCGACAAATTCGGTCATGTCGTCGTCGATGGCGAGCGCACGGAAGCCGAGCTTGCCGGTATAGCCAACCGCATTCGCCAGCATCGCGTTTCCTGCGTGCTGACGCTCGAAGGGCTCGATATCGAGCAGCAGATGCGCGCTGCCGCCGCCTTTCTGAACGGCATGTTCGATGCCGATCGCGAATTCTGGTATCCGGTGCTTGTCGTCGTCGACGAGGCACAGATGTTTGCGCCCTCGGTTGGCGGCGACGTCTCGGAAGATGCGCGCAAGATGTCACTGGGCGCCATGACCAACCTGATGTGCCGTGGCCGAAAGCGCGGGCTCGCCGGCGTCATCGCCACGCAGCGTCTGGCAAAGCTTGCAAAGAACGTGGCGGCAGAAGCTTCCAACTTCCTGATGGGCCGCACCTTCCTCGATATCGACATGGCTCGCGCCGCCGACCTTCTCGGCATGGATCGCCGGCAGGCGGAAATGTTTCGCGATCTGAAGCGCGGCAATTTCGTCGCGCTCGGACCAGCTCTCTCCCGTCGGCCGTTGCCGATCGCGATCGGCACGGTGGAGACGTCGGCGCGTTCCTCCAGTCCGAAGCTGATGCCTTTGCCGGATGCGCCGCAGGATGTGGAAGATCTGATCTTCACGCCGGATCCCGAGGAGTTTACACGACCCGCTGTTCGCCGCGCAACGCCGGCGCCGCGTCCGACGACCGATATTCTGGCCGAGCTTTCCCGCTCCGTGCCGGCGGCCGGCCCGGTCACGACCGAACCGAAGATCAGCCAGCCGGAAATATCGAGCGAGGATCGTGAAGCGAGGGTCAGTGCCGTGCTCTCCGAGATCCTTGACGACCCGGCCTCCGGCTTCCGCACCGATTCGGTGCTCTATCAGGAGTTTCTGGTGCGGCTGCGCATGCGCCGTGTTCCCGGCTCGCCGATGAGCTTGTCGGATTTTCGCCGCCGCGTGGCGATTACGCGTTCCGGCGCCGATGATGAGATCATGGCGACCGAGCAATGGGCGACGGCGCTCTCGCTTTCTTCCAGCGTCACCGATGATCTGCAGGGCGTTTTCCTGATGCTGGCCAAGGCCGCCATCAGTGGTGAGCCATGCCCCTCGGACGCCCGCATCGCCCGCGCCTACGGCACCCATTCGGCGCGCCGTGCCCGTCGTCTCCTCAGCTATTTCGAGGAACAGGGCAGCGTCGTTGTCCACACGGATTTCTCGGGCAAGCGCATCGTTGCCTTCCCGGATATGGGATGCCAGACGACGCCGGGTGACGCCAATGCGCCGGATCTGGATGGCGGCGAGCAGGCGGCGGCGGAATAGCGGCCAATTCTCGTTGAAGAGTGCTTGGCGCTGTTGACATTTTCATGACGACCCCTTAGAGACCGCCCCAACGCCGGGCAGAAATGTCCGGTGTTTCATTTGACATGTCCCGTGGCTTTCTCCGTTCGCTAATGTGAGAAGCCTGTCAGAGCTCGAAAACGGAGTTCAGAGGAGGGCGTGTTTCCTTCGCGGTTCGGCAACGGGCCGCTGCAACACTTTGAAAGGAAATGCGATGAGCAAGCGCGAATCGTCCAAGTACAAAATTGACCGCCGTATGGGCGAAAACATCTGGGGCCGCCCGAAGTCCCCGGTTAACCGTCGCGAATACGGCCCGGGCCAGCACGGCCAGCGCCGCAAGGGCAAGCTTTCGGACTTCGGTGTGCAGCTGCGCGCCAAGCAGAAGCTGAAGGGCTATTACGGCGACCTGCGCGAGAAGCAGTTCCGCGCCATCTTCGCTGAAGCTGACCGCCGCAAGGGCGACACCTCGGAAAACCTGATTGGCCTGCTCGAATCGCGCCTGGACGCGATCGTCTACCGCGCCAAGTTCGTTCCGACCGTCTTCGCAGCTCGCCAGTTCGTCAACCATGGCCACGTCACGGTTAACGGCGTTCGCGTCAACATCGGTTCGTACCGCTGCAAGGCTGGTGACGTTATCGAAGTTCGCGAGCGGTCCAAGCAGCTCGTAACCGTTCTGGAATCGGTTTCGCTCGCCGAGCGCGACGTTCCGGACTACATCGAAGCAGACCACAACAAGATGGTTGCGACCTTCGCTCGCGTTCCGGCCCTCAGCGACGTTCCTTACGCCGTTGTCATGGAACCGCATCTGGTCGTCGAATTCTATTCGCGTTAATAAGCGGATAACTTTATTGATGAATGAGAAAGCCGCTCGGTTCGAGCGGCTTTTTTGTCTTTGGAGCGCCTCATGACGGATTTGCAGGCAATTCTCGACGGCATCCATGCGGAGCTTTCGCCGCGTATCGGCGAAGGCAAGGTTGCCGATTACATTCCGGAGCTGGCGAAGGTCGATCCGAAGCAATTCGGTATGACGATCGCAACGGTCAACGGCGATGTCTACAGCGTCGGCGATGCGGCAATTCCTTTCTCCATTCAGAGTATCTCCAAGGTCTTCATGCTCACGCTTGCGCTTGGCAAGGTCGGAGAGAGCCTTTGGAAGCGGGTTGGGCGTGAGCCGTCCGGTACGACGTTCAACTCCATCGTCCAGCTGGAACGGGAAGAGGGCATTCCCCGCAATCCCTTCATCAACGCGGGCGCTATCGCCGTCAGCGATGTCGTCCTGGCCGGGCACGAGCCGCGTGAGGCGATCGGTGAGTTGCTGCGCTTCGTGCGCTATGTGGCTGACGACGAGACCATCAGCATCGATGACAGGGTTGCGCGTTCGGAGACGCAGACGGGTTTTCGCAATTTCGCGCTTGCCAATTTCATGCGCGCCTACGGCAATATCCACCATCCGGTAGAGCATGTGCTCGGGGTCTATTTCCATCAATGCGCGCTGTCGATGAGCTGCCAGCAGCTTGCCAGGGCCGGGCTTTATCTCGCTGCGCGCGGCAGCAATCCGATCACCGGTCATTCCGTCGTTTCGCCGAAGCGGGCGCGACGCATCAATGCGCTGATGCTGACCTGCGGCCATTATGATGGCTCGGGCGATTTCGCATATCATGTCGGCCTGCCCGGCAAGAGCGGTGTCGGCGGCGGTATTTTGGCCGTGGCGCCGGGCATCGGCTCGATTGCCGTTTGGTCGCCGGGGTTGAACAAGGTCGGCAATTCGCAGCTTGGCGCAGTGGCGCTGGAAATGCTGGCGGCACGCACCGGTTGGTCGGTGTTTGGTGACTGATACGGTGTCTTCTCGTCGCGCTTTCTGCTATCAGCGAGGCCAGACGCAAAGGATTACGCAATGAATATCGCGACGACGGTGAAGGACGACATCGATATCGAGGTTGAAGATGGCGGCGCTGCCGTGCATCCGATGTTTCTCGATGCGCCGCGCTCCGTTTCCTTCAACAAGCTTCGCAAGCGCCTGCTGCGGCAGGTTCGTCAAGCGCTGGAAGATTTCCAGATGCTGAAGGGACAGAAACGCTGGCTGGTTGGCCTTTCCGGCGGCAAGGATTCCTATGGGTTGTTGGCGCTGCTGCTCGATCTGAAATGGCGTGGTTTGCTGCCCGTTGAGCTGGTTGCCTGCAATCTCGATCAGGGCCAGCCGAATTTTCCGAAACATATCCTGCCCGAATATCTGACCAAGGTTGGCGTTGCGCATCGCATCGAATATCGCGATACCTATTCCATCGTGAAGGAGAAGGTACCGGAGGGGGCGACCTATTGCTCGCTCTGTTCGCGACTGCGTCGCGGCAATCTCTATCGTATCGCCCGCGAGGAAGGTTGTGACGCGCTGGTGCTCGGCCATCACCGCGAGGATATTCTCGAAACCTTCTTCATGAATTTTTTCCACGGCGGCAGGCTGGCCTCCATGCCGGCGAAGCTGCTCAACGACGAAGGCGATCTGATGCTGCTGCGGCCACTCGCCTATGCGGCCGAGGACGATCTCGCCAAGTTTGCGACTGCCATGCAGTTTCCGATCATTCCCTGCGATCTCTGCGGCTCTCAGGATGGGTTGCAACGCAACGCCATGAAAGACATGCTCGCCGATATCGAGCGGCGCATGCCGGGTCGCAAGGATACGATGCTGCGCGCGCTGGCGCATGTGAACCCTTCACATCTGCTGGATCCGAAACTCTTCGATTTCGCCGGCCTACTGCATAATTCCGCAGATCGGAATCGATCTACGGACAAAATTATGCAGCAGACATAAAGTGTTACAGCGACCTTTGCGCGCCACTTGTGGCGCGCGGCGCTGTAATGGCTGCAGGATCCTCTGCGGAGCCAGCTGACGTCGTATAGGCGCTTTCGCCACACCACTGTCATCGAATCGGGCATAAGAGGAGGCCCTTCCAAATCAAAGGCTTCCGATGACTTTCTCCGATACGGATCTCGACTACCTGATGACGATTGTTGCCGAAGCGGCAGCACTGGAAATAATGCCCCGGTTCCGCAATCTGGGCGCCGGCGACATATCGGAAAAGACCTCGGCCATCGATCTGGTGACGGAAGCCGATCTGCTCGCTGAAAAATACATCACGGCGGCATTGCGGGCGCGCTTTCCAACCGCGTTGATCGTCGGAGAGGAAGCCTACGAGGCCGACAAGTCGGTAGTGCCGGCACTGGCACATGCGGATCTCGCTTTCACCATCGATCCGGTAGACGGCACCTTCAATTTCGCGGCCGGACTGCCTGTTTTCGGAACGATCATAGCCGTCGTCGCCAAGGGGCAGACGATCGCGAGCGTGATCTACGATCCCGTACTCGGAGATACGATCACAGCCATGCGCGGTGCGGGCACCTTTCTTCGCCGCAGGACAGGGCAGGCGAGGCGGCTCGCCGTCGCTCCCGCCGCCTCGCTCGGTGCGATGACGGGCGCCATATCCTGGGGGCATATGGAAGAGCCGGCTCGCTCCCGCATCACCACCAATCTCGCCAAGGCCCGTATCGCCTTCGGCCTGAATTGCTCGGCCTACGAATATTGGATGGTCGCATCGGGCAAGTGGCATTTCATTGGCCATGCGACTCTGATGCCCTGGGATCATCTTGCCGGGGTACTGGCACATCAGGAGGCCGGCGGCTATACGGCAAAATTCGACGGCACGCCCTACCGGCCCGGCGAGACGACGGGCGGCATCATCTCCGCGCCGGATGAGGATAGCTGGCACATGATACGCCGGGAAATCATCAGCGACTGAAAGGAAAGGACCATATCATGACTTCGCAAGTTGACGTTACCACCCTTGCCCACGTGTTGCGCCGCGCGGCGCAGATGGAGATCCTGCCGCGCTTCCGCAGGCTCGGCAGTGACGACGTCCGCGCTAAGAGCGAAGCAACCGATCTGGTGACCGAGGCTGACGAGCGTGCCGAGCGCATGGTGAAGGCGGAAGTATCGCGACTTTGGCCGGAGGCGCTCTTTATCGGCGAGGAATCTGTCGCAGCCGATCCGGCACTCCTCGAAAAACTGGCGGATGCGGATTTGGCCATCGTCGTGGATCCGGTCGACGGCACGTTCAATTTCGCCTCCGGTATCCCAGCCTTCGGCGTGATGGCGTCGGTGATCGCCAAGGGCGAGACGGTTGCCGGCATTATCTTCGATCCGATGGGTGATGATTGGGTGCTGGCGGAGCGCGGTAGCGGGGCTTGGCTGCGCCGCCCGGATGGGGAAATGCTGCGTCTGAACGTCACTCGGCCGGCAGCGCTGGAAGACATGGTCGGCATGGCGTCGACGAGCTTCCTGCCGAAGGAAAAACGCGGCGAGATCATGGGCAATCTCGCCAAGGTGCGTTACTCCACCAACTACCGCTGTGCCGCGCATGAGTATCGCACCCTTGCGAGCGGCCATGTGCACTACCTCATGTATAACAAGCTTATGCCCTGGGACCATTTGGCGGGCTCTCTGATCGCGCAGGAGGCCGGCGCTTACGTTCGCCGCTTCGATGGCTCTCCCTACTTGCCGCGTCATATCGATGGAGGTTTGCTCGTAGCAGTCGACGAGGGATCCTGGGAATTGCTGCGGCGCGAAGTTTTCACCATGTGACGATCCCATGACATGGCCTCTGTAGCCGACGCGGCTACTTGGAAAGTCTCGCCGGGCAGGCTATCCTTGCGGCATAGGCAAGAGGCTTGACCGGCACTTGCCCAAAGGATGAGATCGATGTCCGAAACGAGCCGCAAGCTGACCACCATCTTCTGTGCTGACGTGCAGGATTATTCGCGTCTCATGGGGAAAGACGAGGAGGGGACGCTCGCCACCCTCCGCCGCTATCGCGATGCCATGACGCGGTTGATAGAAGCGCATGGCGGCCGCGTCATCAATACCTGGGGCGATGGCGTCTTTGCCGAATTTCCGAGCGTTGTCGAAGCGTTGCGGGCGGCAATTGATATCCAGAACGAATTGGCCGGCTACAACGCTGCGATGGATGTCGAGAAGCAGATGCTTTTCCGTATCGGCCTCAATCTCGGCGACGTGATTGCCGATGGCAACGATCTCTACGGCGACGGCGTCAACATTGCAGCCCGGTTGCAATCGCGCGCCGCGGCTGGCGGCATCGTTATTTCCAACACGGTTTATGATCAGGTTCGCAACAAGGTCGCGGTCGGTTTCGATTTTCTCGGTCAGCTGGATGTCAAGAATATCGAGGGCGGCGTGCCGAGCTATGCGGTGCGCGTCGGTGGCGTGCAGGTCGTCGATACCACTCCGGAATATCGGCCGGCGCCGGAACCTGTCCGGACGTCCGATGTGGCAGCAAGCGAACCTGCGCTGCAAGACTGGCGCCGCAGCTACGGCGTGCCCTTCGTCGTTGCCGTTGGCCTGGCCGTGCTTAACGGGCTGAGCTGGCACGGCGAGTTCTGGGCCAAGTGGCCCATACTCGCCCTTGTGTGGGTGGCTGCGCTTCGCTTCGTCCGCAGCAACAAGCAGATCGATATGGCCATCGCCGGTCTGGCCATTACCGGCGTTGGCATCGTCATGATCAATCTCTTTACGTGGCGAGGAACGCCGTGGGCTATCTGGCCCTTGTTTGGCCTCGCCATAGCGGCTGCGCTGCGCTGGATCAGCCTTTCTCGCAGCCGCGTATAGTTCGGGGAGTCGCGTCGCTCAGACGTGACCCATGCCTGGCTCCAGCGGCGGCGTATCGCCGGGATGGGTAAAGAGCTTGCCGCGCTCTGCCCAAAGCGTCGCCAGGATCGTAAGCGCACCGAATATGGTGAAGCCGGCGATCATCGGCTGGGCGGTCCCATCGAACATCTGGCCGACGATGCCGCCCAGGAGAACGCCCACCGTGGTTGAGACCGAGCTGGTGATCGCAGCCGCCGTGCCCGCCAGGTGTCCCATCGGCTCCAGGCTGATGGCCATGAAGTTGGTGGTGATGACTGCGAACATCATCAGCATGATCGAGATCAGCACATAGATGAACGTGAAGCTCGGCTGGCCGAACATGCCTGCGACATAGCCGATGGCGCCCAGAACGGTGAAGATGATCATGGCAGCATGGGATATGCGTCGCATGCCAAAGCTGCGGACAAAATAACCGTTTGCGAACTGCGCGACGGCCGTGCCGGCCGCCGTTGCCGCAAAGGCGATCGGGAACGAATCTCCGAGGCCGTAGACCTCGCCGAATACCTGCTGCACCGAGACGATGTAGGAGCAGATCACGCCGGTATAGAGCGTAAGTCCGATCATGTAACCGCAGGTGATGCGGTTCGTCAGGACCGTCTTGAAGCCGGAGAGAACGGAGGCGACGGAGAGCGGCAGACGCTCTTCCTTCGGCAGCGTTTCCTTCATGCGGAAGAAGGCTACCAGAACGAGGCCAGCGCTAACGATGCCGAGCAGGATGAAGATCCACTGCCAATTGGAATAGGCAACGATCACCTGGCCGACGAAAGGTGCTACCATCGGCATGATCATGAAAACGATCATGACATAGGACATGACGCGCGCCATTTCGCGGCCGCCGAAGCAATCGCGGACAATCGCCAGTGTCGTGATGCGCACGGCCGCGGCGCCGACGCCCTGCGCAAAACGCATCGCGAGCAGTGCGAAAAGGCTGCCGCTCCAGGCTGCGGCAAATAGCGTCACCGTATAGAAGGCCAGGCCGCCGAGCAGGATGCGCCGCCGACCATAAGTGTCCGACAGGCTACCGAAGAAGAGCTGGCAAATGCCGAAGCCGAGGAAATAGACACCGATGACCAGCTGGGTGTCATTGGGATTGGCGACGTGGAGCGACTGGCCGATGTTCGGCAGCGCGGGCAGCATGCTGTCGATGCCCATGGAGATGCTGGCCGTCATCAGGGCAATCGTGATGATGAATTCGACGATGCCGAGGCCGATGCGGTTGGCGCCAGTTGGCGCCGTTGTTTTCTGTTCTTTAGGCGGGGTCATATGAATTTGCCTATCAATGCAAAGCGAGGGACTGGTCAGCCGGCGGCGGCGCATTGTGCGGGCGGAACAGCTTTCCCTTTTCGGCGATCAGCACAAAGACGACGCCGATGAGGGAAACAGTGAAATAGCCGATGACCATCGGCGTTGCCGTGCCGTTGTAGAATTGCCCGATGCATGCACCGATCGACGCGCCGCCGACCGTGCTCATGAAGCCGAGTACGGAGGATGCCGTGCCGGCGACGTGGCCGAGAGGCTCCATCGCAAGGGAGTTGAAATTGGAACCGATCCAGCCGAACTGGAACATCGCCAGCGCGAAAAAGACCATGAACAGTGGGAATGGCATTGGTGACGGTCCGTAGAGCTGCACCAGCAGCCAACAGAAAGTGATGCCGACAAAGCCGAGCAAGGCCGTGTGCGACAGCCTGCGCATGCCGAATCGGCCGACGAACTGAGAGTTGACGAAGGACGAGAGAGCCATGAACGCTGCCACGCCGCCGAAAGCTAGCGGCGTGTAGACGCCGAGGCCGTAGATGTCGTTATAGATCTGCTGAGCAGAATTGATGAAGCCGAACAGCGCCCCGAAAAGGAACGTGCTGGCGATGGTGTAACAGAGCGCAACGCGGTTCGTCAGCACTATCTTGAAGCCGGCCGCGACCGACTTGACGGTGAGGGGACGCACGTTTTCCGGCTTCAGCGTCTCGGGAAGTCGGAAATACATCCAGAGACCGACGAGCGTCGCCATGACGCCGATGAAAACGAAGATCATGTGCCAGGTGCTGAAGAGCAGGATGACCTGGCCGCTTCCCGGCGCGATGACCGGGACAATCATGAAGACCATCATGATCAATGACATCACCTCGGCCATCAACCGGCCACCGAAGACGTCACGGACGATGGAAATGGTGATGACGCGCGTCGCCGCCGAGCCGAGGCCCTGGATAAAGCGCAGGGCGAGCAATCCGGCAAAGGACGGGATCAGTGCGATGCCGAAGGCCGAAATGACGTAGATCGTAAGGCCGATCAGCAGCGGTATGCGCCGGCCAAAGCGATCCGACAAAGGGCCGTAAATGAGCTGCGCCCCACCGAACCCGATCAGATAGGCCGTCACCACGAACTGGCGGTGATTCTCGTTCAGAACGCCAAGGCTGGAGCCGATCTGCTGCAGGGCAGGGAGCATGATGTCGATCGCAAGCGAGTTGGTCGCCATCAGGAAGGCCGCGAGTGCGATGAACTCGCGCTTGCCCATGGGCAATTGCCCATGAGACAGAGCCTGGGATGAAGTCGTCACGGTTTTATTCCCATAAACATATCAAGGCGCCGCCCGATGGCAGCGCCTTATCGATCGAATTGAACTATGGAAACCGGACGAGAAGCCCGGTGACCGGTCAGGCGGCGCCGCGTACGCTGATGCCGTTTTCCTGAAAATGCTGCTGCAACTCACCAGCCTGGAACATTTCGCGCACGATATCGCAGCCGCCGATGAATTCGCCCTTCACGTAGAGCTGCGGGATGGTCGGCCAGTTGGAATAGTCTTTGATGCCCTGACGGATCTCGGCATCAGCAAGGACGTTTATGCCCTTATAGTCGACACCGATATAGTCGAGAATCTGCACGACCTGGCCCGAGAAACCACACTGGGGGAACTGGGGCGTGCCTTTCATGAAGAGAACGACGTCGTTGTTCTTTACTTCATTGGCGATGAATTCCTGAATGCCGCTCATTGTCCAGTTCCTTTCACATGCGGAGTCAAGGGCCGCAGCGTTTAAATCCGCTCTCTAAATAGCAAGCGATTGACGCGATTTCCAGCCGCAAAACGTACGTGCCATCTTTTTCATCGCATGAATGATTTCGGGTGTCGCGAGCGTGGATGGTGGTGGAAACCATCTATTGGCGATTTTCTCTGAACAGTGCGTTTTGAAAATGCCTCTTCAACTCAATGACTGAACAACGCATATGAAAAAAATCTAAGCAACAAATAAGATTAGGTTGCTACTGAATTTACATGCGGCCGGTTTGTTTGTTAGAATTCGTCGATTGATACGATTTGACGCGTATCGGTCCCTTGTGAGCACGGCATTCGCATTTTTGAGGGAGCGGACACCATGAGCCACCATCATTATTCAGACGGGCAGGTTGGTGAAGAGCGGGAATTTTACAGCTCGGAGGATACGAGCGACGGCGAACGGGAATATTATGAACACGTCCGTACGCCGAGAGCTTCGGTCTTAAACAGTGCGGTGACCGTGAGCGCCATCGTGCTGATTTTGAGTATCGCCTTCGGCTACAGAGCCTCGATCGCTCCAGCGCCCCGACCAGCGGTTGCTCCGATCGTCGACAAGATCGCGACGGAACCATCCTCCGACGTTTGCACCGACGTTTCATCTTATCCGGGCCGGGAATGCTGACACATGTTGCGTGTCGATATTGTCACCGATCGGCGATCCTGGAAGGGAGTGCTTGCGACAAAGGCCTGGCCACAGGGTGGTCGACGTGTCGGTGAGCGCTGGATCCTATCTCTTGCATTTTGACGATTTGCATTGCATTGCCATGAAAAAGCCGGCAGCCCATGGTCTTGGCTGATTTCCAGCATGCATCGATGTACTGGCGCACCCCGGGGACAGACTACAATATGAACAGGATCAAGAAGAGGGTGGTTCTCCACTTCCCTGGCTTCGAGCCGTTGGATGCTGCCGCGCATCGAGCGCGCTACGAGCGTTCGGCGCGCCAGAGCGCGGCCGTGTGGGATTTTTCCGCCTCCGTCGATGAATTGAAGAATTTCGGACGGGCGCCTTATTTCGACGTCACGGCAACTGCGATCGATTGGCAAACCCAGAGCCGCGTCCATATCGTCGATCACAATGATCTGGTCGCCGCCCTGAACGGCAGACAATTCTTCACCCGATTGGTGCACGGCTATCTTGCTGCGGCGAAGGTCGCTCTTAGCGGCGGCATGGTCGGCTATTTTCGTCATGCCTGGCGTTTCGCCCTGTTCTTCATTTTTCCGTTTCTGCTGATGCTCGTGGGGCTGACGATCAGCCTTTCGATCGCCTTTGCGCCATTCCTGTTCGGCTTGCCGTCATGGAGCCATATCGGCAGCATCGCACTGGCCGTTGCCTTCTTCATCTATGTCTTCCTGCCGCAAGCGGAGAAACTGCATACGCTGCATCTTTTCTCCGACTGGGAGATGGCCGTGGCGATGGCTGGATTGAACGGGCTTGGGGCCGAGCAATGGCTGGAGGCGACGGCTATCAGCGTGCGCCAGGCATTGGAAGAGCCCGACGTTGACGAATTCGTCATCTCCTCGCACAGCATGGGCTCCTCCGTTGCGACACACGTGATCGGTCTGCTGCTGGAGCGGGAGCCGGAACTGCTGCAGGGCAAACAAGTGGTGTTCATGACGCTTGGCAGCGCCATTCTGCAATGCGCCCTCATGCGCCCGGCATCAGTGCTGCGCGCACGCGTCGGATTGATTGCGCGCTGCAAGGAGATCTTCTGGCTCGACGTTCACTGTCTGACCGATGCGATCCATTTCTATAAAGCGAAGGTTGCCGCCGTTTGCGGGCATCCGGATGCCGAGCAGGCTTCGATCCTGTTCGTGCGCTTCAAGCAGATGCTGTCGGCAAAGCATTATGCCAAGATCAAGCGCGATTTTCTCCGGGTTCACCGGCAATATGTGCTCGGCCCGGACGTGAAAGCGTTCTTCGATTTCACATTGATGACGGCCGGCCCGCTGCCGACCGCACATTTTGCCGAATTTTCACTGCAGAAAATGCCGGAGCTGACATTCAACTCCGGCGATGAGGCGCAGGCGCTCTCAGTCGGGCGCTGAGGTCTGTAGCGCAAGGGCGTGCAGTACGCCGCCCATGTTGCCCTTCAAGGCGTCATAGACCATCTGATGCTGCTGCACACGGCTCTTGCCGCGGAAGGCTTCCGCGACAACTTCTGCAGCATAGTGGTCGCCATCCCCGGCCAGGTCGCGAATCGTTACCTTGGCGCCGGGAATGCCGGCCTTGATCATGTCTTCGATATCGCCGGGGTTCATTGGCATAAGTGGTACCTCGATTATTCAGCGGCAGCGAGAGCCCTGCCATCCATGAAGGCAGGAAACCACGATTCATGCGCTTCGCGCAACTGTTCAACCGGAAGTGACAACAGTCCGTCGACAACGAGCGCATAGCCGCCAACCGTGCCGAGGCGGCGGAAGGGTACGCCGGCGCTTTCGGCGTTGATGCAGACGAAATCGGCGACATCGGCCGGAACGGCGATGACATAACGGGCCTGATCTTCGCCGAAAAGGGCCGCATGCGGCGGGGTACGACCTTCGCTGAGGTCGATGCGCAGGCCCTTGCGGGAGGCCATCGCCATTTCAGCTAGGGCAAGCGCGAGGCCGCCGGACGAAATGTCGTGGCAGGCAGTGACTTGGCCGTTGCGGATGGCCGAGCGGACGAAATCGCCGTTACGACGCTCGGCGAAGAGATCGACTTCCGGCGCTGGGCCATCGGTCGAGCCCAGTAAATCGCGCAGATAAATCGACGAGCCGAGGTGGCTGCCGTCGAGGCCTATCATGACGACATGATCACCTTCAGACGCAGAGCCGATGCGGGCCATCGACTTCCAGTCCGGCAGCAGGCCGACGCCGGCAATGGTCGGGGTCGGCAGGATGGCGACGCCGTTGGTTTCGTTGTAGAGCGAGACGTTGCCCGAAACGATCGGGAAATCCAGGGCGCGGCAGGCTTCGCCGATGCCTTTGATGGCGCCGACGAACTGGCCCATGATCTCGGGCTTTTCCGGATTGCCGAAGTTCAGGTTGTCGGTGGCGGCGAGCGGCTCGGCGCCCGTCGCCGTGATGTTGCGCCAGCATTCGGCCACGGCCTGCTTGCCACCTTCAAACGGATCGGCCTCGACGTAGCGCGGCGTCACGTCGGACGAGAAGGCGAGAGCCTTGGTCGGATGACCTTCGACACGCACCACACCGGCGTCGCCGCCGGGAAGCTGCAGTGAATTGCCCTGGATCAGCGTGTCGTACTGTTCGTAGACCCAACGGCGGCTGGACTGGTTGGCGGAGCCGACGAGCTTCAGCAGCGCCTGACCGTAATCCTCCGGCGCTGCGACCAGATCGGCAGGCAGGGCGGCGCGCTTGTCGGCTTCCCGCCAGGGGCGGTCATATTCCGGGGCCTGATCGCCGAGATCCTTGATCGGCAGGTTGGCGACTTCCTGGCCCTGGTGGATGACGCGGAAGCGCAGGTCGTCGGTGGTCTTGCCGACGATGGCAAAATCCAGACCCCACTTGACGAAGATCGCCTTGGCGACGGCTTCCTTTTCCGGCTGCAATACCATGAGCATGCGCTCCTGGCTTTCCGACAGCATCATTTCATAAGCCGTCATCTGCTCTTCGCGCACAGGCACCTTATCGAGATCGAGCTCGATGCCGAGGTCGCCCTTGGCGCCCATTTCGACGGCCGAGCAGGTGAGGCCGGCTGCACCCATGTCCTGGATGGCGATGACGGCGCCCGTCTGCATCAACTCAAGGCAGGCTTCCAGTAGGCACTTTTCAGTGAAGGGGTCGCCGACCTGAACGGTCGGGCGCTTTTCTTCGATCGATTCGTCAAATTCGGCCGACGCCATGGTGGCGCCGCCGACGCCGTCACGGCCGGTCTTGGCGCCGAGATAGACGACCGGCAGGCCAACGCCCTTGGCTTCAGACAGGAAGATGGCATTCGACTTGGCAAGGCCGGCCGCGAAGGCGTTGACGAGGATATTGCCGTTGTAGCGCGCATCGAACTCGACTTCGCCACCGACAGTCGGGACGCCGAAGGAATTGCCATAGCCGCCAACGCCGGAAACGACGCCCGAGACGAGGTGGCGGGTCTTCGGATGATCAGGCTCGCCGAAGCGCAGGGCGTTCATCGCAGCGACGGGGCGGGCGCCCATCGTGAAGACGTCGCGCAGGATGCCACCAACACCAGTCGCAGCGCCCTGATAAGGCTCGATATAGGAGGGGTGGTTGTGGCTCTCCATCTTGAAGACGACGCAGTCGCCATCGTCGATGTCGACGACGCCGGCATTTTCGCCCGGGCCTTGAATGACACGCGGACCTTTTGTCGGCAGCGTGCGGAGCCACTTCTTGGAAGATTTGTACGAGCAGTGCTCGTTCCACATGGCCGAAAAGATGCCAAGTTCGGTGAAGGAGGGCTCGCGGCCGATCAGATCCAGAATGCGCTGATATTCATCCGGCTTCAGGCCATGGGCGGCAATCAGTTCGGGGGTGATCTGGATCGAATTGGAAATGGTCATGGGCGCTCGAGGGTCCTTGCCTGGAAAGGGTTTGAAGGCCGGTCAGGGGATCGGGGTCTCTTTAGCGCAAGTCTCCCTGTCGTGCGACAGGAAAATCACCGGCGTTCACAGGACGCCGGCACTTATGGGTGCTGAATCACGCGTGCGGCCATTCGCGGCCGCTTCCATCAGTCAGAATTTATAGCCGACCATGAGGCCGACACGCGTCATGCCGCCGTTTGGACCGTCGCAGAGGTTGGCATTCGATGCATGGGCAATCTGCGCCATCATGTTCCAGTGACTGTCGAAATTATATCCGAGGCCAGCATATTCATGAAATAGCACTCGACAGCCGAGCATCGGGCCGTGATCCCGCCAATCATCGATATTGCCCGTATGGACGGCACCACCGAAGCCGACTTCAGTGAATATCCCATTGCTGTGGGTGAGCGTCCACGAGAGGCCACTATAGACCTGGGTCGCAGATCCTGCCGTGCCGATCGATGTTCCCAAGTGGATGCGTGGATGCATCAGCTGGTCTTTCCAATCGGCTGTCGGGTCATAACCAAACGGATTGAAAAGCACCTGAACGTCCGGGAGGACGCCTTTCTCGTGATCGTATCCGGACTGGATCGAACCGCTTGCGCCGAAACGCAATTCGTCGAAGATCTTCGGGCCGGATGCGACCGCTACCTGATCTGCCGCAGTTGCTGCGAATGTACTTGTGGCAAATATCGAACTGATTGCTAGAAAACTCGCGACTAAACGCTTACGCGAACTGCATGCTGAAACGCTATCAATAGCCATGCACTCCCCCTGAATGGCGGGCGAATCCCGCAATATTCATAGAATGGTAGGGAGCTATGAGTCGAGACGGCTGAACGCGGATTCAGCAATATCTCTGTCGATAAACCAAAAGTCTTGCTTAAATGTGACTATCGTAGCCCGATGAGCCATTTTCCAGCAACCGCCGCAAAGTCATGAAGCCGGTCGCGACATCTTCACGTTGCCGTGGTGACGAAAAGGCGACGCGAACGCGGTGATAGACCTTCTCCGTGCGTGCGGCTTTGAACTCATCCTCGTCGTCGATGAGCACGCCTTCTGCAATAGCGGCATTCTTGAAGGTACCGGAAAGCCAGGGCTCAGGCAGCTTCAGCCAGAGGAACGGCAGGTGCGGGTGTGAATTGAATTCGAATCCCGCCAATGCCTCCTGCGCGATCCGCTCGCGTGCCTTGATTTCCTCGACCGATTTGCGGCGCAATTCCAGCGCATGGCCTTCCAGCACGAGGCGCGCACAGGTTTCGGCCAGAATGAAAGGCAAGCCGCCTGTCGTCATCTTGTGCGTGACCTTGATGCGCTGGGCGAAATGTGGAGGGCAGGCAACCCAGCCGCCGCGCACGCCTGCCGTTACGGCTTTCGCCAGACTGCTGACGACGAAGGTTCGCTCCGGCGCGATGGATGCCATCAGAGGGTTGTGGTCGCCGGTCATGCCGCCGTAGAGATCGTCCTCTATCAGCCAGACGCTGTGCCGGCGGGCGATGGCGGCGATTGCCCGTCGTCGTGCCTCGGGCATCGTGACGAGTGTGGGGTTGTGCGCCGTCGGCATCAGGAAGGCGAGGCGGGGGTGCTGCTGCTGGCACAGCCGCTCGAAATCATCAGGGATCATGCCGTGTTCGTCGGAATCGACCAGTATGGATCGACGACCGAGGAGGCGCGTGGCGCGGCTGATCTGCGTGTAGGTCAGATTTTCAAAGACAATCTTGTCACCGGGAGAGGTCACGGCCGAAATCACGGCAATTGCGCCAGCGTGGGCGCCCAGTGTCGGCACGACCGTCTCGATTGCCGGCTTCCAGCCATTGCGAGCGAGCCAGATCTGTCCCGCCTCGAACCAGCTTGCCGGGAAATTCCGCGAGTAGGAGGAAATCTCCGACCGGTGATCGCTGCTGATATCGGCAAACAGCTTCCCGATAATTTCGCCCTGGCCGATGTCGGGGGCGGCCGTCGTATCGAAGCGTATTTTCGCGTCGGGCGTATTGAGGCCGCGGGTGCCAGCCAGCGCCTGCGTGATCGGATCCACCTGCTCGATCTGTTTGCCGTTCGAACGTTCCAGCACATAGGTGCCGCGACCGACTTCGCCGGCAACGAGGCCTCGTTCATGCACCAGTGCGTAGGCCCGGCTCACGGTGCCGATGGTCACGCCGATGTCGTAGGCGAGGTTGCGCTGCGGCGGCAGCTTGGTGCCCGGCGGCAGGACGCCATGCGTAATCGCGTTTTCGATGCTGTCGGCAACGCGGATATAGACCGGTCCGTTGCCACTGGAAATGTCAGGGAGCCAATTTGTCATAATGACAATTTACTAGATTGTCCCTGATGCGAAGTCAATACTATGAGTCAATTGCGTCGTTTGGCTCGATGCACGGACAATGTCTCAACGTCATAGGCACTAAAATGAGTACAATTGATACAATTTGCGCAGGCGACGCCAGTCGGACTTGCGTGGCGAGCTCGGAGAGTGGAGCGACACAGCCAAAGTCGTATCCCATGCGCTGGCTTTGGGTGGCCTTTCGCCTGTGGATGCAGAAGCGGGAGGGGCGCTGGGTCCTACGGGAACTGACGGACGAACAACTGCGTGACATCGGCCTCACGCGCCGCGAAGCGAATACGGAAGCCAACAAGTCGTTCTTCTGGGATTGATCGGACGGCGCGGAATGTGTGCCTTCATCGGAGCTGGGCCGTGATCAAAGCAGGCCCAGCTTTGAAAGGACATAGTCGGCGCGCGCCTCGACGCTGGTCTTCGGCAGGATATGAAGCTCGTAGCCGAGTTTGGGGTAGTCGGCGCACAGTCGGTCATATTCGGCGATCGCCTCGGATAGATCGTGCCTGCGCTCGTGGTCGCCCACGTATATTTCCGGCCAGGGCGGCGTCAGGAAGACATGGCTGTTGTAGCGATGTTCCTGAGCGTATGAGGCCAATGCCGGTTCGCCTGTGATATGCTGAAGCGCCGACGCTGCATCGATCAATCCCCTGTCGAAGAAGACAATACCGGCGCGTGCTGCTGCTGCTGCTTCGTGATCGGAGAGCGACATTTCGATCGCGCGGCGCAGGAATGCGATCAGATCCACCCAAGGCAGCGCCGAGCCGCCGCTCTCCAGCTCTCGCGTCACGATGCGCCGGCCGGGCTCCTCGACGACTTGATGTCCGCGAAGCCTGAGCGTTTCGAGCAGGGTCGATTTTCCCCCGCCGGAGCAGCCTGAAAGAATGACAAATCTATCCATGACAATGATCCCTGAAGTTGAGGGCACGTCACGCGTAGGCTGCGATGTCGCAGAAAGCGAAAGGGTTCAGGCTTGCAGCCTTAACTGCAGTTCTTCGAACCGGCAGCCCAACGATTGACGTCGCCCGTGATGCGGCCGCCTGAAGCGCCGCCCATCATCGGACCGAAGGCCTGCAATTGGGCCGGATTGCCTTCCGCCTGGACAACGAGTGACGGCCGGCCGGTCGGATGTTTCTTGTCGACCACCAGAATACGCGGGCGACCGGTAAAAGAATTGAGTTCCGGAGAAAGCTGATAACCCGCGAAGGCCGGATCGGACGACTTGAACCAGCAGGCGCTGGCATTGAGCATCACGCGCTCCATGGTCGGCAGGGCGCCGCGATCGGTCGCGACAATGCTCGGAGCCCGCGGACCTGCGCAGGAGGTGACCAGAAGCCCAAGCATCGCGATGGCAGCGGCGGAGTAAAGTCCTATCGGGAGGCGAGGGCGCATCAATTTCTTTCCAATGAGGCGGTTAGGTCTGGCTTGGTGGCTGTCACGAACGGATCATTTGCCGGCGCTCTGCTGTTTTGCGCAAAGACGTCGATTTTATGATGCCGGTGCCCGGCTTGGTGATTTATCAGGCGGCGATGACGCCGAGCGCTGATGCGAACAGGCCGCGGCCGTCATTGCCGCCATGTGCCGCTTCAATCAGATTTTCCGGATGCGGCATCATGCCGAGCACATTGCCCTTGGCGTTGATGACGCCGGCAATATCGTTGACAGAGCCGTTGGGGTTGGTGCCGTCGGCATAGCGGAAAACCACCTGGCCATTGTCTTCCAGCGCCTTCAGCGTGCCGGCATCGGCGAAATAGTTGCCGTCATGATGGGCAACAGGGCTGCGAATGACCTGGCCCTTGGCATAGGCGCTGGTGAATTCCGTGTCGGCATTCACCACTTCGAGCTTCACTTCGCGGCAGACGAACTTCAGCGAGGCGTTGCGCATCAGCGCCCCAGGCAGCATGCCGGCTTCCAGCAGGATCTGGAAACCGTTGCAGACGCCGAGAACCTTGACGCCCTTGTCGGCCTTATCCTTGATCGCCTGCATGATCGGCATGCGGGCAGCGATTGCGCCGCAGCGCAGGTAATCGCCATAGGAGAAGCCGCCAGGAATGACGATCAGGTCGACGTCCGGAATCTCGGTCTCCGTCTGCCAGACCGTTACGGGCGCATGGCCGGAAATCTTGGTCAGAGCCGCAATCATGTCGCGATCGCGATTGAGGCCGGGGAGTTGGACGACTGCTGATTTCATGGTGCTGTTCCCGCAATAGGCTAGGGATGATCGCTGGAAGTGCTCTGTGAGCCATACTCCATTGCCTCGGGCAAAGAAAGAATGGCTCTTGAAGAAGGACAATCAGTCGATCGAAATGGCGAAGTTCTCGATCACCGTATTGGCGAGGAGCTTTTCACACATGGCTTTCAGCTCGGCTTCGGCCTTGCTCTTGTCTGTGCCTTCAAGCTCGAGGTCGAAGACCTTGCCCTGACGGACCTGATGGACGCCGTCAAAGCCAAGTGCGCCAAGAGCGCCTTCGATTGCCTTGCCCTGCGGATCGAGAACGCCGTTTTTCAGCGTGACGGTTACACGAGCCTTGATCACGATTGTCCTTCCTGAACTTACTTGACGAGAACCGGGCCTGTGCCGCGCACGGGTTCGTTTTCATTGATGATGCCGAGGCGGCGAGCGACTTCGGAATAGGCTTCGAGCAGACCGCCCATATCGCGACGGAAGCGATCCTTGTCCATCTTCTCATGGGTTTCGATATCCCAGAGACGGCAGCTGTCCGGCGAGATTTCGTCCGCGAGGATGATGCGCATCATGTCGCCTTCGAACAGACGGCCGCATTCGATTTTGAAATCGACGAGCTGGATGCCGACGCCGAGGAAAAGGCCGGTCATGAAGTCGTTGACACGGATGGCCAGCGCCATGATGTCGTCGAGTTCGGCGGGGTTTGCCCAGCCGAAAGCGGTGATGTGCTCTTCGGAGACCATCGGGTCTTCGAGCGCATCGGACTTATAGTAGAACTCGATGATCGAGCGCGGCAGAACCACGCCTTCCTCGATGCCGAGGCGCTTGGAGAGCGAGCCGGCGGCAACGTTGCGCACGACGATCTCGAGCGGGATCATCTCCACTTCCTTGATCAGCTGCTCGCGCATGTTGAGGCGGCGGATGAAATGGGTGGGAATGCCGATCTTGTTCAGATGGCTGAAGATATATTCGCAGATGCGATTGTTCAGAACACCCTTACCATCGATGACTTCGTGCTTCTTCTTGTTGAAGGCAGTAGCGTCGTCCTTGAAGAACTGGATCAGCGTGCCCGGCTCAGGTCCCTCATAAAGGATCTTGGCCTTGCCTTCGTAGATACGGCGGCGACGGTTCATTGGTATTGTTCTCTGTCTTTGGCGCTCATGGGATAGCGCAAGTGGATCGTATGTGGGCGTCCCCATAACGGATAAGAAGCGAATTCACAATCCGCCTGCGCCTCCTTCCCCGGAATTCCGGCCTTGGCGGGGTGCCAATGCTCTGAATCGGGATCCTGTCATCGCCTGTTTTACAGGCTTTTATCTGACGATGGAATGAAGCTCGCCGGTACTTCACAGGCTAATGAGCCCAACCATGTCCATCATATTCCTGTTTGCAAGCGATTACGGCTTCAGCTGGCTCAGGAACTTGGCGAAGACCATCGTGCCTTCGGGCCAGGGACCGTGGCCGGAATCGCTGTTGATATGCCCGGATTCACCGGCGTCGATCAGCATGGAGCCCCAGCTGTTGGCAACATCCTCCGCGTGTTCGTAACTTCCGAACGGATCGTTGCGGCTCGCAATCGTGATCGAGGGAAATGGCAGGGGATCGCGGGGATAGGGTCCGAAGGTCATCAAATGCTTCGGCCGGATGCTGGAGTTGGCGACATCAGGCGGAGCCACGAGGAAGGCACCTGCGACCTTGTTGCGGAAATGCGGGATGGCGTGGATCACCGAGGGAACACCAAGCGAATGCGCCACGAGCACCACGGGCTTGTCCGAAGCGTTCACTTCTTCGGCAATGCGGGCGACCCAGTCATCGCGCACCGGCTTCGACCATTCGGCCTGTTCCACCCGCCGTGCGGTCGAGAGCTTCTGCTCCCAGCGCGTCTGCCAGTGGTCGGGGCCGGAATTGGTATAGCCGGGGATGATGAGGATATTTGCGTCGGAGGCTTTCATGATTGCGCCGATGTGGAAAAGGTGAACCCAAGTGTCAAGGGAAAAAGGCGACAATTGCGGCAAAATTTGCTAGGATCGCCGTTGCCGGTAGCGAATGACGATGTCGGCGATCACTTTGCCGCCATCCTGAGCCGCTGCCGCGCACCACGGTTGAGGAGGAGAGCACTATGACGGCCTTTCACGTCATGGCAGGAGCGGATCACACTTTTTCCCGCCCCGCCATCCGCAAGATTGGTATTGCAGACCTTGTCGATGCCCTCAAATTGGGGCTGGACGATTTCAGCGAGAAGCCTTCGCATTACGTCTTCCTGTGCCTGATGTACCCGATTGCCGGCATTGCGCTCGCCATCTGGAGCACGGACCAGAACCTGCTGCCGATATTGTTCCCGCTCATGTCGGGGTTTGCCTTGCTCGGCCCCATGGCAGCGATAGGCCTCTATGAGATCAGTCGGCGGCGTGAAAAGGGGCAGGATACATCCTGGAGCCATGCCTTTGATGTGCGCCATTCGCCGGCATTGCCGTCGATCGTCGTTGCGGGCCTCATGCTGTTTGGGCTGTTCATCGTCTGGCTCTTCGTGGCGCAGAACATTTACTTTATCTTCTTCGGCGACGGCGTGCCGCCCACGCTTTCATCCTTCATGTCGAGCGTCCTGACGACGCCTGAGGGGATGGCGATGATGTTCTGGGGCGACCTGGCCGGCTTCCTCTTTGCACTCGTCGCGTTGGCGACCACGGTCGTGACCTTCCAGCTGCTGCTGGATCGTGACGTCGGTGTGGTTGCCGCGATCGATGCCAGCATACGGGCAACATTGATCAATCCGGTGCCGATCGCCGTTTGGGGTCTGATCGTGGCTGCACTCCTCGTCATCGGGACTATCCCGATCTTCGCGGGTCTCGCTGTCGTGATGCCCATACTCGGCCACGCATCCTGGCATCTCTACCGTAAGTTGGTCGTGCCGCAGGATTGAAAATTCGAGCCTTCAGCGGCCACCGGCAATCGTTGGAACCGCAACGATGTTTTGGCGTTGATCCGCATCATCATGGAGGTGCGGATCATGGCTCGGCTTACGCATATCTTCACACGCTTCGCGGTCGTGGTTTCCGAATGGACCGGCAAACCGGCCATCTTTGTCCTTGCCCTGTTCTCCGTTATTCTTTGGGGCGCAACGGGGCCGATCTTCGATTATTCCGACACCTGGCAGCTGGTCATCAACACGAGCACGACGATCGTCACATTTCTGATGGTTTTCCTGCTTCAGAACGCCCAGACACGCGACACACGCGCCATACAGGCGAAGCTCAACGAGCTGATCCTGACAAGTGCAGCCGAAAATCGCTTCATAGGGATCGAAAACCTCGATGAAGAGGATCTGAGGCACCTCGACAGGCTCGTCGAGAAGGCGGCAAAACGCCACCGGGAAAAGCATGACGGCAAGGCAGATGAAGGCGGCAAACGGAATGAGGCGGTCATCGCCAAATCCGTGATCAAACAAAAGAGGCGGCGCGTCAGCCGCACCGCCTCCACTGGCAATCAATCAAAAAAAGCCGGCTCTAGCCGAAAACCCGCTTGAAGATCGTGTCGACGTGCTTGGTGTGATAACCGAGGTCGAATTTCTCGCGAATATCTGCTTCGGACAGTGCTGCGCGCACTTCCTGATCGGCCAGCAACTCTTCGAGGAAATCCTTGCCCTGTTCCCAGACCTTCATCGCATTGCGCTGAACCAGGCGGTAGGAATCTTCGCGGGAAACGCCCGCCTGGGTCAGCGCCAAAAGGACACGCTGCGAATGAACAAGTCCGCGGAACTTGTTCATATTCTTCATCATGTTGTCCGGATAGACGAGCAGCTTGTCGATGACGCTGGTCATGCGCGCGAGCGCGAAGTCGAGCGTTACCGTTGCATCCGGGCCGATCATGCGCTCGACGGAGGAGTGCGAGATATCGCGCTCATGCCAGAGGGCAACGTTCTCCATCGCCGGCAGGGCGTAAGAGCGGACCATGCGGGCAAGGCCGGTCAGGTTTTCGGTCAGCACCGGGTTGCGCTTGTGCGGCATGGCTGACGAGCCCTTCTGGCCCGGCGAGAAATACTCCTCGGCTTCCAGGACTTCCGTGCGCTGCAGGTGGCGGATTTCAGTTGCGAGACGCTCGATTGAAGAAGCGACGACGCCGAGCGTGGCGAAGAACATCGCGTGACGGTCACGCGGGATAACCTGCGTCGAGACCGGCTCCGGCTTCAGGCCGAGGGCAGCGGCGACATGCTCTTCAACGCGCGGGTCGATATTGGCGAAGGTACCGACAGCGCCGGAGATTGCGCAGGTGGCAACTTCCTCGCGGGCCGCGATCAGGCGCTGCTTGCAGCGCTCGAACTCGGCATAGGCCAGCGCCAGCTTCACGCCGAAGGTCGTGGGCTCGGCATGAATGCCGTGCGAGCGGCCGATGGTGACGGTGTCCTTGTGCTCGAAGGCGCGGCGCTTCAGGGCTTCAAGCAGCTTGTCGATATCGGCAAGCAGCAGGTCGCTGGCGCGAACGAGCTGAACGTTGAAGCACGTGTCGAGCACGTCGGAGGAGGTCATGCCCTGGTGCACGAAACGGGCGTCGGGGCCGACGATTTCGGCAAGATGCGTCAGGAAGGCGATGACGTCATGCTTGGTGACGGCCTCGATCTCGTCAATGCGGGCGACGTCGAACGTTGCCTTGCCACCCTTTTCCCAGATGGTATCGGCTGCGGACTTCGGAATGACGCCGAGCGCGGCCAGCGCGTCACAAGCATGCGCCTCGATCTCGAACCAGATGCGAAACTTGGTTTCGGGCGACCAGATGGCGACCATTTCCGGTCGGGAGTAGCGCGGGATCATGGGCTCAAAGCTTTCTTGGCTAACGGGAAAGGAAACCTCGGCGCCCCCATAACAAAGACGGGCGGCAATCACAATGTTTAGCGGATCAATCTTTGATCCCGGATCAATCTTTGATCCTCAACGCCTATGTCGCACAAGATAGGCCGACGCAGCGATCAGGCAAAGCAAACCGAAGGGCAGAAACAGCGCGAAGCCGAGTACGGCAAACTGATAGACGGCGCTGGCGCCGGTGAACAGGAACTGGAATATCCAGATGAGCGAGCCGAACGGGGCATGCCAGCGCGCATAAAACCAGCGGTAGTCCATGGCGAAGAGGAATGCCGTCATGGCGGCTGTTCCGATCGACAGAGCCAGAAAGAACGCAGCGAAGCGCGCGGTTGGCGGACGATGGCCTGCATAGCGTTTGGCGATCGGCACGACGATCGGCCAGGTGAGGAGACCGCCGAAGAAGTAGATGAGGGTCAGCGCGGTCAGATGGCTCGTAAGAAAGCCGTTGCGCAGATAGAGCGCAGCAAGGGCGGAAGCGGCCATAGCCAGCCCCCAGCAGGCTGCGTCGCGCAAATATCCAAGGCAATAGGAAACGGCGGTCCGGGTCCGGTCCGCCGCCTCGATGGTTCTGGCTGGATTACTTGGATCCAACGCGACCTCTTTCCGCTGCGGCTCTGAGGTCGCCGATCGTCTGCTTGTAGGCATCTACCGATTCGCCCTTGAAGATTGCCGAGCCGGCAACAAGGACATTGGCGCCCGCCGCGATGATAAGCTCGGCGGTATCAGTGGAAACGCCGCCGTCGACTTCCAATTCGATTGGCCGATCACCGATCAGGGACTTGGCGTTGCGGATCTTGTCGGCCATGGCCGGGATGAATTTCTGGCCGCCGAAGCCCGGATTGACCGACATGATCAGGATCAGGTCGATATCGTCGAGCACATTTTCCAGGATCGAGAGCGGCGTTGCCGGATTGAGGGTGACGCCGACCTTCTTGCCGAGATGGCGGATCGTCTGCAGCGAGCGGTGCAGATGCACGCCGGCTTCGGCATGCACGGTGATGCGGTCACAGCCGGCCTTGGCGAAAGCTTCGAGATAAGGATCGGCCGGCGAGATCATCAAATGGCAATCGAAGGTCGCGGTGGTGTAGGGCCGCAAAGCCTTGATGACATCGGGGCCGAAAGAAATGTTCGGCACGAAATGGCCATCCATGACATCCAGATGGATCCAGTCGGCTCCAGCTTCGGTCACATCCTTCACTTCCTGTCCGAGCTTGGCGAAGTCGGCGGCAAGAATGGAAGGGGCAATGCGGATCGGCAAGGTCATGGGAAAGCTGAGCTCCATCTGATTTTTTCAGTTTGGATTAGCACCGACGTCGCGCGCAAACAACCGCCGGCAGGGATCGGCTCAGTTGGACGGCGTCGTCATCGGCATGAAAGCATTGCCGCGCCATTCGAGCCGCTGATAGAAATTCTCGGTCAACTCGTGGTTCTGACCGAATGTGATCGCGCCGAGGGCCGTCTGGAACGTCGTGCCGACAATCTTCTCGGCGATCGGCTTGTTTTCCGCCTTGGCGCTTTCGGCTGTCTGACTGGCGATCTGGGCTGCTGCTACAGCCGGCAGCACATAGCCGTCCGGCTCGATGCCGGCAGCGCGCATCGCTTGCACGGTTGGTTGCGCTGGCGGCAGATCGGCAAAATCGGGAAGCGCGATGGCCTGTACGCCTTCGAGCAGGGGTACCGGCTGATCGGCGGCGCGCATTGCGTCGCCTCCCATGATGGTGAGGGGAATGTTTTCGCTCTTCGCGTCGCGCGCAATCACGGCGACGTCGCTGCGGTCGCCGCCAACGAAAACGCGTGTTGCGCCGGCCTTCTTCAGGCGGCGGACGAGCGCGATCTGCTGATCCTGGCCCGGGCGATAGGTATCGGTGAAGACCGGCTTGAGCCCCTTTTCCTCAAGTGCGCTGCGGATCGCGCCGACCAGCTCGCGTCCGTGGATCGTGCCATCGTCGATCAGAGCCGTCGGTTCGCCGGCCCAGCTCTTCAATATGGTGCTGATGGCCATTGCCGCCTCCGCGCTATCCACCGCAGTGAGGCGGAACAGCGGCCAGCCGTTCTTCAGGGCATCCTCCATCAGGATGCGGGAACGCACGGAAACGGTAATCGCCGGAATGCCGGCATCCTTGAGGCGAGGCAACGCGCCTTCCAGTGTTTCCGTGCAGAGAAAGCCGATCGCGATCTGCGCTTTTGCAGCGATCAGCGCTTCGGCGACGGCGCGGCCGCCATCCTCGGTGCACGGCTCGTTGACCACTGTCGCAGTGTCCTTCTGTGCCTGGATGGCGAAATTGGCGCCGGTGGTAATTTCGGCACCCAGCGTTGCGAAATTGCCGTCCTGCGGCGCAACGACACCGATCTGAATTCCTGCGGCGTAGCTACTGCCGGCCGCCGAAAGCAGCACGAACAGAAGCGGAAGGCGACGCAGAACGTTCATCGATTGATTATCCCGGACAATTTTTCTGCTCTATTTATCCGCCTGAAGTGGCTCGTCAAAGAAAAAGCAGCAAAATCCCTCTGTTTTCAATGGAGGCATTGTAGAAAAGCTAACATCTGGCCGCCATATTGGGAGAAATACGGGGTGTCACGGGAAATGGAGATGGTGGTGCTAGATAGGCAGCGTATGGATCCGGCGCTTTATCGAGATGCCATGAGCCGCTATGCGGGCCATGTGCAATTGGTGACGACGGCGCTCGGTGACGAGCGGCGCGGCGTTACGATTACGGCTGCCTGCTCGGTTTCGGACAGTCCTGCCACGGTTCTGATCTGCCTCAACAACAGCAATGCGAAGAACGATATCTTCTTCAACAGCGGCATTTTCGCGCTGAATACGCTCGGCGCTGACCATCAGTCGTTGGCGGACGCCTTCTCGGGAAAGACGCAGCTGACGGTCGACGAACGCTTCGCCGCCGGTTCGTTCGAGACGCTGGTGACTGGAGCGCCGGTTCTGAGCGATGCGCTGGCTGCTTTCGATTGCCGCGTCCTTGAGATCAAGCAGGCCTCGACCCACAACATCATTTTCGGTGAGGTGATGGCCATTCGCTATAGCGAACCGAAGCCGGCGTTGCTCTATATGAACCGGGGCTATCACGCGCTATAACCCCTGCAGGGGAGTTATCATGGCGGATCAAAAATCACCTACTGTGCTGCCGGGCTCGATCGATGAGACGATGGCCTTGCTTGCCGAGCACGACTATCTGGCCGGCCGTGCACTCGGCACGGTCCTCTTCCTGGCTTTGAAAATGAAGCGACCGCTCTTTCTGGAGGGCGAGGCCGGTGTCGGCAAGACCGAGATCGCAAAAGTGCTGTCCAAGGCGCTCGACCGGCCACTGATCCGCCTGCAGTGCTACGAAGGGCTCGATGTTTCCTCAGCCGTCTATGAATGGAACTATCCGGCGCAGATGCTGGAAATCCGTCTCGCCGAAGCATCGGGTCTCACGGATCGCGACCGCATCGAAGCCGACATCTTCTCGGAGCGCTATCTGATCCGCCGGCCGGTGCTGCAGGCGCTTTCCGGTGTCGGCGGGCGGGCGCCTGTCTTCCTGATCGACGAACTCGACCGCACAGACGAAGCTTTCGAAGCATTCCTTCTGGAGGTGCTGTCCGATTTCCAGGTCACGGTGCCGGAGCTTGGGACGATCCGAGCCACCGAGCCGCCCATCGTCATCATCACGACAAACCGCACGCGTGAGGTGCATGACGCTCTGAAACGGCGCTGCCTCTATCATTGGGTCGATTATCCGCAGGCCGAGCAGGAACTGGAGATCATCCGCCGCAAGGTGCCTGGCAGCAACGAGACCCTGTCGCGGCAGATCGTCGCCTATGTGCAGAAGCTGCGCACACTCGATCTCTACAAGAATCCCGGCGTTGCCGAGACGATCGACTGGGCGACGGCTTTGACCGAGCTCGACAGGCTCGCGCTCGATCCGGAGACGATCTCCGACACGCTGGGGACGCTCCTGAAATATCAGGACGACATTGCTCGCATTCAGGGTGGCGAGGGCAAACGCGTGCTCGACGACGTGAAATCCGAAATGCTTGCGGCTGGATGAGCCATGGAACCGGGCGCGCAGGATGGCATTACTCTTGCGCCGTCACCGCCCGGTGACGGGCGCCTTGCCGACAACATCGTGCTGTTTGGCAGGGCTCTGCGAAAGGCTGGGCTGAAGATCGGGCCTGGCGCGATTGCTGACGCCATCGAGGCGGTCGAGGCAATCGGTATCGGCTCACGCGAAGAGTTTTACGCCGCCCTGTGTTCGGTCTTCGTGAAGCGGCATGAGGATCTTGCGGTTTTTGACGAGGCATTCCGACTATTCTGGCGCTCTCGTGATCTCGTTTCGAAGATGATTGCCATGATGTCGCCGGTGGCACTCGACAGTCGCGAGAAGGACAAGCCCAAGCCCGGCGAAACAAGAGCGAGTGATGCCTTACTCGGAGATCGCGACGATCGCCGGCCGCAGCGTGAGACGCCCGACATCGAAATCGATGCTCGGTTCACGACGTCTGGCAGCGAAGTTCTGCGCCGGCTGGATTTCGCCCAGATGTCCGCAATCGAGATCGCCATCGCCAAGAAGGAGCTAGCCAGGCTGCGATTGCCGCTGGATCGGGTGCGCACGCGCCGCTTTGCACCGTCGCATGCGTCGGCCAAGGTCGATCCGCGCGCAACGATGCGATCTGCGCTGCGCACCGGTGGTGCACTGATCCTGCCGCGCTTTCGGCAGCCGAAAGAGATACAGCCGCCACTCGTGGTCCTGGCCGATATCTCGGGCTCGATGAGCCAGTACACGCGCATCTTTCTGCATTTCCTTCATGTGCTGACCGAGCGGCGGCGGCGCGTTCATACCTTCCTGTTCGGTACGCGCCTGACCAATGTCACCAGGGCTATGCGCCACAAGGATCCCGATCAGGCGCTCGATGAATGCGCCGTGGCGGTGCGCGACTGGTCGGGTGGAACGCGCATCGGCGAGACGCTGAAGGAGTTCAACCGACTATGGGCGCGTCGGCTGTTGGGGCAGGGCGCGATCGTGCTTCTGATCACCGACGGACTGGAGCGCGAAGGTGTGGAGCTGCTTGCCGAGGAGATGGATCGCCTGCATCGCTCCTGTCGGCGGCTGATCTGGCTCAACCCGCTCCTGCGCTTCGAAGGCTTCGAGGCACGGGCTCGTGGCGTAAAAGCAATGCTGCCGCATGTTGACGAACTCCGTCCCGTTCACAATCTATTATCTCTGGCCGATCTCGTATCGGCTCTCACCGCCGGCCGTGCGGACGCTTACGATCCGCGACGGTTTCTCGGCAAGTCATGAGGCTCCGATGTCAGATATATCAGAAAGTCTGGATCCGCTTGTCATTGCGGAGGAATGGGTGTCGGCAGGCCGTAATGTGGCCATGGCGACCGTTGTGGACACCTGGGGTTCGGCGCCACGTCCCGCCGGCAGTCATCTGGTGATTGACGGGGAAGGTAATTTCCATGGCTCCGTTTCCGGTGGCTGCGTCGAAGGTGCCGTGATCACCGAGGCGCTTGACGTCATTGAGACGGGCAAGTCCCGCATGCTCGAATTCGGCGTCGCCGACGAAACCGCGTGGCGCGTTGGCCTTTCCTGCGGTGGCCGAATTCGGGTTTATGTCGAGAGGCTGGTCTGATGGATCGTCAGATACTGGCGCGCCTGAACGAGATGCGCCACAAGCGTCAGGCCGCAATCCTTGTCTCGGATCTCGCGGGCGGGCCGGACAGGCTGATCGTCGAAGGCGACGGGCTGGACGGCGCTCTCGCCGATGCGGCGGCTTCGGCATTCCGCTCCGGCAAGTCGTCGGCGGTCGAAATCGAAGGAGAGAACCTGTTCCTCAATGTGCATCTGCCGCCGCCGCGGATCGTCGTCATAGGAGCTGTGCACATCAGTCAGGTCCTCGCACGCATGGCCACGCTTGCCGGCTTCGACATCACCATCATCGATCCACGCACGGCCTTTGCGACGCCGGAGCGCTTCGAGGGCATTGATCTCATTCCCGACTGGCCCGTCGATGCGCTCAGGGAGCGTCCGCTCGATAGCTACATGGCACTGGTCGCCGTGACCCATGATCCGAAGATCGACGACGAGCCGATCGGACAGGCGCTGAGAACGGGCTGTTTTTATGTTGGTGCCCTTGGCAGCCGCAAGACGCATGCCGGACGTCTGGAGCGGCTGAAGCGTGAGGGATTGACGGAGGCAGATCTGGCCCGCATCCATGCTCCCATCGGTCTGGCCATCGGTGCCGCCAGCCCGGCTGAGATTGCCGTCGCCATTCTGGCCGAAATCATCGCTTCGTTGCGTAGGCGTGATGTCTCTTTGCCAAAAGGTGGCAGACCATGATCTTCGGGGAATTTCCGACGGCGGAAGCCGAAGGTGCGATCCTTGCCCATTCGGTTCGGCTCACCGACGGCAGCTTTGCCAAGGGGCATCGACTTGATCGAGGCGATATCGAACGCCTGGCCGTTGTCGGCGTAGATCGCGTCATCGCCGCCCGTATCGAGCCGGGCGATCTCATGGAAGATGAGGCGGCCGAGCGGCTGGCGCGAGCCGTCGCTCCCGATCATCTGACCTTCTCGACGGCGGCGACCGGGCGCGTCAATGTCCATAGCACGGTCGACGGCCTCTTTGTTGCAGATCGAGCATCAGTCGACCGGTTGAACGGCGTGGATCCCGCGATCACGCTTGCCTGTCTGGCCGATCATGTGCCGGTCCGGTCGGGTGACATGGTCGCGACCTTCAAGATTATCCCGCTGGCTGTCTCGGGGGCTAAAATCGCAGCAGGCGTCGAGATCCTGCGGCGCACGACCGTCTTCGAAGTCAAGCCGTTCCAGCCGCATGCTGTGTCGCTCGTGGCGACGGAACTGCCGTCTCTAAAGACATCAGTCATGGACAAGACGGCACGCATTCTCTCGCAGCGGCTGCAAATGGCAGGCAGCGTACTGCTGCGGGAGGAACGCGTCGCTCATCGGGCGAATGCGGTTGCAGACGCGATCTCTCGGGCACTGGAAGTGTCGGATCACCTGCCGAAACTGGTCATCGTTTTCGGTGCGTCCGCCGTTATCGATGCCGAGGATGTCATTCCGGCTGCCATCCGGCTTGCCGGGGGGGAGGTTGTGCAGGTGGGAATGCCCGTCGATCCGGGCAATTTGCTGGTGCTCGGAAGAGTAGGCGATGTACACATTGTCGGGGCGCCCGGATGCGCGCGGAGCCCGAAGGAAAACGGCTTCGACTGGGTTCTTGATCGCATATTAGCCGGCGAACAACCGACGTCGCGGGATATTTGCGGCATGGGTGTGGGAGGGTTGCTCATGGAAATTCAGTCGCGACCGCGGCCACGCGATATTACCACAAAGCCGGCTGCAGCGATCGAGGTTGCCGTTGTTATGCTGGCTGCCGGCAAGGCCAGCCGCATGGGTGAGGGCGGCGCTCACAAGCTTCTGGCCGAGTTCGACGGCATTTCGCTGGTTCGCCGATCGGCGTCGACTGCGATGGCAAGCGGAGCTGCTGCCGTTGTCACCGTAACGGGACATCGCCGAGACGACATCGAGCGGGCGCTTGATGGCCTCGATATCACGCGAGTACATAATCCGGACTATGCGTCCGGCATGGCAAGTTCACTGGTCACGGGCGTCGGCGCGAGAGCCGCGCAACAGGCGGATGGTGTCCTTGTCATGCTGGCGGATATGCCGGGCATTACCAGCGGCGACCTGAGAACGCTGATTGCGGCATTCCGCAAGGCAAACGGCCAATCAATCGTGCGAGCGGTGTCGAGTGGCAAGCGCGGCAATCCCGTCATTCTGCCACGCGCAGTGCTGAGCGCCGTCATGCGGCTTGAGGGTGACATCGGCGCACGGCATATTATTGAAACATCGGGGCTGCCGGTTGTTGACGTCGAGATCGGCGATGCGGCACATCTCGACGTCGACACACCCGAAGCCGTTGTTGCGGCCGGCGGCGTCCTGAAGGGATAGGGAATGGACAATACGGATATCGAGGAAATGTTTCAGTCTCTCGGGCCTGTGACCATCAAGCGGATGTTCGGTGGTAAAGGGATCTACCATATGGGCCGGATATTGGCTCTGGAGGTGGACGATGAAATTCTTTTGAAAGCGGACGATGCCAGCGCTTCCGATTTCGAGGCGGCGGGATCGCGGCGTTGGGCCTATGAGGGCAAGAAGGGCAAGCCGATCAATATGCCTTATTGGTCAATTCCGGAGGATGCTTTCGACGACCCGGATGTGATGGCACGCTGGGTGCGGCTCGCCTACGAGGCGGCAATGCGTTCGGACAAATAAAAATCGCGCAGATGAGCTGAACTTATTGGCAAATGCGATCACTGGAGCCTGGGGGCGTCCACGGTAATGCCGCCCAGGGAGGGATCGGCGCGATACGTGCCAGAGCATGTCGCGCAAAAGTGTGCAGCGGTTTTTGCGACTACGACATGCGTGAAATCAAAGAGCCAAAGCGCGTGAAGCGAATCTTAGAGATCGCGACGCGCTTTAGGCCCAGCGCTCGCAGAAGGTCTCTATGTCGCTTGACTGAAAGTCGGCAAGCCGCGCCATAATGATTTCGAATGGCCAATCCCACCAGGCCATGGATTTCAGTTTTTCCGCAATGATGCGCGAGAACCGCTCGCGAATGAGTTTGGCGGGGACGCCGCCGACGATAGTATATGGTTCGACGTCCTTGGTGACGACAGCGCCCGCTGCGAGGACGGCACCATCTCCGACCGTTACGCCCGGCAGAACAATGACCCCGTGACCGATCCAGACATCGTTACCGATGATGGCACGATCCCGCTTGCGCTGGTTGAAAAAGGAATGGTCACGCACGGCATCCGCAGAATAGTACTCCGGGCAATAGGTGAAACGATGCATCGATGGGCGGTCCATCGGGTGATTGGGAGCGCCGATCCTCACCTCCGCGGCGATCGCGCAGAATTTTCCGATTGCCGCATCGCCGACCATGCAGCGAGGTCCCAGGTAGGAATAATCTCCGAGCTCGACTGCATGTAGCGATGTATCAGCCAGGATCTCGCAACATTTGCCGATGTTCGACTCTCTGACGCTCGCCGTCGGATGGATGACGGTCTCTGCGATTTTCGGGCGGTTTATTTGCGCGGTCGAATCCATAGGCAGCCTCCAAGTTTCGCACTGCTTAGTTGGCGATGATGAAGCCCTTGTGACGCGAGGAGGCGCAGGCTTCCCGGCCATGATGGTGGTTACCCTGTCGCACAACAGAATTGAGCCGGCGAACTGGCAACAACGGGAGATGAATGTCGGGGAAACAAGCGCAACGCGCTGATCTTAGAGAGGGAAGGTGATGCGCGTCAGCGGAAGTCTTCTTCGCTCAGATGTGCGATGGTTGCCGTGGCGAAGGCAGAAAGCTGAGCCGGCAATTCGTTACGGCCGAACCAGCCAAAGTCGGAGAGCTTGTCTGGTTCCATCAATCGCGGTTCGCCGGAGAAGTCTTTGCAGACGTAGATCAGGGAGATCCAATGCTGGCGATCCGCCTCGACGATGACTTCTTCGGTGCAAAGATAGTCGATTTTGCCGATGGAGAGGCCGCTTTCCTCTTCCGCTTCGCGGATAGAAGCCTGGGCGGCGGGTTCCATATGGTCGACCTTGCCGCCGACGATGCTCCAGAAGCCGGCTTCCGGCGCCTTGAGACGCCGATAAAGCAATATCTTTCCGTCCCGCAATATTGCGAGACCGGTTCCTAGTCCTGGGAAATCAATGCCGGGCTTGCCCATGCCTACGTCCCGAGATGGGCGTCCAAACGGGAGCTATCAGGCCTTGGCGTTGGCAACGATCAGCATGAAAGCCGGGATATCGTCGCCGAAGCCGACCGGTGTCGGGCCGTCATCCTGATCGCGATAGCGGTTGCGGCGCTCGCGATGATCATCGTTGGCAGCGGGGAAGGGCCGGTTGTTGTTGCGAGAACCGTTGTGGGACTTGTTATTGTTCTCAGACTTGCGCTCGTTTCTCACGCTTTCGGCCTTTGCTGGTGCTGCTTCGATCGCCACGACGCCATTATCCTCGACGTCGATATCAGATTTATGACTCGAGGCGCTCCGGCCTCCGCGGCTGCGATCTCGATCGCGGCCCTTGCTCTTCTGGTCACGGCGGCGGGAAGGACGATTGTCGTCCGCGCTCTCGTCCGCCGGCGGCAGCGACGACAGATCGCCGTTGAGCCACTGAACATCTTCGCCGATCAGCTTTTCGATCGCGTCGACATGCTTGGTATCGCGCTTGGTCACGATCGTAAAGGCAGCGCCGGAGCGTCCGGCACGACCGGTGCGGCCAATGCGGTGAACATAATCTTCCGAATGGATCGGAACGTCGAAATTGAAAACGTGACCGACATCGGGGAGGTCGAGGCCGCGTGCCGCCACGTCGGAAGCCACGAGAAGCTGGATCTGGCCGTCACGGAAGTTCTGCAGCATCGTGGTGCGCGAGCGCTGATCCATGTCGCCGTGCAAAGCGCCCACGGAGAAGCCATGGCGCTCGAGCGAACGGAAGAGATCGGCGACATCCTTCTTGCGATTGCAGAAGATGATTGCGTTCTTGAGTTCCGTCTGCTCACGGATGAGGTCACGCAACGTTGCGCGCTTCTCGTAATCCTTGCCGTGCGAGGCGACAAAACGCTGCGTCACGGTCTTGGCGGTGGATGCCGGCTTGGCGACTTCGACGCGCTCGGGATTCTGCAGGAAGCGATCGGCCAGCTTCTGGATTTCCGCCGGCATGGTCGCCGAGAAGAACAAGGTCTGACGCGTGAAAGGAATGAGCTTGGCGATTCGCTCGATATCCGGGATGAAACCCATATCCAGCATGCGGTCGGCTTCGTCGATGACGAGGATCTCGACGCCGCTCATCAGAAGCTTGCCGCGTTCGAAATGGTCCAGCAGGCGGCCAGGCGTGCAGATCAGCACATCGGCGCCACGCTCCAGCTTGCGATCCTGCTCTTCGAAGGACACGCCGCCGATCAAAAGGGCGATGTTAAGGCGATGGTTCTTGCCGTACTTCTCGAAGTTTTCGGCGACCTGGGCAGCCAGCTCTCGAGTCGGCTCCAGAATCAACGTGCGCGGCATACGTGCACGTGCGCGGCCCTTTTCGAGCAGCGTCAGCATCGGCAGCACGAACGATGCCGTCTTGCCGGTTCCCGTCTGGGCGATGCCGCAGATGTCGCGGCGCTGAAGCGCAAACGGGATGGCACCGGCCTGGATCGGAGTCGGTGTGGAGTAACCCGCGTCAGTTACCGCGGAAAGGACTTTTTGGCTCAAGCCAAGGTCAGCAAATGTTGTCAAAGGGAAAACTAGTTCCGTCTTGGTTCGGTCTAGGACCATGAATCGACACGCAAGAACGTGCCGGAATGCAGCGCGACATAGAACCAAATACCTGCGAAGTCAAGGAAAGCAGGCGCTTCTATCGGCTTGAAGTTCATTCGTGACGCAATTTTCAGATTAGTGTCATCTTTGTTGCGACTATGTCACAACTTCGGCAGCTAAATTGCGCCCAATCCGTTGATGTAACTTGCGAGCTTCGTGCCGGCGTTGATGAAATACATCGGGTCGACGGGATGCCCGTTTTCGCGGACTTCATAATGGAGGTGCGTTCCCGTCGAACGTCCGGTGCTGCCGGCAAGTCCGACCACGCCGCCTTGGTCGACCTTATCGCCGACTTTGACGAGCACCTGTTCCATATGACCGTAGCGCGTGGAGATGCCGTCTCCATGGTCGATTTCGACCATATTGCCGTAGCCACCCGTCCAGCCGGCGGCCACGACCTTGCCGGGAGCCGTTGCCTTGATCTTTTCGCCGGGGCTGAAATGAAAATCCGTGCCGGTATGGAGGGCGAGCGTGCCGAAGAACGGGTCCTTGCGGTTGCCGAAAGGGCTGGTGACGAGCTTTCCGGGGGCGGGATTGCGGAAGGGCAAGCTCTCGGCAGTGCTTCGCACGGTCTCCAGATGCGTCAGAGCCGTGTCGAGATCGGCCATGGACTGCTCGAACTGATCCACATTTTCCGGCGCGACATAAGGACCGCCTACGCCATCGTCAGCGTCTTTGCCGGCGCTGCTCGCGATCTCATCCGGAACCTTCACGCCGACATTGTGCATGATCGCCTGTATCTCGCCCGCCGTACCGGAGGCGTCGGCCGTGAGATTGCGGATGCGGCTCAGTTGATCCTGCTCGATATGCTTCAACGAAAGCGTCACCTTCGAGAAGACGCGGTCGGCGCGATCGGCGACGGTTTCCGGAGCGGGGACATAGGCGAGGGTGGAGTTGTCGGGAGTTGCGTCCGCGGGCTTGCCGCCGGAAAGAAGCTTCTCGATCGCCTTCGGTGCCGACAGCTGGGCGTGCTCGTTCTTTCCCGCCGAAATATTGGCATCGGCATGAGAGTCCTTGTCCGTGAGGCCAGAGCTTTCTGCACGGTCTAACAGGGCGTTGAGCTTGCCGCCGCGTGAGGAGAGTTGCTGCTGCTGCTCGATGAGTTTGTCGACCTTCTCTTCAACGACCTGCTGGTCCAGAAGCTGGCGCGAGGTCACGCGGTCGACCTGAGCACGCAGCGCAGCGATGCGATCTTCATAGTCGTATTGCATGCGGGCCTGCCGTGCCATCGTCGCGCCGATCAGATCATCGCGCAGCACCAGGTAGGACGTCGCCAGAAGGTATCCGATCGACAGAATGCCGACGAGGCACACGGCAAGAGCCGCCATCCAGGGGCGCACGGTCATGTGACGCACCATGTCGCCGCTGGCGACGATGATGGTGTGATGCCGCTGCTGTTTGCCGAAAACCCGGTTTTGAGGCCTTGCTGTCACCGAGACTCTCCCAATCGATGCCTTTTGGCACCCATCGGAAGTACACGGTATTATGGTTAACGAATGCTTTCTGTTTCAGTATTAGTTACAGGAGAAATTTGGTTTTCTTAGTATATCACGCATTGCTTGTGGATGTCAGCGAGCGATAGAAGGAAGGCGTGAGGCCGGCTTCGGCGCGCGCTATGTCGTTGAACGGCGCTTTCAGCGAACCGCGGAAGTTTGCGCGAACCAATTCCTGGAATGTGCGGGCCGGATCGCGTTTCTCGCGGGCGCAGAGAAAGCGAAACCACTTGGCGCCGACGGCGACGTGACCCTTTTCGTCATTGTAGATGACGTCGAGCACGGCGGCGCTTTCCATGTCGCCGGTCTCGCGCATCTTCGCCTGGAGCGCCGGCGTAACGTCCAGCCCTCGCGCCTCAAGTATCAGAGGTACGACGGCCAGGCGCGCGGTGAGGTCGGTGCGGGTCGCATGAGCTGCCTGCCAGAGACCGTCATGAGCGGGCAGGTCGCCATAATCGGCGCCCAGTTCGCGCAATCGATCCCGGACCATGCGAAAATGCTTCGCTTCTTCGAAGGCAACCTGCATCCAGCCATCGAAGAAGGAGTTCGGAACGGGTTCGGTCGCGAAGCGGGCGACGATGTCGAGCGCCAGATCGACAGCGTTGAGTTCGATATGGGCGATCGCGTGGAGTAATGCGATACGGCCCTTCAGCGTATGCAGTGAACGCTTCTCCATGTGCTTCGGCGGCACCAGTTCCGGGCGCTCCGGCCGGCCGGGCCGATCCGCCAGCGGCGGGTCGAGCGGCGAACGCAATGACAGTGTGCGGGCAAACCAGCGCGTCGCGGCCTCTTGCGCAAGGGTGGTCTTGCGATCGAGGTCGGTTGAGCGAATGGCAGCGATGGCGCCGCCGCGCAGCGATGTGATCGCATTCGGATTGCCTGCCATGCCGTCACAGCTCCTTTGATGCGGCGAGAACTTCCTCGGCGTGTCCGGCGACCTTGACCTTGTCCCAGATCCTGACGATCCGTCGGTCGACACCGATCAGGAATGTCGACCGTACGACCCCCATATAGGTGCGGCCGTACATGCTCTTTTCCCGCCATACGCCATAGGCCATTGCCATCGTCTTTTCTTCGTCCGCTGCAAGAGGGATCGAGAGGGCGTGTTTTTTCACGAACTTGTCATGGCTCTTGACGGAGTCCGGCGACACGCCGAGAAGGGCGACGCCTGCCTTGGCGAAATCGGCCGCGAGCGCCGTGAAGGAAATCGATTCGGTGGTGCATGCGGTCGTGTCGTCTTTTGGATAGAAATAGATAACCAGCGGTTTCCCAGCGAAATCGGCCAGGCGCACGTGCCCGCCGCCGTCACGCGGAAGGTCGAAATTGGCCGCATTGTCGCCAATCTTCAATTCAACAGGAGCAAGTTCCGTCACGGGAAAACCTTTCTTTTGCCGGTTTTTTAGATGACACACAGGGTGAGCCATATATACTGATCGGGTATGGCGTCCACATAGGACGCGGCGTCACCAAAAAAATTGCAGAGAACGAAAGGGACGCACAGGAGTGATCCGAGGCGAAAAGGTAACATTCCGCAAAAAGGATCTCGTGTCACTCGACCATCTGCCCTCCGCTCAGGTCGATGACCCTCTGATCGTGCATGTGCCCGAACGCTCCCGCCGCAGTCGCTCTCATGTCTGGCATGTCTGCCGTATAACGCTGGTTTTCTTTGCATTTCTCGCCGTCATTCTGGGTGGGGTGATCGTTACCATAGAAAGCGGCATCTTCGATCAACCGCTGTCGCAAAAGGCGCAGGTCGCTCTCGATAAGGCCATCGGGCCTCGCTACAAGGCAGAGGTCGGCGCAACCGTTGTTCGCTTCACCTCCGGCCTGCGATTGGCGCTTGAGGCGCGCGACGTCAACGTCATCGATCAGGATAGCGGCAAACATCTGTCGACCATGTCGGTGGTCAATATGGAACTGGATCCGCTGGCCCTCGTCGAAGGGCGCGTGGAAGTGGCGAGCGTAGCGGCTGAGGGAATAGCGCTCGACACCTCGTTGCTGCCGCAAGGCGATCCGGTCGATCTTACCGCATTGCGCGTCGACGCGCTGCCGAAGGCCCTGGCCGCAGCCTTTGACAATCTCGATTTTCTTGAGCGATTCGTGCAGCGTGGCGGTACGAGTTCCGTGCATATTTCGGGCTTCTCGGTAAAGCTGGCGCGCGCTGAAGCGCCGCCGATCGCGCTGGTGGTCGACAACCTTACTTTCGAGCGGGTAGAGCCGAACCAGCTGCATCTCTACGGGCAGGTTGCTGTCAATGGATCCGTCGCAACTCTGGATATCAAGGCTGAGCAGACGGAAGCCGGCCATAGTTCCTCGCTGATCGCGAAGATCGCCAATCTCGACCTCAAGCCGCTGACGATGGTTTACGATGTGACCGGAACTCCGCGACAGGGTTTGATGAGCTTTGCCGATGTGACGCTTTCGGCGATCAAAGGGGCGTCCGGCACCAACCCAAAGCTTGAGACGTCCGTCAAGATCCAGCCCGGCGTGCTGTACATGGATCGCGATCCGCAGGATTTGACCGAAGCCAATCTCAATCTGGCTTACAATTTCGATCATCAGACACTCGAGATCGCGCCATCGACGATGCAATTCGTGAAGACGATCGTGCCGTTTTCCGGTGCATTGATCGATCTCGACCGTGTCGATGCCAATGCGGGCAAGGGGTTCGGCATCGATTTCCTGATCAAGAACGGCACGGCCGCCTCCTCGATCTCCGGGGAAAAACCTGTCAGCTTCGATGGTCAGGCGACGGGTCGTTTCCTGGCCGCAACGAAGGAATTTCAGTTCGACAATCTCGGCATATCGACGCCCCAGGGCGCTCTGTTCGGCTCCCTGCACATGAAGCTCGGCGACAGCTCGCCGGAAATCAGCTTCGGTGGACGTGCGGATCGGCTCGATACGACCGTGGTCAAGCAGCTGTGGCCCTTCTGGATGGCATCGAAGCCGCGAACCTGGGTCGAGAACAATCTATTCGGCGGCTCGGTGACGAATGCGGTCATATCCGTCTTCATTCCGGCCGGAAGGCTGCGCGAAGCTTCGCAGACCGGCAAGCTGCAGCTTGGTCAGAATGAACTGCATATCGCCTTCGATATCGATGGGACGCGCCTCAATGTGCCCGGCGATATTCCGCCGCTGCGTGATGCGAAAGCGCATTTCGACCTGACAGGCCCGAAAATGGTGGTCGCGATCGCCAGCGCCACGTCCTATTTTCCGACAGGACGCACCATATCGCTGAACAGCAGCAGCTTTTCGATACCCGCGACATATGACAAGCCCTTGATGGCCGATCTGGATCTCACGATCTCCGGCAGCGGCGACGCCATCGGCGAATTGTTGACTTACAAACCGGTTCAGGCGCTGCAGCGGACCGAGTTCAAGCCCGAGGATTTCAACGGCAAGATCGTTGCCAAGATCGATGCGCGGATCGGCCTCATCAACGACCAGAAGCCACCACCGCCGGACTGGCAGGCGAAGCTGACGCTCAATGACGTCGACCTGCTGAAGCCGATGAACAATCGCAAGATTACCAATCTGACCGGAGAGATCGATGCCGATCAGCAGTCGGTGGAGCTGCAGGCTCAGGCGCAGATCGACGGCATTCCCGCGCAGATCAACATGGTCGAGCCGACCGACAGCAAATCGACCGTCAAACGCGGCCGCGTGATAACGGCGACGCTGACCGATGCTCAACGCAACACCGTTCTGCCGGGCCTGCGCGACATGATCGACGGCCCAGTCAAGGTGGAGATGACGCGCATCGACGACGATCGACAGGGCGTCAAGGTCGATCTCGGCAAGGCCGCGCTGACCGTTCCCTGGATCGGATGGTCGAAGGGCAGCGGCATTCCGGCGAGTGCGCAGTTCGAAGCGTCCGGCTCCGACAATCAGATGGCGCTGAAGAACTTCGTGCTCAAGGGCGACGGTTTCGGTGCCGGCGGCGATCTCGTGATCAGCAAGGGAGTTCTGACAACTGCGAGCTTCGACGAGGTGAAGCTTTCCGCGCTCGACGATTTCGGACTGTCGCTGAAACACAGCAAAGGCGGCAGCTATGATGTCTCCGTATCCGGCAATTCGGCCGATATTCGCCCGATCCTGGCGCGCCTGAAGACATCGTCCTCCGGTGGGCGGCAGGGCTCCGACGATTCGGCGAGCGCAAGTGCGACCGTTCGCGTCGATCTCAACAAGGTTGTCGGGTTCAACGATGAATCGATCGGCAATCTCAAGGGCGTCTATTCCATCTCCGGCGGCAAGACGACGGCTGTTGATTTCTCCGGTATTACCCGTAGCGGCGAGGCCTTCGTCACGCAGATGAGCAAGGGCAGTAATGGCGTGATCCGCATTACCAGCGGCGACGCAGGTGCGGTGGCGCGTTTCACCGATCTCTACAAGCACCTGAAGGGTGGCCTGCTCAATCTGTCGTTGCGCTCGATCGGGCAGGACGACTGGGACGGCTCGCTGGATATCCGCAACTTCGCCATCATCGACGAAAAGAAGCTTTCGACCATTGTTTCGACGCCGAGCGGCAAGAACGGTAAGAGCCTGAACGCGGCAGTGAAACAGAATATCGATACGCGGGCGCAGAATTTCGAACGAGGCTTTGCCCGGCTCGTGCTGCGCGACGGAACGCTGTCGGTCGAGAATGGTGTCGTCCGCGGCGTGCAGGTTGGAGCGACCTTCCAGGGAACGGTCAAGGACGCCAATGGCAAGATGGACCTGACCGGAACCTTCATGCCCGCCTATGGCCTGAACCGCCTGTTCGCGGAAGTTCCGATCGTAGGCTTCCTTCTGGGCAACGGCAGCGACCGCGGCCTCATCGGCATTACCTTCAGGCTAACGGGCAGTTTCGACAAGCCGACCATGCAGATCAACCCGCTGTCGATCATTGCACCAGGGGTGTTCAGGTCTATCTTCGAGTATTGACGGTCGGAGAGGTCTTCACGGGTCGAAGACCCGACCTCAGACGCGATCAGCTCGCTTATATCTTTTGAAGTTCGCAGGCACCCGGCATTGAAGTCTGCTAATGTCGCGATCAAACAAATTCCGGAGATAGTCGTGTTGATCAATCTCAGTGGATGGCCAGGTGTCGGGAAGCTGACGACGGCACGCGAATTGCGAAAGCTCATCGGCGGCAGACTTCTGGACAATCACACCATTAGGAATGTCGGCAAGGCGCTCGCGGAGGGAGGGACTCCCGAATATTACAGCGTGGTACGCGCTGTGAGGACGGTGGCTTTCGCTGCGGTTCTCAAGCTGCCGCCGGCCTTGCCCGTCATCTTCACGAATGTGGTTGCTCGTGGCGGCTCCAGCGGCTTTCTTGAGGAGAACTGGCAAGCCTTGCTTGATCTCGCGCATGCGCGAAATTGTCCTCTCTTCGCCGTCACGCTCACCTGTTCCACCGTTGAAAACGCTCGCCGAATTGTTCGCAGCGATCGCGGCGTTCTGCAAAAGAAACAGAACCCCGAGCTTCTGGTCGAGTTGATGAGAACGCGCTCGCTCTTCGACGACGGCGCGACTTTCCGAACCGTCATCGACAACACGGAACTATCGCCTCAGGAAACCGCTCATCGCATCAAGGAATGGATCGAGAACATTGGTGCAAACAGTTCGGAATAGGGCGATCTGCGGTCGGCATGAATGATCAGTCAACCGCATCTCGCATCTGAGCTTCTTGCGTGGTGCTTCCGCCAGACTGAAGGCTTTATCGATGGACCGACCAAATCAAGGATTGAATTTCTTGAGCCATTCCAGCGTTGCCGGAACCATGTGGCTATCGATCACTTCGGGTCCGTTAAAGGCGCTGAAAACATGATCGGTGTCAAAGACGTCGAGCCGCTCATCGCCATCGTGGTAGTCCAGAAGGACCTGGCCGGACGCGGGTTGAGGCGTGACGGTCGTGTCCTTGCTGCCGACGATCACCTGCAGCGGTCCGGGGTAGTGCGCGATGGCCGCGATCGTGCTCGTGGTTGGCATCTCCTTATAGAAAGAAGCCTTGAGCGTCGTGTCTGCGCCCCAGGGCAGCTTGGCGGTGATCTCCGTATCCGGCGGACTGGACAATCCTTTCGCGACATTGTCGGCGCCAAGGAGGCCGCCATAGGTGTAGAGCGGCGTCACCACTGGCGCCCATAGGGTTACCGACTTCACGTCGGGACGTGCCCTTGCCACATGGGAGGCGACCAGGCCGCCCTGGCTCCATCCGAGGATGGATATCCGCGAACCGTCGACCTTGTCGCTTGCCTTAAGCCAATCGACTGCAGCGATGCCGTCCTTGATCTGGCCGGAAAACGTCGTGTCGGCCCACTTGCCCTCACTCTCACCCGAACCGCGAAAATCTATTCTCAGGCTTGCATAGCCGCTTTCGGCAAAGAGCCGCGCGCTGCGAGAAAACACGCCTTCCTTGGTGTCTTTGATCGCCAACTCGTCGCGCGTGCCGCCGAACCCATGAAACATGACGACGACGGGGGCCTTGGGGTTGCTATCGATGGTCGACAGCGTGCCGATTACCTTTTGGCCATCGACATCGAGCGTAATTCTCGTTTCGGCAGCGGAGGCGACACCTGTGATGGTTATCGCAACCAAACACGCCAATCCGACCCCATACGCCGTGTTCATTCCAAACATCTGATCCCCCCACGATCGCGATCTTTTCGATATCGTCAAAGGCTAGTGAAGGCGGGGAGTGGGGTCAAGGAAAAGGAGGCCTTGCCCGTCTGCAGCAGACGAAGGCGATCGCCGGAAGGGTGGCAAAAGAAAAGGCCGGCTTAATATGCCGGCCTTCGGTGTTTTCGATCCACAATGCTGGCTCAAGCAGCCGGGCGGATCAGGATGTGCTTCTTCTTGCCGAGCGACAGCTTGATGACGCCGTCGGCGGTGATTTCGCCGCTGCCGATGACCAGGCGTTCGTCGCTGACTGGTTCGTCGTTGATGCGGACGGCACCGCCCTGGACGTGGCGACGAGCTTCGCCGTTCGAAGCGGCAAGGCCGGCGCGAACGATCAGCGAGAGAAGCCCGATGCCTGCCTCGAGTTCAGCGGGGGGAACATCAACCGTGGGCAGGTTTTCGGAGAGCGCGCCTTCTTCGAACGTTTTGCGTGCCGTTTCAGCTGCCTGCTCGGCCGCTGCGCGGCCATGCAGAATGGCGGTCACTTCGGTTGCGAGGATCTTCTTGACCTCGTTGAGCTCGGAGCCCGCGATGGCGGAAAGCCGCGCGATCTCATCCATCGGCAGAGTGGTGAACAGCTTGAGGAAGCGCGGAACGTCGGCGTCCTCGGTGTTGCGCCAGTATTGCCAGAAATCGTAGACCGGCAGCAGATCGGCGTTGAGCCAAACGGCGCCAGAAGCCGATTTGCCCATCTTGGCGCCGGAAGAGGTCGTCAGCAGCGGCGAGGTCAAGGCGAAGAGCTGCTTGGTCCCCATGCGGTGACCGAGGTCGATGCCGTTGACGATATTGCCCCACTGGTCCGAGCCGCCCATCTGCAGGCTGCAATCGTAGCGCTTGGCCAGTTCGACGAAGTCATAGGCCTGCAGGATCATGTAGTTGAATTCGAGGAAAGACAGCGATTGCTCGCGATCGAGCCTCGTCTTCACGCTGTCGAAGGACAGCATGCGATTGACCGAGAAGTGACGGCCGACGTCACGCAGGAATTCGAGGTAGTTGAGCGAGCGGAGCCATTCTGCGTTGTTGATCATCAACGCATCCTTGGGGCCTTCACCATAAGTAAGGTAATTCGAGAAGCAGCGCTTGATGGAGGCGATATTGTCCTCGATCATATCGATGGTCATCAGCTTGCGCGCCTCTTCCTTGAAGGAGGGATCGCCGACCATGCCGGTGCCGCCGCCCATCAGGGAGATCGGCCGGTGGCCGGTCGCTTGCAGCCAATGCAGCATCATGATCTGGGTGAGATGGCCGACATGCAGGCTCGATGCCGTCGGATCATAGCCGATATAGGCCGTCACGGTTTCCTTCGCGAAAAGGTCGTCGAGGCCTGTTTCATCGGAAATCTGATGAATGAAGCCACGTTCTTGCAGTGTGCGCAGGAAATCGGATTTGAACTCAGCCATGATCTTGGTCTCTCAGGGCCGCATCGAAGGACGTGCGGCAAACTCACTATTGTTGGATGTTGCCGGGCGCGTTTAGCATTGATTTGCTGGCGCGTCACCATTTTGGTTCAATGGGAATGCCGGGTTTTGGCGGGCTGGCCGGGGGCTGTCGGCATTTGTAAGCCATCACGTCTCAATGTGAACGCATCGTAACATCGCCCCGAAGCTGCCGTGTATTCGCCCGAATCGAATCCTAACCCTTTGTTGTTGATCCCTTGTGCGCCACATGTTTCGTGAAAGAAACCGGTATGTCACCTTTGCTTTCGATGATGGGATTGTCGTTTAAAAAGACGATCTGTGCGTTCTTCGCCTTGATGTTGGTTTTCGCCGGGCTTGCGGGCATGAGCCCCGCCCGAGCGCAAGGCTCCCCTGAAAAGAGAATAGCGTTTGTCGTGGGCAACGCCGCCTATAAGGCAGGCGCCTTGCCGACGCCGGCCAATGATGCCGGTCTCATCGCCCAGACCTTGCAGGCCGCCGGCTTCGACGTGATCGGAGCGCGCGACCTCGACCAGAACGGTTTGCGCGACGCGATGAGAGACTTTCTGACGAAAGCGAACGCGTCTGGGCCCAACACCGTCGTCTTCGTCTATCTGGCGGGCTATGGCGTACAATATCAGGGCGATAACTATTTCGTTCCCGTCGATGCCCAGATGGCCAATGCGACCGATGTTCCGGTCGAGGCGCTGCGGATCACTGATTTCACGAAATCGCTGGCATCGCTGAACAATCGCGGCAGTATCATCGTGCTCGATGCGGCGAGAGCCAATCAGTTCGTGCAGTCCAATCAGCCGCTCGCAGGCGGACTGGCGCTGGTCGATCCGGATGCCAATCAGCTGATTGCCTTCAATGCGGCTCCGGGTACGGTCGCGCCACAGGAGGCGGGGCCTTATGGCTCATACGCGCATGCCCTGGCTGAAATGATCCGCGTTGGCGGCCTGTCGCTCGATGATGTGTTCGATCGGACACGCCTGCGGGTCAGCGATCTGACCAAGGGCGCGCAGATTTCCTGGGATGCCTCCAAGTTCAAGAACGCCTTCACCTTCTTCGATCGTGGCCCCGATGCGCCAGCCGCTCAGGTCTCCAGCTACGACAATGCCGCGATCCGGACGAAGGCGATCCGCGACTTCGACGAGCGTGATGCCTATTTCGCCGCGCTCGATCGCGATACGCTGCAAGGCTACGAGGATTTCCTGGCTGCCTATCCGAATGATGCGATGGTAAAGCGCGTACGTGCCATCGTGGCCGCTCGTCGTGAAGCAATCACCTGGCGCGAAACCTGGCGTGCCGATACGCCCGAGGCCTACTGGTCTTATCTGAGGCGCTATCCGCGCGGCCCGCATGTATGGGACGCCCGTCGCCGGCTCGAGCATTTCGAGGCAGCGATTGAGCCGCCGCCGTCGTTTGCCGTGATCGAGTATGACGTACCGCCGCCACCGCCGCCGGAGATCGTCTATATCGATCGGCCCGTGCTCTATTTTGACGATGCGGATTTCGGCTATGCGCCGCCGCCGCCCGTGGTGTTCCTAGCGCCGCCGCCGCCGGACTTCGTCGTGCTCGCGCCGCCTGCGCCCGCGGTCGATCTCTACGTCTTGCCCGAGCCGGTTTACGTTCCCGTGCCGCAATGGGTCGAACCGCCCCGCGATATCGCACCGCCGGAAAACAACGTCATCTTCAACAACATCCACAATACCGTTGTGAACAACACGGTGATCAACAACACGACCGTCAACGAAAACGGTGCCGCTCCGGCAGCGCCAGGCTTGACGACGGGGCAGAAGTTGGTCGGAGCCGCCGTGATCGCCGGCGCAGGGGCTGCGGCACTCCATGTTGCCCTGCCGCCCTCGGTTCAGAAGAAGGCTGCGGTTCTGCAGAAGCAAAATCCCGCAGCTGTCGTGAAAGCCGCGCCTGGAGCCGCTCCCGCCGTGGCGCCCTCGGCACCGCCGCAAACAGGAAATGCCGCTCATGCGCTGCCCGGCGCCAATGGCCAACCGCTGCCGGCTGCCGGCAAGCTGCCGACCACTCCCGGTGCCGCTCAGGTGCAAAAGCCTCAGATCGCGCCGAATGCCGTGCACAACCCGGCTGTCGCCACCCAACCTGGCCAACCGGGCACGAATACCAATGCCCACGCTCTTCCGGGAACCAATGGTCAGCCTTTGCCAGCCGGTGGCAAACTTCCAGTCACCCCCGGTGCAGCTCAAGCAAATCAAGCCAAGCCTGGCCAGCCGGGCAACAATGCCAATGCGCATGTGCTTCCCGGTGCCAAGGGTCAGCCTCTGTCGCCTGCTGGTAACGCGCCTGCCGCGAAGGGCCAAAATCAGATTGCCAAGTCCCCGGCACCCAAAGCCGCTCCGGCAGCAACGCCGAATTCCCTGGCCTCCGCACCAAAGCCTAATGCTCATGGCCAGGTATCAAAGCCGGCATCGCCGACCATCGTTGCCAAGGCTCCGCCGAAACCGAGGGCCGTTGTCAACAACCGACCGCAAGTGAGCAGTCAGCCTCGCGTCGCCGTGCAACCGCCTCGGCAGGCTAATCCAGCAGCTGCGCAACCACGGCCGGTGCCGCATGTCGCCGCTCAGGCGAGGGCGCCCGCGCCGCCACCACAGGCTCAACCGAAGCCGCAGCCGCAGCCCAAGATCGTGCAGCAGAAACCACCGGCACCTGCGCCGCAGAAGCCGCCGGAAAAGAAGAAAGCATGTGGCGCCCCCGGTCTGCCTGCATGTCACTGACCGATGATATCGACCGATCATATGAAGGCCCGCTTCGGCGGGCCTTCGGATTAGAAGCCTTCGCTTGATCGTCTTGTAATCATCGCGTGTGCTGAACACTTACCGCTCGGCTTGCGATTGACTTTGGCGTATAGATTTCGGTGGATTTGAACCCACAGGGAAAGCGGGCAGGCAAATGAGTGACACCATCATTCTCGAAACCCCACGCCTCGTTCTGACAATGTGGGATCGCAAGGATGCCGATATTATCCGGCAGCTGCATTCGTCGATCGAAACCACGCGCTATCTTTCCGGCGGTGCTCCATGGACCATGGAGAAGGCGGAGGAACGCTTGCGAAGCTGGTTCGATGAACATGCGCGAGAGGGCACGACCAAATACAAGATGCTCCGACGTGATGACGGACGCTTCATCGGCCGAGCCGGCTTTTCGCGTTTCCATGAGCGTGGACGAGGTGAGTTCGAACTCGGCTATTCGCTTCGGCAGGATGCTTGGGGCAACGGCTATGCGACGGAGATTGCCGGTGCACTTGCGAAGTGGTTTTTCAGCCGCGGTTTCGCTGATCGATTTATCGCGTTTGCGCATCCGGAAAACGCTGCGTCACAGCGAGTTCTCCAAAAAATCGGCATGCAATATGAAGCAACGATCGCAGTCGGCGGCGCTCCGGGACTTTGCTACAGGATGTCACGCTAGGAGCAGTTCAGCGCAAGGTGCGGAGCGGTTTCCGACCTGAATTGCTTAAAACAACGAAATAGAGCGTTTCCGTGTTTCAGAGAACGGCGGAAACGCTCTTGGAGAAGAAGGCGCTTCTTAGCGGATGCGCTTGGCTGCCGGTTCCGGCACCAGTTCGCCGTTCAGGCGGCGATCGAGATAGTCTTCGCATTCGCCGAGCAGAGTCTCGACCTGGCCGTTGAAGAAGTGGTTGGCGCCCGAGACGATCTTGTGCGTGATCAGGATGCCCTTCTGCGTCTTCAGTTTCTCGACGAGACCGTTGACGTCCTTTTCCGGAGCGACCTTGTCGGCATCGCCGTTGATGATCAGGCCGGAAGACGGGCAGGGTGCGAGGAAGGAGAAGTCGTAGATATTCGGCTGCGGTGCGATCGACATGAAGCCTTCGATCTCCGGACGGCGCATCAGCAGCTGCATGCCGATCCAGGCGCCGAAGGAGTAGCCGGCAACCCAGCAGCTTTTCGAATCAGGGTGAAGGCTCTGCACCCAGTCCAGCGCCGATGCGGCGTCGGACAGCTCGCCGGCGCCGTGATCGAATTCGCCCTGGCTGCGGCCGATGCCACGGAAGTTGAAGCGAAGAGTGGTGAAACCGCGCTTCTGGAACATATAGAAGAGCTGGTAGACCACCTGGTTGTTCATCGTGCCGCCGAACTGCGGATGGGGATGAAGAATAATGGCGATCGGGGCGCTTTTTTCCTTCGAGGGCTGATAGCGGCCTTCGAGGCGGCCTGCGGGGCCGTTGAAAATAACTTCGGGCATCGATACTCCGGCTCTTCTTTTTTTCTGCGTTCAAACCCAACGGCACGCAGCAAGTTGACTTGACGAATGCGCTCAACTTTTCTAGAACGCAGTTTAGAACAATTCGAAACTTGATGCGGTGTTCCGCGCGTTGCTTTTTCAACGCTGTGTGGAACGTGTCATAAGGCATGCCCGGCTGAAATTTCAAGGAAAATGAGCCGGGAGTAGCAAAGCAACTGCAGGCAGGAAGACGATCATGGCGGCAACGCGCCTTTATCTCGACTGGAATGCCACCGCGCCCCTTCATCCGGCGGCGCGGGATGCGATGCTACGTGCGATGGATATCCAGGGCAACCCCAATTCCGTACATGGGGAAGGCAGAGCCGCCCGCGCCGCCGTCGAGGCCGCGCGCCGTCAAGTGGCAAGCCTTACCGGTGCCGAGCCTGCGCATGTGGTGTTCACCAGCGGCGCCACCGAAGCGGCCAACATGGTGCTGACGTCGGAATTCCGCATGGGGCGAACGCCGCTTGCCGTCAGCCACCTTTATATATCCGCGATCGAACATCCCGCCGTTCGGGAGGGTGGACGCTTTTCGAAGGATAGAATCAGCGAGTTACCGGTAACTCCTGATGGCATGGTTGATTTGGCCTCTCTGGAGACGATGCTGGCTGCCCATGACAAGGCAAGCGGCTTGCCGATGGTCGCCGTCATGCTTGCCAACAACGAGACCGGAATTCTGCAGCCTGTGGCGGAGGCGGCGCAGATCGTTCAGGCCGTCGGCGGTCTTTTCGTCGTCGACGCGGTTCAGGCGGCCGGCCGGGTGCCGATCGATATCAATGCGATCGGCGCGGATTTTCTTATTTTATCCTCGCACAAAATCAGCGGTCCTAAGGGGGCCGGCGCTCTCGTCTCGCGCGGCGAGGTGCTGATGCCGAAGCCGCTGATCCACGGCGGCGGTCAGGAAAAGGGTCATCGCTCGGGTACGGAAAACACTTTGGCGATCATGGGCTTTGGAGCGGCGGCAGAAGCTGCGCTCGCGGGTCTTGATGATCGCAATACCGGGATTGCCGCGTTGCGCGATCGGTTGGAAGAGGGCATGCAGCTTGCTGCACCCGACGTCATCATTCATGGCAAGGGCGGAGCTCGGGTGCCGAACACCAGTTTCTTCACCTTGCCGGGTCTGAAATCCGAGACCGGACAGATCGCCTTCGATCTGGAAGGCGTCGCTATTTCGGCTGGATCGGCCTGCTCATCGGGCAAGGTCGGCGAGAGCCATGTGCTCATGGCGATGGGATGCGATCCGAAGCTCGGAGCTCTCCGCATTTCGCTGGGCTCCACCACGAGCGTTGAAGATATAGATCGTGCGATTGCGGCCTTCGCCCGCATCGCGGGTCGGCGCAAACTGGCGGGTGCCGCGGCCTAACGGCCACAAATTTGCGGAAATGGAAATTTCCGCTTGCCAAGCGGGATGAAAAGTCCCTTTTGGCCGACTACATAGGGGGCAGACATAAGTCTGCCGCAACGTTGACAAGCTGCCGGACCTTGGATCCGGCGAGATTGGAGAACGAAATGCCTGCAGTCCAGGAAACAGTCGATCAGGTTCGCCAGATCGACGTGGACCAGTATAAGTATGGTTTCGAAACCACTATCGAGGTGGACAAGGCTCCCAAGGGCCTTTCCGAAGACATCATCCGCTTCATTTCTGCCAAAAAGCAGGAGCCGGAATGGATGCTGGAATGGCGCCTCGAAGCCTATCGCCGCTGGCTGACGCTTGAAGAGCCCACCTGGGCGCGCGTCGACTACCCGAAGATCGACTTCAACGATATCCACTACTACGCCGCGCCGAAGAGCACTTCGGGTCCGACCTCGCTCGAGGACGTCGATCCCGAGCTTCTGAAGGTCTATGAGAAGCTTGGCATTCCCTTGCGTGAGCAGGAGATTCTTGCCGGCGTCAAGACGTCGAAGATTGCTGTCGATGCCGTGTTCGATTCCGTCTCGGTCGTTACTACCTTCAAGGACGAACTGAAGAAGGCCGGCGTGATCTTCATGTCGATCTCGGAAGCCATCCGCGAACATCCGGATCTGGTGCGCAAGTATCTCGGCTCCGTCGTGCCGACCTCGGACAATTTCTATGCGACGCTGAATTCGGCTGTCTTTACCGACGGTTCCTTTGTGTTCGTGCCGAAGGGCGTTCGTTGCCCGATGGAACTGTCGACTTACTTCCGTATCAACGAGAAGAACACCGGCCAGTTCGAGCGCACGCTGATCATCGCCGAAGAGGGAGCCTACGTCTCCTATCTCGAAGGCTGCACGGCGCCGCAGCGCGACGAAAATCAGCTGCACGCGGCCGTGGTCGAGCTGGTCGCGCTCGATGATGCCGAAATCAAGTATTCGACGGTGCAGAACTGGTATCCGGGCGACAAGCACGGCAAGGGCGGCATCTACAATTTCGTCACCAAGCGCGGTGATTGCCGCGGCCATCGTTCCAAGATCTCCTGGACCCAGGTTGAGACCGGATCGGCGATCACCTGGAAATATCCGTCCTGCATCCTGCGCGGCGACGACAGCCGCGGCGAATTCTATTCGATCGCTGTTTCGAACGGCCATCAGCAGGTCGATAGCGGCACGAAGATGATCCATCTCGGCAAGAACACGTCGAGCCGCATCATCTCGAAGGGTATCGCTGCCGGCGTGTCGCAGAACACCTATCGCGGCCAGGTCTCGGCTCACCGCAAGGCGTCGAATGCGCGCAATTTCACGCAGTGCGACTCGCTGCTGATCGGCGACAAGTGCGGCGCGCATACGGTGCCCTATATCGAGGCCAAGAATTCGTCCGCGCAGTTCGAGCATGAGGCGACGACGTCGAAGATTTCCGAAGACCAGCTGTTCTACTGCCTGCAGCGCGGCATTCCCGAAGAAGCGGCGATCGCACTGATCGTCAACGGCTTCGTCAAGGAAGTGCTGCAGGAGTTGCCGATGGAATTCGCCGTCGAAGCGCAGAAGCTGATCGGCATCTCGCTCGAAGGCAGCGTCGGCTGACGTCCACGAAACAGAATTAGCTTTGGCGCGCCAGGCGTGCCGCATATTCATTCCTGCGATAGGATTCTAAAATGCTTGAAATCAAGAACCTGCACGCCCGTATCGCCGAAGACGGCACCGAGATCATCCGCGGCCTGAACCTCACCGTGAAGGCTGGTGAAGTTGCCGCCATCATGGGCCCGAACGGCTCCGGCAAGTCGACACTGTCCTATATCCTCGCCGGCCGTGACGATTATGAAGTCACCGAGGGCGAGATCCTCTACAACGGCGAGAACATTCTCGAACTCGACGCTGCAGAGCGTGCGGCCAAGGGTATCTTCCTGGCCTTCCAGTATCCGGTCGAAATCCCGGGCGTTGCCACCATGCAGTTCCTCAAGGTTGCGCTGAACGAACAGCGCAAGGCGCGCGGCGAAGACGAGTTGACGACGCCGGATTTCATCCGCCGCGTCAAGGATGCCGCCGGCAAGCTGCAGATCAACATGGACATGCTGAAGCGCCCGCTCAACGTCGGATTTTCCGGTGGCGAGAAGAAGCGCGCCGAAATCCTGCAGATGGCACTGCTGGAGCCGCAGCTTTGCGTGCTCGACGAGACTGACTCCGGCCTCGACATCGACGCCCTGAAGATTGTCGCTGACGGCGTCAACGCGCTGCGCTCGCCCGATCGTGCCGTGATCGTCATCACCCACTATCAGCGCCTGCTCGACTACATCGTTCCGGACACCGTTCACGTCCTCTACAAGGGTCAGGTGATCAAGTCGGGCGACAAGACGCTGGCCCATGAACTCGAAGCAAACGGCTATGCCGACATCATCGGAGCTGCAGCCTGATCGGGGCGGAAAGGATACGTCGATGAACATTCAGACGACGAACCGCCCGACATCAGCCGAAACGGCGCTGATCGAGGCGTACAACAATCAGCTCGGCGATCTGCCCGGTGACGGCGAGGTTTTCGCCGTTCGCGATCGCCTGCTCGATGACCTGAAGACCGCAGGCCTGCCGACGCGCCGCGTCGAAGCCTGGCACTACACCGATTTCAAGAACCTGCTGCGCCTGGTGCCGAGCGACATCGGCAAGGGTCTCGTCGAAGTGCTCCCGCCGACGGTGGAGGGGTCTCCGGTTATCGCGGTTCTCCAGGGCAGGGCGAGCGAAAAGGCTGCCGTCAAGAAGCTGACGGTGGGCCGCTATGCCGATAGCCTGGCCAATGGCACTGCCGCTACCGGTCTCGAAGCTCTTGGCGCGGACGACGCTGTCGGACGCATCAATGCCAGCTTCGTGCGCGACGGCTACGTTATCGATTTCCCCGATGGCACAGAACTCGACGCGCCGCTCGAAGTGCAGTTCATTCATGCCGGCGGTCAGATTCACAGCCGTCTTCCAGTGTCCTTCGGTGCCGACGTCAAGGCGACGGTGATAGAGCGTCATCAGGCGGTCGAAGGTGCTGCCGCACTGGTCTCGTCAGTGAGCGAGGTCAAGATCGGCGAACGAGCCGACGTGACCTGGATCATCCTGCAGGAGCAGGGTAGCGAAGATACGCATCTCGGCCAGATCCGCGTCGATCTTGGCACGGACGCCAAGCTGAAACTGTTCGTCATCAATGCCGGCGGCAAGCTGGTGCGCCAGGAACTGCATGTGAAGGTGACGGGCGAAGGCTCCGAACTGGCCCTGCGCGGTGTCAACCTGCTGGGTGGCGATACGCATACCGACGTGACGATGGTGCTTGGCCATGACGTGCCGAACACCAGCTCGACGGAAGTCATCCGCAACGTGGTGTTCGATCGCGCGCGCGGCGTCTTCCAAGGCATGATCCGGGTCGCACCGGATGCGCAGAAGACCGATGCCAAGATGGCCTGCAATACGCTGCTGATGTCCGACGATGCCGAGTTCTCGGTGAAGCCCGAGCTCGAAATCTTCGCCGACGACGTTCAGTGCGGCCATGGTGCGACGGTTGCCGATATCGACGCTAACCATCTCTACTACCTGATGGCGCGCGGCATTCCGAAGAACAAGGCTCGCGCCATGCTGGTCAACGCTTTCGTGGCCGAGATCGTCGAAGAACTGGAAGACGAAGCACTGGTCGAGGCGCTGGAAGGCGTTATCTCCGGCTGGCTGGAAAAGCACGCCTGATTGGAGGCAAAGCTCGTGGACAAGATCGTGCCGGCAACGGCCTATGACGTCGAAGCCATTCGCCGGGATTTTCCGATCCTGGCGAAGACGGTGCATGGCAAGCCGCTGGTCTACCTCGACAATGGGGCATCTGCACAGAAGCCGCAGGTCGTCATCGATGCCATCTCGCATGCCTATTCGAATGAATATGCCAATGTGCATCGCGGACTGCATTTCCTGTCCAACGCCGCTACGGAAGCGTATGAGGCGGCGCGTGAAAAGGTGCGCCGCTTCCTGAATGCTCCATCGGTGGACGATATCGTCTTCACCAAGAACTCGACAGAGGCGATCAACACGGTTGCCTATGGCTGGGGCATGCCTGAGATCGGCGAGGGCGACGAGATTGTCGTCTCCATCATGGAGCATCACTCCAATATCGTTCCCTGGCATTTTATCCGGGAACGACAGGGTGCGAAGCTCGTCTGGATGCCCGTTGACGACGAGGGCGCGTTCCATATCGAGGATTTCGAGAAGAGCCTCACGGAGCGTACCAAGCTCGTCGCCATTACCCATATGTCGAACGCGCTCGGAACAGTCGTTCCGGTCAAGGAAGTTTGCCGCATCGCGCATGAGCGCGGCATTCCGGTTTTGATCGACGGTTCGCAAGGGGCGGTGCATATGCCCGTCGACGTGCAGGACATCGATTGCGACTGGTACGTCATGACCGGTCACAAGCTTTATGGCCCCTCGGGCATCGGCGTGCTCTACGGCAAGAAAGAACGGCTGGCCGAGATGCGGCCGTTCCAGGGCGGTGGCGAGATGATCTTCGACGTCACCGAGGAAAACGTCATCTATAACGAGCCGCCGCATCGTTTCGAAGCGGGAACACCGCCGATCGTGCAGGCGATCGGCCTTGGTTATGCGCTTGATTATATGGACAGTATCGGTCGCGAGGCGATTGCTCGCCATGAGGCCGATCTGGCGGCTTACGCGGCCGAGCGGTTGCGGGATATCAATTCGCTGCGCGTGATCGGTACGGCGCCCGGCAAGGGCGGCATTTTTTCCTTCGAACTCGCGGGTATCCATTCCCATGATGTCTCGATGGTGATCGACCGGCAGGGCGTCGCGGTTCGCGCCGGAACGCATTGTGCGCAACCGCTCTTGAAACGCTTCGGCGTCACCTCCACATGCCGTGCATCGTTCGGCATGTACAATACGCGCGCCGAGGTGGATGCCTTGGCAGATGCACTGGAATATGCACGGAAATTCTTTGCCTGAGGAGGCAAGCGATGTCACTCGACGAAAGCGAACAGAAGATCGATGCGCGCGAAGGGATCGTGCATTCCAGCATTCCCGAAGATGAGCTGGCACGCCTGAGCGACGACGTCATCTCGGCGCTGAAAACGGTCTACGATCCGGAAATTCCGGCCGACATCTTCGAGCTCGGTCTGGTCTACAAGATCGACATCGAAGACGACCGCATGGTGAAGATCGTCATGACGCTGACCGCGCCCGGTTGCCCGGTTGCCGGTGAAATGCCGGGTTGGGTCGAAAACGCCGTCGGCGCCGTCGAAGGCGTATCCGGCGTCGACGTCAGCATGACCTTTGATCCGCCATGGACGCCGGATCGCATGTCCGAAGAAGCGCAGGTTGCGGTCGGCTGGTATTGAAGGTTTAAGCCGCCGGCTTTACATTGAGACTCGAAGCGCCGGATCTTGACCCCGGTTGCGGAAGGAGAATGAGCCCATGGGCTTTGCAGTCATGAGCATGACCGATGCGGCGGCAGCCCGCGTCAAGGCAATTGTCGAAAGTTCAGGTCCCGATGCCAAGGGCGTTCGCGTCGGCATCAAGAAGGGCGGCTGCGCCGGGATGGAATATACCATCAACCTGGTGACCGAGCCGAACCAGAAGGACGATCTGATCGAGCATGACGGCGCCCGGGTATGGGTCGAGCCATCAGCCGTGCTTTATCTGCTCGGTACCCAAATGGGCTTCGAAACCACGACGCTGCGTTCGGGCTTTACCTTCACCAATCCGAACCAGACCTCAGCTTGCGGCTGTGGCGAGTCCGTCGAATTGAAGCCCGCAGATCTTGCCGCCCTTGCTGCTCAGCGTCAGGCTGCTCAGCCCGCCTAAAGCGGATGCTACCGTATTTCGCCGCGATGCGTTTCGTGCTTTGATCGAAGCACGCCTCGGTTTTCTTCGCCGCCTCCTTGGCTAACCGGCATTGCCGGGCAATCTGGAAGGCGTCGTGGGACGGGGAAGTTCATGGCGGCATCGGCATGGGTTTACACATTGATCCCGGCAACCGCCGCGATTGCGGGCGCCGCAGTCGCAGTGAATACGCGGCCGGGCCCCAATCTTGTCAGTGCCATCCAGCATTTTGCTGCCGGCGTCGTGTTTGCGGCTGCCGCTGGCGAGATTCTGCCCGATATCATGCATCGGGGATCTCCCTTGGCAACTGTGATCGGTGGCGCGATCGGCGTTGGCGTCATGCTCCTCGTCAAACAGCTGGAAAATTGGGCCAAAGGGCCGGTCGGGCTACTTGCGGCCATCGGTATTGACATCCTGATTGACGGCCTCGTGCTCGGCATCGGCTTTGCAGCCGGGCCGAAAGTTGGCTTGCTGTTGACGATCGCCCTGACGCTCGAAGTGCTTTTCCTCGGCCTAACGGTGGCAAACGAGCTTGGCGAAAGCGTCCGTTCACGCGCGAAGATTGTTGCGATTACAGCGGCGCTCGCGCTTTTGTTGCCGCTCGGCGCTTTGCTCGGGGCGCCAGTAGCGCTGCTCCCTGACCCGATTTTGACCGGATTCTTTGCCTTCGGGCTGATTGCTCTTCTCTATCTCGTCACCGAAGAGCTGCTGGTCGAAGCCCATGAAACACCCGATCGTCCCTGGGTGACGGCGATGTTCTTTGCGGGCTTTTTGCTACTTCTCCTGCTCGAAGAACTGATGGGTTGACCTTATGGACAGATTGGCGGTGCTCATTGCGCTGCTGACACCGGCGTCAGCTTGAGGCCGAGTGCCCTGACGACCTTCAGGATGGTGGCGAATTCCGGATTTCCGTCGCCGCTCAGCGCGCGATAGAGCGCCGAACGGTTCATGCCGACATCCTTGGCGAGCTTGCTCATGTTGCGGGTGCGCGCCACTTCGCCCAATGCCTTGGCGATCGAGGACGGATCATCCGTTTCAAAGGCGGCTGCGATGTAGCTGTCGGGATTGTCCACGTCGAAGGAATTTTCCTCGTTCATAGTTATATGCCTTTCCGTATGAGCCAGTCACGGACGATCTTGGGCTCGTCCGGATGGAGGTCATGGCCGATGGGTAGTCGACGGGCGCTGACGTCAGCACCGGCCTTTGTGAGTTGTCGGCTGATGAGATCCGCGTCGCCGGGTTCGCGGCGTTGGTCGCGTTCGCCCGAGATGATCAGGATCGGCAGACCCGGCAGTGACGGCAAATCTGCATCAGGGGCCGGCGAAAGAGGTCGCAGCAGAATCGCGGCCGAGACGATCCGGGGCATGTGCCGAAGGAGCGAGGCGGCCATGATGGCTCCGTTGGAGAAGCCGAGCAAAACAGGCGGTCGCGCAAGCAGCGTTCGCTCCATCGCTCTCTCGATGAAATGACAGAGGTGCTCCGTCTGTCTGTCGAGATCCGCGTGATCCAGGCCGCGATCGGGATTGCGGCGAAAGAAGGCGAAGCCACCCTCCCATTCGATCCCGCCGCGCAGCGCCATGTAAGGGCTTTGCGGTGCGACCGCATCCGCAAACGGGATAAGCGAGGTTTCATTCATACCGCTGCCATGCAGTAAGAGCAGCGGGGGCAACGAGTGCTCCGTTCGCCCGAGGGCGAAATGAAATTCCGGTTGTTCCGGCATAAATCTGAATTCCAGGCCCCGTTGCCGCGTCATGAAAAACGCCGCGCATCCAAAGGACGCGCGGCGTTTTCTTAGACAAGTTTCGCAATAGATTTATGTCGATTGCAGGCGAAGCGACTGAACCGCTTCGCTTTTTCGCAAAAATACTATTCGGCGGCCTCGGCGTAGGACTCGACCGGCGGGCAGGAGCAAATCAGGTTCCTGTCGCCATAGACGTTGTCGACGCGGTTAACCGGCGACCAGTACTTGTCCACGCGGAAAGCGCCGGGCGGATAGCAGGCCTGTTCGCGGGAATAGGGACGATCCCATTCGCCGACGAGGTCTTCCACCGTATGCGGTGCGTTCTTCAGCGGATTGTTGTCCTTGTCCATGCGACCTTCTTCTATGTCGCGGGCTTCCTGGCGGATCGCCAACATCGCCTCGCAGAAGCGATCGATCTCGGCCTTCGTTTCCGACTCGGTCGGCTCGATCATCAACGTGCCGGCAACCGGCCAGCTCATGGTCGGTGCGTGGAAGCCGCAATCGATGAGGCGCTTGGCGACATCGTCGACCGTGACGCCGGCGCTTGCGACCAGCGGGCGGGTATCGATGATGCATTCATGCGCGACGCGTCCGGCCTTGGACTTGTAGAGCACGTCGTAGGCGCCTTTGAGGCGGGCAGCGATATAGTTGGCGTTGAGAATTGCCACCTTCGTTGCCTGCGTCAGGCCTTCGCCACCCATCATCAGGCAATAGCTCCAGGAGATCGGCAGGATAGAGGCCGAGCCGAAGGCTGCCGCGGAAACCGCGCCGCTGCGACCGTCCGTTTCCGGATGGCCGGGCAGGTGAGGTGCCAGATGGGCCTTGACGCCGATAGGACCCATGCCGGGGCCGCCGCCGCCATGCGGGATGCAGAAGGTCTTGTGCAGGTTCAGGTGGCTGACGTCGGAGCCGATGTCACCCGGACGGGAGAGGCCGACCATGGCGTTCATGTTGGCGCCGTCGAGATAGACCTGACCGCCATGCTTGTGCACGAGATCGCAGATCTCCTTCACCGTCTCTTCGAAAACGCCATGCGTCGAAGGGTAGGTGATCATGCAGCAGGAGAGGTTGGCGGCATATTGCTCGGCCTTGGCACGGAAATCGTCCATGTCGACGTCGCCGTTGTCGCTGGCCTTGACGACGACCACCTTCATGCCCGCCATCTGCGCCGAGGCCGGATTGGTGCCATGCGCGGAGGTCGGGATGAGGCAGATGTCGCGGTGACCCTGGCCATTGGCAATATGGAAGTTGCGAATGGTCAGCAGGCCGGCATATTCACCCTGCGCGCCGGAGTTCGGCTGCATGGAGAAGGCATCGTAACCGGTCACGGCGCAGAGCTTGTCCGTGAGATCGTCGAGCATTTCGCGGTAGCCCAGCGCCTGGTCGGCCGGCACGAAGGGATGGATGTCGGAGAATTCCGGCCAGGTGATCGGCAGCATTTCCGCCGTGGCGTTCAGCTTCATGGTGCAGGAGCCGAGCGGGATCATCGAACGGTCGAGCGCCAGGTCGCGGTCCGAGAGACGACGGATGTAACGCGTCATCTCGCTTTCAGCGCGGTTCATGTGGAAGATCGGATGCGTCAGATACTCGCTGGCGCGCAGCAGATCCTTCGGCAGGCGATAGGAAGGCTCGAAGTCTGCGATACGGAAATCGCCGCCGAATGCGCGCCATACCGCTTCCAGCGTCGCCGGGCGGGTGCGCTCGTCGAGGCTGATGCCGATCTTCGTTTCGCCGACCTTGCGAAGGTTCACACCTTCTGCAACTGCCGCGCGGAGAATGAGGCCCTGCATGTGGCCGACTTCGACCGTGATCGTGTCGAAGAAAGTCTCCGGCTCGACGGTGTAGCCGAGCTTTTCCAGACCTTTGGCCGTCAGGACAGCCTTCTGGTGGACCTGCTGGGCGATGGCCTTCAGGCCCTGCGGACCGTGGAAGACCGCATACATGGAGGCCATGACGGCGAGCAGCACCTGGGCGGTGCAAATGTTCGACGTCGCCTTCTCGCGGCGGATGTGCTGTTCGCGGGTCTGCAGCGACAGGCGATAGGCACGATTGCCGCGGGCATCGACCGAAACGCCGACGAGACGGCCGGGCATGGAGCGCTTGATCGCATCCTTGACGGCCATGTAGGCTGCATGCGGACCACCATACCCAACCGGAACGCCGAAACGCTGCGACGAGCCGATGGCGATATCCGCACCCATTTCGCCTGGAGATTTCAGCAGCGTCAGGGCCAGGAGATCGGCTGCCATGATGGCGATCGCACCGGTCTGGTGCAGACGCGCGATCAGGCCGCTGAAGTCGTTGAGATGACCATGCGTGCCCGGATACTGGAAGATCGCGCCGAAGACATCGACAGGATCCAAATCCGTGAAGGGATTGCCGACGATTACGCTCCAGCCGAGCGGCTCGGCGCGGGTCTGGATGAGCGCGATGGTCTGCGGGTGGCAGGCGGCATCGACGAAGAAAGCTTTCGCCTTGGACTTGGCGACGCGTTCCGCCATCGCCATGCCTTCGGCTGCGGCGGTCGCTTCATCGAGAAGCGAGGCGTTGGCGACATCGAGGCCGGTGAGGTCGCTGATCATCGTCTGGTAGTTCAGCAGCGCCTCAAGGCGGCCCTGGCTGATTTCGGGCTGGTAGGGCGTATAGGCCGTGTACCAGGCCGGGTTTTCCAGAATGTTGCGCTGGATGACCGGCGGCGTGATCGTGCCGTAGTAGCCCTGACCGATGAGTGAGACGAGGACCTTGTTCTTGTTGGCGGTCTCGCGCAGCCTGTCGAGCGCCTCGCGCTCCGTCATCGGCGCACCCCAGGAGAGCGGCGTCTTCTGGCGGATGGCCGGTGGCAGCGTCGCGTCGATCAGGCCGTCCAGGCTGTTATAGCCGATGACCTTCAGCATCTCGGTCATCTCCGACGGAGACGGACCAATATGACGACGATTGGCAAAATCGTACGGCTGGTAGTCGGTGAATGTGAATTCCGTAGGCGTCGTCATTATCCGATCAACTCCTTGTAACCGGATTCATCAAGAAGACCATCAAGATCGCTGACATTCTTCAGCTTGAGCTTGAAGAACCAGCCTGCACCCATCGGGTCGGTATTGACGAGTGCCGGATCGGCCGTGATGGCTTCGTTGACTTCGGTGATCTCTCCGTCGAGCGGACAATAGACTTCCGAGGCTGCCTTGACGGATTCGACGGTTGCAGCGTCGCCGCCCTTGGAGAAGCTGGCGCCGACTTCAGGCAATTCCACGAAAACGAGATCGCCGAGCTGTTCGGCGGCATGCGCCGTGATGCCGACGGTTGCGACGTCGCCTTCAACCTTCAGCCACTCGTGTTCTTCGGTGAATTTCAGCATGGGTAATCCTCTCTGGAAAAGACGTTCAACGTTTGTAGGTAGGCTTGATGAAAGGCAGGGCGCTGACGCTGAGCGGCAGATACTTGCCCCGCACTTCGGCAAAAACGACAGTGCCGGGCGCGGTGAGTTCGGTTGGCACATAGCCCATGGCAACCGGAGACTCGACGCTCGGGCCGAAGCCGCCGGAGGTGACTTCGCCGATCTCGGACTTGCCCTCAGCATCGGCATAGAGCTTGGCGTGGCTGCGCACCGGCGCCTTGCCTTCGGGCTTCAGGCCAACGCGGCGACGCGAGGTGCCGCCATCGAGCTCGCCGAGGATGCGGGCTGCACCGGGGAAGCCGCCTGCGCGGGCGCCGCCAGTCTTGCGCGCCTTCTGGATCGCCCATTCCAGCGCGCCTTCGATCGGGGACGTCGTCTGGTCGATATCGTTGCCATAGAGGCAGAGGCCGGCTTCGAGGCGGAGAGAGTCACGCGCGCCCAGGCCAATCGGCTGCACGTCCGGATGTTCCAGCAAGCGCTTGGCGATATCCTCGGCCTTGTCTGCGGGGACGGAGATTTCGAAACCGTCTTCACCGCTATAGCCGGAGCGCGATACCAGGCAGGAGACGTCATGGAGGCGACAATGGCGCACATCCATGAATTTCATGTAGGCGATGTCGGCCCAGAGCTCGGCAAGGACGTCGACGGCGCGGGGTCCCTGCAGCGCAATGAGGGCGCGATCGAGCAAAGTAATCTCGCAGCTCTCGCCGATATGATCTTGAAGATGCTTGAGATCCTGCTCTTTGCAGGCGGCGTTCACGACGACGAAAAGATAGTCGTCCATATGGGTGATCATCAAATCGTCGAGGATGCCGCCCTTGTCGTCGGTGAAGAAGCCGTAGCGCTGGCGGTCCTCGGCGAGGCCGACAATATCGACCGGCACGAGGCTTTCCAGCGCAAGCGCCGCATCCTCGTAATTGCCCGAGCGAGCGCGGATCGTCACTTGGCCCATGTGGGAGACGTCGAACAGGCCAGCGGAAGAGCGGGTCCAGAGATGCTCCTTCATCACGCCTGCGGGATACTGCACGGGCATGTCGTAACCGGCAAACGGCACCATGCGGGCGCCGAGCGATACATGCAGGTCGTGAAGCGGGGTTTTCTTGAGGGCAGCGGTCTCGTCCAAATGACGCCTCCGGGTTTTGCGCTCGTCTCAAAGCGCAGAGCTCACAATTTCGGCGCGGTTGCGCCTGACGATGAGCCCCCTCTGTCTGTTGTGCCTGAGATTGTTATCCCTTCGGCGAGCGCTTTCGCGCTTCTCTCCAGAGTTCCGTCTGCCCCTTGTTGGTCCTTTGGCCTGAGAGTTTCCGGGGCGGTTGCTCCTTCGGCACCGGCTTGCGCCGGATTCTCCCAACAAGGTCGAGAGCCATTATCCGGTCCCGGCCGGAGATGGCAAGGGGCAAGTGTCGCCGTCGAACAAATTTTTGTCGCGCCGATCAATCCTGCGTTTCGCAATGATTACGGGCCTTTGCAACTGTCATGGGAGAGGCTATCCCTTCTGCTCGATTGAGGACCGGGGCAGGAGACGAAGATGAACCGCAACCACGCCGCTGCAATATTGATTTCGATATCGGCATTTTCGCTGAGCACAGGCGCTCTGATGGCACAGGACAGCGGCGCGATGAAGTCGATGCCTGGGATGCACATGGACGCCGGTGCAGCACCCGCCGGCTCGGCAGATGCCAAACTTGGCGATCTCGACATCAGCGGCGGTTACGTCCGTGCCATGCTTCCGGGCCAGCCGGTCGGCGGTGGCTACATTACGATCCACAACACCGGCAAGACCGAGGACAAGTTGACCTCCGTGACCTCGACGGCCGCCGGCAAGGTGGAGCTGCACGAGATGAAGATGGAAGGCGAGATCATGAAGATGCGCGAAATCAAGGGTGGCATCGCCATTCCCGCCGGCGCAACCGTGACGCTCGCGCCCAATACCATGCATATGATGTTCAAGCAGGTGAAAACACCCTTCAAGAAGGGCGGCACCGTGCCTGTCATGCTGATGTTTGAGAAGGCGGGAATGGTCGATATCAACTTGCCTGTCGTATCCGCCAAAGGAAACTGAGCCAGAAAAATATCCGGCCCCGGCAATTCCAGTTTCCACTTTTCCTCGAAATGCTCTAAAGCCACGTCAAAAGGCCGGTATTCGCCGGCCGTGGGGCTGTTTGTCCCGTTGTTTGAATTGGCATGATCCCGTCCAACGAGCGTTTGGCATTCATCGGAACATGCTGCGACGTTTGAAAGAAGAAGAATGGCCGGGATTGAACATATACAGGTCGAGCATGACGAAGCCGGCATGCGCCTCGACCGCTGGTTCAAGGTGCATTATCCGGGACTGGGCTTCGGTCAGCTGCAGAAGCTGATGCGCTCCGGCCAAGTTCGCGTCGATGGCGGCCGCGTCAAGACAGATGCCCGCGTGCAGCCGGGACAGATCGTCCGCATACCGCCGCTCGATGTCGATGCAAAGGATGCCAAGAGCGGACCCATTGCTGGAAAAGACTTGAAGCACGCCGGCGATGCCGAGCTTCTGGCGCGCATGCTGCTGCATGAGGACGACAAGGTCTTTGTGCTGAACAAGCCTGCCGGCCTCGCAGTTCAGGGTGGATCCGGCCTCAATCGTCATATCGACCAGATGCTGGAGGCATGGACCAGCAAGAAGGGCGAGAAGCCGCGCCTGGTGCATCGTCTAGACCGGGACACCTCAGGTGTTCTCGTTATCGCCCGTACCCGGGGTGCTGCGCAGAAACTGACGGCTGCCTTTCGCGAACGCGATACCAAGAAGACCTATTGGTCGCTGGTCAAAGGCGTGCCTCGCAAGCATGAAGACAAGATCTCCACCTGGCTTGTGAAAGAGGCGACGCCCGATGGCGACCGGATGCGCGTCGCCAAGCACGGCGAGGAGGGCGCAGATCACGCCATTTCCTATTACCGTGTGCTCGAGACCGCAGCCCAGAGCCTCGCCTGGCTGGAAATGGAACCCTATACGGGCCGTACGCACCAGCTGCGCGTCCATGCTCTGCACATGGGGCACCCGATTATCGGCGACCCCAAATATTTCGACGACGATCACAACTGGGATTTCCCCGGCGGTGTGCAGAAGCGCCTGCATTTGCATGCCCGCAAGATCGATATCCCGCATCCGAGCGGCGGACGCCTGCGCGTCACCGCGCCTCTGCCGCCGCATATGGTGCAGACATGGAATCTCCTCGGTTTTGACGAGGCATCGGCAGGGGAGCCGGACGACGAATGAAACTGGTCCTTTTCGATTGCGACGGCACGCTGGTCGATAGCGTCCGCCTGATCCATGAGGTGATGGCACGGACTTTCGTCGACTTCGGCTACAAGCGTCCGGACATTTCGGCAACGAAGTCCATCATCGGCCTCTCGCTCGAGATTGCTATCGCCCGCATGCAAGGCAAGCCGCATGTCGATGACGAAGCGATTGCCATGTCAGCGCATTACAAGTCCATCTCCCCCGGCGTACGCGACGAGGGAGATATGCAGACACCGCTCTTTGACGGTATCAAGCCGCTGATCGAGACGCTTGCTGCTCGTGACGAGCTTCTGCTGGGTGCCGTGACCGGCAAATCCCGCCGCGGTCTGATCCATATTCTTGAAGTCAACGGTTTTACGCCCTACTTCGTGGTTTCCCGCACTGCCGACGATTGCCCGTCGAAGCCGCACCCGGCCATGGTAACGGAGTGCTGCGACGAAACCGGCATGGATCCGCACGATACCATCGTCATCGGCGACGCGATCTATGACATGCAGATGGCGAAGGCAGCGGGCGCAACTGCGATCGGCGTTTCCTGGGGCTATGCGTCCGTGGAAGAGCTTCTGGCCGCAGGCGCCGATGCGATTGCGCACCATCCGAACGATTTGTTGAGCCATATTCTCTGAGGTGACGCCATGCGCGACCTGTTGAACGATCTTTCCGAAGGTCTGAGCCATCCCGACCCGATCCGCCGCGCGCAGATCCAGATGAAGAAGCCGCTGCCGAAGCGCTTCTACAAGGATGTGACGATCAGCAGCAGCGCTGATGGGCACGCAATCGCCCTCGACGGCAAGGTGGTGAAGACGCCGGCGCGTCATGCCCTCTCTTTGCCGACGGAAGCGCTTGCCAGGTTGGTAGCCGCCGAATGGGCGGCACAGACCGGGGTCATCGACCCCGCCACCATGCCCGTTACGCGTTTGGTCAACACTGCCATCGATGGGGTGACGGTCGAGAGTGGCGCCGTCTTTGACGAAATCGTGCGCTTTTCTGGCACTGATCTGCTTTGCTATCGCGCGGATCAGCCGGCGCGTCTTGTCGAGCGGCAATCGGAGCGCTGGAACCCGCTGATCGAATGGGCGGCACGGGAGATTGGCGCGCGCTTCATTCTTGCCGAAGGCGTGATGCATCAGGAGCAGCCGCAGGAGGCAATCGCCGCCTTCGCGGCGGCGCTGCGCAAATATGATACGCCGATGGAGCTTGCCAGCCTGAATACGATCACGACCTTGACCGGCTCGGCCATTCTGACACTCGCCTTTGCTGCGGGCCGGCTGCCGCTTGCCGACGTCTGGTCGCTCGCCCATCTCGATGAAGACTGGACGATCGAACACTGGGGCAGCGATGAAGAGGCAGAGCAGCGCCGTGCTGAGCGTTTCAAGGAATTTCAGGCGGCAACCGACGTTTTTTCTGCTCTTCACAGTTGAATATTGTTGATTTCCAGTCCTTTATAGCGGCCTTCGTATCTTGCAGGTTCGAAAGTCGGGGCAGGTGTCATGTTGTGGTTGAGGTCGGGTGCCATATCGGCACTCGTGGGATGTTTGGTACTGACGGCGTGCTCGACCTGGTCCGCCGATCCTCCCCCTCCGACCTATGACGTCCGTAGCGCGAGCATCGTGGCCGATAAGGTGATACCGCCGGTTTCGCCGGCGCTGATCGATGCCGTTGGCGATCGCGTAAACGCCGCTATTGCCATAACGCCGCATAACACCACCTTGCCGCCTGTTGTCCTGACCGTTCGCCTGACTGAGGTCAGCAAGGGGCGCGGCTTCAACAAGGATCGCAATACCGCCAAGGTCAATATCGACGCGGCGTCGCCCGATGGCGGCGCGGTCATTGCCATGGCGTCGTTCGACATTGCAACAATCGCGCCCGATCTGAGCACGGCCGATGAGCTTATGGCGGAAGACATTGCCGCCCGCATCCGCGCCATCTTTTCGCTGAACACGCCGCGGCTGGCGGAATGAGCCCATAGCTTCAAAGATGGTTCGCGCCGTGCTACAGCATCGGCCCGAAAATCTGATAGGATTTTTGGAAAGCCTGATGCGTAGACTCAAAGAGTTAGAGCGACCTTTGTGCTTCCGGAAGGAAGCACGGCGCTCCATGCCCGAGCAGCGAAGGAGAGAGGCCGCATGAAGGAAATCCTGTTGGAACTGGAGCGTCGTCGTGAGGTCGCAAGGCTTGGCGGCGGGAAGGCGCGTATCGATGCGCAACATGCGCGCGGCAAGCTGACTGCCCGCGAGCGCATCGACATCTTTCTCGACGAAGGTTCCTTCGAGGAGTTCGACATGTTCGTCGAGCATCGCTCGACCGATTTCAGCATGGAAAAGAGCAAGATCGCCGGCGACGGCGTCGTGACCGGCTGGGGCACGGTCAACGGACGTACCGTTTTCATTTTCGCAAAGGATTTCACAGTCTTCGGCGGGTCTCTTTCAGAAGCACATGCGGAAAAGATCACCAAGGTTCAGGATATGGCGCTGAAGAACCGGGCGCCGATCATCGGAATCTACGACGCCGGTGGGGCGCGCATTCAAGAGGGCGTGGCCGCCTTGGGCGGTTACGCGGAAGTGTTTCAGCGCAATGTGCTCGCCTCCGGCGTCATTCCGCAGATCTCCGTCATCATGGGGCCCTGTGCCGGCGGCGACGTTTATTCGCCTGCCATGACCGACTTCATCTTCATGGTGCGCGACACGTCGTACATGTTCGTCACCGGGCCTGATGTCGTGAAGACCGTGACCAACGAAACCGTTACCTCCGAGCAGCTTGGCGGCGCTTCCGTACACACGACGAAATCCTCGATCGCTGATGCCGCTTACGACAACGATGTCGATACGCTCTTGCAGGTGCGCCGGCTCATCGATTTCCTGCCGCAATCAAATACGGCGGCGCTCCCCGAAATCGAATGCTATCAATCCGTTACCGATCCTGATACCTCGCTCGACACGCTGATCCCGGCTAACGCCAATAAGCCCTACGACATCAAGGAACTGATCCTGAAGGTGACGGACGAGGGCGATTTCTTTGAAATCCAGGAGAGCTTCGCCAAGAACATCGTCTGCGGCTTCGGCCGCATAGAAGGTGCGACGGTCGGCGTTGTTGCCAATCAACCGATGGTGCTGGCCGGTGTGCTCGACAGCGATGCTTCGCGGAAGGCCGCGCGCTTCGTGCGCTTCTGCGATTGCTTCAATATCCCGATCGTTACCTTCGTCGACGTGCCCGGCTTCCTCCCGGGGACGGCGCAGGAATATGGCGGCTTGATCAAGCACGGTGCCAAGCTGCTTTTTGCCTATGCCGAAGCGACCGTGCCGAAACTGACCGTCATCACCCGGAAGGCCTTCGGCGGCGCCTATGACGTGATGGCGTCGAAACATTTGCGCGGCGATCTGAATTATGCCTGGCCGACCGCGCAGATTGCCGTCATGGGTGCGAAGGGGGCGGTCGAGATCATCTTCCGCAAGGACATTGCCGATCCGGAAAAGATCGCCGCCCATACGAAGATGTATGAAGATCGGTTCCTGTCGCCCTTCGTTGCGGCGGAACGCGGCTATATCGACGAGGTCATCATGCCGCGTTCAACCCGCCGGCGCCTCGCGCAGGGGCTCAGAATGCTGAGAAACAAGGACCTGACCAATCCCTGGAAAAAGCACGACAACATTCCGCTTTAGATCTGTGACAACAAGTCACGGATTTCACACGGAAACTTGATTGGACGTCAGAATCCGTGTTTTCCCGTTCGAAGTACGGCGCTCTATTGCTTCGTGCAGGGGGATTCGAAACTGGAGTTCAAAAATGGCGCTTTCCGAACGGCTGAATCAGTATCAGCCCTATGCTCTCACCATCCTGCGTATCGTCGTCGGCCTATTGTTCATTGAACATGGCACGCAGAAGCTTTTCGGCTTTCCGGCTGGCGGTCACTTCGACGGCCCGTTGCCGACCCTGATGCTGGTTCAGGGGATTCTCGAAGCTTTCGGCGGGCTTGCAATCGCCCTTGGTCTGTTTACCCGTCCCATTGCCTTCATTCTTTGCGGCAACATGGCAGTCGCCTATTTCATGGCGCACATGCCGCAGAATTTCTTCCCGGTGAACAACCAGGGTGACGCAGCTATCCTTTATTGCTTCGTCTTCCTCTTCCTGTTTTTCGCCGGCCCTGGCCCCTTGGCGATCGATAAGAAATAAGACGCAGCTTTCTTTTCGCTGGGCTCAGCTCATTGCCGGGTCCGGCGAATAAATTCGTCTCTCGCGTGTTGACGTATTGTCAGCGAAACGAGAGCACTCTTGACAGGATCTCGTTCGCATTCCCCTTCGAACGGAGATCCTCATGTCATTTTTCGGACGCTTGTCGCCGTATCAAGCCGTAGCACTGGCGCTTTTGCGGATCATTGCAGCTTTGCTGTTCATCGAACACGGCACGCAGAAGCTTTTCGGCTTTCCGCCAGCACCTTATGCGATCACCACGCTGTTTTTCGTCGCTGGCATTATTGAGCTTGTCGGCGGCATTCTGATCCTGATCGGCCTCTTCACCCGTCCCGTCGCCTTTCTGCTCAGCGGCGAAATGGCGATTGCCTATTTCATGGTGCACATGCCGATCAATTTCTTCCCGGCCAACAATCAGGGAGATGGAGCAGTGCTGTTCTGCTTCATTTTCCTGTTTCTGGTGTTTGCAGGTCCGGGAGAATGGGCGCTGGACAATCGCCAACGCCTGTAGCGAGCCTCGTCAGGCGATGAACTTGAGGCCGGCAATGCCAGCGACGATCAGGCCGATGCATGCCAGGCGAACGAGGGTTGCGGGATCGCCGAGCAGCCAGATGCCCAGCAGTACCGTTCCAACCGTGCCGATGCCGGTCCAGACCGCGTAGGCCGTGCCCATCGGCAAGGTCTTTACCGCAAGGCCAAGCAGCGCGATGCTGATGATCATGGATATGACGGTAAAGATCGTCGGCGTCAGCCGCGTGAAGCCGTCGGTATATTTCAGGCCAACGGCCCAGCCAATTTCAAACAAGCCTGCGAGGAAAAGCAGAAACCAAGCCATTTTACGCTCCATTAGTAAGAGCGAGGCCGTCCCCGCGGATGTTACGGCCGATAGATACCGGCCGCCGCAGTCGTCTGCGTGACGTCCTATATGCCTGTGTCGACGTTTCCTTTCAAGGCCCGATATGCACGGCGGCTATGCCGTCATCACCTGGCCAGCCGTTCGGCGTGCCACTTCAGATGGTCGTCCATAAAGGTCGAGGTGAAATAGTAGGAATGGTCGTAGCGCTCATGCATCCGCAGCGTCAGACCGATGCCAGTGCCCTTGATCGCATCTTCGAACAGCCAGGGGCGCAAGCCATTTTCAAGGAAACTGTCGGCCTTGCCTTGATCGATCAGGAACTCCGGGAAACGCGCGCCGTCCTCGACGAGAGAGCAGGCATCGTATCGTCTCCATGCGTTCACATCGCTGCCGAGATATTTTTCGAAGGCGGGAGCCGACCAATCGGCCGTCGAAGGCTGAACGATGGGTGCGAAGGCCGAGCAGCTTTTGAAACGATCGGGATGCTTGAGTGCGATCGTCATGGCGCCGTGGCCTCCCATGGAGTGGCCGAAGATGCCTTGCCGGCTCATATCGGCCCGGAACTGCTTGGCGATGAGCGCGGGCAGTTCCTCGGTGATGTAGCTATACATCCGGTAGTGTTCGGCCCAAGGCATTTCCGTGGCGTCGAGATAGAAGCCGGCGCCTTTGCCCATCTGCCAGTTGGTCAGCTCGTCGGGCACGTCATTGCCGCGCGGGCTCGTGTCCGGGCAGACGATGATCAAGCCGAGCTCGGCGGCCATACGGCGATATTCGCCCTTCTCCATGACATTGGCGTGGGTGCAGGTGAGGCCGGAAAGATACCAGAGAACCGGCCTTGGCTCCTTGATCGCCTGGGGCGGCACGAAGACGGCAAAGGTCATTTCGCCCTTGCAGGCTTCGGACTGATGCGAAAAAACACCCTGCATGCCGCCGAAAGCGGTGTTTTGGGAAATGATGTTCAAAGCTGGTCTCCAGGCGTTTGATGGGTTTTCGCCCACCGGCAAAGCCGGTCAAAGGTTTCGAGGAAGGTGGAGCGGTCTCGCGGCGAGAAGGCGGCGTTGTACCCCTTGCTTTCGCCGGTTTCACGAAGATGCGCACCGAGATCGCGCATGGCCGTCACCATGCCGATATTGGTCTTGTCGAAGACGCGGCCGGTCGGTCCGGTCACCAGCGACCCGGCGCCAACGCAGCGCCCGGCGAGCGGCACGTCGGCTGTTACGACGACGTCGCCTGGACCAGCATGTTCGGCAATCCAGTTGTCGGCGGCGTCAAAAGCGTTGGAGACGATGACATTGTGGACCATCGGGTCTCGCGATGGTCTGAGCCCGGAATTAGCGACGAAAGTCACTTCGATGCCGTGGCGCTCAGCCACCTTCAAAATCTCCGGCTTGACTGGACAGGCATCTGCATCGACATAAATCATAGAAACTGCACTTTATCTGAGAGCGCTGCGCGCCGGAGTGAACGCGCAGTCGCGATTTATCGAAAACACGCTCGCTGAGCCAGATCTATTCCCTTAACGTGCCGGCCTTTTTCGCCACGAAGGTGGCGATGACGTCCATCAATGTCGGCGAGAGGCAATCGTAAGGCTCGAGGCGAAGTTCTTTCAGCCTGCTGCGGACGGCGGCCATCGCGGAGGGCGGCGTTCCCGACTCGATAATGGACGAAACGAAGGCCGCGAATGTCGGCTCCGGCCAACCGCTCTCCTGGAAGCGCTCCGGATGAATGAAATCAAGTCCCTTGAAGGCATGGTCACGTTCAACCGGCCCATACATATGGACGCCGCATGCCTTGCAGGCATGCCGAAGGATCAATGCGTTCGGATCGACAATCGCGAGCTTGTCGCCATTCTCCACGACCTTCACGTTTTCATGGGCAGTCACCGCTACGACCGAGAAGGCGGCGCCTTGCGGCTTCCAACACTTGGTACAACCGCAGGCATGGTTGTGTGCGATCCCGCCATTGATTGCGACTTTGACCGGGCGATCGGTGCAGGCGCAAACGAGCGTCCCACCGCTGAAATTCGCCTGTCCTGTCTTCACTCCGCCGTCGAGCGCCGGATGTATTGATACTTGACTTGGCATGTTCAGCTTCCTCCTCCTTGGTTGCCCACGGCCCCAAATCCGAAGGGATTTGCAAAAGGGCCGTGCGCCATTCAAAGTCGTGCAGCGTTACTCGTGCCGTCGAAGTTTCTAACCGTGCTAGTATAGCACGACGCTGCGGATGCTTTCGCCGGAGTGCATGAGCTCGAAGCCCTTGTTGATGTCTTCGAGCGGCATGGTGTGGGTGATCATCGGATCGATGATGATCTTGCCCTCCATGTACCAGTCGACGATCTTCGGAACATCGGTGCGGCCGCGGGCGCCGCCAAAGGCAGTGCCCATCCACGAGCGGCCCGTCACCAGCTGGAACGGACGCGTCGAAATCTCCTGGCCGGCGCCGGCAACGCCGATGACCACGGACTTGCCCCAGCCGCGATGCGAAGCTTCGAGTGCCTGGCGCATCACCTTGGTGTTGCCGGTGCAGTCGAAGGTATAGTCGGCGCCGCCGATCTGGTCGGCACCGCGCTTCGTCATGTTGACGAGATAGGGCACGATGTCGTCGCCGACTTCCTTCGGATTGACGAAATGCGTCATGCCGAAGCGCTCGCCCCAGGCCTTCTTGTCATTGTTGAGATCGACACCGATGATCATGTCGGCACCGGCAAGCTTCAGGCCCTGGATGACGTTGAGGCCGATGCCGCCAAGACCGAAGACGATCGCGGTCGCGCCCATCTCCACCTTGGCGGTGTTGATGACGGCGCCGATGCCCGTGGTCACGCCGCAACCGATGTAGCAGATCTTGTCGAAGGGCGCGTCGGGATTGACCTTGGCGACGGCAATCTCCGGCAGCACGGTGTAATTGGCGAAGGTCGAGCAGCCCATATAGTGATGGATCTTGTCCTTGCCGATCGAGAAGCGCGAGGTGCCGTCCGGCATCAACCCCTGGCCCTGGGTCGAGCGGATCGCCGTGCAGAGGTTGGTTTTGCGGGAAAGGCAGGAAGGGCATTCGCGGCATTCGGGCGTGTAGAGCGGAATGACGTGGTCGCCCTTCTTGACCGAGGTGACGCCCGGTCCGACATCGACGACGATGCCCGCACCTTCATGGCCGAGGATGGCGGGAAACAGGCCTTCCGGATCGGCGCCCGACAGGGTGAAATCGTCGGTGTGGCAGATGCCGGTCGCCTTGACCTCGATCAGCACTTCACCGGCCCGAGGCCCCTCAAGCTGAACCGTCATCACCTCAAGCGGCTTACCGGCCTGCACCGCGACTGCTGCTCTTACGTCCATCGTTTCATCCCTTCATGCTATGGTTTGGTTCGGGTCACATTGCCATGGGCTGACATCGCGGCTCAAGCCAAAATCAGACACTTAGCGTCGCAATTGTCAGGTTTTACCCGAGCAACCGCAGTACACTTTTCCTGAAATGCTCTGCTGCCCGTGTTGGGATCAGGCAAATTCCATGATCACGGCGTCGACGGCGAGGCTCTCGCCGGGCTTGGCATTGATCTTGCCGACGACGAGGTCGCGTTCGGCGCGCAGGACATTTTCCATCTTCATCGCCTCGACGATAGCGAGCGTCTCGCCCGCTTTGACTTCCTGGCCCTCGGCCACGGCAATTGCGACGACCAGACCCGGCATCGGGCAAAGCAACAGCTTCGAGGTGTCGGGCGGCAATTTTACGGGCATCAGCCTGTCGAGTTCTGCCTGGCGCGGGGTGAACACCTTGGCCCTGACCGAGAGGCCTTGCCAATCGATGCGCAAGCCGTTCAACACGGTGCGGATTTGCGCCGTCAATTTGTCGCTACCCACGCTGCCGACCCAGACGGCATCGCCGGGCCGCCAGTCGGTTGCGACGGTCACGGTTCTGCCATTCACCTGCATGTCCATCTCGAAAGGAATGGTTACCACGCCCTCGAGTAACGCAACCGGCAAGTAAGCCGCTCCAAGCCTGACGATCCAGTTTTCCCGCAGCGGCCCGGCCGCAGGGCGCAATCGGTCGCTATATCGCTCGCGGCGGTTGGCTTCGATCAGGCTGCAGGAGAGGGCGACGGCAGCCAGCAAGGCGGTCTGGTCCTCATCCGGTGTTACCGGCGCGAAGCCATCGGGATATTCCTCGGCGATGAATCCGGTGGAGAGCCGGCCTTCGCGCCAGCGCGGATGCTTCATCAGCGCGGAGAGGAACGGCATGTTGTGCTCGATGCCGTCGACGACGAAACCGTCCAAGGCCTCGCCCATCGCTTCGATCGCCTCCAGCCTGGTCGGAGCCCAGGTGCAGAGCTTGGCGATCATCGGATCGTAATACATGGAGATTTCGGCGCCTTCGAAGACCCCGGTATCGTTGCGAACGACGGATTTGTCCGTCTTGCCCTCGCGCGGCGGGCGATAGCGCGTCAAGCGGCCGATAGAGGGGAGGAAATTGCGATACGGATCTTCTGCATAAAGGCGGCTTTCGATCGCCCAGCCGTTGAGCTTGATATCAGCCTGCTTGAACGGCAGCTTTTCGCCGGCGGCGACTCGGATCATTTGCTCGACGAGGTCGATGCCGGTTACGAGTTCCGTCACCGGATGCTCGACCTGCAGGCGCGTGTTCATTTCGAGGAAATAGAAATTCCGGTCGCGATCGACGATGAATTCCACCGTGCCGGCGCTTTGATAATCCACGGCTTTGGCCAGCGCCACCGACTGCTCGCCCATGGCCCTCCGCGTCGCCTCGTCCAGGAACGGCGAGGGCGCCTCTTCCACGACCTTCTGGTTCCGCCGCTGGATGGAGCATTCGCGTTCGCCAAGATAGACGACGTTTCCATGCGCGTCGGCCAGTATCTGGATTTCGATATGTCGGGGGTCGACGACGAATTTTTCGATGAACACGCGATCGTCGCCAAAGGAGCTTTTAGCCTCCGAGCGGGCGCGCTCGAAACCGTCGCGCACCTCGTCCTTATTCCACGCAATGCGCATGCCCTTGCCGCCGCCGCCGGCGGATGCCTTGATCATCACGGGATAACCGATCTCGCCAGCAATTCTCTCGGCATGATCGGCGTCGTCGATGATGCCGAGATGGCCCGGCACCGTGGAAACCTCGGCGGCGTTGGCGAACTTCTTCGATTCGATCTTGTCGCCCATGGCTTCGATCGCCTTGGGCTTGGGGCCGATAAAGACGATGCCTTCCTTTTCCAATGCGGCGCAGAAGGAAGCGCGCTCGGAGAGAAAGCCATAGCCCGGATGAACAGCTTCGGCGCCGGTCTGCTTACAGGCGGCGATGATCTTGTCCGCGACGAGGTAGCTTTCAGCGGCGGGCGCCGCGCCGATATGGACTGATTCATCGGCCATTTCGACATGCAGAGCATCCCGATCGGCATCGGAATAGACGGCGACTGTGAGAATGCCCATCCGGCGCGCAGTCTTGATCACGCGGCAGGCGATCTCGCCGCGATTGGCGATCAGGATTTTCTTGAACATGCAATCTCCGCCCAATACTTCTGCTGTCTCAGTGTTTTAGCCACAAATCGCGTCGGCGGTCCATGTGCAAGATCTACCCTTGCGCGGAATTTGCCGATCTGGACTGCACACGCTCACGCCAGATTATGAAAAGGCCGGAGCCGACGATGATGGCGATACCGATCCATTTGGAAAGATTGGGGAAGTCACCGAAGATCGCGTAGCCGAGAATCGTAGCGGAAATGATCTCGAAATACTGGAACGGAGCCAGCAGGGACAATGGCGCCAGCCGGAAGGCTCTAACGACGAGCATGTGCGCATAGCCTGAAATCGAGCCCAGGATCAGCAACAGCACAAGGCCGAACATGGAGCCGGGCAGGGAAGGTTCGAAATCTCCAACGCCGGCGGATGAACCGACCAGCAGGGCGAATGCCATGAACAATGTGCCGCCCGCACCCGCCATGATCTGCATCGTCAAGGGCGAATCGGCCTCGCCTACGGCGCGGTTCATGAAGAGATAGAGTGCGTAGAGAAAAGCGCAGGCCACCGGTAGCAATGCCTTCAACCCGAAAACCGCGAAACTCGGCTGGATGACGATCATCGCACCGCCGAAGCCGATAACAATCGCCAGCCATCGCCTCCAGCCGACCCTGTCGCCGAGAAACAGCGCCGAAAGCGCCGTCAGCATGAACGGTTCGACGAAATAGATCGCGAAAACATCGGCGAGCGGCATATATTTGACGGCGGCGAAAAAGAGCAGGCTGGCGGCGCCATGCAGCGCGCCACGCAACAGATTCATCCAGGGACGCTTCGCCGAAAAGGCCGACCGTCCCGTCGCGGTCGCCAGCAGTGGCAGCATGCAGACGAGTTGAAAGAAGAAGCGATAGAAGGTCACCTGTCCCGGCGACATGCCTTCGAAACTCGCCATGTACTTGGCGATCGCATCCATCGTCGGCAGCAGGATCATGGCGCTGGCCATAATCGTCATGCCTCGGAGCGAGTTCTGGTGGGCGGGGACGGTGGGAGCGACAGACATAACGCCACATCAAGCACAGGGACAGCATGCAATCAAGGAGCGATCTGGTGCGGCTTTCGAAACCATAGGGCCTGGCGCGCAAGATGTCGCACTTTTCCATTTGGGACAGATCGTGGTGGCGGGATGACGCCCCTAGACCTATCTGTGTTCCTGGAAAAGGCTAAAACATAAGGGCGCCGCACAGATCGCCGGCGCAGCCAAGAAAAGGATCGCACCGATGTTCAAGCCCGAACAAGAGACGACCGTTTTTTCGGACGAGGGCGATGATACCCTGGGCGGACGGCTGTCCATGGCTCGCGATGCAGCGGGCATCAGCCTGGAGAAACTGGCAATCGAACTGGGTGTCAGCGAGGAGACGATGCTGGCCTGGGAATCCGACCGGGCCGAACCGCAAGCTTCGGCGCTGGTAACGCTGTCGGCGCTTTTCGGCGTATCCCCCGCGTGGCTTATGACTGGCGCTGGCGACGGCCCAGCCGATGACAGCGATGAGCGGGCGCTCGACGCCGTCAGAAACGAGCTATCGCGCTTGCAGACGGCTCATCAGGAAATCGGGAAGTTGATCGAGGCGACAACTCGCCAGATCGAACGGCTGGATCACCAGATCCGGTTGCGCAATGTCAGCAAGGATGTCGCTCATTAGAGCGTGTGTCCCGCGATCTCGCGCTGGGGCCACGTCTTTGCGTAAGTCACTGTCTTGAAAACAAAAAACCCGGCCTAAGCCGGGTTCTTGGTGCGGTCGAGAAGACTCGAACTTCCACGGGTTGCCCCACAGCGACCTCAACGCTGCGCGTCTACCAATTCCGCCACGACCGCATCGTGGTAGCGCCGAATTGCTCCGGCGGGGCTGCATGTAGCAAAAGCATTCGGGGGGCACAAGAGCGATATGTCAGTTTTTTTAAATTCCTTCACAGCTCCTCCGATTGCACCCGTGGGAATGCCGGGAAAACGCCGTAGATGTTTGAATTTCCGCCGGAATAGCGCCATATGTGGATAACTCGCCGGCGCGCAGGATTTCCACAAATGCAGCCTGCGGCGGATAAAGGACTGCCCAAAAATGCTTCGCACAGAACTTTCTCACCAAATGTTTCCCGTTCAAGGCACGCCGCCCGTTCGCTGGCGGATCAGCGATGGCCTTGTTCCTTATGACGAGGCCGTCGCAACGATGGAGGCCGAAGTCGCTGATATCGCCGAGGGCCGGGCGTCGGAACTGGTCTGGCTGGTGGAGCATCCTCCACTCTATACCGCTGGCACCAGCGCCAATGCCGCCGATCTTATCGAGCCGGACCGATTCCCTGTCTTCGCGACCGGGCGCGGCGGGGAATATACCTATCACGGGCCAGGACAGCGCGTGGCCTATGTCATGCTGGACCTTAAGTGTCGGCGGCAAGATATCCGCGCCTTTGTCGGCGCGCTCGAGGAAGTGATTATCCGTACGCTTGATTCGATGAATGTGCGTGGCGAACGGCGCGAGGATAGGGTCGGCGTCTGGGTCAGGCGTCCGGAAAAGCCGGTCATGCCGGATGGTACGGTTGCCGAAGACAAGGTTGCCGCTCTTGGCATCCGCGTGCGCAGATGGGTGACGTTTCACGGTCTTTCGCTAAACGTCGATCCCGATCTCGGTCATTTCACAGGTATCGTTCCCTGCGGAATCTCCGCCTATGGCGTCACCAGCCTTGTCGACCTCGGTTTGCCGGTCATGATGCCGGATGTGGATATGCGTCTTCGCGAGGCGTTTGAACAAGTGTTCGGTCAAACGGTCAACGACGCCTAAGCGCGTCGCGATCTCTAAGATTCGCTTCACGCGCTTTAGCTCTTTGATCTCACGCATGTCGTAGTCGCAAAACCGCTGCACACTTTTGCACGACATGCTCTAGTACCCGATTAGGGTGGCGATTCATCAACGAAAAGAGCAGGCCCACAAGCCTGTCGCGCCTTTCAAAGGATTGGGATCGCCATTCAGTGCCTAAATGGAAGGTTCCTGTGCCTCTTGCTCTCGAAACACGACGGGCGCATGTGGGGCAGGTAGCTTTGCCTTTTCCAAACGATCGATCTCGTCTTCTGATTTGAGAAGATCGTGCAGTTGTTGATCGCTGAGTATGTTGTCTTGATTGTCATGCGAGGTCATGCGGGGACTCCTTGACCTCTGCAGGCGAGAGATTGATCTCTCTCGGCCGCCAGCGCCTACGGGTTCGATGGCCGACGGTTAACGCAACCTACGCTCATCTTGAGACCATGGCGAATCATTTAACACGATAGTCGATCGTCGGGCAGCCTGCTCCTCAAGAAAAATGCCCTGGAAGGGAGAGCATCCAGGGCATAGAGAGGGGAACTGCCAGGAAAAGATTAGGGCGGCGCGGCCACACTTCAAGGCCTGGATCTTACGTTGGGTTGCATCTCGCTGAAAATCGCGCCTGCGCCTCGCGAAACAGTGAGTGTCAGCGGCGCGCCACACCGTTTCCATGACTTTTTCGGCTAGCGCCGCAGTGGTATCTTTTCGGAAATCTCCCGGCGTTTCAGGAAGCCGCGCAGCCATTCCTATCTCATCGGCGCAAATCACGAGGCCGGAAACGTTTCGCAACAGCGAGAGAAATGCAGGAAACACTCCGAGACTAGAATCCTCTGTCATTCGAAACGTTGATGGAGCAAGGATATGAGTATCATTACGGGCGGGATCCGATCTTTGGCAGGGCCTCGCGGGATGTTGCGGCTTTTGATTGCGATAGCCGTCCTGCCCGGCTCAGTGCTGGCGGCGGATAGCGCACCCAATAATCAGAATTCGGCATCAACCTTCAGCTACAGGCGCGCGGACCTCGGCAGCGGCTATTCGACATCGAGCATCCTGAAGATGCCGAACAACTCATCCTATTTGGTAACCTGCAATTGCGACGATCATACCTTGCAGGACATGATGTGTCCGACCCAATCCTATGCCTGCAGCTGCGTCCCCCACGCCTACCTCATGTGCCAGTAGAGGGCGCACAATGCTCAAACCGGCTGCAAGAATGCTGACCCGCCGCTGTGTGGGTGGCCGGCTTGCCGCTGACGGCACTGGCGCAACAGGATAATTCCTCGCCTCAAAGCCCCACCTCAAACTACTCCTTCAGCGTCGGCTCCCGCCCGGCCGATATCGGCACCGGCTTCTCGACCTACAGCGCCACCTCGGCCACTTCGGATCAGCAGTTTCATATCGAATGCAATTGCCACGATTTCAGCGTGGCGGTCGCGACATGCCCGGCGCCCCGCTATGAATGCGACTGCAGCCCGAGTGCATCGCTGACCTGCGAATAGCCGGCAGGTTGGGAGCCGTCTTGCGCCATATCAGGCTGTGATTCCTGCGATTTTCGACCGATTCGGCACCGATGACGAAGTACCATCGATGATTGCCGATGCGGCCGAATTGCTCTTTCTGATCGCTGTTTTCGTACAGTCTACGTTCATATTCGTCCGCATATGGTGTCATCCGTCGCCCCCAAATCGCCTGTCGATTGACAATCGGTAGGGACGATACGATTAATAGTTTCGACATTCGTCATAGAGCGGAGGAAATGCCAATGACTAGTCGTGCCATTCTGTTGATGTCCCTTGCGTCTCTTACAGTTGTAGGCTCGATGGGCCTCGCTTCTTCGGCTTCTGCGCTAACCATGAAAGAGTGCAGCGCCAAATATCAGGCAGCTAAAACCGCTGGTACTCTGAACGGCCAGAAGTGGAATGACTTCCGCACCACGCAGTGCAGCGCCGATGCAGGTGCCGCAGCTGCTGCTCCTGCAGCCACCGCCCCGGCAACAACCGCACCGGCTGCCAAGACGGCGAAGACGACTGCAGCTGCCAAGGTCGATGCCAGCGAGCCTGACGCGACGAAGCCGCCGGCAGCCGAACCGGCAAAGCCGACGACAGCCGCTCCGGCCGGCGTAACTTTCCCGGCCAAGGTTGATGCCAAGTATGCCAGCGAAACGCCCGGCAAGGGCCGCTTCCACACCTGCGTCGACGCTTACAATGCTGCCAAGGCCAAGAACGCACTGGGCGGCCTGAAGTGGATCCAGAAGGGCGGCGGCTACTACAGCCTCTGCAACACCAAGCTCAAGGGCTGATTTTCGGATCGACCTACATTCAGCGGGCGCCGTCACGGCGCCCGTTTCTGTTTGGGGAGATCAGCTCCGGATCTTTTCCCACTTCTTGATCAAGCGGTCACGCTTGAGCTTTGAAAGTCGCTGCAGCCAGAATATGCCATCGAGCTGGTCGATCTCGTGCTGGATGCAGATGGCCAGAAAACCTTCAGCCTGTTCTTCATGCGCCACGCCATTCACATCCTGATAGGAAAAGCGGATGGTTTTGGGTCTCACGATCTCCTCAGTGACCCCGGGCATGGAAACGCTGCCTTCCATATGCCGCATGGTTTCTTCAGATGACCAGAGAAGCTGCGGATTAATGTAGGTGCGCACGCCGTCTTCCCGGCTGAGTTCAATCACAACGATCCGCTTAAGCACGCCGATATGCGGACCGGTGATGCCGACGCCTGGTGCGGCGTGCATCGTATCCAGCAGATCAGCTGCCAGCGTGCGCAGATCGTCATCGAACACGGTAACGGGCTCACAGCTCGTTTGCAGCAATGGATTGGGGAAACGAATAATGTGGCGAACCGGCACCGGGCTCTCCATTGTTGGAACGGCGTATGTTGGCACGCAAGGTTGGAGCGATGCAACGGCATGCAATTGCCCGAAGGAGCAAATACAAAATATCAGCGCTTTCGTCTATCTGCTTGTTGACGTTGATTTTTCTTCTCGACTAGAAGGTCGATGAAACGCTTTGACCAATCGTTCAATAGAGATCGGTTGGATTGTCGAGGCAGCGGAAATCGGAAAGGGTGAACAGCAATGGTCGATGTGAACATTCGTATCAAGCGAGCTGAGCCCCGGCATTTCCCAGTTTTACAGGCCGTGGAGCTTGCGTCGTTCGAAACATTGCGCGCGACGGGCGCCGTCAGCGGCGATGCGGTAGCAAGCAGCGCGGAAGATCTGCAGGAGTATCTCGACGCCGGATTTCTGTACGCAGCATTCGATGAAAGCGACAGGCCGGTCGGCTATGCGGGAGGATATGTCGCCGAAGGCTGGTTGCATATCGGCGAGGCGGATGTGCATCCGAACTGGCAGCGCAGGGGGATTGGACGGCAATTGATGTTGACATTGCTCGCCGAGGGACGGGAACGAAAACTGGCGGGTGCAACGCTGACAACAGACCGATTTGCACCTTTCAACGCCTCATTCTATGCTTCATTGGGATTTCAGCTGATGGAGAGAGACTCCTGTCCGGATCGCCTGACGACGATTCTTTGCTCGGAAGAGGCGAAAGGCCTCGATCCGCTTCGTCGCGTTGCCATGATGCTTGTCTATTGAACTCGTCCGAAGCGCGCTATTGCTGAAACGGCGCGTGGAGCCGCGGATTTCACTATGTTGCCCGCGATTGAAGTGACGCATCCGCATCGCGAGTGCTGCCACAGCAAACTGTCCGTCATCGGGCAAGATCGAGTGTGAGATCGCCTCAAGTGCGAAAATTGACTATTACGTAAAAGTCAATATTATAGCTCGCGTCAGATAGGGGCGGATTCTTGGTAGACGGATATTATAGCATAACGGAGCTTACGCGGGAATTCGGTGTTTCGACCCGAACATTGCGGTTCTATGAGGACGAGGGCCTCATTCAGCCTGAGCGCAAGGGGCGTACGCGCCTGTTTCGTCCGGCGGACCGGCGCCTCATCGCCGAAATACTCCGCGGCCGCCGCATCGGCTTCACCATCGCAGAAATCCGCGAGATCATTCAAGTCTACAAAGAGCCTCCGGGCGAGATCGGCCAGCTGAAGCTGCTGATGAAACGCGTGGACGAGAAGCGCGACGAGTTGCGCCAGAAGCGCAAGGATATCGACGACACGTTGAGCGAACTCGACAATGTCGAAGAGGCCTGTCTTGGGCGCTTGGCTGAAATCGGCGTCGGGACCTGATTGTTACGCCGGCGGCTGATGCTTCAAAGCCAGCGACGCGTGTGTTTGCAATAGAATTCGAACTCACAGCCGAATCGGGAGAGGAGATGCATCTCCTCGCAACGGATGACGAGCAACGTCGTCAATGCGGCGGCCGCTGCGGCCATGGCCACAAACCAGAGATTGCCGATCAGCAGGCCGAGCCCGGCCGTCAGCAGCGTATAGCCGAGATAGGTCGGATTTCGCGTGAACCGAAACGGGCCAGTCGTTACGAGATATGCGCTACAGCGTTGCGTCAGGACGGTCGTGCGGCGCTCCATCAGCGTCTTGACCGCCCAGACGTTCAGCGTCACTGCAAAGGCGGTCAAAGCCGCTCCGACGATCCATGCGACGATGGACCAGATAAACGGTAGCGGTAAGGGATAGTATCGCTGCAGGCAAAGCGCGATAATTACTGCGACGCTATAGAGCAGCGGCGGCCACGGAAAACTCAGCGACTTCGAACGATAGGCATTCATAGAATAACCCTGTCATTGCGCTTCACCCGTGCATTGTATCGCGATTCGGCTTACGCGTTCATCGCTATCTGCTTTGATCGCCCCGGATTCCAGGGGTTTGAAGAGATTTTGTGCCTGCAACTTGTCCAGCGTGCACTGGCAGAAGCTTCGGCACATTTTTTCGTCGCCAGATTGGCTGCAGGACGCCACGCATTGCCTGATATAGCCGACTGTCGGATCCTGCAGCGGAGCCGGAGCGACCAGCGACAGGAGATAGACAAGGCCGAACAGCAACGGCTGGTGAACAAGATAGAAGGCGAGACTGTGTCGGCCGGCGCGGGCGATCAGATTGTGGCCCGGACCGAATTTCGCAAGCCATTTCAACCAGCCGAAGGACATTGCGAGCTGCGCCATGCCGAGGCCGAAGAGAAACGGCGTCAACCATGGGAAGAGCGGCACATAGTCGTTTGACTGTTGAGGCGCCTGCGACAGGCCTACCCACCAGAGCCATGGCGTATCGAAAGCCGCTGAATGGAGCGAAAACGGCGCGATGACGTTGTCGACGACGATGCCAGCTCCCAGCAATGCAGCGATCAGCAGTGTCGCGAAAGCCGGCAGGCGCAGAAAGAGAAGGCCGATGAGGCTCGCGGCGGCAATCGAATGAAGGATGCCGAAATAGATCCAGCCTGGCCCGATAAAGAATTTCGTGACGATGGAGATCGCCAGCGCCGCCGCGACGATCATTCCCAGGCGACGTCCATAGGAGCGCCAGCGAATCTCCGGCGTGTTGGCAAGAACAAGACTAAAGCCAGCCAGAAACAGGAAGGTGCTGGCGATGGCTCGGGCATAGACCTTCAGCCAACCCGTTTCCGCCGTGCCTGCATCGAGATAGCCGAAAAACTCGAAATCCCAGGTGCAATGGTAGCTTGCCATCGCCAAAAGAGCGATGCCCCGCGCCGTATCCAGAATGCCGATGCGCGACGTTTTCTGCGGTGCATCGGCACTCTCGGCGATTGCGACCATTGATGGGTCCTTCCAGGCATGAACTCAAATCGTGGGCGTCGGCAGCGACGCCAGCTTGTCATGGCATATCGCCATCCATGATGGCCAGACGGGCATCGGAAAAAAACTGACGGCGGACGAGCACGATGATGATGAACATTGTCGTGACCATGAAGACATAAGGGCTCACGAACCAACCGAGATAGCCGATCGAAAGAAAGATCGCTCGCAATCCGGCATTGAAACTGCGGGCAGCGATGATGTTCATGCGAACCACACGTTCAGCCGCGCGTTCGGCACCCACCGGATCGAGAATGGCATCTTCCCGCATCGGCAGAGAACCGAAGAGAATGGTGCAATAATTGAACAGGCGGTAGGCCCAGCCGAATTTGAAGAAGGCGTAGCCGAAAAGGCAGGCTAGCCCCGCCACCTTGATCTCGAAGGCCGCACGGCCGCCGTTGAAAATGAAAGGCAGGTCGGAGAAGAAGGCGTTTATCTTGTCCGTTGCGCCGAGCAGCGCGAAGCAGCTGCCGATAGCGAAGATTGAGGTGGAGGCAAAGAAGCCGGTGCCGTTCTGCAATCCCGACAGGATCTGCGTATCGATCATCTTCAGATCGCGGCGCAGCGAATTGTAGATCCACTCGCGCCGGCGCTCGTTCATCGCCAACGTCAGGCTGATGCGATTGAAGAAATGGGCGCTGCCGACGATCCAGTTCAGCGCAACCCAGAGAAAGATAAAGAGGGCGAGGGCGACATAGTCGGCAGTCGTCATTAAGGCAGATTCTCCCGGATCAATCCGATGTGGACTGTAGCCTAGCGCAGGCTGGGCGCAATGCCCTTCTGTTTGCCTCGCCGGATGCCTACATGTAATGTCGCTGCCATGAAATCCGATGTCGGTCGATCGCCATGCAAGGTTGCCCTGATAGCGTAGCTTTGTTCAAAGTCGATTTGCCGAGGAGGCAATAAAGGTCCATGTTTCTTTCAGTTTTCGATGTTTTCAAGATCGGTGTGGGACCGTCCAGCTCGCACACCATGGGGCCAATGTCCGCCGCGAATCGCTTCCTGGAGCTGGTGCTCTCGAATGAGTGGCCGCGCCCGTCCTCGAATGTGCATGTCGCTTCGATCAAGGTCAGCCTGCATGGCTCGCTTGCTCATACCGGCATCGGTCATGGCACGGGTAGGGCTGTCGTTCTCGGCCTGATGGGCGAGCGTCCGGACACGGTCGATCCGGACCGGATGGATGTCATTATCGACGAAGTCGAGCGCAGCGGGCGTATCACACCGCCTGGCCATCCGGCTTATCAGTTCCAGCCCAAGACCGATCTCATCTTCGACAAGAAGGTGCCGCTGCCGGGCCATGCCAACGGCATGAGCTTTTCTGCTCTCGATAAAGACGACCGTCTGCTCGTCAAGCGCATCTATTATTCCGTCGGTGGTGGCTTTGTCGTCACCGATACCGAATTGGAGCAGATGAAGGCGGACAAGAAGAAGCCCGCCGCTGCGGGCGAGCGCGTTCCGTTCCCCTTTGCCAGCGCCAAGCAGATGCTTGATATGTCCGAGCGCTCCGGTCTTACGATCGCGCAGATGAAGCGGGCCAATGAAGAGACGCGCATGAGCGCCGAGGAACTCGATGCCGGTCTCGACCGCATCTGGGCGGCCATGAGCAGCTGTATCGATCGTGGACTCAAAGTCGACGGCATCATGCCCGGCGGCCTGAAGGTGCGTCGGCGTGCACGCGCCATTCATGACAAGCTTCAGGAGGAGTGGCGCAGCAACCGCATCAATCCGGTGCTCGCTAACGACTGGCTCAGCGTCTACGCCATGGCCGTCAACGAGGAAAATGCCGCTGGCGGCCGCGTTGTGACCGCGCCGACCAATGGTGCGGCGGGCGTCATTCCGGCGACGATCCGATACTACCAGCATTTCCACGAGGATTGGGATCAGGACGGTATTCACAACTATCTACTGACCGCGGCCGCAGTCGGCGGGATCATCAAGCACAACGCCTCGATTTCCGGTGCTGAAGTCGGCTGTCAGGGCGAGGTGGGCTCGGCAGCCGCGATGGCGGCCGCAGGACTTGCCGCAGTCATGGGCGCCACGCCCGAGCAGATCGAGAATGCCGCAGAAATCGCGCTGGAACACCATCTCGGCATGACTTGCGACCCCATTGCCGGGCTCGTTCAGGTGCCCTGCATCGAACGAAACGCACTTGGTGCCGTCAAGGCGGTTACCGCAGCCTCGCTTGCACTCAAGGGCGATGGCCAGCATTTCGTACCGCTCGACGCCTGCATCGAAACCATGCGTCAGACCGGCCACGACATGAGCGAGAAATACAAGGAAACCTCGACCGGCGGCCTTGCGGTAAATGTCGTCGAATGCTGAGTGTGGACGCCTGCTCTTAAAGGCTTGACGTCCTCGGCCAAAAGGACTTCAACGGCATCCATGGCTTTGCATCTCATCAAATTGTGCGTGGGCGCGGATTCCATCGATGACCTGCGCGAATGGGTTTCCGAGCGGGCGATGAATGCCATCGCAGCTGGTCTCGAGCCGCATACGACCCATACGACCCGCATGGTCCCGAAGCGCACGGAGGAGTTGCTCGATGGCGGCTCGCTCTATTGGGTGATCAAGGGGCAGGTGCAGGCAAGACAGAAGCTGCTTGACATCGAGACCTTCACCGATGCCGAAGGCATTCAGCGCTGCCGGCTCATCCTCGACCCGAGCGTCGTCGAAACGACCGGCCAGCCTCGTCGGCCGTTTCAAGGCTGGCGCTATCTGCCTCAGGATGACGTGCCGCGCGATCTCGATAGCCTCGGCGCAGCCGCCGAATTGCCCGCCGACCTGCGACGCGAACTTTCAGAGCTTGGATTGCTCTAAGGCGGCTGCTTATCGCAGCCGCATCATGACCGGTGCACGGCCGCTCGGAGCGGTGATGTGCAGATGGATATGGGCGTCCGGCTGCGAATACCGCCAGGCGCGCGCGCCGTGGCACAGCAGAATGCCGATCAGGTCTTTGGTCTTGTTGCGTGGTCGCGAACGGTTAAGGCCCAGATCGGCCAGCCGCATCGCCGCCTCATGCAGCGGATGAAGAGCGAAGCTCTTCGGTTTCGTCTTGCCCCCGCCGTCGAGCGAGAAACCGGGATAGTTCTCGTTCATTGCCATTTCAAATCCCCGTACACGTTACAAACTCAGGGCCGGTCCGATGGACATCCGGAACCGGGAGGCCAGGCACCAATGATGGAGACCCGACCGATCTTCATGCATTTCCGCTTTCCTTCGAATAGCGAAAGCGCAAAGTCTTCTTGTTTCGTCCGCACTCCGAGCGGAAAACCGCTGCGCACTTTTCCTGGACATGCTTCACGCGACCCGAAACACATTTGGTCGCCATTTTATTCCACGCTCGCCCAGCACTTGACGCCGGCGCGCTTCAAAGCCTTGCAGGCGTTAAGGGCTGAGCCCTGATCCTCAAAGCCGCCAAAGCGCGCACGATAGCCGCCATCAAAGGCGACGGTATAAGGTTTTGCCGAGCGCAATGCCTTACCGCCCTTGCTCTTTGCGGTATCGAGCAGATCGCTGGCGCCATCCTTACTCGAGGAAACGCCGATCTGGACGACCCACCCGGTTGGATCGCGTTCCGCTTTCTCGGCCTTTGAAACCTTCTCGGTCTTCTCCGCCTTTTCAGCACGCTGCAACTTCACGACCTTCGTATCGGCCTTGGATATCGAGGCAGTGGTGACGGTATCGACTTCATCCTCATCGGCATCGTCGGAAGCGACGTCATCGGAAGCCGCGCGTTGCGGAACCGGCTGTGCGGCTAGTAGAGGATTGGCCGATTTCGGCGTTACCGCTGCAAAGGCCGCGGCGCTGGACGGCTGCTGAGGCTCGGCCGCTTCTGCAGTTTCATCGTTGCGAATCTTTGCACGATTGACTTCGCCGAAACGGGCGCTTGCAACCTGAACGCTGGGCGCTGCCGCCGGCGCGTGGGCAATGACATCAGAAGCGATATGGCGCGTTGAAGCCTGAGGCAGATATGCGGCGATCAATTTGCGCATCTGATTGTCGCGGGCAGGCGTGGACGCGCCGCCAAGAACGACGCCGACGATCGAACGGCCATCGACCTTAACCGAAGTCGCGAGATTGTATCCGGCCGCACGCGTATAGCCCGTCTTGATGCCGTCGACGCCGCGCACGGAGCCGATCAGATGATTGTGGCCGGGTATGACCCGGCTGCCGAGGCGAAAGCTCGTCTCGGAAAAGAAGCCGTAATATTGCGGAAAGTGTTCGCGAAGAGCGATGCCCAGGCGAGCCTGATCGCGGGCCGTCGTCATCTGCGCGGTATTCGGCAGGCCGTTCGGATTGCGATAGGTCGTGCGCGTCATGCCGAGTGCGCGAGCCCTATCATTCATCATGCGGGCAAAGCCTTCCTCGGATCCGCCAAGCATTTCGCCCAGCGCCATGGCGGCATCGTTGGCCGATTTGGTGACGATGCCGAGGATAGCCTCGCGAACCGTTACGGAGCGGCCAGTGCCGATGCCGAGCTTCGTCGGCGCCTGCATGGCGGCATTCTTGGAGAAGACAACCGGCGTATCGAGAGTAATGCGGCCTGCCTCAAGCGCTTCGAAGGTCAAATAGACCGTCATCATTTTGGTCAGCGAGGCGGGGTAGTGAAGCGTGTCGGCGTTTTCGCTGTAGAGAACATTGCCCGTATTGGCGTCGATGACAATGCCGGCATATTTCGTGCCCGCGTAGGCGCTCACAGCGGTTACCGTGATCGTTGCCGTTGCGACCGAAAAACCTAAAAACATTCTCGCCAGAATCTTACCGGATTGAGACGACGATACGGGAAGGGTTGATCTGGACACTAAATCACTCTCTGCTTGCATTTACATTCTCGATGATCCGGCCGCTGCCTTCCACAAACGCCCGCTGCGTTCGAGAGTAAGGGCTTAGCGTTACCAATCGGTTTATGATGAACGGTTGGTTTCAGGTTTTCGTGCCTTTTTAGCGACCGCCGCCAGCCGTGGATGAAGAGCTGGCAGCATCCGCAAGCCGCGCTCCAACGAAGCTCTGGACGGCGGCATCCATCGTGCGCCAATCTTCGAGTTGATTGCTGGAAAAGCGATAGAGGACACTCAAGTCCTTGCCGATTTTGACATCTCTCTGACAGTCACCGCTGGTTGCCAGGGCCGGTGAAGCGGGCAGGAGGCAGCGCACGACATAGTCGGGCTGGCCTGGACGCGGCGCCGTCAGGAGAATCTCGTTGTTGTAGCCGGCGTCGGCACGCAGGCGATGCGCTGTCAGGCCATAGGGACCGGCATATGGTGCGCCATCCACGATATGGGAATAGATCGGCTCCAGCCGGCCGGACATGTCGCGCGACATCGTGCTCTGGCTGAGCTGCAGGAAGATCAGCGACGAAGATTGGGAGACATCGTCAAAGCGAAGCCGATCGGCCTCGCTATATCCCTGCATCTGCGGCCATGTGAGATAGAGATCGACACGTTCGGCTGTGCCGTTCACGCGCTCGCTCGGGAATCGGATGGTATTCGCCGCCAGGCGCAGCGTGTCCTCGCCGATCGTCACGGAGACGGGTTTGGTGTCCGTGGTATGGCCGCCCAGCGAAATTCTCTCGCCAAGCCAATGGCCGCCAACGGATATGGCAACGGTGAGGGCGGCCAGTACGGCTATAACAGACGTAACCCGATAGACGAGGCCGCTCGATATCAGTGGCCTTTCGTCGATGATCGAGGCTGATGACGGAGAAGAAACCATGTCCTTGCCTTCATTTCCTTCTGCGCTGGATACCACCCTCAAGTCGAGCGATGGCAATTCCGCGGCAGGGTCAGACTTTTGATGAGTCTTGTCGGAAAAATGATTGGCGCCACGATGGTTAATGAAGCTTTAAAAATACGTCGACGAGCGTGCTATTCCGCGAACTTCCTCCTATGCGGCTGGAACTGAGCCGGAGAACGGAAAGAGCCGTTCCCGGGACAGTGGGAACGGCTCAGAGGCACCGGTCTGGACAGAAATCAGGGGACGAGACCGGGCCTCTGCTCTTGATCATCGGTGCTAGGCCACCGACGATCCTTGTATGGGATCCTTACTTCAGGCTGCCGACGGCGACGGCGCGGCCGTCCTGTATCTTGACCCAGCGAGCCGGGTGTTCGACGGATTGGCGCTTGAGGAAGGTGTATTCGGTCTCGGACCAGAGCTTCACCTTGTTGCGCATGTTGTCGAGGACAAAGTCGCCGCGATCGGTGCGAACCGTCAGGACGGCGTGGCCGTCGCCGTTCGGCTGCAGGACGACGGTCATGAGCAGATCGGACGGGGAAAAGCCGGCATCGATCAGTTCCTTGCGCTTCAGCAGGGCAAAATCCTCGCAGTCGCCGGCCGTGGTCGGGATCGCCCACTTTTCCTCGACGCCGTAGAGTTCCATGTCGGTCATCGGCTTGATCGTCGTGTTGACCGTGTAATTGATCTTCAGGATCGTCTTCCAGCTATCCTGGTTGAGGATGATCGGACCGGCATCACCACCCGCAAAAACGCACTCGCGCGGGTTTTCTTTGCAGAACTCGTAATGACCGATCGGCGGAGCAGCGTCGCCGGTGATCGTCATGCTAGCGGGCGCAGCCTGAGCAAGGCCAAAGAACCCGAGAGTGGTGAGTGCCAAGGCGGCAAGACCGCGAAGTACCAATTGAAAGTTCATGTCCCTGTCCCTGCTTATTTTGTTGGGATCAGAATGACAGGGATGCTTTTATCTGGCGCAAAATTGCACAGTCAAATTAAGGGCTTAGTTGAATCAAATTTGAATCAATTCCTTTACGTCGCAAAAGGAAAGCGCAGAGTCGCTCGTTAACGAATTCGATTAAAATTTGAACGTTTCCGGTATGTGTTCCCCTGTGGGCAACGTCATCCCGGCGCCGCTTTCAATCGGCTTCTCGTCAATGGAATTGTTAACGGTAAGGCGGCTCTTGTGGTCGAATATCGTCTCAGGGTGAAACAATATGGTCGTGTCGGTTCAGCGGGCTGGTGACCGAAATGTGCCATTCCGTACCAATTTAGGAAAAACGGCCAAAAAAATATTTTTGGCTTTTACTTTGAAGTCCGCACACGCATTGCGTCCGTAGCACGAACGATCGTCGCGGCCATCTCCGCCAAATCCGCGGAATGGGCGGCGTTGGGAACAATGATAAGCTCGGCGTCCGGCAATGCCTGCGACAATTCCCATGCCGTAAGCAGGGGTGCTTCGAGATCGAGACGCCCCTGGATCATCATGCAGGGAATGTCGGCGATCCGATCGACGTTGCGCAGGACCTGGCTCTCCTCCAGCCAGGCCAGATGGTGAAAGTAATGCGTGATGATACGGGCTCGCGCCGTTACAAAGCGCGGGTCAGACCAGCGTGCCGATAAAGTGGCGCGAGGATCGATCAGGATCGACGCGGATTCCCAGTCATGCCAATCCCTGGCCGCTTTCACGTGAATGTCCGGATCGGGATTGCACAGAAGGCGGTAGTAAGCGTCGACAAGATGCCCGTCACGATCCTCGGAGGGGACCGCCGCACGGAAACGCGCCCATTCCGCGGGAAAGAAACGGCCGAGACCGTGATAGAGCCAGTCAATCTCCGTCCTCCTCGTCATGGTGATGCCGAGGAGAAGCAAGGAAGACACTCGATCCGGATGGGTTTCGGCATAGACAAGGGCGAGCGTGCACCCCCAGGAATTGCCGAAAACGACCCAGCGTTCGACGCCCAGCCAATGTCGCAGCCGCTCGATGTCCGCGATGGAGTGCCATGTCGTGTTCGCCGACAGATCGGCATCCGGCTCCGACGCATGTGGGAGGCTATTGCCGCAGCCACGCTGGTCGAACTGAATAATCCGGTAATGCTGCGGATCGAAATATCGGCGCGCTCCAGCGGAACTTCCGGATCCCGGCCCGCCATGGAGGATCAGGACCGGCGCGCCGGCGGGATTGCCCGATTGCATCCAGAATATCCGCTGGCCGTCGCCGACCTCGAGCAGGCCATCCGCAAAGGGAGCATTATCCGGATAGAGCATCTTGCCGCCACACGCATCGAAGAAAGGACAAGCGTCGCTATTTCATGGCGTTGTGTGACAGGACGATAACAGGATCATAGAAATTCGCGCAAGGTCTCACGCGATTGCAGCGAAAGGAACTCGATCGCCACGCCTTCCATGAAGTGACGCACAACGCGGCCCCGCATATTGCCGAGGCGTACGGGCGTGCCGAGCGGCGGGCGCACATCAACGTCAACGGCGGCACCGGAGAGCGAAAGGTCCATGATCCGGCAGAAATGAAGCGTGCCGTCGTCGAGGGTCAACTCGCAGCGTGTATTGCGCGGCGTCAGACGATCATGACGGCGATCCTCGGGCAGGCCGAGCTCATGCTTGTTGGCAAGCCAGGTGAGCTGGGCCGCAAGCTTTTCGCGCTTCCTCTCGGTCGCATTGATCGACATTGTGAAACCGCGGCCATCGACAGCAACGACGTGACCTTCCACGCGGCCGAGATGATCGATATAGGCGATGACGCGCTCACCGGCCCGAGGACGTCCCGCGCAGGTGACATGCATATCGCCCGGCGACATTTCGGTTGCCAGGCACTCGAATTCTTCATAATTGGCAAGCATCAGTCGACCCTGCATATTGATCGGGACTCGCTGAAAAGTCCTCTGATCGTTGCGGAGGGTATTGCCTGTCATTTGATTTGACCGCATGCCCTGGGCCGGCTGAAATGAATGCATGGATGAGCTTCTTTGACCAATTGCGTCCGATGCAATAACTAGCCGAAAGTTCTTAAGGTAATGTTGTCTTTCCAGCAGCGTTACTTACAAGCGTCGCCCGATTTTGTCCCGAGGTGGTTCAACAGCGGCATTGCGACCGTGCATTGCCAGATTGAGCTTTCTGCGCATCCATTCGCCCAGGCGCATGCTTTCCTGGGATGGCAGGAGGTCGGTTGGATCGGGATGCGGCGGCGCGTCGATGATGCGGGCAGGGCGCTCATAAAGCAGGCGCGTACGATCGAGCGCCAGGAACTCCAGACATTCATTGCTAAGCCACGCGGCGGGAGCGGTGGGTGCCAGGCAGCCCAACAATCTGTCGCAAGTATTGCTTGAGCTGCGCAAGGGCATCAGCATCATCTCGAACGCTACGCTACGGCCGCTGATACAATAGCCTGTTGCATGGATCATCGCAGGAACGACATGCGTCATGACGCCGGCGGCGATGTGCACGGGATCGTCCTGTTGGCTGCCGGCCCACAGCGCCGCGAAGTCCTCGCCGCGCATCTCGCGTCCCATCAGATTGCAGATCGTCGTGCCCGCCAGGCGGAAACGCGGATTGTCGTCCGCCGTATTCTCAAGAATGAAGAGTTCCGGGAGAATATGGCTGATGGCGGAGGGCTGTATCAAATTGCGCAAGGGCGCATCCGCGTCACCGCGGATCTGCTCCCAGTAGGTAAATATCTCTGTGCTCGTCTTCTGCCGCATGATGCGTGGGTGTCCCATTTCAGTTCAATCGCGTTGCCGTTTTTCGCCTTCACATCATGCCTTGCCAGTTTCATGCCAGACCGGGGTCGTTAGGGTTAACGATCGGTTTCGATTGCCAATCCTGACGGCAGATGAAAGGAATTGAGCATCACTTCACCAAGTGACCTTCAGCACGAACTTCAGGGCGCAATGCAGGCCTTGCAGGCCAACCCAGCAGAAAAGCGTCCGATACGCCGCCCGGCATCCGGGCGGCTTTTTTTTTGAGTTTTGCTGCGCTATGTGTCGATCACATCTAAGGAAAAGCAGAGCAAGACATGGACGATGAACAGCTGCCGCGCCACGAGCCGGAAGATCCCCGGCCGCCGCGAGTTCCGGCCTTCAATCTGCCTCCGGTCATCCTGGCCAGCCTTGCGCTGCTGGTTGCCGTCTTCGCGCTCATGAATGTACCGTCCTGGTCGGACGATACGCTGAACTGGATCTATTTCACCTTCAGCTTCATTCCGGCACGTTACGACTTCCCGCTGTCTCAGCAGGGGCTGGAGTGGCTTTGGACGCCGGTCACCTATTCCCTGTTACATGGCGGCATCGAACATATCGTCTTCAACAGCCTTTGGCTGATGGTGTTCGCGGCACCGGTCGCACGGCGTATCGGTACTGCCCGCTATGTGATTTTCTGGATTCTTTCATCCGCCGCCTCCGCCTTCATGCATGCGGCGCTCTATTGGGGCGATCAGACCCTGCTGATCGGCGCATCCGGGGTCGTTTCGGCACTGATGGGCGCTGCGTGCCGCTTCGCCTTCCCGGCGATGGACGGACGTCGCATTTCGATGCGGCAGGCGCATCTCAATCCGCGGCTGAGCGTTCTCCATGCGTTGCGCAGCCGCACGGTCGTTGCCTATATCGTCATGTGGATTGCCGGTAATGCGCTCGTCGCCTTCGGCATCACGCTTGTCGGCGACAGTGCGCAGCCGGTCGCCTGGGATGCCCATATCGGCGGTTTTCTCTTCGGATTTCTGCTCTTCGCGCTGTTTGATCGCCAGCCCAGCATGGAAGAACAAGAAGCTGCATTACGCGATGAATGAAGCTGTTGCTTTCTTGCCGTTGCGAGCGCACCATTGCTATCCGTCGATCGTGGGATAGAGGAGATCGACTCGACCGACGGGCAGGCGCCGGTTTGAGCTCCGGGGGTGATTTCGGAACATATCGGATGCTTCAAGTGTTCACCATGCTTTCGAGATGGGAGGATCGAATGTCAGTTTCCGTAAAAGCAATACTGGATGCCAAAGGCCGCGATGTCGTTACCGCCGGGGGGAATACGACGCTCGCAGAGGCAGCGAAGCTACTCAACGAAAAGCGCATCGGCGCGATTGTCGTCGTCGGCATGAACGGTAAGATTTCCGGGATTTTTACCGAGCGCGATGTCGTCAATGCGGTTGCCAAACATGGCGCCGAATGCCTCGACAAGCCGATCGCATCGCTGATGACGGCGAAGGTGCAGCGCTGCAAGGAAGATACAACCACCGACGAACTCATGGAGGTGATGACACTGGGTCGCTTCCGGCATGTTCCCGTCGAGGAGAAGGGTAAACTCACCGGTATCATCTCGATCGGCGACGTCGTCAAATGGCGTATCCGCGAGATCGAGCTCGAGGCCGAGCATATCAAGGCCTATATTGCGGGCTGAGGAGCAGTTTGACGTGGCGCGTGCAATCGACCCGACGGGTCGATTGCAAGACAAGCGTTTCCAGCCTGAATCGGCGGCACGACTAGCTTTCGCTGACATATCGGCGCCGGTCTAGCGAGCGTATGCTTCCTGCATGCGCCGGATCTCGGTCAATCTCGCCGAGGCTTCCTCATAGCCGCGCTCTATGGCTTCGCCGGCGCGGTGAAACTCCGAAAGACCGATATCGCTCAGGCGCGGATGCAGCGCCAGATCGGGTGGATCGCCCGCAAGGCGAGCGCGCGCAATTCTATCCTGTATGATGTTGAAGGCCTGTACCATCACGCCGGTCATACCGAGCTTCATGGCGGGCGTATCGTCGCGGCGGACCTGATCGCCGTTGGGCGGGCCGACATTGTGTTTGACCACCGCGGAGCGGCCATAGAGGTCGTAGTGCAGATTCACGGCAACCACCAGCGGCTGCTCATAGCTGCGGCATACCGAAACGGGAACCGGATTGACGAGCGCACCGTCGACGAGTGTTCGGCCGTTCGATCGTACGGGTTCGAAGATACCGGGCAGGGCGTAAGATGCGCGCAGTGCAGTGATAAGGGATCCGTTGGCGATCCAGACTTCGTGACCGGTGTTCAGCTCGGAAGCGACGGCGACGAATGGATGGCCCAAATCTTCGATGGACAGGCCTTCGAGATGTTCCTGCATGCGCTTGGTCAACCGCATGCCGCCAAACAAACCGCTACCACCGATCGTCAGGTCGAGAAGGCTCGCGATGCGCCGCATGGTCAGGGAACGGGCGAAAGCTTCCAGCTCATCGAGCTTGCCGGCAAGATAGCAGCCGCCCACAAGAGCGCCGATCGAGGTGCCTGCGATCATGCCTACGGCTATTCCTGCCTCGTCCAAGGCGCGCAGTACGCCGATATGCGCCCAACCGCGCGCCGCGCCGCCGCCGAGCGCCAGGGCGATATTGACCTTCTTGGGGGGGGCGGGGGTCGGAAGTGGCGGAGACGTATCCTGCGAGGTGCTCAAACCGGTCGAGTTCTGTCCGCCGAGGTGACGATTCAAACCCCAATTCAGCATTTAAAGCCTCCTCCGAGGCCTTGCGTGCCTCTTGCTAAAATACTGTCCCTTTTTTGTTTCCAAATCGTATACCGGTTGTAGCCAGTTCGATTATTTCGCCGATAGGTCTAGTGCTTGTAGACGTCTTCCGGATCGAAATGCAGATGATCGTCGACCACGCTCAGCACAGGCTTTCCGTCTTCCAGTTCGACGGTGCGATAGAAACAGGACCGGCGCCCAGTATGACACGTCGCGTCATGTCCGGCGACTTGGACTTTCAGCCAGATTGCATCCTGATCGCAATCGGTACGGATTTCGATCACGGTCTGCAGATTTCCGGAAGTTTCGCCCTTTTTCCAGAGTTTTCCGCGGGAACGGCTGAAATAGTGGGCGGTACCGGTCTTGATCGTCAAGGCGAGCGCCTCGGCGTTCATATGCGCTACCATGAGAAGTTCGCCGTCGTGCGCATCGGTCACGATCGCGGTGATCAGACCGCGATCGTCGAAGCGCGGCGTGAAATCGCCGGCATCCTCGAGTTCGGATTTGTCTTCGGAAGGCGCATTGAAAATAATATTCATTTCCGGCTCTTTCCCTGACGTCCGGTTAAAGCATGCCGCCGAAAAACGTTAGAGAATTTCGGTCGACATCATGCTCTGCTTGCTTCTAGAGCGGATTCAGTTTCTAGGCCTATGTGGCCTGAAATCATCCGGTTCTAGCGACCCCGGACCATCGACATGAAACGGACCTGTTCTGCGGGATCCGCCTTGAAGGCGCCGGTGAAGGTCGTCGTCAGTGTCGTTGAACCCTGCTTCTGCACACCGCGCATGGCCATGCACATATGTTCGGCATCGATCATCACGGCAACGCCGCGCGGACGCAGCGTATCGTCGATGGCGTTGGCGATCTGCGCAGTCATGGCTTCCTGCGTCTGCAGCCTGCGGCCGAAGATTTCGATGACGCGTGCGATCTTAGACAGACCGAGAACGCGGCCGTTCGGCAGGTAGGCGACATGTGCCTTGCCGATGATCGGGACCATGTGATGTTCGCAATGCGAATAGAACGGAATGTCGCGCACGAGGACCATGTCGTCATAGCCGGAAACTTCTTCGAAGGTACGGCCGAGAACATCCTCGGGGTTCAAGTCGTAGCCGGAGAAGAGCTCACGATAGGCCTTGGCGACGCGCGCGGGCGTGTCGAGCAGGCCTTCGCGCTGCGGATCGTCGCCAGCCCAGCGAAGCAGAACGCGAACTGCGTCTTCGGCTTCCTTCTGCGACGGGCGGTCGGATTCAACGGCTTGCGGAAAGTTCTTTACAATGGCGTCCATTACCTGTGGTTCTCCTGACCCGCTAAGCGGATATCATCTTGTCGGACTCGCCACTGGCATCCCCGAGGTACGGAGAGTGTGTACCTTTGGCGGGCTCCGGGGCGTTCTGGCTGGCGGACAAGCCTGCCGTCCTGCACGGTTTCCCATCAAACTTACAGAAGACCATTGCATTTCGTTGGTCTTCGAACGACATACATATAGTATGGCATTGTCCCTGTGAAAGTGTCCTAAACGGACACGCTGTGTTTTTTGTTACGAAACACTCACGGGTGCATCGGAGCAAAATCTGGTATGGACGACATCTACAACAGCAAAATCCTGGAGTTTGCCGGCAATATCGGCCGTATCGGCAGTCTTCCTGACGCCGATGCCAGTGCCCAGGCCCATTCCAGACTGTGCGGTTCTCGCGTAAAAATCTGGCTGAAAATGGACGGCGATGTGGTGACGGATTTTGCCCATGACGTCAAGGCCTGTGCGCTTGGCCAGGCGTCGTCGTCGGTCATGGCGCTTCACGTGATCGGCGCTTCGGCAGATGAAGTGCGCAAGGCCCGCGAAGACATGCTCGCCATGCTCAAGGCTGATGGCGAGGGGCCGAGCGGTCGGTTCGAGGACATGCGCTATCTGCGGCCTGTCAGGGACTACAAGGCACGCCACGCATCGACGATGCTTACCTTCGATGCCGTTGTCGATGCCATCGGTCAGATCGAAGCGGCTCGCCAGGGCGAAAATGCCAAAACGGCCAAGGCCGTCTGATCGGAGCGCCGGGCAATGTGCCAATTCTGTTTGATGCAGGACGATGACGGGGACGAAGGCGGCGCAGCCCCTTCGAAAAAGTCGCGTGTTGCTGCGTCACCGCTCGGCGACAAGGCGATGCGCTCACGCAATTACTCCGGTCCTTTCCGCAAGACGCCGGATCGCCTTCTCGGTATGGGCTTTATCCGGCTCTACCAGCTTACTCTTTCGGGCTTCGTCGGCAATTCCTGCCGCCACATTCCGACATGTTCGGAATATGGTTATGAGGCCGTTGCGCGCCATGGGCTATGGGCCGGCGGCTGGATGACGCTGTTTCGCGTCGGGCGCTGCGGGCCTGGCGGCACCAGCGGGCTGGATCCGGTGCCCGATGCGTTGGAGCAGCGCTATCATTGGTGGACACCGTGGCGCTACTTCCGCCTCGGGCAGAAGGTCGCTTGAGCCCGTATGACCGTTTACGTTGCCCTGCTTTACAGTATCGTACTCGGCGCCGGACGCAGGGTCGTGATGAACGATCTCAAGGCGATGGCGGAACGGCTTGGTTTTGAAAACCCCAGAACGCTCGTTGCAACCGGCAATCTGATTTTCAAAAGTGAAAAGCAGCCGATCGCTGATATCGAGGCCAAGCTTGAGACCGGCTTTGCCGCAACCTTCGGCAAACATGTCGATATCATTGTGCGTGATGCCGCGACATGGCTGAGGCTCGCCGAGAGCAATCCTTTCCTCGACGGAATCGGCAGCGAAGTCTGTATTCGCATCATGCGCCAGCCGCTTCCGGGAGAGATCATCGACACACTTGCCAGATATCGGCGCGATGAGCGCATGGCCATTATCGACGGCGATCTCTGGGTCGATTTCGGTCTCAAGGCCAGCGAAACAAAATTGTTGCCGGCGCTGACCACAAAAAGGCTCGGTGTCGGAACGATGCGAAACTGGAACACCGTGCGCGGTTTGGCCGAGATGATCCGCCGTTAACGCCGCTTTTTCTTTACTAGATTGCGAAATAGAGCTATCAGGCGCGCGGATATAAGTAGGTAATTACTTAATCCCTATCTTTCGAAACCACCCGCATTCGTTGGCGGGACTGGACAAGGAGAATATCGATGTCCCAACCTGTTTCCCTGACATTTCCCGATGATTCCGTGCGCAGCTTTGCTGCCGGCACGACCGGTCGCGATGTCGCCGAATCCATTTCCAAGTCTCTGGCCAAGAAGGCTGTCGCGATTGCCATCGACGGCACCGTCCGCGACCTTTCCGATCCGGTCACCGACGGCAGGATTGAAATCATTACCCGCTCGGATGACCGCGCGCTGGAGCTGATCCGCCATGACACCGCACACGTTCTCGCCGAGGCAGTGCAGGAACTCTGGCCGGGAACGCAGGTGACGATCGGCCCGGTTATCGAGAACGGCTTTTATTATGATTTCGCCAAGAACGAGCCCTTCACGCCCGATGACCTTCCGGTCATCGAAAAGCGGATGCGCGAGATCATTCAGCGCAACAAGCCGTTCACCAAGCAGATCTGGTCGCGCGAAAAGGCAAAGGAAGTATTTGCCGCAAAGGGCGAGAACTACAAGGTGGAATTGGTCGACGCGATCCCCGAAGGTCAGGATCTGAAGATCTATTACCAGGGCGATTGGTTCGACCTCTGCCGCGGCCCGCACATGGCTTCGACCGGCCAGATCGGCAATGCCTTCAAGCTGATGAAGGTGGCCGGCGCTTATTGGCGTGGCGACAGCAACAATCCGATGCTGACCCGCATCTACGGCACGGCGTTTGCCGAGCAGGCCGACCTCGACAACTATCTGCACATCCTTGCAGAAGCGGAAAAGCGCGACCATCGCCGTCTCGGCCGCGAAATGGACCTGTTCCATTTCCAGGAAGAAGGCCCAGGCGTCGTCTTCTGGCACGGCAAGGGCTGGCGCGTGTTCCAGACGCTCGTGTCCTATATGCGCCGGCGCCTTCAAGGCGACTATCAGGAGGTCAACGCGCCGCAGGTGCTCGACAAGTCATTGTGGGAGACCTCGGGTCACTGGGGCTGGTACCGTGACAACATGTTCAAGGTCACCGTCGCGGGCGATGATACCGATGACGATCGCGTCTTCGCACTGAAGCCGATGAACTGCCCTGGCCATATCCAGATCTTCAAGCATGGTTTGAAGTCCTATCGCGAACTGCCGATCCGTCTTGCGGAATTCGGTGCTGTCCATCGTTACGAGCCCTCGGGCGCGTTGCATGGTCTGATGCGCGTACGCGGCTTCACGCAGGACGATGCGCACATCTTCTGCACCGACGAGCAGATGGCCGCCGAATGCCTGAAGATCAACGATCTCATCCTGTCGGTCTATGAGGATTTCGGCTTCAAGGAGATTGTCGTCAAGCTTTCGACCCGCCCGGAGAAGCGCGTGGGCTCCGACGCGCTCTGGGATCGCGCTGAAAGCGTGATGATGGACGTGCTGAAGACGATCGAGGCACAGTCCGAAGGACGCATCAAGACCGGCATTCTGCCGGGTGAGGGCGCATTCTACGGTCCCAAGTTCGAATATACGCTCAAGGACGCCATCGGCCGTGAATGGCAGTGCGGCACGACGCAGGTCGACTTCAACCTGCCGGAGCGCTTCGGTGCCTTCTACATCGACCAGCATTCGGAAAAGACCCAGCCGGTGATGATCCACCGCGCCATCTGCGGCTCGATGGAGCGCTTTCTCGGCATCCTGATCGAGAACTTCGCCGGCCATATGCCGCTCTGGGTCTCACCGCTGCAGGTCGTCGTCGCGACGATTACCTCAGAAGCCGATGCCTACGGCGAAGAAGTAGCGGAAGCGCTGCGCGATGCCGGTCTCGATGTCGAAACCGATTTCCGCAACGAGAAGATCAACTACAAGATCCGCGAACATTCGGTGACGAAGGTTCCGGTGATCATCGTTTGCGGCAAGAAGGAAGCCGAGGAGCGCTCGGTCAATATCCGCCGTCTCGGCAGCCAGGCGCAGACCTCGATGTCTCTCGACGAGGCGATCGCAGCGCTTACGCTGGAAGCTACGCCGCCGGACGTTCTGCGCAAGCGGGAAGCTCGGCGCATCAAGGCTGCTTGAGGCCAACCATTGCTGACGGCACCTTAAGGGTGCCGTCAGACAACTGACATAAAGCTTTCATATAGTAGAAAAATCAAAGCGTTGCTGCAGCCGCTGGGTGTGGCGCAGCAGAAGGATAGGAGCGGGGCAGCCCGTTGCGCATTTGGATTTCAAAGAATTATCCTACGCCAATGAACGGGATACGCGCATCAAGCGCTGGTTCATCCGCTCCATAGAAGGCCTGTCCGGCCGCGACCGTTACGCCCGGCTCTACGATATCTGGCGCACCGATATCATCGGCAAGAGCGAGCGCGTCTTTGGCAAGATGCTTGACCTTATCGATGTGCGTTTGCTCGCCAAGGGCGAATGGCCGCCTCGGGATATTCCCGACGCGCCGATCGTCATCGTCGCCAATCATCCCTATGGCATCGGCGACGGCATTGCCGTCCTGGCACTTGCCGAGCAACTCGGTCGCCCCTTCAAGGTGCTGATCAACAACGAGCTGTTGAAGGTGCCGGAGATGCACGACTACTCGCTTCCCGTTTCCTTCGAGGAAACCAAAGAGGCGATGGCCATCAACATGAAGACGCGTCATGAGGCCGTTCGTCTGCTGAAGGAAGGCACGACGATCATCATCTTTCCGGCTGGTGGCGTCGCCACCGCCAAGAAGGGGTTTGGCCGCGCGGAAGACCTGCCGTGGAAGATTTTTCCCGCAAAACTTATCCAGGCGGCGCGCGCCAGCGTCATACCCATCTATTTCGAGGGACAGAACGGTCGGCTCTTCCACCTCGCGAGCCGCCTCTCGATGACGTTGCGCATATCGCTGCTGATCCGCGAATTTCGGCGGCTATCTGGAAGTACCATCACGGCGCATATCGGTGCACTGATGAGCTGGGAAGCGCTCAGTGAGGGAAGCGACCGGAAGGATCTGCTCTCGAAGCTCTACAGCGCCGTGTTTTCCATGGCACCGCCGCGAAAGATGCCGCGCCGAAAAGCGGTCTGAGAGGCCGGGTTTTTCAAGGCGGATATAGCGGTGTCGGGAATCTGCCGGCACCTTCAATCCATGCTGTCGCCTTCATCGCCACCGGCGGGTGACAGTTGCTCATACGTGGGCAGTGGTCGCTGGTTCGACGTTGCCGGCTCGGTCTGCGGCGATTGTGTCTGCCGCATTTGCGGCATCTGAAGCGGAATCTGCTGAGCCGGTTGCCGTTTGTCGGCATCCTGCGGCTGCTGCTGCTTCATCAGCACTTCCACGTCGGTATTCATGCCCGCGGCCACGGTAAAATCGCGCTGATAGATCTTATCCTTGTTGCGGGCAACGGCGGTGTAGCGACCTTCGGCAAGCACCATGGTCGGGAAAGCGCTGACGCTTTCGCCGACGATATCGCCGGCGGAGGTCAGGATCGACCAGGCGGTATCGGCGATCGCCTCGCTACCGGCGTCGGATACCAGCTTGAACGTGATCTTGGCCGCCCTGTGCTGGATCGTCGCCTCGGTGACCTTGCCGGCTTCCACCTGGATATCGGCACGGATGACGGCGTTGACCTCGCCATATTCGGAAACGATATGGTAGGTGCCGGCGCTAAGGCCGACGAGCGTGTTCGGCTTGACATCATCCATGACAAGGCCACGCTCGCCATCGTCTTTGGCTTCGCTGGAATAGATCGAGAAGCTCAGTTCATCGGGCGGGATTCGCACATCGGAGCCCGATACGGCGTTCAAAACCATGCCGCCGGCGTCGAGCACCATGGTCTGCTTCTGTGTTTCGCCCGTTTCCGACACGCTCAGTTTCTTGGTGACGCCGGCGCGGCCGAAGGAAACGTTGACGAAGTAATCGCCTGGCAGGAGATGGAAGGAGGCCGAGCCACCCTTCGAGCTGGCCACCAGCGGCAGCTTGCCGTCGGCACCGGCAATCGGACTGAAGACATACCAAGACAGGCCCTGTTGCTGCGGGCCGCTCTGCGGCGTCAGCTTGGCTTCCAGCGAAACGTCGCGCAGCGTTCGGGCAGGAGAATTCTCGCCATCGGGCGCGACGAAGGCGTTCAGCTTCGGCATCTTCATGCTGCCGTCGAGTTGCTTGAACTCTTTGAAAGCTTCCTGCGCCGAGGCGTTTGTACAGAGGCAGCCGAGAACCGCGAAAGCCGCGCTCAATCGGCGAGCCGATGAAATGCCTGACATGGGTTCCGAACCGATTGACTTCCGATAAGACACACGCCACTTCAAAACCAATGCCATGACAAATTCAAGGCCTACATCCTCTTATCCGTTAAATGAAAGCAATCACTCCATGAAAACCGATATTAAGCTGATTGATTATCTTGCCGTGCGCCGATCCATTCCCGCGTTTCAAATGGCGGAGCCAGGCCCCGAGAAGGCCGAGATCGAGGAGATCATTCGGTTGGCATCGCGCGTTCCCGATCATGGCAAGCTCGCACCCTGGCGCTTCATCGTCTATCGCGGCGAGGAACGCGTGCGCATTGGTGAGGAATTGCTGAAGCTCGCTTTGGAGGACAAACCTGATCTGTCGGAGGAAATGATTCAGGTGGAACGCACGCGGTTCACCCGCGCGCCTGTCGTGATCGCCGTCGTCAGCAAGGCGGCTCCGCACGTGAAGATCCCTGAGTGGGAGCAGTTGATGTCGGCGGGTGCGCTTTGCCTCAATCTGCTGATCTCCGCGAACGCCCATGGCTGGGTATCGAACTGGTTGACCGAATGGTTCGCCTATGATGAACGCGCCTATCCGCTGCTCGGCGTCGCGCCGGGCGAGAAAGTTGCAGGCTTCATCCATATCGGCTCTTCCGACTTCCCGCCTGTGGAACGTCCGCGTCCGGAGTTGGCCGAAACCGTTACCTGGGTCGGAGGCGGCAGCGCCTGATGTTCTACTCGACGGATAGCAATTGGCATGGCCTGGCGCGCGATCCCTTCAAGGCGATCGTCGCGCCGAGGCCGATCGGCTGGATCGGGAGCAAGGGCAGGGACGGTTCGCTGAACCTGTCCCCCTATTCCTTCTTCAATGCGGTCAGCGATCGGCCGAAGCTGGTGATGTTTTCTTCGTCCGGCCGCAAGGACAGTGCGCGCAATGTCGAGGAGACCGGCGTTTTCACCACCAACCTTGTCAGCCGCAATCTCGTGGAGAAGATGAACCATTCTTCGATTGCGGCGCCTTATGGCGTCAACGAGTTCGAACTAGCCGGATTGACAGCTGCGCCTGCCAAGCTGATCGACGCCCCCTATGTGGGTGAAGCCTTCGCCGTGCTCGAGTGCCGTGTGACGGAGATCCTCCAGCCGAAGGGCCTCGACGGTCAACCCTCGGACAACATCATGGTCATCGGCCAGGTCGTTGGTATCCATATCGATGAGACGATCATTCGCGACGGCAGGCTCGATATGGCGCTTGCAAGGCCGGTCGCGCGCATGGGCTATATGGACTACGCCGAAGGCAGCGATGTTTTCGAAATGATGCGGCCCTAGCGCCGCATGACTCAACCTCTGCTTGGCGTAAAATCTCGGTCCGCCCAGGAATCAATGAGGCAGAACATGATGTCGTCCGAAAAACGCATATGCTTTTCGGCATCATGCTCGATGCTTCCTGACTTCAGCCTTTGTTTTTGAAGGAGTTAACAAACACGGTAAACGACCCGTAAACCTTTGCCCGGTAACGTTGGCAGCATGAGTTTGCGGGGCGGGAATCGCCTCGCCGATATCGGGGCGTTACGTGATCATAGAAGCATTCCTTCGTTGGGCCGAGACTGCAAAGGCAGAGAACCGTGCAAGGGCCGCCAATGCGCTCGGCCGCGCCTATCTGCAGTCGGATATGCCCAAGGAAGAGCGCGTTGCCGCCGAGATGGCGATGACCTACCTGCTGGACGACCCGTCGCCGCGCGTGCGGCTTTCGCTCGCGGAAGCCGTTGCACACTCGCCGAGAACTCCACGCAACGTGATTCTGACGCTTGCGGAAGACCAGCCCGAAATCGCGGGGCAGATCATTCTGTTTTCGCCTGTGTTTACCGACGCGGATCTCGTCGATCTTGCGTTGCATGGCAGCGACGTCACTCGGGTTCTGATTGCATCGCGCGGGCAGGTGCCGCGCGTGGTCTGCGCGGCGCTCGCCGAAATCGGCGCAGAAACCGAGATCCTTTGTCTTCTGGAAAATGACGGGGCGCTGCTATCGCAAGCTTCGCTGAAGCGCATTGCCGAGCGGCTTGGCGACTGCGCCGACATACGCGGCCTTCTCTTGGCGCGCGACGCCTTGTCATCCGACATCAAGCATTTGTTGATGCGCCGGGTCAGTGATGCATTGTCGGAATCCGATCTCATCCAGAAAGTTATCGGAGCCGGCAGGCTGCAACAGGTCACTCGTGAAGCCAGCGATTGCGCCACGGTTGCGATTGCGGGATCGGCGCAGCATGAACAGTTGCCCGATCTGGTCGAACATCTGAGGCAATCCGGCTGGCTGACGCCGGCATTCCTGATGCATGCGCTATGCTCCGGCAAGGTCGATTTCTTCGCCTGCGCGATTACCAATCTTTCGGGCTGCGACGAACGGCGTGCGCGCTCCATCATTTCCAGAGGCCGGGTCTATGCGATCCGTGCGCTTTACGAGAGCGCCGGCCTGTCCAGGGACATCAGCACCGTGTTCGTGGAGGCCACGCTGATCTGGCGTGATGCCTCGCGCAAGAACGGCGAGGCCATGCTGGAAAATGTTTCTTCACACCTTGCTCGGAAATTTCGTCTGACAGAGCAAGCAGCAGCTGCCAAGCAACTGCTCGACATGGTCGAGAAACTCGCAAACACCGAGCGCAGGCACGCCGCGCGGAACTTTGCCGCACTGGCGACGCTTGCCGCTGCGTGATATCCAGCAGGCGGCTCGTTTGCGAGGTGTATCTTGTCGTTGATTATATCAGTTGAATCTCCCCACCAGAGTGGTGTCATCCGTCTTCTTGAAATGTCGGATGCTTACGCGGAATCGCTCTATCCGGCTGAAAGCAACCACATGCTCGATCTCTCCTCGCTGGAGAAGCCGGCCGTAACTTTCTGGGTTGCGAGGATCGAGAGCGAGATCGTCGGATGCTGCGCTCTGGTCGAGGCTGGCGACGGAACCGCCGAGATCAAGCGCATGTTCGTAGACCCTGCCGCCAGAGGGAAGAGCGTCGCCCGAACATTGATGGAAACAATCGAAGCCGCGGCGATCGAAAAGCATCTCAGCGCCGTTCGGCTCGAAACCGGCATCTATCAACCGGAAGCAATCGGCCTCTATAAGAGGTTCGGGTATGTCGAAATTCCAGCTTTCGGCAGTTATCGACCGGACCCGCTCAGCCTCTTCATGGAAAAGCGCCTAACGCAGGCTTAAGACGGCGCCTATTTTTCGGCAGCGTCCTGAAGTTCCAGCTGAAGCTCCGGCTCCGGCACATGCTGTTCTTCCGTCAATTCTGCCTCGCGGATCCATTCGCGCCAGATTGCGACGATAATCGCCATCAGCACGGGACCGATGAAGAGGCCAAGGAATCCCATGGTTTTCACGCCGCCGACGAGGCCGAAGAAGGTTGGCAGGAACGGCAGCTTGATGGGACCGCCGACGAGCTTTGGACGAAGCGTCTTGTCGACGATGAAGAGTTCGATCGTGCCCCAAAGAAAGAGAGCGATACCGGCCCACAGCGAGCCGCTGGCGACGAGATAGATGGAGACCAGCGACATGGACAGCGGAGCGCCACCCGGCACCAGCGCCATGACACCCGTTAGAACGCCTAGCGTAATCGCGGACGGTGCGCCAGCGATCCAATAAGCAACACCGAGAACGATGCCTTCACCGATGGCGATCAGCGTCATGCCCATAACGGTCGAGCTGATGGTCGCCGGCACGACACGCGAAATCCGCTCCCAGCGGTTCGGGAGTATACGTTCGCCGAGTAAATCGACCTGACGGACGAATGTCGAGCCGTCGCGATAGATGAAGAATAGCGCGATCAACATGAACAGCAGAGTCAGCATGACGTGGAACGCATTGCCGCCGGCAGCGAGCACAGCCCTGTAGATATTACCGATATGCGCGCCGCTGACGATCTGGGCCAATTCGCCCAGGGAACCGGGGCTGCCGACATACTGCACCCACTGGTCGCCAAGCCATGAGCCAATAACGGGCAGGGCCAGGATCCACTGCGGCGGCGGCGCGCCATCGCGATTGACATGCACCGCCCAACCGAACCAATCGCGCACTTCGCCGGCCATATAAAGCGCCGAGAGGACGATCGGCAGGACAAGGAAGGTGACGATGAATGCGATGGCGATACTGGCCGCAAGGGTCGTGTTTCCGCCGGTGCGGCGGACCAGATCACTGTAGAGCGGCCAGGTGGCGAAGCCGATGACTGCAGCAGCTAAAACGGGAACGAGGAAACCGTAGAAGAAGTAGATGCCGGCAACAGCTATGAGGATAAGAAGCCAGCGGGCGGCGGAGATGGATGGTATGAGTGGCATTCGCGCATGCGCGCTCGGCCCGAGCCAACGATGCTCTTTCAGCTTCTGACGTTCAAAGACACCCACCAGACTTACTTCGCCCCACGTTACTAGATCACCCGGTTATGGGGTATGATCTAGGCTCTTTCAAGGGCAGCGCCCTGAAAGCCTCTTTATTCCGCCGCCGTGACAGTAGCACGACTGCCTTGAAGATAAATATAAGTCATCAAGCCGGCCGGCGAACTACCTTGAAAGCAAAGAATTGGGTTTTCTGCGTAGGATTGAAGTTGTTGTCCGAGACGAGGATCAGCACATCCGTACCATCCTTCGCCTTGCCGAAGGTGATGCCTTCGATATTGTCCGGTTCGAGACCGAGCGCCCGCAGATCCATGACCTGCGTCTTGCGCACCGGTACGATCCGCTGGTCGGTCTTTGCCAGAGAAGCGATGTTGGTGATGTCGGTCGCGCCATCGAGGTCGAACATATTGATGACGACCGAAGTTCCGACACCCTCGGCATAGCCGCGTTCGATCGACAGCAGGCGACGATCGTCAAGTGCCATGATCTCGGACAGGCCGAAATCGTTCCAGCCTTTCGCCGTGGACGGAGCCTGCGGAATGGGCGAGATCGGATAGGCATACTGCGCCTTCTGTTCGCCGGTCGCCACGTCATAGCGGATGAGGCGGGCCAGAGTGCCGCCGGTCAGCGTGGCGATCGGGCCATCCTGATAGAGCGCCGATTCCACGCCGACGATCACATCGCCACCGGGCAGGAAGGCCAGGCCTTCGAAGGCGAGATTGTCGCGAATGCCAGTGCTCTTGTCGGCGGTCGGCGCGAATTCCGCCGGAAGCGAGAACTCACGCATGAAACTGCCGTCACGGCTGGCGATCCGCACGAAAGGTGACAGCAACGCCTTGCCGTCACCTTCACTGGTCCAATAGATCCCGTCTTTGCCCAGACGAATGGCTTCGGCATCGACCTTCTTGGTAGCGAAAGGTTGGCCATCCTTGTCTTTGAGCGTGACATGATCGAGCACGGTCACGCCTTTCAAGCCACTGGCGCTGACATCGATATCGAGATTGTAGAAGCGAGCCGGCGCTTTTTCCGAGCGGTCGTCGCTGATCGAAACATAGCGACCGGTGGACGGATCGAACTCGATACCCGAAAGACCGCCGACCTCGACGCCGTTCTCCGTGAAACCCGTGGGGATATCATAGCTGCCGAGATAGGAGAGGCTTATACCCGCATTGCAGTCGCCGAAGGGGCAGGGCACTTCGATCGCCGTTCCGATCTCGAGCGCAGAGGCGGCATGACCAAACAGGAGAACGGCGGCAGTCGTCAGAAGTGGCTTCAACATGGCGAAAACATCAATCCAGATAGTGAAATGGCGGCATCGAGAACAATGCCGCCATCTACACATTCGTCCATGACGCCTTCGTAACGGATATCCGACAATCCAGTAAAATTTCGGGAAATTCTGTTGGTAGGCAACCGGCGATTGCCTGGCCGTCAGATATCCAGATCTTCTGCGAAAGCGGCTCTCTCCTGAATGAAGCGGAAACGGGCATCAGCCTTCGTGCCCATCAGATTGTCGACGGCGTCGCGCGTGCCCTCGAAATCGACGTCATCGATCTCGACGCGCAGAAGCGTGCGCTTGGACGGGTCCATCGTGGTTTCCTTGAGCTGCGCAGGCAGCATTTCGCCCAGACCTTTAAAGCGACTGATCTCGACCTTGCCCTTGCCTCTGAACTCGGTTTCCATCAACTCGAGCCGATGCGCATCGTCGCGGGCGTAAATGGACTTCGAACCCTGCGTGATCTTGTAGAGCGGCGGCACCGCCAAAAAGAGATGGCCGCCACGGATGAGCTCCGGCATCTCCTGATAGAAGAAGGTAATCAGCAGCGAGGCGATGTGAGCACCGTCGACGTCGGCATCGGTCATGACGACGATGCGCTGATAACGAAGATCTTCCTCACGGTACTTCGTGCGCGTACCGCAGCCGAGCGCCTGCACCAGATCGGTGATCTGCTGGTTGGCGGAAAGCTTCTCGCGACCGGCGCTCGCAACGTTCAGGATCTTGCCGCGCAGAGGCAGGATGGCCTGGTTGGTGCGGTTTCGCGCCTGCTTCGCCGAGCCACCTGCCGAATCGCCCTCCACCAGGAAGAGTTCGGCACCTTCCGACGTGCTCTGCGAGCAATCCGCCAGCTTGCCCGGCAGGCGCAGCTTGCGCACGGCGGTCTTGCGGTTGACTTCCTTTTCCTTGCGGCGACGCATGCGTTCGTCGGAGCGCTCGATCACCCATTCCAGAAGCTTCTCGGCCTCGGCCGGATTGTCGGTGAGATAATGGTCGAAGGGGTCTCGCAACGTGTTTTCGACGAGGCGCTGGGCTTCGACGGTCGCAAGCTTGTCCTTCGTCTGACCGACGAATTCCGGTTCGCGGATGAAGATAGACAACATGCCGACGCCGGAAATCATGACGTCGTCCGTCGTGATGTTGGCCGCGCGCTTGTTCTGGGTCAGCTCGGCGTAGTTCTTCAGGCCCTTGGTGAGCGCAATGCGGAACCCGGCCTCGTGCGTACCACCTTCGGGCGTCGGGATCGTATTGCAGTAGGAGTGGATCTGAGGGTCGCCGCCGTACCAGGTGATCGCCCATTCGAGCGAGCCGTGGCCGCTTTCCTTTTCCGACTTGCCGGCAAAGATCTCACGGGTAACGGTGAATTCGTTGCCCATCGTCGCCTTGAGATAATCCTTCAAGCCGCCGGGAAAATGGAAAACAGCTTTTTCGGGAACGTCTGCGCCTTCCGGCGCCAGCTCCGGATCGCAGCTCCAGCGAATCTCGACGCCGCCGAACAGATAGGCCTTGGAACGAGCCATGCGGAAGACGCGTGCCGGATCGAAGCGGGCATGGTCACCGAAAATCTGTGGATCGGGGTGGAAGCGAATGCGCGTGCCGCGACGATTGTGGACATCGCCAAGCTCTTCGAGGCCGCCGACCGGCAGGCCGCGCGAGAAACGCTGGCGATAAAGCTTGCGATTACGGGCGACTTCAACTTCCAGATCGTCCGAGAGCGCATTGACGACGGAGACGCCGACGCCGTGCAGACCGCCAGAGGTTTCGTAGGCCTTGCCATCGAATTTACCGCCGGCATGAAGCTTGGTCATGATGACTTCGAGCGTCGACTTGCCTGGCACCTGCGGATGGTTTTCCACCGGAATACCGCGGCCGTTGTCCGTAACGGTCAGATAGCCCTGCCGATCGAGATAGACCTCGATGAAATTGGCATGGCCGGCAACCGCCTCGTCCATCGAGTTGTCTATGACTTCAGCGAAAAGGTGATGCAGCGCCTTCTCGTCCGTGCCGCCGATATACATGCCGGGACGCATGCGAACCGGCTCAAGGCCCTCGAGAACGCGGATCGAGCTTGCGCCGTATTCCTCGGCCGAAGATGTCGTCGGCGCAGCGCGCGGCGCCGGTGCCGGCTTTTCAACCTTCACATCTGGCTTTTCGGCTGCCTCGGGCTTTGCGGAGCGGGGGAGTCCGGAGAAGAGATCGTTGCTGTTATCCATAGAATTTCAAGCTGCTCAGATTTGTTCTGGTGGGGCCAGACCCCTTTTATCATGCATTTGCTGTCGGTATTCGCGAATCACCGTGATTCTGCCAGAAACGGCACACAAGTGCGATGGCGCCCCACGATGGGGCGGATGTATGAAGAGATTTGCGTTGTCGGGTGCGCAATGGCAAGCCCGGTAGCCGATCAGAGGAAGTATCCGCATGCGAATGTCCACAGCTCATTTGTCTTTTCTGGCCGCGATCTCAGGCATTGCACTGGTGGCCACCGCTCCGGGCGCAGCCGCCGAGATGCTGAAACCGTTCAAGGACGAGCTGTTTTCCAGCCAGACCGTTCTGGAGAGTCACGACAACGGCGCGTTCCAGACGATCGATTATCAGGAGATGCGGGACATCAATGGCCGGGACCAGATCCCGGAGAAGCGCGTCAAGCCCGCCTATGTCGACACTGGCGTGCGCTGGAAAGCGCAAGAAGACGAAACCTTGCAGCTCGGCGACCGCAAGGTTGATGTCACGCGCATAGGTCCGGCATCGAAGCAGGCTTTCACCGTCATCTTCATCCATGGCCGCGGCGGCGACCGCCGGCTCGGCTCCAACGACTATACGTTCGGCGGCAATTTCAATCGGCTGAAGAACCTCGCCTACCGCAATGGCGGCACCTACTACGCGCCGAGCGTCAAGAGCTTCGACAGCAATGGCGTAGCCGATGTCGCGGCTTTGATTAGGAGTTCCTACGAGCAATCGAGCGGCAAGCCCGTCATTCTGACCTGTGCTTCCATGGGCAGCTTCGTCTGCTGGGGCATCACCCGCGATGCCGACAGCGTCAAGCGCCTGAAAGGCATGGCGATTCTGAGCGGCGTCACCGATCCGGATTTTACCAAGAGCGCCTTCTACAAGGCCAGGCTACCGCTTTGGTTCACGCATGGCAGCAAGGACCCGGTCTACGCAGCGACCAACCAGCAGGCGCTGTTCGAGAAACTCTATAAGGCTCATTATCCGACGCGCTTCACCCTTTTTGAAACCGGAAATCACGGAACGCCGGTGCGCATGACCGACTGGCGCAAGGTGCTCAACTGGATCGTCGATCCCCAGGCATCGTGAAATATCTGAAGCCGCTGGATTTATTTTCCGGATAAGCATCTTTCAAACGATTTGAGCCGCTTTCCGCCCTTCCGTAACTTTCCTTTCCTCTGCCTTTTTGTTAGTCCGGCTGCAGGAATAAGGGGGAGAGTATCGGAATGACCAAGTCCATACGGCCGCTTCTGGCCGGAAACTGGAAGATGAACGGCACACGCGCGAGCCTCGATCAGATCAAGGCGATCGCCGATGGCGTCAAGGCGCCGCTGTCGGAGAAAATCGATACGCTGCTCTGCCCCCCGGCCACCTTGCTTTATGTCGCGACGGCGCTTTGCGACGACAGCCCGCTTGCCATCGGCGCACAGGATTGCCATCAACAGGTCAGCGGCGCCCATACAGGGGATATCTCGGCCGAAATGATCGCGGACTGCTTCGGCACCCATGTCATCGTGGGCCACTCCGAACGCCGCAGGAATCACGCGGAGAATGATGCATTGGTGCGGGCCAAGGCACAGGCGGCGCACGATGCCGAACTCATCGCCATCATCTGCATCGGCGAGACCGCCGACGAGCGCAATGATGGCCAGACCCTCGATGTGCTGAAGCGCCAACTGGTCGGCTCCATCCCTGACGGTTCGACCGCGCGGACCACCGTGATCGCCTACGAGCCTGTCTGGGCGATCGGTACCGGTGTAGTCCCGACCCAGGAAAACGTCGAGGAGGCACATGCCTTCATTCGCGCCGAGCTCATCCAGCGCTTCGGCAAGGAAGGCGCGAATATGCGAATCCTCTATGGCGGGTCAGTCAGCGGCGGCAACGCTCGCGACCTTCTTGGGGTCGCGCATGTCAACGGCGTGCTTGTCGGAGGGCAGAGCTTGAAAGCGACCGACTTCCTTGCCATTTATGCCGCATTCGAACGGCAGTTCGCCTGAAGGAACAACTTGCCCGGAGTTCCAGCCTTAAAAAGGCTTGGAATAGGCGAGAGCCTCATGTAAAGAGCCGCGAGCTTTTCTTTTTGATGCCCGCCAGCGGGCAGGACTGGATCTATGCAAACCGTACTGCTTGTCATCTATCTCATGATTGTCGTCGCCCTTATCGGCGTGGTGCTGATTCAGCGCTCCGAAGGTGGCGGCCTCGGCATCGGCGGCGGATCGGGCTTCATGTCCGCACGCGGGACGGCCAATGCGCTGACGCGCACGACAGCCATCCTGGCTGCGCTCTTCTTTGCGCTGGCACTTGGCATGAACGTGCTGTCGCGCTTCGAAGCTCGCCCGACCGATATTCTCAACCGTATCCCGAGCACCGCCGGTCAGGGCAATGGCATCCTTGATTCGCTGGGTGGCCAGAAGGGTGCCGCTCCGGCGACGACCCCGGCAAAGCCAGCCGACAATAGCGGTGTTCCGAACAGCGGCGCCGTCGCTCCGCAGTCGCAGGCCACGCCGCCGGCAGCAACGACGACCCAGCCTGCCGCTACGGCACCGGCTGCGCAGGCTCCGGCCGCCACCGGTCAGCAGACAGCGCCTGCGGCCACGACGCCGGCACCCGCCCAAAGCGGCGGCGACGTTCCGACCGGCAAGTAAGCCTGGTCGTAAAGATCATCCCCGGCAGGTCCTCGGATCTGCCGGTTTTGTTTTGTCTATCTTCCGCGTAATGCGTCCAAAATTCCGGAAACGAATTTTAGGGCTAGCGGAATCATTTGTGAAAAGGTATCCGGTGACTCCCATGGCGCGATATGTATTCATCACAGGCGGCGTGGTTTCTTCCCTCGGAAAAGGAATTGCGGCCGCGGCTCTCGGAGCGTTGTTGCAGGCTCGTGGTTATCGAGTCCGCCTGCGCAAACTCGACCCCTATTTGAACGTGGATCCGGGCACCATGAGCCCGACCCAGCACGGCGAGGTATTCGTCACCGACGATGGTGCGGAAACCGACCTCGATCTCGGCCACTACGAGCGCTTTACCGGTCGCTCGGCCACCAAGACCGACAACATCACCACCGGTCGCATCTACAAGAACATCATCGACAAGGAACGTCGCGGCGATTATCTCGGCGCCACCGTTCAGGTCATTCCGCACGTTACGAACGAGATCAAGGATTTCGTGATCGAAGGCAATGACGACTATGATTTCGTCATCTGCGAGATCGGCGGCACCGTCGGTGACATCGAAGCCATGCCCTTCATGGAAGCGATCCGCCAGCTCGGCAACGATCTGCCGCGTGGCACCGCGATCTACGTTCACCTGACGCTGATGCCGTATATTCCGGCTGCCGGTGAGCTGAAGACCAAGCCGACGCAGCACTCCGTCAAGGAACTTCAGGCGCTCGGTATTCACCCCGACATCCTGCTCGTGCGTGCGGATCGCGAGATTCCGGAAGCCGAGCGCCGCAAGCTTTCGCTGTTCTGCAACGTTCGCGAATCCGCCGTCATCCAGGCGCTCGACGTCGCCAACATCTACGACGTGCCGATGGCCTACCACAAGGAAGGTCTCGACAACGAAGTGCTGGCCGCCTTCGGCATCGAGCCGGCTCCGAAGCCGCGCCTCGATCAATGGGAAGAAGTCTGCAACCGTATCCGTACGCCGGAAGGCGAGGTGACCATTGCCATCGTCGGCAAGTATACCGGCCTCAAGGATGCCTATAAGTCGCTGATCGAAGCGCTGCATCACGGTGGCATTGCCAACCGGGTCAAGGTCAATCTTGAGTGGATCGAGTCCGAGGTCTTCGAAAAGGAAGATCCGGCCCCGTATCTCGAGAAGGTTCACGGCATTCTCGTCCCCGGCGGCTTCGGCGAGCGCGGTTCGGAAGGCAAGATTCTGGCAGCGCGCTTCGCACGCGAGCGCAAGGTGCCGTATTTCGGCATCTGCTTTGGCATGCAGATGGCCGTGATCGAAGCGGCCCGCAACCTGGCTGGCGTCGAACATGCATCCTCGACCGAATTCGGCCCCACGAAGGAGCCGGTGGTCGGCCTGATGACCGAATGGCTGAAGGGCAACGAGCTGCAGAAGCGCACGGCATCCGGCGACCTCGGCGGCACGATGCGTCTCGGTGCCTACAAGGCGGCCTTGAAGAAGGGCACGAAGATTTCGGAGATCTATGGCTCTACCGATATTTCGGAACGCCATCGCCACCGCTACGAAGTCAACGTCGACTACAAGGACAAGCTGGAAAATTGCGGCCTCGTCTTCTCCGGCATGTCACCGGATGGCATTCTGCCAGAGACGGTCGAATATCCCGACCATCCGTGGTTCATCGGCGTTCAGTATCACCCGGAACTGAAATCTCGGCCGCTGGAGCCGCATCCGCTGTTCTCGAGCTTCATTGAAGCGGCGACGGAACAGAGCCGGCTGGTCTAGTAGCCGAAAAACGCTTGCGGTAGTCGCTAGGGCTGACCGCAAGCCTCTCTCGAAAATGATGACGCATGGTGGCGAGCGATCCGAAGCCGCTCGCCACCGCCACATCGTCAAGCGAAATGGCAACTTGCTTTTCCAGCAGGTCCTTTGCGCGCCGCAAGCGCTCGCTCAATAGCCATTCACCCGGAGACATGCCGGTGGTCGCCTCGAAGCGGCGTTGGAAAGTCCGCACGCTCATGCCCGCCCGAGCCGCAAGCGCTGGAATGGGCTGTTCCTCCTGCAAACGTTCCCGCATCCATTCCAGCAGAGGCCCCAGCCGTGCACCTTCACGCTGTCTGAGAACCGGGGTTTCGATATACTGCGCCTGGCCGCCTTCGCGATGCGGCGGCACGACGAGACGACGCGCAACGCTGTTGGCGACATCAGGTCCGAAATCCCGCCGCACCACATGCAGGCAGAGGTCGATGGCAGCAGCGCTGCCGGCGGCGGTCAAAACGCTGTCTTCATCGACATAGAGAACATCGGCATCGACAGAAATATCCGGATAGCGGGCAGCTATGGAATCGACATAGCGCCAATGCGTGGTCGCCTTTCGACCGGCGAGCAATCCCGAGGCGGCGAGAACAGCAACGCCCGAGCATAGCGACATGATGCGAACGCCGCGCCGGCTGGCGGCCTGCAACTCTGCAATCAAGGGAGCAGGGACGGCGGTGCCTATACCGCGCCAACCGGGCACGACGATAAGATCGGCATCGGCAATGACCTCCAGCCCGTGGTCGACCTGTATCGTCAAGCCGCCCGCGGCACGAAGAGGGCCATCCTCGATCGCGCACGAGGAAAACCGATACCAGCCCTCGCCCATTTCCGGGCGCGGCAGGCCGAAAATTTCGTAGGCGACGCCGAATTCGAAGGTGCAGAGCCCGTCGTAGACGAGCGCAACCACGTGCGGACCGAGAAGATTAGGTTTCTCTGAGTTTGGCATTATTTTGATGCTATATGGCATTTCGGCCAATTTCAACCACCGGAGCGCTCAGGCATGAATGCACCGAACCAAGAAGGAGCGTTCCATGTCCCTAGTCAGTGAAATCCCCGCCGCAACCCCGGATCTCGTCGCCGAGCACTATGCACAGAGGCTCGCTTTCGAGACCGATTGCTCCGATGTGCGCCAGGCCATGACATCAGGCAACGCGGATTTCGTTCTGCTTGATGTCCGCGGCCCGGCGATGTTCCAGGAGCGGCACGTTCCAGGCGCGATCAATTTGCCGCATGGCAAGATGACTGCCCGGAAGATGGCGGAATGGCCCGAGGATACGCTGTTCGTCGTTTACTGCGCCGGACCGCATTGCAACGGCACCGACAAGGCTGCCTGGCGCCTCGGCACACTCGGCAAGCGCGTGAAGGTGATGATCGGCGGCATGACCGGCTGGGCCGATGAGGGGCATCCCTTCGAGGTCGGCTACAGCATCGGCCCGAAAATCGGAATCGATTTTCGGAAAGCCTGATGCGTAGATTCAAGGACATAGAGCGTCGTGCTTCCAGAAGGAAGTACGACGCTCTAGTAGGGCGACGCGGTAAACCCGGCACCCACCGGGTTTATCACTCGTGCGATCTGCCGGAGTTTCCGCACCTACGTCATTTGACGGTCGCGCCACTTCCGTTTCCATGCCACTCTGCGAGTAAGCATAATGGGAACAAAAGTATGATCTTCAATCCGTTTGACGATCGCGCGGAGAGGCCGAGGGCCAAGATCGCAATCACCTTCGCGCTGTTGATTGCATTCAATATTGCCGCATGGATCTGGGCATGGGTTGCGTTTGCCGACCGGCCGTCTTTGCTCGGCATTGCGCTGCTCGCCTATATGTTCGGCCTACGCCACGCATTTGACGCCGATCATATCGCTGCGATCGACAATGTTGTACGCAAGCTCATTCAGGAAAAGAAGCAACCCTATGCGGTCGGCTTCTTCTTCTCGTTCGGCCACTCCTCGATTGTCGTGATTGCCTCGATCCTGATTGCGGCGACGGCTGCCGCCATGCAGAGCCAGCTTGATTCGTTCCACGATATCGGCGGTGTCATCGGAACGACGGTTTCGGCGGCGTTCCTGCTGTTGATCGGCATTGCCAATCTCTTTGTTCTCAGGGGCGTATGGTCGGCCTTCAAGCGGGCGCAGCGGGGAGAGAGGATCACCGAAGAAGATCTGGATGCTTTGCTAGCCGGCGGCGGATTTCTGGCGCGTATCTTCCGTCCCATGTTCAAGGTCGTCGGCCGCTCGTGGCACATGTATCCGATCGGCTTTCTCTTCGGCCTTGGCTTCGACACCGCAACGGAGATCGGCCTGCTCGGCATTTCCGCCGCTCAGGCAGCACAGGGCATGTCCTTCTGGACCATCCTGGTTTTTCCGGCGCTTTTCACGGCCGGTATGTCATTGCTGGACACGCTCGACAGCACACTGATGACCGGCGCCTACGGTTGGGCCTTCGTCAAGCCGGTGCGCAAGCTCTGGTACAATCTGACGATCACCGCAGCTTCGGTCGTCGTCGCCATCTTTATCGGCGGCATCGAAGCTCTCGGACTGCTCTCCGACAAGCTCGGTCTCGAAGGAAGCTTCTGGCGTTTCATCGAAGAACTCAACGACAATCTGGCCAACTTCGGTTTCGCCGTCGTCGGCATCTTCCTGTTGAGCTGGCTGATCTCGACCGTGCTTTACAAGGTTCGAGGCTATGACAGCCTGCAGATCAATCATTCCTGACGTCAGTCCCGCCACATAGGAATGATAGATGCCACCAGAAGGCAAGCGAGGAATAGATTGAGGGCACGCCATTGCCATGACGCGCTCAGCATGCGGGCCAGCAACTGCCCCAAAGCACACCACAGTGTCAGCGAGAAAGCCGCCATCACGCTGAAGGTCAAGCCGAGCAGCATGGCCAACGTCAACGGGCCGCTTGCCAGCATGGCGAAGGATGCTGCTGCGCCCATCGTCATCGCCCATCCCTTCGGATTATGCCACAACATCCAGACACCCGCGACAAAGCCAGTCGGCTTGGCCATTCGGCTTGCCTGGTTTGGTTGACCGCTTCTCCCGATTTTTAGAGCGAGCCAGAGCAGGTAGAGCGAACCCAAGATCTTCATCGCGATTTGTAGCGCGGGGAAGGCCAATAGCACGCTCCCCAGTCCCGCCGCTGCGGCACCGGCCATGGAGCCGAGGCCAAAGGCAAAACCCGCCATGACGGGAATCGAACGCCAAAAGCCGAAATGTGCGCCGGAGGCGGTTGCAAGCGTCGTCGCGCCGCCCGGTGTAATCGTCGAGACGAGCGCAAACAGGATCAGCGGCAATAGCGATTCGAAAGTCATTCCGGCCATTCTCCAATTCGGGAGATTGGTTAGCCGGAAGCTCAACATCAGAAAATCGAATATTGAAGGGAGCATGCATTAGCATTTATAATGAAGCAATGACTCGAAACTTCGATATCGCGCTCATCCGAACCTTCGCAGCGGTTGCCGACCAGGGCAGCATGACGATTGCGGCAAACATGTTGCATATGACACAGGGGGCCGTCAGCCAGCAAATCAAACGGCTGGAGGAAATGCTGGGATGCGTGCTCTTCGAGAGGGACAAGCGTGGCTTGCGGCTGACCGAAGCGGGCGAACGGCTGCTTGGCAACGGTCGCCGCCTGTTGATGCTGAACGACGATATCTGGGCCGACATGACGGGGAGAACGGTGCAGGGAAGCGTTCGCCTCGGCGTTCCCTATGATCTTGTCGGCGCAACACTCGCGCCAGTGATAAAATCCTACACGACGCGCCACCCACAGGTGGAAATTTCCCTGGTCTGCGCTTCGTCGCCGGAGTTGCTGGAGAAACTCGATAAGGGCGCCATAGATCTCTGCGTCGTCGAGGAACCATTCGGCTTATCGCAGGGCGAATGTCTGGCGGTCGAACGGCTCGTATGGGTCGGGGCGAAGGGAGGCGTTGCCTATCGCAAGGTACCTCTGCCGATCTCGATGGTGGCCGACACCTGCGCCTTCCGGTCATCCGTTTTCGCGGCATTGAGCAATGGCGGGCGGCGTTGGCGGACGATGTTCGAGAACGGCAATATCGAGGCAACCACGGCAACGGTGCGCACGGATCTGGCGGTTACGGCATGGCTGGCTTCGACGGTTCCCACCGATCTCGATATCCTCTCCGTCGCGGACGGTTTGCCTGAACTGCCGGTTTTTTCGATCAACCTGCATCTGCCCAGAGGCGAGGCGACGCCGGCTGCGTTGGAGCTCGCCCGCCATGTCCGCGACGGTTTGGTGCGACCGCGTCAAACCGCGGCCGCCTGATCCTGGATCAATGTTGACGAAGCCCTATGCCGCTTTCGGCAGCGGACCGACATAGCGCGACTGCGGACGGATCAGCCGTCCGTCGAGCGTCTGCTCGCGGGCATGGGCGATCCAGCCCACTGTGCGGCCAATCGCGAAGACGCCGGTGAAGGCATTGCGCGGAAAGCCGAGGGCGTCGAGCAACAACGCGGTGTAGTACTCGACATTGACGTCCAGGGGACGATCCGGCTTGCGCTCCTTGAGCAGGGCAAGCGCCGCAGATTCGATCGCTTCAGCCAGAGCGATGCGTCCGGCATCGGCCTGGCCGCTGGCGAAAATCGGCTTCAGCGCGGTTTTCAAGGCATCGGCACGCGGATCGCGCACGCGATAGATGCGATGGCCGAACCCCATCAGACGCTCGCCGTGGTCGAGCGCATGCGACAGCCACGCCCTCGCGTTTTCGGGCTTGCCCACGCCATCGAGCATGTCGAGGACCGGACCGGGCGCGCCGCCGTGCAGCGGGCCTTTGAGGGCGCTGATTGCCGCCAGCACGGAGGAGGTCAGACCCGCATGGGTCGAGGCGATGACGCGCGAGGCGAAGGTGGACGCGTTGAGCCCGTGATCCGAGATCGTTACCAGATAGGCATCCAGTCCGGCCGTCTGTTCGGCCGATGGTACGCGACCGCTCAACATGCGCAGAATATCACCGGATTGGGACAAAGAGGCATCCGGCTTTATCGGCTTGTCGCCATTCTGCAGCCTGAGGATAGCGGGCAGGAAGACGGCGGGTGCCGCCATCAACCTGATCGCGCTGGCGAAATCCTCACCGTCCTCTATGCGCGCCAGAAGAGCCCGCATGGCATCTACCGGCGGCAAGGCAAGCACAGTTGCGTCAGCCGCCTCGACGTGGGCGAAAAGTGCCACGCGCGCCGTGCCAAGCTGGCTGCGGATAGAGGCGGCATCAATATGCTCGTCGAACAGGCCATCGAGCAGCAACGCCGCAACATCTTCATAACGGCTGGTCGCCACCAGATCATCGAGCGACACGCCGCGTATGATCAGACGACCGGCGGCACCATCGACGTCGGATAGCTTGGTTTCGGCTGCGATGACATCTTCAAGACCACTTTTCATTACGGTTCTCCTTTGACTATTCGATTAGATCGGACCTATTCTGATTGACGTCAATCTTGATGCAATTGATCAATATGAGGAACGATGAGCTGGCTGACGGCGGAGCAGGCGCTGAACCTGCTGGGAACGAAAACACAGACGCTTTATGCCAATGTCAGCCGCGGGCGCATTCGCGCAAAGCCGGATCCGGCAGATACGCGCCGCAGTCTTTACTTCACCGACGACGTGAAGCGACTGGCGACCCGACATGCCGGCCGGCGGAAGACGGAAGCGGTCGCAGCCGAGGCCATCCAATGGGGAGACCCGGTGTTACCCTCGGCCTTATCGACGGTTTTCAATGGTCGGCTTTTCTATCGCGGTCAGGACGCAGCGACCCTCGCCGAGAGCGCGAGCCTCGAGGATATTGCACTGCTGCTCTGGGACATGAAACGACCGCTGCGACTGGAGGAGGGGGAGGTGCGGCACAAAATCCCCTCTCTGGAGGCGGCTTTTCTCGCACTTGCGGCGCGGACGACCTGCGATCTTCCCTCCCTTGGGCGTTCGCTTCCAGCATTGCAGAACGAGGCAGAAAGCGTCTTCGGAACCGTCGCCGATGCCCTGGCGCCCGGCGCCGCCGGCATGCCGCTGCATCAACGGCTAGCCGCCGCCTGGGGACGCCCGGATGCGGGCGACATGATACGGCGCTGCTACGTACTGCTTGCAGATCATGAATTGAACGCCTCGACATTCACGGCGCGCATCACGGCTTCGGCTGGCGCGACCTTGTCAGCAGTGGCGCTTTCCGGCCTTTCAACGCTGACTGGTCCGCTGCACGGCGGGGCATGGCAGGGCGTGCGCTCGCTTATCGCCCGAGCAGCGTCCATCGGCGCGGAAGAGGCCGTCCGCAGCTATCTGTCGGAAGGCAGGCCATTGCCGTCCTTTGGCCATCAACTCTATCCGGACGTCGATATCCGCGGCGAGACCTTGCTGCAGTGCCTGACGCTTCCGCCGCTGTTTGCCGAAGTTCGCGATATTGGCGAGCAGCTCGTCGGCGAGCGCGTCAATGTTGATTTTGCCTTGACCGCGATGACGCACGCCTACCACCTTCCGGAAGATGCGCCCCTGATCATCTTCGCGCTGGCGCGCACCGTGGGTTGGCTGGCTCATGCCATGGAGCAGGCGACGAGTGGCCGCCTCATTCGGCCGCGCGCCCGCTATGTCGGACCGCCGCTTCCGTGAGCTGCTTTCGTGCGTCTCTCGTCTGATTACGGGTTAATCACCGACAAGTGACATGCGGCCTCGATATTGTGGCCATCCGGATCGAGTATGAAGGCGCCATAGTAGCTGGAGTGATAGTGCGGGCGCAGACCGGGCACTCCGTTGTCGACGCCGCCGGCAGCCAGCGCGGCCTGATGGAATCTGTCGACGACATCCCTTTCCTCGGTGGCAAACGCGACATGAGTGCCGGTCTGCGGCTCCTCGCGTTGTCCGATCCAGAAGAATGCCTTCGATCCTATGCCGTAGCCGGCAAAGGCCTCGCCCTCCGCGTAAAGGCGTTCGATGCCGAGAGGCTTCAGGGCCGCATCGTAGAATAACTTTGAACGTTCCACATTGCGCACGCCGATCGTCACATGGTCCAACATGACTGCTCCCAATATTCGACTTGGTTTGGCCTAGCCTCGGCCGATTGCGCCGGCATCGCGATGCGTAAGCTCGACCCAGCCAATCACCAGCTTACGGTTGACGATAAGCCAGATCGTGGCGAGGGCGATCAGGCCCACGACGATATTGGCGGCAACGAAAAGTGTGGGCGCAAGTTGTGCGACGGGGCCGCTGTCACCGCGCTCGATCAGGCGCATTGGAGCGGTGGCAAGCGCCGTCGCGCCGAAGGAAAATGCCCAATAGGCCGGGCTGAACCCTTCTTTCGTGATCCAGGGAAGCAAGCGAATCATGATGAGCGCCTGCAGCAGGCCATAGCCGATCATGGCATGCACGAGTATATCGGCGGGGCCTTGCAGGATGCCGATATAGGCGAGCGCGCCCACGACCGGCGGCGCCAGTTGAATTCCAAGTGTGGGCCGCAGCGCCGGAGGAAGCGCCGGCCCGGTCAAAAGGCGATGAAGCAGAGCCGATTCGATTGCGAGCCACGCGAAGAAACCCGCGCCGAAGAACAACTGCGCCCATTGCGGAAATCCGAGAGCGGCGGCAACGATCGCGGTCACGAAGCTGCCCGCAACGCTGGGCAGGTAAAGCACCGCTGTCGTGGCGGCAATGTCGCGCTCGCCTTGCCACAGTCCGCCTGTGCGCCAAACCGAGAAGGTGAGCGTGTAGATGGCGCCGGCCAGGAATATCGTTTCCGCACCGACGTGAGAATAGGGCAACAACCCGCCGGCCACCAGCATGGTAGCAACGCCAACCAGGCCGATGAAGCAACACTGGACAGGATGCGCGACTTCCTTGAGGGCTTCCTCCCGTGCCACTGCCCATTTCAGCGTATAGAACGCGACTAGCAGCAGCCAGACGGCGATGGAAACGAAGGTCAGCACTTCACCGACCAACGCCGGCAACTGCCAGATGCGTGCTCCAACACGCCAGGCATTGGCCAGGCCCGAAAGCCCGAGAACCATGCCGAAAAATGAAGCTGGAATCAGCGGCAGTTTCAGCGACGCAGCCATATGCCTCCTTTGACGCTTGCTGAAAGCGCCGCGCTAAAGAGAATTATGCAAGGAATCCGGGATCGATGCTAAATTTACCGACGCAAACACAAGCGCAAAATACAGCTTTCCTCCAAGTCGGCAAAGCGCGATCATGGGGAAAAGCGGGAGGTTTTGGCCAGCGATATCACAGATGCGTGAACGCGCGGATTTTTCCGCGCTGCCGCGCTCATGCATAGCTCGCCCGTCATTTGTTCATTGGAAAATATTGCGAAATATCTCTATGCAGTATTCAAACGATTGAAACCGTCCTAGGAGACTGACACATGCAAATCGGAATGATTGGCCTTGGCCGTATGGGCAACAATATGGTGCAGCGCCTGATGAGGGGCGGTCATACTGCGGTTGTTTTCGATGCGCGCCCGGAAAGTGTCGCGGGGCTTGAGCAGCTCGGCGCCACCGGCAGCAAGTCTCTCGCGGATTTCGTATCGAAACTTGCCAAGCCGCGCGTCGTCTGGATGATGCTGCCGGCGGCAATCGTCGATCAGGAACTGGCGGCCATCGTTCCGCTTCTTGACGAGGGCGATATCGTCATCGACGGCGGCAATTCCTATTATCATGACGATATCCGCCGTGCCGAAGAACTGAAGCCGAAGGGCATTCACTATGTCGACGTCGGCACCAGCGGCGGCGTTTTCGGTCTCGAGCGCGGCTATTGCCTGATGATCGGCGGCGAGAAGGAAACCGTCGAGCATCTCTCGCCGATCTTCGCAACGCTTGCTCCTGGCGTTGGCGATGTGCCTCCGTCGCAGATGCGCTCGGAAGAAGCCGCCAGAAACAGCACGGCAGAGCAGGGCTATCTGCATTGCGGGCCGTCCGGCGCCGGCCATTTCGTCAAGATGGTCCATAACGGCATCGAATACGGCCTGATGGCCGCCTATGCAGAAGGCCTCAACGTTCTGCGCCACGCCAATATCGGCAAGCAGACCGCCGAGAAGGATGCCGAAACCGCTCCTCTCTCTCACCCGCAATACTATCAGTATGATCTCGACATTGCCGAGATCTCCGAAGTATGGCGCCGCGGCAGCGTGATCACCTCCTGGTTGCTCGACCTGACCGCCGACGCTCTGCATGGCGACGCTGCGCTCTCGCAGTATGCCGGCCGCGTTTCCGACTCAGGCGAAGGTCGCTGGACCATCTCGGCCGCCATCGACGAAGGCGTTCCGACGCCGGTCCTCAGCGCCGCGCTTTACGGCCGCTTCGCCTCTCGTGGCAACGACGACTACGCAAACAAGGTTCTCTCCGCCATGCGCGCCGGCTTCGGCGGCCATCACGAGAAGCCTGCGAAGTAATCAATCCGTCGATTGGATGGAATATGAGCCGGGTGGGTCAAACCTCCCGGCTTTTGCTTGCCCCGCTGGGGGCCGTTCCAAGAAAACTCGCGTCCTAGAGCATTTCCGCCTTTCTTCGAAACGCGAAAGCACTCCATCTTATTGTTTTTTCACGCATTCCGAACGGAAAACCGCTGCGCACTTTTCCTAGAAATGCTTTAACCGAGTAGATCGGGCCGCAGGAATATGACCTGAGACGACGAGCCGACGGCAAGTTCCGGCGCATGCGGTGGGCGGACAACCAGACAGTCGGCGCTCGAAAAGACCTTCATCATCGAGGAGTCCTGCTTTGAAAAGGGCTTGGCGAGCCAACGACCGTCATCGCTCTTCGTCAAAGTCGCGCGCACATAGTCCTGGCGCTGGTCGTTCGCAGCAAAGGGCACCGCAGCGTATGCGACGCCCTCGCGTTTCACCGGGGGCAAGGAGGCGAGCTTACGGATCAAAGGTTCCAGGAAGAGCAGGCCACAGACGAGGCTGGAAACCGGATTGCCCGGAAGACCGAGGATGTGAATGTCGCCGAGGCTGCCGACCATCAGCGGTTTGCCGGGGCGCATGGCGATACGCCAGAAATCCAATTTCATACCGGCTGATATCATCGTTGCCTGCACCAGATCGTGATCGCCGACGGAAGCACCGCCGAGCGTGACGACGATATCGGCTTTCGCCACCTGCGCGCGACCGATGGCGGCGGTAATCTCCTCCTTATTGTCAGGGACGATCCCCAGATCGAGCACATGAGCGCCGGCATTGCGCGCTAGCGCGGCGATGCCGAATGTGTTCGAAGCGACGATCTGCGAAGGGCCAGGCGCGCTGCCCGGCACGACCAGCTCGTCACCGGTCGCCAGGATCGCAACCAGCGGCCGGCGATAGACATCCAACGCGGGATGATTCATACCAGCTGCAACGGTGAGCCGGGAAAAATCCATGACCGTGCCAGCCGGCAGAACGACTTCCCCTTCGAGAAAATCCTGGCCGCGCGGGCGAATATGCTGCCCTTTGCGCAGAGCGTAGGTGGTGCGGATACGCTCGCCTTCCAGTCGTTCAGCGTCCTCCTGCAGAAGTACGGAATCAGCACCAGGAGGGACGGGGGCGCCGGTAAAAATGCGAACGGTTTCCCCCTTGCCGACAGCTCCCTCGAAGGCATGACCGGCGGCCGATGCGCCGATGAGCCGCAGCTCGGAGCCGGGCGTTGCCGCATCCTCAAAACGAAGGGCATAACCATCCATTGCCGAGGCATCGAAGGGTGGTTGAGTTAGACGGGCAGCGAGATCTCTCGCCAGCACTCTGCCATCGGCCATATCTAGCGGAACGCTTTCAATGCGATGAAGTGGTGTGGCGCTGTCCAAAAGGCGCGCTTGGGCTTCGGCGACAGGTAACAGGCTCATATGTCAGGCCCCCGGATGGCGGAAATCTCCCGATTTGCCGCCGGATTTCTCCAATAGCGTGATGCCGCCGATCTCCATGCCGCGATCAGCGGCCTTGGCCATATCGTAGATCGTCAGGCAAGCGACCGAAACGGCCGTCAACGCTTCCATTTCAACACCGGTGCGGCCAGTAAGCTTGGCCGTTGCAGTGACGCGCAAACCGGGCAGGGAAGGATCCTCGACAATATCGACGGCAACCTTCGTCAGCATCAGCGGATGGCATAACGGAATGAGATTGCTCGTTTGCTTCGCGGCCATAATGCCGGCAAGCCGCGCCGTGCCGATGACATCGCCCTTCTTGGCATTGCCTTCGCGGATCAGCGCCAATGTTTCCGGCTTCATTTTTACATAACCGGTGGCCGTGGCGCTACGCGCAGTTTCGGCCTTGTCGCCGACATCGACCATATGCGCCTCGCCAGACGAGTCGATATGCGTGAGACCGGCTTTTGGCGTGGCCATCTTATTCGGCCGCCAGAATGCCGGTTTCGCCGTTCAGCAACAGCTTCGTGGCGGCGGTCACGTCATCCTTGCGCATCAGGCTTTCGCCGACAAGGAAAGTGGTGATGCCAACCGCCTCAAGGCGCTTGCAATCGGCATGCGTAAAGACGCCGCTCTCGCCGACCAGCAGCCGGTCGTCCGGCACCATGGCCGCGAGTGTCTCGCTGACCGTGAGGCTGACCTCGAAGGTGCGCAGATTGCGGTTATTGATGCCGATCAGCGGCGAGGACAGTTTCAGTGCCCGCTCCATTTCTTCGGCATCGTGAACCTCGACCAGCACGTCCATGCCGAGGCCGAAAGCTTCGTCCTGCAGGCGCTGGGCATCGGCATCGGACAGCGAGGCCATGATCAGCAGGATGCAATCGGCACCCCAGGCGCGGGCTTCCTGCACCTGATAGGTCTCGAACATAAAATCCTTGCGCAGCGCCGGAAGGGAACAGGCCGCACGCGCAGACATCAAGAATTCGGGCGCACCCTGAAAACTGGGGGTATCCGTCAGCACAGAGAGGCAAGCCGCACCGCCCGCCTCATATGCCTTGGCGAGAGCAGGTGGGTCGAAATCAGGCCGAATCAGCCCCTTGGACGGACTTGCCTTCTTGATCTCGGCAATCAGGCCGAAAGCACCAGCGCTCTGCTTGGCACGAAGCGCCTTGTGGAAGCCACGCGGTGCGGACTGGCCGGCCTGCATGGCCTTGAGATCGGCAAGCGAAACCTTGGCCTTGGCAGCAGCGATTTCCTCGCGCTTGTAGGCTTCGATCTTCTGAAGGATATCGGTCATGACGTCCTGAACCTATTCTTCGTTGGAGACGGCGACCAGTTTTTCCAGCGCAACGGCGGTCGCGCCACTGTCAAGCGACTGGGCTGCGAGCCTCATGCCATCATGGAGCGTTTCAGCTTTTCCGGCAATGACCAGTGACGCCGCCGCATTGGCAAGGGCGATGTCGCGATAGGCGTTCTTCGCACCACTCAGCACGTCGCGAAGCGCCGCTGCATTGGCAACGCCATCGCCGCCCTTGAGATCGGCGAGGTCAGCATGCGGCAGGCCGAAATCCGATGGCGTCAGCTCAAATGTGCGGATCTTGCCGTTTTCGAGCGCAGCGACAGAGGTCTTTCCGGTCGTCGTGATTTCGTCAAGGCCATCGCCGTGCACGACCCAAACGCTTTCGGCATTCAGGTCTCTCAGCACTTCCGCGAGCGGAACAACCCATTGCGGTGCAAAAACGCCGAGCAGCTGGCGACGTGCGCCGGCAGGGTTCGACAAAGGTCCAAGCAGGTTGAAGATCGTGCGTGTGCCCAGTTCCACGCGTGACGGCCCGACATGGCGCATCGACGAATGGTGCAACTGCGCGAACATGAAGCCGATACCGGCCTCGCGAATGCAGCGGGAAATCACGTCTGGCCCGATATCGAGCTTGATGCCCAGTACCGACTGCGTATCCGCCGTTCCAGCCTTCGAGCTTTGGGCGCGATTGCCGTGCTTTGCGACCGGCACACCAGCGCCTGCGACGATAAATGCCGCCAGCGTCGAGATGTTGTAGGTGCCGACACCGTCGCCGCCTGTGCCGACGATATCGATCGCATCAGCAGGTGCATCCACCGGCAACATCTTGGCGCGCATCGTGGTGACGGCCCCGACGATCTCGTCGACCGTTTCGCCGCGCACGCGCAGCGCCATCAGGAAGGCGCCGATCTGCGACGGTGTCGCTTCACCCGACATCAGGATCTCGAACGCACGCCGGGCTTCATCCCGCGTCAGGGCCTCGCGACCTGCGACCTTGGCGAGGAAAGGTTTCAACTCTGACATTGACTATCCATCCTCCCGATCGGGCTTAACGGGACATCGCCTGTTCAGCGAGGCTCTGGTTGACCGTGACCGTGTATCTGGATTGCAACTGGGCAACGATCTGGTCGAGGATGTCGTCGCCAGCAGCATTGGCAACCTGGGCGACCTGCTGATCGTCGTTGCTGAGAGCATCCGTTGTCGGATTGTCGTTGACGTCGGTCACCTTCAGCAGGATCTGGGTCGTATCGTCGGCACCGATCGAGTTGGCGGCAGTATCGATCGGGCCGGAGAACACGGCCGCGACGCCACCCCGGCCGAGAACCGGGTCGTCAGTCGAGCGCGTGACATTTGTCTTGTTTTCAACGGCAATGCCGAGCGGCGCTGCGATATCGGCAAGCGACTTGCCCTTCTGCGCCTCCTGCTTCAACTCGGTTGCCTTGGCGGCAAGCGCAATTTTCTGCTGCTCGGCAGTCCAATCGGCGACGACCTTTTCACGGACATCGGCAAGCGCGCGATCGTGATCGGGCGTGATGTTCAGGATGTCATACCAGATATAGCCATCGTTGCCGACGGTCAGCGGAGCGGGGTTGCCACCCTGTTCGGCCTTGAAGACCTCCGACAGCAGTTGTTGGCGATTAGGCAGATCCTTGATCTCGTTGCCCTTCTGATCCAGGCCGGTCGCGTCGATCGCGTCAATCGTGACCAGTTTCAGCTTGAGCTGCGATGCCGCTTCCTGAAGCGAGGCGCCGGAACCGCGCAGATCCTCGAACTTGTCGTGGACGCTGGTGATTTCGTTGGCGGCGTTGCCGAGCGCGATCTGCTTGCGGATGTCTTCCTTGACGTCGTCGAAGTTTTTCGCCGTCTCATCCTTTACGTTGGTGACGCGCAGAATGACGGGGCCGAACGAACCTTCGACCACGGGCGTTGTGCCGCCATCCTTCGTGACGCTGAAGGCAGCGTCGGCAACGGTCTTGTCCGGAACCTGATCCTTGGTGAAGTTGCCGAGCAATACGTCAGACGGCTTCTTGCCTTGATCGGAAACAAGCTGGTCGAAGGTCGTGCCGGTCTTCAGCGCATCAGCAGCTGCATTGGCAAGATCCTTATTGGCAAAGGTCAGCTGTTCGATCGTTCGCGTGGCCGGCGTCTTGAAGCTGTCCTTGCGCTTGTCGTACTGGGCGCGCAGCTCATCATCCGACACACTCGCCGGATCGGCCAGGTCCTCGGCCTGCAGCTTTACATAGGCGAACTTGCGATATTCCGGAGCGCGATATCTGGATTTCACGCCTTCGAACCACTTGGACAGCACGTCATCGGCCGGGGCCTTGACCGGATCGATATTGGCGTTGGTGAGCAGCAGATAATCGATGCTGCGGCTCTCATCATGATACTGCTTGACGGCATCGACCAGAACCTTCGGCGCAACGAAACCGTTCGATACTGCCTCGACGATCTGGCTGCGGATAGCGACCTTGCTGCGTTCCTTGATGTAATCGTCCGGAGTGATGTTGCTGTTGCGAAGAAGCGTCTCGAATTTCTGGCGATCGAACGCGCCGTTTGCAGCCTTGAAGGCCGGATCGTCACCGATGAGCTTGGCCAGGCGATCCTGAGAAAGACCCAGGTTCATATCGGCTGCAAGCTGATCGAGCGAGGCGCCGGCAACGAGCTGCGCCACGGTCTGCTGCCCTATGCCGAAAGCGCGCGCCTGGTCAGGCGTGATTTGCATGCGCAACTGCTGGCTGATTGCCTGAAGCTGGCGACGATAGGCGAGGCGGAATTCGTTGGTGTCGATCTGCTGATCGCCGACCATTACCACCGTGTTGCTGTTGCCACCGGTGATGAGCGACCGTTCGACGCCCCATATGCCGAAAGCCGCCGCGAGAAGAAGCAACAAGCCCTTGGCAACCCAGGTCTGGGCGATTTTTCTCAGCACATCGAACATCGGAAAGCAAACCTCGTCATCATCAAGTCTTCGCACGCGAGCGAAACAATCGGAGTTCCTTAGAGCAATCCGAACCGGAATTGAAGAGCCATAGGGGAAATCACCCCACGAGGGACAAAAGTGCCGGAACCTTTGACGTTCAATGACGTTCTACTCCCCAAGAAAACATAAGGAGCATATGATGGCAGAGACGAAATCAGCTTCCGCCCAGTCATCCGCAGCGCGAGCACAGACCGAAACGGCAATGGAGGATCTAGCCGCCCAGGTCGCAGCGTTGCGCGAAGATTTGACGAGACTCTCGCAGAGCGCAGCCGCTGTGGGTCAGGGAGCAAAATCTGTCGTCGCCGAGGAAGCCGAGGAGATTACAGAGCAGTTCCGCGAAAGAGTTCGCCAGGATCCGATTTTCATGGTCGCTGCTGCTGCAGGCATCGGCTATCTCATCGGGCTCCTGAGTCGGCGTTAGACTTAACGCCAAACTCTCGACAGGATGAATGAGCCCCACACGTTCATCCAGCTGTGGAATTGCCGGAAAGGCGCGAACGGTTCGATCGTTCGCGCCTTTTCAATTCGAGGGATAATGGCGGGCATATAAAGCCTACCGTGCAAAGTAATTTTCTGCCCCCGGTTGCAGCCCGGCACTGCGACATCTTTGTGACACCGCTGCGACATCTTCGACCATCGCGATTTCTTGATGCGCCGCCCCCTTGTATCAGGTGGATGCTTACTATACGTACACATAATTATAAGGGTGCTTATCAATAGCAGACTTCCAACACCATGAACTCGACACCAACTCTCGGCTTTGTTCTCCACGACGTTGCCCGACTTCTTCGGAAGCGGTTCGAGCAGCGCGCTAAGGATTTGGGGCTAACGCGTTCGCAATGGCAGACGCTTGCCTATCTCGCCAACAATGAAGGCATCCATCAGGCCGGACTGGCCGAAATGCTGGAAATCGAACCAATCACACTGGTTCGCATTCTCGACAAGCTGAGCGAGCGCGGCCTCGTGGAGCGCCGGCAGCATCCGAGCGATCGCCGCAGTTGGCTGCTCTACATGCGCGAGGAGGCTCGTCCTTTGATCGACGCCATGCGCGACATTGGCGAACAGACCCGCAGGGAGGCGCTCGAGGGCGTGCCCCAGGAGGATCGTGAACGCCTCCACGAATTGCTTATCCTAATGAAATCGAACCTGCTTCACGTCTGCCGTTCGAAGGCAGTCGATAAAGAGATACAACATGGCTGACGCATCTTCCTCCCTACGCGTACCTGCAAACGCAAATTCATCCGAACAGAATCAGGCGCTCGTCGCCGAGGCGCCGTCGTCTCCTCCGGCGTCGCAGCCTGCCACGGCAGCGGCGGCTCCAATTGCGCCTCCCGAGGCGCCACGCAAACGCCGCAAGCTGACGCGGCCGATTCTCTTCGCCCTGCTTCCCGTCGCTCTCGTCATCGGCGGCTACTATTACGTTACCGGCGGGCAGATCATGTCCACCGACAATGCCTACATCCAGGCTGATATGGTCGGCGTCTCCACCGATGTTTCCGGCACGGTGATTTCGGTCGATGTGCATGAAAACGAAGTGGTGAAGAAAGGGCAGGTGCTTTTCCGCCTGAAGCCCGATTCCTTCCGCATTGCACTGGAGGGCGCACAGGCGCAGCTCGGCAACGCAAAGAACCAGATCCTGAACCTGCAGGCCAGCTACACCCAGTCTCTGGCCGAGATCGCACAGGCACAGGCCGACATTCCCTACTACCAGACGGAACTCGAGCGGCAGCAGAACCTGATCAACAGCTCGGTCGCCTCAAAGGCGGCTCTCGACCAGGCGAAGCACAATCTTGAGGCTGCGCAACAAAAGGTTTCTGTCGCCAAGGCGCAGGCCGCCACAACGCTGGCCCAATTGGGCGGCGAGGGCGCGGCCAATCTGCCGGTCGAACAAAATCCGCTTTATCTGCAGGCCAAGGCCGCCGTCGACAACGCGCAGCGCGAGCTCGACGACACGGTCGTAAAGGCTCCCTTCGACGGCGTCACCGCCAACGTTCCCTCGCTCCAAGTCGGCGCCTATCTGACGGCTGCCCAGCAGGGCTTTTCGCTGGTATCCACCACCCATATGTGGATCAACGCCAGCCCGAAGGAAACCGAACTTACCTACGTGCGGACCGGCCAGAAGGTAACGATATCGGTCGATGCCTATCCGGGCGTCACCTGGAAGGGCACCGTCGCCAGCATAGCTCCGGCCTCCGGTTCGAGCTTCTCGCTGTTGCCAGCCCAGAACACCACCGGCAACTGGGTCAAGGTCGTCCAGCGCATACCGATGATCATCAGCATCGACGAAACGCAGGGCAAGCCGCCGCTGCGCGTCGGAATGAGCGTCGTCGCCGATGTCGACACCGGCCATGCCCGTGGCCTGCCTGACTTCATTAGCAACCTGCTGGGCCATTCCCGCGGTCAGGACCATGAGTAACGCCACCACTGCTTCGCCATCAGCGCCCATCGCCCATCGCGGCGCGATCACGGCCTGTGTCATCCTGTCGGTCATCATGCAGGCGCTGGATACCACCATCGCCAACGTTGCCCTGCCTCATATTCAGGGCGACGTGTCGGCGAGCGCCGACCAGATCAACTGGGTTCTGACATCCTATATCGTCGCGGCGGCGATCATGACGCCGCCCTCCGGTTTCCTTTCGGCCAAGTTCGGCCGTAAGCGTGTTCTGCTGACGGCAATCGCGGGCTTCGTCGCAGCCTCAGTTCTATGCGGCCTGTCGGAATCGCTGGCGCAAATCGTCGGCTTCCGCCTGCTACAGGGATTTTTCGGCGCTTCGCTGGTGCCGCTGTCGCAGGGAATTCTTCTCGATATCTACAATGTCGAGGAGCGCGGCCGCGCCATGGCGCTGTTCGGCGTCTCGGTGATGGTCGGACCGGTGCTCGGTCCCGTGATCGGTGGCTGGTTGACCGACAATATCAGCTGGCGCTGGGTGTTTTACATCAACGTGCCGATCGGCGCGCTCGCCTTCTTCGGCATTGTCGTCTACGTGACCGAGACCAAGCTCGACGCGCTTGCCAAACTCGATTGGTTCGGCTTCGGGATGCTTTCGATCGCCATCGCAGCCCTGCAGCTCTTCCTCGACCGCGGCGAGCAGCTCGACTGGTTCTACTCGGGCGAGATCATCATCGAGGCACTCGTCTGCGTCTGCGCCTTCTATCTCCTTATCGTACACACGTTCACGGCCGAGCGAAGTTTCGTCAATCCCAGGCTATTCCTGGACCAGAACTTTGCCGTCAGCATGCTGTTCATCTTTATCGTCGGCGTCACCTATCTGGCCTCGCTGGCGCTAATGACACCCTATCTGCAGACATTGATGGGATATCCCGTCGTGACGGCCGGTATCGTCATGGGGCCGCGCGGTCTGGGCACGATGTTCTGCATGTTCCTTGTGGGCCGGCTGATCGGCAAGGTGGACACGCGCCTGCTGCTGTTCCTCGGCCTCGCGCTGACCGCATGGGCGATGTACGACATGACCGGCTGGACGCCCGATGTTTCGCAGTGGACGCTGATCTCGGTCGGGTTCGTCCAGGGTGCGGGTCTCGGCTTTCTGTTCGTGCCGCTGACGACGATCGCCTTCGCGACGTTGCCGGCGCAGATGCGCGGCGAGGGAACCGGCCTCTACAACCTCTCGCGCAATATCGGCTCGAGCGTCGGCATTTCCGTCGTCTCGATGCTGATCACCGAGAATACGCAGGTCAACCACGCGAACATCGCCGCCTATGTGACGCCGTTCAACCGCTATTTCGACGCGACGGCGGCTCACGGTATCAGTCCTCTGACGGCAGTTGGCCGCGCCACGCTCGACGGCATGATCACCACGCAGGCGACCATCATCGCCTATATCGACGACTTCAAATTGCTGATGCTGATGTCGATCTGCGCCATACCGCTGCTGGTGCTCTTGCGCAAACCGTCGGCGCCGCCCGCCGTCGACCACAGCGTCGCAATGGAATAGCTGCGCAGTCTTTCCAGTTTCACTGCGTGGCCGTATGACCGCCGGGCGCCACCCCGGCGGTCTCTTTCGTAAAGCGCCTCCGTCTGCGGGGATCGCGAAAAAGCGCTATCTCACAGCTCTCGCGCATTCCCAGCCAAAGCCGCAGCGCACTATTCCTGGAATTGCTTTGTCAGGGAAAACGGCGGCTGACGAAACGCGACCCCGCCGCACCGAAACGCCAGAGCGGGTCGACGTTCTTCGTGATTCCGATGCGCTTGTCGGCGACGATCGCTACCGGCTCGGCGAGCGAGAATGTGAATGGCGGTTGGTCGAGCGATATGCCGTTCAAGCCGATGTCGATCGCCAGTGCCTGCGACAGCTTTCCTGGTCCGTTGCAGAGAGACACGATATTCGCCATACCGCGACGCGCGAGCATCTCATCGATACCATTCTCCGGCTCCAATGCCCGGATGAGCGCAGCGCTCCCCGTAAGGCAGACGAAATTCAGGCACCAGTGAATGCCATAGGAGCGGTAGATATAGACATGGCCCGGCGGCCCGAACATGGCAGCATTGCGCGGTGTCTTGCCGCGAAAAGCATGGGAGGCTTCATCGTCAGGCCGATAGGCCTCCGTCTCGACGATGCGCCCGCCGATGCCCCCGACAGAAAAGCGTGCACCGACCAGATCCGATGCGACGACGACAGCGTCACGGTTGAAGAATGCCGACAGGGCGGCTCCGGCCAGAGGTTTAGACCCAAGCGCGAGGGTTTGATCGTCTGATGTCATGAGCGGAAGCGGTGTCCCTGCAGCGATGCCAAATCTTTCGCATAAGCAATGACATCATGGAATGCATTTCTGACCATGCGTTGATGAATGGCGGAAGAGGTGGGATTCGAACCCACGGTACGGTTTCCCGCACGCCGGTTTTCAAGACCGGTTCCTTAAACCACTCGGACACTCTTCCTGTCATGGCGACACTGCGCCTTTAAAAGTGGTTGGCTCGCTTTACCGCTATTCGGGCGGAACCGTCAACCGGGCTGCCATGCATAAGCGACAACCAATTGTGAAGCACGGTAAAAGGCGTCGGTTATTTTCGCTCAAGATGCGGCTAAATCCTTGATGGTCGTCCAGACGGTCTTCGCGAGGCACCCGCTAGGCGTTGACGGGTTGTGCGGATTGCGCAGCACGCGTGCCGAGCAAGACCAGCGGGACGGCGACGGCGTAGATGGCGATCACCGAAAGCCAGATGGCGCCAGGCCACTGCTTCTGGACGACGAAATAGAAGGTGGAGAACGCCAGCGGACTGATGACGGAGGCCAGGCTGATGGCTGACGTCAGCACACCCTGAAGCTGCCCCTGACGGGCCTGATCGACCTGCCTGGTGGCGAGAGCCTGGAAGGCGGGCGAGCCGATGCCGGCAAGCGCGAAGATCGGCATGATGGCGAACACCATCCAACCCTGGTTGGCAAAGGCCATGACAACCAGTGCGACGCAGGCGCAAGCGATCCCGACCACGACAGCCCATCTCTCGCCGAACAGTTTGGCCGCAGGGCCAGGCAGGAATATCTGCACCAGCGTTTGGCAGACGCCGAACGCCCCGAGCGAGAGGCCGATCCAGAGACCATTCCATCGGAACGTATCGAAGCCCCATAATGCCCAGCAGGTGCCGTAGGCTTCGCCGGTAGCGCTCAGGATAAAATAGACCAGAACGATCGGCATCAGTCCCTTCATCGAGAAAACCCAGCGAAGTGGCTGAAGCGGATTGAATGCCGCCAGATCGATCTTCCGACCTGACGAAGCGCGGGATTCGGGGAGAACGAACAGGGCCATGAGCAAATTGCAGCCGTTCAGGATGGCTGCTGCAATGAAGGGAAGCCGCAGCCAGTAGTCGCCGAGCAATCCGCCGAGAACTGGGCCGACGATGAAGCCAACGCCAAACATTGCACTGAGAAGACCGAAGCGGCGGGCCCGCTTGTCTTCCGGCGAAATGTCAGTGATGTAAGCCGTTGCCACGGAGATATTGGCGCTCGTCAGGCCGGCGACGGCGCGACCGAGTAGCAACATCCAAAGCTGCGGTGCAAACGCCATGATGACATAGTTGACGGCAGCGCCCGCCAGCGAAATGAGCAGCACAGGTCTCCGACCGAGATTGTCGCTGAGCGCACCGAGCACGGGCGCGAAGACGAACTGCATTGCGGCATAGAGCGCAGTCATGATGCCGATATAAGGCGCGATGTTCTGAGTGTGGGTCACCTGCTCGAGGAGCCGGGGAAGAATGGGGAAGATCAGGCTCATGCCGACTGCATCGAGGCAGATGGCGGCAAAGATGACGATAAGGGGCTTGTTCATGGTCAGTTTTAATCCGGTGAAATAATGAGCTTGCCCATCACGCGACCTCTGGCGCTGATGTCTTGCGCGAGCGCCGTCTGTTCAAGCGGGAAGGTCTGCTCCACATGCAGGCGGAAAAGAGCCTCCGAGCAAAGTCGGGCTACATCGGCGAAGATCAGCTCCGGATCCTTCGGAGGGCCGTGAGAAAATTTCGCGCCGTATTCCTCTGCCGAAAAATCGGCAACGGAGAGAACGCGCGCGGGGTTACCGACGATCGCGATCAATTCCGGGATCACCCCCGAGCCCGCCAGATCGAGCGCAGCATCGATGCCATTTGGCGCGAGTTTCTTGACGCGTTCCGCGATCCCCGGTCCGTACGTCGTCGGCAGAGCGCCGAGAGCGCGCAAATAGTCGTGTTTGGGTGCGCTTGCCGTGCCGATGACGGTAATCCCGCGCAGGCGAGCCAGCTGAACCACGGCCGAGCCAATTCCGCCCGCAGCACCGCTCACCAGAAGCGTTTGACCGGATGCGATACCGACCTCATCCAGGGCGCGCGTCGCCGTATCGACGATGACAGGCAGCCCACCGGCAACTTCGAACGACACGCCCTCCGGCTTATGCACCCAATGCGAGAGGATCGCATACTGGGCCATCGTATTCTCGCCAAAGCCGAAAACGGCGTCTCCGACCGAGACATTGGAAATGCCGTCGCCAATCTCGTCCACGATTCCCGAGGCCTCGACACCGAAGCCCGCGGGAAAGGAAACCTCCTCGAAATCGCGATATTGCCCATCCCGACGCTTCCAATCGGAGGGATTGACGCCAGCCGCGCGGACAAGGATGCGCACCTGGCCAGGGCCAGCATGCGGTTCATCGACCTCGACAATACGAACGACTTCCAGACCGCCGTATTCGTTGAACTGCACTGTTTTCATGATTCACTCCTCGTTTTCATGATTCACTCCTCCAGCCCGTCATTCGAGAAGGCGCTGAATTATTCGTATTAAGTCCAAATGTATATCCAGTACATATTTAAATATGACTGAACGCGACATAGGTCAATAAGAAATATGTATTCAGTACAAAAACGATGCTATCGATGCGGCATGACAACGACGATCGACCGCCGAACCCGCAAGCGCCTTGCCACACGGCAAAACATTTCCAATGTCGCCACCCGCCTCTTTTTCGAGCGTGGCTTCGATCACGTGACGGTGGACGAAATTGCCGCTGCCGCCGATGTCGGGCGGATGACGGTCTTCAATCATTTCCCCCGCAAGGAAGACATGTTCTTCGACCGCGACGAAGAGGCGAGGGAGATGCTGCGCGAGGTTTTGCGGCAGCGAGACGTCGATGTCGCGCCCATCGAGGCATACCGCTTGCTCGCACATCGGCTCGTTGCGGAGCAACATCCTGCCGTCAATTTCTCTGCCCGCAGCCAAGGCTTTGTCGAGACGATAGAGGGGAGCGAAACCCTCAAGGCCAGGGTGAGGGCGATACGCGACGAGATCGCTGATGTCGTCATGATGGCGCTATCGGAAAGTGTAGGGCGAAACCCTGCCGATCCCGATGCCAAACTGGCGGCGAGCCTCCTTCTGGCGACCTGGACCGTGGCCTTCATCCAGGCGCATCAGACGTTTCGGCAGGAGCGCGACACGAAGAGGGCCACGGATGCGTTCCTCGCCATCATCGACAAGGGCGCAATCGGCCAGAAAGCAGCTCTGAACGGCACGCCTTACGCCTGATGGCGCGACGCGGGCGCAATACATGCCTCTCGCATGAAGTATTATTGACAAAAGATAAGTCGGACTTATTGTTAGCATGCTTCAGTCAGCTTTGACCCCTGACCTGGCAAATGTGGCCTGACCGTCTCCAGCGGTCGGGCCACTCTATTTTTGCGCCTAAGACGTGTCGCACCGCCAAATACTAAAGCGCGCCGCGATCTTTCAGATCCGCTTCACGCGCTTTAGCTCTTTGATTTCACGCATGTCGTAGTCGCAAAACCGCTGCACACTTTTGCGCGACATGCTCTAGCCCCGATTTTGCAGATGATTGACCAGGGCTCGCAGCTTCGGCGCCATGTGACGACGGCTCGGATAGTAGAGGTAGAAGCCGGAAAAGCGTGGGCAGAAGCTTTCGAGAATGGCCACAAGCTCACCCCGTTCGATGTATGGACGGAAACTTTCCTCCATGCCGAAGGTGATCCCTGCGCCGGCGACGGCGAGCTTGGTCATCAACGCCATGTCGTTCGTCGTAATCTCCGGCGCAACGGCGACGCTGTAATCCTTGCCATTCTCGGCGAATTCCCAGCGATATGGCGCGACCTTCGGCGCGGGACGCCAGCCGATACAACGACGGGCGACAAGCTCGCGAGGATGAGCAGGCGCGCCGAAGCGTTGCAGATATCGTGGCGAACAAACGGCCAGTTGCCGCTCATCGCCGGCGACGGACAGCGCAATCATGTCCTGCTCGATCACTTCGCCAAGACGAACGCCCGCATCGTAGCCCTCGGCAACGATGTCGAACTCTTCGTCCGTTACCGTGATATCAAGCTGGACCTCCGGATTCGCCTCGGCAAAGCCCGCAAGCAAAGGGCCGGAGAGAAATCGCTCAGCAATGGATGAAACGGCGAGACGTAATTGTCCGCTTGGCGGTCCTCGCAAGTTTCCGGCGACTTCCGCTGCTGTGCGCATTTCCGCAATCGCGGGTGCGATGTCGCCAAAAAGTCTTTCACCAGCCTCGGTGAGACTTACGCTGCGGGTGGTGCGCAGTACCAGTGCGATGCCAAGCGTCTCCTCCAGCCGCCGGATCGTCTGGCTGACTGCCGATCTTGTGATGCCCATGCGTTCTGCCGCTGCGCGAAAACTTCTTTCTTCGGCGACGAGCGCAAACACGGCAAGCGTATTGAGATCCGGCTGCATTGGTTATTTCAGCTTTCCATTGAGGTAACGAATGGTCGTCTTATCATAACAATGGGGCGGATCTACCTTCCTGACAACTGCCACGGCAGTTCGAACAACAATCAGGAAGGAAATGATTATGTCCCTCAACAAAGTCGTCCTGGTCACCGGTGCATCAAGCGGCATCGGCGCCGGCATTGCCCGGGAACTCGGCAGGGCCGGAGCCAAGCTGATGCTGGGTGCACGGCGTACAGATCGTATCGAAGCGCTGGCAAAAGAGATCCGCGAAGGCGGCGGGGAGGCTGCAACGCAGCGCCTCGATGTGACCGACCGCCTGGATGTTGAAGCCTTTGCCGAGGCGGCGCGCCGAAACTTCGGCCGCGTCGACGTGATCGTCAACAATGCCGGCGTCATGCCGTTGTCGCTGATGGCGTCCTTGAAGGTCGACGAATGGGACCGGATGGTCGATGTCAACATCAAGGGCGTGCTCTACGGCATCGCCGCAGTCTTGCCCGAGATGACGACCCGAGGTTCCGGCCATATCATCAACATTGCGTCCGTGGGAGCGCTCTCCGTGTCGCCCACGGCTGCCGTCTATTGCGCCACCAAATATGCGGTGCGTGCCATCTCGGACGGCTTGCGGCAGGAGAATGAAAACATTCGCGTCACCTGCATTCATCCCGGCGTCGTGGAAAGCGAGCTCGCCGAGACGATCACCGATCCTGTCGCCGTGGAGGCGATGAAGACCTATCGCGCCATTGCGCTTCAGCCCGACGCGATCGGACGAGCGGTCCGCTACGCGATCGAACAACCGGACGATGTCGACGTCAACGAGATCGTCATTCGCCCGACCCGCACGCGATGAGGCGGAGGCAGCGGCGAGCCGTCGCTTGGTTTGCTTTCAGTGCCGGAATTCTTGCCGGCACCACTATCATATTCCCCATACAGAAAGGTCACGCAGAGATGAGCGTCGAACGAAATTCGGATACGCAAACGCCGGAAAACCACCCCTATGTCGGACTATGGGTTACCGCCGATGGCTATATCCGCCACAACCTGCTTGCGAATGGTCGCTATGACGAGGCGCGCGGCACGCGGGAGAGCGCCTATCAAGGGCGCTACGCTGTCCGGGGCAATCACATCGATTATTGGGACGACACCGGCTTCACTGCCGATGGAACATTCATCGATGACGTGCTCCATCATGCGGGCATGATCCTCTACCGGCGAAAGTAGACATAGCGCCGCCGACCGCCCAAGCCTCCAAGTTGAGCGTTCGGCTGCCCTCTCGACCTTGGTGGAAAAAAAACGACGGGGCATGTCACAGATGGATCTTCTGGCTTGTCTTATCCTTCGCAACACCATTTTCGAAGGAGACAACAATGGTCCGTCAACGTATCGCAATCGTCTATCACACGGGTTACGGACATACAGGCCGCCAGGCAGAGGCCGTCGCGGCAGGGGTCGAACAGGTCGCCGGTGTCGAAGCCATGCTGCTATCGGTCGACAAGGTGGAGCGGCATTGGGACGATCTTCATACCGCCGAAGCCATAATTTTCGGTTCGCCGACCTATATGGGCACCATCTCGGCGTCGTTTAAGGCGTTTCAGGAAATGACGTCGAGCGCAGTCCTCGCGAAAGGCTTTCTTTGGAAGGACAAGATCGCCGCCGGCTTTACCACCTCCGGGTCACGCTCCGGTGACAAGCTTTCGACCCTCATCCAGCTGGCGATTTTTGCCGCACAGCATGGAATGCACTGGGTCGGCCTGGATCTGCCGCCGGCAAACTGCTCGTCAACGGGCTCGGAAGCGGATATGAACCGGCTTGGTTTCTGGCTCGGCGCGGGTGCCCAGGCAAATGTCGATGAAGGTCCGGAGACGGCACCACCCGAGTCCGATCTTGCCACGGCGCGTTATCTGGGAAGACGCGTCGCGTTGACGACGCTACAATTCGTTCGCGGCCGCCAAGCCGTTGCCGCCTCTTCTCAATACGCTCTCGCGACCCAATGACCGAAACAAACGCCGATCCGACCCTCTCAGAGCTGCGACCGCGCCTTGTCCGGCTTGCCTATCGGATGCTCGGATCGGTGGCGGATGCAGAAGACATTGTGCAGGAAGCTTGGCTGCGCTGGCTTGCGACCGACCATGCGTCGGTTCGCGAGCCAGCCGCATTCCTGCGCACCATCGTCACCAGACTTTGCTTGAACGAACTGAAATCGGCTCGACGCCGGCGTGAGACCTATGTAGGACCTTGGCTTCCCGAGCCGATCTTCGATCCGCAGGACGATGATGCCGCAGATGACGTGACATTGCCGCTGATGCTTGCGCTTGAGCGCCTGTCGCCGCTGGAGCGCGCCGCGTTCCTGCTGCACGATGTCTTCGGCATGGATTTCGAAGAGGTAGCTCTGACGATCGATCGCGAGGCAGCTGCCTGCCGCAAGCTGGCGAGCCGGGCGAGGGCACATATCGTCGATGCCCGCCCTCGTTTTGCGATCGGACGGGAGCAGGGGCTCAAATTCGCCGCCGCCTTCTTCACCGCATCACGCACCGGCGACATGGCCGCGCTTCGCACCATGCTTTCGGAGGAAGTCATCGCCTATGCGGATGGAGGCGGCAAAGTGCCGGCGTCACGGCAGCCGCTCATCGGGCTCGACGCTGTCATGCGGCGTCATGAACAGATGGCGCGTGGCTTCCGAGTGCAGCCATCGCAACTCATTCGCTATGCTCTCATCGACGGCTTGCCGGGCTTCGTAACGATGGAGGGCGGCAATGTCGTGCAGACGACGGCGCTGCATGTCGAGCAGGATAAGGTGATTGCCATCTACTGCACGCGCAACCCCGACAAGCTGCAACATATAGCAGGCGCCACGACACATTGATTGTTGACCTGGCGAGGGGCGAGGTGCGAGATCGCGTCTCCACAGTCGTTATGAGCGCATTCGCCTGAAAGGAACAGCCATGCAGCGCTTCAGCATACACCGCCTGGAGCGTGGCGATGCATCCGCATTCCGCGATATCCGTCTCGAGGGACTGTCTCGCCATCCCGAGGCCTTCGGCGCCTCCTATGAGGACGAGCTGCAATATAGCGAAATGCAGATCGGTGACCGTATTGCCAACAATTTCATCTTCGGAGGCGTCTGTGAGGACAGAGCGCTTGCGGGTGTCATTGCCGTCAACAAATCCCACGGCGCGAAGATGCGGCATATCGCTTCGATCTGGGGGATGTATGTCCGGCCGAAAGCACGAGAGACCGGTCTTTCGCGCCTCCTGATGAGCGCGGCCGTCGATGAGGCGAAAACCACGTGTCGTTCGATACGTCTCAGCGTCGTTTCATCCAACGGGGCAGCTATCCGCCTTTACGAATCCTTCGGCTTCAAGGCGTGGGCTACGGATACCGAGGCGCTCAGAGTCGGCGATGTCTATCACGACGAAATACTGACGAAATACTGATGCGCCTCGATACGGGCAACTGAAGGACTGTCCCATTTCTTGCTTGCAGCATTGGGGCAACAGCAAGAATTCGGCTTCAACTGTCCCATGTTCGGACCGCGTCAACGATCGGGAGGCAGCGGAACCGCGCTATTCTAGGCGGTTCGCCGGATCTGTGGAATTTTACTTTGCATTAACCACGATCTTCAGAATTTTCCCAGTGCGCTCAATTTGCATCGCAAAATCGCCAAACTCCAATCATGATTAAAGTACCGTTAGGTGATTGAGGCGTAGCAGAATACCGGAACGAGGGAAGTACCGGTCAGCAGACCTCCGTCAAAGTAATGAGTAGCGGCGTGGGACAGATGAAATTCGAAAATCGTGCGATGACATACGCAACGGGTATGCGTTGGTTTGCTCTCTCACTGATGTGCGCAACCATCACGGCCTGCGGAACGACTCAGAAGGTCGCGACCAAGCGCCAGCACGGCAAGGAATATTTCTCCGAGAAGGAATATGGCGTCAAAGCCAGCCCTCGCGTCGTCAACAACGGTCCGGTGCCGAAGGGCGGCGGTCGCTTCATGGTCGGCAATCCCTACCAGGTGAAGGGCAAGTGGTATTATCCCAAGGAAGATTTCGGCTATAACAAGGTCGGCATCGCATCCTGGTACGGCTCGGCCTTCCACGGCCGCTTGACAGCAAATGGCGAAGTCTACGATCAGCAGTCGCTGACTGCTGCGCATCCGACTTTCCCGCTGCCCAGCTATGCGCGCGTCACCAACGTCGAGACCGGCTCTTCCATTATCGTTCGCGTCAACGATCGCGGCCCTTACCATCCCGGCCGCATCATCGACCTTTCCAACAAGACGGCGCAGATGCTCGACCTGCAGCACAGCGGCACGGGTGACGTGCGCGTGCAGTATGTCGGCCGCGCCCGCATGGACGGCCATGACGATCCCTATCTGATGGCGTCTTACATCCCGAAGGGTTCACGCCTGCCGAGCATCAATCCCGGCGGCCAGATTGCGAGCGGCGTGATGGTCGCGTCTGCTGGCCGGATGACGGCCGATCAGCTGCCGGATTCGGATTCGTATACACCAACCCCGACACGCGCCACGCGTGGGCAGCGTAGTTTCGAGTCGACGCCGGCGATTGCTCCTATTCCGCGCCAATCGCCTTATTCGGCAACGGCTTTCGCCGATGCTCCGAAAGCGGCCTCCAATGGCGACAAGCGCAACAATCTGCCCCCGATGACCTGGAACGGTGGCCCGATGCCGACAGCCGAATCCGCAGAGCCGGTCATGGTTGTTCTGCCGCAGATCGGACCGATCCCTTATGAGCGGCCGGGTTCCTCGCATCGCATGGCAAGCCTTGGTGATCAATCGCTTGGTTCTACGGTTGCTGCCTATCAGAATACCCCGGTCAAGACGGTCTATGTCGACCTGGCTTTCGATGCCGTCATGGTCCGCAACGACGGGCTGACTCAGGAATCGATCCTCTCGGCTTATCGCCGCCAGCATCAAGGCACGACGCAGACCGATTGATCGGCGTCATTGCCTGAATCTTCACCTATCACTAAAATAATGGTGCGGTGATCGGATTGCGGGGACGGTATGCCAAAGCGCTTGATTCTTTTGTTCCTTTTTGTCCTTGGCATCGGCCCTGCAGTTGCTGAGGCGCAGCCCGCTGTTCCCGGCGCTTTCGATACGAAGGCCGCGCAGGCTTTCATGATAGAGGGCTCGACCGGTACGATCCTCCTCGCCAAAAACGAAGATCAGCCGATCTCTCCCGCCTCGCTTGCGAAGCTGATGACGCTGGATGTCATCTACGATGCCGTCGGGCGAGGGGAGATTTCACTCGATACGGAGTATCCTGTCTCGGAAAACGCTTGGAGAACAGGTGGTGCGCCCTCGCGCGCATCGACGATGTTTGCGGCGCTGAAATCTCGTATCCGCGTCGGCGATCTCATTCAGGGTGTTGCGGTTCAGCAGGCAAATGACGCCTGCATCGTGCTGGCCGAAGGTATTTCAGTGAGCGAGCGTGAATTTGCCCGACGCATGACGGCGCGCGCGCGTGAGATCGGCATGTCGCGGGCGACATTCACGAATTCCACCGGCCTGCCCGACGCAAACGATCCGAACAGCGGCGGCAAAGTCTCGATGCGCGAACTGGTGACACTGGCGCAGGACCTGCAGCAGAAGCATGCGGACCTCTACAAGTATTTCGGCCAGGCGGATTTCACCTGGAACAAGATCTACCAGCGCAATAAGAACCCTTTGCTGCTGCTGAATATCGGCGTTGATGGCCTCGGACTTGGTTTCGCAGACGGCGAGGGATTTTCCATCGTCGCCTCGGTGGAGCGCGATGGGCGCCGGCTTTTTCTGGCGCTCGGCGGTCTGAAGAGCGACAAGGAACGTACGGAAGAAACCCGCCGCGTGCTCGAATGGGGTCTCAGCAATTTCAAGAGCCAGCGTATCTTCGCTCAAGGAGAGGCGATCGGCGATGCCAGTGTCTATGGCGGCGCCCAATCCACCGTCAGCCTTGAAGCGAAAGTTCCTGTCGATGTCTATGTGCCGGTCGATACGCCGGATCGCCTCTCGGCGCGAATCGTCTATCGCTGGCCGCTGAGCGCGCCTATCGCAACCGGCTACGAAGCCGGAACATTGCGTGTGTTCCTGGGCGCGCGACTGGTTCGCGAACTGCCACTTTACACAAAGGAATCAGTTGCTCAGGGCACGCTCAGCCGCCGGGCTTTCGACGCCTTCATGGAACTGGCCGAATCTCTGCTGTTCTCCTGGCTGTGGGATAAGCCCTTGCCAAGCTGATGGCTGTGCCGCTCGCGAAATCCCTGTTTACACCCCATATAGAGTGCTATGCGCCGATAGATGCACGGTTCCACCCCGGCACGTCTTGGGTTAAACAGGATAGGTATCGCAGGCTACAGCGCCGTGCGTCATATGTGACGTGCAAAGGTCGTCGTAGAGTTTCAGGTCTGCTGCATAATTCCTGAAATCGATTTCGATTTCAGGAATTATGCAGTAGGCAGGCGAAAAGTGCAGGACACGATCATTGGCTGATGCAAACGGACTATTCGTAAGCTTCGAAGGCGGGGAAGGGGCGGGGAAATCCACCCAGATCCGCCGGTTGGCCGAGCGCTTGCGTGAGCGCGGCCATGATGTACTCGTGACGCGCGAACCCGGTGGATCGCGCGGGGCCGAAGCCGTACGCCATGTTCTGCTTTCGGGGGCTGCCGAGGTTTTCGGCACCCGGATGGAGGCCATTCTTTTCGCCGCAGCACGCAATGACCATGTCGAGGAAGTCATTCGCCCGGCACTGTCGCGTGGCACTATCGTCCTTTGCGATCGCTTCATGGACTCGTCGCGTGTCTACCAGGGCGTGACCGGCAATCTCGAACCCGACTATATCGAGGCGCTGCAAAGGGTTGCCGTCAATGGCGTCATTCCCGATTGCACGCTTATCCTCGACATCCCTGCGGAAGTCGGGCTTGAGCGGGCGCGCAAGCGCGCCTCCACGCTCGCCACGCCCGATCGTTTCGAAAAGGAAGAGATGCAGACCCACGAGAAGCGCCGGGAGGCTTTTCTCGACATTGCCGCACGCGAACCGGAGCGCTGCCACGTCATTGATGCGCAGCGTTCGGAGGATGAGATTGCCGGTGAAATCGCTGGAATCGTCGACCGGCGGCTTGGACCTGCTGCAGAGGTTGCTGCCGAAAGATCGGAAGCGGCACAATGAGCGAGGAACGACCCGGTGTTCTGGACGGCGCAATCGCGCCGCAGGACAACCCCAGGCTCTTCGGCCATGAGGATGCGGAAGCCTTTCTCACGCAGTCCTACCGCTCCGGCAAGGGCCATCATGCCATCCTGATCGAAGGTCCGGAGGGGATCGGCAAAGCGACACTTGCCTTTCGCTTCGCCAACTATGTTCTATCGCACCCCGATCCATTGTCTGCACCCGAGATCATGCCGGATCCGGACTCCGCATCCGCCATCAGTCGGCAGATTTCGAGCGGCGCATCCCACAATCTTCTGCATTTGAGCCGGCCGGTCGACGACAAGACAGGCAAGGTGAAGTCTGCGATCACGGTGGACGAGGTACGCCGTGCCGGAAAATTCTTCTCGCAGACCTCGGGGACGGGCAACTGGCGTATCGTCATCATCGACCCGGCGGACGATCTCAATCGGAATGCAGCCAACGCAATTTTGAAAATCCTTGAGGAGCCGCCGAAACGCGCGCTGTTCCTCGTATTGTCGCATGCGCCGGGCCGGCTGTTGCCGACGATCCGTTCGCGCTGCCTGCCCTTGAAGCTAGCGCCGCTCGAGAACGAACCCTTGCGCTGGGCGCTCGAAAATCTCGGCGTACCGCCGGGGCAGGGGAACGAACTGCTTCCGGCAGCCAAGGGAAGTGTCAGCGAGGCGCTCAAGCTGCTGAACTATGGTGGCGGAGAAATCATCGATGCTTATCGGCAGGTGCTTTCGGCGGAGGGACCTGCAGCGCGCAAGGCCATGCACCGCCTCGCCGATGCGCTTTCCGGCAAGGACAGCGATACGATCTTCGGCTTCTTCCTGTCTCATATCGGTGACGATATCGTCGAACGGGCAAGGGCTGCCGCGCTTGATGGATCTCTCGCTACTGCCGAGAGGCTGGCGCGTCTCCATTCGGAGACAACCGAGCGGCTCAATATATCGCAAGCCTATAATCTCGATCGAAAACAGACGCTCATCACCATTCTGGGCGAACTCAAGCAACAGCTTTCGGCATAGATCGATTGTGCAGCGCAAGCTGGAAAGCCGCCAACAGGCGCTTCAGGCCCATTGCGGAGTTGCAAGCGCTGCTGAGCTGAAACAGCGCCTGTGGTGATGCTTGCGCGAAAGCAGTCACGTCACAAAAGGCATTACATCCACCCCGTCACCGGGAAAAATGGTGATGTGCGGGTGATCCTCGAACAGGCGGGCAGCGGCATCAGCGCTCTCCGCTTCGACCACCAGATAGCCGCAGAATGAATTCGTGGCATTTACGACCCCGTCCTTGGTCATGCGTGTCGTCTTGCCCACCATTCCGCCACGATCAAGGATGGATGAAGCATTCTTTTCCTCCCATGCTGCCCACTCTTTGACACCGGCGGCGTCCACCGCGTCCTGCTCGGCTTTAGGCCGGGTTCGAAACGACGCTAGATCCTCGGGATTCATGGTGTAAACAGCAAGAAAGCGGGGCATCGGCAGATCCTCCATGTGTCTTGAAGGCTGCCAACTTACACGCCTCACCTCGGAAATCACACTCCGACAAACAGCGTGGACATGGAAAGGCACCTTATGGTGCAACACAGCCGATCCGGCAATCGACCTAGCTGGCAGCGCCTCCTGCGTAACGTCGCGCTACGCATGGCGCTGTTTCAGGGGAAGATGAGCTTCCAGGCAACGACGGCCAGCGTTACCGCCAGGATGATGCGCACGGAGCGCTCATGCAGGCGCGGCGCAAGCAGACTGCCTGCCACGATGCCGGGGATGGAGCCCACCAGCAGGGCGAACAGCATCGTCCAGTTGATCTCACCGATGAACCAGTACCCCATGCCGCCAATCAGCGTCAGCGGCACGGCATGCACGATGTCCGAGCCGACGATCTCGCGAACATCGAGATGTGGATAGAGAACCAGCAGCACGGTGACGCCCAGCGCGCCGGCCCCGACCGATGTCATGGTGACGAGAACGCCGAGAGTGAGGCCCAGAATGATCGTCAGCAATGCGATGGTCCGCGGTGTCATCTTTCCGCGTTCACCGCGCCATTTCCTTATAGCATCGAGGATCTGGCCGCGAAAAATCAGCATCAACGCCGTCAGTAGCAGCAGACAGCCCAGCGAGAGGGTGATGGCATGTGCGACCGATGGGCTTTCGCGATTGACGCCGGCCATGATCCACAGCATGGCCAATGCTGCCGGGACACTGCCTGATGCCAGCAAGCCCACAACTTTCCAATTGACGCGCCCATGCATGCCGTGGACGGCAGTACCCGCCGTTTTGGTGATCGCGGCATAAAGCAGGTCCGTGCCCACTGCGGTCGCCGGATGCACGCCGAACAGCAGAACCAGCAACGGTGTCATCAACGACCCGCCGCCAACGCCGGTGATCCCGACCAGCATGCCGACGAAGAAGCCGGAAAAGGAATATAGCGGCTGAAAGGAACCGAATAAACTCAAGGCAGCGGCCCCTTGAAGCCCTCAGACAGGCCTACTAAAAATTCTTTGAAATTCACGGCCATCTCTGTCCTGCATTCCGGTCTTCGAAGGGGTAAAGGCGAGGCGGGAGCGAGTCAAGCAAGGCCCGCTTGTCGACATGCTATTGCTGCACCCGCGAAACTTGGTGTTTCGCTCCCGGCCAACATGCGCTAAAGCGAGCGGAGCACGCATAATGAAGACGCAACCGTAAAAACGGACCCTTGCCCGATATGACCGAAAAGACCCCATTCTACATCACCACCGCAATCGCCTATCCCAACGGCAAGCCGCATATCGGCCATGCCTACGAGCTGATTGCTACCGATGCCATGGCGCGTTTCCAGCGTCTGGATGGGCTCGACGTCTTTTTCCTGACGGGCACGGACGAACACGGCCAGAAGATGCAGCAGACCGCGCGAGCCGAGGGCATAGAGCCTCAGGATCTGGCAAATCGTAATTCGGACGAATTCCAGGCGATGGGCAAGCTCTTGAATTCGTCCAACGACGATTTCATCCGCACGACACAGCCGCGTCACCACGAAACCTCGCAGAACATATGGAACCTGATGGCCGATGCCGGCGACATCTATAAGGATTCCTATGCCGGCTGGTACTCGGTGCGCGACGAAGCCTACTATCAGGAAAACGAAACCGAGCTGCGCGCCGATGGCGTGCGCTACGGGCCTCAGGGCACGCCGGTCGAATGGGTGCAGGAGGAAAGCTACTTCTTCAAGCTCTCCGAATACCAGGACAAGCTGCTGAAGCATTATGAGGAAAACCCGGACTTCATCGGACCGGCTGAGCGGCGCAATGAAGTGATCTCTTTCGTCAAATCCGGCCTGAAGGATCTGTCGATCTCCCGCACGACGTTCGACTGGGGCATCAAGGTGCCGAACGATCCGGCGCACGTCATGTATGTCTGGGTCGATGCGCTGACGAATTATCTGACGGCGACCGGCTATCTCGAAGATCGGAGCAATCCGCGGGCGAAATACTGGCCGGCAGATCTGCACATCATCGGCAAGGATATCATCCGGTTCCACGCCGTCTATTGGCCAGCGTTCCTGATGTCGGCAAAGCTGCCGCTGCCGAAGCGCGTCTATGCCCACGGCTTCCTGCTCAACAAGGGCGAGAAGATGTCGAAGTCGCTCGGCAATGTGGTCGACCCGGTCAATCTGGTGAACCATTTCGGCCTTGATCAGGTGCGCTATTTCTTCCTGCGCGAAGTCTCCTTCGGCCAGGACGGCAGCTACAGCGAAGAAGCGATCGGCACGCGTATCAATTCCGATCTCGCCAACGGCATCGGCAATCTCGCCAGCCGCTCGCTGTCGATGATCGTCAAGAACTGCGACGGCCAGATACCCGAATGCGGGCCGCTGACAGACGAAGACAAGGCGCTTCTAGCACAGGCCGATGGCTTGCTGGCCTCGACCCGCGACGACATGGGCAAGCAGCTCATTCATCGCGCTCTTGCTTCCATCATCGCCGTCGTTTCCGAGACCGACCGCTATTTTGCAAGCCAGGAGCCTTGGGCTCTGAAGAAGACCGACCCGGCCCGCATGGCGACCGTGCTTTATGTCACGGCCGACGTCGTCCGCCAGATCGGCATCCTGCTGCAGCCCTTCATGCCGGAATCGGCTGCCAAGCTGCTGGATCTCATTGCTATTCCGTCTGACAAGCGTGATTTCGCAGCGCTCGGGGAGGCTGGTCGCCTTGTTGCCGGGACACCGCTGGAAGCACCAAAGCCGATCTTCCCGCGCTACATCGCACCGACTGCCGAATAAGGTGTTCCATGCTGATCGATACGCATTGCCATCTGGATTTTGCTGATTTCGCGGAGGAGCGCGATGCGATTGTCGCACGCGCTCACGAAATCGGCGTCAAGCAGATGGTCACCATCTCGACCAAAGTGCGGAAACTGGACGGTCTGCTCGAGCTCACCGAGCGTTATCCGTCCGTGTTCTGCTCGGTAGGCACGCATCCGAACAGCGCCGATCAGGAGCTGGATATCCAGACCGAGGATCTCGTGCGACTGGCAAACCAGCATGAAAAGATCGTCGCGATCGGCGAGGCGGGGCTCGACTATTTTTACGATACGGTCAAGCCGGAAGACCAGAAAACGGGCTTCCTGCGCCATATCGCTGCCGCTCGCGAAACGCAGCTGCCGCTCGTCATCCATAGCCGCAGCGCCGACGAAGACATGGCGGCGATCCTGACGGAGGAAACAGGGAAGGGGGATTTCCCCTTCATCCTTCATTGTTTCTCCGCCGGCCCTGCCCTTGCCCGCACGGGCGTGGAACTTGGCGGCTATATCTCCTTTTCCGGCATTCTGACCTTCCCGAAGTCGGAAGAGTTGCGCGACATCGCCAAGACGATCCCGCGTGAGCGGCTTCTGGTCGAGACCGACGCGCCGTATCTGGCGCCGAAGCGTTGGCGTGGCAAGCGCAACGAACCGTCCTATGTCGTCAACACAGCAGAGGTGCTGGCGGATACGATCGGTGTCAGCATGGAGCAGATTGCTGAAATCACCACGGCGAACGCTTTCCGCTGCTTCTCCAAGATGACAAGGGTCTGACGGCGTGACCTATCGGCGACGCTTCACCATTTTGGGCTGTTCCTCGTCGCCGGGCGTGCCGCGCATTACCGGCGATTGGGGCGCCTGCGACCCAAGGAACGCGAAAAACCGCCGCACGCGCGCGGCTTTTCTCGTCGAGCAGATCGCACCGGATGGCGGCATCACCACCGTCGTCATCGATACCGGTCCGGATTTTCGCGAACAAATGATTCACGCCGGCGTCAGCTTCATCGACGCGGTACTCTATACTCACGCACATGCAGACCATATTCACGGCATCGACGATCTGCGCGGTTATTTCCATATCTCGAATGAGCGCATCCCGATCTATGCCGACCCGCAGACGATGGATCGCATCCGCGAAGGCTTTCGTTACTGCCTGGAAACGCCACCCGGCAGCAGCTATCCGCCGATCGTCAGGCCGGTTCTGCTAGAAAATCTCGAGAAAAGTTTCACCATCGACGGGGCAGGCGGGCCGATCCGCTTCTGGCCGCACAAGCAACTGCACGGCGATATTCACTCGCTCGGCTTTCGCATCGGCAAACTCGCTTATTGCAGCGATATCAGCGACTTCCCGCCGGAATCGATAGCAAAAATCGAAAATCTCGACGTCCTCATCATCGATGCTTTGCAGTATCGGCCGCATCCAAGCCACCTGTCACTGGAACAATCCCTCGGCTGGATCGAAAGACTAAAGCCGAAACATGCCATCTTGACCCACATGCATACGCCGCTCGATTATGAAACCGTGCTGGCGGAGACGCCCGACCATGTCGAGCCAGCCTACGATCAAATGCAGATCGAGCTCGACGTGGAGGATGACGATCTATGAGCGAGGACAGCAAGAAGCTTTCAAGCCTGGAACGGGTCGAGCTTGCGGCACGAAACCTGGGTCTCGAAATCTCGATCAAGCGCATGGAGCAATCGACCCGAACGGCCGAGGAAGCAGCCAAGGCAGCCGGCTGTGCCGTGGGCCAGATCGTCAAATCGCTGGTTTTCGTCAATGCGGATACGCATGGACTGACGCTGCTTCTCGTCTCCGGTGCGCACAATGCCGATACAGCCTATATTGCAGCGACTTACGGGATTCGCCTGAAGCGTGCCGATATCGACCGCGTTCGCGATGAGACAGGCTTTGCCATCGGCGGCGTCGGGCCAATCGGCCATCTGGTCGATCTGCCCGTTTTCATAGATGAAAGCCTTCTTGCTTACGATCAGGTCTGGTGCGCAGCCGGACGACCGGACAGCATCTTTGCCTGCAATCCGACGCTGCTGGCGGAAAAGATCGCGGCAAAAGTCATCCGCATCAAGGCTGGCTGACCACGCCGCCGCACATGGTCCTTGGTTTGAAGCGCTGTAAGAGGCACCACCGTCACGGTAGCTTGGGAGAGCATACTCAGCAGTCTTAGCTGGAAAAATCCATGACGAGGGACTGGCGTCGTCTCTGGAGATTCTTTCTAACTATTTGAACTATAAGCATAAACTCACCAGGACCATCCAGCAACAATGCACATTTTAGTTCCATAATCTATCTTATCTGATATAGTTATGCGGCTGGGTATATTCTATTTCCAAGTACACCCTGCTGCTGATATCGCTGGAGACGCCGCCAGCGTTTTGTCCGCGCTGACAGACCAGAGATGAGCCGATGTCAGACCTTCGGCTGCTCATGCGTTGCGCAATGAATGCCGCCGCCGACCTGGCCGACATTATCGATGTTGAGCATGACAATCTTACGGCCCGGATAAAGATCGGCCAACGTCGCTTTGGCCTTTTCATCGGCTTCCTTGTCGCCGAATTGGGCGGCGATCACCGCGCCGTTGCAAACGTAGTAATTGACATAGGAAGAGACGAAGTCATCTGCATCGACGCGAATGTCGGAAGGTTCCGGCAAGACGACGAGGCTCAGCTTGCGGCCTTCCGCATCAGTCGCTTGGGCCAGAATATCATGCGTCTCGAAGGCCGAGACCGACCATGGGTCTTCCTTATCCACCTTGTCGCCCATCTGGATCAAGACGACGCCCGGTTTCACAAATCGCGCCAAGGCATCGATATGGTAATCCGTGATGTCGGCGCCCTTGATGCCGGGTGCCCAGACAATCTTCTTCGCGCCCATGGTTTCCAGCAGCATCGCCTCAATCTCGGCCTTGGATCCATGATTTCGGTTCGGATTGATGAAAGTGCTTTCATGCGCGATCAGCGTGCCGTGCCCGTCAGTTTCCACGCCGCCGGCTTCGCCCACCAACCCTGAATCAAAAACCCGGATACCGAGGCGCTCGGCAACTCGAGCGGCGATCTGACCGTCATTGTCATGGACCTGCTTGTTGCCCCAGCCGTTGAAATTAAACTGGGTGAGCGCAATGCTGCCCTTACCGTCGACGACAAAGGAAGGTCCGGAATCCCGGCACCATAGGTCGTCGGTCGGAATATCCCAAAGCTCCACCTTAGCGGAGATGCGTTTTCGAATGGCCGCGTGGTGCTCGGCGGCGGCCATCATGACGACCGGTTCGAAATCGACGATCGCGTTGGCGATCTTGGCGATCGTGCCCTGGAGATCGTAGAGGAAATCGGCGTCATCATAGACTTTCCGATTGTTCGGCCATTGCATGAAGGTGCGCTCATGCGGATCGGTTTCTTCCGGATACCAGAAACCGGCGCTATCGCTCGTCATCTTGGCCTCGGCAATACGGGAAAACATGGAGAGGCCACCAGCCAAGGCGGCAGCTCTTAGCAGTGTGCGGCGAGGCATCATCATGGCACCCTTCTCTGCAAGGTTGAATTAGACTATGCGACTTCACGGGAACTTAGGCAACATGGGCGAGTTTGCGGCACCGATATGACACCGCCCTCGCCTCAGCATTGGTCGGCGATCTCAAATTACCGAGGTCGAATGCTGGAAACGAGCCCAATGATGTTGCTGCGGGTGTAAAGCTCAGTTGGCCGAGGTTTGCTTGGGCGCGCCTTTGGTCACCGTTGCCGTCGTTGCTGCCGGATTGAGATAGCTGTCCAGGAGGTCGGCCATCTTGTCGTCGCGAATTTCGGCAGTCTTTTCGCCCATGACCACGCCAACGAGGCTGCGACCGTTCTTCGTTACCGATGTCACGAGGTTGTAGCCGGAAGCATCGGTATAGCCGGTCTTGATGCCGTTGGCGCCGGCATAGCGATACATCAGATTGTTGTGACCGCGCAGTTTCATGCCGCGGAACTTCATGCCGCGCATAGAGAAGAGCTTGAACTCCTCCGGAAAGTCTCGCATCAGCGCAACGCCGAGCGTCGCCATATCGTGGGCGGTCGTGACCTGTTCCGGATCCGGCAGGCCCGATGGGTTTTTGAAGACAGTCTTGCTCATCCCGAGACGACGGGCCTTTTCGGTCATCATCTTGCCGAAGCTGTCCTCGGAGCCGCTGAGCTGCTCGCCGATGGCAACCGCCGCATCATTGGCCGATAGAACGATGATACCTTCGACGGCCTCGCGCACCGTCACTTTGCGGCCGGCGCCGACCGCGAACTTGAAGGGCTCCTTGCTCTCGGCATTCTCCGACATGGTCAATTTCTGATCCCACTTCAGCCGTCCCTGGTGCAGGGCCTCGAAGGCGAGATAGAGCGTCATCATCTTGGTCAGCGACGCGGGAAAATTCAGCTCGTCCTGGTTCGTTGCCTCAAGCACCTGGCCGCTGTGGACGTCGACCACGTAGCTTGCCTGCCCTGCTGCTGCCGCCGAAACGATCCCGAGAAACGATACGGCCGAAATGGCGGTGGCAAGAAGCAAGGAAGTTGTCTTGAGCATGAAACTTTATGGTCTCTTTGATTGAGGTTCCGGACAGCTGCCGTCGCCGAACTGAGCGACGCAGCGACACACTTTCGAGCGAGATGGATTAGTCAAATCTATGGCGGAAAGAAGAACGGCGCCATAAAAAACGGGGCGGGCGCAAATAACCCCCTGCTCTTTTCAGTATCGTCTCGTCTCGATCCGGCCACTCGCTCGAACTGTGGCGGCATTGTTGTTCCGTGCCAGCAACCATGCGAGGTATTTGACCATCAGGTCCAGAACCATGACTTGCCGATTTCCTTGCGAGCTTCGCTTCTCGTGATGCCAATATCTTGAAGCTGATCGTCGGTAAGATCGCGCAGATCGCGACGGCTGTGCCGCTTTTCGAAATAAGACCAAACAGCCCAAAATGTGCGCGGCAGGAGCCTCGGCTCGCGCTTGCTCGCGCGCGTGCCTGACATTCCTACCGTCAATCTTTCCACATCGATCGCCATCTGCATGCTCCCAAGCTCGTCACATCGGACATGGCCTCAGGATGCACTGGAGATTACCTCGAATGAAGCTTATTATCCTGATGCAATTCATAAGGAATTCTTCTGATGTTTAGTCTGGATCAACTTGCCGCCTTCGTTAGCGTCGTCGATCTCGGCAGTTTTACCGCAGCGGCAGACAGGATTGGGCTCACCCAACCAGCCATAAGCTTGCAAGTGAAACTTCTGGAAAGACGCCTCGGCGTTCGACTGATCGAGCGAGTGGGGCGGCGGGCGCAGCCATCGCCGGCGGGGATCGAACTGCTCCCGCATGCTCGCCGGATACTCGACGATTGCGCAATGGCGGAAGAAGCGATGACACCCTATCGCGAGGGATCGGCTGGACGGGTAAGGATCGGTACAGGCGGCACCGCATCCATCCACCTGCTGCCTCGAGCGATCGCCGCTGCAAAGAAGCGCATGCCGGAGCTGGAGATCATCGTACGCGTCGGAAATACCGACGACATCCTGCGCGATATCGAAGCAAACAGGTTGGATCTGGCCGTGATCACCCTGCCCGCCTCCGGCCGCTCGCTGGAAATCGAACCGTTCTACGACGACGAGATCCTCGCGGTCGCGCCCAAGGGCAGCTCGATGCCGACTGCCGGTCCGGATGCAGAGTTCATGAGGGATAAGACGCTAATGCTCTACGACGGCGGCAATACGCGGCGCATGACCAATGAATGGTTCGCCGCCGCAGGAATCAGGCCCGATCCATCGATGGAATTTGGCAGCGTGGAAGCCATCAAGGAGCTTGTTGCGGCAGGTCTCGGGTGGTCGCTGCTACCAGGCATGGCCTTGAAGAGCGGAAACCTGGATGAACTGACGACATCGCCTGTCAGGCCACGGCTGGTGCGTCAGCTCGGCATGGCGATCCGCCGTGACAAGCATCTGACAAAGGGGATTCGCGAGATCATGAAATACCTTCGCGAATTCCGCGGCCATCGCCCGACCAGCCTCTAATTCGAGCCTGCCTGACAGCCGCCCTGCGCCCCCGCGCGGCATTGTCGAGGCCGATGCATGCAGCGGCCGCGATCTCGCCGATGCCGCTCACGTTTGCAAAAAGGCCGCTCGGAGCGCGTCAAGCGATTTCGATACCGACATGTCATCGGTAACATTTCGAACACGCAATCTAACGTTGACGCGGGACTTGTGACCGATTGACTCTTGAACGTCGCCACGGAATCGGCAAAATTCATCGTATCAATGTTTCCCCTGAGATACGAACCCGACTCCGGGCCCGCCTCTTTAGAAATTACCTGGATAAAAGCGTGAGCAGCGATTCATCAAGAAGCGCGGCGAAGTCCTTGGCTTCGCGCGCGCATGTCAATGCGGCCGGTTGGGGGCAAGGTCTCTCGACGATCGTGCGGATCACCCATATGACGCTGCGCCATCCCTGGCAGACAAGCTTCGCCATTGGGGCAACTTTTGTGGCTGCAACGTTGCAGTTGATGATACCCCGCATGCTCGGCCGCGCGGTCGACCAGACGCAGACGGCGGTTGCCGGCGGTGCGGCCGGCCAGATCGCGGAGGGCGCGTTGATGAGCACGGCGCTTCTGCTGCTTGTCATCAGTATCCTGCGCGGCCTGTTCACGATGGTGCAGAACTACTATAGCGAGTCCGTCGGCCACCATATGGGCTACGAGCTCCGGCTCGCCTGCTACGAAAAGATCCAGCAGCTCTCCTTCAGCTTCCACGACAAGGTGCATTCCGGCGATCTCATCACCGTGGGCCTGCTCGATCTTGAAGGCGTGCGCATGTATTTCTCCACTGCGCTCGTGCGCATGTTGCTGCTTGGCATGCTGATCGGCGTCGGCGCCTATATGCTGCTGTCGACGGATGTCGTGCTCGGCCTGCTCGCTCTAAGCTTCGTGCCTTTCGTGGCATGGCGCTCTTCGGTGACGCAATTGCGTCTCCGGGCAACCTGGCTCGACCTGCAGGAACGCCTTTCGGTGCTGACGCGCGTCATGGAGGAAAATCTCGGCGGCATTCGTGTCGTCCGGGCCTTCGCCGCGCAGTTGCATGAAATCATGAAGTTCGACAGGGCGTCGCAGAATGCCTTGCATCTCGCTCATCGGCGCGTCGGTATCCGCGTCATCAATACCAGTGCGATGAATCTTTCCTTCTTCATCTCCATGGGCCTCGTGCTCTGGATGGGCGGCCTGAAAGTGATCGCCGGTGAGATCAGCGTCGGCACCCTCGCCTCGTTCCTGACTTTCATGACCATCCTGCAGATGCCGGTTCGTCAGCTCGGGCTGATGGTCAATGCATTCGCGCGCGCCTCGACCTGCGGCTCGCGTTTGTTCGCTCTCCTGGATCTCGATATTCCGATCAAGGACGCTCCGGACGCCAAGCCGCTTGTCGTGACCGAGGGCACATTGCGTTTCGAGAATGTCAGCTTCAGCTATCCAGGACCGGAAAAACGACAGGTTCTGACCAACATCTGTTTCGAGGCAAAGCGTGGCGAGACGATCGGCATCGTCGGACCGCCCGGCAGCGGCAAGTCCACGATCGCACACCTGATCCCGCGCTTCTATGACGTCACCGGCGGCCGTGTCACGATCGATGGCCAGGATATCCGCAAAGCGACGTTGCAATCGCTGCGGCAGAACGTTGCGGTCGTGCAGCAGGATTCCTTCCTGTTCACGACGAGCATTGAAAACAACATTGCCTATGGCGACCCCTGGGCGAAGGAAACCCGCATCGAGCGGGCGGCAGAGTCGGCGCAGCTTCACAATTACATTCTTGGCCTGCCGGCCGGCTACACCACCGTTGTCGGCGAGCGCGGCGTGTCGCTCTCCGGCGGCCAACGCCAGCGCCTGACCATTGCGCGGACGCTGATGCTGAAGCCGGCTGTCATGGTGTTCGATGATTCCACCGCTGCCATCGATGCGGCAACGGAGCAACGCATCCGCAGCGCCATGAAACGCTTCGCCCGCGACCGCGTAACGCTCATCGTCGCGCACCGGCTGAGCTCACTGATGCATGCCGACCAGATCCTGTTCATCGAGGATGGCGAAATCGTCGAGCGCGGAACCCACGAGCAGCTTCTGGCCGCGGGAGGGCGGTACAAGGCGCTCTACGATCTGCAGGTTCGCCCGGAGGACGATGTCGTCAAGACATCGGGCGAGACGCTCGAAAGAGCGAAAAGGGAGGTCTGACGATGTCGGAAATTACGGAAACCGAGCGCAATGACGTACGCGAAGATGGGCGTCGCCCTCCCCGCGCCGTGGTCGGCTCGCATCGCGTCGAAGAAGAAATCTTCGGCAAGGTCTTCGACAGCAAGATCATCCGCCGCATCTGGGCCTTCGTCAGCCCCTATCGCCGCCAGATCTATATTTCTGTGGTCGCCGTGCTGCTCTTCACCGCGTCACAGATCGTCATACCGCTGGTCATTCGCCATGCGATCGACAACGCCATGGCGCCTGGCGCTATCGACTACTCGGCATTGTGGCTTTCGCTGGCGATCTTTGCAGTCGCGATCCTGGTCAATTACGGCGCGAGTTACGTGCAGGAGACTTATGTCGGCCAGGTCGCCGAAGAGGTTTTGTTCGACATACGCCGTGCGATGTTCGCTCATCTGCAGCGGGTGTCGCTCTCTTTCATGGACAAAACCGAAGTCGGGCGATTGATGTCGCGCCTACAAGGCGACGTTAACTCCATGCAGGAATTCCTTGAAACTTCTGTACTTTCTGTCGGCGACATCGCGCTACTTTTCGGCATCGTCATCGTCATGCTGTCGCTCGATTTCCGGCTAGGACTGCTGACGCTGTCCGTCATGCCGATCCTCTTTATCGTCCGGCTCTTCTGGCTGCCTAAGGCGCGCGTCGCCTTCATGAATGCGCACGAGACGAATTCCATTACCAACGGTGCTCTGGCCGAAGCGATCCATGGCGTGCGCGCGGTGCAGGGTATGCATCGGCAAGGGGTCAACTTCTCGCTCTTCGACGACAAGGCACATAACAATCTCCGGGCGCATCTGACCGCGGCGCGCTATGCGCAGATCATGGTGCCGATCGTCGACACGCTGACCGGCATGGCCATGGCGATCGTCATCATCGTCGGCGGTTCGATGGTTCTGAACCACAAGCTGGATGTCGGCATCATGGTCGCCTTCCTGTTTTACATCCAGCGCTTCTTCGACCCGATCCGGTCGTTGACCATGCAGTACTCCGTCATGCAGCGCGCTATGGCTTCGGGCCAGAGGTTGACGGAGGTGCTGGACGTTCCGATCGACATCAAGGATGCGCCTGATGCCAAGGAGCTTTCGCGCGACATGGACGGATCGGTCGAGTTCCGCGATGTCGTCTTCGGCTACAATCCGGAGCATCCGGTGCTGAAGAATGTCAACTTCAAGGTCAATCCTGGCGAAACGGTTGCGTTGATCGGCCCAACCGGTTCGGGCAAATCCAGTTCCATGGCGCTCATCCATCGTTTCTACGATGTCCAGCAGGGCCAGGTGCTGGTGGGCGGTCACGACGTGCGGTCCCTCACTCAGGATTCGCTCGGCAGGCAAATCGCCATGGTGCTGCAGGAGCCCTTCCTGTTCACCGGTTCGGTGCTGGACAACATTCGTTACAACAAGGACGAGGCGACCCGCGAAGAAATCATCGAGGCGGCAAAGGCGGTCGGGGCGCATGAGTTCATCATGAAGCTGCCTGACGGCTACGACACTATTCTCGGCGAGCGAGGCGGCGGGCTTTCGCTTGGCCAGCGCCAACTCGTGAGCTTTGCCCGCGCGCTCGTCGCCGATGCCAAGATCCTCGTGCTCGACGAAGCCACAGCGAACATTGACAGCTATACCGAGATGTTGATCCAGAAGGCGCTTGTGAAGCTGCTGGAGGGCCGCACGGGCCTCGTCATCGCTCACCGTCTGGCTACCATTCGCGAAGCGGACCGCATCATCGTACTGCAAAACGGCCAGCTGCTTGAAAGCGGCAACCATCATCAGCTGATGGCGAACGGCAAGCTCTATTCGAAGCTCTACAACCTCAACTACGCATCTTTTGACGACATTCCGGAGGAAGAGGTGTCCGCTTCTGTGCCAGTGGAGTCACGAACCTAGATCGTCATTTTACGGCGACGGTTTCATCTCGTTTGTTCGACCCATTGCGCTCGCGACGGTCCGGGTGCGAACGGGTCTGCGAAATATTGGGTTTCTTGTACCACCCTACCGTCCCGAAATTCCATTATGCTCACCGAGTAGGTTGGGTTGTTGTCATAGGAAAGGGTGAATTCCGTAACCCAGAGGTTCCCAGTGCCAACGATCCGCCGCACTTTGAAGCGTTTGGAATTGGGCTGCGCTATACGGGAGGCTTGAATGTTTTTGCGCCCGCTGATGCGTTCGCTCGACTGCGGATATTCGAGCAGCGCATCCTCTTCGTATATATCGTGCTCAACATCAAAATCATTTGCGTCGGAGGCAGCCCAATGCCGATCTAGCGCTTTTCGAATCTCATCGTCATCCATGTCTGCCATCCCATAATGCGGCCCTTGAAGCCGAAAGAGCACCACACCACGACTGCCTGTGAGAGCCGGCAATCGTCTTGAGCGCCTGTGAAAGCTCCGGAGTTGGACCTATATCACTTTTCGTGCGACGCTGCGTGTGCCTTTGACGGCTTGAATGTCATCGCGCCTGGGCTGCCTCGTTTCAGAGTTGGCTATGGAGGACATAATCAACAATGACCGACAATATTCTCGTTCTCTACGGCTCGTACCGCTCGGATCGCCATGGCATCCGCCTCGCCAATTATATCGTAGCCGGGCTCCGCGAGCGCGGAAACGATGTGGAACTGATCGATGCCAAAGAAGTCGGCCTGCCGATGCTCGATCGAATGTATAAGGAATACCCCAAAGGCTCGGCTCCCCCGGAAATGGAGAGGCTCGCCGCCAAAATCCGGGAAGCGGATGCCTTTGTCTTCGTCACGGGCGAATATAATTGGGGCATGCAGCCCGGTCTCAAAAACCTGACCGATCACTATCTTGAGGAGTGGTTTTGGCGACCGGCCGCCATCGCCAGTTACTCCGGTGGCCGTCTTTCCGGGGCACACGCGGCACCCGCCTGGCATGGCACTTTTTCCGAGATGGGAATGATCGTCATCTCGAGCACCCTCGCCGTCGCCAATATTTCGGCGGCATTGGATGCGGACAATAAGCCTCTCGGAAATGGAGGCGATGCGCTGGCAAGGGCTTTTCCCCGTTTTGCCGACGACCTCGCCTGGTGGACCGAAGCCGCAAAACGGCAGCGTGCCCGCAAGGCGCCCCCTTACTGAGCATCCAGGATCGCTTTGTTACAAATGGTCTGTCGCGAGTTTACGCGACGGCGCAGACTTTAGTGACTTGCATAATGATAGTTACTCATGCTATCCGCCTTGCCATGCAAAGAACCAGCTTCAGCACGTTCAAATGCCCCGCCGCTCGCGCGCTCGAAAGCGTCGGCGATTGGTGGAGCATTCTGATATTACGCGATGCCCTTCAGGGATTGAGCCGGTTCGATGAATTCCAGAAAAATCTCGGCGTCGCGCCGAACATATTGACCCGCCGTCTCAAGCACTTGACGGACGAAGGCTTGTTTGAACGACGGCTCTATAACGAGCGGCCGCCACGTTACGAATATGTGCTGACTGAAAAGGGACGCGATTTCTTCCCCGTGCTGATGGCACTTTTCACCTGGGGCAACAGCCATCTGCCCCCCGAAGAGGTCGCCATGCGGCTTGCCGACGCCAATACCGGCCAAGACCGCCAACCGCTACTCATCGACCGCGTCACCGGCCGAGCCTTTCAGCCGGAAGAGACGATCCTTTTGCCAGGCCCGGCAGCGGACGACGCGGTTCACGAGCGCATCGAGCAGATGAAAGCATGGTTTCTAGGCTTCGACGCCTGACCTCACAGGAGAAAGACATGGATCGTATCGTCGTTACCGGCATGGGACTGGTTTCGCCCTTGGGCGTGGGGGTCGATGCAAGCTGGAAACGGCTCATCGAAGGACGCTCCGGCCTCAGGCTCCTGCCCGAGGAAACGGTCGGCGACCTCGCGGCCAAGGTGGGCGGCGTTGTCCCCGACATCTCCGAGGATGCGGAGGCTGGCTTCGACGTCGATCGCTACGTCCCGGTCAAAGATCAGAAGAAGATGGATCGTTTTATCCTCTTCACCATGGCAGCCGCACAGGAAGCGATCCTTCAGGCCGGCTGGCAGCCGACGGAGACCACCGATCTGGAGCGCACAGCCACAATCATCGCATCGGGCGTCGGCGGTTTTCCCGCTATCGCCGATGCAGTGCGCACGGCTGAAACGCGCGGCGTAAAACGTTTGTCGCCCTTCACGATCCCCTCCTTCCTCGTCAATCTCGCGGCCGGTCAGGTGAGCATCCGTTATGGTTTCAAGGGCCCGCTCGGTGCGCCGGTGACGGCCTGTGCTGCAAGTGTACAGGCAATCGGCGATGCCGCGCGGCTTATCCGCGCCGGCGAAGCCGATATCGCCATTTGCGGCGGTGCGGAAGCCTGCATCGACAAGGTGAGCCTCGGCGGCTTTGCCGCAGCGCGCGCGCTTTCGACCGGTTTCAGCAATCGGCCGGAGGAAGCCTCCCGTCCCTTTGATAATGCGCGCGACGGCTTCGTTATGGGAGAAGGCGCCGGCATGCTCGTCATCGAGACGCTGGAACATGCACTCGCACGTGGCGCCACGCCGCTTGCCGAACTTGTGGGCTATGGAACGGCGGCTGATGCCTACCATATGACCGCTGGCCCGGAAGATGGCGACGGGGCTCGTCGGGCAATGCTCGCGGCCCTGTCTCAGGCACGGATATCGCCGTCCGAGGTCAAGCATCTGAATGCACACGCCACGTCGACGCCAGTGGGCGATCACGGAGAGATGGAAGCCATCAAGACGGTCTTCGGCCGCGAGGGCGCGATCGCCGTCAGCGGCACGAAGGCCGCAACCGGCCACCTCCTCGGCGCAGCCGGCGGCATGGAGGCAATCTTCACCATCATGGCGCTGCGCGACCAGATTGCCCCTCCGACGCGCAACCTGCAGGCTCCGGATGCGGCGGCCGAGGGTATCGATATCGTCGGCGCGACGGCCCGGCCCATGGCTATGGAGTATGCGATATCCAATGGCTTCGGTTTCGGTGGCGTCAATGCCAGCGCCCTCTTCCGCCGCTGGCAGTAATCACTTTCTTAGGGACGGGAAGCACGCTACTCTGATCTCCAAACAGCTGGAGATCGTCGATGCGTGCATTTCCCGTCGCCGCCATGCTTTGCTTTGTCTTCGCCTCGACAGCGCAAGCCGAAGACCCAGTGCAGGCGGCTCAAGCCCTGATTCAGGCGCAGATTGGCGCTTTCTTGCACAATGATGCCGCGACCGCCTATTCCTTCGCGGCGCCTGGCATCAAGGCGCTCTTTCCAGACAAGGACAGCTTCTTTGCGATGGTGAAGAAGACATATCAGCCAGTCTACCATCCCGGCAATTATGCTTTCGGCAAAAGCCGCGCGATCGACAATGGCGCGGTCGTCTATCAGGAGCTGATGATTACGGGCACAGACGGGAAAGATTGGACGGCAATCTACCAGATAACCCGTCAACCCGATGGCGGTTACAAGATCAACGGCGTGCAGATCCTCCGTAACACGACGAGCGAAGGTATCTAGAGCATGTCGCGCAAAAGTGTGCAGCGGTTTTGCGACTACGACATGCGTGAAATCAAAGAGCTAAAGCGCGTGAAGCGAACCTGAAAGATCGCGACGCGCTTTAGGCTGCCGTTACATACGAAAAGCGGCGCGTTCGTTATGATAAACGAGCGCGCCGCCGAAAGGTTTTATGCGACTTTTCTAGCCGCGAATTCTAGGAGACGTTGTTGAAAAATTGGTGTCCTGGAATTCCGGGCGCGGCTGCGGAACGACGACCGTCGAGGCCGGCATCGGCGTTGGAGCCGGAGCCACGAAAGCATTCGCGTCCGTAATCGGACCGGAAATCGCCATCGAGGTGGGTGCCGGCATCGGAACAGGAACAGCTGCCGGAATTGCTACCGCCGCAGGTGCTGCCGATATGCTGACCGTCGGGTTCGAAACCGGTGTAAACGCCGCAACGGCCATAGCCTGCGGCTGCGGTTGAGTTTCCGGCAAGACGAACGGCGATTGCGATCCGCCTTGGTTGGATACGTAATTCATCGCGACTTCATAGGCGGGCAGCGGCGGTGGCGTCTGCAATTCGCCATCACGACCGCGCTTCTCATAGAAGGCGTTTCCGCCGGCTACCGCGACATAATGCATGTTGTCGTAGGGGAAGCGCAGACCCTGGGTGTGGAAGAACATTGCGTCCTTCACCTGCGGGTGGCGTTCACCGCGCAGGAGCTTCGAAGCAGCAACATCCAGATCCTGCTTTGCCTGATCCTTGACCTCTCTGGTCATCACACCCGGCGCGAACTGCTTTTCCTGGCCGACGACACCACAGATCGTCGGAGGATAAGCCCCGGACGTCAACCGGTTCATCACAACCGTTCCGACGGCCATGTAGCCGCCCGGATCAGAGCGAAGTGACTCGAAATACATCGCACGTTCAAGGCAGTCCTTGTCCTTGGCGGTGTAATTATACGTCACCTTCGCGCCAGGGATAGCCTTCGTCGTATTGCGAGGGGTGGGTGTCGTCTTCTGGGTCGTCGTGCAGCTTGTAGCCGCTAAACCGACAACCAATAGCCCCGAAAGACATGCCCCGAATTTTCGTTGCGCCCTCAACGGCAAGTGCCTCCTATTTTCGGTAGTACAGCCCTTATCGATTAAGAGAATGCGTTTTAGCCGGATTTTTTCAAAATTCCAAGCGGTCACGCAATCAAATCAGCCAATGACATTTTTCAAAGGCGGATGGACCGTTTATTCCGATTCGCTATTTTTCCCAATGCTTTATTGTTGCAAAGTTCATTTCGGGGCATGCCTGGAGACAAATAAAACCTGGGGAACAAGCCTGTCCCAAGCAGCCCGAATGATGTTCTTTAGGAATAGCAATCAATCGATAATAAAAGATTTACCACATATGCAAGCTCCATGCGCCAACCCACCTCGACGAGGATTCGCCCAGGCGCGAAGCAATAAAACGACCAACTGCCGCGTATCTCAGCGGGCGGCTTCCAGATTTCGCAGCCTGCCGATCTCGCCCGTTCGAACAAAATATCGACCGCCTCACGAGAGGGCTGCATGAAGCCGATATGATAGGTGTTGCGGCCAACCGACACGCTGTCGGCGCCACCGAATTTCGCCACCGCTCGACTGATGACCAGCTCAAGCCCAGCATCATCTCGCAGAATAGCAAGGCCATTTGCGCCGCGCGTTTGGACCTCGGTGAGGCCGAAAACCGAAACAAAAAAATCCCGAGTCGCAGCAACGTCGGGAACGTGAAGATCTAAATGATTCAATCGCATCACAGCTCCAGGAGGTTTCCCCGCGGAGGCATGTCGGTCGAAACGGACTACGCCAACGCAGAGCACTCGACCACTATGGCCAAGTTCCGCGTCGCGGGCTCTCACGCCAATGGCGAGGAGCAGAGCTTCCGGATGGAAGGGGTCGGGCCTACCGAGACCGACCCTGCCTTTTTCGACAGGCTTTGATTAGCGCGAAATCGCGATGGGAGCAAGATTGCCCAACGACGCCTTCAGCCTCGCCGGATCATACAGGCTCGAGATCGCCCCTCGCCCAATTTTCCTGAGTCTCGGCCATGAAATCGGCAAAGCGGCCTTCGGCGATCGCCTGACGGATGCCCTGCATCAGTTCCTGATAGTAGGCGAGATTATGCCAGGACAGCAGCATGCCGCCGAGCGCCTCGTTGGCGCGGACAAGATGATGCAGATAGGCGCGGGAGTAATCACGCGAAGCCGGGCAGCTGGACTGGTCGTCCAAGGGACGCATATCTTCGGCGTGGCGGGCGTTGCGGATATTGACCTTGCCGCGCCGTGTGAAGGCCAATCCGTGACGGCCCGAACGCGTAGGCATAACGCAGTCGAACATGTCGATGCCTCGGGCGACGGACTTCAGCATATCGTCCGGCGTGCCGACACCCATCAAGTAACGCGGCTTTTCCGTCGGCAATTCCGGAAGCGTGATATCGAGCATGCGCAGCATGACTTCCTGCGGTTCGCCAACGGCGAGGCCGCCGACTGCATAGCCTTTCAGGTCCATGCCGCTCAATGCCTGCGCGGAGCGAACGCGCAGCTCAGGAACGTCGCCGCCCTGCACGATGCCGAACATCGCCTTGCCCGGCTGGTTGCCGAAGGCAACCTTGCAGCGTTCAGCCCAGCGCAGCGACATTTCCATGGCGCGCTCGATTTCCTTAGGCGTCGCCGGCAAAGCGACGCACTCGTCGAGCTGCATCTGGATATCGGAATCGAGCAAGCCCTGGATCTCGATGGATCGTTCCGGCGACATGTGATGCAGACTGCCGTCCACATGCGACTTGAACGTAACGCCCTTTTCGTCCAGCTTGCGCAGTCCGGAGAGCGACATCACCTGGAAGCCACCTGAATCAGTCAGGATCGGATGCGGCCAGCGGATCAGTTCGTGCAGTCCGCCGAGACGGGCAACACGTTCAGCGCCCGGGCGCAGCATCAGGTGATAGGTATTGCCAAGAATGATGTCGGCACCGCTCTCGCGCACCTGATCCAAATACATCGCCTTGACCGTGCCGACGGTGCCTACGGGCATGAAGGCCGGCGTGCGGATCGCGCCGCGCGGCATGGAGACTTCGCCGAGACGCGCACCGCCATCGGTCTTCTTCAATTGAAACTGGAAGCTTTCGCTCATCTCGTCCTAGTCTTTCCGGTGGAGCAGGCTGCCATCGCCATAGGAATAGAAGCGATAGCCCGTCTCGATAGCATGGGTATAGGCCGCGCGCATCGTATCGAGGCCGGCAAAGGCCGATACGAGCATGAACAAGGTCGAGCGCGGCAGGTGGAAATTGGTCATCAACATGTCGACTGCTTTGAAACGGTAGCCTGGCGTAATGAAAATGCCCGTAGCACCCTGCCAAGGCTGGATGGTGCCATCGTCAGCGGCGGCACTTTCGATCAATCTCAGCGACGTTGTCCCGACGCAGACAATGCGCCCGCCCCTCGCCTTGACGGCATTCAGGCTGGCCGCAGTCGCTGCATCGACATAGCCGATCTCGAAATGCATCTTGTGATCGTCGGTGTCATCAGCTTTGACGGGCAGAAAGGTGCCGGCGCCGACATGCAGCGTCACGAAATGCCGCTCGACACCCATGGCATCAAGCGTTGCAAACAGCGATGGCGTGAAATGCAGACCGGCGGTGGGGGCGGCAACCGCGCCCTCTTCACGCGCATAGATCGTCTGATAATCGGCGCGGTCGCGCTCGTCCTCCGGGCGCTTGGCGGCAATATAGGGCGGAAGGGGGATATGGCCGACTGCAGCGATCGCCTCATCCAGCGCCGGGCCTGAAAGGTCGAACTGCAGCGTGATCTCGCCGCCCTCGCCCTTTTCCTCTACCGTCGCGTCGAGAGTTCCGAGCGCACAGACGTTCTCGCCATGGCCAAACTGGATGCGATCACCGATCTTGATACGCTTGCCCGGCTTGCCGAAAGCCTTCCAGCGATCGGGTGCAACCCGCATATGCAAAGTCGCCGAGACCTGCTGGCCCGGCGCTCCTTCACGGTGACGAATACCTTCCAGCTGCGCCGGTATCACCTTGGTATCGTTGAAGACCAAGGCATCGCCAGGACGCAAGAAGGAAGGAAGATCGCGCACCTGATGGTCGCTCAGCGTGTTGGCGCCATGGTTCGGATCGACAACGAGCAGGCGCGCGCTGTCGCGCGGCTCGGCAGGCCTGAGCGCTATCAGCTCGTCCGGCAGGTCGAAATCGAAAAGATCAACACGCATCTAGTTCATCCAGGCAAAGTGAAACCCGCCCCTCACGCCTGAGGCGCAAGAGGCGGGTTTCAGGAATAATCACGATCAGACGTCGGCGGCAACCCGCGCGGATACGATCGAATCCGGATCCTTCACAGGCTCGCCGCGCTTGATCTTGTCGACATTCTCCATGCCGGAGATGACCTGGCCCCAAACGGAGTACTGCTTGTTCAGCCAGGGAGCATCGGTAAAGCAGATGAAGAACTGCGAGTTGGCCGAGTTCGGGTTCTGCGAACGGGCCATCGAGCAGGTGCCGCGGGTGTGCGAGGTGGCGGAGAATTCAGCCTTCAGGTCCGGCTTGGACGAGCCGCCCGTACCGGCGCGAGCCGTATTGCCGCCGACCTTGCCATGCTCGACATCGCCGGTCTGAGCCATGAAGCCATCGATGACGCGATGGAAAACAACGTTGTCATAGGCCTTTTCGCGCGCAAGTTCCTTGATGCGGGCGACATGCTCAGGCGCGACCTGCGGCAGAAGCTGAATGACAACCTGGCCCTTGGTGGTTTCCAGGATGAGGGTGTTTTCTGGATCCTTGATCTCAGCCATGTTCGTTTCCTCTTCTCTCTTCTTGATTGCAGATGATCCCGAAGGCCATTGTGCTTTCGGGGTCAAGTCCGTGAAGTTACTTCTTGGTGACAGTGACCTTGATCATCTTGTCAGGATTGCTCACTTCACCGTTCTGGCCCTCACCGCGCTTGATCTTGTCAACGAGTTCCATGCCGGAGATGACCTTGCCGACGACCGTGTACTGGCCGTTCAGGAAATCGCCGTTGGCAAACATGATGAAGAACTGCGAGTTGGCGGAATTCGGATCCTGGGCGCGCGCCATGCCGACGGTGCCGCGGGTAAACGGGGTCTTTGAGAACTCAGCCGGAAGGTTCGGCAGATCGGAACCGCCGGTGCCGGCCTTGTTCGCATCATAGCCCTTGGTGGTGTTGCCATATTGAACGTCGCCGGTCTGGGCCATGAAACCATCGATAACGCGATGGAACACGACATTGTCGTATGCACCCTTCTTCGCCAGCGCCTCGATCTGCGCGACATGCTTCGGAGCGACCTCCGGCATCAGCTGAATGACGACCGGGCCGTCCTTGAGCTGGATCGTCAGAAGATCGGCGGCCGCAGCCGAGATTGCGCTACCTGCGAAGGCAGCAAGGCTCAAAGCGCCTGCCATTGCGATATGAAAAAGTTTCATGGGTGCTCCGTTCGGAAATGAATTTGGGCTCAGCGTTTGATGCTGGTCGTATCTTTGAGTTTGCTCGTCAAGGCTTCCAGAACCGCCGGCGGCACGAAGGCGCTGACATTGCCGCCCATGGATGCGATCTGCCGCACCAATGTGGCGGTAATGGGCCGGGAAGCCGTGCCGGCAGGGAGAAACAAGGTCTGAATGTCCGGCGCCATCTGCCGATTCATGCCCGCCATTTGCATCTCGTAATCGAGATCGGTGCCATCACGCAGACCGCGCACCAGCAAGGAAGCTCCGTGGGCGCGCGCGGCATCGACGACCAGATTGTCGAAGGCAACGACGGAAATATCGGCTGCCTTCTGCGGCAAGGCATCCGAAAGCGATCTGCGGATCAATTCGGCCCGCTCGTCAAAAGAAAAAAGCGGCATCTTGCCCGGGTGAATGCCGATCGCGACAATAACCTTGGAGGCGACATTCAGCGCCTGCACGAGGACATCCAGATGTCCGTTGGTCATCGGGTCGAAGGATCCGGGATAAAAGGCTGTCGTCATACCAAGCCGGCTCGTTGTTTCGACGCCTTTTGTCACGGATGGGGCCGTATCGCAAGTCATTTACAACCCGAGGCTCACCGCTGAACCGCAGATGAACACGGTGTTCAAGCCTGTTTCAGATCGAAAATGCTTTAGTGGCACCAACATCGAGACGGGCTTGTTTCAGCGGCCCGTTACCACCGGCTCAAGGAATGTCCCGCCATGTTGGTCTTCATTATTACTGGCGCCATCGTCTGTTCATTTTTCGTCGAATACCTCGTTCAGCTTTTCGCCGAAAAATTCGAGGTCGAGTGGGTCGCCGCCGGAAATCCCGAGAAAAACATGGATTCCGCCCAAGAAATAATCATCGCCATGCGCAAAACGCATCGCGAATCTGAACGCCAGATGAACGAGGCATTCAAAGTCGCTTCAGGAGCGCATTGCTAGATACCCCTCAACATCGGCGGAACCATTTGCAAACCGCCGCGTTTAAACTTCGAACTCAGATTGCACAGTGCGGCAAGAAGGAAGATGAGCATGTCCCACAAGATCACCCTGATTAACGCTGTTTGGATGACCATGATTACGGGAATGCTCGCGGCTACCATCGCGCTCTACGATCACACACCAGACCAGTCGAAGGTCTATGGTCCCTTTGCTTCGGCTCGTAACTTCGTCGCTTCGAGCCAGTATTAAGGGATCTGAACGCTAATCCCACTAAAGGAGGGAGCGATCATGTTCACGATTTTGACGGTGCTTACGCTTTTCATCAGCATCATGTTTGTCGTCTCGGTTGCATCCACGATCTCGGCGCTCCATCGCGAGAGCGAAGAGAACAAGAGACTGCATAAGCATCACAAGACGTTCTGATCTCAGAGCGTCGGTCACCCCTCCCAAGTGCTTGGCCAAACTGAAGCCGGACGCCACAAGCGTCCGGTTTTTTTCGTTCAGCAAGTGCCCTGCCTCAATTTATGAGCCATCAAAAGATTTATGTTGCCGCAACAGCCTGATTTTGCGAGGTAAAGTGCACCACGCGCTGCGCTCGCGGCGCCGTTGCCGACACTCGCCGAGGAGCAGCATGCGCGTCGTTCTTACAGGCAGCTCTGGCCGGCTCGGCCGCTCCATATTCAATGCTCTCGCCGCAAACCACGTGGTCACGGGAATCGATCGATCGCCGTTCTCGACAACGCATCTGGTCGGAGATTTCACCGACAAATCCATCTTGCAAGAAGCGCTGAGCGGCGCCGACGCCATTATCCACTGCGCGGCGCTGCACGCGCCCCATGTCGGCGTCATCTCCGATGATGAATTTTGGCGCGTGAATGTCGAGGGAACGCGACTTCTGGCTGAAGCCGCGTTGTCCTGCGGCATTAGGCGGTTCGTCTTCACCAGTACCACGGCGCTTTACGGCCATGCTGTGACACCGGGCCGATGCTGCTGGATCGACGAACTGACGGTGCCGCAGCCAAAGAGTATTTATCATCGGACAAAGCTCGCGGCCGAACACGCCCTGGAGACTGTTGCTTTCACCGAATTGCAGGCACGCGTTTTGCGCATGTCTCGCAGTTTTCCGGAGCCAGCCAATGCAATGGCATCCTATCGCCTGCATCGTGGTATCGACATCCGTGATGTTGCCGCGGCCCATGCGATGGCCTTGACGAATGGCGGCGACCAGTTTCAGCGGCATGTCATTTCAGCCGGAACGCCCTTCAAGCCGGAAGATTGCAAAGGCCTTGCGACCGACGCGGCTTCCGTCATCAGGCTCCGCGCGCCCGCACTTGCCGCCGAATTCGACCGGCGACACTGGCCGCTGCCGAAAACCATCGACCGTATCTATACCTCTGCTTCCGCAGATCGCGTCCTCGGATGGCAGTCCCGTTTCGGTTATGATGAGGTGCTTGCGCAATTGGACCGAGAAAGTCTGGAAGTTTTACCGGCCTTTTCGCCGATCAACGGGCGACCGGAGTAAAGCGCCCTCAACTATCCCGGACCCCCCGCGATATCAGCGCATGATCAAAAAGAAATCGCAGAAATCCGCCTTTCAAAGCGAGTTTCTGCGATTGCAACAGCTTCATTCTAGGCAAACGGCGGACTTTTTGTCCGCCGTCATTCGATGCCGCGATCCTATTCCTCGCCAGCGCCCTCAGCTTCACCGGCTTCGCCGTTGATAGCCTCATCTTCGCCGCCGGTATCGTCATCGCTTTCCGGCTCGCTGATGCGCTCGACGGATACGACCTTCTCGTCCTTGGCAGTCGAGAAGATGGTAACGCCCTTGGTGGCGCGGCTGGCGATGCGAATATCGCCTACGGGAACGCGGATCAACTGGCCGCCATCGGAGACGAGCATGATCTGATCGGCGTCCTCGACCGGGAAGGCGGCAACGAGTTCGCCGATCTCGCCGGTCTTCGACGTATCGGTGGCGCGAATACCCTTGCCGCCACGGCCGGAGATGCGGAAGTCGTAGGACGAGGAGCGTTTGCCGAAGCCCTTTTCCGACACAGTCAGAATGAACTGCTCCAGTGCCTTCAACTCTTCATAACGCTCGTCGTTCAACTGTCCCTCTTCGGTGACTTCCTCGCCGACCAGCGCGATTTCCTCATCTTCGCCGGTCGCAGTGCGGCGCTCCGTAACGGAACGCTTGAGGTAGGCGGCGCGCTCCCAAGGCTCGGCATCCACATGGCGAACGATCGTCATGGAAATGATGCGGTCGCCGGAGGCCAGGCTGATGCCGCGGACACCGATGGAGTTGCGGCCGGCAAAGACGCGCACGTCCGAAACCGAGAAGCGGATGCACTGGCCAAGCGCCGTCGTCATCAGCACGTCGTCATGCTCGGTGCAGGTCTCGACGGAGAGGATTTCGTCGCCCTCCTCCTCGAGCTTCATGGCGATCTTGCCGTTGCGGTTCACCTGCACGAAGTCCGACAGTTTGTTGCGGCGCACGGTCCCGCGCGTCGTCGTGAACATCACGTCGAGATTATCCCAGCTGTCCTCATCCTCGGGCAGCGGCATGATCGTGGTGATGCGTTCGCCGGGTTCCAGCGGCAGCATATTGATCAGTGCTTTGCCGCGCGAGGTCGGTGTGCCGATTGGCAGACGCCAGACCTTCTCCTTGTAGACGATACCGCGCGACGAGAAGAACAGAACCGGCGTATGTGTATTGAGAACAAATAGCCGGGTAACGAAATCTTCATCGCGCGTCGTCATGCCCGAGCGACCCTTGCCGCCGCGGCGCTGCGCGCGATAGGTCGTCAGCGGCACGCGCTTGATGTAGCCAAGGTGCGAAACGGTGACGACCATGTCCTCGCGAGCGATCAGGTCCTCGTCGTCCATCTCGAGGCCGCCGTCGACGATTTCGGTACGACGCGGCGTGCCAAACTCGTCGCGAACAGCTGTAAGCTCTTCTTTTACAATGGCTTGGATGCGCAGACGCGACGACAGAATATCAAGGTAATCCTTGATCTCGGCGCCGATCTGATTGAGTTCCTCGTCGATTTCGTCGCGGCCGAGGGCGGTCAGGCGAGCCAGTCGCAATTCGAGGATGGCGCGGGCCTGCTCTTCCGAGAGGTTATAGGTGCCATCTTCGTTGATGCGGTGGCGCGGATCGTCGATTAGCCGGATAAGAGATTCGACGTCCGCCGCGTTCCAGCGGCGCGTCATCAACTCTTCGCGGGCCGATTGCGGATCCGGCGCCTGGCGAATGACGCGGATGACTTCGTCGATATTGGCGACAGCGATCGCCAAGCCAACCAAGACGTGAGCGCGATCGCGCGCCTTGCGCAGAAGGTATTTGGTGCGGCGGCTGATGACTTCCTCACGGAACGCCACGAACGCGCGCAGCATGTCCATCAGGTTCATCAGCTCGGGCTTGCCGCCGTTCAACGCCACCATGTTGCAGCCGAACGAGGTCTGCAGCGGCGTATAGCGATAGAGCTGGTTCAGGATGACGTCGGCATTGGCATCGCGCTTCAGCTCGACGACGACGCGATAACCCTGACGATCCGACTCGTCGCGAAGGTCCGAAATGCCCTCGATACGCTTCTCGCGCACGAGCTCGGCCATCTTCTCGATCATCGACGCCTTGTTCACCTGATAGGGGACTTCGGTGATGATGATCTGCTCGCGATCGCCGCGCATCGGCTCGATCGTGGCGACACCGCGCATGACGACGGAACCGCGCCCTGTCTCATAGGCAGAACGGATGCCGGCACGGCCGAGGATCTTGGCGCCGGTCGGAAAATCCGGGCCAGGGATGATCTGCATCATCTCGGGCAAATCGATTGCCGGATTGTCGATCAATGCGATACAGCCGTCGACCACTTCCGTCAGGTTGTGCGGCGGAATATTCGTCGCCATGCCGACGGCGATGCCGCCCGAGCCGTTGACGAGCAGATTGGGGAAGCGAGCCGGCAGAACCTTGGGTTCTTCCGAAGTGGCATCGTAGTTTTCCTGGAAATCGACGGTTTCCTTGTCGATATCCTCGATAAGCTCGTGGGCTACCTTCGTCAGGCGCGATTCCGTGTAACGCATCGCTGCCGGCGGATCGCCGTCGATCGAGCCGAAATTGCCCTGCCCGTCGATGAGCGGCACGCGCATGGACCAGTTCTGCGCCATGCGGACCAAGGCGTCATAGATCGAGGCGTCGCCGTGGGGATGGTATTTACCCATGACGTCGGCGACCGGACGGGCCGACTTCACATATTTGCGGTTCCAGTGATAGCCGCTCTCATGCGAGGCGTAGAGGATGCGTCGATGAACAGGCTTGAGACCATCGCGAACATCGGGAAGTGCGCGGCTGACGATCACGCTCATGGCGTAATCGAGATACGACCGCTGCATTTCCTCCATGATGGAAATCGGCTCGATGCCTGGCGGGAGCTTCCCGCCGCCGGGTGGTGTTTGCTCAGTCAAAACAGATCACGATCTCTTTTAGAATCACTGCGAAATTTATAGCCGAAAGGCCCGGCAAGCGCCAATTTGGGCCGAGGTTTTGAACAGGGTTTTGCCTCTTTAAGCCATGAAATCGAACATTTCCGTGGCGCAAGCTGCCTATAGCCGTGCATTGCGCTTTGCGAAAGCACATTCCTCGCATAACAATGACGGATAACAACCAAAGAACAGTCCCCGGGGAACATATGGCAAGTGCGGATACGCTGATCAATGCCTTCACGACTCTGCTCGTAACTGTCGATCCGCCGGGGCTAGCGCCGCTCTTCATCGGCCTGACGGCGGGCATGAACCGCTCCGAGCGCAAGCAGGTCGCCCTGCGCGGCTCGCTGATCGCCTTCTTCATTCTGGCGGCCTTTGCTCTCTTCGGCGCAAGCGTCCTCGGCGTCCTCGGCATCTCCATCGGAGCCTTTCGCATCGCCGGCGGTCTGCTGCTGTTCTGGATCGCCTTCGAGATGGTGTTCGAGCGGCGGCAGGACCGGAAGGAAAAGACGACGGAAGTCGCGATCACAAAGGATCACATCCGCAACATCGCAGTCTTTCCGCTTGCCCTGCCCCTGATCGCAGGTCCGGGCGCGATCTCGGCAACAATCCTGCTGGCGGGTTCGCTGCAGACGACACTCGATCGTGCCCAGCTGATCGGCGTCATCGCCGTCAATCTGGCCCTCGTCTTCGCTGCGCTTGCCATCTCCGACAGGCTCGACCGCATGCTCGGTGCCACCGGCCGCGCCATCCTGACCCGCCTGCTCGGCGTCATCCTCGCCGCGCTCGCCGCACAATTCGTCGTCGACGGCGCAAAGGCCGCGCTGGCCCTTTCATGAAAAAAGCCTGCCGTTGAAGGCAGGCTTTCAAAAAACCAACTGCTTGCGGTGAAATCTCAGAACGGAATGTCGTCGTCCAGATCGCGCGAGAAATTACCGCCGCCGGCGGCCGGGCTGCCACCGCCGCGGTTGCCGCCGCCGCTACGCGAAGCGCCTTGCGAGGACGACTGGCCGTAGTCGTCGCCACCATAATCGCCGCCGTAGCCGCCACCGAAGTCACCGCCGCCGCGACCACCACGGCTGCCGCCTTCCGAGCCGCCGCCTTCTCCACGTCCATCCAGCATGGTGAGGGTCGAATTGAAGCCCTGCAGCACGATTTCGGTCGAATACTTGTCCTGGCCGTTCTGATCCTGCCATTTGCGGGTCTGGAGCGCGCCTTCGATATAAACCTTGGCGCCCTTCTTCAAATATTGCTCTGCGACCTTGCAGAGGCCTTCATTGAAGATGACCACGCGGTGCCATTCCGTCTTTTCCTTGCGCTCTCCGGAATTGCGGTCGCGCCAGGTTTCGGAGGTTGCGATGTTCAGGTTGGCAATCGGGCGACCGTCCTGCGTGCGGCGGATTTCAGGGTCCGCACCGAGATTTCCAATCAGAATTACCTTGTTCACACTACCGGCCATGACATCACCCTATTTGCCGCCCATCGACGGCTGCTAAATTTTATCGGCACACCTTAGACCATTGCCGTCATCAGGTGTTGTTCCAGCACTGCCAGAGACATCTTCATCCACAAAGAAATGTCCAAAGGCAATTTTGTTCTTTCTTTGTTCTAATTTGTCTTTATGATCGTGTCAACGGAATCGAAAACCCGGCTCCAACCTTTCATTTCAGCCTCGACTTGCAGGCTGACATCACTAAATAAAGGCAGACTCCAAGGGACCTGCATACGACGATGAGCGAACTGAAGACTATTTCCATACGTGGTGCGCGCGAGCATAATCTCAAGGGCATCGATCTCGACCTGCCGCGCAACAAGCTGATCGTCATGACCGGGCTTTCGGGCTCCGGCAAGTCGTCGCTTGCCTTCGACACGATCTATGCCGAGGGGCAGCGGCGTTATGTCGAGAGCCTTTCGGCCTATGCGCGCCAGTTCCTCGAGATGATGCAGAAGCCGGATGTCGACCAGATCGATGGTCTGTCGCCGGCGATTTCGATCGAGCAGAAGACGACATCGCGCAATCCGCGCTCGACGGTCGGCACGGTTACCGAAATCTACGACTATATGCGCCTGCTATTCGCGCGCGTCGGTGTACCCTATTCGCCGGTTACCGGCCTGCCGATTGAGAGCCAGACGGTCAGCCAGATGGTCGACCGCGTTCTCGCCTATGAGGAAGGCACTCGCCTTTATATTCTTGCGCCGCTCGTGCGCGGGCGTAAGGGCGAATACAAGAAGGAACTGGCCGAGCTCGTGAAAAAGGGCTTCCAGCGCGTCAAGGTCGACGGGCAGTTCTACGAGATCGCCGACGTGCCGGCGCTCGACAAAAAGTACAAGCACGACATCGACGTCGTGGTCGATCGTATCGTCGTGCGGCCCGACATGGCGGCGCGCCTGGCGGACAGCTTCGAAACGTCGCTGCGGCTCGCGGATGGCCTTGCCGTCGCGGAATTCGCCGACAGGCCTTTGCCGCCCGAGGAAACCGCCGCCGGCGGCTCGGCCAACAAATCGCTGAACGAGACGCACGAGCGCGTCTTGTTCTCGGAGAAGTTCGCCTGCCCGGTTTCCGGCTTCACCATTCCAGAAATCGAACCGCGCCTGTTCTCGTTCAACAATCCCTTCGGTGCCTGCCCTTCCTGCGACGGCCTGGGCTCGCAACAGAAGATCGATCGGGATTTGATCGTGCCGGAACCGGAGCGCACGCTGCGTGACGGCGCAATTGCTCCCTGGGCTAAATCCAGCTCTCCCTATTACAACCAGACGCTCGAAGCGCTCGGCAAGCATTATGGTTTCAAGCTCGGTAGTCGCTGGAACGAGTTGTCTGAAAAAGCCCAGGACGTCATCCTGAACGGCACGGAAGACAAGATCGAATTTCACTATGCCGACGGTGCGCGCTCCTATACGACGCACAAGAATTTCGAAGGCATCGTGCCGAACCTCGAACGCCGCTGGAAGGAGACGGATTCCGCCTGGGCGCGCGAAGAAATCGAGCGCTTCATGTCAGCCGCGCCCTGCCCCGCCTGCAACGGCTATCGCCTCAAGCCGGAAGCCTTGGCTGTTAAGATCGACAAGCTGCACATCAGCCAGGTGGCGGAGATGTCCATCCGCATCGCTCGAGACTGGTTCGAGGCGCTACCGGGCACCTTCACCGACAAGCAGAACGAAATCGCGGTCCGCATTCTCAAGGAGATCCGCGATCGCCTGCGCTTCCTGAATGACGTCGGCCTCGAATATCTGAGCCTGTCACGCAATTCCGGTACGCTTTCGGGCGGCGAGAGCCAGCGCATCCGGCTGGCATCGCAGATCGGTTCGGGCCTGACGGGGGTTCTCTACGTTCTCGACGAGCCCTCGATCGGCCTGCATCAGCGCGACAATGCCCGCCTTCTGGAGACGCTGAAGCATCTGCGAGACATCGGCAACACCGTGATCGTCGTCGAGCATGACGAGGATGCGATCCTGACGGCCGACGACGTCGTCGATATCGGTCCGGCGGCCGGCGTGCACGGCGGCCAGGTGGTGGCGCATGGCACGCCGAATGACATCATGGCGAACCCGAAGTCACTGACCGGTAAATATCTCTCCGGCGAGCTTGGCGTGCCCGTTCCCGAAGAGCGGCGCAAGCCGAAGAAGGGCAAAGAAATCAAGGTCGTCGGCGCAAGAGGCAACAACCTCAAGAATGTCACGGCCTCCATTCCGCTCGGCGTCTTCACGGCAGTGACCGGCGTATCCGGTGGTGGCAAGTCCACGTTCCTGATCGAGACACTCTATAAATCGGCTGCACGCCGCGTCATGGGCGCGCGCGAAATTCCTGCCGATCACGACCGCATCGACGGTTTTGAGCATATCGACAAGGTGATCGATATCGACCAGTCGCCGATCGGTCGCACGCCGCGCTCGAACCCAGCGACCTATACGGGCGCCTTCACCCCGATCCGCGACTGGTTTGCAGGATTACCCGAAGCCAAGGCGCGCGGCTATCAGCCCGGCCGCTTCTCCTTCAACGTCAAGGGCGGCCGCTGCGAGGCGTGTCAGGGCGATGGCGTCATCAAGATCGAGATGCACTTCCTGCCCGACGTCTATGTCACCTGCGACGTCTGCCACGGCAAGCGCTACAATCGCGAAACGCTCGACGTTACCTTCAAGACCAAGTCGATCGCCGACGTGCTCGACATGACGGTCGAGGAAGGCGTCGATTTCTTTGCAGCCGTTCCCGCCGTGCGCGACAAGCTGCAGAGCCTGAAGGATGTCGGTCTTGGCTATATCAAAGTGGGACAGCAGGCCAATACGCTTTCGGGTGGCGAGGCGCAGCGCGTCAAGCTAGCCAAGGAACTGTCGAAGCGATCGACAGGCCGCACGCTCTACATTCTCGACGAACCAACGACCGGACTACATTTTCACGACGTCGCCAAGCTTCTGGAAATGCTCCACGAGCTGGTCAATCAGGGCAATTCGGTTGTCGTCATCGAGCACAATCTCGAAGTCATCAAGACGGCCGACTGGATCCTCGATTTCGGTCCGGAAGGTGGTGACGGCGGCGGCGAGATCGTTGCTGTCGGAACGCCAGAGACCATCGTCAAGGAGAAGCGCTCCTACACGGGGCAATTCCTGAAGGAGCTGCTGGAGCGCCGGCCGATGAAGAAGGTTGCTGCGGCGGAGTGAGTTTCACCCGATAAACGTCCATGGAGGAGAGAATGACCAAAGCGGGCGAAATCCGCACAGGCATCGGCGGCTGGACTTTTGAGCCTTGGCGCGGGACCTTCTATCCCGATACGCTGAAACAGAAGGACGAGCTTAATTACGCCAGCCGTCAGCTGAAGGTAATCGAGGTCAATGGCACCTATTACAGCACGCAGAAACCGGAAGTCTTCGCAAGATGGGCTGCCGACGTTCCTGACGGGTTTATCTTCTCGCTAAAGGCGACACGCTTCGTCACCAATCGCCGGGTTCTGTCCGAAGCCGGTGAATCGATGCAGAAGTTTCTGGAGTCCGGTATCAGCGAGCTTGGCGACCATCTTGGCCCGTTGCTCTGGCAGTTCGCGCCGACGAAGAAATTCGATCCGGACGATTTCGAGGCATTCCTCAAATTGCTGCCGACCAAACAGGATGGCCTCGCGCTGAGGCACGTCGTTGAGGTTCGGCACGATTCCTTCAAGGTGCCGGAGTTCATCGCACTGCTTGAGAAATACAATATCGCACCGGTCTGCGCCGAGCATTTCGAGTATCCGATGATCGCGGATGTCACCGCCAATTTCGTTTATGCCCGACTTCAGAAGGGCTCGGACGACATCAAAACCTGCTATCCGGAGAAAGATCTGAAGGCCTGGGCCGATCGCCTGAAAACATGGGCCGGCGGCAAGGTGCCGGACGATCTGCCGTTGATCGATGCAGGCCGCAAGGTCAAGGATGAGCCTCGCGATGTCTTCGCCTTCATGATCCACGAAGGCAAGGTAAACGCACCTCCGGGCGCGATTGCCCTGCAGCAAGAGGTCGCGAAATAACAACTAGAGCGTTTGCGTTTTTCTTTGAATCACGAAAACGCTCTATCTCTTTGTTTTTTACGCATTCCGAACGGAAAACCGCTGCGCACTTTTCCTGGAAATGCTCTAAAGCGGCCTGACGCTGGCGACAAGGTCTTCGGCCGTCAGCCCTTTGCCGGCATGCTGGCCAGCCAGCCCGTGCAGCCAAACGCCAGCGGCGGCGGCTTCAAATGCCGGCGCCCCTTGCGCCATAAGCCCGCCAACGATGCCGGCGAGGACATCGCCGGAGCCTGCTGTGGCAAGCCACGGTGGTGCATTGGCATTGATCAGCGCGCGTCCGTCCGGCGCGGCAATGACGCTATCGGCGCCCTTATAGATGATGGCTGCATGGGCGCGTGCCGCAGCCGCCCTCGCCTTCTCGACTTTGCTCAAGCTGGCATCGGCGGAGATATCCGGAAAAAGTCTCCCGAACTCGCCCTCATGCGGCGTCAGAACCAATCGCGTCGGCCCCTCGGCGAAAGCATCGAACAGCTGTTGCGGATTGTCGCGAAACGACGTGATGCCATCCGCATCCAGCACCAGATGGCGGTCGGCGAGTGCGAGGCAGAATTGGCGAGCCTTCTCGCCGGCACCAAACCCAGGCCCCAGAATGAAGGTCGAAAGGCGTTGATCGGCAAGCCACGTTCGCAATGATGCTTCGTCCTCGACGGCATGGAGCATGATTGCCGTGAGCAAACCCGCATTGACGCCCATTGCGTCCGCGGGGGAAGCGATGGTGACAAGGCCGGCCCCAGCCCTCAACCCAGCCATGGCAGACATACGCGCTGCACCCGTCGCGTTCGGCCCGCTGGAAAAAACCACCAGATGGCCGCGCTTGTATTTATGGGTCTCGGCTGAGGCCGACGGTATCTCTGTCTGCCACTGCGCCGGCGTGTTTTCAGCGATCAGGCCATCGGCATGGGCGAGGACGATACGGGCGGGAATGCCGATATCGAAGACTTCCAGCTCGCCACAACACTCGCGGCCCGGCAAAAGGAGATGGCCCGGCTTGCGCGTCATGAAGGTCACGGTGCGTTTTGCACGAAAGGCGGCTCCCAGGATCTGGCCGCTCGCCCCATCGAGGCCGGAAGGCAAATCAACGGCGATGACAGGAATACCCGCCTCGCCGACCTGCGCAATGACAGCGCCGACCTCACTCGGAACCGAACGGGACAGGCCGGCACCAAAGATGGCGTCGATCACAACATCGCCAGGGCGCGGTACATAATTCTCGATGCCCGCTCCCTCGACGGGGCAATCGGCAAAGGCGCGCGCCGCATCGCCCTTCAACCGCTCCGGTTCACCCGCATGAAAAAGCAGCACCGCGGCACCAGCCCGCTTCAAGGCGCGGGCCGCGACATAGCCGTCGCCGCCGTTGTTGCCCGGTCCGCAAAGAGCGACAAACCGCAGTGCTTCAGGGAAATGCCGAAGCGCGCTTGCGGCGACGGCTTGCCCGGCCTTTTCCATAAGTCCGTAGGAATCAATGGAGGAAGCAGCGGCTTCCCGATCGACAGCAGTCATATCGTCGGGAGAAAGAAGTAGATCGGCGAGCGGTACCATCATGGGAACATTATAGATGCGAAATCTGCCTGAAAAACAACCGCCATTCCGGCGGTGCATTTGACCAATAAATATGCATTTGCACACTGATTGAACAAAGCCACCCAAAGCCTTGTACGAGCACGAATATGACGCAGATTGCACTTTTTTGCGAAATTTTGCTTATCCAACCCATTTCGATGCGAAATCGCTTCCATTTTTCCGAAAAATCCTCATCAATTCATCGTCTCGGTGCAAATTTGCCGGGATTTCTTACGGAGGTCGTTCCCCAATTGGCACGATACGTGCATGCGTTGGTCGAGCGGGGAGTAGTCCTGCTGTAACAGGAGAAGCGGAGAGACATTTTCTCATGAAAAAGATCGAAGCGATCATAAAGCCCTTCAAGCTCGACGAAGTGAAGGAAGCCCTTCAGGAAGTCGGCCTGCAGGGTATCACCGTCACGGAAGCAAAGGGCTTCGGTCGTCAAAAGGGTCACACGGAGCTTTACCGTGGCGCCGAATATGTCGTCGACTTCCTGCCGAAGGTGAAGGTCGAAGTCGTGCTGGCAGACGAAAACGCGGAGGCGGTGATCGACGCCATTCGCAAGGCCGCCCAGACCGGCCGTATCGGCGACGGAAAGATTTTCGTCTCCAATGTGGAGGAAGTCATCCGAATCCGCACCGGTGAAACAGGCATCGACGCCATCTAACCCGCCCGGCCCAAGCGGCCGAGGCTCGTAATCGTCATCCAAGTCAAGGGAAGCAGTTTAATGACGACCGCAAGTGATATTCTGAAACAAATCAAGGACAACGACGTGAAGTTCGTTGACTTGCGTTTCACCGACCCCAAGGGCAAGCTGCAGCACCTCACCATGGACGTGATCTGCGTCGATGAAGACATGTTCGCAGACGGCGTCATGTTCGACGGCTCCTCGATCGGCGGCTGGAAGGCCATCAACGAATCCGACATGGTGCTGATGCCCGATCCGGACACGGTTCATATGGATCCGTTCTTCGCGCAGTCCACGATGGTCATCCTCTGCGACATTCTCGATCCGGTCTCCGGCGAAGCCTATAACCGCGATCCGCGCGGCACCGCCAAGAAGGCCGAAGCCTATCTGAAGGCCTCCGGTATCGGCGACACCGCCTTCTTCGGCCCGGAAGCCGAATTCTTCGTCTTCGACGACGTCAAGTACAAGGCCGATCCGTACAACACCGGTTTCAAGCTCGATTCCAGCGAACTGCCGTCCAACGACGACACCGATTACGAGACCGGCAACCTCGGCCACCGTCCGCGCGTCAAGGGCGGCTACTTCCCGGTTCCGCCGATCGACAGCTGCCAGGACATGCGCTCTGAGATGCTGACGGTTCTGACCGAAATGGGCGTTACCGTCGAAAAGCATCACCACGAAGTCGCTGCCGCCCAGCACGAGCTCGGCATCAAGTTCGACACGCTGGTCCGCAGCGCAGACGGAATGCAGATCTACAAGTATGTCGTTCATCAGGTCGCTAATGCCTACGGCAAGACGGCAACCTTCATGCCGAAGCCGATCTTCGGCGACAACGGCTCTGGCATGCACGTTCACCAGTCGATCTGGAAGGCCGGCAAGCCCACGTTCGCCGGCGACGAATATGCAGGCCTTTCCGAAAGCTGCCTCTACTACATCGGCGGCATCATCAAGCATGCCAAGGCAATCAACGCCTTCACCAACCCGTCGACGAACTCCTACAAGCGTCTCGTCCCAGGTTACGAAGCTCCGGTTCTGCTCGCCTATTCGGCTCGCAACCGTTCCGCTTCCTGCCGCATCCCGTTCGGCTCGAACCCGAAGGCCAAGCGCGTCGAGGTTCGCTTCCCCGACCCGACCGCCAACCCCTATCTCGGCTTCGCCGCCATGCTGATGGCCGGCCTCGACGGCATCAAGAACAAGATCCATCCCGGCAAGGCCATGGACAAGGATCTCTACGACCTGCCGCCGAAGGAGCTGAAGAAGATCCCGACCGTTTGCGGCTCGCTGCGCGAAGCACTAGAGAGCCTCGACAAGGACCGCAAGTTCCTCACCGCCGGCGGCGTTTTCGACGACGACCAGATCGATTCCTTCATCGAACTGAAGATGCAGGAAGTCATGCGTTATGAAATGACCCCGCATCCGGTCGAATACGACATGTACTATTCGGTCTGATACACGATACGAAAGCCCCGGCTCGCCGGGGCTTTCTCCATAATGGGAAGCAGGTGGCAGGCCTCCCTTCGCATGGAATTTTCGCGATCTGCGCCCGTCTGACACTCCAGATGGAACCAAATCGTGAATATGACAGTTGAATGAAGGAACGGGGGCAAAATCCTTGATATCAGTGGTGAAAGTCACCACATGATTACCCGAAAGGAAGTCGTGCCATGAAACAAAGAGACGCAAAATTCAATATTGGCGACGTGGTTCGGCACCGGAGTTTCCCCTTCCGCGGAGTCATCTTCGATGTCGATCCGGAATTCGCAAACACCGAGGAATGGTGGAATTCCATTCCGGCGGAGGTGCGGCCCAGCAAGGACCAGCCCTTCTATCACCTTCTCGCCGAAAATGACGAGACGGAGTATGTCGCCTACGTATCGGAACAGAACCTGGTCAGCGATGAGAGCGGCGTTCCGCTTCGCAATCCGCAGATCGCCCAGATTTTCGACCAGGCGCCGACCGGCCAGCTCAAACCCAAGATGAGCCTCGCCCACTAAGCGCAGACGATTAAAGCTGTTTCGAAGGGAAGGCTCTCAACGCCTTCCCTTTTCATTTGAGCTCCTCACGAAACGGCCAAAAAGAAAAAGCCCGGATCGCTCCGGGCTTTTTATTCGATAAATGAGCCTGAGTGGCTTACTGCTGCTTGGCAGCCTTCTGAGCGTCTTCGAGCTTCTTGCGAGCTTCCTCAGCCTTCTTCTGCATGCTGTCCTGCAGGCTCTTCTGGCTTTCAGCGAGCTTTGAGTCGGAAATTGCGGGGCCGTCAAAGGCTGCGGCAAAGCCGGTCAGCGAAATCTTGATCGGGTTTGGCGCACGACGGAAGTTGATCGAGGTGAAGGTGACGTCGGTGCCCTTCTTCAGCGAAGCGACCATCGCATCCGTTACGGGGATTTCGGCGGTGCACTTGTCCGGAAGGCAGACGGCGTAATCGAGCTTCTGGCCCTTGCCACCATCGACCTGCATGGTGATGCCGGGCGGGATCAGGCGAGCCGTCGGAACGGAAATCTGCAGGATCTTGCGGTTGACCTTGCCATCGACGGAAATAAGGCCGACCGCCGTTACCAGCTGGCCATTGTTGGCCATGATCAGGTTCTGAACGATGCAGATATCGGCATCGTCCTGCTTGGCGCAGGTCTTGTACCAGCCGAGACGCGGCTGGTTGGGATCACCACCGCCATCGGCAGGCGCTGCGTTGGACGCATCCTGAGCAAAGGCAGCTGCCGGCATGGCCGCGCCGATCATGAGAGCCAGAGCAGAGAGACCTGCCCGCATTTTGTTGTCAGTCTTGAACATCATAGCGAAACCGCCTCCTGAAATCCGCCGCGGGACGACAGCGCGCCGTCCCATGCAATTCGGGTCAAACCGTCGTCCACCTGTCGAATGAATAAGGCAAATACATGACCCGAGAAACCCGGCCCCCCTGTTACATCGCACCGGCGCGGATATCCAGCATTTCTTTGGCCTTTTCTGTTGAGTCTCAAGAATTCCGCAGTCGCGTGTTGAATTCGGCACGCTCATGATAAGGTTCGGGCGAATCGTACCCCTTACCGGAAAGGATGCCATGCAAGCGCTCCGGATCGCTGTTTTCCTGTTCTTCGCAACATTGTGCAACGCCGTCGCGGCGCAACCGCTCTATGGCATCGCCATGCACGGAGATCCGGCGCTGCCGGCAGACTTCAAGCATTTTCCCTACGTCAATCCGAATGTCAAAAAGGGCGGCCGCATCAATTACGGCGTCGTCGGCACGTTCGACAATCTCAATCCCTTTATATTGAAGAGCATGCGCACGACGGCGCGCGGCATGTGGGATCCGGAATACGGCAACCTCTCCTACGAGTCGCTCATGGTGCGCTCCCGCGACGAGCCGTTCACGCTCTACGGCCTGCTGGCGCAGACGGTCGAATGGGACGAGAGCCGGAGCTATATCCAGTTCAACCTCAATCCCGACGCCAAATGGTCGGATGGACAGCCGGTAACACCGGACGACGTGATCTTCACCTTCCAGCTGCTGCGCGAGAAGGGCCGCATCCCCTTTTCTTCCTGGCTGGAAACAATCGCCAGTATGGAGAAAGTCGGCGAGCATGGCGTTCTGATCCGCTTCAACGAGAGAGCCAATCGCGAAACACCGCTGATCATCGCGTCGTCGCTGCCCATCTTGCCGAAGCATGCAATCGATCCGGACAATTTCGACCGGACCACACTCAGCATCCCGATCGGCTCCGGCCCTTATCGGGTAAAGAGCATCGATCCCGGCCTGCGCATCGTCTTCGAGCGCGACCCCAATTATTGGGGAAGGCAGCTGCCTTCGAAGATCGGGATCGACAATTACGACGAGATCGCAGTCAATTATTTCCTCCAGGACACTGCGCTGTTCGAATCCTTCAAGAAGGGCGATATCGATATTTATCCGGACGGCAGTCCTGGCCACTGGCGACAGGCCTACAATTTCCCGGCAGTTGATTCGGGAGCGATCGTAAAGGAGACGTTCACGCCGAAAACGCCAAGCGGCATGCTCGGTTTCGTCTTCAACACGCGCCGTCCGATGTTCGCGGACAAGAAGGTTCGAGAGGGGCTAACGCTCGCTTTCGACTTCGAATGGCTCAATCGCAGCCTGTTCTCCAGCGCCTATACGCGTACGCAAAGCTATTGGCAGAATTCCGATCTGTCATCTTTCGGCGTTCCTGCCGATGCGCGCGAACTCGCCCTGCTCGGTCCGATCAAGGGTCGCATCGACCCGGACGTGCTTGATGGCAGCTACAAGCTGCCCGTCAGCAACGGTTCCGGCCGCGACCGCTCCATCCTGCGCAAGACAGTGAAGCTGCTGAGGGAAGGCGGCTACACGATCCAGGGAGAAAAGATGGTCGATAAGAACGGCCGGCAGCTCAGCTTCGAAATATTGACACAGAATGCCGAACAGGAGCGCTTGGCGATCCCCTATCGCCGATCCCTGGCGCTGCTCGGCATTGCGGTCACCGTTCGCACGGTCGATGATTCGCAATATCAGCTGAGGACGATCAACTACGACTACGACATGGTGATCAAATCCTACCCTTCGTCGCTATCGCCAGGGATCGAGCAGGTCGGGCGCTGGGGTTCGATCGCGGCGAAGACGCCGGGCAGCAACAACTTCGCTGGCGTCGCCGATCCGGACGTCGATACGTTGATCAATCACTTCCTCACCGCGCACTCATCCGAAGATTTCCGCGACGGCGTGCGATCCTTCGACCGATTTCTGATCTCCGGCTACTACATCGTGCCGCTCTACCATATTGCGCAGCAATGGGTGGCGCGTCGAAACCGCATCGACCATCCCGATACATTGCCGCTCAATGGCTACTACCTGCCAACCTGGTGGGACGCGTCCGCGCAAAAATAGGCGCCGCGTCCACGTCGGTTCCCTTTCGGTAACCGGTTGAAGCCATCGGCGCAAAAGCCTAGATGGTGGAGACAAACCGAAAACCGAAAGGAAAAAGCCATGGAACGCATCACGATCGACATCGTCTCGGACGTCGTCTGCCCATGGTGCTATGTCGGCAAGGCCCGCCTCGAACTGGCGATTGCCGAGGTGCAGGATACTGTCGGCGTCGACCTCAACTGGCGTCCCTATCGCCTGAACCCGGACTATCCGCCCGAGGGCGTCGACCAGAAGAAGGCGCTTGAGCAGAAGCTTGGCGGCGCAGAACGTGTCGCGCAGGGCCACAAGATGCTGACGGATCTCGGCCGCGAGGTGGGAATCAAGTTCGATTTCGACGCCATCAAGATCGGCCCCAACACGCTCGACGCACACCGTCTCATCCATTGGGCCGTCACCGAAAGCCGCGAGAAGCAGGACAAGGTCGTCAACGCGCTGTTCAAGGCCAATTTCGAAGAAGGCCGTAACGTGGGCGATCACGCGGTTCTGCTCGATATCGCCGAAAAAGCCGGCCTCGACCGCTCGGTCATTGCGACACTGCTCGCCTCCGATGCGGACCGCGACCTCATCGTCGGCGAGATCGAAGCTGCCCAGAAAATCGGCGTGACCGGCGTCCCCTTCTTCATCTTCGACCAGCAATATGCCGTCAGCGGCGCGCAGACGCCGGATGTACTGGCTGAGGCCTTGCGTGATATCGCCAAGATGAAGGCCGAGGCGCGCGCCGGGATGAACTGAGCAACGCTTGGTAGCCGCCTGATCGCATATCTAGATCGGCGACACCGCCAGCATAAATAATGCGATGCCGTTGGCGGTCGTTGCGGCATAGATAGAAACCTCTATTTTGCATCATCGACTGAGCCACGGGATATCGACGATGCATACTTCCAGCCGTCCGGACCTAAGCGACATAAAACTCGGAGATTGGGTGGACCGTCATTTGCCGTCGGGATGGCGACCCTATGCTCGGCTCGCCCGTCTCGATCGGCCCGTTGGCACATGGCTCACGCTTTTTCCCTGCTGGGCAGCGCTTATCCAGGCGTCGCATGCTTTTCCAGACTTCCGGCATCTATTGATCTTCTCTCTCGGCGCCTTGCTGATGAGAAGCGCAGGTTCGACCGTCAACGATATCGCCGATCGGAAGTTCGACGGTCACGTCGAGCGCACCCGCTTACGGCCGCTGGCGAGCGGCCAGATCGGCTTGCCGCAGGCCATAGCGTTTCTGGTAGCGGAACTCGTCCTTGCCGCGTCGCTTCTCCTTTTTCTGACGCCCTTCACGCGCCTTGTCGCAATCTGCGTCCTGCCGCTCGTCTTCCTCTATCCGCTCTGCAAGCGCTTCACGCATTGGCCCCAAGCGGTACTCGGTGCGGCGTTCAATTGGGGGATGCTGATGGCTTGGTCGGAAGTTGCCGGAGAGATTCCAACCGGCGCGCTTCTGATGTGGCTCGGCGCGATTACCTGGCAGATTGGGTACGATACCGTTTATGCCTATGTCGACGTTCGAGATGATACAGGTCTGGGCTTGAAGTCCACGGCAATTTTATTCGGTGAGCGCGGCAAGACATATATCGGTCTGTTCTACGCTCTTACGCTGGCGACATGGTCGGTTGGCGGGTGGATGGTTGGCATGTCGCCAGCCTACGGCATCGGAATGCTTGTCATTGCTGCACACCTTGGCTGGCAGACATGGCGGCTCGATATTTCCCGCCCCGAAATCAATTATCGGCTGTTTCTGGCAAATATCCTGACGGGCGCTTTGCTGGCAGCCTCTGCTTTCGCCGGTACCCTCTAAAGAAAGCGGTCGCAGGGAGAGACGCGTCGATAGATCCTTATCGCTCAGAAGCTTGAGGCGCGAATGGCTCGCCAATCTCATTCCGCAGCGAGCAATCCGGACGCTATCGCCCGGAACGCCTCTATCGCCTTGGGAAGCACTTCCTCGGGATTGTCGCTGGCCGCAACCCAAAGGGCGGCATTGAGTGCTGCGCCGGAGAGGAGCCGAGCGGCGGCTTCCTCATCGAGCGGTTTGACGACTTTGCGTTCCAGAAGCCTTGAAACAGTCTGGCGAGTGGCGGCGAGACAGCTATTCTGGCTAGGCCATTTCGAAGGATCACCCAGCACTGCCGGGCCGTCGAGCAGGACGATGCGCTGGACCTCCGGGTCGAGAGCCATTTCGATATAGGCTTCGCCTTCCGCCAACAGTCTTTGCCAATCACCACCTGCTTGCTCAGCGATCTCCTTGGCGCGCAGCGCCATTTCACTATCGATCTGATGAACGACAGCGGCGAGCAATCCCTTCTTGTCGCCAAAATTATGATAGAGCGCGCCTCTCGTCAGGCCGACATCCGCCGTCAGCTCATCCATCGACGCGGCGGCAAATCCCTTGTCCGCGAAAGCCTTTCGCGCGGCGGCAACGAGCTTGTTGCGGTTCTCTTCCATCGTTTCCAGGCGCTTTGCCATTTCATCCTCAAATTTCATATACGCTTCGTATTTGAATTGACACGCGACGTACACGACACTACTTCACATACGGTCCGTATATCAAATAAAGTGGCGTTGCGAAACACCGCGCGAGATTGCGGCCATTCAATTTCTTCCGATCAACGCAAGCGAAAGCAGCCAGTAATGACGAAACGCAATGCGATCTTTCCCGCGGATAGGCACGCTCTCTACCAACAACATGGCTATTCCGCCGCAATCCGTTCCGGCGATCTTCTATTCGTCTCCGGCCAGGTTGGCAGCCGGGCAGATGGAAGCCCAGAACCCGATTTTGAACGCCAAGTCCAGCTCGCGTTCGACAATCTGCGTGCAACTTTGAAAGCAGCCGGCTGCACGTTCGACGATATAGTCGACGTGACCACATTCCACACCGATCCTGAGCAGCAGTTCGGCACAATCATGGCCGTGAAGAACCGCATTTTCAACGAAGCGCCCTATCCGAACTGGACGGCGCTCGGCGTCAACTGGCTGGCGGGTTTCGACTTCGAAATCAAGGTCATCGCCCGCATTCCGGAAGCCGGGGACGTCCACCGACCACAAGCGGCTTGAAGGCTAGGCTAAATTTCGGCCCCGCGCAGCACCACCGCTGCCGGGGCCGAAAGTGATCTCCGACAAAGTACCGAACGAAGCAGCGTGTCCCTACTTCGCCAACTCCGCCAGTTGCGTCATGACCACGGCGGCCCCCTGCAGCCGCTTTTCCGGCGTCGGCAGGTCGCGCGTCAGGAATACGCTGTGGTCGGGGCGGATCTTCGCCATCGTACCCTGCTTGCCGATATAGCCGACGAGATTGGCCGGGTTCGGGAATTCCTTGTTGCGGAACTGTACGACGACGCCCTTCGGGCCGGCATCGAGCTTCTCGACGTTGGCGATGCGGCAGAGCGACTTGATATAGACGATCTTCAACAGATGCTGGACTTCGATCGGCATCGGCCCGAAGCGATCGATCATTTCGGCACCGAAACTGTCGATTTCCTTGATCTCGGTGATTTCGCCCAGACGACGATAGAGCGCCATACGCAGATGCAAATCCGGCACATAGGCGTCGGGGATCATGACCGGCGTGCCGACTGAGATCTGCGGCGACCAGCCAGTATCCTGGATTTCGTCGACGCCCTTCACCTCGGCGACGGCCTCTTCCAGCATCTGCTGGTAAAGTTCGAAGCCGACTTCCTTGATATGACCGGACTGTTCTTCGCCGAGCAGATTGCCGGCGCCGCGGATATCAAGATCGTGGCTGGCGAGCTGGAAGCCGGCGCCGAGCGTATCCAACGATTGCAGCACCTTGAGCCTGCGCTCCGCCGTCGTGGTCAGCACCTTGTTGACCGGCAGCGTGAAGAGCGCGAAGGCGCGAACCTTGGAACGGCCGACACGGCCACGGAGCTGATAGAGCTGCGCAAGGCCGAACATATCGGCGCGATGGACGATGAGCGTATTGGCCGTTGGCACGTCGAGGCCGGATTCGACGATGGTGGTCGAGAGCAGCACGTCATAGCGGCCTTCGTAGAAGGCGTTCATGATGTCTTCCAGCTCGCCGGCCGGCATCTGACCATGGGCGACCGCCACCTTCAGCTCCGGCACATCCGATTGCAGGAAGGCGTGGATATCGGCGAGGTCGGCAAGGCGCGGACAGACATAGAAGCTCTGGCCGCCGCGATAATGCTCGCGCATCAGCGTTTCGCGGATCACAAGCGAATCGAAGGGCGAGATGAAGGTGCGCACCGCCATGCGGTCGACCGGTGGCGTGGTGATGAGCGACAGCTCGCGCACGCCCGTCATCGCGAGCTGCAATGTGCGCGGGATCGGCGTCGCCGAGAGCGTCAGCACATGCACGTCGCTCTTCAGCTCCTTCAGGCGCTCCTTGTGCTTGACGCCGAAATGCTGCTCCTCGTCGATAACAAGCAGACCGAGATTGGCAAACTGGATGCCAGCGCCCAGCAGCGCATGGGTGCCGACCACGATATCGGTCTTGCCTTCGGCCACTTCCTTCTTGGTAAGCGCCAGATCCTTGGCGCCGACGAGGCGGGACGCCTGCTGAATGCGGATCGGCAGGCCGCGGAAGCGCTCGGAGAAGGTCTTGAAATGTTGGCGAGCGAGCAAGGTTGTGGGAACGACGACGGCAACCTGCGCGCCGTTCATGGCGGCAACGAAGGCCGCGCGAAGGGCCACTTCCGTCTTGCCAAAGCCGACGTCGCCGCAGACGAGCCGGTCCATCGGCCGGCCGGCGCCGAGATCCTCGCGCACCGCTTCGATCGCGTTCATCTGATCGTCGGTCTCGTCATAGGGGAAGCGTGCGGCAAACTCGTCATAGAGGCCGTCAGGCGTCGCCAGCACAGGCGCGTGACGCGTCAGGCGTTCGGCCGCGACGCGGATCAGGGCGCCTGCCATATCGAGCAAGCGCTTCTTGAGCTTGGCCTTGCGCATCTGCCAGGCGCCGCCACCGAGCTTGTCGAGCTGGGCCTCGGTGCCCTCGCCGCCATAGCGCGAGAGAAGATCGATGTTTTCGACCGGCAGGAAGAGTTTGGCGTCGTCGGCATAGAGCAGTTCGAGACAGGCATGCGGAGCGCCGGCCGCCTCGATGGTCCTCAGCCCGACGAAGCGGCCGATGCCGTGTTCGGCATGGACCACGATCGAGCCTTCGTCGAGACCGGCCACTTCCGAGATGAAATCGGCGGCCCGCTTGCGACGCTTGGAGCGGCGCACCATGCGGTCGCCGAGAATATCCTGCTCGCCGATGATGACGAGATCGCCGGCTTCGAAGCCGGCTTCCAGGCTGAGCACGGCGGCAGCCGCCTCGCCTTTCGCCAAGCCAGCAAGATCCTTGAAAGCCTCGATCGTCTTGACGCGCGCCAGCCCATGTTCGGCCAGCACCTGCAACAGACGGTCGAGCGAGCCTTCGGTCCAGGCTGTGATCAGCACCTTGACTCCGGTGGCACGCTTGTCGGCGATATGCTTGACGACGGCGTCGAAGACGTTGACACGCTCGCTATCGGCGCTGTCGGTCGCAGACCGCGCCCAACGCGGTCCCTGCCGGGCTTCGAGGCTGATAACGCGGCGCGCCTCGCCTTCGTGCTCGTTGAAAGGCGATATGCGGACGGCGCCGAACGCATCGAGCGCATTCCCGAAGGCCTTGCCATCGAGATAAAGCTGGCCCGGCGTCACTGGCTTATAGGGTGTACCCTGCGCCATCTGGCCCTTGCCCTGCTGACCTGCGTTCAGGCGGGCGTCGTAATAGTCAAAAACGAGCTTGGAGCGCTCCTCGGCGGCCTCGCGTACCGTATGGTCGCTCACCAGCCGGAAGCCCTTGAGATAGTCAAACACCGTCTCCAGCTTCTCGTAGAACAGCGGCAGCCAGTGTTCCATGCCGGCATAGCGGCGGCCTTCGGAAACGGCGACGTAGAGCGCGTCGTCGCGCGTGGCCGCGCCGAAAGCGGAAAGATAGTTCTTGCGGAAGCGGCTGATCGTATCCGGCGTCAGCGTCACTTCGCTCATCGGATTGAGATCGAGGGAGCGAACCTGCCCTGTCGTGCGCTGGCTGGCGGGATCGAAACTGCGAATGCTTTCCAGCGTATCGCCGAAGAAATCGAGGCGCACCGGCTCTTCCGTGCCCGGAACGAACACATCGAGAATCCCGCCGCGCACGGCAAATTCGCCAACTTCGCGCACAGTCGCGACGCGGTCGAAGCCGTTGCGCTCCAGGCGGCCGGCGATATCGTCCATACGTACCTGATTGCCCGGCCGGGCCGAGAACGCCAGGCTCTCGATGACGTCTTGAGGGGCCACCTTCTGCAGCATCGCATTGACGGTCACCAGCACGATCGCGGCATGCGGTTTGCGGTGATAGGCGATCAACCCGGAGAGCGCCGCCAGACGGCGGGCCGACGTGTCTGAACTCGGGGAGACGCGATCGTAAGGAAGGCAATCCCAGGCCGGTAGGGCCAGGACGGGTATCTCGGGCGCGATGAAGCCGAGCATCTGTTCGACATCGGCCATATGCTGTCCATCGGACATGATATAAGCGACCGGCTGGCCGGCTCTCGCCATATCCGCGAGCAGGAACGGCTCCATGCCGGCCGGAACATGACCGACCGTCAGCGGCTCGCTTGCGGCGAGCACCTTCTTCGCGTCGAAACCGGGGATCATTTCGTTAATCCAAACCTTTCGGCGATCTCTTCGAAATCGGGCTTGTAGGATCCGATACGCTCGAACAAAGGCGTCCGCAGACGCTCCGGCGTCGGCTCGGTCCCAAGGATCCATTTGACGAGATCGTTGTCTTCCTCGGCCATGATACTCTCGAGCTCATCGAGATCGGCTTCGGCCAATCCCGGCAACTCGTTATCGGCAAATTGACCGAAGACCAGATCCATCTCGCGGATGCCGCGATGCCAACAGCGGAAAAGGATGCGCCGACGGCGGGGATCGAGATCGGCACTGCTGAGGGTGAGCCCAGTCATCAAAAACACCTTTATGTTGATGCGTCTCTATAAAACCAGCAGGGAAAGGTGGGAACCGGTTTTTCAGAAAAAAGCGCCTCCGATGCATTTTTCCGGGGAGTGTTCGGTTCAATGAGCCTGACTTTCCGGTCGCCCCTTGCCAAATCCGCCCCGCCCGTCGCATTTTGCCGGCCATGCGTCCCGCCATCCTCGATCCGCTGTTTGCCTCCATCTCTTCGCTGCCCGGCGTCGGGCCGAAGGTATCCGAGTTGCTGGTGAAGCTGCTCGATCGCGAAACGATCGACGATTGCCGGGTTATCGACCTGCTTTTTCACGCGCCGCATTCGATCATCGACCGGCGCGAACAGCCAGGCATCGCACGCGCACCGCAGGGCGCCATCGTCACCATCACTGGCCGCGTGGACCGACACCAGCCGCCGCCCAATGCGCGCAGCAACGTGCCCTATCGCGTCTATCTGCATGACGAGACCGGCGAACTGGCGCTGGTCTTCTTTCGCGGCAAGGCACCGTGGCTCGAAAAGCAGTTGCCGATCGACGAGACCGTCACCGTCAGCGGCAAGGTCGATTGGTTCAACGGGCGCCCCTCCATGGTTCATCCCGATTATATCATGCGCGAAAGCGAGGCGGAAAACCTGCCGCTGGTCGAGCCAGTCTATCCTCTGACTGCGGGCCTGACACCGAAATTCCTGCGCAAGACCATCGAAGCGGCGTTGCCGCGCATGCCGGAACTCCCCGAGTGGGACGATCTCGCCCTGGCGCAGAAGCAAGGGTTTCCGTCGATCTCCGATAGCTTCCATATGCTGCACGCGCCGCGGGACGCTGCCGATATCGATCCGCAGGCGCCGGCACGCCGCCGGCTTGCCTATGACGAATTCCTGGCCGGGCAATTGTCCCTCTCCCTCGTGCGCCAAAGGCTGCGCAAGGTGGCGGGAAATCCGGTACATGCCACTGGAGAAATCAGCAGCAAGATATTGGAATCCCTTCCTTTCTCGATGACGAACAGCCAACGCGAGGCGGTTGCCGACATTCTCAAGGATATGGCCGGCACGGAGCGCATGCTGCGCTTGTTGCAAGGCGATGTCGGCGCGGGAAAGACACTTGTGGCATTGATGGCGATATCAGCCGTGATCGAAAGCGGCGGCCAAGCAGTGCTGATGGCGCCGACGGAAATTCTCGCTCGGCAGCACTACGCGACAATCTCAAAATTTGCAGCAAGTGCAAACCTTTCTGTCGAAGTCCTCACAGGTCGCACGAAGGGCCGGGAGCGCGATGCGATCCTGGAGCGTATTGCCTCCGGCGAAGCACAGATCGTCATCGGCACGCACGCCCTGTTTCAGGACAGCGTTGCCTATGCCAACCTCATGCTTGCTGTCGTCGACGAGCAGCACCGCTTCGGCGTTCACCAGCGTCTGCGTCTGACCGCGAAGGGCATCTCGCCACACATGCTCGTCATGACCGCAACGCCCATTCCGCGAACCCTGGTGCTGGCGGCTTTCGGTGACATGGATGTCTCCAAACTCACCGAGAAGCCAGCGGGTCGCAAACCAATCCAGACGATCACCATCCCGAACGAGCGAACCGGTGATATCGTTGCAAGGCTCAAAAGCGCGCTGTCCGATGGCAAAAAAGTCTATTGGATATGCCCACTTGTGGAAGAATCCGAAGAATCCGATTTAATGTCCGTCGAGGAGCGCCACGCGACTTTGACCAGCGCGCTTGGCCCTGGAATCGGCCTTATACACGGCCGGATGAGCGGGCCGGAAAAAGACGCCGTGATGATGGCCTTCAAGAATGGTGATATCCGCCTGCTGGTGGCAACGACCGTCGTGGAAGTGGGTGTCGATGTGCCGGACGCCACCATCATGGTCATCGAACATGCCGAACGCTTCGGCCTGGCACAGCTTCATCAGTTGCGCGGACGCGTCGGACGTGGCGACGAGGCCTCCACCTGCATCCTTCTCTACAAGGGGCCGCTCGGAGAAACAGGACATGCCAGGCTGTCGATCATGCGCGATACGGAGGATGGCTTCCGCATCGCTGAAGAGGATTTGAAGCTGCGCGGAGAAGGTGAGCTTCTCGGCACGCGCCAGTCCGGCACACCGGGCTTCCGCATCGCAAGTCTCGAAGCCCATGCCGATCTGCTGGAAATCGCCCGCAAGGATGCCGCCTACATCATCGAACGCGATCCTGAACTGACCGGCGAGCGCGGCATGGCGATCCGAACCCTGCTCTACCTTTTCCGCCGCGACGAGGCGATCCGTTTCCTGCGGGCGGGATGAACGGACGGACGCGGCAGCCGCGTCCATCTCTGTTTCACGGTCTCACTTGGCGGCGAGGCCGGGAATGGTGACCTGGAACACCTGGAACATGGTATCGACGTCGGCCCCGCTCTCATCCTTGTAGGCAGCACCGACCTGGAAGCCATCCTGGGTGATGAAGTCGTTGTCGTTGGCGACGAACAGGAAGTAATCGTCCGGCAACTTCGGGTCCTGGACGCTGGCGAGCGACATGGCCTCCCACTTCTCAGAGAGGTTATTGCGGTCGTTCGGAGCGCCATTGTGAAGGCGGAAGCGGGTGAGATCAGCGCTATCGTTGATGTCGATGAACTGGCTAACCACAGCCGGCTTCACAGAGGGGTCGACGACACCTTTCGGAGCGACCGGCTTGTCGCTGTCGAACTTGCTACCGGCAATGTCCGTGGCGGCCGAGACATCGACGATATCGATGCTGCGGTAGAGCGATTTTTCGCCCTTCTGGCCATAACCATTGCCGCTGTCGCGCACGAGCATCAGGAAGCTCGTCGGCGAGAGCGCGACGATTTCGCTCTGGGCGGCGACGGCCGTCTTACCCTTGTCATTGGTGAAGACCGGCAAAGGTACGACATATTCGTGCACCAGCTTCAGATGATCGAGGTCTGCAGCGTCATAAACCAGAGCGCGGGTGTTCTGCCGAGTCGCGCTGGAATCGCCACCGTCCTGTCTTGTCGCCGACTGGAGCACGGCAATTAGAAATTTGCCGTCCGGGGTCAAAGACATGCCCTCAAAGCCCTGGTTGTTCTGGCGTCCGCTGATTGGATCTTTCGGATCGGGGGCAGCTTCACCTGGGCCGGGATTGTTCGAAGAGAAGTTCACGGCGCCGTTGCGCATCGGCAGAAACGCGGCGGGCGGCGGCGTCGCCGACAGCATCCGGCCATCGGCCGAGAAGCGATAGATGTAGGGACCGTATTCGTCGCTGATGAACATCGAGCCATCAGGCAACCGGGCGATGGCTTCGTTGTCGAGCGAGATCTTGCCGTTCGGTGCCTGCGGCATCAGCGGCATGGCGCCTTCCGGATTGCGGACGCCATTTGCCGGATCGAGGCCGGTGGTTTCCGTCCCCTTGTTGTCTTTCAACAGCAGCGTGTCTGCAAGCCTGGCAGCGACACCCGACTGCTCCTTGCCTGCCGGCGGTGTGGCACCGGGAGCGACAGGCGTCAGGACGATGTCGATCGTGTTGAGGCGGGCACGATAGTCGGTCGTACCGGCAACATTGTAACCCCGGTCCGGCAGCAGCCAGAGCGATCCTTTGTAGGTGCCGTCTGCATTGCGGGTCCAGCCCTTGGTGTCGATCGACATACCGGAACCCGAGCCGAAGGTCTCACCAAACTTGTCGCGCTGATTGGCCGGAATGCGCCCGATGGCGACGCGACCTTTGTTGACGAGCGTCGCGCCCTGAACGGTTATGGCCGTATCGGCAAGTGCCGCCACAGGGGCTACAAACACGAATGTGGCGAGCGCAGCCGATAGCAATCGCAGGCTCTTCGAACGCATATGTTTCAAGATAATATCCTCCTGATGAAAACCAGTCTGGAAACAACGGCGTCCATCTCCGACCTCGCCGCGCGCTGCCTGGAGGAGCAAATGCCCGGTGTCGAAGCCCCGAGCCCTCAATGGATGAGATAAATCCGGCTGCCTGTCCCTGACGACGATCTAAGGCGTCAACATGATAGGCAAATGACAGCGCACGCTGCACGCGAAGATCGCCGAAGACCTACAGGATGAAGATATGCTCTAAGTCAGAGACTTCATTGGAACGGGCGTCGGCAGGCTTTTGGCCGCAGTCAGCTGTTCCTTGTATTCGGGCGAGACAAGGCCGCCCGAGATCAAAAGCTTCGCGCCGTCTTCGGGGCTCATATCGAGAATGGTGATCTTTTCGCGCGGCACGAAAATCAGAAAACCCGCCGTTGGCACGGGAGTCGGCGGCAGGAAAACCGCCACCATATCCTGGCCCATGGCATTGAATTTCGAGGCTATCTCGCCCTTGGCATCCGTCGAGATGAATACCATCGACCATAGGCCGGGGCTCGGATATTCGATAAGCCCGACCTTCTTGAAGGAGGTCCCTTGCTCCTTCAAGACGGTTTCGAAGATCTGCTTGACGCTCTTGTAGATCGTCCGGACAAGAGGCACACGATTGACGATCGACTCTCCGAAGCGAACGATGCTCTGGCCGATCAGGTTCTTGGCGAGGAAGCCGACCATCGTGATGAAGATCATCGCGATTACCAGCCCAGTGCCGGGAACGGCGAAGTTCAGATAGCTCTCCGGGTCGTAGCGCGCAGGAATATAGGGCCGCACCCAGCTATCTGCCCAATGAACGACGGACCATGTGAGCCAGAGCGTGATGGCTATGGGAGCGCAGATGATAAGGCCGGCCAGGAAGTTGTTTCTGATCCGCGTCGTTACGGATACCTTGATGAGTTTCTCAGTCATTCGCCGCTCGAAAACTCCGTTCAGCCGCCTATCGCTATCGGGCAAATCCTCCCCACCTCTCCCTTAAGAAGCGTGCCAGAAATCCAAGCGGCATACAACCCGGCAGTCACGCCGCCGAGCCGGACAGAGACGCGGCTCACGACGACGTGATGCCGGATGACGGCAATCGCAGACGCCTATTCCACCGTTACCGACTTGGCGAGATTTCGCGGCTGGTCGACGTCGGTGCCCATGAAGACAGCGGTGTGATAGGCAAGCAGCTGAATCGGCAGCGAGAAAATGATCGGGGAGATAATCTCGTCCACCATGGGCAGAACGATGGTCGCCATCGTCGGCAGCGTCGAGGCAGCGGCTCCCTTTTCGTCGGTAATAAAGATGATCCGGCCGCCGCGCGCCGCCACTTCCTGCATGTTGGAGACCGTCTTGTCGAAGAAGCGGTCATGGGGAGCGATCACGATAACCGGCATGTTCTCGTCGATCAGCGCGATCGGTCCATGCTTGAGCTCGCCGGCGGCATAACCCTCGGCATGGATATAGGAGATTTCCTTCAGCTTCAGGGCGCCCTCCAGGGCGAGTGGGAAGCTGGTGCCGCGGCCGAGATAAAGCACATCCTTGAACTTCGAAATCTCGCGCGACAGGCTTTCCATCTGCGGCTGGATGAGGTTCAGGACATTGGCCATGATGCGCGGCATCTCGATGAGATGATGCACCAGCTCTTTCTCGCTCTCAGCGCTGATGGTGCCGCGAGCGACGCCAGCTCCGATCGCCAGAGATGCCAGGACCGCCAGTTGGCAGGTGAAGGCCTTCGTCGAGGCAACCCCGATTTCCGGGCCGGCCATGATCGGGAATACCGCGTCGGATTCGCGCGCGATGGTCGACTCCTTGACGTTGACGACGGCGCCGATCTTCAGGCCATGGTCGCGGCAATAGCGCAGCGAAGCCAGAGTATCAGCCGTCTCGCCGGACTGTGAAATGAACAGCGCAGCCTGCGACGGCTGTAACGGCATTTCGCGATAACGGAATTCCGAGGCGACATCGATTTCGACGGGAAGGCGCGCATAGCGCTCGAACCAGTATTTACCGATCAAGCCGGCGAGATAGGCGGTGCCGCAGGCCGATATCGCCAGACCAGATACCTTGCCAAAGTCGATGGCCGAAACGCCTGGATGCACGCGATGGCTGGCGAAATCGACATAGTGGCTCAGCGCATGGGAGATGACCTCCGGCTGCTCGTAGATTTCCTTTTCCATGAAGTGGCGGTGGTTGCCCTTGTCCACGACATAGGCTGTCGCCTGGGAAATCTGCCGCGGCCGGTTCACTTCCTTGCCGCTGAAATCGAGAATCGTTGCGCCACTATGCGTGACGATGGCGCAATCGCCGTCGACCAGATAGGTGATCTCATTGGTAAACGGCGCAAGTGCAATGGCGTCAGAGCCGAGGAACATCTCTCCCTTGCCATATCCCACAGCGAGTGGCGGGCCGGACCGTGCCGCCATCAACGTGCCGGGATCGTTCTCGAACATCACCGCCAGTGCATAGGCACCGGTGACGCGGTTCAGCATCTTCAGCATCGCCGCACGAGGCTCAAGACCGTCACGGATGTAATTCGCCAGCAGATGCGCAACGACTTCGGTATCGGTCTGCGACGCAAACTCCCTGCCCTCAGCCTTCAGCTCTTCCCGCAGCTCGGAGAAATTCTCGATGATGCCATTGTGGACGACGGCGACGCCATCGACGAAATGGGGATGAGCGTTGGTCTCGTTGGGAACGCCGTGGGTTGCCCAACGCGTGTGAGCAATCCCGGTCGTGCCGGGTAGCGGATCGGTTTCCAGCCTCTTTTCGAGATTGAAGAGCTTTCCTTCGGCTCGGCGGCGATCCATGGCGCCGTTATGGATGGTCGCAACGCCGGCCGAATCATAGCCGCGGTATTCGAGGCGACGCAACGCGTCCACCAAACGATCCGCTACCGGCCTTGTCCCGACAATCCCAACAATACCGCACATACAACTCTCCGTCTGGCCTCAGATATGAGCGCAAGTCCTAATCATTCCTGCGATTTTCTCAATCGGTAAAACGGTCACTTTCGATTTCCGACCGTTACGGGGCACTGATGGGTTCAGTGGCCGCCCGCGTCCTTCTTTGCCGCCTTGACGGCCAGGGCTCGCTCGCGAACGAGCTTGGCTCGCCCAGGCTTCACCTCTTGACGAGCACGGCCAAAGGCCAGCGCATCGGCGGGAACGTCGTCCGTTATGACGCTGCCGGAGGCGACGTAGGCACCTTCGCCGATACTCAAGGGTGCCACGAGCGATGAGTTGGAGCCGATGAAGGTATTGGCGCCGATATGCGTCTCGTGCTTGTTGACCCCATCATAATTGCAGGTGATCGTGCCGGCGCCGATATTGCTGCCGGCGCCGATGGTCGCGTCGCCGATATAGGTCAGATGATTGACCTTGGCCCCTTCGGCTATCTTGCCGTTCTTGACTTCGCAGAAATTGCCGACCTTGGCACCCGCGGCAAGATCAGCGCCGGGACGCAGACGCGCGAACGGCCCAACCGTCGCGCCGGCGCTGACATGGGCGCCCTCGATATGTGAAAAAGCATGAATGATGGCGCCACCGTCGACGACGGCGCCCGCACCGAACACGACATTCGGCTCGATCAACGCATCCTGGCCGATGACGGTGTCGTAAGCCAGAAACACCGTCTCGGGCGCAATCATGGTGACGCCCGACAGCATCAATTCATGACGTCGGCGCTCCTGCCAGAGGCGTTCGATGAAGGCGAGTTCGGCACGATTGTTACAGCCGGTCATCTCGACTTCCGGCGCGTCGACCGCCACGGCGCGGCCGCCGAGCGAACGAGCGATCTCGACGAGATCGGTCAGGTAATATTCGCCTTTGGCATTGTTGTTGCCGATGCGGTCGAGCAGATCCAGCGCCTTGCGGCCGTTGATGGCCATCAGGCCGCTGTTGCACCAGGTGATCGCCAGCTCGGCATCGGTCGCATCCTTCGCTTCGCGAATCGCAATCAACTCGCCGTCCTTGACCAGGAGCCGGCCATAGGCGTTCGGATTTTCGGTGTGAAAGCCGATAACGACAACATCGTTACCGTCGGCCAGTCCCTGTCGGGCGGCACGAAGCGGAGCGTCGGTCAGCAGAGGGACGTCGCCATAGGCAACGAGAATATCATCATACCCCCTAGCAATCGCTTCACGCGCCGCCAGAACGGCATGACCGGTCCCAAGGCGTTCCTTCTGCAAATAAGATTCTACGGCGATACCGCCGATAGACGCTGCTGCACTCACCTCATCGGCATTGCGGCCGACCACCAGCGCCGCCGTCGAAATATCGGTTTTGGCGATAGCATCCATTACGTGCGCGATCATCGGCCGGCTCGCAATGGGATGCAGCACCTTCGACATCGACGACTTCATGCGGGTGCTGTCGCCGGCGGCGAGGATGATAGCGAGACAGGTGCGTTCCATTTCAAGCTCCGAGATATGCGGTCAGGCGCGGCCCATTGCTGGTCGCAAGCTTCTCATAGCAACTGTTCAAGCAGCGCACTACGGAGAAATTGGGAACCGTTCTCACGTTTCGGCCAGCGAGGCAAAAGCCTCGAGAATATGCTGCCGGCCATCAACAATCACAAACTCCATGGCCTTGCGAGCCGCCGCACTATCGCGGGCGGCAATGGCATCGACAATTGCCGTGTGGGTTTCGGAGATATTGCTGAAACCATTGCTGGCAGGCGGCGCGCTCAAGCGGAACATACCGACCAGCGCCGCCTCGATAAGCCCGCCGAGCGATCGCATGAACGGATTTTGCGAGGCCTCCGTAATGGCGAGATGAAAATGCAGGTCGGCAACGGCGAGGCTGTCAGACGTGTGTTCCGGGTTCGCCAGAGCTGCCGCAAGGCCGCGCAACACATCGATTTCTTCCCGGCTCGCCCGTTCTGCAACAAGGCCCGCAGCGAATGGCTCGAACGCCATGCGTATATCGTAAAGATGGAGGAGAAACTCCTGATCGACCCCGCTTTCGAAATGCCAGCTAAGCACTTCGTTGTCGAACATATTCCAATGGATTTTTTCTGTGACGCGGGTGCCGACGCGCGCTCGCGGCACGACCATGCCCTTGGCGGCCAGGGTCTTCATGCTTTCTCGCAGAATGGTACGCGATACCTTGAAGCGCTGCAGAAGCTCGCTATCGCCCGGAAGAATGCTGCCGATCGGAAACGCGCCCGCCACAATCGCCTTGCCGAGCTCGTCGACCACTTGGGCATGGCTCGTCCGCGACTTTCCGCCGGCTTTTCGGTTTGCTAGCAATTGTCCGCTCAAGCACGCTGTCCTTTCCCCTGGCCTAATGTCGAGTGAAACGGGAGAGCAATCGGAAAATGGTCCGAGTTGGAATAACGGCTAACAGCGCCAAGCTTGATGGCGTTCTCGTCCGAAAGCCGGAAAGAATCGCAGTGGTGGCGATACGGCTCACGAGCGAGTCTTGCTTGAACGTTCCAAAGAGTGCTCCTCCGCTGAACCCCGCTCCTCCTACAAGCGGTGTTCCTCCCATGACCACAGCATCGCGCTCTGCGCTGCTGCGGCAGTCTGGTATCCTGCTGATGTATAAATGGAAAAAACGTTTCCGAATAGACCCGCAGCGAAAGCCGCAGCTTTTGGCTTCGGGCTGAGATAGGCCGATGTGCTGCCACGACCAGACTCACACGATCGAGCAACAGCGCGCCATCTACACCCCCAAGCCATCGCTAAGGCAGCGGCAAAAAATCATACAGTAATATCTTTGTAAACGATCATTCATTCATGCGACGCAACAAAAAGGGGCGTCAAAAACGCCCCTTTCTTCAATCCAGCATATCGAAATGCTTATTTCGACGCAGGCAGCTTGTCGTCAACGCCTTCGATGTAGAAGTTCATGCCGAGCAGCGTGCCGTCATCGGCCTTCTCGCCAGCCTTCAACCAAGGCGTACCGTCCTGCTTGTTGATCGGGCCGGTGAAGGGCGCGATTTCGCCCGACTTGATCTTGGCTTCGGTTTCCTGAGCCATCTTCTTCACGTCGTCGGGCATGTTGGTATAGGGCGCCATTTCGAGAATGCCGTCCTTGAGACCATCCCAGCTCTGCTCGGACTTCCACTTGCCGTCGAGCAATGCGTGAACGCGCTTGGAGTAGTAGTTGCCCCAGGTATCGACGATCGCGGTCAGCTGCGCCTTCGGGCCAGCCTTGATCATGTCGGACGCCTGGCCGAAAGCGTGAATGCCGCGTTCCTGTGCAACCTGCATCGGCGCCGTCGTGTCGGTGTGCTGCGTCAGGATATCAACGCCCTGGTCAACCATGGCCTTGGCTGCGTCGGCTTCCTTGCCGGGGTCGAACCAGGTGTTGACCCAGACAACCTTGAGCTTGAAGCTCGGATCGATAGAGCGAGCACCCTGCTCGAAAGAGTTGATGCCCATGACGACTTCCGGAATCGGGAAGGACGCGATGTAGGCAGCGCCGTGATTCTTCGACGTCTTCGCGGCGATCTGACCCAGGATGTAACGGCCTTCATAGAAGCGCGAGTTGTAGGTCGCGAGATTCGGACCGCTCTTGAAGCCCGTCGCATGTTCGAACTTCACCTTCGGGAACTTGGCGGCAACCTTGACGGTCGCATCCATGAAGCCGAACGAGGTCGAGAAGATCAGCGAGCAGCCCGAACGGGCGAGGCGCTCGATGGCGCGCTCTGCATCCGGACCTTCCGGCACGTTTTCGAGATACGGTGTCTCGATCTTGTCGCCGAACTCCTTCTGGATTTGCTGACGGCCAAGATCATGAGCCTGCGAGTAACCGCCGTCCGTGTGCGAGCCGACGTAAACGAAGCAGACTTTGGTCGGCGCCGCTTCGGCGGCAGCGGCGAAACCAACGATGGCAGCAGCTGTCGTGGAGAGTGCAAGTGCTAGTTTCTTCATGGTTACCCCTGTTTGTTTGACATGGTTTGGTGAAATCCGTCCGGCTAATGTCACTACCGTTCCGGAACGAAGGCTTTACCGAGCGAGGCTGGTGTGTTGATCAGGGTCGCGCGGCGATTTTGTGAGATAATGACGAGAACCACAATAGTTGCAGCGTAAGGTAGCATCGACAGGAATTGCGAAGGAATACCGACGCCAAAACCCTGCGCATGGAACTGCAGGATCGTCACGGCGCCGAACAGATAGCCGCCGGCCATGACGCGCATCGGCCGCCAGGATGCAAAGACGACGAGAGCCAGCGTCACCCAGCCGCGACCGGCAGACATGTTCTCCACCCATTGCGGCGTGTAGACCAGCGACAACTGTGCCCCGGCAAGGCCCGCGCAGGCGCCGCCGAACATGACGGCCAGATAGCGCGTGCGGATAACGTCGATACCGAGCGCATGTGCCGAGCCATGATTGTCGCCCACAGCGCGGAGCTTAAGGCCCGCACGGCTGCGAAACAGGAACCAGTTGACGCCGATGAGCAGCGCGATGGAGAGATAGAAAGTCAGGTCCTGCTTGAATAGCACCGGGCCAAGGAACGGGATCTGAGACAGGAACGGGAAAACGATCTCCCGCAACTGCACGCCGGGCACACTCACATAGCCCTCACCGATCATGCCGGAAAGTCCAAGGCCGAGGATGGTGAGCGCCAGGCCTGTCGCAACCTGATTGGTGACCAGCGTCAATGTCAGGAAGCCGAATAGCAGCGAAAACAATGCGCCCGCAGCGATGCCTGTTACGAGGCCGACATAGGGCGATCCGCTCATCTGCGCACCGACGAACGCGGCAACGGCCCCGATAATCATCATGCCTTCGACGCCGAGATTGAGCACGCCGGACCGCTCCACGACCAATTCGCCAAGACCGGCGATGACGAGAGGAGTCGATGCCGTGATGATGGTCAGAAGGATTGCTTCAAAGACGCTCATGCCGCACCTCCCCGAACCCGCGACCAGACCAGGCGGATCTTGTAGTAGATCAACGTGTCGCAGGAGAGCACGAAAAACAACAAAAGCCCCTGGAAGACGCTGGCCGCCTTGGCGGAAATGCCTGGCGACAGCTGGGCCGCTTCGCCACCGAGATAGGTCAGTGCCAACACCAGGCCGGAGAGAATCGCTCCGACCGGGTTGAGGCGTGCGAGGAAGGCGACGATGATGGCTGTGAAGCCATAACCCGGCGAAATCGCCGGCTGCAGATGGCCGATCGAGCCGGAAACTTCCGATATCCCGGCAAGACCTGCCAGCGCACCGGAGAAGAGAAAGGCGAACCAGACCATCTTGCGCGAGGAAAAGCCGGCGAACCGCCCTGCCCGCGCCGATTGCCCGAGAACTGATATCTCGAAGCCTTTCAACGTGTACTTCATCAGGAACCACGTCAGGATCGCTGCGACGATTGCAAAGACGATACCCCAATGAGCACGACCGGAATCTTCCCATATGGCCGGCAGCACCGCTTCCGGCGGAAAATCGATGCTCTGTGGAAAGTTGTGCCCTTGCGGATCGCGCCAAGGCCCGCGTGACAGCCAGTCCAGGAAAAGCTGCGCGATATAGACCAACATCAGGCTCGTCAGGATCTCGTTGGTATTGAAATGCGCCTTCAGCAAGGCCGGAACGGCGGCATAGAGCGCGCCGCCGATGGCGCCGGCAACCAGCATCAGCGGCAGCACCATCGGCGAATGCCAATCGGTGAAGATGATCGGGATGAAGGAGCCGGCAACGGCCCCCATCGTGAACTGGCCTTCCGCACCGATGTTCCAGTTGTTGGAACGGTAGCAGACACAGAGACCGACGGCGATCAGGATCAGCGGTCCGGCCTTGATCGCCAGTTCGTGCAGCGACCAGACCTCGAGCAACGGCTCGACGAAGAAGGCGTTCAGCGCCTCCACCGGGTCTTTGCCCATGACCGCAAACATGATCGTGCCGGCAATCAACGCCAAGGCAAGGGCCAGCAAGGGCGACAGGATGCCGAACAGTTTCGAAACCTGCGGGCGCTTTTCAAGTTCAATGCGCATGCGCGGGCTCCGAATGGGTCTTGGATTCATGCAGGCCACCCATCAGCAGGCCGATCTTTTCGCGCGTAAGCTCGCCGGCGGGATAGGATGGCGACAGACGGCCCTCCGAAATGACGGCGATATCGGTCGCGACTTCGAAAATCTCGTCAAGATCCTGGCTGATGACAAGTACAGCAGAGCCGTCACGGGCGAGATCGACCAGAGCCTGGCGAATGCGGCTGGCGGCACCCGCGTCCACGCCCCAGGTTGGCTGGTTGACGACCAGCACGCTCGGCTGCCGGTCCAGTTCTCGGCCGACGATGAACTTCTGCAGGTTGCCGCCGGAAAGTGCGCCAGCTGCGGGATCCTCACCGCTCTTGCGCACATCCATCGCCTGACAGATCCGCTTGGCCGCCTGTTTGACGGTGCCGTGACGGATGATGTTCAGGAAGCCGCCACCCAGAAAGGTCTTGCGATCCGATTGATTGCGGGCAAGCACGAGATTGTCCGAGAGCTTCATTGCCGAAACGGCGGCGTGGCCATGGCGTTCTTCCGGCACGAAGCCGGCGCCAAGCAACCGACGCGCATTGATGCCCTTCGTGCCAACCGGCTTGCCGCGCACATGGATCAGATTGTCCGATGGAACGGTGTACTCACCGGAAATGACGTCGAACAACTCGCCCTGCCCGTTACCTGCAACCCCGGCGATCGCAAGGACTTCACCGGCGCGAACGCGCAGCGAAACATCCTTCAGCGACATGGCAAAGGGGGTGCGTGCCGGCGCCGACAGGCCCGCAACTTCCAGCTGGATATCGCCCGCGTTGCCGAGCCCCTCATGTTTGACACTGGCAACGTCGCTGCCCACCATCATGCGAGCTAGAGAGCCCGTGGTTTCCTGGCGCGGGTCACAGGCGCCGGTCACCTTGCCGTGGCGGAGCACGGTGGCGCGCGAACAGATGCGTTGCACCTCCTCGAGGCGGTGACTGATGTAAAGCACCGAACGCCCCTCGTCCCGCAACTGGAACAAGGTCTCGAACATCCGGTCGGCCTCCTGTGGCGTCAGCACGGAAGTCGGCTCGTCCAGAATGATAAGCTTGGGGTTCTGCAGCAGCGCACGGACGATCTCGATACGCTGGCGCTCGCCGACCGAAAGATCGGCAACATGGGCATTCGGATCGAGAGGCAGGCCATAGGCGCGCGACAGTCTTGCGGCCTCTTCCGATATCTTTGCTATCGGGATCTTGCCGTCGAGCGACAGAGCGATATTTTCAGCAACAGTCAACGCTTCGAAAAGCGAGAAATGCTGGAAGACCATGCCGATGCCGAGCTTGCGCGCCGTGCCAGGCGAGTCGATCGCAGCAGGTTTTCCCTGCCACACGATTTCACCCTGCGTCGGCTCCAGCACGCCGAACAGCATCTTCACGAGCGTGGATTTACCGGCGCCGTTTTCGCCAAGCAGCGCGTGAATTTCGCCCGGTTGAATTTCAAGATCGATTTCGTTGCAGGCGGCAAAACTACCGAATAGCTTCGTCAGCTTGCGAACCGACAATAGTGCACCGTTTGCCGGTACATCGGATGACGACACGTTCCCCTCATTTCCTTCCCACCGTCCTGCCCTTTACGGATCTATGGGATCAGTAGTGTAGTTCCACTCGTTTTTCTGGCTTCCAGATCCGCATGCGCGCGCCCTGCATCGCTCAACGGATAAGTCTGATGAATATTGATACGCACTTTATTGCTTTGCACAACAGCAAATAATGCCCCTGCACTGGCTCTCAACTCCTCAGGCGTACCGACATAAGCGAAAAGGCTTGGGCGTGTCGTGAAAAGAGAGCCTTTCTGATTGAGGATAGCGAGGTTGAAATTCTCGATGGGGCCGGAGGACTGGCCGAAAGTCACCCACATGCCGCGCGGCTTCAGGCAGTCGAGCGAATGCGGAAACGTGTCCTTGCCGACCGAATCGTAGACCACATCGACGCCCTTGCCGCCGGTGATTTCCCGAACGCGATCGGCGAAATTTTCCCGGCTATAATCGATGACGTGGTCGTAGCCGTGCGCCAGCGCCAGTTCGACCTTTTCTGCGGATCCAGCAGTGCCGATGACGGTCTCGGCGCCGAGCGCCTTGGCCCATTGCCCCGCAATCAGGCCAACACCACCGGCGGCTGCGTGAAAGAGCAACGTCGTTCCGGGGCCGACCTTGAAGGTGCGGTTCAACAGATATTCTGCCGTCATCCCCTTCAGCATCATCGATGCCGCCGTTTCAAGCGAGATGTCGTCGGGTACTTTGACCAGATGACGGATTTCGATATTGCGCTCGACGCTATAGGCACCGTCGCTGCCGACATAAGCGACGCGATCCCCGACAGCGAAATCGGAAACGCCAGGTCCTATCTCTGTAATCGTTCCCGCGGCCTCCTTGCCGAGCGACAGCGGGAATTGCGGCGCCTTATAGAGACCCGAGCGGAAATACACGTCGATGAAATTCAGACCGATCGCCGCATGTCGGATCTGCACTTCGCCAGCGCCCGGAGGCGGCAGATCCACCTCCTCCAACTTCATGACCTCGGGACCGCCGTTTTCGTGGATGCGAATGACCTTGGTCTTCTTCATGACGAGCAATCCTACTGGCGTCCGAGGGACGGGAAAAACTGCAGCACGGCGCCGATGCAATAGAGATAGATACCGCTGATGATGAAGAGGACAACAGCCCATTGCGGCATGACGAAATTCATCAGCAGCGAGTAGATGCCCAGCGCCGACCAGAACAGGAATATGCCGAGATTGAGCGGCCGCAGGCGCTTAACGCGGACTGGATGCAGGAAATTGATCGGCAGGAAGGTCAGGACGACGGAAACGCCGACGAGAACCATGGCGGTCGTCGCGCTGGCGTCGATAACGAACAGCGTGAATATCACCATGTTCCAAACGACCGGGAATCCGGAAAAGAAATACTCCTCGGTCTTCATGCCCATGTCAGCGTAATAGATGGCACTGGAAACCACGATCATGCCGGCTGCGACAAACGACAAGGGTTCGCCGATCATGCCGCTTTCATAGAGCGCGAAGGCCGGAAGCAGCACGTAGGTCACATAATCGATGATATTGTCCAGCGTGTCGCCGGACCAGTTCGGAAGTACTTCCTTGACCCGGACCTTGCGGGCGATCGGCCCGTCGATGCCGTCGACCAGCAGCGCGAGACCCAGCCACCAGAACATATCGACGAAGCGGTGCTCTGAGGCAGCGACCACACCGAGAAAGGCGAGAAAAGACCCGGATGCCGTCAGGATATGAACGGAGAATGCACGCATCTCCGCGTAAGGCACCCGCTTGTAATTGAAGATTTTCATCCGCCCCACGATTCGTCGGTTTATGCGCCTGCCCCGGCAAGCGGTTTTTCCTGCTAATATGCATCCTTTGGTCTATACCGCCAGCGCAAAAGCGTTCATCGCTGCACGCTAGCGCGACTTCCTGTCATTTTCACCCGCTGCGATGTTTCATCCCATGGATTTCAACAGGCTAAGTGTCTATTTTCAGAATTGTAGGCAATTGAGGCATCGAAAATGAAGCAGATTGAAGTGGCCGTCATCGGCGGTGGCCTGGCCGGCATGATCGCCGCCTTTGCGCTGGCGCGCGGCGGACGATCCGTTGCGCTGGTGGCTGCGCCGCACAACAAAGCCGACAAGCGGACGACGGCGCTGATGGACCAATCGATCCGCTTTCTTGAGCGCCTGACACTGTGGGACAAGATTGCGCCTTCGACGGCAGCGCTGACCACAATGCGGATCATCGACGGCACATCCAGGCTGTTGCGGGCACCCACCGTCTCGTTCCGTTCGTCCGAGATCGGGCTGGAAGCTTTTGGCTACAACATTCCGAACGCAGTGCTGCTCGACACCCTCGGCAGGGCCATCGAAGCGGAGGGCAACATCGCCCACATCGAAGCTACCGCCTCCGAAATTACTTTCCGCGACGACGGCGTGACGATTGCCCTCGATAGTGGTCAAGCTATCGAAGCCGCCTTCGTCGTCGGCAGCGATGGGCGCAACTCGATGGTCCGGGAAACCTTGGGCATCAAGGTCAAGGGCTGGTCCTATCCGCAATCGGCCATGGTTCTGAACTTCGCGCATTCCTTGCCGCATCAGAACACATCGACGGAATTCCACACCGAGAGCGGTCCCTTCACCCAAGTGCCCCTGCCCGGCAGCCGCTCCAGCCTGGTCTGGGTGCAGAAGCCGGCGGAAGCAGCAACCAATGCCGATAAATCACTGGAAGAACTTGGCAGGCTGGTCGAGGAACGCATGCAATCGATGCTCGGCCAGGTGACGATCGAAGATAATGTTCAGGTATGGCCGCTCTCCGGCATGACGGCTCATCGATTCGGCAAGGGCCGCGCCGCGCTGATCGGCGAAGCCGCCCATGTCTTTCCGCCGATCGGTGCACAGGGGCTCAATCTCAGTCTGCGCGATATATTGGCGTTGTCGGACATCCTTTGCAGTCGTCCGGATCAGCCGATCCCGGCCTCGGCCGGCGACATTTTCGACCGCCGGCGCCGCGCCGACGTCATCAGCCGCACGACGAGCGTCGATCTCCTCAATCGCTCGCTTCTTTCCGATTTCCTGCCGGTGCAGATGTTGCGCGCCGCCGGACTGCATGTGCTTTCCGCGCTCGCTCCCCTACGCAACCTGGTCATGCGCGAAGGCATCGAACCCGGTGGTGCCCTGGGCAATTTTTCCTCGAAGTTACGGGAAAAGCTGCGTCGGTAGGACACCCGATTTTATCAGGTACAGCACCAGCGAAACCGTCGCCACGGAAAACGCCGTGGTGATAAGGATCGTGGCGGAGGCACGCTCCTGCCAGACACCATATTGCTGGCCGATGACAAAAACGTTCGTCGCCGTCGGCAGTGCCGCCAGCAGCATCGCCGCCTCGATCCATATCGGATCGAAGCCGCCCACCGCCTGCAAGACCACATAAACGACGAGTGGATGCAGGATAAGCTTTGCTGGCACGATGTAGCCGATCTCGACTGGCACCCGCTTCAAGGGACGCAAGGCAAGCGTTACACCCATGGCAAACAGCGCGCAGGGGGCAGCCGCTTGGGCAAGATAGTTGACGAATCGCTCGAATGCGATCGGCTGCCGGAGCGAAAGCGCCGCGACGACGAAGCCGAGCGCAGTCGATAGAATGAAAGGGTGCAGCAAGACCTTTCGGGCAATCTCGCCGGCGAGGCGCCAGCGGGAACGCTTGTCTCCCTCTTCCAGCGCCATCAGCGCTGGCGCCACCATGAAATGCAGCGCATTTTCAAAGCAGACAATCAGCGCGACGGGAACGGCTGCCTTTTCGCCCAACGCCAGAAGTGCGAGCCCCGGCCCCATGTAGCCGATATTGCCATAGGCGCCAGCAAAAGCCTGGATCGTGCTGTCGGCGAGCGAATTGCGCCGCAGGAAGCGTCCAATCAGAAACAGCAGGAGAAAGATCGAATATGTCGCGGCGATATCCGCGGCGATGAAATCGACCCGCGTCAGCTGCTCGATCGGCGTCTGCGAAACGAGCTTGAAGAACAAAGCCGGCAGGGCCGCATAGATGATGAAGGTGTTGAGCCAGCCGAGCGCGTCAGCCGGCTGCCTGGTGACGCGCGCGGCGATATAGCCGATCAGGATCAGGCCGAAGAACGGCAGCAGCAGACCGACAATCTCAGCCATCGGACTTGTTCCATCTTGCCGGGAAAATTGGGGGCGAAAGATATCGCCCGGCTTAGCCGATTTTCATCAGGATTGGAAAGGTCTGCTGGAACCAGATCGCCATGTCGCTGACATAGCCGAAGATGAACGCAAGGCCGGTCAGCACGAGAAGCCCGCCCATCACCTTCTCGACCGTGCCGAGATGGCGGCGGAAGCGGGATAGAAAGCGCATGAAAGCGCCGGAAAAGCCTGCCGCGATCCAGAATGGAATGGCAAGTCCGAGAGAATAGACCGCAAGCAGGCCCGCGCCTGCGCCGACCGTTTCGCGAGAAGCGGCGATGCCGAGGATCGCCCCGAGAACCGGGCCGATGCAGGGCGTCCAGCCAAAGGCGAAGGCAAGCCCCATGATATAGGCGCCTGTCAAGGTCGCCGGTTTTCCATTGCCCTGGAAGCGCGCTTCGCGAGCGAAGAGACCGATGCGGAAAACACCGAGGAAATTCAACCCCATGATCACGATGATCAGACCACCGATCTTCGAAAGGATATCGAGATGCTGGCGCAACAGCAGGCCGATCGACGAAGCACCGGCGCCGAGGGCGACAAATACGGTGGCAAATCCCAACGTAAAGAATAGCGCCGACATCAACACGTTGCCACGAACGCTTGGCCCTGCTGCGACGGTCGTTCCGCCGCCACGAAACTGCTCGACGGAGATCCCGGCCATGTAGCAGAGATAAGGCGGCACGAGCGGCAATACGCAGGGCGACAGGAACGAAAGCGCTCCGGCGATCAGGGCACTAACAATCGAAATATCGGCAAGCGACACGATGAACTCCGGCTATGTCATTTCGCCCTTTTCCTAGCGTTGCGACCAGCGTAAAGCCAATCACCTTTTCGAGTGGGAGCGGTCGTACTGCCTTAAAGTTGACGGAATTAAGAAGCGCCAACCTATGCGAAAACCCGGCATTTCTGGGCCTGTCCCATCATCGGGAGGCATACCAACGAACGAATTGCATTTGCTAAAATATTGGTTCAAGCTGCGGTCGTTCGTCCAACAACGTGCATTAACCCAACTAGTTAGCGGAGGAAGTCCCCCCATGCGATTCGTTACTATGTTTACGGCTGCAACCTTTACTGCGCTTTTCAGCGTTAGCGCCATGGCGCAAACGGCAACAGCGCCCAGCACTACGACGACGACACCCAGCGCAACGACAACAGCTCCCGCGGCGACGACCATGCCTAAGGCAGCGACCACGATGAAGCCGAAGGCTATGAAGCCGGCTCAGACCGCCGTTTCCAAGGCATGTTCGGCTCAGGCTGACGCCAAGGGTCTGCACGGGAAAGCTCGCGCCAAGTTCCGCAGCGACTGCAAAAAGGCCGGTGGCAAGGCGTAATCTCGTAAGCTTCGCCTCAATCAAGGCTCAGCTTTGTCGCCGCAACGGCGGCAAAGCTGGGCACAATCCCAAACTTCCTATCGAATATTTTACTTAAAAAACTCGGCGCTTATCATTGAAATCTCTTTAATAAAACAAGCACGCATTTAGTTTCCCCATCTCTCCAGCGATATGCTTTGTCGCACCGTGCGCCGATATCGCGGGCAAGCCTAAACCTTCCCTCGTCATGGGTTTGCAGCACCTCCGAACTCCTAGCGAGCGCAAGCAACGTTTCGCAACAAAGGGGAAAAACCCAGGAAACCTGCAAAAACTACAATTGGCTCTCGTTCGATTGAATCAGTGAACGGAGCAACGATTTGAAACCGGCCATTAACCCTCCTCCTGCCGAAGAGACTTCGCACGCGAAATATCTGGCGGCGTGTCTTTTCGCACTTGAGCCGTCCATCGAAAGCCTGCTCACCGCCGCGTTGAAATCGGGTTGGAAACGCGATTACGTGCTTCTCGCGATCATGGCGGTTACCGCCAATGATGACGAGGAGACACGGTCGTCCTGCGGATCACTGCATTCATGAGTCGCGATTGCTGCGATCCAGATTAGAACTCAGCGGCTGCACGGCCGAAGACGAAATCGGCTTCCGTGCCATCCGTCAGCCGAACGCGACCCGAACCGTCCATACCATTGGCCTGCCGCGTCGCGATCACAAAACCCTTCCGGCCATCGGAGCAGCGGACCGGCATGGAAATCGTCACTGAGGTGTCGAAGGGATCATATGTGCCGGAACACTTGACCGACTTGCCCTTCAACTTGCCCGCCACCTGAAAGCTGCCACCGGACATTGCCGCCGTCGACGTTCCCTTCATGACATCGCCCTTGCCGGAAATCACGGCAACCGGCACGGTCATCGCGCAGGAAGCAAGAGATAGCGCTGAAGTGGCAACAACGACGAACCCTATGTTTTTCACGAGATATTCCCCCCTTAAGACAGGGGAAATATGCACGCGAGACGAGAGTGGTCAATAGACCATCGTTGGTCTGCCTTTCGATTACGCGAACCTTCCGGCATGCGCTTCATCGAAGACGACAATCGCAGCCAGACGTACACAAATTCTTCGCGTCAGATCATTTGCGGCTCGGCTTCAGCTCTTTCGTCGACTGATCGACCTGGCCATCCGCAAGCCTGTTGCGCGGGTCGGCGACGATAGCACTTCCCTCGTCTTCGGCTTCCGGCTTCGTCGGCCCGCGAGCTTTGCTGTGTTGTATCTTGGCAAGCGCCTGTTTGCCTTCCGTTCCGTGATTTGGGTCGTTAGCTTGATCGCGCATCGATTTGTTTCTCCTCTTGTTCGCAGGAGAAACACCGGTCGCACAATTAGGTTCCTCAATAGGCTGAGCGCCTGTATCGCGGGCTTCGATCGCAAACGCTGGAAAATGGAAGCGTCCGTAAAAATATTTGAGAGGCGCTGAAACTATCCGGCAGCGGGCTCCGTATAAGCCGCTAGGAATGAACCGGGATCGATTGTTCTGGAACGTCCACCCCCGTCACCGGCGCCCGCACTGCGACGGAGACGGCGGCAACGGTCGCCTCCGCGCCGTTACCGCAGCGTCCGGCGCAAGGGATCTGACACCCTTCGCCGGACGCACTCTTCAGCTCCTTGAATGGCAATTGCCGTAACGGGCACGGGAACCGACCGTGATCTTGCGAGGGCACACAACACGGGCCAGACGCGGCTTTCATGCGGCGCAGGGCTGGCGGCTTCAAATTTTCGCTCGGGGCTGAGCAGAGGGGCCGCTACGAGCAATCGGAGCTATCGACGGAGAAGGAATAGTCCTTCCCCTTGAACTGGTAGATGTAATTGGCCAAGGAGGCTTCGCCGGAATCGAATTTCGGCAGCAAAAAGTTACACAAATCAGAGATTTGAGCCGACTTGACGAGAGGTGCGTCGAACCAGTCGTCGTCGAGATCCAGATCATAGAAGTAGCTGTAGATACGGTCCGTAAGGTCTATCTTTTTCAGCGTGATTTGCTGGTCGATTTTCTTCGGCAGATCCTTGTTGGCAAAGACAACCGGATAGCGTTGGGTGAGATAAGGGATCACCAGACGTTCAGTCACAGGTGTCGTCATCGCGATCGCGAGCAGAGGCAACAGGCTCGATGCAACGGCGAACTTCCTCCTGACGAGAGCACCCAGCAAGACGCCCGCAGCCCCGAGCAAACCGCAAACGATCGCATAGATTTCCCACGAAGACAGCTCAGCCAAGAATTCCATCATGCGTCCATCGTCTTTATCAATCGCCGTGCCGGCGGCAACTGGCCTATGATCAGCCTGCCACGTCCAGCACATGCCAAATTCGACTTGGCATCCAAACATGCCTATCCAGTCACAGCAGGCGCCAGAAGCGACGACACGAATTGCGCGCCAAACCAACCGCCATGTGGTCAGTCTATACTCCTCCGGGACACCATCGAGCAATCACAAGATTGTTCATTTTCCTGACCGTTAGTATACTTACTCTCGCTATGATTGAAAGCGAAACTTGCCGCACGTCGCTCCATCAAGCCAGACTTTGCAGCGATACCTGCCTGAATTGAAGAGTTTGCGAATTCCCTTAAACTGCGGATATGCTCATCCTTGGGCCTTGAGGCATTTGGGAGGAAAAGCCGCCCTACACTTTTCCCGAGAGTGCTTTGCGCTCCGGTGTCGTCGTTTCAGCCCCTCTGCGCTTTGTTATCAAATATTGCCAGCTGCAGGTTTCAGCTCTTCAAGCTAAAGCCCAGCCTCGGTTCGCCGCAATGTGGGAATCGCATAGGCTTACCTGTACCCAAGGAGAAACGGAATGTCGGACCTGCTTGAAATCCAGAGAGAACTGCAAGCACAGGCCGACCAGGTCGTTCGGATGCTGCAGCTCAATGAACGTCTTTCCGCTCTTGGACAGCCTGTCCGTGTCGGAAGCTCCGCCATGGGGCTGATGGTTCGGCGTGATATCGACATCACCGTCATTTGCGACAAGCTCGATGCCGATGCACTGGACGCGTTTACCGCGCTCGGTACGTGCTTCATGAGGATGACGGAACAGGTGGTTGCCGTACGCTTCCGCAACGATTGCCGTCAATGGAATAGAGAACCGGAAAAATACCCGGACGGGCTTTATCTGTGGCTGTCCGTTCAGGCGCCGGATCAAACAATGTGGACCATCGACATCTGGCTGGTCGACCAGCCGGGGCGGCAGCCTGACATCGCCCATCTGAAAACGCTGATGCCGCGTCTGACCGATGGAGACCGGGAAACCATCCTGCGAATCAAGACTGTCTTGGCTGAATCTCCGCAAAATGGCGCGTCGATTCCCAGCGCGCTCGTGTACGAAGCCGTCATGGACAACGGCATCGACACCATTGCCGGATTTGAGAACTGGTATCGGGAACGCGCGCCATGATGCCCCAGGAAAGAGAGCGCGATAATGGGTGCAAACGGAATTTTGCAAATCATGATCGGGTTACTGCAAAACGCGTTCGAAACCCAAGTGAAATGGTGAGGATGTTTTTGTTTTGAAAACAACATCTTCCGATGGTGAGAGCGATGGGGCTCGAACCCATGACCTACTGATTAAAAGTCAGTTGCTCTACCAGCTGAGCTACGCTCTCCCTTTCCGCGGACGTTTCCGCCCCGGCTGGAAGTGCGCGGAACATATGCAGGCGCCCCATTGCGGTCAACCCATAAAATTGCGGTTTTGGTGGCTTCAAGATGCTTTTCCTCATCTCCAGACGACGAAATCATGGTGTTTGCCTCGAAATCGGCGGCATAGCAGGCATCAGCGTGAAGCTGGAATCTATGGGGAAAACCGCAGGTAATGGCGACGCAGCTTCGCGTGGCCGGAATAATCGTTACAATTTCCCTCAATAGTAAGGGTTGCAATCAAGGGATTGGTCCGTTCGCCCCGCAATGATTTGGGGTGCGAATCGTTTTTGGTGTATATCAGTTATTGTTAACAACCCGTCGGGTCCTCAGGAGGTTCTTTTATGGAAGACGCACACGTCGGTTGGATTGCAGCAATTATCATTGGCGGCTTGGCAGGCTGGTTCGCCGAGATGATCATGAAGAGCAATACGGGCATTGTCATGAACATCATCCTCGGCATCGTTGGCGCGCTCGTCGCCAGCTGGCTGTTTGGCGCACTCCATATTGCGCTGCCCTTCCATGCATGGCTGAACTACCTGATTACGGGCTTCATCGGTGCCTGCATCCTGATCTTTATCGGGCGCTTGATCAGGAGATAGCGGCGCATCGGGGCAAGACCGCATCTTTGGGATGAGGAGAAGGGAAGACGGGATCGTCTTCCCTTTTTTGTTGCAGTCGTCGGATGCGTGCACGTCATAGGCCTTTCCAAGCCCGTCCCCGGCCCTATCTACAACAGTGGAGCCGAAAAGGAGGTTGGAAGATGACGGAAAACACCAATCGGATACCAGTGCGCAAGGTCGTTCGTGGTCGCCCCTACAGCATCACTGAATTTGCGCGGAAATACCGCCTCGACGACGACGAAGCCAAACGTCTGTTCTATAAGTTCGGCCCTTCGGCAACCGAGCTCGACCTGTTGATGGCCGCCAAACGGAAGTCGCCGTATCTCTCCTAAGGTGCCGGACTTCGATCCCAAAGTGAAACCGCAGGCAAGAATAGTGGCAGATGGCGGCTGCGCCTATCCGCCGCCATCTCTGGCTGCGGTGGACTGCAAGATCACGCGCGTCATAGGTTCATTTTGATATATCACCATCGATTGCCTTCGGCAGCACGAGGTGACACTGTCTGCCATATCGGCTCGCTTGGACTTACTGCATGCAAGATTCGCTTAGCCATCTCGCCTATCTGGCGCTCGAACATCATATCGTGACGCTTGTCCTCGAGCCCGGGGCACTCGTGACAGAAAAGCAGCTGATCGAGATGGCCGGCCAAGGGCGCACGCCCGTGCGCGAGGCAATTCAGAAGCTTGCATGGCAGGGATTGATCCATGTGCGTCCCCGCGTCGGTTTGCAGATCGCGGAGATTAGGTCCGACGATCATCGACATGTCATTCAGGTCAGGCGCGAACTGGAGCCGCTCGCGGCGGCGCTTGCTGCCGTTCACGCCGATGAGCAGCAGCGCCACCAGTTGCAGCTCTGCGCACACCGGATGGCTGACTGCGCCGTGACCGGCGATCTCACCGGCTTCTTCGCTGCCGACAAGACGTTTGACGAAATTCTGGAAGAGTCCTGCCCCAACAACTTCATCACGTCGGCCCTCGCGCCGGTGCAAACCCATGCCCGCCGGCTGTGGTACTCAACGGAAGCACGCGGCCGGATGGATCATGCAATAACGATGCATGTTCAAGCTATAGAGGCTATCCGTGACGGCGATGCAGAAAAGGCGGCCACGGCCATGACGGCGCTGATCGACCAATTGAGCGGCCTGTGAAAAAGGCGGCTTCATCGCTGAAACCGCCTGCTATTTGCTTATTTCGGTCGTTCGTTTCAGCCGACGAAGGCACGCTCGATGACGAATTCGGCCGGCTTGCTGTTCGCACCTTCGGTGAGGCCTGCCTTTTCGAGCAGATCCTTCGTGTCCTTCAGCATCGCCGAAGAGCCGCAGATCATGCCGCGGTCGGTGGCGATATCGAGGGCGGGGACGCCGAGATCGCTGAACAGCTTACCGTTTTCGATGAGATCGGTAATGCGGCCGGTGAAGGGGAAGTCTTCCCGAGTGACGGTTGCGTAATGGCGCAGCTTATCGCCGACGACTTCGCTGAGCAGCTCATCGTTGCGGATTTCCTCGACCAGGTCGAAACCGTATTTCAGCTCGGCGACATCTCGCGTCGTATGCGTAAGGATGACTTCCTCGAACTTCTCATAGGTCTCGGGATCACGGATCAGGCTCGCAAAGGGCGCGATTCCGGTGCCGGTCGAGAACATATAGAGGCGTCTGCCCGGGGTCAGCGCATCGAGCACCAGCGTACCCGTGGGCTTCTTGCGCATCAGCACTTCGTCGCCGGGCTTGATATTCTGCAGGTGCGACGTCAGCGGACCGTCCGGCACCTTGATGGAAAAGAATTCGAGTTCGTCCGCCCAGGCGGGGCTTGCGATCGAATAGGCGCGATAAAGCGGTTTGCCATCGACCATGAGGCCGATCATCGCAAATTCGCCAGAGCGGAAGCGAAAACCTTGCGGCCTGGTCATGGTAAAACGAAAGAGCCGGTCGGTATAATGCGTGACGCTCAGCACCTTCTCGGCGAAGACGCCGGCTGGCACTGCTGAAGCGAACTCATCTGTCTTTGCGGGGGCGTTCATTCTGTTTCGGATCCCGTATTAATCTTGCACGTCTTCCCTGGCAGGCTCATTACGCGACGCTGATATTACACTATAGCCGGTTTTGAAAGGCATTCCATTCCAGCCGGCGGCACAGGACTGAAATATGTATATTTCAGTCAAGATTCTAGATCGCCAACACTATATATCGACATCTATCGACGGGCGTGAATAGCGGCCTTTCGACGTCAAGCCGATTTTGCCGGTAGCCGTCGCCAGCTATAGGCCTGCCCGGCTTCGGCAGGCCGCGCGGTTGGCTGATAGTAATGCGGAATGCCCGGTAGCCGATTTTCCGACAGCCGCTTCAATGCCGTTTCATTGGTGACCGCGAAACTGTCGATGCCGACACGCAACATCAACGGAATCTGATCGATCAGCACATCCCCGACGGCCCGCAACTCGCTCGTATAACCAAGACGCTGGCGAAGCAGCGAAGCGTGGCTGAAAGCACGGCCATCGTTGAAGGCCGGAAACGCTACGGCAACGATCGCGAGGCGATCAAGGTAAGGCTGAAGTCTAGTGACATCGTCTGCCGGCTTTATGACCACACCAAGGCCAAGTTCATTGCTGTCTTCCGCTTTTGCGATCAGGGCATCGAGGTCAAGCAACGGCTTTTGCGCTTCCGTCGCCTTCACCTCGTCCGTTTCGATCACCCAGCCATCGTTTTCGACAAAACCGGTTTCCCGCCAGATCTTCGTCATATTCATCTCTCCTTACGCGGCCTCGGCCGAAGCCGAACCATAGAGCGCATCCTTGAAGGGCTGCGGTCCGACACGGCGATAAGCATCGAGGAAGATCTCGGAGGGATCCAGACGCAAACCGAGATAGGTATCGACGATCGTCTCTATGGCATCAGTCACCTTGTCGGGCTCAAACCCGCGGCCGATGATTTCGCCGATCGAGGTATGCTCGTCGCCGGAACCGCCGAGCGTGATCTGGTAGAGCTCGGCACCTTTCTTCTCGACGCCTAACAAGCCGATATGGCCGACGTGATGGTGGCCGCAGGCATTGATGCAGCCGGAGATCTTGATCTTCAGCTCGCCGATTTCAGCCTGACGTTCCGGAGAGCCGAAACGCGTGGAAATTTCCTGCGCAACCGGGATCGAGCGAGCATTGGCGAGAGCGCAATAATCGAGGCCGGGACAGGCAATGATATCGGTAATGAGGCCGGCATTCGCCGTCTCGAGGCCATTGGCAACCAGGCCGCGGTAAACAGCTTCGAGATCGGCAAGCGCCACATGCGGCAGGATGAGGTTCTGCTCGTGGCTCACGCGGATTTCATCGAAGGCATATTCTTCGGCGATGTCGGCCACGGCATCCATCTGCACATCCGTAGCATCGCCCGGAATGCCGCCGATCGGCTTCAGCGAAATCGTCACCATGCCATAGTCGGGGTTTCTGTGTGGCTGGACGTTCTGTTGCACCCAACGGGCAAAGGCTGGATCCGCCTTCTTCCAGCGAGCAAGGCTTTCCCAGCCTTCGGCGCGCTCAGGCAGCGCCGGCGGCTCAAAATAGGCCGAAATCGCCTGAACGTCTGCTTCCGGCAGCTTCAGTTCTGTGTCCTTGAGCTTGTCGAATTCGAACTCGACCTGGCGTGACAGTTCTTCTGCACCGATCTCATGGACAAGGATCTTGATACGCGCCTTGTACTTGTTGTCGCGGCGGCCATGCAGATTGTAAACGCGCATGATTGCGGTCGTGTAGGAGAGGAGATCCTCCTCCGGCAGGAAATCGCGGATCAGCTTGGCGACCAGCGGCGTGCGGCCCTGCCCGCCGCCGACATAGACGGCAAAACCGATCTCGCCCTTGTCGTTCTTCTTCAGATGCAGGCCGATGTCATGCACCTGGATCGCGGCGCGGTCGCGTTCGGCGCCGGTGACGGCGATCTTGAACTTACGCGGCAGGAAGGAGAATTCCGGGTGAACGGAAGACCACTGCCGCAGGATTTCGGCATAGGGTCTGGGATCGGCGACTTCATCGGCCGCAGCCCCGGCAAAATGGTCTGCCGTGACGTTGCGAATGCAGTTGCCAGAGGTCTGGATCGCGTGCATCTCGACCGAGGCCAGGTCGGCCAGAGCGTCTGGCATCTCGGAGAGTTTCGGCCAGTTGAACTGCAAGTTCTGGCGCGTCGTGAAGTGGCCATAGCCGCGGTCGTACCTGCGCGCGACATGAGCGAGCATGCGCATCTGGCGCGAGCTCAACGTGCCGTAGGGAATGGCGATGCGCAGCATATAGGCATGCAGCTGCAGATAGACCCCGTTCATCAAGCGCAGCGGCTTGAAGGCATCTTCGGAAAGCTCACCCGAGAGGCGTCGCTCCACCTGATCGCGGAACTGTGCGACACGTTCCGCGACAAAGGCATGGTCGAATTCGTCGTAACGATACATGATTTCCTCGGGACTTCTCAGACTGCAATGAATTCGGGATCGGCGGCGGCGTAACCCGGCGCATATTCCATGGTGGGGCCTTCGGCACGAATGCGTTCGCGCAGGCGCAGCGGCCAAAGCTTGCCATCGGTTTCGCGAACGTCGATCAGATTGACGTCGACGACCTTGTTGTCGGCATAGGCCTGCTTGCCGATCGCTTCCAGTGAGGCTTCGGCTTCGGCGTGGCGTGCAACCAGCGCCTCCTGCAGCGATGTCGCCCACTCACCATTCGCGTTCAGCCAAACGGCGACGCCATCGGTGAGCCGGTTTGCGGTCAGAACCTTGTCGACCATCAATCAGCTCCTTGCATAGTCATGAGCGACGGTCTCGCGGCGGACCAGCGGCTCGGATTGTTCGAAATTCGCACCGGCGACAGCATCACCGATGATAACCATGACCGGCCCGCTCAATTCATCGCGGTGCTCAAGGTCTGGAAGATCCCTCAGTATGCCATGCATCAGCCGGCGGTCGCGGCGACTTGCATTTTCGATGACCGCAACGGTCGTCTCCGGCGGCAGACCGGCCTGCATCAAACGGCCGGCGACAGAGGCAGCAACCGTGCGCCCCATATAAACGGCAATCGTGGCACCCGACACGGCCAGACTTGCCCAATCGGGAAGAACGTCGCCCGCGAGATCGTGGCCCGTCGTGAAGACCAACGACGACGCAACGCCGCGCAGCGTCAACGGCAGTTCGAAATCCGCAGCGGCGGCGAAGGCGGAGGTAATGCCGGGCACGATCTCGTAGCCGATGCCGGCGGCGCGCAGCGCGGCCATTTCTTCGCCAGCACGGCCGTAGACTAGCGGATCGCCCGACTTCAGGCGCACAACGCGCTTGCCGTCGCGACCAAGCTGCACCAGCAGATCATTGATCTCCTCCTGAGACTTGCTATGGCAACCCTTGCGCTTGCCGACAGACAGTCGCTCGGCATCGCGCCGTCCCATGTCGACGATCGCCTGCGGCACCAGGGCATCATAGACGATGACATCGGCCTCCATCATCACGCGCTGTGCACGCAATGTCAGCAAGTCCTCGGCACCGGGACCGGCGCCAACGAGCCACACCCGGCCTTCGACTTCGCGAGCCGATCGCAATAGCTCATCAGCTGCCTGCTGCGCCTGAGGCAAATGGCCGGCGTTGACCGCGTCTGCAACCGGTCCTGAGAAAAACCGCCGCCAGAAGACACGACGCGCAACACCGCGCGGCACAAGATGCTCGACCGGCTTGCGATAACGCGTGGCCAAAGCCGCGAGCCTTCCGAGCGATGGCGACAACATTTGGTCGATCTGAGCACGGATCATCTGTGCCAGTACGGGGCCTGCACCCTCCGTACCGATGGCAACGGCGACCGGTGCGCGGTTGACAAGTGCCGGCGTATAGAAATCGCAATAGTCGGGCTGATCGACCGCATTTGCCGGAATTCGCTCGGCGCGGGCCGCGTCGACGATCCTGCGATCCGCCTCTGCATCACCGGTGGCCGCAAAAACAAGCGTCGCGCCCCTGACCTGATGCGACGAAAAATCGCAACGCACCGTCGCAATACGATTGGCGATAAGAAAGGCGTGATAGTCGGCTTCCGGCGCCTGCACATAGGCAACAATCTTCGCCTGGGTGTTCATCAGCAGTCGCGCCTTGGCGAAGGCTTCGTCGCCATCGCCAAAGATGGCCGCAACCCTTCCGTCGATACGGAAGAAGGCGGGAAATACCGAAAGCTGTTCAGTCTTGGGAGGCATCGTCATTCCAATTCGAGATGTGCCGAATATCGCCTCACCGACCAAAGGATTGAAGAAACAGAAATTCTAATGCTTCGACGACTCCGTATTCTTTTGCTCGACATGGCGGGGATTTGAGCAAAACTCACCAGACGAGCAGATTGATTTAAATACAGGAAATCTATAGACTTTTGGAACTCAACAACCTCCTTGCCGTTTCATTGCCTGTGGCAAACGCTGCTCGATCCTCTTTTGCGCATTTCACCCGGCCTGCAATCCCGCTAGATTGGGCGAAATTTTTCGGAGCATTCCCTTGTCGGACAATACGATCGCAGCCCGCCTCCTCGACGTCGTCGAACATGACATCTTGCCGCTGACCCGAGATGGAGTTGCGGCAGGAAACAAGGTTTTCGGCGCTGCCATCCTGCGCAAATCGGACCTCTCGCTCGTCATCGCGGAAACCAACAACGAGTTGGAAAATCCGCTCTGGCATGGAGAAGTGCATGCACTGAAACGCTTTTATGAACTGGGCGAGAAGCCGGCCACCAAGGATCTGATCTTCCTGTCGACCCACGAGCCCTGCACCATGTGCATGTCGGCGATCACCTGGGCCGGTTTCGACAATTTCTACTATTTCTTCAGCCACGAGGATTCGCGGGACGCTTTCGCAATTCCGCATGACTTGAAGATTCTCAAGGAAGTCTTCGGTCTGGAGCCGGGCGGCTATCGGCGGCACAACGCCTTCTGGAACAGTTTCGCGCTCGCGGACCTCGTGGAGGCTGAAGCCGATCCGCGAAAGACCGAGCTCAAGGGACAGACTGCCCGCATCAAGCAGGCCTATGCCGAGCTGTCCGACAGCTACCAGGCTTCCAAGAGCGACAACGATATCCCACTGAATTGATAGAGCAAGACCCGAGGCAACGATGGAAGCATCGCGAGACATTGGCAGCCTGATCGACATCATGGCTGCACTGCGAAACCCCGAGACTGGCTGCCCCTGGGATATCGTCCAGACCTTCGAGACCATCAAGCCCTACACGATCGAGGAGGCTTATGAGGTCGCGGACGCCATCGAGCGCAAGGATAACGACGATCTCTGCGATGAGCTCGGCGATCTCCTGCTTCAGGTCGTGTTCCATGCACGGATTGCGGAGGAAGCTGGAGCATTTTCCTTCGGCGACGTCGTACATGCAATCACGCGCAAGATGATCCGCCGCCACCCGCACGTTTTTGCCGTCTCTGACGCCAAGACCGAGGACGCGGTGACACTGCAATGGGATCGGATCAAGGCGGAGGAAAAGCGCGAGCGCGCCGAACGCCGCGCCAAGAGCGGGATTACCGAGGATTTCAAGGCCGGCTATCTGGGCTCGGTGCAACGCACTTTCCCTGCTCTGACGGAAGCTTTGAAATTGCAGGAGCGCGCAGCCAAGGTCGGCTTCGATTGGTCGGCGCCAGAACCGATCCTCGACAAGATCGAGGAGGAGATCGGCGAGCTACGGGTAGCGCTTGCGAGCTGCGACAAAGCGAAAGTCAGCGATGAACTCGGCGACCTGATCTTCGCCGTCGTCAATATTGGCCGCCATGTGAATTCCGATCCGGAGCAGGCCCTACGCGGCACGAACACCAAGTTCCGCCGCCGCTTCCATCACATCGAGACGACACTTGAGGCCGAAGGCGAGACCCTCGAGGGCGCCTCGCTTGAGCGAATGGAAGAGATCTGGCAGGCGGCAAAGGCTATCGAACGGCAGCTTGGCGGTGTAAAGACCGCTTAGAGCCGGATGATTTTAGGTCTACTCGACCTAAAATCTGAATCCGCTCTAAAATTAAAGAAGTAGAGCATGGTGTCGCCCGAAAACCGCGCGCACTTTTCGGCATCATGCTCTAGGAGCCCTTATTCCCAGTCTTCGCGTTGCGGCTTCGGGCCGTTGCCCATGCGCCGCTCCAGTTCGACCGCCTCGGTTTCCGTCAGGCGCACTTCAAGCGTCACCGTGCCGTCCTCGTTATCCCAGCGGTTATCGACGATGGCATGATTGTAGAGCCAGGGTAGCAGCGCCAGCTTTTCGACAGGCAACGTGATGGTCGTTTCCGTCAGAACACCCGAAAGGCGTCGGCTGATCTCATTCATCAGGCGATCGACACCCTCGCCGCTCTTCGCGGACACGGCAATGACGTTTTCCGTCGTCGATGCCTTGTGAACGATGGCGTCGTGTGCTTCCGGCTCCAGCCGGTCGATCTTGTTCCAGACCTCGAGAATACGCTCGGCACCCTCAGCCTCGCCGATGCCGAGATCGCCAAGGATGCGCATCACGTCGGCACTCTGGACCTGATTGTCGTCATCCGAGAGATCGCGCACATGGAGGATGAGGTCGGCTTCCAGCACCTCTTCCAGCGTCGCACGGAATGCCGCCACAAGGTGAGTCGGCAGATCCGAAATGAAACCGACGGTATCGGAGAGGATGACGGTGCGGCCATGCGGCAGCTTCATCCGGCGCAAAGTCGGATCGAGCGTCGCAAACAGCATGTCCTCGGCAAGAACGCCCGCGCCGGTAATGCGGTTGAACAGCGTCGACTTTCCGGCATTGGTGTAGCCAACCAGTGCGACGATCGGATGCGGCACCTTCCGGCGCTTGGCGCGATGCAGCTGGCGTGTTCGGACGACCTGCTCTAGTTCGCGCTCCAGCCTGATGATCCGCTCCTGCAGCATGCGCCGGTCGGCTTCGATCTGGGTTTCACCGGGGCCGCCCATGAAGCCCGCGCCACCGCGCTGGCGCTCAAGGTGGGTCCAGCTGCGAACCAGCCGACCCTTCTGATAATTCAGATGGGCAAGCTCAACCTGCAGCGTGCCTTCCTTGGTGGAAGCGCGGCGGCCGAAAATTTCGAGGATGAGGCCGGTTCGGTCGATGACCTTGGCGTTCCATGCCTTCTCAAGATTGCGCTGCTGCACCGGCGTCAAGGGATGATCGACGATGACAAGCCCGGCGTTGAATTCGTCGAGCAGTGCAAGAATTTCCTCGATCTTTCCGGTGCCGAGCAAGGTCGCCGGCCGCGGATCGTTGATCGGGACGATCGAGCCGTTGACGACATCGAGGTCGATAGCAAGTGCAAGGCCCTTTGCCTCTTCCAGCCGGCTTTCGGGCGGGCGCGAGACGGAGATGGCGCCATCAGCTTGAGCCGCGCGTGCCGAACGGGCCTGTTTGAGCACAGGCACGACGACGACAGCGCGCATGTCATCCCGGTGCTTTACGGTTTCCGGGATGAGAGAATCATTTTTGGTATCGCGTGTGGTGATAGTGGCAAATCCTGGTTAGGATGCGGCTTCTTCGCTCTCGAACATCTGCATCGGCTGACCCGGCATGATCGTCGAGATCGCATGCTTGTAGACAAGCTGCGAATGGCCATCGCGGCGGAGCAGGACACAGAAATTGTCGAATGAGGTTACGACACCTGTGAGCTTCACGCCGTTAATCAAGAAAATTGTCAGTGAAATCTTTTGCTTGCGAACAGTATTGAGAAACAAGTCCTGCAAGTTTTGAGAACGTTCCGCCATCGCGCCGCTTCTTTCTTTTTTGCCGACCTAAGCCGGTGAAATATCATGATATACAGAGACCCCGGGACAGGAGATACCCTCATTCCCTCCACCCAGCGAATGTTGGTATCAAATCGCAGTCTTTTCCGCAATGTCGAAAAAGGCTTCACGAATTTTCTGTGACATGCTGCCCGGATGGCCATTGGCAATCGTTTCGCCGTCGATGGAAACCACCGGAAAACATATGCTTGTAGCCGCCGTGATGAAGACTTCGCGAGCCTTCATCATCTCCTCGACGGAGAAGAATCGCTCGACGATCGTCACGCCGAGCTTGGCCGCGACATCCATCAGGGTCGTACGGGTAATGCCGCGCAAGATGCCGTGCTCGGCCGGACGGGTGACGAGATTCCCATCGTGATCGACGATCCAGACATTCGTGGCGGCCCCTTCCTTCACCATACCGTTATGGTCGATATAGATGGCTTCCTGCGCACCTGCCTCCTTGGCCTGCTGACGGGCCATCGCGTTCGGCAACAGGCCGACCGACTTGATATCGACCCGATCCCAGCGATTGTCACGGACGGTGATCGCCTTGATACCGTTGGCGTTCTTCTTGGCGATAGCGGATTGGTCCGTGCTCTTGGCGGTCACGACGATCGACGAGGGCGTGCCGACCGGCGGGAAAACATGATCGCGCCGGGCGACTCCGCGGGTGACCTGCAGATAAAACAGGCCGTTGCGGACGTGGTTACGACGCAGGGTCTCGCGAATCACGAGAACGAGCGCCGCGCGCGCCATTGGCCAGGCGATGCGCAGTTCGCTCAGCGAGCGGTTCAGGCGATCGAGATGGCGCGTCAGATCAACGATCACGCCATGGCGCACCTCGCAAACTTCATAGACGCCATCGGCAAACTGATAGCCGCGGTCTTCGATATGGACCGTTGCATCGCTATGCTTGACGTAGCGACCGTTCACATAAGCTATTCTCGGCATGGAAGCCCCTGATCAGAATTCCGTAATTTCGACGTGCGAGGCGGTCGCTCAGACACCCAGCGACTTCAGCTTGCGATGCAGCGCAGAGCGCTCCATGCCGACAAATTCCGCCGTGCGCGAGATGTTACCGCCGAAACGATTGATCTGGGCGATGAGGTAATCGCGTTCGAACATTTCACGCGCTTCGCGCAGCGGCAATGTCATGATGTGATAATCGTTCTTGGCGGAAACCTTCGGTAGCATGTCACCGAGATCGGTCGGCAGCATTTCGGCTGTTATCGGCGTATCGGCACCGTCGGAACGCGCCAGAATCATCAGACGCTCGATGTTGTTGCGCAGCTGCCTGATATTGCCGGGCCAATCATGAGCCTGCAGCACGGCCATGGCGTCATCGCCGATCCGGCGCGGGCGAATGCCGGCCTGTTCGGAAATCTGACGCATGAGCTGATCGACGAGGAACGGAATATCCTCGCGCCGCTCTGCGAGTGCAGGAACGCGAACCGGAACGACGGCCAAGCGATGATAGAGATCTTCGCGGAACAGACCTTCGGCAATATGGCTTTCGAGGTTATAGGCCGTGGACGAGATGATGCGCACATCCACCTTCACCCGCTTGGAGCCGCCGACGCGCTCGAACTGCTGGTCGACCAGTACACGCAGGATCTTGTTCTGCGTCTCGCGCGGCATTTCGCCGACCTCGTCGAGGTAAAGGATGCCGCGATGAGCCTCCTCCAGAGCACCGATCTTGCGCGCCTGCCCGGGAGAACCTTCCGTGCCGAACAGAGCAATTTCCATACGCTCCGGCGTGATCGCCGCAGCATTCAGCGCGACGAAGGGACCGTTGGCGCGGGTCGACTTCTTGTGGATCATGCGGGCCACCAGCTCCTTGCCGGAGCCTGAGGGGCCAAAGATCATCACGCGACTGTTGGTCGGCGCCACCTTGTCGATGGTCTGGCGAAGCTGAGAGACGGCAACCGATGTGCCGATCAGTTCGACGGCATCGCCGGTGCGGCGCTTCAACTCCGAGACTTCCCGCTTCAGCTTGGAATTCTCCAGTGCCCGCTCGGCGATCAGGATCAATCGATCGGCCTTGAAGGGCTTCTCGATGAAGTCGAAGGCCCCGCGCTTGATGGCGGAAACCGCCGTCTCGATGTTGCCGTGACCGGAGATCATGACCACGGGCAATTCCGGATGGCGCGTCTTGATCTCGTCCAGCAGCGCGAGACCGTCAAGCTTGCTGCCCTGCATCCAGATATCGAGGAAGATCAACCGCGGCGCTCGATCCGAAATCGCCGCAAGCGCACTGTCGCTGTCATGCGCCGTGCGGGTTTCATGCCCCTCATCCGAAAGAATTCCCGAAACGATTTCGCGAATGTCTTCCTCGTCGTCGACTACGAGAATATCAGATGCCATAGACGCTTTCCTTATCGCTTTCTGTCTGGGCGACGGCGGCCTGCTCACGGCGCGGCAAATGCACGCGGATCATGGCTCCCCTGCCCTGGTCGAATTCGGCGGGAGCGTCGTGAAGTTCGAGCTGTCCGCCATGGTCTTCAATGATCTTCTTGACGATGGCGAGGCCCAGGCCCGTGCCCTTGTCGCGCATCGTCATATAGGGTTCGAGAATGCTGTGACGGTTTTCCACCGGCAGGCCACGGCCGTTGTCGATGATATCAACGGTGAAGCGGTCGCGGTCCGGATCCAGGGAGGCACGCACGAGAACTTTCGGCTGCTCCCGCGCCTCCTCGCTTGGCACCCCTTCGATTGCTTCCACGGCGTTTTTGATGAGATTGCCGAAGGCCTGACCCAGCATCCGCGTATCGAACATGCCTTCGAGCCGTTCATTGCCCAGTTCTCGTTCGAACTTGACGTGATTGTTGCCCATTTCGCGCAGGAACACCGAATCGCGCAGGATGTCGCGAAGGTCGCTTGGCTCCATGGTCGGCTTGGGCATGCGGGCGAAAGAAGAGAATTCGTCGACCATGCGGCCGATATCGCCGACCTGCCGGATAATCGTGTCCGTGCACTGATCGAAAACCGGGCGGTCGGCTTCGGCGATGTTCTTACCGAAACGACGGCGGATGCGCTCAGCCGAAAGCTGGATCGGCGTCAACGGGTTCTTGATTTCATGGGCGATGCGACGCGCGACGTCTGCCCAGGCGGTCGAGCGCTGCGCGATCACCAAATCAGTGATGTCGTCGAGTGTGATCACGTAGGATTCGTTGGCGTCGCGCGATTCCTCCCGCGTCACCTGGACACTCAGCGTCCGCACCGTCCCGCCGCGCACCAGGCTGATCTGCTTGCGGAAATCGTTACGATGGCGCGTCGTCGCCTCGGTTACGACCTGCTCGACCTCGGGCGCGATCTCCGCCAGATTCTGACCGACGAGTTCGTCGCTCGTCAGCCCCAGCAGATCTGCCGCGGAGGTATTGACGATGGTGATGCGGCGATCGTGCTCGACACCAATCACGGCTGCGGTCACGCCCGAAAGCACCGCTTCGATGAAGCGGCGGCGGTCGTCGACCTCATCCTTCGCCTCAAGAATTTCATCGCGCTGCGTCCGGATTTCCGAAATCATCTTGTTGAAGGTGCGCGACAGGCTGCCGACGTCGCCATCCGCCGAGCGCACGGGAACCAGCACGTTCATATTGCCCGATGCGACATTATCAGCCGCGCTGATGAGAAGACGGATCGGCCGCACGATGCGGTCGGCGATGGCGATCGCGGTCCAGATCGCTGCCAGAAGCACGATCAGCGCGAAGCCGATGTAGAGAACGGCAAAGGCGATCTGCAGGGACATGCGCCCCTCTTCCATCGCCTTGTACTCGACGGTGTTGTCTTCCACCATCCGCATGGCGTTCATGACGCGCGGATCGACCGCTCGGACCGTATAGAGAAACGAGCCAGGGATTTCGTCGAGCTTGATGACCGCACCGACGAGGTTGGTCACACCGGGCGGAATGAGCGTCGGCTGGCCATTGGCCGATGAATCCAGCGCATCCTTCGGGATCGCCGGCAGCGGACGTTCGGTCTTGATTTCGGCTTGAACGATGGCGGTGCCGTCGCGGCGAACGAGGAAGGCGCCAAGCAAGCCGCGTCCGCGGGCCTGACGCGTCATCAGATCGGCAAAGCCGGTGCGATCGAGGCTGTAAAGCGAACGATTGCGCTCCAGATCGTTCGCCATCGACACCGTTTGCCCCTGCAGATAGCTGGCATTCTCCATCAGATAGGCTTGCGCGACGTTCTGCGAAGAACTGATGATCTGCTGCGTGCGCACACCGAACCAGCGGTCGAGACCGACGTTCAAGGTGAGGCTCGCGACGATGGCAACCAGAATGGCCGGCGTGATCGCCACGATGGAGAAAAGAGCCACGATGCGGATATGCAGACGCGCCGCGGCGCGACCTCGGCTGCGCGCTTTCATCAACCGCGCAACTTCCCGCACGATCAAGGCGATCAGCCCGAATACGAACAGGCCGTTGATGACGACGGAGGTGAAGACGACAGAAGACGTCGGAGCAACCGGTGTCAGGCCAAGGAGCATCAGCAGGGTGGCGATCGCGCACAGAAGTGCGCCGCCGGCCAGGACAAGGCCAGGCAGGGCGAAGGAAGCACGACGGTCTGTCACCTTGACAACCGCCTCGTCGCTCGCCGCCGGCGACACCGCGTCCTTGGTCATTCCCATCATCTCCACGCCCGAACGACGATCTGCAGCTCTGCCGATCCGCGCCATACCAGTACGGCTAAAGCACAAGCGACAGGCCAAGCCGAACTGTCATCCTGTTTCGCCCCGAAGCGAAACTATTAATTCAAATCATTTCTGCAATACATTGAAAAATCGTACGAAATTCCAGTTACTAGGAAAAACGTCAGACGAATCATCATCGCAGGAACGACGAATCTCTTGCGTGACCTTTAAGCAACGCATTGTGGCGAAAATGCAACGCATATGATTGCGTTGTCAAGCCGTGCGGGAACTCCTGTAAACCGAAACTCCCAGTTCTCTGATCTTTTTGCGCAACGTATTGCGGTTCAGACCGAGAAGATCGGCAGCCTTGATCTGATTGCCGCGCGTGGCCGTCAGTGCGGCGAGAATCAATGGATATTCCATTTCCGTCAGAACGCGGTCGTAGAGGCCGGGCGGCGGAAGATTGTCGCCGAAACTGGAGAAATAAGTTCGCATGTTCTCTTCCACCGCCTGGGCGATAGTCATTGTGCCGGTGCGAACCGGCCCCTTCTCTATCGGGCTGTCGGGCACATCGGCGCGCAATTCCGCATCGATGATCTCCTTGGTGATGACATCCTGCGGATAGAGCGCCATCAGCCGGCGGATCAGGTTCTCCAGCTCGCGGACGTTGCCCGGCCAGGGGTAGGCCTTCATCAGCTCGAGCGCCTCCTGATCGAAGCGCTTGGAGCCCAAGCCCTCCTTTTCGGCCTGCTGTATGAAATGGCGAACGAGATCGGGGATATCCTCGGCTCGGTCTCGCAGCGGCGGCAGCCGCAGCGGCACGACGTTGAGGCGATAATAGAGATCTTCGCGAAACAGGCCCTGATTGATCGCCTGTTTCAGATCCTTGTTAGTGGCGGCAACGATGCGGACATCCGTACGGATCGGCGTGCGGCCGCCGACGGTCGTGTATTCGCCCTGCTGCAACACGCGCAGCAGGCGCGTCTGCGCATCCATCGGCATATCGCCGATTTCGTCGAGGAACAGCGTGCCGCCCTCAGCCTGCTCGAAACGACCCGTCGAGCGGGCCTGAGCGCCGGTGAAGGCACCTTTCTCGTGGCCGAACAGTTCGGACTCGATCAGATCGCGTGGGATGGCAGCCATGTTGATGGCAACGAACGGGCCGTTGCGACGCTTGCCGTAGTCGTGCAGGGCGCGCGCCACAAGCTCTTTGCCGGTCCCGGATTCGCCCGTGATCATCAGCGTCAGATCGGTCTGCATCAGGCGCGCGAGCACGCGATAGATTTCCTGCATCGCAGCCGAGCGGCCGACGAGCGGCATGCCGTCCTGCACGTCGTCATCGTGCTTCGTCGGCTTCCGCTTGGGCTCGGCGAGGGCGCGGCCGACGATCGCGATGAGCTCAGTCAGATCGAACGGCTTCGGCAGATAATCATACGCACCTTTCTCAGATGCCTTGATCGCAGTCATGAAAGTGTTCTGCGCGCTCATGACCAGAACCGGCAGATCCGGTCTCGCCTTCTTGATGCGCGGCAGCAGGTCGAATGCATTTTCGTCGGGCATGACGACGTCGGTTACAACGAGGTCGCCCTCGCCGGATGAAACCCAACGCCAGAGGGTGGCAGCGTTGGAGGTGATGCGTACATCGTAACCTGCGCGGCTCAAGGCCTGATTGAGCACGGTACGGATGGCCGCATCATCATCGGCGACAAGGATCGTGGCTGTCATCGAGTAGTCCCTGTAGAGTTCGGAAGTGGGGCATCTTCTGAAGTGATGCCCTTGGAGGCAGGCATCAAAACACGGAAAGTAGTGCGATGGTTCTGGCTGTCGCATTCAACAATGCCGCCGTGATCGCCGATGATCTTGGCGACCAGCGCAAGGCCGAGACCTGTGCCGTTCGTCTTGGTCGTAATGAACGGGTCGAAGAGATGCGGCACGAGATCGGGCGGCACGCCCGGACCATTGTCGATGACGCAAAATTCCAACGGCAGCGAAATCTTTTCGCGGGTACCGGCGACGGAAAGCCGAATGCCGGGGCGATAGGCCGTCGTCAGCATGATCTCACCATCCTGGCGGTCGCCGACAGCTTCGGCGGCATTCTTCACCAGATTGAGGAAGACCTGCACAAGCTGGTCCCGGTTCGCGAAAACCGCCGGCAGCGAAGGATCGTAATTCTCGGAGATCTTGATATTACGCGCAAATCCCGCCTTGGCGACCGCTTTCACATGATCCAGAACCGAATGGATATTAACCGGGACACGATCGACGGGCCGTTCGTCGGAGAAAACCTCCATGCGGTCGACCAGCGACACGATGCGATCTGTCTCGTCGCAGATGAGGCGCGTCAGCGCGCGGTCGTCATCCTCGACCGATTGTTCGAGCAGCTGCGCGGCACCACGAATGCCCGAGAGCGGGTTCTTGATCTCATGCGCCAGCATGGAGGCAAGGCCGGTAACCGAACGGGCAGCGGCGCGATGCGTCAACTGTCGGTCGATCTTGTCCGCCATGGATCGCTCCTGGAACACCACAACCACCGAGCCCGGATCGCTGGAAACCGGGGCGACGTAGAGATCCACCAGCTTATCCTGTCCGAGGCGCGGCGAACTGAGGTCGACCCGATACTCGTTGACGGGTCCGCGCCGCTCGCGCACTTGATCGATCAGCGCCAGCAAGGGGCTGCCGAAGGGGATAAAGGCCGAAATCTTGTAGCGCGACAGATGCGAGGCGCTGGCCCCGAAGAAGGCCTCCGCCTCCCAGTTGGCGAAGGCAACAAAACCGGCTTCATCGACCATGATAACGGGGTTCTGTATGGCGTTAAGAACGGCCATGGCAACGGAATTGCCTGTATCGCCCTCGCCGCCCGGGCTTGATTTCGAAGTCATGCAGCCTCCTGGACGCATTGAGCGAGATCGGCGCCAGCCTGCAGCGCAGCATGGAACGATGCGGCCACCTCGCCGCTGTCTTTCGACGTCATGATTTTCGCTTTATCAGCAGCCGTCGTCGTCGGGGCGTAGCGATCCAGATACCAGGCCAGATGCTTACGGGCATGGCGGATGCCGACGGCTTCGCCGTAAAATTCCAGCATCATGCGGTAGTGTTCGACCGCGACTTCGATGACTTCCTGACGGCCCGGTTCGCGATGACCGGCCAGAACGCCGGCATGCCACGGCCGCCCCTGACAACCACGGCCGATCATCACAACGTCGGCACCGGAGCGTCGCAGGATTTCCTCGGCGTCTTCGATCGTTTCGACATCGCCATTGGCGACGAGCGGGATGGACACGGCATCACGTACCGCGTGGATCGCATCCCAATCCGCCCTACCCTCATAGAACTGCATGCGCGTGCGACCATGGATGGTGACGAGCTGAATGCCGGCCTCCTCCGCACGACGCGCGATATCAGGAGCATTGATGGAATTCTCATCCCAGCCGAGACGCATCTTCAGGGTCACGGGAATGTTCACCGCGCCGACCGTCGCTTCGATCAAAGTCAGCGCATGATCGGGATCGCGCATCAATGCCGAGCCGGAATAGCCGCCAATGACCTTCTTGGCCGGGCATCCCATGTTGATATCGATGATATCCGCGCCGTTGTCGGCAGCGATCTTGGCAGCCTCGGCCATCCAATAGGCCTCTCGTCCGGCCAACTGCACCATATGCGGCTTCAATCCGGCGCTCTTCAGGCGCGCCCAGGACTCCTCCGTATCCTGTACGAGCTCGCGACTCGCCACCATTTCCGTGACGACCAAGCCTGCGCCGTAACGCAAAGCGAGCTGTCGGAAAGGCAGGTCGGTCACCCCCGACATCGGCGCAAGAATGACGCGATTACGGATGGATACCGGACCGATGGAAAATGGGGCTGCGAGCTTGGAGGAAAGCAAATGATTATCTTTCGGGCACACCATACATCTGCACTATTTTTAGACACGCTTTAAAAGTTTGCCAAGAGGTTTCGAAGAGCCTCGATATTTTTTGGGCAAATGCTGGAAAGTTCTCGGTTGAGGCGATAGACCCTGCTGAAGCAGGATCCCGTTTTGGCGATCTATTTAGCATGTGCTTGTTCAAAGGAAAGCTTTACGCTTTTCAAAGCCATGCCGAAGACCGAGCCTTTCATATTTCGGGGGTTTATGACGCAAATGCATTCAACGCAACCGTTGTCGGTGGGAATCGTGATCGTTGCCGCCGGGCGCGGCGAGCGGGCGGGCTCGCCCGAAGAAGGCCCGAAACAATATCGCCCGATCGGCGGCAAAGCGGTTATTGCGCATACGCTTGAAAGATTCGTGACATGGCCACAGGCATCGAAGATCGTCGTCGTCATTCACCGAGATGATGAAGAGCTGCTCCGCTCCGCGCTGAGTCAAGTCGCTGAAATGCCTGAGATCGAGATCGCCTTTGGCGGTGCAACGCGCCAGCAATCGGTACTGGCGGGGTTAACGCAATTGAAGGAGAGCGGCATCACGCATGTCATGATCCACGATGCCGTGCGCCCCTTCTTCGACCATGATCTGCTGGATCGCGTCACTGCGGCCCTTGCCTCGGGCGCACCTGCCGTTCTGCCTGCCATGCCGGTCAGCGACACGCTGAAGCGCGGAGACGCGAGCGGCTTGGTGGCCGAGACCGTGCCGCGCGCCGGACTTCATGCTGCGCAGACGCCGCAATCTTTCCGCTTCGCCGATATTCTGGCCGCACATGAAAAGGCGGCTGCTGAAGGCAAGAGCGATTTCACCGACGATGCGGCGATCGCCGAATGGTGTAACCTGCCGGTGACATTGGTGACCGGCAGTGCCGACAATGTAAAACTGACGATCAAGAGGGATATTGCCATGGCCGATGAAAAGCTGACCGCCGGTCTGCTGCCCGATGTGCGCACCGGCAATGGCTATGACGTGCACCAGCTGGAGCCCGGCGACGGCGTCACCCTTTGCGGCGTCTTCATCCCGCACGACCAGCGGCTGAAGGGGCATTCGGATGCTGATGTGGCCCTGCATGCCCTCACCGATGCCCTGCTTGCCACATGCGGCGCTGGCGACATCGGCGATCATTTTCCGCCGTCCGATCCGCAATGGAAAGGCGCACCGTCCCGGATCTTCATCGAGCACGCCGCGAAGATCGTGCGCGAACGCGGCGGTACGATCATGAATGCGGACGTCTCGCTGATTGCCGAGGCGCCAAAGGTCGGGCCGCATCGCGACGTCATGCGGGCCAAGCTTTCCGAATTTCTGGGCATCAGCATCGATCGCTGCTCGGTCAAGGCAACGACCAACGAAAAAATCGGCTTCATCGGTCGCCGCGAGGGCATCGCCGCCATCGCAACGGCGACCGTCGTCTATCGCGGAGGCAAGGCATGATGCATTTTCCCGATGAGATTATCGCACTCGCTCAGAAGATCGTCACCGACTTCACCGCGAGGGCCTGGATGGTCGCCACGGCTGAATCCTGCACCGGTGGCTTGATCGCCGGCGCACTGACGGAAATTCCCGGCTCGTCCGCCGTCGTCGATCGCGGCTTCGTCACCTATACCAACATTGCGAAGATGGAGATGCTCGGCGTCCAGGAGCAGACGCTGGCGCAATTCGGCGCGGTTTCGAAGGAGACGGCGCTGCAGATGGTGCATGGCGCCCTCTTCCGCTCGCGGGCCGATTTTGCCGTGGCGGTCACCGGCGTCGCCGGCCCCGGCGGCGGCTCAGCGGAAAAGCCTGTAGGGCTTGTCCATCTTGCGGCCAAGGCGCGCAGCGGCGCACTCATCCATCATGAAATGCGCTACGGCGATATCGGCCGCGACAAGGTTCGCCTCGCAACATTGCAGACTGCGTTGGAAATGCTCGTCACTCTGGGCAAGTAGGGCCGAACCCCGGCTTCAGGCGTAGATCTTGTTGGCGCGCGTCTCGAAGGCATCCGTGAACATGCGGAAGGCCCGGTCGAACATCGACCCCATCAAGGCCCCGAGAATACGGCTCTTGAACTCGTAATCGATGAAGAAATCGATGACACTGCCGCCATTTTCAGCGGGCGTGAAGCGCCAGCGATTGTCGAGATATTTGAACGGGCCGTCGATGTATTTCACATCGATCGCACGCTCGGCCTTGTTCAGCAGCACTTGCGTCGTAAAGGTTTCGCGGATCGCCTTGTAGCCGACGGTCATATCGGCAATCAGCAGGATCTTGCCGTCGCGCTCCTTGCGGCTGCGGACCGCGAGCGCCTCGCAGAGCGGCAGGAACTCCGGATAACGCTCGACGTCTGCGACAAGGTCGAACATCTGGTCGGGGGAATGCGGAACTGGGCGATGAGTTTCGAACTGAGGCATGAGCCGCAATTAAGCAGGACGGCCAAGAAGATCAAGAAGCTGACGCATTTCGCCGCGGGATTTCAGCTGTAAAACGGGTACGTTCGGGCCATGCTGTGCGAGGCCGGCCAGAACTTTGGGTGAGAATTTCTTTTCGAACGTCCAGATGTAACGCAAGAATTCCCAATCGAAACGCTCGGGACAACCCGGCGCCATTTCCGGTCGGGACCGACCCAGCCAACGCAGCGTTCTGGATAGAACTCCCCAGACACATAGCCAGCGCGGCATACGCACCCACAAAACAAGATCAGTGCGTGGCAATCTGAGATCAAAGCTGGAGGGAGCCGTCCCGTCGATCAACCAGCGCGCCTCGGCAACTTTCGCCGCGATCAAGGCGCGCTCTTCCGCCTTGTTTCGGTTCACCCAGCCCGGCAGCCAGAAAAACTCCCGATCCATGGAGACGTAGGGTAAATTCAGACAAGGGCCGATCTTCTGCGCCAATGTCGATTTGCCGCCGCCCGAACACCCCACGATGAGGACACGGTTAGCTGCCTTAAGATGGGCCGCTCCGTCTGCAATGCTCACCAACTCCTGCATGTCCATCTCCCGCGGTCAGACAGGCACGATATTTTGTCATTTGAGTGTGCTTATTATGCCTATGCAAGCAAATCGAGCAACTGACGCATCTGCCGGCGACTCGATAATTGAAGGATCGGTACATCCGAGCCATATCGCAGAAGACCCGCAAGAACGCGGGGCGCGAATTTCTCTTCGAACGTCCAGATGAAACGCAGGAACTGCCAATCAACCTTCTCGATGCAGCCCGGCGCCATTTCCGGCCGCGTTCTGCCCATCCATTTGACCCAGCGCGAGATCGCACCCCAGATGCATAGCAGACGTGGCATCCGCACCCAGATGACGAAATCGGCGCGTGGCAGGCGCACATCGAATGTCGATGGATTTGTACCATCCAGGATCCATCTCTCTTCCTGAACCTTGGCGACGATGATAGCGCGCTGCTCTTGCTTGCCGCGCTCCACCCAGCCGGGTAGCCACAGGACGTCGCGATCGATGGAGACATAGGCGAGGCCGAAACGAGCGGCGATCTGCTGCGACAGGGTCGATTTGCCGCCCCCGGAGCAACCCATGACGAGTATACGGTTCGCCCTGCGGATATGATCGGCCGCTTCGGAGAGGTCGTGCACCTCGCTCTGCAATGCAGGTATCGTCAGCTGATCCATTGCAGCCTCTTAGATCTTGCTTCGGAGACGTGAAAGCAGTTCTTCGCCGTCACGATAGGATATCAAGGTCACGACAGGCACATTGCCGCCGTGTCGCTCAAGCATGTCCCGAAACTGCGGCGCTTCATTGCGCTCGAATGTCCAGATGTAACGTAGAAATTTCCAATCAAGGCGTTCCGGACATCCAGGCGCCATTTCCGGCCGAGACCGGCCTCGGTAGCGCAGCCAGCGGGAAACGACACCCCTCAGCGCAATGTGCCTCGGCGGCCTTCGCCAAATGACGATATCTGCGCGTGGCAGCCGCAACGGCAATGTTCCCGGGCTGTTGCCATCCATGATCCAACGCGGCCCTGCCACTGCCTGCTCGATCAGCGCGATGGATTCCGCGCGCGGCCGCAACTGCCAGCCCGGCAGCCAGAAGATATCCCGATCCATCGACACGTAGGCAAGACCGCGCAAAGATGCGATCGCCTGCGCCAAGGTGCTCTTGCCGGTGCCCGAGCAACCGATAACAAGGACACGCTCCGCCTTCTGCAGGATGCCTGCGGCCTCATCTATTTCGACGGCATGGGAAAGCGCTTGCGGCGCGACGATCTGCTCCACGGTCCAGCTCCATGATCGAATCTAAAGCGCCGATACCGGTGACAAACGGCGGCGTGTTCCCTAAGCCGCTCACATGACGAAGAGATGACGGCGCGAACAAAAACCGCGGCACAATCGCCGCGGTTCGTTCGAAAGATAAAGCTGGATGGTTTTCGGCTTACTCCGCTGCCAGCAGCAGCTTCTTGGCGCGAGCGGCACGCAGACGCTCGAAATCGTCGCCGGCATGATGCGAGGAGCGCGTCAGCGGGCTCGAGGACACCATCAGGAAGCCCTTGGTGTAAGCCACAGTCTCGTAGGACTTGAACTCGTCCGGCGTCACGAAGCTCATGACCTGATGATGCTTGCGCGTCGGCTGCAGATACTGGCCAATGGTCAGGAAGTCGACGTCGGCGGTGCGCAGGTCATCCATCAGCTGCAGGACTTCGTTACGCTCTTCGCCGAGGCCCACCATGATACCCGACTTGGTGAACATCGTGGGGTCCAGTTCCTTCACCCGCTGCAGCAGGCGAACCGAATGGAAGTAGCGCGCGCCGGGACGTACCTTCAGGTAATTGCCGGGCACGGTTTCCATATTGTGGTTGAAAACGTCGGGCTTGGCGGCGACGACCCGCTCCAGAGCGCCCGGCTTCTTCAGGAAGTCCGGCGTCAGGATTTCGATGGTGGTTCCCGGCGAAGCGGCGCGGATCGCCCAGATGACCTTCTCGAAATGCTCCGCACCGCCATCTTCCAGGTCGTCACGGTCGACCGAGGTGATGACAACGTGGCTGAGGCCCATCTCCTTGACGGCCTTCGCGACGTTTTCCGGCTCGGCCATGTCGAGCGCGTTCGGCTTGCCGGTCGAGACATTGCAGAAAGCGCAGGCGCGCGTACAGATCTCGCCCATGATCATAAAGGTGGCGTGCTTCTTGTCCCAGCACTCGCCGATGTTCGGGCAACCGGCCTCCTCGCAAACTGTGACGAGTTTGTGCTCCTTCACGATCGAGCGGGTTTCGGCATAGCCCTTTGAGGTCGGCGCCTTGACGCGGATCCAGTCCGGCTTGCGCAAGACTTCGGTATCCGGCCGATGCGCCTTCTCCGGGTGTCGTACGCGCTTGGCTTCCGGGTTGATCGTGTCGAGAATGGTGACCATGAAACGTCTACTTTCCGCCGCTACTTGCGGCCCTTCATCGCCGTGCGACTTTGGCGAGGAATATCAGAATGCATGCACCGATGAAACCGGTGATGAAAAAGCCGAGCCGGCCACCAGGTACGCCGACATGCAGGGCCACCAAAAGCCCTGCAGCGACCACCGAACCGGCAATACCGAGGATGATGTTGAGAATGATCCCATAGCGCGCTTCCATCAGCTTGCCAGCGAGCCAACCCGCAAGACCGCCGATGATGATCAGACCCAGCCAACCTACGCTTTCCATCAAACCCTCGTTCCAAGCGCCCTCAGGATGATCCTTTGGAACGCCGTGTGCCTCTTACCGATGAACCGCTAGACGATCAATCTCGCCAGCAGCACCACGACTATCGCGCCCACGGTGGCATGGATGATCTCCACGACAAGCGCATTTTCAATGCCGAGCGAAATCCCGAAGTAATTGAACAGGAAACCGCCCACAAAAGCGCCGATCACGCCGCTCAGCAGGCAACCGATGAGGCCGCCGCCGCCGACGATCAGGCTCGCGAGAAACCCCGCGACCAGACCGATAAGAAGAAAGACGACCCAACCCTGCGCAGCTATAGACATGTTGATTTCCTTTCCTGTTTTCCACCCCTTGGATAAAGGGCATGGCAGGAAATTATCAAGCGTTCAGAACCCTGCCATAGGCGTCGAGCACGGCTTCCTTCATCGTCTCCGAAACGGTCGGATGCGGGAAGATCGTGTGCATCAGCTCTTCTTCCGTCGTCTCCAGGTTCATCGCGACGACGAAGCCCTGGATGAGTTCGGTAACCTCGGCGCCGACCATGTGCGCGCCCAGGAGCTCGCCCGTCTTCTTGTCGAAGATCACCTTGCAGAGGCCTTGATCCTCGCCCAGCGCAATCGCCTTGCCGTTGGCAACGAAGGAGAAACGGCCCACGCGGATATCGCGACCGAGTTCCTTGGCCTTGGCTTCGGTCAGGCCGACGGAGGCGACCTGCGGGTGGCAATAAGTGCAGCCCGGGACCTTGCTCTTGTCCGTCGGGTGAACATTCGGCAGGCCGGCGATCTTCTCGATGCAGACGACGCCCTCATGCTCGGCCTTGTGTGCCAGCATCGGCGGACCGGCAACGTCGCCGATCGCGTAGATGCCCGGCACGTTGGTCTTGCCGTAGCCGTCGATGACGACGCAGCCACGATCGGTCTTCACGCCGAGCGCCTCGAGACCGAGGTTTTCGATGTTGCCCTGGACCCCGACGGCCGAGATCATGCGGTCGGCAACGATCTGCTGAACCTTGCCGTCTTCGGTTTCGACGTGGGCGGTGATGCTGTTGGCAGCCTTGTCGACCTTGATGACCTTCGCCTTGGTGAAGATCTTCAGGCCGCGCTTCTCAAGCTGCTTGCGGGCGATGCCCGAGACTTCGGCATCTTCGACCGGCATGATCGTCGGCATGACTTCGACGACGGTGACATCGACGCCCATCGAGCGATAGAAGCTTGCGAATTCGATGCCGATCGCGCCCGAGCCCATGACGAGCAGCGACTTGGGCAGGAAGTCCGGCTTCAGCGCCTCGAAATAGGTCCAGATCAGCTTGCCATCCGGCTCGATGCCGGGCAGAGCGCGCGGACGTGCGCCAGTCGCGACGATGATGTGCTTGGCGGTATAGGTGCCCTCGCCCTTGACGTTCTTCGGCACCGGATGCTGCGGCTCGACGACCGGCTTGGTCGACTTGCTGACGACGATCTCGCCGTGCTTGGTAATCTTGGCTTCGCCCCAGATGACGTCGACCTTGTTCTTCTTCATCAGGAAGCCGACACCGGTGTTCAAACGGGCGGAAACGCCGCGCGAGCGGGCGACGACCGCCTTCACATCAGCACTTACCTTGCCTTCGAGAACGAGGCCGTAATCCTTGAGATGGTTGGAATGATCGAGGATTTCAGCGGAGCGGAGCAGCGCCTTTGTGGGGATGCAGCCCCAGTTGAGGCAGATGCCGCCCAGGTGCTCGCGCTCGACGATCGCGGTCTTCAGGCCAAGCTGGCCGGCGCGCACGGCGGCGACATAACCGCCGGGACCGGAGCCGATGATAATGACGTCGTAATTCTCAGCCATGTGTTTCCTGCCTTATTGGTGGCGGCGGATCGAAGCCGGCGCCTTGACTGTATCAGAGACCGAGCATCATCCGCACGATCGGCTCGAGGCCGCGACCGAGCGCCCGGGTGTTTTCCGCATCGAGATGGACGCCATCGAGCGGCGTGGTAACGGCGACCGTGTTGGCATCGAAGAAGCCGCAACCCAGCTCGTCGGCCAGATCGCTGTAGAGCGTCGGCAGCTTGCTCGATTCCTTGACTGCACCGAGAAAGCTCGCCGCGAAAGCGGCATTGGCGGTCTCGGAAATTGCCGGCGGGGCGACGATGAGGATATCGGGCACCTCGTAGTCGAACCCCCAGGCATGATTGCGCACAAGCTGTACCAACCTGCTGATGCCCTGCAGGGCAGCGAAAGCCGAGCCTGCAACGATCGGCTTCATGTCGTTGGTGCCGAGCAGGATGATGACCAGATCGAGCGGATTATGAGTCTGCAAGATCGTCGGCAGGATCCTTGCACCGTTGCGATCGCAATCGGCAAGATGATCGTCGAAAGCGGTCGTGCGACCGTTCAACCCCTCGGGGATCACGCGAACCTGGCTGCCGAGCGCCTTTTGCAGCACGCTCGGCCACCGATCTTCATAGGCATGACGGCCGACCGTCTCGGCGCTGTAGCCCCATGTCAGCGAGTCGCCGTAACACAGAACAGTCTTGGTCATTCATGCCCTCCGTATTGCCAAGGCTCAGACGAGCATCCCCATCGGATTTTCGATGTAGCCCTTGAAGGCTGCCAGAAGCTCGGCGCCCAGCGCACCGTCGACAGCGCGATGGTCGGTCGACAGCGTGACGGTCATCACGTTGGCAATCACCATTTCGCCCTTCTTGACGATGACACGCTGTTCGCCAGCGCCGACGGCCAGAATGGTCGCATGCGGCGGGTTGACGACGGCGGCGAAGTTCTTGACGCCCATCATGCCCATGTTCGACACGGCAGTCGTACCGCCCTGATACTCCTCGGGCTTCAGCTTGCGCTCCTTGGCGCGCTTGCCGTAGTCCTTCATCTCGTTGGAGATGGTGGAGAGCGTCTTCTGCTCGGCGCTGCGGATGATCGGCGTGATCAGGCCGCCCGGAATGGAGACGGCAACACCGACATCGGCATGCTTGTGCTTGACCATGTTGCTGTCGGTCCAGGAGACGTTGGCATCCGGAACATCGCGCAGCGCCAGCGCCAGGGCCTTGATGACCATGTCGTTGACAGAGAGCTTGTAGGCCGGAACGCCGTCCTTCGACTTCGGCGCGGAATCGTTGAGCTGCGTGCGGAGCGCCAGCAGTGCATCGAGTTCGCAATCGACCGAGACGTAGAAGTGCGGGATCGTCTGCTTGGATTCCTGCAGGCGCTTGGCGATCGTCTTGCGCATGCCGTCATGCGGCACGAGCTCGTAAGAACCCTGCTCGAACAGCTTGAGGACGGCATCGTCGGACATGCCCTTCGGTGCGGCCGGAGCAGCAGCGGCGGCGGGCTGTGCAGCCGGTGCTGCTGCCGGAGCAGCCTTGGCGGCTCCGCCGGAAACAGCAGCTTCAACGTCCTTCTTGATGACGCGGCCATGCGGGCCCGTGCCGGAAACAGCCGTCACATCGATGCCGGCTTCCTTGGCCAGACGGCGTGCGAGCGGCGACGCGAAAGTGCGATGACCGTCGCCTGCAGCAGGAGCCGATGCGACCGGAGCCGGGGCGGGTGCGGCAGGAGCCGAAACGCTTGCCGAAGCAGGCGCGGCCGCAGGGGCCGCTTCTGCCTTCGGTGCTTCCTTGGCAGCCGGAGCAGCAGCGGCCGCGCCGGAAGCTGCAGCAGCGACATCTTCACCATCGGCGGCGATCACGGCGATCAGGGCATTGACCTTCACGCCTTCGGTGCCGGCTGGAACGACGATCTTGGCGACGGTGCCTTCATCGACGGCCTCGACTTCCATCGTTGCCTTGTCAGTCTCGATCTCGGCGATCACATCGCCGGACTTGATCTTGTCGCCTTCCTTGACGAGCCACTTGGCGAGGTTACCCTCTTCCATGGTCGGCGAGAGGGCAGGCATAGTGATGTTGATAGGCATCGATGAGCCCTCCCCTTACTTGTAGCAAACGGCCTTCACCGCATCGACCACTTCAGCGACGCTCGGGAGCGCCAGCTTTTCGAGGTTGGCGGCGTATGGCATGGGTACGTCCTTGCCAGCGATCGTCAGGATCGGCGCATCGAGATAGTCGAAGGCCTGCTGCATGACGCGGGTGGCAATTTCCGTGCCGACGGAGGACTGCGGATAGCCTTCCTCGACGGTGACCAGGCGACCGGTCTTCTTGACCGATTCGATGATTGTCGGAAGATCCATCGGACGGATGGTGCGCAGGTCGATGAGTTCGACATCGATGCCCTGGGCTTCCAGCTCGGCGACGGCCTTCGTGGCATAGGTCATGCCGATGCCGAAGGAGACGACGGTAACGTCCTTGCCCGGACGATGAATGCGAGCCTTGCCGATCGGCAGAACGAAGTTATCCAGCTTCGGCACGTCGAAGTGCTGACCGTAGAGGATTTCATTCTCAAGGAAGATGACCGGGTTCGGATCGCGGATCGCAGCCTTGAGCAGCCCCTTGGCGTCGGCTGCCGTGTAGGGCATGACGACCTTGAGGCCTGGAATATGGCTGTACCAGGAAGCATAGTCCTGGCTGTGCTGAGCGCCGACGCGGGCAGCAGCGCCGTTCGGTCCGCGGAAGACGATCGGAGCGCCCATCTGGCCGCCGGACATGTAGAGCGTCTTGGCGGCCGAGTTGATGATCTGGTCGATCGCCTGCATGGCGAAGTTGAAGGTCATGAACTCGACGATCGGGCGAAGACCGGCCATCGCAGCGCCGACGCCGATACCGGCAAAACCATGCTCGGTGATCGGGGTGTCGATGACGCGGCGAGCGCCGAATTCCTGCAGCAGGCCCTGGGTAACCTTGTAGGCGCCCTGGTACTCGGCCACTTCTTCACCCATGACGAAAACGTCCGGGTTGGCGCGCATTTCTTCGGCCATCGCGTCGCGCAGCGCTTCACGCACCGTCATCGACACCATTTCGGTGCCGGCCGGAATTTCCGGATCGGCGGCAGCGGTAACCTTCGGCTGGGCCGGAACCGGCGCAGCTGCCGGAGCCGGAGCGGCGGCGGGAGCTTCGGTCTTTACCGGCTCAGCAGCAGGAGCTGCCTTCGCCGACGAAATGGCATCGGCCGATTCACCATCCTGCAATAGGATCGCGATCTTGGCGTTGACCTTGACGCCTTCGGTGCCGGCGTCGACCAGCAGCTTGCCGATGATGCCTTCGTCGACGGCTTCCACTTCCATGGTGGCCTTGTCGGTTTCGATTTCGGCAATGACGTCACCGGAAACGACCTTGTCGCCTTCCTTCTTGAGCCATTTCGAAAGTGTACCCTCTTCCATCGTCGGAGAAAGGGCGGGCATGAGAATGTCGATGGGCATAGTGTCCCTCCCCGATTTAGAGCAGAATGTCGGTGTAGAGCTCGGATGCATCCGGCTCAGGATCGTTCTGAGCGAAATCGGCGCTGTCTGCGACGATGTCGCGGACATCCTTGTCGATATCCTTCAGATCGTCCTCGGTCGCCCAGCCTTTTTCGAGAAGGCGAGCGCGAACCTGCTCGATCGGGTCATGCTCCGAGCGCATCTTCTGCACTTCGTCCTTGGAGCGATATTTCGCCGGGTCGGACATGGAGTGGCCGCGATAACGGTAGGTCAGCATCTCAAGGATGATCGGACCCTTGCCCGAACGGCAATGAGCAACGGCTTCGTCAGCCGCAGCCTTCACCGCACGAACGTCCATGCCGTCAACCTGAATGCCGGGAATGCCGAAGGAGGCGCCGCGCTTGGAGAAGTCAGCCTGCGCCGTTGCTCGGGCGGTCGAGGTGCCCATGGCGTAGCGGTTGTTTTCGATGACGAAAATCACCGGCAGCTTCCAGAGCTGCGCCATGTTGAAGCTTTCGTAGACCTGGCCCTGGTTGGCAGCGCCATCGCCAAAATAGGCGACGCTGACATTGTCATTGCCGCGATACCAGTTGGCAAAGCCGAGACCGGTACCGAGCGAGACCTGGGCACCGACGATGCCGTGGCCGCCGTAGAAATTCTTTTCCTTGGAGAACATGTGCATGGAGCCGCCCTTCCCTCGGGAATAGCCGCCCTGGCGCCCAGTCAACTCGGCCATGACGCCACGTGCGCTCATGCCGGTTGCCAGCATATGACCGTGATCACGATAGCCGGTGATGACCTGGTCGCCATCCTTCAAAGCCATCTGCATGCCGACGACGACAGCTTCCTGGCCGATGTAAAGATGACAGAAGCCGCCGATGAAGCCCATGCCGTAAAGCTGGCCGGCCTTCTCTTCGAAGCGGCGGATCAAGAGCATCTCACGATAAGCGTTGAGCTCCGCATCACGATCGAAATCCGCGATCGGACCGCCATTGGTTTCCTTGGCGGATCTTGATGCTGTTTTACGGCTGGAAACGGACGCGTTTTTTCGCGGCGCCATTCAACCCTCCCTGTGTGAGTAGCCTCGTTTCTTGTCGAGGCGTAACATAGGCAAGATTATCCGCTACAGCAATGCCATAATTGCATGGCTCATATTCTTTGCAAGGTATTGATATAGCTCGCAAAAATCCAATTAACCGGAATTCGGTTAATTATGGCTATTTATTGAAAATGACGATCTCGTTCGCCTTGGAATACGTTAGCTGATAGCGCGCATACTGGTCGAGCATATCCTTATCCAGGGAGCCGTCGCTCAGCAGAGCGACCTCCTTTTCGAGGTGCTCGCGCTTGGCGACGAGATCCGCCAATTCCTTGCTACGGTCGATGCGACGCTGTTCGAAAACCTCGGTTGCCTTCAGGCCGTAGTCGCCGTGAACGCAATGATAACCGAAGTAACTCACAAAAGCGATCGTAATGGCGGGCAGAATGAAACGGCCGAACTTTCTCTTCTTATGATACTTTGTCCACATACTCGCTCGAAACGCTCTTGCCGTTGGGCGATCTCATCAAGGTTGGCGCCGCGAACATTGCGGCCATAGACAAGATCACATCAAATCAAACACCTAGCGCTAAATTAACCGGCAGAGATTAACCGTCCGTTGACTCTAACTACGCCAGCCAACAAAAAACCGCGCCCTGGGGCGCGGTTCGATTTCAACACAACACGCGATTTGCGGATCTGCGAGATGCCGCCAATCAGGCATCAACCGCGCAGGATGGAGCGGCCTGCATACTTCGCCTGCGGGCCAAGCGCTTCCTCGATGCGGATAAGCTGGTTGTACTTGGCAAGACGGTCGGAGCGCGACAGCGAGCCGGTCTTGATCTGGCCGCAGTTGGTGGCAACGGCGAGATCGGCGATCGTGGAGTCTTCCGTTTCGCCCGAACGGTGCGACATGACGGCCGTGTAGTTGGCCTTATGCGCGGTTTCGACGGCGTCGAGTGTCTCCGTGAGCGAGCCGATCTGGTTGACCTTGACCAGGATCGAGTTGGCAACGCCCATGCGGATACCGTCGCGCAGACGAGCAGAGTTGGTGACGAAAAGGTCGTCGCCGACGAGCTGGGTCTTCTTGCCGATCAGGTCGGTGAGCGTCTTCCAGCCTTCCCAGTCGTCTTCGGCCATGCCGTCTTCGATCGAAATGATCGGATACTGAGCTGCGAGTTGAGCGAGGTATTCTGCCATCGCGCCGGATTCCAGCGTCCGGCCTTCGCCTTCGAGCACGTACTTGCCGTCCTTGAAGAATTCGGTCGAAGCGCAGTCGAGGCCGAGAGCAACTTCTTCACCCGGCTTGTAGCCGGCCTTTTCGATCGACTTCATGATGAAATCGAGCGCTGCCGGGGCGCTCGAGAGGCCCGGCGCGAAACCGCCTTCATCGCCGACGTTCGTGTTGTGGCCCTGCGCTGCCAATTCCTTCTTGAGGACATGGAAGATTTCCGAACCGATGCGAACGGCGTCGCGGATGGATTCGGCGCCAACCGGCAGGATCATGAATTCCTGGAAGTCGATCGGGTTATCGGCATGGGCGCCGCCGTTGATGATGTTCATCATCGGAACCGGCAGCAGGCGAGCGTGGGCGCCGCCGACGTAGCGATAGAGCGGCAGGTTAGCGCTCTGGGCAGCGGCCTTGGCAACGGCAAGCGAAACGCCGAGGATGGCGTTGGCGCCGAGGCGCGACTTGTTCGGCGTGCCGTCGAGCTCGATCATGATGTTGTCGAGCTGGATCTGGTTTTCAGCGTCCATGCCGCCGATGGCATCGAAGATTTCCGAGTTGACGGCTTCGACAGCCTTTTCGACACCCTTGCCATGGTAGCGCTTGCCACCATCACGAAGCTCGACGGCTTCATGTGCGCCGGTCGAAGCGCCCGACGGAACCGCCGCGCGGCCCATGCTGCCATCTTCGAGGTAGACATCGACTTCGACAGTCGGATTGCCACGGCTGTCGAGAATCTCGCGGGCGATAATGTCGGTGATTGCGGTCATGATAGCTTCCTGCTCGCTGGTTTATAAATCGATTTAAATCGTCATAATCGAAGGCGCGGAAATTACAATGCGGAACCGCGCCTTGATTTTACACTCCTACAGGCCGCCTAGCGCAAATTCATGTCAGCCTGTTGAATGCCTGTGTTTTTCAAGCCTTGGCGATGGCGTCGAAGGCCAGCAACTTCTCGAGAAGCCGCGGCATATCCTTCAGATAGACCATGTTCGGGCCATCTGACGGCGCATTGTCCGGATCCTCGTGCGTTTCGAGGAAGACGCCGGCTACACCGACAGCCACGGCCGCACGCGCCAGCGTCTCGACGAATCGGCGATCGCCTCCGCTGGAGCCACCCTGCCCTCCGGGCTGCTGCACGGAATGGGTGGCGTCAAAGATGACAGGCGCACCCATCGCCGCCATGATCGGTAGAGAGCGCATGTCGGAGACGAGCGTGTTGTAGCCGAAGGAGGCGCCGCGCTCGCAAAGGAGAATGTTCGGATTGCCGCTGTCGTTGAGCTTGGCAAGAACGTTCTTCATGTCCCACGGCGCCAGAAACTGGCCCTTCTTGACGTTGATGACACGGCCGGTCTTGGCAGCGGCGACGAGGAGATCGGTCTGGCGCGACAGGAAGGCCGGAATCTGCAGGATATCGACCGTCTTGGCGACGACGGAGCATTGCTCTTCGGTGTGGATATCAGTCAGAACAGGAAACCCGTATTCCTTTTTCAGATCGGCGAACACTTCCATGGACTTTTCAAGGCCGATACCGCGCTTGCCGGAGAGCGAGGTGCGGTTCGCCTTGTCGTAGGAGGATTTATAGACGAGGCCGAGGCCGAGCTTGTCGCAAAGTTCCTTCAGAACGCCTGCGATCATGAAGGCATGGTCGCGGCTTTCCATCTGGCAGGGGCCGGCAATCAGCGAGAGCTTGGCGGTGTTTGAGAACAGGACCTTGGAGGCTCCCTCACCGACAATCACTTCGGAATTCGTGCTCATGCTATCTCCTCGAAGGCGAACAACGCGCCCTGTTCGGGTGCCAGCCGCGCCAAAATACGATTGTTCTTTCGCGTGTATGTGACGCCGTTAGCAGCGAAATGCGACGATGTCACGGAAAGATCGCGCGTTTTGAAAAGGATTGCCCGCGCCCGCAGACCCGGATCATGGTCACTCACGCGCAAATCGTAAAACGCCTCGATGCCTTCCGGCGTTAAAAGCTCCAGATCGGCATTGGCGGCCTTAATCGTCAGGCCGAAGGAATGCTCCGATATTCTGGGCCTGTCGAGAACATCCTCGAAAAAGCTCCGGAATGCAGCCGGTCTGTTCGTCGACATGGCCACCCGCGCAATGCCGGTGACGCCGTTTTCATGGCGTTCGAGCATGGTGCGGTCGGCCGCTAACGGATTGATGCGCTGACAGCAGAACGCCAGAAAATCCGGCGCACGCAAATCTGCAGCAAAAGCGAGGCGAAAACCGGCCGTCGTTTCCGTTCCATCCGGCATCTTCATGGGTCGCGAAAAATCAAGCATCGGCCCCGCCGAGATTGTGGCACCCCGCAGCCGCTCATCATCAGCAACCGCGTCATCCGTGCCGAAGACCACTGCCGAAAAACCATCGTCCCCGACGCGAAACCGATAGGCCTGATCGCGTGCGACAAAGACGTTGCCGTCAGCGATGCTCGCTTCGCATTGCTCCTGCGAGGCCACGCCCAGAGGCTCCAGGTAGGTCTTGTCGGAGAAGAAGACGCAGGCATTCTCGGTGCCGAAAGGATGGCGTGCATCTGGAGCAACCGTGAAGCCGAGTTTGCCGAGGCGTTCGCGCGCCAGAGCAATGTTGACGGTCGGCAGAACGAGATGATCCAGCGGATGCGGCGACGAAGTCATGGCTTCTCCTATTTCCGAACGGAGCAGATTTGCGCCCATCCATCGGCTATTTCAAGACGGCAACGAAAGGCTCGCCAAAAGCGCAGCACACTCGGACAGCGATCTCGTAAACGTGACTGCTGATTCTCCTCCGTAGCCGGCTCACCCTGTCCGATATCGCCCCTACGGGAACCGCGCACAGACAGCTTAGAAAGCCGCGGTTGAAAAGCAGATTCGTTCTATTCTTCCATATTTATCAATGAGCTCGATTGCGCACCGTCCCGCGGGTCTGCCGATGGATCCATTCGAGAATGATAATTCTTTAATTGATCGAGCGCGACTTTACCGAAATTTAAGTACTTGCGGAACACATATGGAACATATAGTGTCCGTTCTGGATTTGTTTCACGACTATTTCTTGATTCTGGGGTTCCAAAACGATGTTGACGCGCAAGCAGCAGGAACTGCTTCTCTTCATTCACGAACGCATGAAAGAGTCTGGCGTTCCGCCATCTTTCGACGAGATGAAGGATGCATTGGATCTGGCATCCAAATCCGGCATCCATCGTCTGATTACCGCGTTGGAAGAACGCGGTTTCATCCGCAGGTTGCCAAATAGAGCCAGAGCTCTCGAAGTCATCAAGCTGCCGGATGCCTATAATCCCAGCCTGCAGCAGCGCCGCGGCTTCTCGCCGAGCGTTATTGAAGGCAGCCTTGGTAAACCTCAGCCGGTCGCTCCGCCTCCGCCGCCGAAAGTGGCGAATGACGATCACAGCAGTTCGGTGTCTGTACCTGTAATGGGTCGTATCGCAGCTGGCGTGCCGATCTCGGCTATCCAGAACAACACCCACGATATTACCGTTCCCGCCGACATGCTTGGCGCAGGTGACCACTATGCCTTGGAAGTCCGAGGCGATTCGATGATCGATGCCGGAATATTCGATGGCGACACCGTCATCATCCGCAATTCGACAACCGCCAACCCGGGCGACATCGTGGTTGCTCTCGTCGACGACGAAGAGGCAACTTTGAAGCGCTTCCGCCGGAAGGGTGCCTCCATTGCCCTTGAGGCGGCTAACCCGGCCTATGAGACGCGCATCTTCGGCCCGGATCGCGTCAAGGTACAGGGCAAGCTCGTCGGGCTTATTCGCCGCTATCACTAACCGGTGACTTCGGCTCGATTGGCGCACCGAATGTACCTGTGCGCCAATCATAGGTTCGATGCCGCGTCCAGGGGCGCTGTGGATTTTCGAACGCAGTAGACACGATCGGCTTATCGCCACTCAGATCCATCTCCACCGATCCGGTTCGCCGCAGTGTGGCGCCGGTATAGAGCAAAGCACCCGAACGACACCGGTCGAGACGCAGGCGTATAGGCGTCACGACGATATTCGCCGTGTCGCAGGCCGGCGGCAAATAGGCAGCGTTTTCGATGGTCACCAATATGGTGCCATTCTCAAGCATCGCCACGCACCACGCACCTTTCTGGCACGCGAAACTTCCCTGCATCGTCCGATCGAGAGCCTCCTCCATTGCATTGCGAACCGCTTTCTGTTCGTCGGCATTCAGCCGGCGGCGGCGTTCCTTCTTGGTGACCTGAGGAAGCCGGCTATCGGCCGGAAGAACGGTCGGTGGCTGGTGGTCGGCCGCAACCATCGCTTTCTGCCATTGCTCGAAAATGAAAGCCTGCGGCCTTTCCCGATTTGTTGCCAGTATGTCGTCCTGCCTTAGCGCGACCAAAACGCCATCCTCGGAGATCATCAAATCAGGCTTGGGTACGCCGGAACCAAGTGCTGCTACCCCGACCGTGAGGAGCAACAGCAGAAAGCCAAGATGGCGCAGCTTGGTTCGCAACACACTCATGGCCAGAAAGCCGGCGATGAAAGTCGGCATCAACCAAGCCGGTTGCCGCCCGAAGGTAATATCGCCACCCCAACCAGCGACCGTCTTCGCGACAAGAATGACGATCTCCAGTCCCTCTCCGGTGACTTTCCAGAGCGGCCCATCGAGGCCGAAAGGCATCAGCAGCATCGCGGCCATGCCAAACGGCATGACGATGAAAGAGACGATCGGCATCGCGGCAAGATTTGCGGCCAGCCCGTATGTCGCCAAACGGTGAAAATGCTCTATGGAAAAAATGGCGGTTGACGCACCACCGATGAAGGATGTCGACACTATGCCGCCGAAGAAGCGCGAAACGAACAGCACCGGGCTCAGCAATCTCGACCTTGAAATTATGTTTTCGCGATGCTGCCGCCGTTTCCAGAGCGTATAACCGGACACCAGCGCCAGTGTCGCGGCGTAGGACATCTGGAAACTTGGCCCGAGCACTTGCGACGGCGATAGAACAAGGATGACGATCGCCGAGAGTGCCACGTTTCGAAGGCTGATCGATGGCCGGTCGAAGAGAACTGCGACCAGCATGATCGCCATCATGATGAAGGCTCGTTCGGCCGATACGCCGAAGCCGGATATGAGGTAGTAGGCCGTTACCGTGACCAATGCGCCGAATGCGGCAATCTTCTTGGTCGGCCATGCCTGCGCCAAGCCTGGAAACAGGCTGAACAGATAACGCAAGCCGATGTAAAAGATGCCGGCAGAGAGGGCCATGTTCAGGCCGGAAATGGCAATGATATGCGTCAGACCTGCCGTTCTCAGCGCCTCCGTCGCCTCGTCCAAGAGCGCCCGTCTCTCATCGGTGACAAGTGCTGCCGCGAAGGCGCCCGTGTCACCAGGCAAAGTCCTTCTGATCCTGTCGCCTATGCTGTTGCGAAGGCCGGCGAGCCAGATGTCCGCTCTGTCCAGCAACGAGCTTTCGGCTTCATCACCAGACGGAGATAATAGTGTCGGAGTGCCATAGGCAAAGCCATTCGCGCCGATGCCATTGAAGTAGGAACTGAACGCGAAATCGTTGAGGCGCGGCAGAGCTGGCCCAGCCGGTGGCGTCAGTCGGGCTCTGACCTGAATGCGATCCCCAAGGGTGAATGGCTCTGCCTGTTTGCGCACGAAGATGGTGACCCGCTCCGGCGGCCTGTGAATAGACGGTTTCTCCGTCGCGTCGATCTTGACGACGTAACGCCAGCGTCCATTGTCATAGGTCTCTCGCCTTTCGACCCGACCGGTAACGGTCGTCGTTACGGCCGAATCGAGCATGACTGTCGAGGCACGCCAGCTTTCCCACTGCGCAAGCGCCATGCCGAGACTCATGAGCATGCCGGCGAAAAGCAGATGCCGCAGCAGCCGGCCCGCCTCCGGCTTGAAAAGAAAACCGCCTGTGAGAAGCAGACATGCGGTTAAAACCGTCTGCGGAGGTGGATCGCTATCCACTCTAAACCAGAAAATCGCTCCGACACCCATATAGATCGGAGTGAGGAGAATGGCGCGGCCATGCACCGCCTCTTCTTCGACAAGCCGTCCAACAACGGCTCGCATATGGTTGAGGGCGAGATAAATCCGCGCCGCCAGGGATGCCTGATCTTGCGTGCGCTCCCGTTGTCCAGCATTGATGCGCGGGATGATTGTGGCAATGGCATGGCGTTGCCGCGAAGGCAGAACAAGGTCCCGGCCATCCTCTTGCTGCTCCGGTGCCTCCAAATTAGGCATTCACCGCCTGCCCCGCGCGAAACCACAGCTTTCGCGCGATTTTTGCCGTCACCGCTAGGTGATTTCAACCAAAATCGGCATGTTTGCGACGAAATAGATCTATCCGCGGTGCGTGGTATGACCCATGCGCCTAGTGCAGTGCCCAAAAGTTGATACTGCGATGCACAATTTGGCACTAGGATAACTTGGCATTAGGCTCTGGATCATATAGCTAGTCGGTAGTCGCTTAACCTTTTGGCGCTTTTTATGGCGTCAATCCCGCCAAATCTTGGAGGATCAGCATGACGGAACAAAGCGCGAAACTAACTTGGGGTGAGAAGACGGTAGACCTGCCGGTCAAAACCGGAACCATCGGCCCAAGTGTCATTGATATTGGTGCCCTTTATAAGAACACCTCCACTTTCACCTACGATCCTGGTTTCACCTCGACCGCGTCGTGCGAGTCCAGCATCACCTATATTGATGGCGACGAAGGCGTTCTGCTGCATCGCGGCTATCCGATCGACCAGCTGGCCGAACACGGCGATTTCCTCGAAGTCTGCTACCTGCTCCTTTACGGCGAACTGCCGACCGCCGCGCAGAAGAAGGACTTCGATCATCGCGTCGTACACCACACCATGGTGCATGAGCAGATGTCGCGCTTCTTCACCGGTTTCCGCCGCGACGCGCATCCGATGGCCGTCATGTGCGGCTGTGTCGGCGCCCTTTCGGCCTTCTACCACGACTCGACCGACATCACGGATCCGCATCAGCGCATGGTCGCTAGCCTGCGCATGATCGCCAAGATGCCGACGCTCGCCGCCATGGCCTACAAGTACCATATCGGTCAGCCGTTCGTTTATCCGAAGAACGATCTCGACTACGCATCGAACTTCCTGCGCATGTGCTTTGCCGTTCCTTGCGAAGAGTATGTGGTCAATCCGGTGCTGGCGCGCGCCATGGACCGCATCTTCATCCTGCATGCCGACCACGAGCAGAATGCATCGACCTCGACGGTTCGTCTGGCGGGTTCGTCTGGCGCCAATCCGTTCGCCTGTATCGCTGCGGGCATCGCCTGCCTCTGGGGTCCTGCCCATGGTGGCGCCAACGAAGCTGCGCTCAACATGCTCAGCGAAATCGGCACCGTCGACCGCATTCCGGAATTCATCGCCCGCGCCAAGGACAAGAACGATCCGTTCCGTCTGATGGGCTTCGGTCACCGCGTTTACAAGAATTACGACCCGCGCGCCAAGATCATGCAGAAGACGGCGCACGAAGTTCTCGGCGAACTCGGCATCAAGGACGATCCGTTGCTCGACATCGCGATCGAGCTGGAGCGTATCGCACTGACCGATGAATACTTCATCGAGAAGAAGCTCTACCCGAACGTCGACTTCTACTCCGGCATCACGCTGAAGGCTCTCGGCTTCCCCACGACCATGTTCACCGTGCTGTTCGCTCTCGCCCGCACCGTCGGCTGGATCGCTCAGTGGAACGAAATGATCGAGGATCCGCATCAGCGCATCGGTCGTCCGCGCCAGCTCTACACCGGCGCGCCGCTGCGCGAGTATGTTCCGGTTTCCAAGCGCTAAGTTTCGGAAATGACATTAAAAAAGCCGGTCAGAAATGACCGGCTTTTTTGTTGGATAAAACTTCGAGGACGATTGCGGCCGCCTTGTCGCCGGGCGGCTCCTCCGTTTGCATACGCTGCCAGACCAGATCGTAACCGGCCAGCATCGCCGCCAGCTCGGGAGTGTCCGTCGAGAGGCGCTCCATGTATCGGGCAAGCAAGCCGGGCCGCAAGACGTCATTGATGAGCTCGGGCAGGACGGCGTAGTCGGCAATGAGATTGGGTAGAGCCGCCGTCCAAACCTTGATGCGCGCCATCACGAACCTGGCGAGCCACTCCGTCTTGTACGTCGAGACGACAGGAACGCCCGCCAGGCCTAGTTCCAGAATCACCGTCCCCGACGCAGCCATCGCGGCATCCGCCAAAGCGAATGCCTCCCACTTTGCACGCTGGCCGACAAGAATTTCCGGCTTGGTGCTCCAGCTTTCAAGCAGCGACCGCACCAGAGCTTCTTGTTTCGGCACGGTCGGCAGCAGATAGCGGACCTTATCGTTTCTCCGGCTAAGCTCTTCGGTAGCCCGCTCAAAAACCGGCAGAAGCTGCCGGATCTCGGAGCCCCGAGAGCCGGGCAACAGAAGCACGGTTTTCGGGCCACTTCCTGCATTCGCATCGCGTATTGCGCGTCGGCTGCGTGTCTCCAACAGATCTGCGTCGGCAGTCAGTCGATGGCCGACATAGGTCGTCGCCGGGCCGCCCAGTCGCTGCATTGCTTCCGGCTCGAACGGCAGCACGGCCAGAACATGATCGACATAGGCGAGCATCTTCTGCGCGCGGTACTCCTTCCACGCCCAGACACTGGGGCAGACATAGTTGACAACGGGCAGATTGGGCAGAGCCTTGCGCACGCGCTTGGCGACGCGATGGGTGAAATCGGGGCTATCGATGATCAGAAGCACGTCAGGCTTTGCAGTGATAATCGCCTCGGCGGTCTGCCGGATGCGGGCCAGCAATTTTGGCAGCCGCTTGATGACCTGGATGAACCCCATGATGGAGAGTTCAGAATAATCGAACAGGGACTGCAGCCCCTGGGCTTCCAGCGCCTCGCCACCGACACCGATGAGTTCCACCGGTCCGCCATATCGCCGCTTCAGCGAGGCAACGAGGTCGCCGCCCAGCAGGTCGCCGGAAACCTCGCCAGCCACGACGGCCAGTTTCAAGGGCACCGCATTCAAAAGAAGCCCTCCGCGCTCAAGCCTCGATCGATGCCGCAGACGAAAATGCCGGCCTCGTCCGCGGCTGCAATCACCGCCTCGCGGTCGAGCACCAAAGCTCTGCCGGCCTCCACCGCAACACCGGCCAGACCGGCTTTCCTGGCGTTATGCACGGTGGATACGCCGATCGACGGCAGATCGGCGCGAACATCCTGTTGCGGCTTGCATAGCTTGACCAGCACACCACGGCGGCGTGTCGATATGCGGCCTTCCGCACGCAATTCTGCGACCCGTTCGATCATCTTGTCGGTGCCTTCGGCGCCCTCGAGTGCGACGACGCGACCGCCGACGCTGACCGCTCCCTGCCCGACATCCAGAAGCCCGAGCGCGTCGGCAGCCTTCGCGCCTTGGGCTATATCGCGCAGATCCTCATCCGAGGGGGAAAGCCGCCCGAGGGGACCGGTGGTCGCCAAGAGATCCGGCGCGATTTCATGCGCACCGACAACCCGAACGCCACCCGCTTCGATCAGGCGGATAACCATCTGCAGGACTGCGTTGTCACCGCCGGACAGAAGGGTTCTTATTGTGGAAGGCAGTTCCTTGATGACGCGCCAAGTGGGATGCACCTCTCGCCATGCAGGGCGACGTGCCACGCCGCCTGACATCACAACGCGATCGACACCGTAGCGGCGAAACGTTGATTCGAGTCCGGCAAAATTGCCGACGCCGAGATTGGCGTGATCGAAGCTGGACCAATCCCGATCCGCCTCGTTGGTCAAGGCGATGATCACCGGGTCTTCACCGGCCTGACGGGCGGCGTCAGCGACATAAACAGGCAAAAAACCGCTGCCTGCGATGATCGCCAGCCTGCCTCTGCCGCTTTGGCCGGCCGAACCCACGTCAGCTCTTGCCGCGATTGGGGGACGACAGCGCGCGATCACTATCGGCTGCGATGAAATCGAGGATCTCCATCACTTCCTTGCAATCGGCATACTCGTCACGGATGGCTGCCGCGTTGTCCCGGATCGAGCGCTCACCTTCGAAGATGCTCTTGTAGGCGCGTCGAACCTGGTGAATGACGGCACGTTCGATGCCTGCTCGCGTCATACCGACAATATTCAGCCCGGAAAGCACGCCAGGGTTTCCATTCAGCATGCCATAGGGAATGACATCGTAGCTTGCGGCGGAAAGGCCGCCGATAAAAGCCTGCCGGCCGATGCGGCTAAATTGATGCACGGCGCAGCCGCCACCGAAGATGACCCGATCTTCGACAATCACATGTCCCGCCAACATGACATTGTTCGACAGAATGACGTTGTTGCCGACGCGGCAATCGTGCGCCACATGCGAATTGGCCAGGAACAGGTTGTTGTTGCCGACAATCGTCTTGCCGCCGAAGTCGGCCGTACCGGTGTTGATCGTCACGCCTTCACGGATCGTGCAATTCTCGCCGACATCCAGCGTCGTCTCTTCGCCGCCGTGATGAACACTCTGCGGATCGCCACCAACGACGGCCATTGGAAATATCTTCGTTCCCTTGCCGATGGTCGTGCGACCGGTCACAACGGCATGGGTCAGCAGCTGCACATCGTCATGCAGCACGACCTTGGGGCCAACGTGGCAGAAGGGTCCGACCACGACATTCTCACCAACGACGGCACCATCCTCAACGACCGCGAGCTTATGGATGCGCGCGCTTTTTGCGATGCTGCTCATGCCTGGTTCTGATCCTTCCGCACGATCATGGCCCCGATATCCGCCTCGGCAACCAAGTTGCCGTCGACCTTGGCATCGCAATGGAATTTCCAGATCGTGCCGCGCTGCTTCAGCTTGACGACATGGAATTCGACACGATCACCCGGAACAACCGGCTTGCGGAAACGGGCATTGTCGATCGTCATGAAGTAGACGAGGTTTCCGCCGATGCCGTCTTTCTTCGCACAGATTGCCCCGGCCGTCTGAGCCATGCCTTCGATGAGCAGAACGCCCGGCATAATTGGCGTTTCCGGGAAATGTCCCGTGAACTGAGGCTCGTTGGCCGTAACATTCTTGATGCCGATCGCAGAATTGTCGCTGTCGATCTCAATGATCTTGTCGACCATCAGGAAAGGATAACGATGCGGCAACAGCTTCATTATTTCCAGAACATCGGCCGACGACAACGACGTCTTTGCTTCCTCAGTCATGCTCCGCACTCCCGTCCTTTTTATCCCTGGCTCCTGACCGCTTAGCGATCTCCGCCGATTCCCTTAGAAAATCCCACAACGGCCGCGCGGGAAGACCCGCATAGCGCTCGCCCGCTGGAATACTGTTCATAACACCGCTCTTGGCACCGATCTGCACGCCGTCGCCGATGTGGATGTGACCATTCAGGCCAGCCTGCCCGCCGATCTGCACACCATCGCCGATCACCGTGCTGCCAGCGATACCGACCTGGCTGACGATAGCACAATGGCGGCCGATGCGAACGTTATGTCCGATCTGAACCTGGTTATCGATCTTGGTGCCCTCGCCGATCACGGTGTCATCCATGGTGCCGCGATCGATCGTCGTATTGGCGCCGATCTCGACATTGTCCTGAATGATCACCCGGCCGATCTGCACGATCTTGATCATGCCACGTGGTCCCGGCGCATAGCCGAAGCCGTCCTGGCCGATCCTCGCGCCATTGTGGATGATGACCCCGTTTCCGAGATAGGCGCAAAGCACGCTAGCGCCACCGCCGATGCTGCAATTGCGACCGATCTTCACGCCAGGCCCGATAAGAGCGTTGGCGCCGATATAGGTCCCCTCACCGATTTCGGCGCCCGCGCCGATGACTGCGCCGGGCTCTACGCCGATATTCGCCTCGAGCCTTGCCGTCGGGTCAATGACCGCAGCCGGTGAAATTCCAGTGGAATTCGATGTGAATGCGATGGGCCGCATGGCCTGCGGATGAAGCAATGCGCCAACGAGCGCAAAATCCGTATGCGGCCGCTTCGACAGAATGACCGGGACATGATCGGGAACAAAGGACCGCAAGGCAGGCAGGCAAATGATAGCCGAAGCCTTGCAAGTCTCCAGTTCGGAACGACTCTTCCGGGAAATAATGTAGCAAACATCGCCTTCACCTGCCCGGTGGACAGGAGCGATAGACCTGACGACGACCTCCGCAGAGGCCGTATCATCAAGTTCCGCCCCAAGGTATTCAGCCAACTGTTTTAAGTTGACGCCACCATGGGGCGGGAAAAAACCAGTATGTTCCATAAGCACCAGCTCCAGAACGGTGTTCAAGCCCGCAGTTCTGGACTGCCGATATCAGAACTGGTTGGCGATGCCAAACCGGAAATTCTGAACCTGGTCGTAATCTTGCTTGAGAACCGGCACAGCGTAGTCAACACGGATGACACCGAACGGTGACGACCAAATCAGACCAGCACCAAGCGAAGCTCGGAGCGAGCTGTCGTTGAAAACCGCATCGCCGAAGGAATTCGTCTTGTTACCGTAGAGCGTACCCGCGTCTGCGAAGGCAGCGATACGCAGACCGATATCCTGCGGAACGCCCGGCATCGGCATGCTCGCTTCAGCCGAAGCGGTAAAGTACGTCGTGCCACCGAGCGGGTTGTTATTGTTGTTACCCACACGAGGACCGATACCAGCATTCTCGAAGCCGCGGACTTCACGACCACCGAGGGTGAACTGATCGAAGACGTTCAGCTTGCCATCGGTCGGCAAGACGTAACCGGCACCAACCGTGAACGAGCCGATGATATCGGCCTCATCACTGATCATCTGATAGTAACGAGCCTTACCGCTCAGCTTGTAGAAGTTCGAGTCGCCGCCGAGGCCTGCAAATTCATGCGTGAACTTGGCGATGAGACCTTCACGCGGCAGATTCTGATCGTCCAGCGTGTTGTAGGTAAAGGTCTGCGAAACCGTCGACTGGGTCCAGGGACCGTTCTCAACAAGGTTGATATACGGAGCCGAAAGATTGTTCTGCCAATCGTTCGTGCCATCGTATGTCAGGCGCTTGTAGTTGTAACGCAGGGTCGTCGCCAGATTCTCGGTGATCGGCGCGGTGACGCGCAGCGAGAAGCCTTCTTCCGAATAGTCGTAGTAATCGTCGCTCGACGTCTGGTTCTTGAAGATATCGAAACCAGCAGCCAGACGATAGCCGAGGAAGTAGGGCTCGGTGAACGAGATGTTATAGGTACGATTGCCTTCCGTACCGGCACCTGCGGCGATACGGATATACTGACCGCGACCGAGGAAGTTCTTTTCTTCGACCGAAGCTTCAAGCAGCAGACCGCCGTTGTTGCCGACGGCGTAGCCGGCGCCGATACCGAACGAGCCAGTAGGCTGATCTTCGACGTTGACGATCACGACAACACGATCCGGAGCGCTGCCCTGTGCCGTCGAGATATCCACCTTGGTGAAGTAACCGAGAGCATCGAGACGGCGCTTAGCGCGCGTGATCATTTCCTGGTTGAAAGCATCGCCTTCGTTGAGGTCGAACTCACGACGGATAACGTAATCGCGCGTACGAGTGTTGCCGCGGATTTCGATACGCTCGACATAGGCCCGCTCGCCCTGGTCGACCAGATATTCGATACCGATCGTGTGACCGGTCAGATCGCGGTTGCCGCGCGGCGTGATGCGGGCAAACGGATAGCCGGCCGAAGCCACTCGCTTGGAAATGTTCTCGATCGAGGTCTGGATGTCCTTGGCGCTATAGACAGAACCCTTCTGGGTAATGACAAGCCCCTTCAGTTCGTCGGCATTAACGCCATCGACCGTCGAAACGACATTGATATCGCCGTAGGTATAGCGCGGACCTTCGTCGACGTTGAAGTTCAGCGTGTATTCGTTGTTCTGCTCGTTCAGCGTCGCATCGGCGCTGACGATGCGGAAGTCGGCATAACCGTGATTGTAGTAGAACTGACGCAGCGTATCCTGGTCGGCCTGCTGGCGCTCAGGGCTGTAGACGTCCTTACGGGTCAGGAACGACAGGAAGTTGCTCTTCTTCGTGCTGATGACAGAAGCAAGGCGACCGCTGCTGTAAGCCTGATTTCCCGAGAAATTGATCTTATCGATTTTCGTGCGATCGCCTTCATTGATGACGAAGGCGACGTTGAGGCGACCTTGCGCGACCTGGGCGGTCTGCGTCGTCACCTGCACGTCGTTACGACCGATGGACGCGTAGGCATCCTTGATGGTCTTGATATCGGCCTGAACGGTGGCTTCGTTATACGGACCGGCAGCATGGGTCTGGACGATGCCCTGAAGCTTGTCGTCCTTGATCTTGCGGTTGCCGTTGAAGACCACAGCGTTGATGAGCTGGTTTTCCTTGACCGAGATGACCAAGGTGCTGCCCGAAACGCTGATGTGGACATCGGAGAAATATCCGGTGGCATAAAGCTGCTTCACCGATGCATCGATGTCCCCGGGAGAGAAGCTCTTGCCGGGCTTGATCGTGATATTATCACGGACAGCCGTTGCCCCGATGCGTTCCGCACCACGAACATCGACCCGCTGAATCACAGCGGCTTCCGCGACTGAGGCAGAGGCAAGGGTGATAACACCAGCGCCCGACGCAACAACACCAGCAGACAGCGCTACCGCCGACACTGCGTTCAATAATCTTGAACCAGCCTTCATTTTCACTTCTTACCTTTTTTTCAGTCGTCCCCAGCCCCGAGCGAACCCGATTCCGGCCACGTGTGTCGTTTTACCCGCTTTTGACATACAAGCAAGGGAGCAAGTTAATTTCCGTTTACTTCATTTCAAAGCGTGACCCATTCGCCACTACAGCTTTGAAACATCGTAAATAAATCGTAATTTTCCTCTCGCTTTGCCCCTCTAGCCTAGCCGGGAACTAATATCGTTCCATGTCGCAAACACCATGAGTGAGAGCACCATCGCAAATCCAATTCGAAAAGCGATGTCCTGCGCCCTTGCACCCAAAGGTTTTCCCCTTACGGCTTCAATCGCATAGAACATCAAGTGCCCGCCATCAAGTACCGGCACGGGCATCAAATTTAATAACCCTATTGAAACAGAAAGTATGGCGGCAAATTGCAACACTGCGGAGAAACCCAGGGTTGCCATCTGGCCGGACATTTGCGCAACCCGGATCGGGCCTCCCAGCTGATCGGCCTTCATGTAGCCGCCGATGACATTGCCGAGGTATTCGAACGTGCCGGAAACGATGCTGCCGGTCTGCTTGACGCCCTCACCTATCGCCTGGAACGGTCCGTAAGACTGATAGCGCAGCTTGGGCGGCTTCTGACCATCGGTAACGCCGATGCTGGCGATTTTCGTCGGAGCGCCGAACGCATCGAGTTCCTCTGTCATCTTCGGCGTCACCGCCACGTCGCGCGTCTGACCATTGCGCTCGACGGACAGCGAGATGGACTTATCGACATGAGCGGCTGCATAGCGCTGCACTTCGCCGATGGAGCCGACAGCGCGTCCATCCACAGAAAGAATGCGGTCACCGAGCTCCAGCCCCGCGCCTGCCGCCGGGCTATCCGATGCGATCGATCCGATCAGCGGATCGATCGGCCCGATACCGATGCTGCCGACATCCTTCTTGTTGCCGGAGGCATCGATGTCGATCACCGTCTCGGGGACGATCGGAAAATCGCGCATCTGTCCGTTGCGCTGCACGGTCAGCACGACGCTCTTGCCTGGATGATCGCTGACGTAGCGACCGACCTCGTAGTAGGTGGCAACATTCCTGCCGTCGATGGCGATCAATCGATCTCCGGGCAGTATACCGGCTTTTGCGGCCGGCCCGACCGGCTCGACTGCGGTCACCAGCGGATCGACAAGCGCGATGCCGATGCGGCCCATCTCCATCTTGTTGCCGAACTGATCGGTGTCTTCGACCAGCTTCGGCACGATCTGGAAATCGCGCTTCTGCCCGTCGCGCTCGACCGTGAGAGCGATCGTGCGGCCTGGACGCAGACCAACGTAACGCTGCACCTCGTCGAAAGTGGTCACATTGGCGCCGTCCACGGCCACAAGCCGATCGCCGGGCTCTATGCCGGCCTCAGCGGCTGCACCGTCACGCGTCACCATGGCAACGACAGGATCGGCTGCCGTGCGGCCATAGACGCTGAAGAGCACTGCAAAGATCGCTATGGCGAGAATGAAATTCGCAATCGGGCCCGCTGCAACCGTCGCCGCTCTCTTCCAAAGCCTGGCACCGGCAAAGGATTGCGCGCGCTCCTCTTCGGTCATCGCGGAGAGCTGATCCGTATCGGTCTTGCTGGAGGCATCCTCGTCGCCGAAAAAGCGCACATAGCCGCCAAGCGGTATCAGCGAAAGCTTCCAGCGCGTACCGTGCCTGTCGGTGAAGCCGGCAATCTCCGGGCCAAAACCGATAGAGAACGCCATGATGCGAATGCCAGACCAGCGACCGACGAGATAGTGGCCCATTTCGTGCACGAAAACGAGCAACGACAAGACAAAGACAAACGTGATGACGTTGTTTGTCAAGAAACCGATGAAGCCTGCCGCACTACCCATGCAACGATCCTGTTCGTGTGAGAGCCGTTCGGCTTCACTGAAACCTGAACCGCTCCATCTTTCTGTTTTCGCAATTCCGCGCGGAAAACCGCTGCGCACTTTTCCTGGAATTGCTTTGGTATCAGACCCCGAGCAGAACGCCGCCCAATGACAAGGTCTCGCCGCTCATTGTCAGCGATATTACGATAGCCAACAAAAACGCTGCAAAACAAGCAAAAATTAGTCCGTCGACCCGATCCATGACGCCACCGTGCCCGGGAATCAGGTGGCTTGAATCTTTTACACCGAAGCGACGCTTCATGAAGGACTCGAATAAATCACCAACCTGACTGCAAACGGACAGCACCAGCGCAAGCACTGGAATCCTGAGGTCGTCGGCGGAGAAGTAGCTCCAGACGACAGCGGTTCCGGCGATAACGGCCGCAACGGCGCCTCCGATCGCACCCGACCAGGTCTTGCCCGGCGATATGCGTGGCGCAAGCTTCGGACCGCCGATCGCGCGGCCGACGAAATAGGCGAAGATATCGGTTGCCCAAACGGTCGCAAAGATGAACAGCATCAACACGAAACCGCGAAGATCCTCGTCGCGAATCTCGGAAAGGGCAATCGCGGTCAGGCCGGAATAGAGTATGCCCCCGGGCAGCCACCAACTTTTCTGACGAAGAACGACCATGATCGCCGAAACGACGACAAAGGCGGCCAGAACCTCCATGGAGTAGACCGATTCGCCCGTTACCGTCGCGCCGGCAATCAACACGATACCTACCCAGCCGAGCGCGTTTCCCCGCGGGTCGCTGCCGTGCAGGTCGGATATGGTCGACCACTCATAATAAACGAGCAGGCTGATTGCTGCCGCCAGAAGCCGAAAACTCAATCCGCCATACCAGGTAGCGGCAAGAACGATCGCGGCAAGGACGATGCCGGAGATGATGCGTAGCCTGAGTTCGCGGCTCATCAGGACCCCACCGCCGCCGCCGGCTTGGCGGAAAGCCCGCCAAAGCGCCGGTCGCGCGCGGCATATTTCTCCAGCGCTGCAAAGAAGAGATCGCGGCTGAAATCTGGCCAGAATTCAGGCATGAACATGAATTCCGAATAGGCGGCCTGCCAAAGCAGGAAGTTCGACAGCCGCTCCTCGCCGCTGGTGCGGATAATCAGGTCGGGATCGGGAATCCCGGCGGTATCCAGACGGGCGCCAACCAATTCAGGGCTGATGTCCTGCGGACGCAAGCGCCCGGCCTCGACGTCCTTCGCCAGGCTGGTGAAGGCGCGCGCAATTTCGTCGCGCGAGCCGTAATTGAAAGCGATCACCAGAGTGAGAGCCGTATTGCTCCTGGTGGTTTCCTCGGCTTCGAGCAACAATGGCAGGATATCGCCGCGCAGATTGTTGCGATCGCCGATGACCCGGATCCGCACATTCTGGCGATGAAGCTCGGCGAGGTCCCGTCGTATGAATGCCTTCAGCAGACCAAGGAGATCGCTCACCTCGGTCTCGGGGCGGCGCCAATTTTCGGAAGAAAAGGCGAAAAGCGTCAGATATTTAATGCCGATGTCGCCGGCTGCCCGCACCGTTTCACGCACAGCCTCAACGCCCTTGCGGTGGCCCATGGTGCGCGGCAGGCCGCGCGCGTTGGCCCAACGCCCGTTGCCATCCATGATAATGGCAACGTGTTCGGGTACGACGGAGAACGTAGGAGCTGACATTTGGATCCGGTTTCGTTCGGCAGAAGATTCTCTGGCCTCGCAATCTAGGGCGCAGTTGTCGCTTTCAAGTGTTTTCAGACAGAAAGCGCCACGCCCCAGCGTACGATCAGACGTGCATGATTTCCTTTTCTTTATCGGCTAGCAAGCGGTCGATCTCGGAAATCGTCTCATCCGTCATCTTCTGCACACGCTCTGATAGCGACCGGCTCTCGTCCTGGCCGATCACGCCATCCTTTTCCGCCTTCTTGAGGCCATCCATGCCGTCGCGGCGCACGTGGCGAATCGCAACCTTTGCCTTCTCGGCATACTCATGGGCAACCTTTACCAGCGAACGGCGGCGCTCTTCGTTAAGTTCCGGCAGCGGAATACGCAGGTTCTGGCCGTCCATGATCGGATTGAGGCCAAGATTGGATTCGCGGATCGCGCGCTCGACAGCGCCGACCATCGACTTGTCCCAGACCGATACGGTCAGCATGCGCGGCTCCGGCACGGTGATGTTGGCGACCTGGTTCAGCGGCATGCGCGAACCGTAGGCTTCGATCGTGACCGGATCAAGAATATTGGCGGATGCGCGCCCGGTGCGCAGCGAGGCGATGTCGCTCTTGAATGCCGCAATGGCGCCGTCCATGCGACGCTTCAGTTCCTTGAGATCGGTTGCTTCACTCATGTCTATGCTCCCCTGTAACAAGGCGACACCGGTCTCCCCGGCGCCACAGGAATGTCAGTTGTCTGATACGATGGTCTTACGGCCGCCGCCGGTCAAGATTTCAGCGAACTCGCCCTTCTCATGGATGGAGAAGACGATGATCGGAATTGAGTTTTCCCGCGCAAGCGCAACGGCGGCGACGTCCATGACCGCCAGTCCCTTCTCGAGCACCTGACTATGGGTCAGATGGTCGAAGCGCTCCGCATCGGGGAATTTCTTCGGATCGGCCGAATAGATTCCGTCGACCTGTGTACCCTTGAAGATAGCCTGCGCACCCATTTCCGCGGCGCGCAGCGCTGCCGCCGAATCGGTGGTGAAAAACGGATTTCCCGTGCCGCCGGCAAAGATCACAACGCGCCCGAGCGAGAGATGGTAGAGCGTGGCGCGCTGCGAGAAGCTCTCGCAGATCTCCGGCATGGAAATGGCCGAGAGCACGACGGTCTCGATATCGAGTTTGCGCAGTGAGGTTGCCAGGGCCAGTGCGTTTATGACGGTTCCGAGCATCCCCATGTGGTCGCCGGTCACGCGGTCGCCACCCTTGGAAGCCACGGCTACACCCCGGAAAATATTGCCTCCGCCAACCACGACACCGACCTCGACACCCATGGCGCGCGCAGCCGCGATGTCGGAGGCAATCCGGTCCGCGACGGTGACGTCGATGCCAAATCCCTGACTGCCCATCAGAGCTTCACCGGAGGCCTTGAGCAACACGCGCTTGTAGATCGGCTGGGACATGGTAGCTCCTTGAAGTGATCACCGGGGGTATGATTGTGAATGCCGGATACACGAAGGGCACCGCGTTGTCACGCGATGCCCTGATGTTTTCCCTGATATGGTTTCACCAAACCGGGATATGGCTTCTTTTGTTAATCAGCCCTTGGCGACAGCTGCAACTTCGGCAGCGAAGTCGGTTTCTTCCTTCTCGACGCCTTCGCCGAGGAGCAGACGGGCCATGCCGACGACTTCGATCGCGGCGCCAGCGGTCTTTTCAGCTTCCTTGATGGCAGCACCAACCGTCAGGTCCGGGTTGATGACGAAAGCCTGCGAGAGAAGAGCGACTTCCTCGAAGAACTTGCGCATGCGGCCTTCCACCATCTTTTCAATGATGGCTTCCGGCTTGCCGGATTCGCGGGACTGTTCGATGAAGACGTTGCGTTCGCGCTCGGCGACGGCGGCGTCGACTTCTTCGGCACGGATAGCGAGCGGGTTGGTAGCAGCGATGTGCATGGCAACCTGACGCCCGATCGAGGTCAGAACGGCCTTGTCACCGACCGACTTCAGAGCAACGAGAACGCCCAGCTTGCCGATGCCGTCGCCGGCAGCGTTGTGGATGTAGGTCGCAACGACGCCGTGCTCGACTTCGAGCTTGGCGGAGCGACGAAGTGTCATGTTCTCGCCGATGGTTGCGATCGCGTCCTTGATGGTGTCGGCGACCGGCTTGCCGGATGCCGGATAGGTCGCAGCCGAAATGGCTTCAACAGTGCCGTCGGTGGACAGCGCTACTTCGGCGATGCCGCGAGCAAGGTCCTGGAAGGCATCGTTGCGGGCAACGAAGTCGGTTTCGGAATTGAGTTCGATAACAACGGCCTTGTGACCGGCGCCGGCAATAGCGACCAGGCCTTCAGCGGCGGTGCGGCCGGACTTCTTGTCGGCCTTGGAGATGCCCTTGGCGCGCAGCCAGTCGATCGCAGCTTCGATGTCGCCGTTGGTTTCGGTCAGCGCCTTCTTGCAATCCATCATGCCTGCGCCAGACTTTTCGCGCAGTTCCTTCACCAATGCAGCCGTAATCTCGGTCATAAGCTTCCTCTTGTCGGTTCATACGGTGCGGCATGCGGCTTTGAGCCGAAACGGCACCGATTTGAGAGACGAAATGTACCCGTAAGTATGACAGCGTTATGAAGCCGCGTCATACCGTGGAATTCTGTTTGGATCATGCCCGGATTTTCGCCTACAGCGCCGTGCGTCACGGGGGACGCGCAAAGGTCGCTGTAGCGCTCAAATCAGCTGAATAACTTACCTTAAATCGATTCCGCTTTAAGGAATTATGCAGCGGGCGAAGCGTTATCAAAAACGCGATAAGGCCGCTCGAACTTGTTGAAGTCGCAAACGGCCTTATCCCGGATGTCATTGCGCTTGGGCGGACAGTCTACTGCCCGCCTCGAGGCGCGATCAGGCTTCGGTGCCGTCCGCCAGGGTCGGCTCGATCGGGGCTTCCTCGGAAGCGCCGAGATCACGGCCGGATGCACCCTGCTGGCGAGCGATGCCGTCGATGGCAGCGCGCGAGATCAGGTCGCAATAGAGAGCGATGGCGCGCGAAGCGTCGTCGTTGCCCGGGATCGGGTAGTCGATCAGGTCCGGATCGCAGTTCGAGTCGATGATGGCAACGACCGGGATGCCGAGGCGCTTGGCTTCGTCGATCGCGATCTTTTCCTTGTTGGTGTCGATGATGAACATCAGGTCCGGCGTGCCGCCCATGTCCTTGATACCGCCGAGGGCCTTGTCGAGCTTTTCGCGCTCGCGCTCAAGGTTCAGACGCTCCTTCTTGGTGAAGCCCTGGGCTTCGCCGGAGAGGATTTCGTCGAGCTTGCGCAGACGCTGGATCGAGTTGGAGATCGTCTTCCAGTTGGTCATCATGCCGCCGAGCCAGCGAGCATTGACGTAGTACTGAGCCGAACGCTTTGCGCTGTCGGCGATCAGTTCGGACGCCTGACGCTTGGTGCCGACGAACAGAACGCGGCCGCCACGAGCAACGGTGTCGCTGACAACCTGCAGAGCGCGGCTCAGCAACGGAACCGTCTGAGCGAGGTCGATGATGTGGATGTTGTTACGATCGCCGAAGATGTACGGCTTCATCTTCGGGTTCCAGCGGTGCGTCTGGTGGCCGAAGTGAACACCTGCTTCGAGAAGCTGGCGCATAGAAAAATCGGGCAATGCCATGCCTTTATATCCTTTTCCGGTTGAACCTCCGCAAGGCGAACAGCATCCTCTTCGAGAATGCCACCGGGCGGAACGATCCGGATTTCTCCCGGACAATCCCATGCCTTACGTGTGGAATGCGGGTGCCCATACATTCGATTTGCCGGGAATGCAAGGCTTTGGTCTAAAAAATCCGCCCGACCCTGCCCTCAAGCCGACAGTTTGTCGAGCAGCGCCAGCATGACATTGGCGTCCGGCATCGGCAAGACGGCATCGATTTCCGCCGGCAGAAGGCCGGCAATGGCGCTGTCGGCATCACCGGTGACTGTTCCCAGCGGCCCGCGAAAGCCATGCTTGGTCCAGGCGAGTTCCTGCAGCCGCGGGCTGATCAGCGCTTCGATCATCCGGTCAACCTGCTCGTCGATGGCGATGAGGGGATGGGAGGAATAGACCGTCGGATGTGGATAAAGCACGACTGGCTTCGCGCCGCTGCTGGCCTGGATTCTCTTCCAGCGTTGCGGATCGGCGAGAATCCATTCCACCAGCTGATTCTCATAGCCGACAATCATCGGCTCGCCACCGATACCGCCCGCCAGATACTGCTCGAAGAGCTTGCCCGAAGACGACGCCTTGAAGCCCATGTTGCGGAAGATGGCCTGCGTCTTGTCGCCGAATTGCGCAAGACTGGCGGCACTGGCGACATTGCCGCTCAGCAGGCTGAGCACCAGACCGGCGAACATGAAGCCCGAATTGGAACGGTTGGGATCGGTGGAAACGATCCTCGATTGCCCATAAAGTGCTCCGACGCCGAGCTTCGACCAGCTCGCCCCGGAAAGCACGGCATCCAGCAGCGCCTTCAGATCGAGCTGATGCTGTCCTTGCGATGTCGTCGTGACGAGTCCGGCTTTGGTCAACCCTTCGACCACAGGCTGCCAGGAGTAGACGACAACGGGTGTGTTCAGAATCACGCGGTCGTTGCGGATCTTGATGCCGTTCTGCCTGGCGATATCGACCATGATGGAAGATGAGGGCCACAGAAAGGACGGCGTCTGCGAGAGAAGCGCCTGCTCCCGCACCATTTCGACGGAGCCGGCGACGCGGCTGTTGATCTCAAGCCCGTGGCCGTGCAGCGCCGAAATCACATCCGGATCGGCAAGGAATGCTTCCTTCTCGCCGCCGATGAAGCCGAACAGCTTCGTGCGATTGCCAAGCAGCCCCTGCAGTTCTGGCCGATCCTTGACGGCGAAATAGCCGCCAGTGCCTGCAACACCGGCGGCAAGAAGCCCTACTCCGAAAGCGCGGCGGGAAATAGCCATCAGCGTCTTATATCCTCTTTGAGCGATGCCTGTATGAGACGCAGCTCGGTATCAAGCGTATCGAGCCTGTCGTCGACCAGGCTGTCGGAATAGTGCACGAAAGCGTCTTCGAGTTTGGTCAGAACCAGATCGACTTCCTGAAGGCGGGCAACATCGGGTTGACGCTTTGCCTCGAGTACCGCGAAACCCTCTGCCACTTCGGCTGCGCGCGGCAGATAGTAGCTGAGGAACCGCCTGACCGTGGCGGCGCTTTCCGGGTTGGCTTCCACCTTGGCAAACACATCGGCGGCAATCTCCGCCAGGTGTCGCACCCGCTTTGCAGCCTCCTTGCTGGAGATCTGAGTGGCAGAAGCCTCCAGCCTACGCGCGGCAGGCGCTGCGGAATTCAGGAGATCGCGGGCGAACTCCAGTCGTCCCCGGCCAATAGCGTTGGCATCCAGCCCCTCGAAGAGACCCCGTGGTGCCAGCACGAAGATCAGGCCAACGAAAACCAGGACGCCGATAACGGCGGCAATCCATATCGGCATGCCTGCCAGGAAGCTCAGCGCAGGAACCACCACCGCGGCGGCTATCCCCGCCACGATCCAATTCCAGTCATTGCCGAACCAGTTGCGCATTGCTGTCCTTGAGCCTTTCCGCCCTTCTTCGAAGCGCGAAAAGGCTCCATCCTTTTGTTATCACGCAATTCCAGACGGAAAACCGCTGCGCACTTTTCCTGGAATTATTCTAGTTGTAGCCGCGGACCGCCCGGAATGCGCTGACCAGATCACCGCGGCCATCGAAGACGCGTCCCGAGGTCTCCTGCGCGAGGGCATCCAGCTGCCGCTTGTCCGCATCGCCGAAGGTGATGCCGAACACCGGCACGTGCGGATTCACCGATGCCCAGCGGCTCATGAAATCGCGATTGGCATCATCGGACTTTCCGTCGGTCATGATGACGATGGCAGGCAGATAGGACGGCAGGTTTTGCGTGCCTCTCATCCAGTCGAGCGCCTTGCTTGCACAGGCATACATATCCGTACCGCCGCCTGCTCGCTGGCGGGAAACCCTATCGACAAGCATCTTCTGCTGGGCTGGATTTCCCGAACCTTCGTAGGTCGCGCGCACATTGGCGTCGAAAGGAATGACCATGATGCGATCGGCAGGCGTCCATTGCGCCAGGACCTTGCCGGTTTCGTCCGGATTGAACAGGAACCGCATTGCTGCCTGCAATTGCCCCTCGCCCTGACCTTCCATCGATCCGGAAAAATCCAGGCAGAGGGCGGTCAGCGACGGTTTGCGCAATACCACCTGATAGAGATCGAGCGCCTGACGGATAACGGCGGGCTCGGGCATGCGAACAGCGGTGACCAATCGGGTCGGATCGAAATTCCACGAGGGATCGGGCTTGGCGGAGACGTCAGCAAGCGGAATGCGGCGGCCCGTATCAGCGATGCGCTTCTGCACCGGAGCGGATCGGAGATATTCGGCGAGCTGGTTGAAGAAGGTCTCCACCTCCTGCCCTCGCCCGTGATCGACGAATCCGATCGGTGAATCGGCAACCACGACGCCATCGGCTGGATAGATGGCATAGAGCGGCTCCTTGCCCATGCCCACCAGCTTGTCGTTGGTTTCCTTGAGGACCGCCTCGTAGTTCCACATGGCGTCGTAGAGAACGCCCTTCCGCGCCGAATCCGTATAGAGATCCGCGAGCCAGCCCGAAGAGCCGGAAGAACGCTCGACACCAGCAAGGAGCGAACGCACGGCGTCTCGAACCTCGGGCTTGTCGAGATCCCCCGGCTCGATGACAGGCTTGTTGCCAAGCGCGCTCGACAACATACCGAGATAGGCGCTGGCGCCGGAATTGGATTGAGTGGCCGACGTCATGAGAAACTTCAGCGAGCCGTTCTTCACGGCCGCCAAGATATCCTTCATGTAAACCGGCTTGCCGGTCCAGCCGAGCGCATCTGCCTTGGATTTGCGCACGCCGAGAATGACCGGCATCTGCGCGACCGATGTAAGCGACTTCACCCGGCGCTTGGCGTCGAACATGTCGACCCAGACACTCGATGCCGGCCAGACGGCATCCTGATCGACACCTTTCTCGCTCTGGAGAGCAAGTCCGATATCCAAAGTGCCCTCGTAGGAGAAGCTGCAAGCAGCCTTCTTCTCTTTGCAGAACTCCTCGACGATCGGCTGAAGGACCGTATTCTCCGAGCCGGAGACGATCGAGAATTTCGGCCCCTGGCCGCCGACGTCGCAACCGCTCAGCACGATTGCTGCCATGAGCGTCAGACCGGTCACGAATGTGCGGATCATCATTACGTCACCGCGCCTCGATCATGGCCTTCTTGAGCTCAATGGTCATTTTCTGCATCCGCTGCTCGGCCTCGGCGCGCTTGGCGCGGCCATCCTCCTGCACCTTCAGCACGCCGCCGATCGTGTCGATCAGGTCGCGGTTGGCGGCGGCGAGCGTGTCGATGTCGACGATACCGCGCTGCGATTGCTGTTCGATGGCAATCGCCTGATCTTTCATCATCTTCGATGCCTGGCGGATCATGTCGTTGGTGGCGTCGGTCACCGTCTTCTGCAATTCCAGCGCGGACTTCTGCTGCGTAAGGCCGAGCAGGATCACCATCTTCTGCTTCCAGGCCGGCACCGTCAGCGCCGAGGTGGCTTGCAGATTTTCGATCAGGGTCTCGTCGCCGGCCTGCACGATGCGGATCTGCGGCAATTGCTGGATGCCGAGCTGGCGCGCCTGCTGCAGATAGAAGACCCGCTTTTCGAGACGATCGAGCGCCTGCAGGCTGTCCTGATAGATCTGCGCCTCCAGCATACCGCCGCCTGGATTGGCGGAGGCGGCGTCGGCAGCACTCTTCAAGCGCGGAAGTTCGGTCGTGCGGAAACGGTCGGCGAAGGTCTTGCCGGCTTCCACATAGGCGTCGAGCTGCAGGATGGACTGCTTGGTTTCCTCATGCAGATCATCGAGAAGGGCGATGTCACGGCGCAGAACATCCTTATGGCGGTCAAGCTCAAGACCGATGCGATCGATCTGGCCGGCGACATCCTCGAACTGCTCCTTGAAGCGCTCCAGACGCGCCCTGAACGAGGAAAACATCCGCGACAGGAATCCTTCGTCTTTCAGCGAGGCCGGATCGAGCTTCTTGGATTTGACGATGATATCGGTCAGCAGCTTGCCGACTTCACCGAGATCGCGGTTGCGGACCTCGCGCAAGATACGGTCGGAATAATCCGAGACGGACTGCTGTGCGCGATCGCCGTACACGGAGATGCCGGCCCGATCGGTCAGATCGATGGTATCGCCGATACGGGCGATCTCCGCCGGGTCAGCGGCTACAGCCGGCAGCGTCTCGTGGGAAGCGGCTGGGATATCGGCATTGCTCATAGGTCGCGCTTTCTCGTCGATAACACGGAGCCGACCGCAAATTTTCAATCGCCCCCAAGACGATCATTCCCCCGCGCGCCCCACCACAATTCCAGATCGGCACAGGTGTGAAATAGACTCACCCCTGCGTGCCGACCGTTTCACACAATAGTGAAACTTGGATCACAGTTTTATGACGATAGTTTCGCGCCTGGCGCGCTGGCGGAGAGCTACTGGCATGCCTTGGTGTCGAGGACCTCAAGCTTGGTGAGCTTGCCGGTCAAGGAGAAATCGCCGTAATCCATGGTGAGATCCCTGGTTATGCCGTTCTCATAGAGCTTGAACGACATGCGGTAGACCGGCATGGCGTCACCGGTGGACTTCTCGTTGAAATAAGCGACCGTGACCGGCCAGAAGGCCGTGGTGGCGAAAGCACCCGCCTTGGCGGCGTCGGGATCGTCCTTCGCCGGCGTCTGCTCCTTACCCACCACAGTGGTGGCGATCAGTGGCTTGTCGCCATCGTCGGAGCCATCGAAGACCTGCGCCTCGAAGAAGTTCTTGCCGAGCTTGGCATTGTGGATGATGTCGAGCATATGCTCCGTCGGAAAACGGCTCTCGATCAACTCGACCTGCTTGCTATGCGGCTGGGTGAGATCGACTTTTATACCCTTCTGGTCGTCGACCGCAGCGCCCCGCACGTCCTTGTCGAGCTGGCTGTCGGTGTATGACTTGGTCTCGAAGCGAAAGATCCGCTTGCCGAGATCTTCGAATGTGGTGGTCTGCTGATCGCTGACGCGGGTGGAGTCGCCGGTGTCGATCTTCGTCACGAAGCGGAAGTTGGTGGTAAAGCCGGTGCAATCGGAACCGTTGAACTCATAAACCATGCGGCCGAACATGCCGGCAATGCCGGAGCGATCGGGAGCATCCTTCAGCTCCAGATCATAGACGGCGCGGTGCGCGATCAAGCCGCTCGGGCCGGCCGCATGAGCAGCCGTGGTCCCCAGTGACAGAATGCCCAGCCCCGAAACAACGGTGGCAGCAATACTCGAGCGGAACATTCATTATCTCCTGTTGGACTCGCACGCGATGTTATAAGAACGCTTTCGGCTGAAACGAGGCTGCCTGTTCCGATTGACGGAATTTAGTCTTGATGCCGGATTTTTGAAGTTTTTACAACAAAACGGGAGATGAAAATGTCCGACGCAATAGAGGGTCGCCTGAAGGAACTTGGCATCGTTTTGCCGCAGGCCGCAGCACCGGCCGCCAACTACGTTCCCTATGTCATCAGCGGTAATCTCCTCTACCTCTCGGGCCAGCTGCCAATGGAAAACGGCAAGATCGGCGTGACGGGCCATCTCGGCAAGGATGTCGACGTCGCCGGCGGCCAGCGCGCAGCCGAACTCTGCGCCATCAACATTCTCGCTCAGGCGAAGGCTGCGCTCGGCGGTGACCTCGGCCGCATCAAGCGGCTGATCAAGCTGAACGGCTTCGTCGCCTCGACACCCGATTTCGTCGAACAACATCTTGTGATCAACGGCGCCTCGAATCTTCTGGCAAATGTACTGGGTGAAGCTGGCAAGCACGCCCGCGCCGCGGTCGGCATGGCAGCTCTGCCGCTGAACGCCGCCGTCGAAATCGATGCTATTCTGGAAATCGCCTGATGAGCAAGCTTGCCTGGCTGACTGAGCGTCCCGTCGCCCATCGCGGCTATCATGACATGAACAAGGAAGTCTGGGAGAATACGCTCTCGGCCTTCAGCCGCGCCATCGAGGCCGGCTTTGCCATCGAGTGCGACCTGCATTACGCCTCGGACGGCGTTCCGGTCGTCTTCCATGACGACGATCTGCAGCGCGTCTGCAATCTGCCGGGTGAAGTGCGCGATCGCACCTCGGCCGAACTCGGGCTGCTTTCGATCGGCGGCACCAAGGACAAGATCCCGACGCTGAAGCAGCTTTTGCAGCTTTGCGACGGCAAAGTACCGCTGGTTCTGGAGCTCAAGGGACGCGAGGGCGACGATGAAGGTTTTGCCGAAGCCGTGCTCGAAGTGCTGGAAGGCTACAAAGGACATGTGTCCCTTATGAGCTTCGATCACTGGCTGCTCAAGGATCTCAAGGCCCTGGGGTCTCCCTATCCAGTCGGCCTCACCGCCGAGGGAAACAAGCCTGAGACATTTTTTCAGCATGACGAAGCCATGCAGCTTGGGCTAGACTTCATCTCGTACTTCTTTGGCCATCTGCCCAACCCCTTCATCACGGCGCAGCGCCAGCGCGGCATTCCGGTCATCACCTGGACCGTGCGCGACGAAGCGGCCCGCAAGCACACATTCGCCAATGCAGACCAGATGACCTTCGAAGGTTTTGATCCGCGCGCTACCTCGTAAATCGAGTTCGATCGAAGGAGAGGTTCTGCGCAAACCAATTTGCCGCTGCGCTTGAAGCGCGCCCATGGGGCGCATGGCGCAGCGGCAAGAGTCCGCCCTCCTCGTTAGCGCAAGAGTTTGATGACAGACGAATTATCCATTCGAGTCGAACGATCCTTCAAGAACATCGCCCCGGAAAGCTGGTCCAAGCTCGCCGGAGCCTCAAGAACCGGCAGCGTGCTGCCATATAATCCCTTCGTCTCGCACGCTTTCCTCTCGTCGCTTGAGGAGTCCGGCTCGGCGACTGACAAAGCGGGCTGGCTCGGCAATCACCTGCTGCTGGAAACAGACCGCGGCGAACTGATCGGGGCTGTCGTCGGCTATCTGAAAAGCCATAGCCAAGGCGAATATGTCTTCGATCACGGCTGGGCCGACGCCTTCGAGCGCGCTGGTGGCCGCTACTATCCGAAGCTGCAATGCTCGATACCTTTCACACCCGCCACAGGGCCAAGGCTGCTTGTTGCCGAGGGGCAGGATCGCGAGGCAATCCAGCCGGCGCTTGCCGAAAGCCTGAAGGAAGTCACGCGGCAGCTCGGTGTTTCCTCTGCCCACATTACCTTCCTTCCGGAAGACGAGGCGTCAGTCTTCGAAACGGATGGCTATCTGCATCGCACGGACCAGCAGTTCCACTTCATCAACGAAGGCTACGCAGATCACGATGCCTTCCTGGAAACCCTCGCCTCCCGTAAGCGCAAGGCACTGAAGAAAGAACGCCGCGCCGCGCTCGAAGGCGGCATTACCATTGACTGGCTGACCGGCCGCGACCTTACAGAAGAGATCTGGGACCAATTCTTCGCCTTCTATATGGATACGGGCAGCCGCAAGTGGGGCCGACCTTATCTGACCCGAAAATTCTATTCGCTGATCGGCGAGCGCATGGCTGATGATGTCCTGCTCGTAATGGCGAAACGCGAGGGCCGCTATATCGCCGGCGCCATCAATTTCATCGGCGGCGAAACGCTCTATGGACGGCACTGGGGCTGCATCGAGGATCACCCCTTCCTGCATTTCGAGGTCTGTTATCATCAGGCGATCGATTTCGCGCTGAGCAAGGGATTGAAGCGGGTCGAAGCCGGCGCACAGGGCGAGCACAAGCTCGCACGCGGCTATCTTCCCGTGCTCACCCATTCCGCGCATTATATCGGCCACCAAGGCCTACGGCGCGCCGTTGCCGACTATTTGAAACATGAGCGGGAACAGGTGGAGGAGATGAGCGAAATTCTCACCGAACACAGCCCCTTCCGCAAGGGTGAGCGGCAGGATATTTAGAGCAATTCCGACAAAAGTGCGCAGCGGTTTTGCGTCCGGAATTACGTAAAAACAAAGAGATAGAGCATTTCTGCGACTCCGTTCGGGGTGGAAATGCTCTGGACATTCGGCACAATCGAAACTGCAGATGAGGAGACCCTGGATGACCAGCCCGGCCTATGACAGCAACAATATTTTCGCAAAGATCCTGAAGGGCGAGATTCCATCCCATCGCGTCTATGAGGATGAGCACACCGTCGCCTTCATGGATGTGATGCCGCAGTCATCAGGCCATACGCTCGTCGTGCCGAAGTCGCCTTCCCGCAACATTCTCGACGCCGATCCGGCAGCGCTTCAGCATGCAATTGCCGTCGTTCAGAAAGTCGCTGTCGCGGTTCAGGAGGCGTTCGACGCCGATGGCGTCTATATCGCCCAGTTCAACGAGCCTTCCGCTGGCCAGACCGTTTTTCATCTCCACTTCCACGTGATCCCTCGCCACGAAGGCGTGGCTTTGAAGCCGCATTCGGGCAAGATGGAAGACGGCGCCATTCTGGCTGACAATGCCAAGAAGATCATCGAAGCCCTCCGCGGATGACATTCGACAGAATTTTCTGATGTTTTTAATCAGGAATCCTTTTTAACAAACTGAAAAGGCTGCATTGTTTCCAATGCAGCCTTTCATTTTGAGCCTGTTTCACCAGTTACTTGCGCGGAACCTTTGGAACCGTGCCGCCTTTGCGTGGCGACTTGCCTTCCGGCTCCCCGCTTTCCGCAGCGGCCTTTGCCGAACGGCGAGCATCGGCGGCTGCGCCGGCCTTGCTCACGCGGCTTCTGGTCTTGACGGTGGTGTCACCATCGTCCTCTTCCACCTCGACCGGCGGTTCGCCAACCTCAGCTTCGGGCTTCGGCCGGATCGGTGCCGTATCGGCAGTGGCATCGAGAATGATGCCGGTGGTCCCGTCTTCCTTCTTGCCGACCGTGACGGTGACGACGCCACCCTTCTTCAGCTTGCCGAAGAGGATCTCGTTCGCCAGCGGCTTCTTGATGTTTTCCTGGATGACGCGCGCCAGCGGACGGGCGCCCATCTTGTCGTCGTAGCCCTTTTCGGACAACCAGGCGATGGCGTCCTCGTGCAGATCGAAGGTAACATTCCGTTCGGAAAGCTGCGCTTCCAACTGCATGATGAACTTCTGCACGACCTTGTGGATAACGGTTGTCGGCAGCGGCGCGAAGGGAATGACCGCATCCAGACGGTTGCGGAATTCCGGCGTGAACAGGCGGTTGAGAGCCTCTTCATCCTCGCCCGTACGCTTGGACGAACCGAAGCCGATGGCGGCCTTGGCCATTTCCGAAGCACCCGCATTAGTCGTCATGATCAGGATGACGTTGCGGAAGTCGATCTTCTTGCCGTTATGGTCGGTCAGCGCGCCATGGTCCATGACCTGCAGCAGGATATTGAAGATATCCGGATGCGCCTTCTCGATTTCATCGAGCAGGACCACGCTGTGCGGATGCTGGTCGACGCCGTCGGTCAGGAGGCCGCCCTGGTCGAAACCGACATAGCCGGGAGGTGCTCCGAGCAGACGGGAAACCGTGTGACGCTCCATATACTCCGACATGTCGAAGCGCAGCAGTTCGACGCCGAGCGACGATGCCAACTGCTTGGCGACTTCCGTCTTGCCGACGCCGGTGGGGCCGGAGAAGACATAGCAGCCGATCGGCTTGTTCGGTTCGCGCAGGCCGGCACGCGCCAGCTTGATCGAGGTCGAGAGTGCTTCGATAGCCGTGTCCTGGCCATAGACGACCGAACGCAGTTCCTGTTCGAGGTTGGCGAGGACCATCTCGTCATCCTTGGAAACCGTCTTCGGCGGTATGCGGGCCATGGTGGCGATCGTCACCTCGATCTCGCGCTCGGTTATCAGCTTGCGACGCTTGGACGGCGGCAGCAGCATTTGGGCGGCACCCGTCTCGTCAATGACGTCGATCGCCTTATCCGGCAGCTTGCGGTCGGAGATATAGCGAGCCGACAGCTCGACAGCCGACTTGATGGCGTCGTTCGAGTAGCGCAGGTGATGATACTCTTCGAAATAGGGCTTCAGGCCCTTCATGATTTCGATGGCATCCTCGATGCTCGGCTCGTTGACGTCGATCTTCTGGAAGCGCCGGACGAGCGCCCGGTCCTTTTCGAAGAACTGACGATATTCCTTGTAGGTGGTCGAACCGATGCAACGGATCGCGCCAGAGGAAAGAGCCGGCTTCAGCAGGTTCGACGCATCCATCGCGCCGCCTGAAGTGGCGCCAGCACCGATGACGGTGTGGATTTCGTCGATGAACAGCACAGCGCCCGGATACTCTTCGAGCTCCTTGACGACCTGCTTCAGGCGTTCTTCAAAGTCACCGCGATAACGGGTGCCAGCAAGCAGCGTGCCCATATCGAGCGAGAAGATCGTGGCATCGGCCAGAGCTTCCGGAACCTTGCCCTCGACGATCCGCTTGGCAAGGCCTTCGGCGATCGCCGTCTTGCCGACGCCGGGGTCACCGACATAAAGCGGGTTGTTCTTCGAGCGGCGGCACAGCACCTGGATGGTGCGGTTGACCTCCGAATGGCGGCCGATCAACGGGTCGATCTTGCCGTTCTTGGCCTTCTCGTTGAGGTTGACGCAATAGGCCTTCAGCGCATCCTGCTGCTTCTTGCCATTGCCTTCCTCCTGCTCGCCGCGGGCGGTAGGCTTGCTCTCGGATTCACTTTCCTCGGCGCCGCGCGGAGCGCGGGTCTGGGAGGAACCCGGGCGCTTGCCGATGCCGTGAGAGATGTAGTTGACCGCGTCGTAGCGGGTCATTTCCTGTTCCTGCAGGAAAAATGCAGCGTGGCTTTCCCGTTCGGCGAAAATCGCGACGAGAACGTTGGCGCCCGTCACTTCCTCGCGACCGGACGACTGCACATGGATCACGGCGCGCTGAATGACGCGCTGGAAGCCGGAGGTCGGCTTGGAGTCCTCGTCATAGCCCGTGATCAGGTTGGACAGTTCATTATCGACGTATTCAGTCAGAGTCTTACGGAGCGCGTCGAGATCAACATTGCACGCGCCCATGACAGCTGCGGCGTCGGCGTCGTCTACCAGCGCCAAAAGCAGATGTTCCAGCGTGGCATACTCGTGATGCCGCTCGTTCGCGTAAGTCAGTGCCTGGTGCAGCGCCTTCTCAAGACTAGGCGAAAATGTTGGCACGTTCAGATCCTCACTTCTTTTCCATAACACATTGCAGCGGATGCTGGTGTTCCCGGGCAAAATCCATCACCTGGCTCACCTTCGTTTCAGCTACTTCATATGTATATATCCCGCACTCGCCGACGCCATGGTTGTGGACATGAAGCATGATGCGGGTGGCACTTTCGAGATCCTTTTGAAAGAAACGCTCCAGGATATGGATCACGAAGTCCATGGGCGTATAGTCGTCGTTCAGAAGCAGCACGCGGTACAGGTTGGGTTTCTTGGTTTTGGGCTTGGTGCGTGTAATCACCGAGGTCCCGCGATTTCCGTTGTCCCCGTTCCTTTCGCTGTTGTTTTGCATCCGGATCGGCTCTGCGATCATTTCATTCTTCCTCAAATCATCCGGCAGAAGCTATCGCATTCCGACTTGGCACTGGGTTTGGTTCATTCACTTGGTCGGGCCAGATATCCGAACCACTAAGGTAGTTCATATTGGCGTGATTTTAAGCCCCTTACCGGACACTGCAATCACAATTCGCTGACAAAGGGGGCCGCAGCCGAAAAAGTCGCGGCATAATCTCGACGCCGGTTCGATATGCGAAAACAAAAAGACCGGCCGCGCGTAACGCAGCCGGTCTTTCGGGGAATTTCAGCTTTCAGCTAGGGATCAGGCAGCAGTTGCAGTCGCTGCGGCCTTGCTAGCAGCCTTCGTCGCAGCGGCGACCGGCGCTTCGTAAGGCTTATAGGCATTCTTGGCGAGATCGGCGTACATTTCGCCGAGCTTGGTGGCTTCGGCAACGAAATTTTCGTAGGCGGACTTCACATAGGTGCTCTGAAGTTCGAAGGCGGCTTCGAAGCTCTTGACGCCGGCGAGCGTTTCGAAGTGCGAAACACCGTCCTGGAAGGACTTCTTCGAATATTCAGCAGTTTCAGCGGCAATGGCCTGAAAACCCTTGCTGACATCGGAATAGCTCTTCAGCGCCGTGTCGATGGCTTCCTTGCCCTTCTTATTTGCTTCGTCGAAATTGAACATGCTTCTCCGTCCCTTGTTGGCCGGCCGGCGGCCGGTTTACAGGCAAGAAGCTTAAATGCGACGCACAATTAGTCAAGTAGTCTTGTGCGACGCAATATCTACCCTTGATTGCATTCCCGGTAACAATCCCATGTCAGCGCGGATGTTTGCACTGCATCATTATGATTTCTCTAATATATATTAGAGCCCTTGCAACCACAGGCTTCGAGAGAAATATCACCATTTTCGGGGAAAATCATGGGCGGAGCGATCGCTTGCGCAAATGGCCTTTTGATCCGCCAATCGTGGCATCTGCCGCGATGAACAAAGAAAAGAGCCGCATTTCAACGAAATGCAGCTCGAGAACTCGACTGCAACACAGGGTCGCAGAGGCGAATTAGAGATCGACGTCCAGGATAGCCATCGAAAAATTGTAGGAGCGGTCGCCGTCTTCGTCGTCGATATAGACGACGCCCAGAAACTCTTCGCCGAGATAAACTTCAGCCGAATCGTTCTTGCGCGGACGTGCCTTCACGACCATCTGCGGGTTGAACGTGCGCTTGAAATAGGCGTCGAGTTTCTTGATTTCTTCAGGCTTCACAATGCTTCTCCGTGAGGATCTCTGGTTGGCCGCTTCTTGCATAGGAAAAGCGGCAGTGTAAAGACCGGAACCGCGCCATACACCTTTTGAGGCGCCTCGCGCTTCCGAAAATCAGGCTACATTTCCCCTAGATTCCGGCGCCCATAATCTGATCCACGACTAATTGCTCGGCCAGCAGCTGGTCCATGGAGCGTGAAGGCTCGGAGCAACCGGCCTCGCCGACAACCTTGGCCGGCACGCCGGCAACCGTGGTCTTCGGGGGCACTTCCTTCAAAACAACGGAGCCGGCGGCAATGCGCGAGCAATGACCGATCTGGATGTTGCCGAGAATTTTGGCTCCGGCGCCGATCAGAACACCGTGGGCGATCTTCGGATGGCGGTCGCTCCCTTCCTTGCCGGTGCCCCCGAGGGTGACGCCGTGCAGGATCGACACGTTGTCGCCGATCACGGCCGTTTCGCCGACCACGAGGCCGGTCGCGTGATCGAGGAAGATGCCCTTGCCGATGCGTGCAGCCGGATTGATATCGGTCTGGAAGACGCTGGAGGAGCGGCTCTGCAGATAAAGAGCGAAATCGCGGCGGCCGCGATTGTAGAGCCAGTGCGCCAGACGATGGGTCTGCAACGCGTGGAAACCCTTGAAATAGAGCACCGCCTCAAGGAAACGAAGGCAGGCCGGATCGCGATCGTAGATCGCCTGGATATCGACCCGCAGGATCGATCCCCATTCCGGCCAGTCGGCCAACATTTCCTCAAACGTCTGCCGCAGAAGGATCGCCTGCATGTCCGGATGGTCGAGGCGCTCGCAGATGCGATAGATGACGCATTCTTCCAGCGAGCGGTGATTGATGATCGTCGAATAGAGGAAGGCCGCGAGAAGCGGGTCACGCTCGGCGGCGGTGCGAGCTTCCTCGCGCATGCTATCCCATATGGGATCCACGACCTTGACCGCACCCATGCCCTCCAAGGGGCGAATATCCGTTACTGCGACCATTGGCGGTCTCCCGATTTGCTGTCAGGAATGCATTATATAGAGTAAATGGCACACAAGACAAATGGATCGAGCGCGGATGAATTTGGAGCATGATTTTGCCGGCGGTCTCCTTCGTGTCACCGGCAGCGACGCCATAGGCACGATCACGATCAACAATCCCGCGAGGAAGAATGCCTTGACCGCTGCCATGTGGCGAGCCATTCCCCAGGCCCTGCGCATGCTGACCGACAAGGCACATGCCCATGTGATCGTTCTGCGCGGCATCGGCGCCGACTTTTCCGCCGGTGCCGACATCAGCGAATTCGATAGCGTGCGCAAGAATTCCGAGACTGCCGTCGCCTATGAAGCGCTGAACAGCCAAGCCTTCGAGGCCGTCCGCCACTGCCGCGTGCCGACGATCGCGGCGATCCGCGGCATCTGCTACGGCGGCGGCTTCGGGCTCGCCGCTGCTTGCGACCTGCGGATCGCCGAGCAAGGCGCGCGCTTCGCCATTCCCGCCGCCCGCCTCGGCATCGCTTATCCAGCCGACGCGGTGCAAGATATCATCAACGCACTCGGACCCCAGATGGCAAAAGTCGCGCTCTTTACCGGCGCGCCGATGTCCAGCGAGAAAATGGCGGCGTCCGGGTTTTTGCTGGAGGAGATTGAAGCCGGTTCGTTCGACGGCGAAATCTCCGCCCTCGCCCATGCGATCGCCGCAAATGCGCCGATTTCGCTACATGCCTCGAAACTCGCGGCCCGCGCCGTCCTTGAACAAAATGGAGATCTGCTGCGTGAGGCAGAGATAATCGGCGCCGAAACCTTCGATAGCGCGGATTATGTGGAAGGACGCGCCGCCTTTGCCGCGCGCCGGAAGCCGCATTTCACCGGCGAGTGACCTGATCGGCCAGATCCGGGCCTACCGGTCCTCGATCCGCTTATAGAATTCGAGAACAGCTGTTTTGAAGACCTTATCTCCGACGGCAAGCATGTGATCGCGGTTCGGGATGTCGACTGCCTCGGCATGCGGCATCAACTCGGCGAGTTCCCGGGCAGAGCCGGCGATGTCATCCTTGGTGCCAACCGCGATCAAGGTCGGCGCCTCGATCTTCGCCACATCCTCCTTTGTCGCCAGATCGCGCGACCCCTGAATGCAGGCGGCGAGCGCCTGGCGGTCACTCTTGGTCTGTTCGGCAAAGGCGCGGAACATGCGGCCGCGCAAATGCGTGACATCGTCGAGCGACGGAGCAACGAGCGCATCCGCAATCGGATCCCAATCGCCTACACCCTCGACCATACCGATACCAAGGCCGCCGAGGACCAGCGAGCGGACGCGATCCGGATACGCTATCGCCATGAAAGTTGCGACGCGCGCACCCATGGAATAGCCCATGACATGGGCCTCCGGGATGCCCAGATGATCGAGTAGCGCGACCGCGTCTTCGGCCATGATCCACGGATGGTAGACATCGGCGTCATAAAGCTTGTCGCTTGCGCCATGCCCACGATTGTCGATCGCGATCACCCGATAACCCGCATCGCCCAGAGTCTTCAGCCAACCTGGATGAACCCAGTTCGCAATCGCCGTCGAGGCAAAGCCGTGAATCAGCAGCACGGGCTGACCGTTCGGATCACCTTCATCGAAAAAGGCGAGCTTCAGGCCATCCCTGACGAAATGGGACATCGAAGGAGCATTCAAATTCATGGCATTATCTTTGCAAACAGGGGTTTTCCTGATGCCGGACCATATTTTATCGGCGATATCAGGTGAACCCCGCAACGGTGAAAATCTCTGCGCCGAGCCGGACTTTCGCACTACACAATCGATGAGAAGGATTATAAAGAGGGGCTACCAAGTCTGGCGCAACATTCATGCCGCTCAAGGCAAGACGCATTCGGAGATCATCATGGCCGGTCACAATATTCCCCATTTCCAGAACGACGGCGGACACAGCGTTATCGAGATCGGCGTCAAGGAATTCATGTGCACCGGCGCCTCGGTTCCTTACGATCATCCACATATCTTTATCGATATGGGCGACGATAACGAGAAGGTCTGCTCCTACTGCTCGACGCTCTATCGCTACAATCCGTCGCTGAAGGCCGATCAGACCAACCCGCCGGGCTGCGTCTTCCATTTCAAGGCGGCCTGATACGATAGCCGTCGATCGGACATAGAGAAATGCCGATCAAGACAGCCGCAATCATCGGCGCCGGAATAGCCGGATTGACCACGGCGCTAGCGTTGGCAAGGCATGGCATACGTTCCGAAATTTTCGAGCAGGCCGAAGCTCTGACCGAAGTCGGGGCCGGCCTGCAGATTTCCCCGAACGCCTCCCGCATTCTCGACACGCTCGGCGTGCTCGATACCCTTCGGGCAGTCTGGCTCGAGCCGGAAGAGGTGCGGCTTGTCTCGGCCTCCTCGTTGCGACCCGTCGCATCCGTCCCGTGCGGAAATTTCGCCAGAGAACGATGGGGCGCGCCCTACGGTACGGCACATCGCGCCACGCTGCAGAAGGTGCTTCTGGAAGCCGTGATAGCCAATGCATTTTGCACGCTTCATCTGGGCCAGCGAATCGAGATTACAGATCGACAGACACTTGCCGGCATCGCCGGTCGAGACGTGGATATCGTCATCGGCGCCGATGGCGTGTGGTCGAAGGCTCGCGCAATGGTGCCAGCCTCTCCCTCACCCGTCTTCTCCGGCAATATCGCCTGGCGTTTCACCATTGCGGAAGCTTCAGCGCCTGCGATCCTGAACCGCACCAGCGTCACCGCATTTCTTGGTCCGGCCAGCCACCTTGTCTGCTACCCGATCCGGGAAAATGCCGCTTTCAACATCGTCGCCATCGTTTCCGGCAGCAGTTCGAGCCGCGATTGGAGCACTGCCAGCAACAAGGCACAGCGCGAGCAGATGCTGCGCGGCTTCTCCGGCTGGAACAGTGCGATCATACAGATGCTCGAAACACAGGAGCAGGCAAGCTTCTGGCCCCTCTATGAGATGAAAGCCGGCCGTTGGCACAATGGCAGCGACACGGTGCTGATCGGCGATGCGGCGCATGCGATGATGCCGTTTGCCGCCCAGGGTGCGGCCATGGCGATCGAGGATGCCTTCGAGCTGGCCGGCATGCTGGTGACGCGCCCGCCGGCGGAGGCATTCGACCTCTTTGAAAAACATCGTACGCCGCGCATTGCCCGGCTGCGCCAACGCGCCGCGTTCAATCAATTCGCCTACCATGCCCGCGGGCCGATCCGCGTGGCCCGAGACCTCGTCCTCTCCCTGCGCCCGCCGCAAAGTCTTGCGGCGGATATGGACTGGATCTATGGCTATCGCGCCATTGGCTGATCAGGCTTGCCTGACTGCCGCAAAGCCCTTTTCGATATCAGCCTTGATATCGGCCACGTCTTCGAGGCCGATCTGCAGACGGATGACCGGCCCTTCGGTCGGCGCCTTGGTGACGCGCCGGTCATTCAGGTTGACTTGAAGTGCAAGGCTTTCGAATCCGCCCCAGGAATAGCCAAGGCCGAATATCCGCAGCGCATCAAGGAAGGCATGCGCCTTGACCTTGAACTTCTCCGGGCTATCGACGGCCAGCACGAAGGAGAAAATGCCGCTCGAGCCCTTGAAGTCGCGCTTCCAGATGTCATGGCTCGGGAAACTCGGCAGCGCCGGGTGCAGAACCCTTGCGACGTCCTCCCTGCCCTCGAGCCAGCGTGCAATTTCAAGCGCGCTCTCCTGATGACGGTCCAAACGCACGCCCATGGTACGCAGCCCGCGCAGCACCTGATAGGCGTCGTCCGGGGCACCGCAAATGCCAAGCTGGCCGTGCGCGTCGAGCAAGCGCTCCCAGTGGGCCGCGTTGGCGGAGACGGTTCCCATGACGATATCCGAATGGCCCGCCGGATATTTCGTCACCGCATGAATGGAAACATCGACACCATGATCGAGCGGCTTGAAATAGAGCGGCGTCGCCCAGGTATTGTCCATGGTCACCACGCAACCATGCCGGTGAGCGGCAGCGGAAATCGCCGGGATATCCTGCATTTCGAAGGTGTTGGAACCCGGTGCCTCTGTGTGAACCAGCTTGGTGTTCGGCTTGAACAATTGCTCGATGCCGGCGCCAACCAACGGATCGTAATAGTCGACCTCGATGCCGAGGCGCTTCAGCATGGTATCGCAGAAGAACCGGGTGGGACCGTAGACCGAATCAACGATCAGGGCGTGGTCTCCTGCCGACAGATAGGCCAGAAACGGCACCGTGACCGCGGCAAGGCCTGAGGGCACGATGACCGTTCCGGCCGAACCTTCCAGCGCGTCCATCGCCTCGCACAACGCGTCGGTCGTCGGTGTACCACGGGTGCCGTAGGTATATTTCTGGTCGTGCGTCTCCATCACGCGGGCATTGGGAAACAGCACCGTCGAGGCATGCACGACGGGTGGATTGACGAAGCCGTGGAAGTCGAATGGCGAATTGCCAATGTGGGACAAACGCGTGTTGATGCCGGCGTTCTGCAGGAGTGTGTCTTTGTCTTTCATGTCCGGATATGCCTTTGGCGCTGTAGGAAGCTGGTTTTGTGGCGAGCAAGTCCAGTTGGGTCAACCCCGATCCTGTCGACACAGCATATTATTGCAAGGCTAAAATAACGAAAGTTGCGCGTGAAACCTCGTTTTCGTGCAGTTTTTTAGCAAAATGATGCTCATTTTGGCGTCAAATGCCCATTTCCCAGCCCCAAAAAGCGAATTCTCCGAATAAACCGGCAATATTCGGGCCGATCTCTTGACCGCCAATCCATTTACGACTGTGATAGGACCACTCGCGCCTGGAGAGTGAGGAAATGAGGTTCACCAAGAACCCGCTTCGGGAGCGATACGCTTTAACTATAAAACAATAGAACAAAGGTTGGGAAAGATGAACAAGTTTGCTCTCTCCGCATTTCTCGGAGCCGCAGCATTGGCTTACTCCGTTTCTGGTGCCTCAGCGTCGACGCTGAGCGACGTCAAGGCCAAGGGCTTCATTCAATGCGGTGCGAATACGGGCCTTCTCGGCTTTGCGCAGCCCGATGCGTCCGGCAATTGGGCCGGCTTCGACATCGACTTCTGCCGCGCAGTCGCTTCGGCCGTCTTCGGCGATCCGACCAAGGTGAAGTTTACGCCTCTCAGCGCCAAGGACCGCTTTACCGCGCTGCAGTCGGGTGAAATCGACGTGCTTTCTCGCAATACCACCTGGACCATCAACCGCGATACCGCACTCGGCCTCAAGTTCCGTCCCGTCACCTATTACGACGGCCAGGGCTTCATGGTTCGCAAGGAGCTGAACGTGAAATCGGCTCTGGAGCTTTCCGGCGCCGCCATTTGCGTCCAGTCGGGTACCACGACCGAGCTCAACCTTGCCGACTACTTCAAGACCAACAACCTCCAGTACAATCCGGTTGTTTTCGACAAGCTCGAGGAAGTGAACACGGCCTATGATTCCGGCCGTTGCGACGTCTACACGACTGACCAGTCCGGCCTTTATGCGCTCCGCCTGACGCTCAAGAACCCGGACGACAACGTCGTTCTCCCCGAAATCATCTCCAAGGAACCACTTGGCCCGGCAGTTCGCCAGGGCGACGACCAATGGTTCAACATCGTCAGCTGGACGGCCTATGCGCTTGTTAATGCCGAAGAATTCGGCATCACGCAGAAGAACGTCGACGAGATGAAGAATTCTGCAAACCCGGATATCAAGCGCTTCCTCGGCGCAGAGCAGGGTTCCACGATCGGCACCGACCTCGGGCTCACCAACGACTGGGCCTACAACATCATCAAGGGCGTCGGTAACTATGGCGAAGTCTTCGACCGCAACATCGGCGCAGGCAGCCCGCTGAAGATTGCACGCGGCCTCAACGCCCTGTGGAACAAGGGCGGCATCCAGTACGCTCCTCCGGTGCGCTGAGCACCCTATATAGGCTAACCTCTAGAGGAAGGCGGCGTGCCGCCTTTCTCCCCTAAAGAAAACAAGCCTGAAACAGGCACATTGGGGAAAAACTTTGTATGGCAATTTCAGCAAATTCGCCTAGCGGCGAACGATCATCCGTATCTTTATTTTACGACCCCAGAGTCCGGGGTGCGTTCTATCAGGCTCTGACTATCGTCATACTCGCCGGCATTTGCTGGTTCGTCGTGACGAACACGGTCGATAACCTCCGCGCCTTGAATCGTACCTTCGGATTTGGCTTTCTCGAAGGACGCGCCGGCTTCAACCTGGGGCAGGCTCTCATTCCCTATTCCAGCGATTCCACCAATACGGATGCATTGATCGTCGGGCTGCTCAACACGCTTCTGATATCGGTCGTTGGTATCATTGCGGCGACCATCGTCGGCTTCATCATCGGTGTCGGCAGGCTTTCGAACAATTGGCTGATCGCAAAGCTTTCCCAGACCTATGTCGAAATCTTCCGCAACATTCCGCCGCTGCTGGTCATCTTCTTCTGGTATAGCGGCGTTCTGGTGTTGCTGCCGCAGGCGCGCGACGCCGTGCATCTGCCATTCTCCAGCTATCTCAGCAATCGCGGCCTCGCCTTCCCGAAACCCATCTTCAGCGAAGGCATGGGAGCCGTCGGCATTGCCTTGCTGATCGCCATCGCAGGCGTATTTTTCGTCGCGCGCTGGGCGCATCGGCGTCAGGCGGCGACAGGCCAGCAATTCCACACGATATGGGCTTCGATCGGCATATTGATCGGCTTGCCGTTGTTGGCCTTCCTCGCAACCGGCATGCCGCTCTCCTTCGACTACCCGATCGCCGGAAAATTCAACCTGACGGGCGGAACAGTCGTCGGACCTGAGTTTATAGCGCTCCTGCTCGCGCTTTCCCTCTATACGGCGACTTACATTGCCGAAATCGTGCGCGCCGGCATTCGCGGCGTGCCAAAGGGCCAGTCGGAAGCGGCCGGTGCGCTCGGCCTTCGGGCATCGGTCATCACAAGGCTGATCGTCATCCCGCAGGCGATGCGCATCATCATTCCGCCGCTGACGAGCCAGTATCTCAACCTGATCAAGAACTCCTCGCTCGCCATCGCCATCGGCTACGCCGATATCGTCGCGGTCGGCGGCGTGATCCTCAACCAATCCGGCCGTGCCGTCGAAGTGGTCATCATCTGGATGGTCATCTATCTGATCCTGAGCATCATCACATCGCTGTTCATGAACTGGTTCAACGCCAAGATGGCTCTGGTGGAGAGATAAGATGTCTGCAGCAAATCAGAGCTTCGTCAGCAAATCGCTTTTGTCGGCACAGCCGGCACCCGCCAGCGAAAAAGGGCCGTGGCACTGGGCCAAGAAGAACCTCTTCGCCACGCCGAAGGACGTCGTTTTGACGGTCCTCGCCGTAGCCCTGCTCGCCTGGGCAATCCCGCATTTGGTCGATTGGTTGTTCGTTCATGCAGTCTGGAACGGAACCGACCGCACCTTCTGCGCCACGACCGTCCAGGGCGGCACGCAACCGGATGGCTGGAACGCCGCCTGCTGGGCCTTCGTGCGTGCGAAATTCCTCGTCTTCATGTTCGGCCTCTACCCACCGGAAGAACGCTGGCGGCCGGTACTCGTCGCCATCCTCATGATCATCGGCTTCGCGCCGTTGCTGATCCCGTCGTTTCCCCGAAAAGGATTGAATGCGATCATCGCATTCTTCGTGCTGCCGATCCTCTCCTTCTTCCTTCTCCATGGCCTGAGCATTCCGGTGATCGATTGGGATTTCTGGGGCTACCTCCACGTGAAGTTTTCCGGCGTAACATTTCTTTCCACCGTCGAAACTGAAAGATGGGGTGGCTTGCTGGTAACACTGGTCATCGCCTTTGTCGCCATCGTAGTCTCCTTCCCCTTCGGCATCCTCCTTGCGTTGGGACGCCGTTCAAAAATGCCCGTCTTGCGTATGCTGTGCGTGATGTTCATCGAGATCATCCGCGGCGTGCCGTTGATCACGGTGCTGTTCATGGCCAGCTACATGCTGCCGCTCTTCATGCCGCAGGGCTGGACTGTGGATAAGCTGCTGCGCGCCGTCGTCGGCGTTTCGATCTTCACCTCGGCCTACATGGCCGAAGTCATCCGCGGCGGCTTGCAGGCCGTGCCGAAGGGCCAGTTCGAGGGAGCCGATTCGCTCGGCCTCGGTTACTGGCAGAAGATGCGGCTCATCGTTTTGCCGCAGGCCATCAAGCTGGTCATTCCCGGCATCGTCAACACCTATATCGGCATGTTCAAGGACACGTCGCTGGTTGCGATCATCGGCATGTTCGACCTGCTCGGCATCGTTCGGCAGAACTTCTCGGATGCGAATTGGGCAAGCGCGGTAACGCCGGTGACGGGCCTAATTTTCGCCGGGTTCACATTTTGGCTGTTCTGTTTTGCAATGTCGCGCTATTCAGGTTTTGTGGAGCGCCATCTCGATACCGGCCACAAGCGATAAAAAGTGAGGGAACTAGAAATATGGCTGAAGCCCAACCCAAAAAACTGACCATCTCCGAGACGGAAGTCGCGGTTGATATCGTCAACATGAACAAGTGGTACGGCGACTTTCATGTGTTGCGCGATATCAATCTGAAGGTCATGCGCGGCGAGCGCATCGTCATTGCCGGTCCCTCCGGATCGGGTAAATCGACGATGATCCGCTGCATCAACCGTCTGGAAGAACATCAGAAGGGCCAGATCGTTGTCGATGGCACGGAACTGACGAACGACCTGAAGAAGATCGATGAAGTGCGCCGCGAAGTCGGCATGGTGTTCCAGCACTTCAACCTCTTCCCGCACCTGACCATTCTGGAAAACTGCACGCTGGCGCCGATCTGGGTGCGCAAGATGCCGAAGAAGCAGGCGGAAGAGATCGCCATGCATTTCCTCACCCGCGTCAAGATTCCGGAGCAGGCGAAGAAATATCCCGGTCAGCTCTCCGGCGGTCAGCAGCAGCGCGTCGCAATCGCCCGCTCACTCTGCATGAACCCGAAGATCATGCTGTTCGATGAGCCGACCTCGGCACTCGACCCGGAAATGATCAAGGAAGTGCTCGACACGATGGTCGGTCTTGCCGAGGAAGGCATGACCATGCTGTGCGTGACCCACGAAATGGGCTTTGCACGCCAGGTCGCCAACCGCGTCATCTTCATGGATCAGGGCCAGATCGTCGAACAGAACTCCCCGAAGGAATTCTTCGACAATCCGCAGCACGAGCGCACCAAGCTCTTCCTCAGCCAGATCCTGCACTGATACGGTAGAAATCGAATGCGAGAACCCGCCGCTGTCACGCAGCCGGCGGGTTTTTCATGCGCGCTCCGCGGGCGGCTTAGCGAGACAGAGCCGCTCAACGTAGCGGCAAGGCGTGGGTCTGCTTGACGATCTGGCTCGGCACATCCGTCTTGACGTTCTGAATGCCGTTGATCTTCGTCAAATGGGTCGACTGGAACCGCCTGTAGTCGTCGAGATCGGACACAGCGACACGCAACAGAGCATCGCTTTCACCCAACATGATGTAGCACTCCATAACCTCGGGCAGTTTCTTCATCGCGGCAATGAAGTGATCGATCGTCTCGGCATCCTGGGCCGTCAGCCAGACGCGAGCAAAGAGGGACAGCGGTAGCCCGGCTTTGACGGGATTCACCACGGCCACATAGCGATCGATGATGCCGGCATCCTCAAGGAGCTTTACGCGCCTTAGACAAGGCGACGGCGACAGCCCCACCTCCCTGGCGAGTTCCACATTCTGCATTCGCCCGTCACGCTGCAGCGCGCGCAGGATGCGCTTATCGATCTCATCCAGCCGCATTGGCATCCCCTGCTAACAGGATTCAGAAATTGAATTCCGATGCCAACTATCAGCCTATAGTTGGCATTTACGCAAGCCGATTGCGCCTGCAAGGGCCTAAGCTTCCATTTATGGAAAACACCAATATCCTTCTTTTCGCGGGAACAGTCCTGCCGCTCATCTGTACACCGGGCCCCGATATGCTGTTCGTGGCATCTCAGACAATGTCCGGCGGTGCGGGCGCAGGGTTACGCTCGACGGCTGGGGTTTGTACCGGCTATATCATCCATTCAGCACTTGCTGCGTTGGGGGTCGCCGCAATCATCGCCGCCTCTCCCACCCTGTTCATGGTCCTACGCTGGCTCGGCATTGCCTATCTTGCCTATCTCGCCGCTCGCCTGATCTTGTCGTCGCTGCGGGTTGGCGCCATCGCCCCAACGAGAACAAGGGCCGCGACAGACGCATTCCGGCGCGGCTTTCTGACGGCCGTTCTCAATCCAAAAGGCATGATGATCTATTTCGCCATCCTGCCGCAGTTTATCGATCATGGCCGAAGCGTAGCGCTGCAGGCTGCTCTGCTCTCTACGGTTTTCATCGGGCTCTGCGGCGTGTTCTATGCTTGTCTCAGCATCGCTCTTGCGATGCTTGGCTCCCGAACGAGCGTCAGCGATCACCGCCGCCGCTGGATCGAAGGCATCGCCGGTTGCCTCCTGCTGATCGCTGCCGGGCGATTGACGGCGTGAACAACCCATGTAGCGCTTCGCGCAAAACGCGATATACTAACCCATAATCGCAAAATATGGGGCATTCACAAAGCGTTAGGGGAAGCGGGCTGTGAAGAGAAGCGACAGGATTATTGGCGGGCTCGCGCTTTTGAGCGCCGCCATCATCGTCATCAAACTAAGCGGAGCAATGTTCGGCTACGATCTATTCCAGATGGCGCTCGACGCCACCAGGCCGGCCGCCGTGGGAGGCTGGCCGACGGAAGCGAACTGAGGCAGATTTTGTCTTGGGCATCCCTAGCGGTTAAGCGATAACTCCGCTGATGAAAAAGGGCATCTCGTGGCTGAAAAGTGTAAACAGCGCCGGGAAATCTTTAAACGCTGCTCGCCAGGCGATGAAAACTGTCGCTAAGCTATTGAAAAGATGGCGACCCCTGCAGGATTCGAACCTGCGACCACCTGCTTAGAAGGCAGGTGCTCTATCCAGCTGAGCTAAGGGGCCAAAGGCCGAGCCGCAAAATGCTTGCGGCCGCGAACACATGCCTGAAACCGGCGTAAAACTCAATGGGCAACGGCTTTAATAACCGTCTGCCTCAATGAGTCCAGGGCTGGATGCGGTTAAAGCGGAAATTATCGGTGTAGGAAACCACCTGGCGGATAGGATCCTTTGGCGCGATGACGCGATAGTCGATGCCTTCGCGCTTGGCGTAATCTTCCGCCTGCTCCTGGGTGTCGAACGTCAGCTTCAACTGCTGGCGCGTGTCGGCCGACGAGGTATACCCCATGATCGGATCGATCTTGCGCGGGATTTCCTGATCGAATTCCAGAACCCAGATGTTGGTCTTGGCCTTGCCGGATTGCATGGCGGTCTTTGCGGGACGGTAGATCTTGGCAGGCATTGCTGCAGCGCCTCCGAATAAAGCGGGAGCGACCCGCCTTGTGCTTCACTTGTCTTGCGACGACCCCTGCGGATCGAGCGCGTCATGACGTTTGATTAGCCGCGAATCCCTTTAGTTTCAAGCAAAAAGACCGCGGAAACCGGCGCAAATTCATAGAGGTGAGAGCGATTCCCAAGACCGACCACATGCACGGCCCATGCTTCAAACATGTTGAAATTTGGCGATCAAATGTCATTGCAACGCGGCATCTCAGCTTTCCACCGGTCGCGGTGGTGGATCCTTCCCTGCAACGACGTCAATTCCCAGGAGACGGATCAAGCCGTTGTGGCAGGTCCCGGCGAGATCAGCATCGATCGGCGGGTTCATGACATCGGTCGGAATGGCGCAAGCTTTGATCGGAAGACCGTATACGACATCATTTCGAAGTAGACCTCCCCGACAAGCTTCCTAAGATGACCTTGCGAGGCTCCTCAAGTGGATCGAATCGGCTCGGGAGCGCTGACTATTTATTCTCGGAGTTTTTTGTGAGCCAGATTTCACCCGTTTGCATCTCCCTTGCCGAAGCCCTGATCGACGATCCGTTTTACCGTGCGGTGACCATAGAATCCGGTGACGATGAGGAAAGCAGACAAGCCATTCTTGCCGAGTATTTCGATCTTGCAATCGTCGAAGCACAGGGAATCGGCGAAGTGCGGTATGCTGGCGCCGATGGCGCCGCGCTGTGGCATACCAACGAGGCGAGCGACGACGATATCGAGATCCATGTCGCTGCCCGCAAGCAAGCGCTTGCCAAGCTGTTGGGAGCCCGGGGATTTGACATTTATCTGCGGATTTCCGAATCCATGGCCGAGCACGTCCCTCAGCAGCTCTTCGACGGGTGGTACCTGTCGATTCTTGGTGTACGGCCGCAAGCACAAGGAAAGGGATTGGCGCAGCGCCTTCTCGAAATAACGCTGAGCCGGGCAGATCGCCAAAACGCGACATGCTTTCTAGAGACGTTCAATCCCCTGAGCCTACCCTTCTACCGGCGACTGGGCTTCCGGGACGAAATCCGTTGCTTCGAAAAGGTAACGGAACGAGACTATTGGATCCTTGCGCGGCAGCCGTCTTCGCGGACATGACGCCGTTGGCTAACATCCGGCGCCGGGAGCAATCTCCAGCGGGGCGATGCATAGAGCGTCCGAGCGAGACGGAGAGCGCAATGAGAAAATACCAAAAAGCACCGTAGCGGGCGCAATCCGACAATCACGGCACGTCTCGGAACTCAGATCTTTAATTTTTTGGAATTATATCAGTTATTTAAGTGGTCGGAGTGGAGAGATTCGAACTCCCGACCCTCTGGTCCCAAACCAGATGCGCTACCAGACTGCGCTACACTCCGTACCGTCGACATGACCGCCTAGAGATTGCCCTCGGGCAATTGGCTTCATGTCTTCATTCTGCGCCGTCGAACAATTGATCCAACGGAACGAGTGGGGAGATACACGGTTCATCCGCCCGCTGCAACAGCTAAAATCACGCTGGGGAAATCTTCCCCGACGAAAATCTATTTGCCAAGTTTTGCCGAAATGGTGGCGCTCGTCACCTTGTCGCCCACGGCAAGGCCGAGTTTCTTGACGATCCCGCCGTTCAGCTCGATGACATAGGCAACCGGCCCGTTGGAACTGATGATCGCTTCAGAATAGGGCACGGCGTTTTCCTGGATATGGGTGACGGCACCTTTCTGGTCCAGAAACAGCATGTCGAGCGACAGCTTGGTGTTTTTCATCCACATCATCACGGGGCGCGACGTGCCGAAATCGAACAGCATACCGTGATCGGCCGGCATCTTGTCTCGATACATCAGCCCGTATTCCAGCTGCGGTGGCGTTACAGCCAGCTCGACCGTGAATTTATGCGTCTCGCCCTTAGCCGACCTGATCGATAGCGGCTCCGATTCGAACTTCACCGACTGCTGATCTGTGGTTTGCGCTGCAAACGAGCCCGAGGCACCCGCTCCAACGATAAAAAGCGCCAAAATGGCGCTTTTCAAAACCTTGAGAACCAAATCTCTTTTCATATCAGTGAGGCCGCGTTGCCGGGCTTGGCGCATCCGGATGGATCTCGGCAGCCATCAGCCCCTTGTCACCGGGGCCGAAGCGTACAAGCACGACTTGACCCGGTCGCAACTCGGCAAGACCGAAGCGCCGCAGCGTTTCCATATGCACGAAGATGTCCTCCGTGCCCTCGCCGCGCGTCAGGAAACCGAAGCCTTTGGTGCGATTGAACCACTTGACCAGCGCACGCTCGAGGCCGCTCGTCGCGGTAACCTGCACATGCGTGCGAACAGGAGGCATCTGCGACGGATGCACCGCCGTCGACTGATCCATGGAAAGAATTTTAAAGGCCTGATAACCGCGCTCCCGGCGCTGGATTAGCGCAACAATGCGGGTCCCCTCAAGGATCGTCTGGTAACCATCGCGGCGCAGGCAGGTGACGTGCAACAACACATCCTGCATGCCGTTATCCGGCACGATGAAACCGAAGCCCTTGGCAACATCGAACCACTTGACGACGCCGGAGATTTCGATGAGCTCGACGGCATCACCCGACATCTCTTCGAAGTCGATAATTCCCTTCGACGAAATTCTGTCACCCATCCTAGCCAGCCCTCGATTACGCGTCACACTGTTACGTTTAACTGATTCCCTGATATCAAGATTAACATCTTGGTAACGGAAAAGCGCAAGTCCTAGTTTTCGTTTATTCCCACCCTAAGATTATCGCTCCAAGACTTGCGCGAAGCTGGTGCTTTGTCCGAAGATCCGGCCAGCCACACATTAAGAGAGGAAATAGAATGCGTTATCTCCATACGATGGTTCGCGTCACCGATCTCGACGCCTCGTTGCACTTTTATAGCACCTTGTTCGGCCTTATCGAAACCCGTCGCTACGAAAACGAGAAAGGTCGATTCACACTCGTTTTCCTTGCAGCCGGCGAAGATGCCGAATCATCCCGAAGCAACGGCGCGCCCAGCCTGGAACTGACCTACAACTGGGATCCGCAGGAATATACCGGCGGACGCAACTTCGGCCACCTCGCCTATGAGGTCGACGATATCTATGCGACCTGCCAGAATCTGATGGACAACGGCATCACGATCAACCGTCCGCCGCGCGATGGCCACATGGCATTCGTGCGCTCTCCGGACGGCATCTCCATCGAAATCCTGCAAAAGGGTCCCAACCTTCCTTCTGCCGAACCATGGGCTTCCATGCCCAACACCGGCACCTGGTAAGACGGAAACTTTCGCGAGGCTTACGGCATGCGCGGGACCATCCGTTTCGCGCTTGCCGCCCATGCCCATCCTCCGGCATGCTTGGACGACTCGAAGCATCATGCATCGGATATGGCGCGGTCATTGTTCCCAGTGAGCACGTGCGATATCGCCGTCCCTCGCCAGAGGCCGTTCCGATGCAAACCTTTTTTGCGGGGAACGTCCTATGTGCGATCAACAGACTTTATACCGCGGGAAAAAGCTCGCAAGCACTATTGCCGTCATCGCCTCATTTGTGATGATCGCGGGCTGCGCCACAACGGGCAAGAAGCCGATGGAAACGTCGGATGCCGCACCGGTCGCGCAACCGACAGCCGCAGAACAGCTCGCCGCCGACATGAACAACAAGGCCGACGCCCGGCGACGCAAAGGCGACCTTGCCTATCGCGATCCGCTGGTGCATAGCGTCAACGATACACGCCAGCAGATCGTCGCCCAGCAGAATCAGGCGTTCTATCCCGCTCCGGCAGCAGCGCCCACGGATGCGCAGACTGGCATTGCCGGCCTGGTGACGCAGCCGACAGGCGTCAATGCCAGCAGAAGCAGTATCTTTGCCGCCCCGCCGCCCATCGCCGCCAACCCGGACGGAACACTCGCCAAGAACCAGCCTGACGGCGCGCAGGCGATCACGCCGATGATGCGCAGCGTCTACAGCACTCCGCCTGGGATGGTGCAGCCTATGACACAGCAAGCGCCCGATCCCGCAGCCGCGAAAGGCCTGACCTCCGCGGACGTGTTGCCACCGCCTGTCATTCGCAACGCAACCACCCCTGCGACAAGCTCGCCGCAGCCAATTGCGCAGGTCACGGCATCGGGGGTATCGGCCACGCCGAACCCGAACGTCCGCGAACTGAACAGCAAGCAGGCGGCGATCCTGGCGCAGTTTGTGGCTTCGAAAAACCAACCCCAGAACGGCAAACTGCTGGTACAACCCGCAAAGGGCGCTTCTGACGAATAAAGAGCCCGCGTTTGCAGGGAATCTACGGCATCGCCGGCAAGGTCCTGTTAAGTCACGCTTATTCAAGGCCGGCGGTAATTTCATCCATCTGTCATTTTTTCCACAAAAAAGCAAAATTGCCGCTTGCAGGAATGAAATCACCCCGCTATAAGCGCGCCACACAACAGCTGCACGCGCCCTTCGTCTATCGGTTAGGACGACAGATTTTCATTCTGTAAAGAGGGGTTCGACTCCCCTAGGGCGTGCCACTGTTGTCCTCCCCCAAAAACCAATCGAATAAGCCGCCGCTTGCAGAAGCAATTGGTCGTTCTTATCTAGTTTGTGCGCACGCGCCCTTCGTCTATCGGTTAGGACGACAGATTCTCATTCTGTAAAGAGGGGTTCGACTCCCCTAGGGCGTACCAAATCCCGGTGTTTCAAAGTTTTCCACAAGGCCTCGAAAAATCTTTCCCTAGTCATGGATTTTTCTGAGATTTTTCGCGATTTTCCGCTTGCGGGAATGAAAGGTGCTGACTATAAGGGCGCCACAGCACGCGCCCTTCGTCTATCGGTTAGGACGACAGATTTTCATTCTGTAAAGAGGGGTTCGACTCCCCTAGGGCGTGCCACTGTTTTTCCCAAATTATCGAGAAATTTCAAAGCTGCGCGCTACTTCGGCTCGACGGTCAAAACCATTGGCATCGCCCACGTAGCGCTTGATATCGGCCACCGCAGAAGCTGAACGTCATCACCCTGGACCTGCGCTTCCCAGCGCGCGTAAAACTTTCTCTGGAATCCCGGCAAACGGACACTTTGGCAGGCAATCGGCCCGCCATCGAAATTAAGCGCGATCTTCAGATCCAGAGGGGAGCTTTTTAAAAACTCTGCCAATGCTGCGAGCGGAAAGAAGGCTTCCTTTGTGGTCCCGACAATGATGCGGCCCGCACCATCTTTGCCGACGAAGGTGCGGTTGGCCAGCCAACGGCTTTTGGCGTTGACGTGGGTCTGCCCATCGGAACCAATCAGCAGAGGGTATGAGACCATGGCGTTTGCCGCCCCTGCGAACGCCGCTTGCCAGTCCTGATGGGCCAAATCCCTGATGTCGGCGAATCCATCGCCTGCGATAAAAGCGCCGGCCTTTGCCTCGTATGTCGCCGGCCCCATGGCGATACTATTGCTTATGATCGGCGTATCCGGCCTCCCCTTGAGGTCGTAGTAGCTGCCGTTAACAATGAGGAGCGCTTTCGGCAATACGCGTTCCCATTCATCGATGCCTCTGTCTCCGTCCGGCGCATTTCTCGCTACGAAACGATACAGCGCGGGATCTATGCGGTTCAGCAAGATGCGATCAGCCTCACTACCGTTCACCATGACCGGCAGTTCAGCAACCTCGAAGCCTTTCCGAGGCTCCTGCCACGCAAGAGGGCCTGGTTGCGCCACCGGCTGCGGATCGCGGAGCGCCAGCCGCATGGAGGGTGACAGGCGCGAATCGTCAGGCCTGACTGAAATCCAGTAGGTACCGCCACGCCGCAAAAAAGTGTTGAAGCCGTAAGCACCATTGCGCGCCCATAGCCAACCGGCAGCTCCCGCTGTCGAAAGCGACACCAAAACAAGAACTGCCACCAAGAGTCTCAGTCTGAAAGACATCGGTACCATCCAAGACCGTCGATCGCAGCGCTGCGTGATTTGAACGAATGCTTCTTCACAAATGGCAATAGTTGGATGCAGTCATCGAATGCTGAGAGACGATAGTTCATTGCTATCGACGAATCTCATCGCTTGGGCTATTCTCGTGGTCGCTCAGGGCGCTTTTGCTGCGTCCGTGACGCGAAGCTGCACACGACGGCTCCCTTGCCAGTGATCGGCACCGAGCGTACCGGCCACGTGGATCTGAGCGCCGCGCGAAGACATCAACAACTGGCCAAGCGGCGTCTCTGCAGCACGGAAGGCAATGCCATCAACCCGACCACCATCCTGCGCTTCCAGCGTGATCTTGATATGCGACTGACCGACAAGACGGGAATCGCGCAGCCTGTGGCTGGGAAGCGCAAAGATGGGCTGCGGATGGCCGGAACCATAGGGACCGGCTGTTTCAAGGCGATCTATCAGTTCGACGGTCGCGCCGCTTGCGCCGATTGCGCCGTCGATCTTCAGCGTCTCGTTCGCCACCAGGCCAGCCACCTGCTTCTCGGCCTTTTCCGTGAAGAAGGCGCGCATCTTTCCGAGATTGCTTCGCTCCACCGTCAAGCCGGCCGCCATGGCATGGCCGCCCCCTTTGACCAGCAGGCCTGCATCCACGGCGGCGCGAACCATCCGTCCCATATCGAAACCGTTGATCGAACGACCGGACCCGGTGCCTTTTCCCGACGAATCGAAGGCAATGGCAAAGGCCGGCCTGCGAAACTTGTCCTTCAGCCGTGAAGCGATCAGGCCGACAATGCCCGGATGCCAATTCTCCCGCGCGGTGATGATAACGGCGGCGCCATCGCCATTGCCGTATTCCGCCAGTGCTTCGGCCTCAGCCTCCTGCAACATCGCAGCTTCCATGGCCTGGCGTTCGCGATTGAGCTCATCGAGCTTAGCAGCGATCGTCTCGGCCTCGCCGGTGTCATCCAGCGTCAAGAGGCGCGCTCCAAGCGCTGCATCGCCGATGCGGCCGCCGGCGTTGATGCGCGGGCCGATCAGGAAGCCGAAATGATATGGCGTGACCGGGCCGCCTAGCCCGGCCTTGCGGAACAGCGCCGCAAGGCCGGGATTGCCCTGATGGCGGGCTGCAATCAGCCCCTTGACGACATAGGCGCGGTTAAGCCCCTTGAGCGGCACGACATCGCAGACGGTCGCAAGCGCGACGATATCGAGCCAGGAAAGCAGATCAACGGAACGCACACGGGCGTCACCCGCCTCGCGCAACTGTTTCAGGGCGGCGACCAGAACCAGGAAAACGACTCCGGCAGCGCAGAGATGCCCCTGCCCGGACAAATCATCTTCGCGGTTCGGATTGACCAGCGCATGGCATGGCGGCAATTCATGTCCGACCTGATGGTGATCGATGACCACGACATCGATATTGCGCGCCCTCGCCGCCTCGAGCGCTTCGAAGCTGGTGGAGCCGCAATCGACGGTCACGATCAGTTTCGCGCCATTGTCGATGAGCTGATTGATAGCATTTGGATTGGGGCCGTAGCCTTCGAAGATGCGATCCGGGATATAGATGCTCGCGGGAACGCCGAAATGGGTCAAAAAGCGATAAAGCAGCGCCGAGGAAGCCGCTCCATCGACATCGTAGTCACCGAAGATCGCAACGGTCTCGCCGGTCTTGATCGCGCGCAGGAGACGCTGCGCCGCCTTCTCGCAATCGGTCAGCAAGTAGGGATCAGGCATCAGACTGCGGATCGTCGGATCGAGGAAGGCCATAGCCTCATCGATGCCGACGCCACGTCCGGCAAGCACGCGGGCAATCAGTTCCGGCAGGCCATGTACCTGCGCAATCGCAAGCGCTCTGTTCTGGCCAGCCTGATCGAGACGGGAAACCCAGCGATTGCCGGAAACGGAACGCTCGACGCCCAAAAAGGCACGCTGAACTGGATCGACCGGTTGCTCCACCATCTCTCCCAAATTGTGAGGACGGCAGCGTCCGGGGACGCCGCCGGTCAGCCTATTCCTTCGGCCGCTCGATGCGGATGACCTGCGGTTCGCCGACGAGGTAGCCTTCCGTCTTGATGGCCGCGACTGCCTTGCGAACCGAATCCTCCGTCGTCGCATGCGTGACGAGAATGATCGTCTGATGCGCCGAAGGCGCCAGGTGCTGCGTCGAGCGCTGAACGATCGATTCCAGCGAAATATGATTTTCCGCCATGCGTGTGGCGACGCTTGCGAAGACGCCGGTGCGGTCGAGAACCGTCAGACGGATGAAGTAGCCGCCTTCGTGGCTCTGCATCTGCGCCTTGCGGTAGGGTTCGAGCGCTTTGGCGGGATGGCCGAGCACCGGAACGCGCTGCTCGCCCGGCCGGCTCTTGGCGATATCGGCGATATCACCCAGCACGGAGGATGCCGTCGCATTACCGCCGGCGCCGGGGCCGACCATTAGCAATTCGCCGAGAATGTCCGATTCGATCGCCACGGCATTGGTCACGCCATCGACCTGGGCGATAACCGAATCAAGCGGCACCATGGTCGGGTGTACGCGTTGCTCGATGCCGGTTTCCGTGCGCTGGGCGACGCCGAGCAGCTTTATGCGGTAGCCGAGATCGGCCGCAGCACGGATATCCTCGATCGAGACGTTGGTGATGCCCTCGAGATAGATGTCGTCGGCTGCGATGCGATTGCCGAAGGCAAGCGTCGTCAGGATGGCAAGCTTGTGAGCGGTATCATTGCCTTCGATGTCGAAAGCCGGATCGGCTTCGGCGTAGCCGAGACGCTGCGCTTCCTTCAGGCAATCCGCGAAGGACAGGCCCTCTTTCTCCATCCGGGTCAGGATGTAGTTGCAGGTGCCGTTCATGATGCCATAGACGCGCGAAATCGTATTCCCCGTCAGGGATTCGCGCAGGGCCTTGATCACGGGAATGCCGCCGGCGACTGCCGCTTCGAAATTCAGCAGCGCGCCCTTTTCCTCGGCGATCTCAGCCAGCTCGACGCCATGATAGGCAAGGAGCGCCTTGTTGGCCGTGACGACATGGAGACCGCGTGCAAGTGCTGCCCGCACAGCCGCATTCGCAGCTCCTTCGGAACCGCCGATCAGCTCGACGAACACATCGATATCGGCCTTCTGAGCGAGATCCACCGGACCGCCAAACCATTCGATATCCGTGAGATCGATCCCACGATCCTTGGTGCGATCGCGCGCGGTGACGGCAACGATCTTGACGGGGCGGCCGCAGGTAGCGGCAAGCTCTTTGGCGCGGCTCTGGATGATGCGGACGAGCGAGGCACCAACGGTACCCAAGCCCGCAATGCCGATTTTGAGGGCATCTGCCATGGAAAATTCCTGATCAGTATATTGGAGCGGCAGCCGCCAAAGCGGCTGCCGCATAACATTACGAACGATGTGCGTTCAGCGAAATCACGTTGTGCATCGTTTCATCCGCTGAAGAGAGGAAGCGCTTCAGATTGCGCGCTGCCTGCCGGATGCGGTGCTCATTCTCGACGAGCGCGATGCGGACATAATCGTCGCCCTGCTCCCCGAATCCGATGCCGGGCGCAACCGCGATATCGGCCTTCTCAACCAGTAGCTTGGAAAACTCCAGCGAGCCGAGATGACGGAACTTTTCCGGGATCTTCGCCCAGGCAAACATGGTTGCAGCCGGCGGCGGCACGTCAAAGCCCGCCTTGCCGAAGCTTTCGACGAGAATGTCGCGGCGGCGCTTGTAGATGCTGCGCACCTCCGCGATATCGGAGCCATCGCCGTTGAGCGCATGCGTCGCCGCCACCTGAATCGGCGTGAAGGCGCCGTAATCGAGATAGGACTTCACGCGCGTCAGCGCCGCAATCAGGCGTTCATTGCCGACGGCAAAGCCCATGCGCCAGCCCGGCATGGAGAAGGTCTTCGACATCGAGGTGAACTCGACGGCAACGTCGATAGCACCTGGAACCTCCAGCACCGACGGCGGCGGCGCGTCGTCGAAATAGATCTCCGAATAAGCGAGATCCGACAACACGATAATATCGTGCTTCTTCGCGAAGGCGACGACTTCCTTGTAGAAATCCAACGTCGCCACATAGGCCGTCGGGTTCGATGGATAGTTCAGGATGAGCGCCAACGGCTTCGGGATCGAATGACGCACGGCCCGTTCCAGCGGCGGGAAGAAGCTATCGTCCGGCTCGACCGGTATAGAACGGATCACGCCGCCAGCCATCAGGAAGCCGAAAGCATGGATCGGATAGGTCGGGTTCGGGCAGAGAATGACGTCGCCCGGCGCAGTGATTGCCTGCGCCATATTGGCGAAACCTTCCTTGGAGCCGAGGGTGGCGACCACCTGCGTATCCGGATTTAGCTTCACGCCGAAGCGGCGGGCATAATAGGCCGCCTGCGCCCGGCGAAGGCCCGGAATGCCCTTGGAGGAGGAATAACGATGCGTGCGCGGGTCCTGCACCACTTCGCACAGCTTATCGACGATCGCCTTGGGGGTCGGAAGGTCGGGATTACCCATACCGAGATCGATAATGTCCGCCCCGCCCGCTCGCGCGCTGGCTTTCAAACGGTTGACCTGTTCGAAAACGTAGGGCGGCAAACGCCGGACTTTATGAAACTCTTCCATTTCTTTCCCCATGGGACAGCGGCCCTCAAAACCGCACTGAAGTTCGTTGCTCTCCCGGACAGCCGCAATACGAACTTGGAACTCGCGGCGCCGCAACCAATGTCTTCTCGAAACATGCGGTGAATCTTGGGCGGTTATGCACGCAAGGTGCACTTAACCGAAAAAGACGCATCCAAACTCAGCCTATCCGAACGCTTTGCGTCCAAATCGCCTGAAAGGCAAGGCTAATTCTGCGTCTGCCCTGGCTGCGCACTGCCCTCTTTCTGAATTTCCTGAAGCGTGTCCTGGCCATGCTCGGCGGCGAGCTTGCGCATCTCGGCAACACGCCGCTGGTACTCAGCCTCGGATATGGTGCCGGCCTTGCGCTGCGATCCGAGCGCTGTCAGCTGCTTGACCATATCGCCCGCCTGCTGATCGTTGATCTGCACATTTGCGGCCGTCGGCGGCGAATTGAACGAAGGATAGCCGTCCTTATAGTACTGCTGCGTGCTGGTATCGTTGACCGCGCTGCCTCTGGCAGGCTTCACGACGACCGCTTGAGGCGGCTGCTTGCGCTTGGCGTATGCCGCCTTTTCCTCAGGCGTCGAGCAGCCCGCGAGCGTCAAAGCGAGAATCCCGCACATCGCTCCGCAAAGTACGGAATATCGGTTCAGTCTTGCCACCATGCCGCCGCCCATAATTGTCGCCCTGCCCAATTCCTTGCCGTGGGTTGAGACTGTTAAATTTGTCGCAGCGGCAAAGCAAGAGCAGGCTTGCGTTTCATTCGACTTGTATTCCGTTTCCCGCAAGATGTACAAATGGAAAACAGGATGCAGCTGCCGCCGGGAGGATGATGCGTGACCGACAGCAAGCGGGATAACAGTGAAGGAAATGGCGGCTTTGCGGGTTTCGATCCAAAGTCAGTCGAGCCTTACATCGTTAGAGATCCCGAGGCGATGGCTGTCAATTTTGCCCGTGCGCTGGAAAACCTCGGGAAAGCCGCTTCAGCGTGGCTCGCTCCGCGCGAGCGCGGCGAGAAGGTCGACACCGTCGCCGATCCGATCACAGACATGGTCAAGACGCTTTCCAAGGTCGGAGAGTATTGGCTTTCCGATCCCCGGCGAACATTGGAAGCGCAAACCTATCTGCTCTCAGGCTATTTCGGCCTGTGGACAAAGACGATGCAACGCCTCAGTGGCGATTCGTCAACGACATCGGAGGCCGAACCGGTCAAGGATAAGCGCTTCGCCGACGAAGACTGGCAGAAGAATCCCTTCTTCGACTTTTTGAAACAAACCTATCTCCTGACCGCCGGCTGGGCCGAAAAGCTGGTGGGCGACGCCGAAGGGCTGGATGAACATACCCGTCACAAGGCCGCGTTTTATACTAAGCAGATCACGGCGGCCTTCTCGCCGACCAATTTCGTTGCAACCAACCCGCAGCTTTACCGGGAAACCGTCGCCTCCAATGCCGAGAACCTCGTGCGGGGCATGAGGATGCTCGCCGAAGATATCAATCTTGGCCGCGGCGAATTGCGATTGCGTCAGACCGACATCACCAAATTCGCCGTTGGGCGCGACATGGCACTCACCCCCGGCAAGGTAATCGCGCAAAGCGATGTCTGCCAGATTATCCAGTATGAACCCGCCACGGAAAAAGTGCTGAAGCGGCCGCTGCTCATCTGCCCGCCCTGGATCAACAAATTCTACATTCTCGACCTCAACCCGCAGAAATCATTCGTAAAATGGTGCGTGGAACAAGGACATACCGTCTTCGTCATATCGTGGGTGAACCCCGACCAGCGTCACGCCGCAAAGGACTGGACGTCCTATGCGCGCGAGGGCATCGATTTTGCTCTGGAAACGGTTGAAAAGGCCACCGGCGAGCAGGAGGTCAATGCAATCGGCTACTGCGTCGGCGGTACGCTGCTGGCCGCGACGCTCGCTCTCCACGCCAAGGAGAAGAACAAGCGCATCCGCACGGTGACGTTCCTGACGACACAGGTCGACTTCACCTTTGCCGGCGATCTGAAAGTTTTCGTCGACGAAGAACAGATCGCGTCGCTCGAACAGCAGATGAATGTCGTGGGCTATCTTGAGGGATCGAAGATGGCGACTGCCTTCAACATGCTTCGCGCTTCCGAGCTCATCTGGCCCTATTTCATCAACAGCTACCTGAAGGGCCAGGATCCCCTACCCTTCGACCTTCTGTTCTGGAACGCAGATTCCACTCGAATGGCGGCTGCCAACCACTCGTTTTACTTACGCAATTGCTATCTCAACAATGCGCTCAGCCAGGGCAAGATGGTGCTCGACGGCAAGACATTGTCTTTGAAGGACGTGCGCATTCCGGTCTACAATCTGGCGACGCGCGAGGACCATATCGCCCCGGCCAAGTCCGTATTCGTCGGCAGCCAGTGCTTCGGCGGTCCGGTGGAATTCGTGCTGACGGGCTCCGGCCACATAGCCGGCGTCGTCAATCCGCCGGACAAGCGAAAGTACCAATTCTGGACCGGCGGCCCGGTGAAGGGCGAATACGAGCACTGGCTGGAGGACGCAAAGGAGACGCCGGGTTCCTGGTGGACACATTGGCACGCATGGATCCTCTCCCAGGACCGTCGCATGGCGCCGGCACGCCAGCCGGGTGGCCAAGCGCTCAACGCGCTCGAGGAAGCGCCGGGCAGCTATGTCATGGAGCGGGCCTAGACAGCCAGTTCACCCATGCTTTTCAATCCGCCCCTCGTTCCCGCCCGGTTGATCGCGCGCTACAAACGCTTCCTTTTCGATGCGGAGCTGGACGACGGAACCTTCATTACCGGCTCATGCCCGAACACCGGCTCCATGCTGGGATTGACCGCGCCGGGCTCGCGCATCTGGCTCTCCGAGCATGAAGGTGGCAAACGGAAATATCGCCATGTATTCGAGTTGATCGAAGCCGATGGCACGACCGTGGGCGTCAATACGGCCATGCCGAACCGCATTGCGGCGGAGGCGATCGCGCGCGGACAAGTCTCCGATCTCGGAGACTATACCACGGTGAAGCGCGAGCAGAATTATGGCCGCAATTCCCGCATCGACCTGCTCTTGACCTCCCCCTTGAGGACAACCACCTATGTCGAGGTGAAAAACGTCCATTTCATGCGACAGGCGGGGCTGGCGGAGTTTCCCGATACTGCTACGGCACGCGGCACCAAGCATCTGGAAGAGCTGGGCGATATGGTTGAGGCTGGTTACCGCTCCGTGATGCTGTTCGTGATCCAGCGCGACGATTGCGATCGGTTCCGGATCTGCGACGACCTCGACCCGGTCTACGCCAGGGCTTTCAAGCGTGCTTTGGAGCGTGGCGTCGAGGTATATGCGCTGAAATGCCGGGTTTCGCCGTCGGAAATCGCGCCGGCCGGGTTGATCCCGATAGACGAACCCGGCATAGCTGCATTAGATATAAAGATACAGATTTCTGCTGAAGGCTAACTATGGTGAACTACATCGAAGCGGCAACGGCGCCGGCGAAGAATACCGGTGCTATCCGCATCTACGGACAGGATGCGTTTGCCGGGATGCGCAAGGCGTGCCAGCTGACCGCCCGCTGCCTCGATGAACTGGCCGCCATCGTCGAACCCGGCGTGCCGACCGATGCAATCGATCGCTTCGTCTTCGAATTCGGCATGGATCACGGCGCCTATCCGGCGACGCTGAACTATCGCGGCTATATGAAATCCTCCTGCACATCGATCAATCATGTGGTCTGTCATGGCATTCCCAACGACAAGCCGCTGCGCGAAGGCGACATCGTCAACATCGACGTGACCTATGTGCTCGATGGCTGGCACGGTGATTCCAGCCGCATGTATCCGGTCGGCGAGATCAAGCGCTCGGCCGAACGGCTTCTGGAAGTTACCTACGAATCCCTGATGCGCGGCATTGCTGCTGTACGCCCGGGTGCTCGCACCGGTGCCATCGGCGAGGCAATCCAGGTCTATGCCGAGGGTGAACGCTGCTCCGTCGTTCGCGACTTCTGCGGCCACGGCGTCGGCAGCCTGTTCCACGATTCACCGAACATCCTCCATTACGGCCGTGTCAGCGACGGACCGGAGTTACGCGAAGGCATGATCTTCACCATCGAGCCGATGATCAATCTCGGCAAGCCGCATGTGAAGGTGCTGGGCGATGGCTGGACGGCCGTCACGCGGGACCGCTCGCTGTCGGCGCAATACGAACACACTGTCGGCGTCACCGCCACCGGCTGTGAGATCTTCACGCTATCGCCCGGCGGCCTCGACCGCCCAGGCCTGCCGCCGCTGCAGGGATAATTCATGGCGAAGCGCCCCGCTCCTTCCACTGGACATGGAAACATGCCCCGAGATGGCGGCGGGGCAGCGGAGGCTTTGGAAGAGGCTCCTCTTTTCGACGAGCGATTGTTCTTCCCGACAAAAGCGGCAAAGGCCGCGCCTGCCACGGCCGAGGCCGACTATCACGGCCATCGCGAGCGGCTGCGAAATCGTTATCGCGACGGCGGCGACACGGCGCTTGCCGACTACGAAATTCTCGAATTGCTGCTGTTCCGGCTCATTCCACGCCGCGACACCAAGCCGATTGCCAAGGCCCTGCTTGCCCGCTTCGGCACGCTTGGCGGCGTATTCGGCGCTCCCGTCAATCTGCTGACCGAGGTCAAGGGCGTCGGCGATGCCGTGGCGCTCGATCTGAAACTGATGGCCAGCGTCGCGCAACGCATGCTGAAGAGCGAATTGGCAGGCAAGCCTGTGCTCTCCTCCTGGAAAGCGCTGATCGATTACTGCCATACCGCCATGGCCCACGAGGCGCGCGAGCAGTTCCGGCTTTTATTCCTCGACAAGAAGAACGCCCTCATTGCGGATGAGATCCAGGGTTTCGGCACCATCGATCACACGCCCGTCTATCCGCGCGAAGTCGTCAAGCGTGCACTGGAGCTCTCCGCTTCGGCCGTTATCCTCGTCCATAACCATCCATCGGGGGATCCAACGCCCTCGCGCGCCGACATCGAGATGACCAAGACGATCATCGATACGGCCAAGCCTCTGGGTATTACCGTTCACGATCATATTATCATCGGCAAGAACGGACACGTCAGCTTCCGAGCATTGCGGCTGATCTGAAGTCGCTATTCGATATGCGAAGTATTGCACCAAAGTACAGCAATGCCGGATTAATATATTTTAATATTCTCACCTTAAAAATTCCATATCTACTCCTAAAATCGTCTCGTTCCGCCCATTCGGTCCGGTTTTCATTTTTCAGTTCGGCGTCAGGATGATCTGGCAGAGGAAATGATGGATCCAACTCGGCGAATTCGCCGGCGGAAGCTATTGTTTTGATTTGGCCTATTCGCCTGAGAATGCGGCCGATCTGGAGATCATATGCAGAAGACATCATCAACGCTTGCTGGTTATCTCCGTCGTGCCGCCCGTGTCGCGGCCGTTGTCGTCGGAGGATTCGCGGCGGCGGCTGGCGGTTTCTATGCCCATATGGTCTGGACGTCGAACTTCCATCCCGTCATAGCCGGTGAGGTCTATCGCTCTTCGCAGCCCTCTGCGGAGACGATAGCCCAATTTCAAAAGCAATATGGCATCAAGACCATCATCAATCTGCGCGGCGACAATACTGGTCATAATTGGTACGATAATGAGGTTGCCGAAGCCAAGCAGCTCGATATCAACCACATCGACTTCCGCATGTCGTCGGCCCGCGAGTTGACGCAGGAGCAGGCGGAGCAACTGGTCGCCATCATGCGCGACGCGCCGAAACCCATCCTCATTCACTGTCAGGCGGGCTCGGACCGTACCGGACTGGCGTCCGCGCTTTATCTTGCCGCAATTACCAAGGCCGACGAGGCGACCGCCGAGCATCAGATGTCGATTGTCTACGGGCACATCTCGCTTTCCTTCCTGCGTGCCTATGCGATGGATCGCACCTTCGAGAAGCTGGAACCCTGGCTTCGGCTTTCGGCCTCCTGAAGACACGAGGTTTGCGTTAGATATTCTGTAACATTGAGCAGCTACCGGTTGACGGAGCATGTTGCGTTGCGACATTGATTCCCTATTCAATCATCCGAGGCTTCCCGATGGACCAATTCGATCTCCTAGTCGTGGGCAGCGGCCCTGCCGGCCGCAGAGGCGCCATTCAGGCCGCCAAACTCGGCAAGAAAGTGCTCGTCGTCGAGCAAGGCAAGCGCGTCGGTGGCGTCTCGGTCCACACCGGCACCATTCCCTCCAAGACGTTGCGCGAAACAGCGCTCAATCTCTCGGGCTGGCGCGAGCGCGGATTCTATGGCCGTGCCTACCGCGTGAAGCAGGAAATCAGCGCCGAGGACCTGCGCCGTCGCCTGCTGATCACGCTCGACCATGAAGTCGAAGTGCTGGAACATCAGTTTGCGCGCAACCGGGTTCAGCATATTCGCGGCAAGGCGAGCTTCGTCGATCCCCAGACCATGCAGATCGTCAAGGATGATGGCGAAGTCGTCACCGTCTCGGCGGCCAGCATCCTGCTTGCGGTCGGCACCAAGCCGTTTCGTCCAGATTACATGCCCTTCGACAACAAGACGGTTCTCGACAGCGACGAACTGCTGGAGATCGAGGAGTTGCCTCGGTCGATGGTCGTCATCGGCGCGGGCGTCATCGGCATCGAATACGCCACCATCTTCAGCGCGCTCGACACGCAGGTGACATTGATCGATCCCAAATCGACGATGCTCGACTTCATCGACAAGGAAATCGTCGAAGACTTCATCTACCAGCTGCGCGATCGCAACATGAAGCTGCTGCTCGGCCAGAAGGCGGAGAAAGTGGAACGCCTGCCGAACGGCAAAGTGGAACTGACGTTGGACAATGGGCGCCGCATTACGACGGACATGGTTCTGTTCGCCGCTGGGCGGATGGGCGCGACCGATACGCTCAACCTCGAAGCCGCCGGCCTCGAAGCCGACAATCGCGGCCGCCTCAGCGTCAATCCGGAAACCTTTGCCACGAAAGTTCCGCACATCTTCGCCGCCGGCGATGTCGTCGGCTTTCCGAGCCTTGCCTCGACCTCAATGGAACAGGGTCGTATCGCCGCCCGCGTCGCCGTCGGCGCCATCGCCAAGGAGCCGCCGAAATACTTCCCCTACGGCATCTATGCCGTGCCGGAGATTTCGACCTGCGGCCTCTCCGAAGAAGAGGTCAAGGAACGGCATATTCCCTACGAATGCGGCATCGCCCGTTTCCGCGAGACCTCGCGCGGCCACATCATGGGTCTCGACACCGGCCTCCTGAAGATGATCTTCTCGCTGAAGACACGCCGGCTCCTCGGCGTCCATATCGTCGGCGAAGGTGCGACCGAGCTCGTGCACATTGGCCAGGCGGTGCTGAACCTCAAGGGCACCGTCGAATATTTCGTCGAGAACACCTTCAACTATCCGACGCTCGCCGAAGCCTACAAGATCGCCGGCCTCGACGCTTGGAACCGCATGGGCGACATCAAGTCGGAGCTCTAATAGAAAGCGATATTGACCATGCCGTCGGGGCCTACTACCCTGTCGACATGATGAGCATTCTCAACATCGCTTCGGTCTTCTTCATAAGCCGCTAGTTAAGCGGCCATTGAGCCACATGAAGATGCAGACCAGCTCCACGGCTTTCTAGCCGCAAGGATGGTCTGTGACCGAAAAAATCGTGCCGCCAAAAATTTTTTGAGGGCGAGACACGGTGCGACATTTGAGAAAGATTTCAAGATGCACGACGAATATCAGAGCTCTGCGGCGCTTGGCGCGGCAGATATCGAGCAATTTATCGAACATGGTTTCCTCCGCGTCGATAATGCGTTTTCAGCAGAACTCGCTCAACAAGCGCGTGCCATCATGTGGCGTGATCTTCCGTGCAGCGAGCACGATCCGGCGAGTTGGCGGTTCCCCGTCGTCAGGCTCCCGGGTTATGGTGGCGAACCGTTCCGTACCATCGCCAACATGCCTGTTCTCCGCTCCGCTTTCGATCAACTGGTTGGAAAAGGAAGATGGGTTCCGAGAGATGGCCTCGGCACTTTCCCCGTGCGATTTCCCCATCCGGACGATCCGGGTGACGCCGGCTGGCATGTCGACCTCAGCTTTCCCGGCGACGATTGCGATCCCAATGAACGAAGCGACTTTTCGGCATGGCGGGTAAATGTCACCTCTAGGGGCCGTGCGTTACTCACCCTATTCCTGTTTTCCGACGTGGGTGAAGACGATGCACCGACACGCATCCGGGTCGGTTCGCACATGGATATGGCGCGCTATCTTGAGCCGGCGGGCGAAAACGGGCGCTCTCATATGATGCTGCAAGACCTTGCAGCCGATCACCCTCAGGCTCTGGCAACGGGGAAAGCGGGAACCGTCTATATCTGCCATCCCTTTCTCATCCACGCCGCCCAGAAGCATCGCGGAACGAGGCCACGCTTCATGGCGCAGCCCTCGATTGGCCTGGCGGAGCCTTATCGGCTGGAGCGATCGGATAGTGCCTACAGTCCTGTCGAGATCGCCATCCGCCGCGCACTGGACAAGGAATGATTGCCAGGAGCGCATTCATGTTGGACCTCGTCGGCGGCAGCCCACGCGCGTTGCGATCCTTCAGATTCGCTTCACGCGCTTTAACTCTTTGATTTCACGCATGTCGTAGTCGCAAAACCGCTGCACACTTTTGCGCGACATACTCTAGCTTACCAACAAAAAAGCCCTGCCGCGAACGGCAGGGCTCTTAATTTCAGTCCAGAAGAAAAACCGATTACTCGGCGCTGTCTTCAGCAGCCTTCTTCTTCGGAGCAGCCTTCTTCTTCGGCGCAGCGGCTTCTTCGCCTTCGACAGCAGCTTCGGTCGCTTCAGCCTTGGCAGCAGCCTTCTTCTTCGGAGCAGCCTTCTTGGCAGCCGGCTTGTCTTCGTCTTCGTCGTCAGCCAGCAGGGCTTCCTTGGAAACGGTCTTGTCCGTGACGTCGACTTCGGTCAGCAGATGGTCGATGACCTTCTCTTCGAAGATCGGCGCGCGCAAGTTGGCGGAAGCGCCAGGCGTGTTGCGGAAGAATTCCAGGATTTCCTTTTCCTGGCCCGGGAACTGCTGCAGCTGAGCATAAAGCGCACGCTGGAGTTCGTCTTCGCTGACTTCTACGCCGGCCTTCTCACCGATTTCGGAGAGAACGAGACCGAGGCGAACGCGACGCTCAGCGAGCTTGCGGTATTCCTCGCGAGCCTTTTCTTCGGTCGTGTCTTCGTCTTCGAAGGTCTTGCCGGATTCAGCCAGATCCGTCTGGATCTGACGCCAGATGCTGGCGAATTCAGCGTCAACAAGCTTCTGCGGCGTGTCGAACTGGTACATTTCATCGAGCTGGTCGAGAATCTGACGCTTGACCTTCTGACGGGTAACCGAGCCGTACTGGCTTTCGATCTGGCCGCGAACGATTTCCTTCAGGCGGTCAGCCGATTCAAGGCCGAGCTTGGAAGCGAGTTCGTCGTTGATTTCGATTTCGCCGGGAGCAGCAACTTCCTTGACGTTGATGTCGAAGGTGGCTTCCTTGCCAGCGAGGTTCTTGGCCGGGTAATCGGCCGGGAAGGTTACGGTGATGACCTTCTCATCGCCAGCCTTGACGCCCACGAGCTGCTCTTCGAAGCCCGGGATGAAGCGGTTCGAGCCGAGAACCAGCTGCGAGTCTTCGTCCTTGCCGCCGTCGAAGGCAACGCCGTCGACCTTGCCGAGGTAATCGATGGTAACGCGGTCGCCGTCTGCGGCCTTGCCCTTCTTGGTTTCGTAGCTGCGAGCGCTTTCGGCGATCTTGAGGATCTGCTCGGTGACTTCTTCGTCAGCGATTTCAGCCACTTCGCGCGTAACCTTGACGCCCTTGACGGACTTCAGTTCGATCGCCGGAATGACTTCGTAGGACAGCGTGAATTCGAAATCGGCCTCGGCAGCGAGGATCTTTTCTGCCTCGTCCTTGTCCTCGGTCATGGCGATTTCCGGCTGGGTCGCCGACTTTTCGCCGCGCTCGCTCAGGATTGCCGGCGGCTGGTCACGAACGATCTCGTTGACGAGATCAGCCATGATCGACTTGCCATAGACCTTCTTCAGGTGTGCAACCGGAACCTTGCCCGGACGGAAGCCGTTGATGCGGACCTTGTCCTTGACCTCGGCAAGGCGCTCGTTCATGCGCACTTCCATGTCCTTGGCCGGGATGACCACCTTGATTTCGCGCTTCAGCCCTTCAGCGAGCGTTTCGATAACCTGCATTGTCCTACCTTCATTCATGGCGGCCGTGCCCAGACAGCCGTTCGTTTCGATGAGCACGACGCCGGAAAATCCCGAGCGTGGCTTGGATGCAATTCCCTGTCACTTTGCCAAGAGCGCCGCGCCTTCGAACGAACGCGCAAAAGGCAGCCCTACCTCGTTACGAGCCGAAACATCTTATCCGCTCTCTTTTCGAAAGCGGGATGCCTGGGCAAAATGGCGCGTCCTACAGCATATCGGAGGTCAGGCCTGTTCAGCCTCCCCCGTCCACAAGACAGTGTTGGTGCGGGTAGAGAGACTTGAACTCCCACGCCTTGCGGCACCAGAACCTAAATCTGGCGTGTCTACCAATTTCACCATACCCGCGTTCCCAGAACCGCATGGCGATGCCTGCCCATGGGGCCTTCCGGAGCGCGGCGTCTCTATATCACCCGTTTCAAACCACGCAAAGGAAAAATGACGGTTCCACGACTGCGCTCAAAGCTTATCGGCATCTTCGGGCTGATATCGTCAGTAAAGCGGCTCTTCGTAGACCGATTTACCGTCGAGCAGCAGGCTTCTGATATGGGCTCTGCCATCCGAGGAGATGCGCGCGGCAATGGCGACGCGGTTGGCATTGCGTGCGCTTTCGATGTCGTGCCCTTGTCCTTCGGGCACATAATAGCGCTCGATACCATAGGTCACGCCGATCATCTCCTGCGACGGATCGGCCGGCTCACCATAAAAGGCATAGTCGAACGGCGTGCTCTTGAGGATGACCGTATCAGGCTTCGGATCAAGCGGCTTGAAGGATGATTCGACAATGCCCCAATAGCCGTCGTCCTGTCTCTTAAGGCGAACCGACAGCGTTTGCTGAAAAAGGCTGATCTTCGGCGGTCCATCGCGCAGCGTCGAGATCGGAACCCTCGAAATATCGTAGTTCAAGGTGACGTAATCGCCACGCAGCAGATCGCGCGGATCGACTGGCGCCGTCTTCAGGAGGACTTCGACGCCGCTTCGCAAGCCCCAGGCCCGTTCACCGACTATATAGCCAAGGACGGCAGTCTGCAGGACCGCGACGATAATCGCAGCGATCCACAGACGGCGCGGAGTGTTCGCGGAAATGCTCTTGTCGGCCATATCGGTCATGCCCGTTTCTCCTGCCTGCCTGCATTGGAGAATCGTCGTTCCAGCTGAATGACCACCCATGCGGCAAGCGCCACCATCAGACCGGCGATCAGGAAGAAGCCTGCGGTGCCGATGATCGAGCCGATCGTCTCGCTGGCAAGGTAGAGAATCTCACAGGCGAACACGAAATAGGCGAGAAAACGCACGGCGCCATTGTCACGGCCGCTGAGCGCAATCGCAATCACCGAGCTTGCCAGCGTCGCGACCGCCACAATGATGAGCGGAAGCGTGGCTTGCGCCCAGACATTGTTTTCGAAGGAGTCGTTGGCGATTTCCGCATGGACCAGAAAGAAACCGATCGCCGCAAGAAGAAAGGTGTAGAAGGCCGGCGCGGCCCCCGCCGTTCGCGCAAGTGGCATTAGCGGCGAGGCCGGGATACTGACGGCAAGAAAGGCTGCCATGCCAAAGGCAGCAAAAAGGATTGCCGCGTTGAGGCTCTCATTCAGCCCGAAAATCCAGGCCAGCCATCCGACAAGCATGAGATAAGCAAAATGGCGTGCCCTCGGCGCGTCGACATATCTGACAAGTGCGATCAGCACCGCAGCCATCAACAACGGCACCCAGGGCATGGCGCCCTTCCACTGATTGAAATGGTCCCACAGATAGGCGCCGCAAAATGCCCAGGCGAGAAAGCCGGCAAGCGCGACCTGCGCGCTGGAGCGAAAAAGAGCGGCCACGATGCACGCCGCCGCGAACCAGACGATTAACATCGTCAGTTCGTCGCCGGACATATTGTACATCTGTCCGACAAGCGCCATGGCACCGCCAAAACTCAAAGTCCCGAGAATGAGGAGTGCCGACGCCAGAATGGAACGCCCGGAAGCCAGCAGATAGGCGGCGCCGAGATAGAAAGCCCATATCATGGCGACAAGCGATGTAAGGCGCACGATCCTCGGGATCGCTTCCCAATTCGCTGAAATGAAGAGCAGGAGCGCCAGGCCCAAAAGCACGGACGCGATGATGGTCAACACCCGACCCGCGCTAAAGCTGGTCTGACGCCCATCATATTCGTGCAGCACGGCCTTTGCCGCCGCCGCGTCGACGAGACCTTTCTCCACCCAGATCTTCAGATCCCGCTCCAGCCTGCCTCTATACATCCCGGCTCCTTGCTACGATTCCCTCTATGACAAGAGTTAGCACACTTCAGCGATCCACAGTCGGCGCGCTTTCGTTAATGCGATATTAAGCGATTGGCCTGTATTCTAATGACCGGTATCGAGGTACTCACAAAAGACATGCGCAGGCAGCATACCTCTCATGAAAATATTGCGCTGCACAAAATGAAAAAGTCATACTATTAATCACCCAACAGAATACAGCGGTGGCGCGCTGAGCCGGCCCTGGTCGGGAAGAGCCTGAGGATTGATATCCTGACATTGAATTCGGAGCTGCACACTCCTCCTCCCAGTGCGCTCCGATGGATTGACGACACTCCTCCTCCCAGTCGTCAATCACCATAAATGACGCCCACCGCACCCTCCTCCCGCGGTGGGCGTTATTTTTTTGCCCACTTAAATCGGTTTATGCACCGCAAACGCGGCTTCAGACGAGAAGCGCCGCCAGATGGTGAATTGCCGCCGCCGCACAAGAATGGACGGCTCGAACTTAGCCGATGCGGCAGCTCGACCTACCCCAAAACCGCAAGGCTGGCAAAAACATGGCTGAATGGCGGCACCTACCGCAACAGGTGCTGAAATGCTGGGCTTGAGACAAAGCCACGCGCCCAACCTCGCTCTTGCTTCAGCCGTGATATGCACATAAAGCAGCCATCTTCTTAGGCAGATCGCCCGCAAGACATGCAGTTTACGCATGGGTGACATGATGCTTTGGCGCTTTTAGTCCGTGAGGCACAGCCTATATAAGGAGGCATCAGATCGACGGCGGCACCAATCACGGAGCTGCGAGATCTTCAGATCCTCGAAAGGGACTAAAAATGAACCTGACCCGCTCTTTCAACAACTGGCGCAAGTATCGTCAGACCGTAAACGAACTCGGCCGCATGAGCGCCCGTGAACTGCACGACCTCGGCATCGACCGCGCCGACATCCATCGCGTTGCTCGCGAAGCCACCGGCCGCTAATCGCCGGATAGGCTTCGCCCACTCGCGAAAGCCTTCTCAACGCCCGTTGCGGACCTCCGCGACGGGCGTTCTTTTTGTTCATTGTGCACCGCAACATTTTATAATTCGCGACGAGCCATTCGCAGGACGCAAGCCGTCCAAATTCTAAGCATTGGTGGGTTTTTGGGCGTCATATTGCACAAATGCATAGCAGACGCCTTTTATTTGCACTGCACAAAAGGCGCGTTTGCGCCTATATAGAGTGCAACAGCTGAGGCGGTAATCGTACCGCCCGCAAACAAGATACCGAGGACAAGATCATGAACCCGATTCGCATTGCAAAGAACTGGATCAGCTACCGCCGCACTCTGAACGAACTCGGCAACCTCTCCAGCCAGACCCTTTCGGACATCGGCGTCAGCCGCTATGAAATCCGCAACATCGCTGCTCGTTCCTTCCGTTAATCGTAGGGAATTGCAGACTGCTTCAAGACGGCGCCCTTCGGCGCCGTTTTTGATTCCAGGCGATGGGGACGCGTCGCAATCGCAAGGCCGTGGCGCAATTTCGAGCGGCATGCTTTGGTAAAGCGATTGGATCGTCGCCCTGCCCGTGATAATGACGCCCGCATGACACAGACCAGTTCTCACTCTCCCATTCACGTCATCGGCGGTGGCCTTGCCGGCTCGGAAGCTGCATGGCAAATCGCCAATACCGGTGTCCCTGTGATCCTGCATGAGATGCGTGGTGTGCGCGGCACCGACGCGCACAAGACCGACGATCTCGCCGAGCTTGTATGTTCGAATTCGTTTCGCTCCGACGACGCCACAAGCAATGCGGTCGGCGTCATCCATGCCGAAATGCGCATGGCTGGCTCGCTGATCATGGCATGTGCCGACAGGCATCAGGTGCCGGCCGGCGGTGCGCTCGCAGTCGACCGCGATGGCTTTTCCGCCGCGGTAACGGAGGCTATCTCGAGCCACCCGCTGATCACTGTCGTGCGTGAAGAGATCCAGGGATTGCCGCCGAAGGAGTGGGACCAGGCGATTATCGCGACGGGACCGCTGACCGCACCCGGGCTTGCCAGCGCCATTCAGGCCGAAACCGGCGCCGATGCCCTCGCCTTCTTCGACGCCATCGCGCCGATCGTCTATCGTGACAGCATCGACATGGATATTTGCTGGTATCAGTCACGCTATGACAAGGTTGGACCAGGTGGTACGGGCAAGGACTATATCAACTGCCCCATGGACGAAGCGCAATACGGCGCCTTCCTGGATGCCCTGATCGCCGGTGACGCCGTCGGCTTCAAGGAGTGGGAAGGGACGCCTTATTTCGACGGCTGCCTGCCGATCGAGGTCATGGCCGAGCGTGGGCGCGAAACGCTGCGCCACGGGCCAATGAAGCCGATGGGCCTGACCAATGCGCATAATCCCACGGTAAAAGCCTATGCCGTGGTGCAGCTGCGCCAGGACAATGCGCTCGGCACGCTGTACAACATGGTCGGCTTCCAGACGAAGCTGAAATACGGCGCACAGGCCGAGATTTTCCGGCTGATTCCGGGGCTCGAAAATGCGGAGTTCGCACGCTTGGGCGGCCTGCACCGCAACACCTACATCAACTCCCCGACCCTGCTTGACCGCTCGCTGGTGCTGAAATCCCGACCAGGCTTGCGTTTTGCAGGCCAGATTACCGGCTGCGAAGGTTACGTGGAGAGCGCCAGCATCGGGCTGCTCGCGGGTCGTTTCGCCGCGGCGGAGCGCAAGGGCGAAGCGGCATCACTGCCGCCCAATACCACCGCTCTCGGCTCGCTGCTCAACCATATCACCGGCGGACATATCGTCTCCGACGAAGAGCCAGGCAAGCGTTCCTTCCAGCCGATGAACATCAATTTCGGGCTTTTCCCGGAGCTGGAGCCGGGCTCGATCGTCAAGCCGGAAGGCGTCAAGCGCTTCCGCGGCAAAGACAAGACGATCATGAAGCGCCAGCTCATCGCCAAGCGTGCGTTGGCCGATTGTGCCAGCTGGCTCGGCGTGCCGGCTCCGACGTTTCCGAAAAAAGCGGCTGAAATCTGAAGCTTTCTAAAGCGCGTCGCAATCTTTCAGATTCGCTTCACGCGCTTTAGCTCTTTGATTTCACGCATGTCGTAGCAGCAAAAACCGCTGCACACTTTTGCGCGACATGCTCTAGGTTTCAGGCCTTTGCCGGCGGCGCGTGATGCTCAAGCCTCTCATCGCCGCCGCCTGCGACGTAATTGCCGAGTAGCCAGAGAGAGACTTCCGCGGCTTCATCCGGCGTCTTGAACTCGAAAGTGCCGTTGTGATGCGGTACGTCCAGAAACTCGACCGTCAGGCCGCGGCCGGTTCCCGAAAGCTTGGCACGCGCCCTGCCGGGCTCAATCAGATGAACGCTGAAATGATTGCGCACATTGCGCATGAAGCCCGCTTTGTCGTCATGCAAGCGCACGAAAAGCGCCTGCCCATCGGCCGTCGTCTGCAGCTGACGGATTGCCTCGGTCGGGAAAGCGCGGCCGAACTCCAAAATGGCAAGGCCGGTATCGTGCAGGCCGTCTTCCTTGTTCTGCGATGCCATGCGCGTCGCGAAATAGGCAAAAAAGATGACGATCGCAAACAGTATGCACCAGACGACAATACCCACGGCAGATCCCCCTGAAATATAAATCAAGTGCCCATCCATCTCCATAGACGGCGAGACTTGCGCGAGCTTGGTGTATTTCAGATCTTCTTTATGATCGCTGATATCGCCATGCGCATCTGCCGGCGCCATTGCGGCAGTGCCAGCGGGCGATCGAAGATGCCGGCCCCAAGCGACTGGGCCTTCTTCAAAACCGGTTCGGCCAGTGTTGCCGGCAGAAACGCTGGAAACACGGCCGCCGGTATGGGAGCGGCCGCCCTCGCCTTGGCAAGGTGCTCGCGGCCAAGTCCGGCAAATGCCTCGACTGCCACGGAAATGCGCGCCTTGTCCTCGCCGGCGAGGAAGGAATCACGATCGAGGCCTGTCGCCGACAGAATTTCGATCGGCAGATAAAGTTGGCCGCGATGACGATAGAGCGGCATCAGCAACAACAGCCCGGCAATCGCCTGAGCGACACCGGCATGGCCGGCGGCTTCGGCCGAGAGCTTTGCTTCCTCCGACGACAGGACCAGGCTGGCAAGCTGAATCAGCGCCGATGCCGTTTCACCGGCATAGCCTTCCAGATTGCCGCGGGTCTCCATCGGGTCGTCATAAAGATCGAAGATGCGCGCATCGATCATGTCGATCAACGTCTGCCGCGGCAAACGGTATTGTTCGATGGCGTTCAGGAGTTCAGCGGCAATCGGATTGGCTTCGCTGGAGCCGTGCGCCTGCCCTTCGAGAAGGTCGCGCCAGTATTGCATGCGCACTTCACCCGGCAATGGCTCGTGCACCAGATCGCGGATGCGCGCCAATTCTGCATTGAAAGCATAGAGCGCTGCGAGCGCCGGGCGCTTGTCTTCCGGTGCCAGCAGGCAGGCGAGGTAGCGATCACGATCGGTATCCCGAAGCGTAGCAAGGCAAATGTCCCTGTTGTCGCGGGGCGCGGCTGTTGTCGTCATGCTCTCGGTCCGGACGTCAGACTGCGATCAGCGCAGCAGCTACGGCACGCGACTCGGACAGCATGATATTGAAGGTGCGCACCGCCGCGCCTGTGCTCATCGGGTCCGACGAAATCTGCTTGGCGCGCAAGGCAGCCTTGAGCTCGGCAGGCAGCGGACGCAACTCCATGCCTGTGCCGACAAGCAGAACCTCTATCTCGGCTGCTTCGTCAAGAACCTTCTGGAAGCGGTCCGGGGTCAGCGCATCGCCCTGCAGCATGTCCCAGCCGTAAATGCCCGAGGGCAGGCAAAGCAGCGAGCCGCGATGCGACATGTCGGCAAAGCGAAAGCCGCCATTACCGTAAGCGTCGATCGGTGCGCGCCCGGGAAAATGCGCGTTACGGATTTCTATACCTTTAGCCAATGTATTACACCGCTGGTTTGCCTGACTGAATGTCGCCGGCGGCGGGCCCATTGCTTTCACCGCCGGTCTGGAACTTGTCCGGACGCAGCTTGAACAGGATCAGCACGGGCGCCGCAATATAAATCGAAGAGAAAGTGCCGACAGCGACGCCGAAAAGTAGCACGAAGGTGAAAGAGCGTATCACCTGGCCACCGAAAATGTAGAGAGCGAGCAGCGCCAGAAGCGTCGTCGCGGATGTCAGAATGGTCCGCGATAATGTCTGATTGATGGAAGCGTCAATCAGGATCGGCAGGGGCATCTGCGAATAGCGCTTCAGGTTTTCGCGCATGCGGTCGTAAACGACCACGGTATCGTTCAGCGAATAGCCGACGATCGTCAGAATCGCGGCAATGCCGGTCATGTTGAATTCCATGCCCGTCAGAACGAAAAGACCGAGCGTCAGTATGACGTCGTGCATCGTCGCGATGATCGCGCCGACGGCGAACTGCCATTCGAACCGCAGCCAGATGTAGATCAGAATTGCAAAAAGCGCCGCCAGCACGGCAAACGATGCAGTCGTCGTGATCTCACCGGACACAGCGGGGCCGACGACCTCGACGCGTGAGAAATCGTAGTCCTTACTCAGCTCCTCGCGAACCAGGGTTACGGCTGACTGTTCCGCGTTCTCCCCACCATCCTGTGCATGCACGCGAATAATGGCGCCCAGACGATCGGTAAGCCGCTCGACCTGCACATCGCCGGGGATGATACCCTCGAGGCGGGATTGAATATTTGTCGGATCGGCAACGCCCTGCTTGGCGCGAACCTCGATGATGGAGCCGCCAGCAAAATCGATGCCGAGATGCATACCAATCGTCGCAAAGGCAAGGAGGGTCGCGACCGATAAAGCCGCAGACACGGTGAACGTGTAACGGCGGATACCCATGAAGCGGATGTTGGCATTGTCGAAAACACCGCTGCGTACGCCGACCAGCAAAGTACGCGGTTTGCGGTGCGATATCCACATATCGACAAGCGAGCGCGTGACGAAGCAAGACGTGAAGAACGTGGTGAAGACGCCGATGATGAGGGTCGCGGCAAAGCCACGGACGGAACCGCTGCTCGCATAGAAGAGAATGGCAGCGACGATCAGCACCGTCAGGTTGGCATCCGCAACCGTCGCAGCCGCCCTGTTGAAGCCGTGGCGAAGCGCATCGACAAGGAGATGCGTCTTCTTTTCTTCCTCGCGCACACGCTCGTAGATCAGCACCAGTGCATCAAGCCCGATACCGATGATCAGCACGATAGCGGCGACGCCCGGCAACGTCAGCGCTATGCCGAACAGTCCCATGATCGCCACGACCATGGTGATATTGATGATCAGTGCGATGGTCGCGACAACGCCCAGCAAGCGATAGAAGCCGATCATCAGCGCGGTCACAAACACCGCCGCGGCGATACAGGCTATGATGCCGTAACGGGCCGTCTCGCTGCCAAGGCCGGGCTGAATGGTTCGCTCTTCGACGGGTGTGAGCGTTGCAGGCAATGGCCCGCTCTTGACCATGACGGCCAGATCCTGCGCGCCGCGCGCCGTGAAGTCGCCGGGAATGTCAACCTCTCCCGTTGCGATCACGGTCTTCAGCACAGCCGTCGAGATTACCTGATCATCCAGCACCACGACGACGATCCGGCCGAGGTTGCTTGCCGTCGTTTGCGCAAAACGGTGGGCGGCTTCCGGCGTCAGCTTGACGGAAACCGTGCCGTCGCCGTTCTGATTGTTGACCATCGCGGTCGCATCGGCAAAATCCACGTTAGAGAGAACGGGTTGCCGCTGGACCAGATAGCCGACCGGCGGATCATCCTCCGAAAACATGACGTCGGACCCGGCCGGAGGATGACCATCCATGGCGTCCTGAACCGACATCGATTGATCGATGAAACGGAAGCTCAATTCCGCGGGCTGGCCGAGAAGGTTCTTCAATCGCTGCGGGTCGGCAAGATCGGGCACCTGCACGGCAATACGATCGCGCCCCTGGCGGCGGATCAACGGCTCGTCCACTCCCAACTGTGCGATGCGATCGTGAATGATCTTTATCGACCGGGCGACTGCGGAAGCGACGTGGCTGTCGATATCCTCATTGGTGATATCAAGCGTCATCGCGCCGTTGTCACCCTGGGAAAGCTTGACGGCCGGCTTGTCCGATCCCGCCGTAAGCGGTCGCAACGCCGTCAATGCGGCCTGGATCTGCGCGGGATCGTTGATCTTGAGTTCGATCTTCTGTCCGGTTCCGGTCAAGCCGGAATAGGCGATATTGACGGTGCGCAATCGGGTTCCGATATCGCCGACGATATCCTCAAGGCGATCCTTCTCGATATCGTCCCGTTCGATCTTCAACAGGAGATGCGAGCCGCCGCGCAGATCGAGCCCAAGTCCGATCTTTCTATGCGCCCACCAGGAAGGGAGAGAGGAAATGGTGCGCTCCCCAAGCAGGTTGGGAACGGCAAGGAGCACGCTCAAGAGAACGGCGAACCAGATCAGGGTGGTCTTCCACCAGGAGACGTGCAGCATCGCTCTCTCGAATTTTTGGCTTCTCTACTGCGCCCCAGTCTCCCCGAGGTTTACCAAGGGCGCAGTAACACCTTGAATTTGTGCACAGTCCCTCAAGAAAGTCGATTCCGATTTTCGAGGACATGCACTCGTCAGGCGAGCTGCCTGCACGGGAGAAGCTTACGCAGCGTCGGCCTTGACGGGCTCGCCCTTGACGCGAACTTCCGAAATGGCGCTGCGGACGACGCGAATGCGAACGCCGTCTGCGATTTCGACTTCGAGTTCCTTGTCGTCGATGACCTTAGTGACCTTGCCGACAATGCCGCTGGTAACGATCTGATCGCCGCGGCGAATGTTCTTCAGGATCTCGTCACGCTTCTTCGCCTGTGCACGCTGCGGACGGATCAGAAGGAAATACCAAACGACCATCAGCGGTACAAACAGGATGATCATTTCAAAGCCGGATCCGCCGAAAGCGCTGGCGGCCGAATCTGTCGCGCTCTGCGCATATGCGTTGGTGATAAACATCGAGAACTCCCTTGAACTCCTTGCGGGAACCGGGCCCCGCGTCAGGTGGCCGGAATATAGTTACGCGCATGGCGATTGCAACAAAAACAGCCGCCAACCGTACCGTTTTCCCGGTCTCTTAGCCTTTCAGGCCAGAAAGGAGCATGATACCCGGCAAGACAGCGCGCGCATTTTACGACTTTCTTGTTCAATATTCAGGAGGAAAACGGTGACTGAAGACCAAAACGCCCTGATCCTTGCCGAAGTTCGTCGCCTTGCCGATGCCGTCGAACGTCTGGCCGGACCGGCTCCGGCCATCAACGACTGGAATGCGGCCGACTGCTTCGTCTGGGCTCCGGCCCGGCTTCATCTGCAGCCCGTACCGCGGCCGAACCGGGTGGCGATCACCCTCATTCGCGGCGTCGACCATGTGCGCGACATTCTGCACGAAAACACTTTGCGCTTCGCGGACGGCTTTGCCGCCAACAACGTCCTGCTCTGGGGCGCGCGCGGCATGGGCAAGTCCTCGCTCGTCAAGGCCGTCCATGAGGATGTACGCCGCGCAACCGGCGTATCGCTGAAACTCATCGAAGTGCATCGCGAGGATATCTCCTCGCTGCCGGTGCTCCTCGACATTCTGAAGGCAGCGCCGCACCGCATCATCATTTTCTGCGATGACCTCTCCTTCGACCACGACGACACCGCCTACAAGTCGCTGAAGGCAGCGCTCGACGGTGGCGTCGAGGGCCGTCCGGACAACGTATTGTTCTATGCCACATCCAACCGTCGCCATCTGCTGCCGCGTCACATGATGGAGAACGAACAATCGACAGCGATCAATCCGTCGGAAGCCGTCGAAGAGAAGGTTTCCCTCTCCGATCGCTTCGGTCTCTGGCTCGGCTTCCACAAGTGCAGCCAGGAAGACTACCTGCAGATGATCGACGCCTATGCCGACCATTTCAAGCTCGACCTCGACCGCGCCAAAATACACCACGAGGCGCTGGAATGGGCAACGACACGCGGCGCAAGATCGGGCCGCGTTGCGTGGCAATACATCCAGGATCTCGCAGGACGGTTGCGCATCGTGCTCGAGCGCGACTGACCGGACACGTTCAATACCCTAGCGCGCTTCGCGATCACTCGGGCTCACTTCTCGCGCTTTAGGTCTTTGATCTCACGCATATCGTTGTCGCAAAGCCGCTTAACACTTTTGCGCGACATGCCCTAAACGACAAAAAGCCCGGCAAACACCGGGCTTTTTGCAGAGTCCTTGAGACGCACTACCTATTCAAGGAACGTCATTGGGTTGACCGGAGCGGAGTTCTTCCGGACTTCGAAATGGAGCTGCGGCTGGCTGACGTTGCCACTCATGCCCGATGTTGCGAGGGTCTGACCGCGCTGAACCTTCTGTCCGCGAGCAACGCTGAGCGCATCCGCATGGCCATAGACCGTGACCGTACCGTCGTCATGGCGAACGAGAACCGTGTTGCCGAGTTCCTTGAGGCCATTGCCTGCATAGATGACAACGCCATTCTCGGCTGCCTTGATCGGCGTGCCTTCGGGAACGGAGATATCGATACCGTCGTTGCGGCTACCGTTGACGTTGGCGCCGTAACCGGCGACGACCGCGCCGCGAACCGGCCAGCGATACTTGCCGATGCCGGTCGCCTCAGGCGCATCCGCCTGCGTGTCGGACTTGGCGGCATCGTTGATCGACTGGCTCGGAGCGATCGAAGCGACCTCTTTCGCCTTCGGAGCGTCAGCTGCGGCGACCTTGGGTGCCTGCTTTGCAGCGGACTCTGCCACAGGCACGGCGCCCGGTTTGACCGAGACCTTCTGCGGCTCGATGGAGGCCGTCTTGACCGGATCGGCAGCAGCGACTGCACCATGTGGCAATGCCAGCGCCTGACCGATGCGAATGCTGTCGCCGGCCTGCATGTTATTCGCCCGCTTCAGTTCGGCGACGCTAACGCCGCTTTCCTTGGCAATTCTCGCCAGCGAGTCACCCGGCTTGACGACATAGCTGCCGGCACCCTTCGGGCCGGGGCCCTTTCCGTTACCGGCGGCAAGCTTGTTCGGATCAGGAAGACCGGCCTGAGACTTGCCGCGCATCTGATTGCCTGATGGCAATGCAAGTGCGTCCTGCTGCGGAGCCTTGACGGGGCCTGGCATCTTGCCGCCCTTCGACAGATCGGTGGCTTCCGAAGCCATCTTGGCCGGACTCGAGGCGCCTGCACCGTTCTGGGTCGGAATGATGATCTGCTGACCGGGCTGCGCACCGGCACCGTTGCGCAGACCATTGGCCCGCAGAATCTCCTTCTCGGGAACGCCATAGCGACGCGACAGCAATGCGATGTTTTCACCCTGATGCAGGGTCACGCTCGGAGCATTGACGGTGGTCCATCCGGGAGACATCTGCGGCGTAGCGGCGGCATTCCTGATCGTACCGGTCGACAGAGTATCGGGCGCGAGCGCCGGAGCGTTGCGCGAACCGTTGTTGTGCGACGCCGGGAACGGCTGGGCCAGAGCTTCGTTTTCGGCCCGGGAGACTGCTCGCGAACGGGCGATCTCGGCAGATGCGCCGGGAGGAGCAAGCTCGGAACGCTGGATCGCCACCGGCGCAGCAGATGCCCGTGCGCTGGAATAAGAGGGTTTATAGCGGGCCGGTGAGTTCGGATAGGGTTGCGATACCGGTGCGCTCTGCTGTGAATAATCCTGCTGGCCGTAACCGCCTGCCTGGGCGACATCGGCGCGCGGCACGGGATCCCCGTTCGGACCGTTGAGACTGCGACGGTTTATCGAACCCGTCGTCACATTGTCCGTCTTGTTGAAGAGCCCGCTGAAACGGGTCGTGTCTGAACTACAAGCTGTTGCAGTGCTCGCCAGAAGAATGGCCACAAGGACTTTCCCTGCCGATTTACCGAAGTTTGAAGAAAGACTGAAACCCATGACTCGACCCACTTAAGACGCAACCGATTATGGGTCGATTAAAGCGCGTTAATCTTACCATGCGGTTAAAGCACTGGTGCGACATGTGTTTTTTTGAGGAATTGCTAACCATAGAAAAAAGAAGCAGCCTTCGGCCCCGCCGTACCGGCTACTTCAACCGGAAATAGGCCTCAAAGATAGGAGGCGAGCATCGGCACGATTGGCTGATAAGGAACGTCGAAAAGCTCTTCGCGCTCGAAGCGACTTCCGGTTTTCGTCAACCGCACCAGGCGGCAGACATCCTCGGAAACGATCAGGGGTGCGATCATGGAGCCGCCCGAAACCAGCTGCTCGGCATAGAAGCGCGGCATGGTCGAAAAGGCTGATGTCACCAGGATGCGATCGAAAGTCCCCTCGCCCTGCAGCCCGGCACTGCCGTCTGCCTGACGGATGATGACATTGCGCAGACCGAGCGCGTCCATGCGCTGCTGCGCTGCTGTCGTCAGCGTCTTGTAGCGATCGATGGTCAACACTCGCTCGACGATTCGGCCCATGACGGCGGCGGTGAAGCCGCTGCCGGTCCCAATTTCGAGAACACGATGGCCAGGCTTGATCTTCAAGCTGTGAAGGATGCGCACGACGAGGTCGACGCCTTCCATGAAGGCGCCGCACTCGATCGGAATCGTCCGGCTGGAATAGGCGTCATCGGCAAATTGCGGCGGCACAAAAGGCAGGCGCGGCGTCTGCTCGACGGCCGTCATCAGATCGATATCCAAGATGCCTTCAGCCCGCAGCCGCAAGACTACCGCTGCAAAGCCTTCCTTTTCCACCAAACGAGGCGTCAATCCGTTACTCCATACCAAGCGCCCGCGCCACGCGGTCTTGCGCCGAATAATCCGTCAGATCCAGTTTCAAAGGCGTTACCGAAATGCGATTTTGCTTCAGCGCCTGAATATCCGTTCCCGGACGGAAGATGCCGCTGCGTTCACCGAACCGCAGCCAGTAGTACGGGAAGCCGCGACCATCCGCGCGCTCCTCCACCTGAACGTTGAAGGCAAGATTGCCCTGCGCCGTCACCTCCGTCCCGGCGACTTCGTCCGGGCGGCAGTTCGGGAAATTCAAATTCAGGAAAGTGCCGTCGGGAAGATCGACGTCCAGCAGCTTGCCGAGCAGGGCCGGCGCATGAGTCTCCGCCACTTCCCAGGGTACGATGCGGGCGCCGTTGTCGTAGACATAGGCCTGACTCAGCGCGAAAGAACGAACACCCTGAAGCGTGCCTTCGATCGCCCCCGCGATGGTTCCGGAATAAGTGACGTCATCGGCTACGTTCGAGCCCGAATTGACCCCCGAAAGGATGATATCGGGTTTCTTGTCCAGGACCTGCCGGATGGCCATGATGACACAATCCGTCGGCGTGCCGCGCAGCGCAAAGTGCTTGTCGGAAACCTTTCGCATGCGCAGAGGCTCGGACAGGCTCAGAGAATGTGCAAGGCCGCTCTGATCGGTCTCAGGCGCAACGACCCAGACATCATCAGACAAAGTGCGGGCGATGCGCTCCAGAGCCGCAAGACCTTCGGCATGAATGCCGTCGTCATTGGTCAAAAGTATGCGCATCACCCCACCGCCTTGTTATTTATGCTGCTTTCTCGATCCTCGTCACACCACCCATATATGGCAGCAGTACGTCCGGGACAGTGACAGAGCCGTCGGCGTTCAGATAATTCTCAAGCACCGCGATCAGGCAGCGGCCGACGGCCGTGCCGGAGCCGTTCAACGTGTGAACGAACTTCGTGTTCTTGTCTTCCTTGCCGCGATAGCGAGCGTTCATCCGACGGGCCTGGAAATCGCCGCAGACCGAGCAGGAAGAAATCTCGCGATAGGTATCCTGCCCCGGCAGCCAGACTTCGAGGTCGTAGGTCTTGCGGGCGCCGAAGCCCATGTCGCCGGTCGACAGCGTCATGACGCGATAATGCAGGCCAAGGCGCTTCAGCACCTCTTCGGCACAGGCCGTCATCCGCTCGTGCTCGGCAACGGAGCTTTCGGCATCGGTGATCGACACGAGCTCGCACTTCCAGAACTGATGCTGACGCAGCATGCCGCGCGTGTCGCGACCGGCAGAACCCGCTTCCGAGCGGAAGGACGGCGTCAGCGCCGTGAAGCGCAGCGGCAGCTTTTCCTGTTCGAGAATTTCGCCGGAGACGAGATTGGTCAGCGTCACTTCGGCTGTCGGAATCAGCCAGCGGCCATCCGTGGTCTTAAACAGATCCTCAGCGAACTTCGGCAGCTGGTTCGTACCGAACAAGGCCTCGTCACGCACCAGCAACGGCGCGCTCACTTCGGTATAACCGTGCTCACTCGTATGGAGATCCAGCATGAACTGGCCAAGCGCCCGCTCGAGACGCGCCAACTGCGACGTCAGCACCGTGAATCGCGAACCGGAAAGTTTCGTAGCGCGCTCGAAATCCATGTAGCCGAGCTCTTCGCCGATGTCGAAATGTTCTTTCGGCTGATGGTTCCAGGTCGGCTTGGCACCCCAGGCATGCTTGACGACATTGTCATTCTCGTCCTTGCCGACGGGCACATCGTCAAACGGGATGTTCGGGATGCGTGACAGCGCGTCGTTGAGCTCGGCCGTCAGCACGCGCTCCTGCTCTTCCGCGGCGGGCAACGAAGTCTTGATGTCGGCGACTTCGGCCTTCAGCTTCTCGGCAAGCTCGCTGTTTTTCTGCGCCATGGCCGCGCCGATCTCCTTGGACGCGGAGTTGCGGCGGGACTGCATATCCTGGACGGACTGAACGACGGACCGGCGCTTCTCGTCGAGCGCGATGAGGCTTTGCGACAGAGACTCCATACCGCGCTTGGCAAGCGCTGCATCGAAAGCCTCGGCATTCTCACGAATCCATCTGATATCAAGCATCTTCGTTCCAGGTCGTTTCACATGATTACAGCTCCGACCGAGACTTCGGTCGGAGGTCGAAACGGCAAATACCTGAGAAACGAGGCTGAGACTTTCTTCGCCTAGACGTCAATCCGTCTTTGCAACGTCGGAACTCTCGCCACTCTCTTCAAGCGCTTGCCGGGTACGCTGGCGTTCCACGAGTCGCGCCGCGTAGATTGAAATCTCGTAGAGAAGGATCGTCGGCAGTGCAAGACCGATCTGAGACATCGGATCCGGCGGCGTCAGCACGGCCGCGACGATAAAGGCGAAGACGATCGCGAACTTGCGCTTCTCCGCCAGCCACGTCGACGTCAGCAGGCCGACGCGCGCGAGCAGCGTGGTGATGACGGGCAGCTGGAAGACAAGGCCGAAGGAGAAGACCAGCGTCATGATCAGGCTCAGATATTCCGAGACCTTCGGCATCAGCGCGATACCCACCTGACCATCGCCAGGGGCCTGCTGCATCTTCAGGAAGAACCACATCACCATTGGGGTGAAGAAGAAATAAACGAGTGCCGCACCCATCAGAAACAGGATCGGCGATGCGATCAGGAAAGGCAGGAATGCAGAGCGCTCGTTCTTATAAAGACCGGGCGCGACGAACTTGTAGATCTGGGCAGCGATGATCGGAAAGGAGATCACCAGCGCTCCGAACATTGCGACCTTCACCTGGGTGAAGAAGAATTCCTGTGGCGCGGTATAGATCAACTCGGCCTTTGCAAGGTCGAGATGCGCCCATTCGACGGCCCATTTGTAGGGATAGACCAGATAGTTGAAGAGATGCTTTGCGACCGCGAAACATGCGATGAAGGCAATGAAGAACGACACCAGCGACCAGATGAGCCGCGTGCGCAATTCCATGAGGTGTTCGATAAGCGGCTGCGGCTTATCGTCGATATCACCCGTCATGCCTCGTCCTTCTTCTTCGGCGTTGTCTTGCTGGCTGTAGCACGCTTCCTGGGAGCTGCGGGCGCTTTCGCTACATCGGCGGTTGCCACTTTACGTGGCGCGCGCTTGGGCTTTTCCGTGACAACGGGTGTCTTTACAGCTGCGGCAACCACTTCGTCTGCCTTCGCTGTTGTCCTGGCACGCGGCTTCTTAGGCTTGGCAGCAGCAGGTTCGTTCGCAACGGCGACCGGTGTCGGGGGAAGCACCGGCGCTGGGTTGCTTGGCGCAGACGTTGCCGCAAGCGCCTCCGGCAAGCCGGCCGAAACGCCCGGCACCGGCCCTTCCGGCAATGGCGTAGCGGCGACTGCAGGTTTATCCGGCGTCGCCGACCGTTGCAGATCGGCCTTTATCTCGTTGCCCATCTCGCGTAGCGGGTTCATAGCCTCCCGCAGCGAATTGACCGGATTGAGCTTCTGCGCGTCGGCAATCGTCTGGCGTACGTCATCCAGATCCGCTTCACGCATCGCTTCATCGAATTGGGCACGAAAATCGCCGGCCACCTTGCGGGCCCGCGCCGTCATCTTACCGATTGTCCGCAGCGTTGCCGGCAGTTCCTTCGGGCCAATGACCACCAAGGCCACGACGGCAATAACCACCAGCTCCGACCAGCCTATATCGAACATGCAAAGGCTCCTAGGCGCACGGGAAGCCGTCAGGCCTCCGCTTGCCCGACTGTTTACTTGGTTTCGTCAGCCTTGTGCTCGACAGTGCGAGACGTCGTCGATGCCGTCGTCTGCGTCGAGGTTTCATCCTCGTCGCTCATACCCTTCTTGAAGCTCTTGATGCCCTTGGCGACGTCACCCATCAGCTCCGGGATCTTTCCACGACCGAACAACAACAGCGCGATGGCCAGGACGATGAGCCAGTGCCATATGCTTAGAGAACCCATTGCGATAACTCCCGATTTCAATGTCCTCACGATGTAAGACGTTTGCATATGTTTTTCAAACAACAAAATGCACTGCATCCACGCATATCGGGATGACAAACGCCGCTAGAGCGCCGTGCTTCCCCAGGGAAGCACAAAGGTCGCTCTATCTCTTTCACTATACGCATCAGGCTTTCCGAAAATCTTGTCAGATTTTCGCGCCGATGCTGTTGCGGCGACCGAGCGTCTCCGGGTCAGGAGGATGGGGGCATAATCGCATCTACTGATGGCAAAACAGAGACCTGTTGCCAGATTTTGAAAGAAAAGACTAATATTAAGAGAGGCGATACTGCCGAAAAGGCTCAATCGTCCGAAGAGCCGCCGGTGGGCGAAAGCAGGCCCAGCTCTTCCAGATCCATCTGCGTAATCGGATCCTCGTCTTCCGTCAGCTCGTCACTCATGAGAGGCGACGGAATATTGAAATTGGCTGGAATACGGCCGGATAGAAGCCCTGCACCCTTCAATTCCTCGATACCGGGCAGGTCGCGCAGTTCCTCCAGACCGAAATGATCAAGGAAATCGCGGGTTGTTCCGAGCGTGACCGGCCGACCGGGGGTGCGGCGGCGACCGCGAAAGCGGACCCAGCCGGATTCCATCAGCACATCGAGCGTGCCTTTGGATGTCTGCACGCCGCGGATGTCCTCGATTTCGGCGCGCGTCACCGGCTGGTGATAGGCGATGATAGCCAGCACCTCCAGCGCGGCACGGGAAAGCTTGCGCACCTCGCTCTCATCACGCCGGATCACAAATGAGAGATCGGCTGCGGTGCGAAAGGCCCAGGCACCGTCGATCTGCACGAGATTGACGCCGCGCATGGCATAATCGGCCTTGAGTTTCCGCATGACGGCGGCGACGTCGACATCTTTCGCGACGCGGTCGGCGATAAATGCCTCCGAAACAGGCTGCGCGGAAGCGAAAACCAGCGCTTCGGCGATACGCTCGGCCTCGGTGGAGCGACGATCGTCAGCCCCCGGCGTCAAAGTTTCAGGTTCATTATCCAGCTGATCGTCGTGCGGCTCGGTCACGTTCGCATCCCTGCCCTATTCCGCAGCTTCAAGCGAGGAATGCTTCGGCCCACGCCGCATGTAAAGCGGCTGAAACGCGCCATCCTGGCGAATTTCCATCTGCCCTTCCCGCACGAGCTCGAGCGACGCCGCGAAAGCGCTGGCGATGGCCGTCACACGGTCATTAGCGCTTGTCATGTAGCGCAGCAAATAGTGTTCCAAGGCTGTCCAATCGGTGATCTCGCCGATCATGCGGTCCAAGATGACGCGGGCATCCGCAAGCGACCAGACCCGGCGCTTCTCGATCGTCACCTGCGTGATCGCCTGTCGCTGCCGCAAGCCGGCATAGGCGGTCAGCAGATCGTAGAGGCTGGCATCGAAGGCGGACTGGCGCCGATCCGGAATATGCTCGGGCGCACCGCGAACAAAGATATCGCGGCCGATACGATTGCGGTTGACGAGATTCGTTGCCGCATCGCGCATGGCTTCGAGACGCTTCAGGCGGAAGGCGAGCGTCGCCGCCATCTCCTCGCCTGTCGGACCGTCTTCCTTGCTCTGCTGCGGGATGAGCAGCTTGGATTTAAGATAGGCAAGCCAGGCAGCCATCACGAGATAGTCGGCCGCAAGTTCGATGCGAATGCGCCGGGCTCGATCGACGAACAAGAGATACTGCTCTGCAAGCGCCAACACCGATATTCTGGATAGATCGACTTTCTGGGTGCGGGCCAGGTGCAGGAGCAGGTCGAGCGGGCCTTCAAAGCCGGCGATATCGATGACCAGAGCCGGCTCGTGCGAGCCGCGCTGCGTCTCGCCATCTTGCCAGATCTTGTCCATCGGTGTCGCCGCCTGCTGTGGCTTTTCCGTGCCGCTTACCTTGTTCACCCGTCAGCTCCTCGGAGTCCGGTTCTATGCCACCGCAAACATCGCATCGAATTCGGCGCGAAGCGCGGCTTCGTCGGAACCGTCATTCTTTCCGAACGCCGCTTCGACAGCCTTTGCACGTGCCAGCGATGCTCCCGCAAGCGCGGGAACATTGCCAACCACCTGCCGCATCTCGTCCATGACACCGTTGCAATGCAGCACGATATCGCAGCCGCCTGCAATAATATTCGCTGCGCGTTCGCCGATCGTGCCCTTCAATGCATTCATCGAGGTATCGTCGGATAGGAGCAGCCCTTGGAAGCCGATATAGCCGCGGATGATCTCCTCGACCACCTTGCGCGATGTCGTGGCCGGATTGTTCGGATCGACGTCCGTGAAAACGACATGGCAGGTCATTGCCATCAACTCATCCTTCAATGCGACGAAGGGCGGGAAATCATGGGCCTCAAGTTCCGCACGCGGTGCGGAGACGACGGGCAGCTCGTGATGCGAATCGGCAAATCCACGGCCGTGACCAGGCATGTGCTTCATCACGGGCAGCACACCGCCGGCCTTCAAACCTTCCGCCGCAGCACGTCCCATTTCCGTTACCGTTACTGGATCCGACCCGTAAGCACGATTGCCGATGACGTTGCTCGATCCCTCCACCGGAACGTCCAGCACCGGCAGGCAATCGACATTGATACCGAACTTCAGCAAATCGAAGGCATGAAGCCGGGACATCAGCCACGCGGCACGCAGACCGCGCTCACGATCCTGGCGATAGATATCGCCCAAAGCCTGCCCGGAAGGATAATGCTGCATGATAGGCGGGCGGATTCGCTGTACCCTGCCGCCTTCCTGATCGATGAAGACAGGAGCATCGCGCCCCACGCTGTCACGCAAGGACGCAACGAGATCGGCGATCTGCGCCGGCTCGGAAATGTTGCGTCCAAACAGGATAAAGCCCCAAGGCTGCTCTCCCTGATAGAAGGAGCGTTCTTCGGGCGTGATAGCATGGCCGCTGCAGCCAAGGATCATGGATTTCGATTCGGTCATATCCGAATCATAGAGGCTGGCGCCGCGAAACGCGAGTGACGTCAAGGCGAGATACACAAGAACGGCGCGATCGACCCGAGATTGCGGAGTTCAAAGCCGCAAACCTCCCGAGCTCTGTGTTTATATCCGCTGCAGCGGGAGATGATAAACGACAGAACGATATTTCGGATTGCTTCGACGCTCCCTCACCTCGCCGCCATAAGTCTCAGCGATGCGTCTGCTGGCAGTATTCTCCTCCGCGACCGGATACTCGAAGTGCCGGACTGGTAACGATCCGCTCGCCCATCGGATCACGGCCCCGATCAGTTCGCGGCCAAGGCCTTTTCCATGCATATCGCCGCGGAGCCAAACCCCGAGTTCAGGCGTGCCGGAACGAGCCGCATGAACACCGACGATACCAAGGAAGCGGTTGTCGTCGCGAGAACGTGCGACGAAATGAAACTCCGTTCCATCCTCCGCCGCAGCAAGCCATAGGCGCCAGACTTCTTCGAAATCCGCCGACGTTGCTGGCGGCTCCCAGGCCATGAAGCGCGTGATCGCCGGAGATATGGAGGCAAAGATATCCGGCGCGTCGTCGGCCACGAAAAGTCTAAGGATCGTGCGCTGGGTCGATAGATGCATGTCCGACCTCTCTACCGGGCATTCCACGCCCGACCATGCGGGCAAAAATCCGCCAAAAGCAAATCCGCCCGCAGTCTGATCTCTGCGGGCGGATTGTTCCATTCGAATCGAGCTGCTGCTGGCAGCTCAGCTCTTTATTTCGAGATCAGGCAGGTGCCGCCGGCGGCGCGGTAACGCTCGCAAATGGCTGCGGCCTCATCCTTCGTGCCGGCGACGACGCGGACACGGTAGTAGGTGCCCTTGCCGGCGATATCGGCCTTGCGGATCTCAAGCGGGTGCTTGCCGATGATGTTGGCAAACTTGACCTTGAGGTTTGCCTGCGACTTCTGCGCATCGGCTTCGGTCGGCAAGGAGGCGATCTGTACGCCGTAAACGCCGCTGCCAGCCGCCGCAGTCGCAACCGGAGCTGCCGCCGCAACCTGCTTCGGCGGCTGAGGCTTGGGCTGGGCATCCGGTGCAGGAGCAGCGGTGTTCGCCTTGGCGGCCTCGGGACGGGTCGTCGGAACCGGATTGGTCTTGACGACACGGATCGGCGTGCTTTCGGCGCTCGCTGCGTCGCCGTTGTCAGGCTGCGCTGCGGGTTGGGTGTTTGCTGCCGCCGGGCGCGAACCGGTCGAAGCGACCTGGTTTTTCGTTGCGGCAGGCGCCGTCTTGGCTGTCGTTGCCGGAGCGAGCGCAGGCTCGTCACGCGGCACCAGCGAACCATCCGGCTTCACGATCATCGTACGCACCTTGCGCGGCGACACGGCAGGAACCTGATCGTCGCCATTGGCCGCAACATTGGCATTGCCGCCATTCTGGTTCGGCAGCAGACGCGGATCCGAGGTGTCACCAACTGCGGTCGGCGTTACCTGATCGCCGCTACCGTCATCCGGGGAGATCGATTCGGGGATCAGCGTCTTTTGAACGACGTCGACGGGCCGCTCGTTGGAGGAGACCAGCTCCTTCTGCTTCGGCGCTGCGGTGCTGTCGCCAGCCACACGGTCATAAACGGCCTTGTCTTGATTCGGGACAACGGTGCCGCCCGGATTTTCCGGAGCCACCTTCACCGGATCGGCATCGGCAGTGATGACGCGCGGTTCGCCGGAGAAATTAGAGATCGGCGCGCCGTGGCGAACCCAGCTGTAGGCGCCGTAGCCGCCTGCACCGAGCGCGACGATAACGGCGGCTGCCGTCACGATACCACGCACGGAGCGAGTCGGGCGGCGATTGCCGGCTGCCGGGTTCAGCGTCATCCGGGCGACGTTCTCGACCGGGGTGGACGCTTCGCGATAGCTGCGGCGGAAATCTTCTTCCAGCGCACGTTCGAATTCATCGAACTCTTCCATCGGCTGCTTGGCAACCGCAGCCGCGGGCTGGGCGGCCGTGTTTTTCGACCAGGAAGCAGCAGCCGCGACGCCGGCACCCAAAGCTGCAGCGGCGGCAGGCTTGAATGGCTCGGGCGCAGTTTCCTTCGCAGGTGTGCCAAGAAGGCTCGCCATCTCCGAATCAATATCGAAATCATATTCGGGCGGAACGACGATCGGTTCTTCAGGCTCGATAGCCGGCAGATGAGGAACGTGCGAACCCTCGAAAGTTTCGACACGCTCTTCCGTCTCCGAAATCTCTGTCGGATCGAACGGCAGAGCCTGGTCGGCTTCGAAGGCAGGCGCGGCGTGATGCAATACCGGCGCAGCGACAGGCGCTGCCGGAATGGGCTGCGGCGCAACTGCTGCGACTGCAGGAGCCGAAGGTGTCTGTACGGCACGGGAAGTCAGCGGCTCGACAAACGGAGCAGCCGGAGCCGGTTGCCGGGCAGCTTGTTTCTCAGCTTCGGCGAAATCAAGTTCGGCGAGTTCCATTTCGATATCGGCGAGATCGAACTCGAAATCCTGATCCACGAACGGATCTTCGGCGCCGAAGGTGATCGGCTTTGACTCTTCATGGCGCGGCGCAGCCGCTACCGGCATGGCCGGATATTCGGTGGCGGTTACGCCGAAATCACCGAAAGCAGGCTCAGTCTTGGCAACGGTCGCATTCGACTTGCTTGGAACCGGATAGCGATCAACATCGGCCAGCAAAGCGTCGATCTCAGCCGACAGAGCTGCGGCATCCATAGGCGCGGGCTTCTGCGGCTCCGGTGCACGGGTAACCATGGGAGCAGGTTGAGGCGCGATTGCCGCCTGCGGCTGGTAAGCAGGTTCGGCGACTTCGGGCGCGCCGAAATCGATTGCCATCTCGTCGAGCATTGCTTCGACAGGAGCGCTCGGCAGCGGAGCAACCGGAGAAACCGTGGCTGGCGCTGACTGCTCGCGCGGCGCTTGTGCAGATGCCAGCGTGAAGTTGGCGAGCGGCAACCGAACCGTAGCGGCTGCGGACTGAGGCGTCTTGGTGACCGGAGGTGCCGGCGGCTGGATCGGCGCAGACTTCGGAGCCAACTGGGACACCTGCTGCAACGCCGGAGCGATCGACATCTCAAGTTCGTCGATCAGATCGCGAGCGCCCGTGATCGGCTTGGCCGGGACGACTGGCTGCGGCGCCTGCTCGAAAGTAGGCTCAGCCCGTACCGTCTCGACCGGCCTCGGGGCCGGATCGACCGGAGCAACCTGGGCTGATGGAGCCGAGGTGTCATTTGCAGGATTCATGCGAGGCGTATCGTAACGCTCGAATTCGCGAAGAAGCTCGTCTTCGAGATTGAAGGCAGGCTCCTGACGCTGAGAGGCAGGAGCCGCCTGAGCAGCGGGGCGCGGCTCGAAACCTACGATGCGGGCCAGTTCCGCAAGCGGATCATCCTCCGCAAAGAACCCGTCGTTTCCGCCTGCGCGATACGCCAACTGTTTTTCTGCCATCACCCGTTCCACTCGCAAACGCTACAGTTAAATGCCAGTGCAATGTGGGTAAATGGTGACGTCTATCGCATTTCATCCGGTGCTGCGGTCCCGGTTATACCGAGACCCGACTTCAAAACCGACGCGACAGCGTACACCAGCCCAAGTCTGGCAATGCTCAATTCTCGGTTCTTATCGTTAACAAATCGTAATTCAGGTAAATCTTTACCCTTGTTCCAGTGTCCATGGAAGGAACTTGCTAGATCATAGAGGTAAAACGCGATGCGATGCGGCTCCTGCGACTGCGCCGCAGCTTCGATGATTCGCGGGAATTCAGCAACCTTGGCGATCAGTTGCAGCTCGGCCGGGTCAGAGATCGTACCGATGACTGCCTTAGCCAGATCGAGCGAGGCGATATCGAGATCCGGGAACGCTTCCTTGGCCTGACGGAAAACCGACATGCAGCGCGCATGTGCATACTGCACGTAAAAGACCGGATTATCCTTGGACTGCTCGGTCACCTTGGCAAAATCGAAATCCAACGGTTCGGAACTCTTCCGATACAGCATCATGAAGCGAACCGAATCGCGCCCGACTTCATCGACAACTTCACGCAGGGTGACGAAGTCGCCCGAGCGCTTGGACATCTTTACGGGTTCGCCATCACGGAAGAGCTTGACGAGCTGGCAGAGCAGTACGGTCAGCTTTGCCTCACCGTCCGATACGCCGCGCGCCACGGCCTCAAGCCGCTTGACGTAACCGCCATGGTCCGCACCGAGAATATAGATCATCTCGTTGAAGCCACGGTCGAACTTGTTCTTGAAGTAGGCGACGTCGGCGGCGAAATAGGTGTAGGAGCCGTCCGACTTGATCAGCGGACGATCGATATCGTCGCCGACCTCGGTCGAGCGGAAAAGCGTCTGTTCGCGATCTTCCCAATCCTCCGGCAGCTGCCCCTTCGGCGGCGGCAACGCGCCCTTATAGACATACCCTTTGAAGGTCAGGTCGTTGATCGCAGTCCGAATCAGGGCTGCGCCATTGGCGTGCAGCGTGCGTTCAGAGAAGAAGACGTCGTGATGGACGTTCAAGGCTTCCAGATCCTCGCGGATCATCGCCATCATCGCGTCGATCGCCCGTTCCTTGATGATCGGGAGCCATTGATCCTCCGGCATGCCGCGCAGCTTGGTGCCGAATTCCTTGGCAAGCGCCTCTCCAACCGGAACCAGATAGTCACCGGGATAGAGGCCCGCCGGAATTTCACCCACCTGCTCGCCGAGCGCTTCGCGGTAGCGAATGAAGACCGATCGCGCCAGCACGTCGATCTGCGAGCCGGCGTCGTTGATGTAATATTCCTTGGTGACCGCATAGCCGGCAAAGGCAAGCAGGTTTGCAAGCGCATCGCCGACGACCGCGCCGCGGCAATGGCCGACATGCATCGGGCCGGTCGGGTTGGCCGAGACATATTCGACGTTGACCTTCTGGCCGTCACCCAGCGCCGAGCGTCCGAATTTCTCACCCTCGGAGATCATCGTCGACAGCAGCCGCTGCCAGTAGCCGACCGCAAGGCGGATATTGATGAAGCCTGGACCGGCGACCGAAATCTCAGCGACGTCGGCGTCCTCCTTCAGCTTGGCGACGATAATTTCGGCAAGCGCACGCGGGTTCATTCCAAGCGGCTTGGACAGAACCATGGCCGCATTTGTGGCGACATCGCCGTGACTGGCATCTCGCGGTGGCTCCACGCCAACGCGCCCGAAATCAAGTTCCGATCGCTTTTCTCTTACAATATCAATTTGTTCGAGAGCGCTCTTAATTCTTACTTCGAAATCGGTGAAAAGGTTCATCTTCTGATCCACGCATAGCTTGGGCGGGCCGGTGTCGGCCCAACGCCGCGCTGCCTACCGCAAATCGGGAGTCTGGTCAAACAGCCGCTTGTGAGCGCTGATTGCGTAGGTGTCGGTCATGCCGGCCAGATAATCGCCCACATGCCGTGCCTTGGCCGCAACGGCAAGCCCGGCGATATGGTCGACCCAGTAGTGGCTCTGCATCTCCTTGGGATTGTCCATATAGGCATGGAACAGATCCGTGACGATCTGCGCGGCACCGGCGCGGATGCGCATGATGTCAGGGTGGCGATAGATGCGCTTGAACAACATCTGTTTGATCTGCTTGTCGGTTTCGGCCATCGCGGGCGAGAAGGTCGCGGTGACGCGCCCGGCGGCGCGGATGTCGGCGACGTTCCCCGGCTTGATTTCGGCAAGTGCCTGCTGCGAAACGGCGATGACGTCCTCGACCATGCGGGTGATCTGCCGGCGCATGATTTCATGAGTGAAACGGCTCGCCTCCAGATGCGGGTAGCGTTCCCTCACTTCCGCCATCAATCCAGAGAGAAACGGCACCTCTTCCAGCATGTCGAAGGTGAGGTAGCCGGACCGCAAGCCATCATCGATATCATGCGTATTGTAGGCGATGTCATCGGCGATCGCCGCAACCTGCGCTTCGAGGCTGGCATAGGAGGCGATTTCCAGATCGTGGATTTCGCAGTAATCGAGAATAGGCTGTGGCACTGGTCCACGGATGCCCTTGCCATCAGGCGTCATCAACGGGCCATTGTGCTTGACCAGGCCTTCAAGCGTCTCCCAGGTCAGATTGAGCCCGTCGAAGTCGGCATAGCGACGCTCGAGCTTGGTTACGATGCGCAGGGATTGGGCATTGTGATCGAAGCCACCATAGGGCTGCAGCATCTCGTGCAACGCATCCTCGCCCGTGTGGCCGAAGGGCGTGTGGCCGAAATCGTGGACCAGCGCCACACCTTCCGCCAGATCCTCGTCCAGCTTCAGGGCACGCGCCAAGGCTCGGGCAATCTGTGCCACTTCGATCGTATGTGTCAGGCGGGTGCGGTAATGGTCCCCGTCCTGAGCGATGAACACCTGCGTCTTATGCTTCAACCGCCGGAAAGCGGTCGCATGGACGATGCGGTCGCGATCGCGCTGGAATTCGGAGCGCGTCGGACTGCCGCCCTCTTCGTAGAGCCGGCCGCGCGACGCCCAGGGGTCCGTTGCATAAACAGCCTTGTCACCATATCCGAAACCCAATGCATGCGTATCAATCGTCATTTTCAATCCATTCCGGCATTCGGCTCCCACACCTCATCGGCGCGGCGGCCATTCCATTGCAATCGATCCCTGGGGCTGCCGGCAATCCGGACATGCACCCCAATCTCGAACATCCCAGCCATTGACGCCGCTCTGCGGCCTTCATACCTATGGACAAGAAAACAGCAAAATGGTGTGGGGCTCAACAACCAAACCAAAGCTGTCACCGGCCTGGCTTTCATGTTAAAGGCTATCGATATCAGCCGTTTGAAAGCTCGACGGCCATTGGTTCTCTCCGGATCTTGACCCCGGCAGGAGGAAAATATGACTGAGGTAAATGTTACCCTATCCGATGCCGCTGCAAAGCGAATCGCTGCCATCGTCGGCGCGGAGACCGGAAAGCGCGCCCTTCGGGTTGCTGTCGAAGGCGGCGGCTGTTCCGGATTTTCCTATAAATTCGACCTCGTCGAAGGACCGGAAGTCGACGACGTAATTGTCGAAAAGGGCAACGCGACCGTTCTGATCGACCAGCTCTCTCTGGTTTACATGGCCGGATCCGAGATCGACTTCGTCGACAACCTTCTCGGCCAGTCCTTTCAGATCAAGAATCCGAATGCCGTCGCAAGTTGCGGCTGCGGCACGAGTTTCGCCATCTGATCCCTGCCCTTTTTCCACAGTTTGATCACCGGCTCGGGGCGCTTGCTCCGGGCCGGTTCTCATATGGGCTGTAGTCAAGTTGATACTCTGCGGATACAACGGGGCGAAGCAAAGGATGAGCCGCCCATGAAAATCGCCACCTGGAACATCAACGGTGTCAAAGCGCGTATCGAAAACCTCTGCCAATGGCTGAAGGATTCGAGCCCGGACATCGTTTGCCTTCAGGAGATCAAGACGGTCGACGAAGGCTTTCCGCGGCTGGAGATCGAAGCGCTCGGCTATCATGTCGAGACGCACGGGCAAAAGGGTTTCAACGGCGTTGCGATTCTCTCCAAGACCAAACCCGATGAGGTAACGCGCGGTCTGCCGGGCGATGATAGCGACGAACAATCTCGCTTCATCGAAGCGGTGTTTTCGATCGAAGGGCATGGCGCACTGCGCATCTGCTGCCTTTATCTGCCGAACGGCAATCCGGTCGATACGGAAAAATACCCCTACAAGCTGGCCTGGATGGAGCGACTGCGGAAATTCGCATTGGATCGCCTCGCATTGGAGGAACCTCTTGTGCTCGCCGGCGATTACAATGTCATCCCTGAGCCGCATGATTGCTTCGACCCGAAGGTTTGGGAAAACGACGCGCTGTTCCTGCCGCAGACACGTCAGGCTTTCCGTCAGCTCGAGCATCTCGGCTTTACCGATGCAGTGCGGGCGACGACGGATGCGATCAAGCTCTATACATTCTGGGATTATCAGGCCGGCGCATGGCCGAAGAACAACGGCATTCGCATCGATCACCTGATGCTGTCGCCGGAAGCGGCCGACCGCCTAACCGCAACGGCCATCGAAAAGCATGTGCGCGCCTGGGAAAAACCCTCGGACCATGTGCCCGTCATTGCACATCTGGATTTCGGTAACTAAGCGTCAAATTTGACAGGCTCCAGCTAGACGCGGTTTGCAGCCGCTGAGCCATGCTGGCCGTTTGTCAATTCAGTCGGAGCCTGCAACGTCAAGCTGGTGCGCCATCGAGACCGCGACACGACGATCGTTCTCATTGGCGACGGAGAAGGCCTGCTCCTGAATGTCTTCCATCCAGCCGCAATCCTTCGGCTTACACTTGTCGAGCGCGGCCGTCATGAAGGCCAATCCGCGAATCGATTGCCCTTCCTGGAAGAGAAGATTGCCGAACACGGCCATGGCGCCGGGGTGACCGCTCTTGCGCGCCTGGTTCAGCCACTTCTTCGCCTGCTGCACATTGGGGGCGCCGCCCTCGCCTGACAGCATCATTTGCGCAAGCTGGAACTGAGCCTCTGGGACACCGAAGGTGGATGCAACCTGAAAATAGAGCTGGCGGGCCTGGCTGAGATCGACTTTCACCGGGCTGTTGGCGATGCCGGTCTTGTAGTAGCCGGCGAGCGCAAGCAGCGCATTGATGAAGAAGCCGGTATCCTCAGAGCCCGGCTCCACGCCCTGCTGCGCGATCTCGCTGTAAATCTTGAAGGCTTCGAAATCATTCTGCGTGACGCCGTCGCCATCGGCATACATGTTGGCAAGAGCCCAGCGTGAGCCCGTATGGCCCTTTTCGGCGGCGTAGCGATAGGCCTCGACCGCCTCTTCCTTCTGCCCGTTCTTGTAGGCCTTGAAACCGAATTTGAAGAGGTCGAATGGACCCGATTCCTTGGAAACACCGGCATTGATATCGAATGCCCGGGCTTGACCTGCCAGCACCACTGCCATGGCAAGGGACAGGCTGAGCATCATGACTCTCGCTGATATGAACTCGGACTTAAACATAACAGTCGATTTCTTTCGCTCCATTCGGGTCTGCCACCGCGTTTGTACACGCGCCGCCAGATTCACGAATGTTTTCCCTGATGGCGCACGAGACTGGATCATCCTTCGAAAGGATGGCTCCCGTGGCATTCAACCGAAGCTGTTTGCCACAATTGCGAGCATAGCTTGCAATTATGTCCAAACCAGCATTTGCGTGGCCGTTATCGTATCTCACCGCCGAAGCGGCGCTCTCATTCGAATTCCAATGAGCGAGATCGAACATGGTCAGGTCGACGAGTTTCCTTGGCATACAAAGACTTTTCCGCTGCGTCGGAAGCATGACTGCTCCGATCCCGGATTGTTGCTTATGCCAAAGTGGAAGTTCACCCATCGACCGCTTACGCACTTTCTACAAGGCTTGCCCCTGTGCCCGTGTAATCGCTGCTCCCCATTTGTGGCGGGAAATGGACAAATTGTAATCCGATCACGGGCTTGCAATACGTTGAAATAGAGTGTTGCTAATTCGTCACAAAAAATTTATCGGCGCAGAGATTTCCTTAACCATAAACCGCGCAAGAAGGCCGTTTTCCGCCTCATCGCGAGCAATGGCCGACAAGGAAACGCTGCGAGCTCTGAAAGAACTCGCAGCGTCGATGGCGATCATAGGAAGCAGGCGATAAACCTGCTTTAATACAAGGGGATATCCTTAGAAGCTGACCTTCACCGAAGTCTGAAGAGCTGCGACCAAGTCGTTGCCGAAGCTATACGAGACGTCGTTGCCGTAGACGACACCGCCGCGGGTGACCGGGCCGGATTTGCCTGATGTCATCAAGCCAAGCGCACCACCGAAATTGAACTGGACATGCTCGGTGGCCTTGTAGGCAACGCCGGCGCCAAGTGTCCAGGTATCGGAGTTCATGCCGTAACCGTTGCTCGTGCCGCGATCCCATGTCAGGCTGACCGCACCGCTCCACTTGTCATCGAACTTGTGCCCGATGCCGCCCGTGATCGTCCAGCCGTCCTGATAGAGAAGATCGAGCGACGTCAGCTGTGTCCGCTTGTTGCAGGCGATGCTGCTGTTGGCCGTCGGGCAGAGCGAAATGCTTTGCAGGATGCTCCAGTTTGTCCACTTGACCGAGCCGAAAGCGAGCCAATCGGGTGCAATACCGGTCTGAACCTTCCACTCCAGCGAGTCGGGCGCATCAGCCGATCCAAAGACTGAGGTCACCTTGCCACCGAAACCACCGGGAACGACCGGAGGCGGCACTTCAGTCAGATCGACCGTGCCCTTGAGGTTGTCGTACCTGACCCGGCTATTGTAGACGAGGCTGGTGCGGAAGGCATATTCCGGAATTTCATAGGCAAGACCAGCGCGCCAGCCCCAGCCGTGACCGTCGACATCAAGCGAGCCGACGCCGTTATAAATCGCGGCAGCCGGGCCGACCGTCTCATAGACCAGGCGCGACTTGTAGCCACTGACTTCCTGATAGAAGCCGCCGCCGATGACACGGAACTGTCCCGGCCCCATATCGAACTTGTAAGAGCAGGTAGCCGAATAATTGTTCGTGCGCACTTGGTCTCGATTTCATTGTTGGCGCCGGCCCAATTCTGACCCTCGTTGAGGTGACCGCCGAATGGCTGCGAATAGTCGGCCATGCAGTCGAGATCGTCGGTAATGCCGATCTTGAAGGCGCCATAAGGTATTGCATAATTCGCCGACGCGTCGACCGAGCTGCTACGATTGTTGAGATTGCCGTCTGCCGGATAGGTGTCCTTGGCGTTCTTCACTTTACGACCGGGCATCACGTAGGTGACGCCGGACTCGAAAACATAACGTCCCTTATCGAACAGCAGATCGATATCGTAACCGCCGCGATCCAGACCGCCCGCAAAAGCTGCGCTGGCGAAAGACGAGCCGATGACAAGAGCGGCTGCGCCCCTCAACGCAAGAGAAAATGCCATTGTGTCTCCCCCACTGGTGCATTCATTTATTCGATTGTTGCGACGATCGAATGAATTGGCAATGCGACCAGGATGAGCAACAGCCTGGGAAGAGAGCGATTGACTTACGTAAGAAAGTGAACGCCGCTTCAAAGCGCCTAAAAAATTAGTCAGATTTTGCTTTTTGAATAACATTTTTACCCCTGCGTAGATTCTCATTCTTCACTGCAACATTCCTGTTACAATCTGACAACAGTCTTGCTTTTCGAAATTGCCTACCAATTTTAGGGGTAATCCATTTCACCTGTGCGAAGCTGGTGGCGGCAGATTCCGCAGCGACGCAAAGCTGTCCCGAATCGATCAGTTAAAAAAAAGGGCATGCAGCTTTCGCCACATGCCCCTCTAACCATTTCGACTTGTTGGACTTTCGCTATCAGCCAGCTTCGCTGACTTGAGCCAGGGCCACCTTCAAGCTTGCCTGCTGCCCCTCAAGCTCGCCGAGACGTTCGCGTTCGGCGGCAACGACGTCCGGATTGGCGTTCGCCACGAACTTCTCATTGGAAAGCTTGCCGACGATGCGGGCGATTTCCTGATCGTTCTTGCCGATCGCCTTTTCCAGACGGGCCTTTTCGGCCGACAGATCGATAAGGTTGCCAAGCGGAAGGCAAACGGTCGCCTCGCCGACAACAATCTGCGCAGCACCCTTTGGCGCCGTGTCGGCCAGCGAGATTGTTTCGACGCGCGCGAGCCGCTTGATAGCGGCGTCGTGACGGAACAGGCGCTCCCGCGTCAGGCTGTTGGCATCGACGACAACAAGCGGCGCAGTCGCCGACGGCGGAACGTTCATTTCGGAACGAACCGAGCGGATGCCAGAAACGAGGTCGATCAGCCAGTTGATCTCGTCGGCCGCGACATTGTCTGCGTAGGACGGTGCAGGCCAATCCGCATGGCAGATCAGGCCATCGCGTTCCTTGCCCTCGCCCGCCGTATGCGCCCAAAGCTCTTCAGTCATGAAGGGCATGAACGGATGCAGCAGCTTGTAGGTCTCCTCGAGGACGTAGGCCGCGCAGGCTTGAGATTCGGCCTTCGCATTTTCATCCTCGCCGCCGAAGATCGGCTTCAGGAGTTCCAGATACCAGTCGCAGAACTGATTCCAGATGAAGCGATAAAGCGCGCCTGCCGCATCGTTGAAGCGGAAGCTTTCGAGCGCTTCGGTCACATCGCGCTCCGCCCGCGCCAGTTCGGTAAGGATCCAGCGGTTGACGGTGAGTTCGGCAGCTTCCGGCACGAAATGCGGATCGCTCTTGGCACCGTTCATCTCGGCGAAGCGCGTGGCGTTCCACAGCTTGGTGCCGAAGTTGCGGTAGCCGGCGATGCGGGCCGGATCGAGCTTCACGTCGCGGCCCTGCGCCGCCATGATCGCCAGCGTGAAACGCAGCGAATCGGCACCGTACTGGTCGATCAGTTCAAGCGGGTCGATGACGTTGCCCTTGGACTTCGACATCTTCTGCCCGTTCTTGTCGCGCACCAGGGCGTGAATATAGACGGTGCTGAAGGGCTCGACTGGATTGCCGTTCTCATCCTTCATGAAATGCAGACCCATCTGCATCATGCGAACGACCCAGAACGGAATGATATCGAAGCCCGTAACGAGGACGTTCGTTGGATAATAACGTGCCAGTTCCGGCGTCTCATCCGGCCAGCCGAGGGTCGAGAACGGCCAGAGCGCTGATGAGAACCAGGTGTCGAGCACGTCTTCATCGCGCGTCAGGATTTCCCCCGGCTTGAAGTTCTCCAGCAGGTCCTCGACATAGGCCTTCATCGGGCCTTCATGCGAGAGGTAATGCTGGATCGCGGCCTGCAGTGCCTCTTCTTCAGTCTTCTCGACGAAGACCTGACCATCCGGTCCGTACCATGCCGGAATCTGATGGCCCCACCAAAGCTGGCGGGAAATGCACCACGGTTCGATATTCTCAAGCCAGTTGAAATAGGTGTTTTCCCAGTTCCTGGGAACGAACTTGGTTCTTCCTTCGCGGACGGATTCCAGCGCAGGCTGCCCCAGCGTCTTGTTATCGACAAACCACTGCTCGGTCAGGCGCGGCTCGATCGGCACGCCGCCGCGGTCGCCGTGCGGAACGGCATGCGTATGCGGCTCGATCTTGTCGAGCAGACCCGCCTCTTCGAAGATTCGGACGATGATCTTGCGTGCCTCGAAGCGATCCCTGCCCTCCAGCTCGTCCCAAGCGCCATGCAGCGCCGCGGGATTATCGAGGCCCTCGAGAAAATCCTCGTTTTCCTTGATGGTGATGGAGGCATCAATGTTCATCACATTGATCGAGCGCAGCCCTGCCCGCTTGCCGACCTCGAAGTCGTTGAAGTCATGTGCGGGGGTGATCTTCACCGCGCCGGTGCCGGCGGTCGGATCGGCATAGGAATCGGCGACGATCGGAATCCTGCGACCAACGATCGGCAGAATAACATGCTTGCCGACGATGCCGCGATAACGCTCGTCTTCCGGATTTACCGCAATGCCGGTATCGCCGAGCATCGTTTCCGGGCGCGTCGTCGCAACGACGATGTAATCACGCGTCTCGAACTCAGTCGGCTTGCCTTCCTCATCGAAGGCGATCGGATATTCATAGGTAACGCCCGGCTCCAGCGGATAGCGCAGATGCCAGAGATTGCCCTTCAGCTCGTGCTGTTCGACTTCCATATCAGAGATTGCCGTCAGCAGCTTCGGGTCCCAATTGACAAGGCGCTTGTCCTTGTAGATCAGGCCTTCCTTGTAGAGCGTAACGAAGACTTCGAGGACGGCCTTGGACAGGCCCTCATCCATGGTGAAGCGCTCGCGCGACCAATCGCAGGACGCGCCGAGGCGCTTCAGCTGGTTGAAGATCAAACCGCCCGATTCAGCCTTCCATTCCCAGATCTTCTCGATGAAGGCTTCGCGGCCCATCGTGCGACGATCCGGCTGCTGGCGTTCGGCGAGCCGGCGCTCGACAACCATCTGCGTGGCGATACCGGCATGGTCCATGCCCGGCTGCCAGAGAACGTCCTTGCCGCGCATGCGCTCGAACCGCACCATGATGTCCTGCAGCGTGTTGTTCAGCGCATGGCCCATGTGCAGCGAACCGGTCACGTTCGGCGGCGGAATGACGATGGTGAAGGTTTCAGCGCCCGGCTTGGCGTTTACACCGGCGCGAAAAGCGTCGGCTTCATCCCATTTTTGGGCGATCTTCGGTTCGACCGCGGCGGAATCATAGGTTTTGTCGAGCATTTTTTGACCGGATCTAGAGGACTGGGTGATGCGGGTTGTAAATAGGATGGCTGTGGGCAAGTCAATAAAAAAGCCGCCCCGGAGCCCGGAGCGGCGGATCGGTTACCCGAAGCTCGAGGCTTGTCAGCGGCGCGGGCCGCGGGCCACTCGTTCGATTTCTTCACGCACGAGGCGCTCGACCAGGGTCGGCAAGTTATCGTCGAGCCACTCCTGCAGCATCGGGCGCAACATTTCCTGCGCCAGCTCATCGAGCGAGCGGCGTGGGCCGCCATCGACGATAGCCGCCAATTCCTCGAACGAGCGGGAGACCTGCGCGCCGGCGACTTCCGACATCAGCGGCGACGAGGATACGGGCTGAATGGAAGCGAGGGAAGCCTCGGGTTGTTCGAGAACGGCCTCAGCCACTTCGGTGACGGGCCGGTGCGGTTCCGGCGCATGAAAGACCGGCGCTTCCACAGGGGACGCGACCTGTGCCGCTGCCGCCGTTTGCGGGGCAGCAACGGCTTCCCGCAGCATCATCTCTGCAATTTCGGGTTCGATCTCGGCCATCGGCTGCGCTTCGGCAGCAGGCTGGGCCACATCGGCAATCATATTCCGCAGCGGATAATCGACGACTGGCTCGACCCGGGCTTCAGCAAGGCGTGCAGCCATGGCCGGTGGCAGCTCACGCGGTTGCGGCAGTTCGCGCCCGGCACTCAGCAAGGCGGCGTTCCGTTCGGAAGCGGCGCGAACGCGCGCGGCGACATCGGCCAGAGACAGACCACGGTTCGCGCTTTCCGGCTCGGCAACCGGTACTTGCGAGTTTGCGGCAACGAAACGCGGATCCTGGCCGGCGGCGCGGGCTCGATCGGCAGCGGCAAACTCCTCATCGACAGTCAGCTGAATATCGTCATCGCGATCGGCGGCAAAATGGGTCGACGGCATCGGCTTGACGCTGCCAGGCTCGTTGCTTTCGATAATCCGGCGGATCGACGCCAGGATCTCTTCCATGGACGGTTCACGCACTACATTTGGCTGAGCCATATTCATCCCCGTTTTCCCATATTCAGCGACCGGAAACCCGCCAAGGCGGCGCCCGAATCAGGGCCACCCTAGATGACTGTCCTCGGGAAAAAAATCACCCGCAAAGCACTAAACCCGGTGATGCACAGTTTTGTAACGATTGCTGCGAATCGCTTCATCGACAGTGATTCTGCCACAGGCGGAGACAATAAAAAACAGGCGCCCGAAGACGCCTGCCGAATGCAACTCCCAATCCTGTCAAAGGATCAGAATACGAATTCCTTGGCCTTAGCAAAGCCCGGCAATGGCTTGATCGATGCATTGAAGAAGACGTTTTCCGAGAAAGCGCCACGTTCGCGCATGAAAACGGTCGCGCGCGCCGCATGACCATAGCCAAGCACCGTGATCAGGCGGCCGTCTTCGCTCAGCTGGTCCAGCAGTGCCTGCGGCAGCTGCTCGATCGAACCATTGAGGAAGATGACGTCATAAGGTGCGTTACCGGCGTGACCCTTTTCGAGATCGCCAGTCACGACGGTGATATTTTCATAGCCAAGCGCGGCCAGATTGGTTTTGGCCTGCGCCGCGAGAGCCTCGTCGGAGTCGAGCGCAACGACGCTACCCGCCACCAGCGACAGCACGGCGGAAACGTAGCCGGTGCCGCAGCCGACATCGAGAACCTTGTCTTCCTTGGTGATAGCACCCAGCTGCAGCAGCTTGGCCAGCGGCGAGGCTTCCATCAGGAAGCGGCCAGGCTTGCCAGCTGCGGCCGGCGCAACCTCGATATCGCAATCGACATAGGCCAGGAGCTTCGACTTCTCCGGCACGAAATTTTCGCGCGGCACCGCGAAAAATGCATTCAACACGGAATGGGAGGTGACATCCGTGGTACGGATCTGGTTCTCGACCATCTTCACGCGTGCTGCTTCGAAATCCATCATATCCTCTTGCGCCTTTGACAGGCCGGCTTTGCTTCAGTGCTACGCGTGTCTTAATCGCCTGCGGCTACGCTTTCAAGGCATCGCTGCAACAGGCGCCGAGATTCGTGCCTATGCGTCGCCGACGAACAACAATCTGCATATTCAGACGCAAACCTCGCCGCCTCTGCCATATGCTCTCATCTAATGATGTCAGGCAAACGCCGGTCGATGTAAGATCTTAATGTGCGGAGCGAGTCGCAACCGAAGTTGCCGTCTCGTCGACTGCGGATCAGAAGGCGCCTCAAGATGGAACACTCATTAGTAAAATGTTAACTTCCCAAGACCACGCTTGATCATATTGGACCGCCTGAATGTGGCGACTGATCGACCTTCCGGCCCGAAACCATTCGGGTTAAGATTAAATTTCAATAGAAGGTGACTGGATGCCTGTCTCTCTCGTGCTTTTCGTGGCAACGTCATTGCCGCTAGTGGTTTTTCTGGCTGCCAGTCTCTCTTCAATGATGTAGGTCGTCGAATGCGGCTTTCGCCCTTCCTTGCAGCGTCCCTTCTTCTCATACCCCAGATCGCGTTAAGCGATGAAGAACCAGAAAAGCCCGCACCTGTCATCGGACACGTCGTTACCGGCAAACAGCTCGACGAATGGTGCGAAGAGGATCGAGGGCTTGCGTCGGCCTATGTCCAGGGCATTCTGGACGAAGCGCAGCGCACGAAGAATTTGACGATCCATGCCACCAAGCAGACACCAAAGAACTCGTCGCGCTACGAACGCTATCTTCAGCAGTTCGTCGGCGCTTTTTGTCTGCCGCCGGATCTCACCAACACGCGGGCGACCATGATCGCCTGCAAGTGGATGGAGGAGCATTCCTGGCAGCTCGAGCGGCCCGCCAGCTCGCTGATTGCACGCTCCTTCAAATTCGCCTTCCCTTGCCTGGAGGAGTGATTGCTCTTCCGGTTCCGCGCATGTGACGATGCCCTGACGAATTCTGCGCCTGGGGACTGATGCACGAATTGGCAGCCAGCATCACCGCAAGTTGCTGCTGCCAGTGAAAAAAGAACGATAATCAGAATGAGGCCCTTGCGCCGATTCAAGATTCGTTCTAAACGCCGCCCATCACTCGCCTTCATACATCGGATGGCCTCGTGGCGGAGTGGTTACGCAGAGGACTGCAAATCCTTGCACCCCGGTTCGATTCCGGGCGAGGCCTCCATCCCCTTCTTTCACACAGTCATAACTTATTGACATTGCTCTAAAATGTCTTCGGCGCGGCAATTCGGGCCTTAAGCTTTCCGCCACACCAAACGAAGCACAGCAAGTCATCCCGGTTTCGGGCACTCAACTTCCCGGGACGCACATTCCTCCCTACCAGCCAAGCATATCGCGAAGCCGCAAATGGCTGCGGCGCATGTGCGATGCGCTGCTTTCGTCCGAAACCGAAACGCGCAAACCACGGAACCAAACTGCGCTCGCGCCGTTCCTGAGAAGCGAATTTACACCACTCTTCAGGAGAACATCATGGCAGACATCAGGCTCGACAAGGATATCAACGCTCAGATCGAAGAACTTCGGAGCCAGATCGACAAGCTTTCAAGTGATCTGGCGAAGAGGATCGATAGTGCTTCCGAGCGAGCTGACGAGGCCCTTTCTTCGGCAAAGGCGAAGGTTACCAATATCGCCGACCACGCCCGTGCAGAGGGACGTAATGTCGTGCAGGCCGCAAGGGACAATCCGACAGCAACAAGCTCGATCCTCGTTGCGACCGCCCTGCTCGGGCTTTTTGCAGGTCTCGTGATCGGCAAGCTGGCGGATTAGCACCGGCAACTCCGTACGATAGAAAAGCGACGGCCCGATCGGCAGAGATGTCGGCCGGGCTGGCGAGACGACGATGATGCCATCAATATTCACTCATGCCCGGGTTGCTCAGATCCAAATTCTTGCACAACCGCACAGTACCCTCGCATACCTGCGACGCACGGAAATACTGCACGACTATGCAGCAGTACCGGCACGCGCATCTGAAACCGCAGACCTAGCGCTTTCGGTCCCCGGCTTCGTGTCGGTCGCACTCATCAGACCCGTGCGCTGCCGAATGTTCCCTGGCGACATCAAAATGCCGGAGACAATTGCAAGGCGACCCGGATCGGAATAATGGATGCCGATACACGCCAAGGGTACGAATGAGGATGAACAACACATTCCGGTTGAATGTTGAGCAACCAGTCTTTTCCGCGACGGTGACGACGTTTTGGCAGAAACATTTCCTCACCGGCACCGTCCTTCATCACGACGATAGCTTTTCCCTCGCGGTCAGCCCGGATCTCGATGACGAAAACCGAGCGATGGTGTTGCATCGGCCCGACACACCGGTTCAAGCCGTCGTGACGATGCCAGTTGCAGACAGGCTGGGTCTGCAGGAAGGAGCAGCGCTTTCCGAGGCGGAATTTCGACGCAGGCTGGATGCGGCCCAAATTCTTCTCAACGGCGCCGATGCGATTTTCTACTATCTTGAGCCGGCAAAGCAATTGCTCTTGCAGGAGACCTCCGCAGGCCACATACGCCAATTGACGGAGCTGGATAGAATTGCATTTGAGGAGTTTCAGGCCACAGCATCGGCTGAAGACCTCGACGCAGCCTATGTGGAGCTGGATCATTGGCTGGTATTCGGTGCGTTTGACGGAACACAGCTGGTCTGCACCGCAAGCATGTACCCCTGGGACGACGCACTCATCGCCGATGTCGGCGTACTGACGCTGCCGACCTTCAGGGGAAAGGGACATGCCAGAAATGTGGTGCGGGCAATCAGCCGCCAAGCCTACGCTCAAGGATACGAGCCGCAATATCGATGCCAAGTCGACAATCACGCCTCGCTGGCTCTGGCGGCAGCCATAGGCCTGACGGAATTCGGGAAATGGGAAGTGGTTTTACCCGATTCCCCGAATTGATCGATGCGCGCTCCAGCCTCTTGAGACGACGGTTGCGGCACCTCGGTTCCGCCAAATCTTGAGTGTGTTTTCGCGACAACTCCCGACTCCGGAACAATCGGCGGCATCTTTCTCATTGAGATTGCAGCCGGAAGGTGATTCTATGCGATCAGCGTAGTCGAGTATCCGCGTCTCCATCCGATTTTTGACCCGAGCGGCCCATGTCGATTTCAGACGCGATCTACCGCCCTTTCGAAAGGCTCATCCGGCCGCTCGATATCCCCTATCGGCCGCTACCGTCGAAGGGGCCAGTGGCAGTTCTTCTTCACTTCATCTCAATGTTTCGCGGCATCCTGATCGCGCTCGTGCTCTGTACCATGGTGGTTGAAGTCATGAGCCTGACCATGGTTTGGGGCCTGTCAGTCATTGTTGATGGCGTCACGCAGCAGGGTGCTGCCGCTTTCCTGCACAACGACCGGATGCTGCTGATCTTCCTCGGCCTAATGCTCTTTCCCGCCATTCCGATCGGCTCCTTCCTCGTCAATACGCTGACCTCGCACACGCTTGGCATCGGCATGCCGGCCGCCATTCAATGGCAGAGCCACAGGGCGGTGGAGCGGCAGGACCTCGCCTTCTTCCACGATCTCTATGCCGGCCAGGTCGCCTCGCGCCTGCAGCAGGTGGCGTCAGCCGTTCAGCAGCAGGTCATTTCGGCTTTCCACTCCATCCCGCGCTTCGCTATGCAGATGGTCGGCTCGGTTATCCTTCTGGGCGCACTCTCCTGGCAGCTTGCCATTCCGACCATCGTCTGGATCACGCTCAACGTCCTGCTAGCCGTCAGGCTGGCGCCTGTCTTCACCGAGCGCTCACGCCGCTCGGCCAAGCGTCGCAGCCTGATTTCCGGCGCCATCACCGATCTCTACGCCAATATGCAGATGGTGAAACAATTTGCAGCCGAAGACAGCGAGGCCGGCGCCATCCGCGGCATCATCGGCAAGGCCATCGAAGCGCAGCAAAGTGAGCAGCGCATCTATCGCACCTCGGAGGTCGTCGTCGTTGTTCTCAACATGATGCACTGGCTGGCAATCCTGTCGATCGGCTTCACCGGGCTCGTCGATGGTTTCGTCACGATCGGCGAATTCACTGCCGCCGTTTATGTTCTCAACCGCTTCTCCGGTCACACATTTACGTTCCTGCAGATGGGCCAGCAGATCTTCCAGGCGATCGGCACGATCAAGGACGCCATGCCGGTCATGACGACACCACCCACCATCACCGACGGGCCGGACGCACAGGACCTTGTCGTTCCGAACGGCGAAATTCGCTTCGACAAAGTTCGTTTCGCTTACAAATCTGGCAAGCCGGTCATCGATGACCTTTCGCTGATGGTCCGGCCGGGCGAAAAGGTCGGCCTCGTCGGCCTCTCAGGCGCCGGCAAGACGACGCTCGCAAACCTGCTCCTCCGCTTCTACGATATCAAGGGCGGTGCAATCCGCGTCGATGGGCAGGATATCCGTGAGGTCACGCAGGCAAGCCTTCGCCGAAACATCGGTGTCATAGCTCAGGACGTTGCGCTGCTGCACCGCTCGGTCGGTGACAATATCCGCTACGGCCGGCCTGATGCGACTCAAGAAGAGATCGAAGGCGTCGCGAAGATGGCGAGCGCCGACGGCTTCATCGCCGATCTTGCCGATAGCGAGGACCGCAAGGGCTATAACGCCTTCGTCGGCGATCGCGGCATCAAACTGTCGGGCGGCCAGCGCCAGCGAGTGGCCATCGCCCGTGTGCTCCTGAAGGATGCGCCGATCCTCGTTCTCGACGAAGCCACCTCCGCTCTCGACAGCGAATCTGAGGCGGCCATTCAGGAAAAGCTCAATCTGATGATGGAGGGAAAGACCGTGATCGCCATCGCACACCGTCTGTCCACCATCTCCAAGATGGACAGGATCATCGTGCTCGATCACGGGCGCATCGTGGAAGAAGGCAGGCCGGATGAACTCGTCGAGCAGGATGGCCTTTTCGCCCGCCTATGGAGACGCCAGACCGATGGATTCATTGCCAAGGAGATCAGCGAGCTCCCATAGGCGTCGCATCGGTCCCTTGCGGATCGCATCGCAATGGACGATATCCGCGCAGTTGCGTGCGGCGCGTTCGATGAAGCGCACGAGCGCGGGCGCAAGCCGACTTCACGCGCTGTCGGCGGAGCCCAAACCACTATTTTAAAACGATAGAGACATCCGAGGATAAGACATGTTCCGAACGCGGCAAGCGAAGCCGACCGACGTAGCGCGCAATTTCGAGATATGGCGTACGGCGGTTGAAGCCACCCATCATTTTCTCGATGCAGCGAATCTCGAAGCGATCGGCAAGATGGTTGCAGAGGAATATCTGCCGAATGCGGAGTTCACGGTTGCGGTCGACGGCCAAGACCTCCCCCATGCTTTCCTCGGAACAAGCGGAGACCATGTCGATGCGCTTTTCGTGCACGCCGACAGCCGGGGAATGGGTTTGGGCCGCCTGCTTCTCGACGGCTTTCGCGCCGGAAAGGATATCGTGACCGTCGACGTCAATGAGCAAAATCCCGAGGCAACAGGCTTCTATCGACGTCTCGGCTTCAAGGTGACAAGCCGCTCGGAACTGGACGATCAGGGCCGTCCCTACCCGATCCTCCATCTGCGATGGGAAAGCCCGACGATTTAAGTCGTTGTTCGTGATGCCCGGATGGTCGCCGAATCACCCACACGCGCCTGGAAGATGCTCTTCGCGTCCCACGCTGTGCGCTTCAGAAAAGATCCGGTACGGAAAGCGTCGTAAGCCGCACTCCTACGGTGGTCCATCCAGCGTGCCGATCCATGCCGGAGTGGCACACCCTGCCAGCCCATTCAGGTAGGTTATAGAAACCTATGGTAGATGCTAGGCTCATTACTACCGGTTTGGATGCCACCCCTGAGCCGGGCAGTGCCGCGTCCGACGAGACTACGCCCCCAGTAGTGTCGTCGGACGCACCCTCATGGTCGTAATGCACTGCAGGACCACTTCAGCAGAGCCGTTGAGGCCACATCCCTGCCATAGTTGATGAGAGTTCGCAGTCCTCGCGAAATGCGGCGATTGCCGAACGCAGGCGAGCGCGAGGCGCCGCTACCCTCCTGTGACACACCTCCCTTACCAGCTGTTTGACCCATATCGTCGGCGTGCCCCACGCATGCCGAATTGAGCACAAAATGGGGCGGGACGGCGGCTCAACTGGCGAATTGCGTCATTTTTGCAACAAACATTTTTTTCGGGTAGTGCGCATATAGTTCGTCCTTCTTAGTATCTTGCCAAATCAGTGAAGCAGGTTCAGGAAATAGTTCGCGAAGCTTATTACTTCGCACCTACTGACTAGGGAACATGAACGGGATGGGGTTGGGCACGTCGTTTTACGGCGCGATATCTCACGCCCAATCAAGAGAGATTGGAGTTATTATGAACATCAAGAGCCTTCTTCTCGGCTCCGCTGCTGCGCTGGCAGCAGTATCCGGTGCTCACGCGGCGGACGCAATCGTTGCTGCTGAGCCGGAGCCGCTGGAATACGTTCGCATTTGCGACGCCTACGGTGCAGGCTACTTCTTCATCCCGGGTACGGAAACCTGCCTCAAGATCGGCGGCAAGGTTCGTACGGAAGGTGAGTGGTACAACGCTTACAACCGCGACAGCCATCAGGGTACGCTGTGGCACACTCGTGCTGAGTTGAACGTCAACACCGCGACCGACACCGAATACGGTCCGCTGAAGACCGAAACCATCGTTCGTTGGGACTGGAACGACGGCGGCTCCACCAGCACCAACCTGCTCTGGTCCTACATCAGCCTCGGTGGCTTCACCGTTGGTAAGAAAGACTCCCAGTACAACCTTTACATGGGTTATGCCGGCGACGTCATCAACGACGACGTGATCTATGACGGCCCGTACGAACTCAACCAGTTGACCTATGAATATGACGGCGGCAACGGCTTCTCGGCTGTGATCTCGCTGGAAGATACCAACTCGGCCAACGATTCTACGACCTATAACGGCGCATGGGTACAGTCTGAAGGCAACCACTACGCTCCGAACGTCGTAGGCGGTCTCGGCTACAAGGCTGGCGCATGGGGCTTCAAGGTTGTCGGCGGTTACGACTCGATCGTTGAAGAAGGTGCAGTCAAGGCTCGTATCGACGCTGACTTCGGCGGCTTCACGGCTTTCTTGATGGGTGGCTACAACACCGACGGCAAGAAGCTGAACCAGTATGCCGGTTCGAACCAGGACATCTCCGCTTGCACCGCGCCGAATGGCACTGTGAACGGCGCGAAGTGCGGCTGGGGTGACTGGGCAGTTTGGGGTGGCGTTGGCGTTCCGGTCAACGACAAGCTGAAGTGGAACCTGCAGCTCGCCTACACCGACTCGAAGATCTTCGAAGCAACGACGAACCTGAAGTTCAACCCGGTCAAGAACCTCCTGGTCGAGCCGGAACTGACTTACGTTCACTATGATTATGCCCACGACGATACCGTCTCCGGCATTCTCCGTTTCGAGCGTAACTTCTAACCTGATCAGATTTGACCTCCGATCAGAGAACGAAGGGGGCCGGCTTTCCCTGCCGGCCCCCTTTTTCATGCCGGTAAACTCCTGAAATCGAAGGCCCCCTCCCTATTGGCGCGCATCGCAAGCTCCCCGGATCAACCGGAAGGGGGAACCTTGTCGTGGGCGTCGCGTTTACTAGCGATAAGGGACGTGACCGAACGAAGGAGTTACCGCCTTGAAATATGTTGCTTCACTTGCTTTGACCGCGGCGTTGGCCGTGGGCTCTGTGCTATCAGCCACGCTGCCGACGACGGCAGCCCCGCTTGGCGTTTCAACCACGACCACTTCCGATATCATTCTCGTTCAGGATCACGGCACCCGTTGGCATCCCGACGAAGACAACGGCCGGCGAACCTATTGGCGTGACCGTGATCGTCGTCATTGGCGCGACGACCGAGGCTGGGATCGCCGTCATTCGCGTGGCGGCTGGCACGATGACCGTCGCTACTATCATCGACACCACGGCGGCGTAATGTTCGAAATCCGCCCCTGAGGCCTCTATGTGGCCGTGAGCGGCATGGCAGCCTCGTAGCGACCACTGCTACCATCGCCTGCCACGCAGACATTACGCCCTGAAAAACCAACGGCCGCTGCCGAAAATATCGGGAGCGGCCGAATTGCCGTGAAGGGTAGTTTAAGTCAGTTCGACGCGTCTACCGATTATCGGCAGACGCGGACATTGCGGACGACCCAGTGGCCGTGGACCTTATGCTTCACCTTCTTCATGTGGCAATGTTGATGATGGTGATGGTGGTGACGATGATGCATCGGAGCCGCCTCGGATGGTGCGCTGACGGCGAATACCGATGCCAGTGCGAGTGCGGAAGCAAGAAGCAGATTTTTCATGTCGAACCTCTAAAGCATTGGGGGACTATGCTGCGCATTTCACGCATCCAACTAGATGCGCCTGCTCACATTAATACTACATGAACATCTGCTCACATTCGCGAGAGCAACCATGCCTTGAGCGAATTTTTATCGAAATATCACACGGATTCACCACATGATCGCCGGTGTACCGTCTTGATACACTCCATCGCCGACACAACGGAGCGACGAGTCGGCGCAGATGCAAGAGCCTGTTGTTGCAGGAAAAAGGCTCTGCTTGAACGATTCTACCATCTTCAGCCGATGGCGGCTCGGATGGGCAGAAGAGCTCGAACCCGCTGATCGCGAAGATACAGGCCGCCCCAGGCCAGCACGCCTAAAAATAAACTTATAAGTTGCGGCGGCGAACCGAGTTCCCCAAGGCGAAAATGAGCACAGATGGCGCCGCCCAAAAAGCCCGTGGTCAGGATCGCACCGAGAACCGCCGTGCGCGGAATCGCATAGAGAATCACACAAACAAGAATGATCATCCCGAGCAAGCCTGCATGGTCCCCTGCAAAACCCGTCGCCTCCATCTCTGCCTTGATCAATGATGGAAAAAACAGATCGACCGCCGCATCAGCCGCCAACGCCAGAATCACGATGGCGCTGAGAACCCATCCCAACAGCGCTCCTTTGCGGGAATTCTCAATCACGCTCATTCCATCCCCCTTTTTCTTGCGAAGTCCGGCTTGTAACGCATGTCGCTTGATGGGCGCATGCTGTTGGACAACTGGCGGCAAACTGACACCGAGAGAAGAGAAAGGTCAACGAGGGTGAGGCGCCGGCGTCGCTAGGATATTGCCAGCCGCGATACTGATGTGGGGGCGGATCAGGAAAAGGGTCGAAAAGCTGCGCCGCTAGTGGTGCCAGCACGGCGGCATGGGCTATGATGCCCAGCCAACGCGATGATATTGCGAAAAACTCTTGAGAAGAAAAGTGGCTCCCCGGGCCGGATTCGAACCGGCGACCTGTCGATTAACAGTCGAATGCTCTACCGCTGAGCTACCAGGGAATGCGCTTGGCGCGGTGTGAGTGGGCTTCTACAAATGCTTTCCCGATTTGCCAAGCGGTTTTTTCAAAAAAATGTATTTCTCTTGCATTATTTCGTCGCCTCACCATTTCCTGTGGATGACTGATCAAAGCGGAACGACAGCCAATACCGACCGAAACGCCCGGAAAACAAGGCGTTTCGGCATAGATCCCTCCACTCGCGAGCTCGTTTTCGGCTCTGTGAGAATTCCACTGCCCCGATCACGCCTTGCACGCGTTGGCCTGGGGATAGCGCTCGTTTTTGGCGGCCTGCTCGGTTTCCTCCCCGTACTCGGCTTCTGGATGCTGCCATTGGGTCTTATTGTACTGTCACATGATATGCCGGCTGTGCGCCGATGGCGTCGCCGCTTTTCCGTCTGGTGGGCAAGAAAGCGCCGCCCCGCGAACTAACCCCGTCTACCTAGAGCCAATCGGGCGAGCGGGATTGCCGACGACGGTTGCACCTGCCGCGACACTCTTCGTCACGACCGCTCCCGCCCCTATGATGGCACCGTCGCCGATCGTCACGCCGCCGACGAGGATAGCTCCCCCACCGATCCACACATTCGCGCCGATCGTGACCGGCCGCGCGACTTCGATGCCCGCTCCGCGCAGCTCCGGGTCCTTGTGGTGCTCGGCGCAATATATGTGCACGCCCGGCCCCAGCATGCTGCCCTCGCCGATGCGCACGCTTCCGCTGTCGAGAATGGTACAGCCGGCGTTGAGATAGACCCGGCGACCAAGCGAGATGTTGATCCCGTAGGCGCAGTGGAAAGGCGCCTCGATAAAAGTAGTGTCCGCGACATCGCCGAAGAGCCCGGCCAAGGCCGGACCGAGATTGCCGCGCTGGGCGGGCGGCATCGTATTATGCTGGTGGACAGCTTCACGTGCCTGCCAGCGCAGAGCATCTAGTTCGGGATCGAAGCAGCAGTACCAATCCCCAGCCGTCATTTTTTGCCGCTCGCTCAAACCCATATTCTCATTCCTCTGGATGCCTTCGGGATTCGTTTGGTGTCATCTTGCAACATCATTCGAGGTGCCAGCAAGAAAGCCTGTCCGACGCAGCTCGTGCGCTGGCAAGCAAGGCGCGCGGCAACGCTGCCTGTGCGCCTTGATTAGCAACATCTCAATTGCACGATCCTGCGAGGCACGCTTGTTCGCAAGCCTCTCACTCGAGTGAAAAAGCCCGCCAATGCGGGGATTCTTGCCCTCAACAAACTGTCACACAGCTTGTCTATAACGCCGCTACCGCGGACTTGCGCAAGACCACCGGTTCCGAGCTTTCAAAAAGGAAATAGGGATTATGTCTAAACTTAAAAACTGCATTTCGGCTGCAGCAGCCGGTGTCATGAGCGTAGCGCTGGCCCTGCCTGCTGCTGCTGCTCCGACCAAGTTCGATTTCTGGTTTGGCCTGTCGGGCGACCTGGAACGTGTCGTCCAGACGCTGTGCAAGAACTTCAACGATTCCCAGAAGGACTACGAAGTATCGTGCGTCAGCCAGGGCAACTACGATGCCGCCCTGCAGAACACCATTGCCGCTTTCCGCGCCGGCAAGCAGCCGACCATCGTTCAGGTCTATGACGTCGGCACCGCCACGATGATGCTTTCGGGCGCCTACCATCCGGTCAGCAAGCTGATGTCCGAGAACGGCTACAAGGTCGACTGGAACGACTACTTCCCCGGCATCGCCCGCTATTACGCAACGTCGAAGGGCGAGTTGCTCTCCTTCCCGTTCAACTCCTCGACCGCCCTGCTCTACTGGAACAAGGACGCGTTCGCCAAGATCGGCAAGACTGCCGCTCCGAAGACCTGGGAAGAAGCAGCCGAAGACATGAAGGCGCTGAAGGGCGCCGGCTACGAATGCCCGATGGCCATCAACATCTCCGCCAATGAAAGCTGGCAGCTGATGGAGCAGTTCTCCGCCATTCACGATCAGCCGGTTGCCACCAAGAACAACGGCTATGACGGCCTCGACGCTCGTCTGACGGTCAACAAGACCAAGTTCGTCAAATATGTCACCGACCTCAAGAGCTGGTACGACCAGGGCTTCGTCAAGATCAAGTCCAAGGACCTCGGTCAGGACATGGTTCAGGCCTTTGCTTCTGGCGATTGCCAGATGATCATGACCTCGGTCGGCGACCATGGCACGGTTACCAAGACCCAGAAGGCCGGCATGAACTGGGATGTGGCCGAACTTCCGGTATACGCCGGCACCGAGCGTAAGAATTCGCTTGTCGGCGGCGCGTCGCTCTGGGTTCTCTCCGGCAAGTCGGCTGGCGAATACAAGGGCGCAGCAGCATTCCTCGACTTCATCGGCAAGCCTGAAACCGCTCTCTTCTGGTCGACCAACACCGGCTACATCCCGGTGAAGAAGTCCGGCTTCGACTTCATGAAGTCCTCCGGTTTCTACGACAAGGCTCCCTATAAGGGCCGCGAAGTCGCTATCGCCAGCTTGACCGCTTCCGAGCCGACCCCGATCACCCGCGGCGTCCGCCTCGGCAACTTCACGCAGATCCGCGCTGAATTCGGCAATCAGATGCAGGCCATTTTCGCGAACAAGGTCGGCGTCCAGGAAGGCATCGACAACCTCGTCAAGAACAGCGACGTGGTCCTTGAGCGCTTTGAAGCCACCTACAAGGGCAAGCAGCTGCCATAAGCAGCGCAGCTCATGACAAACAGCGTCCGCCGGGATTTCCCGGCGGACGTTCGTTATGAGAACCCTTGTGGCATCGCGATACCAAGCCGGAAGAGACCATGGAAAAACGTATAACTTTCAGCAAATGGAGCGTTGGCATTCTGTTCGCAGTGCCGCAGCTGCTCCTCATCTTCACCTTTTTCTATTGGCCTGCCGGTCAGGCGGTCTTCTGGTCGTTGACCCTGCAGCAGCCCTGGGGCGGCGGCAATATCTGGGTCGGGCTCGATAATTTCAAAGCCATCCTCGCGAGTTCCGACTATTGGAATTCGGTGACGATCAGCATCATTTTCGCCGCCATCAGCACCAGCATTTCCATGGGAGGCGGCCTCATACTAGCAGCCTTGACCGATCGACAGCTGCGCGGTTCGAAAATCTACCGCGTGGTGCTGATCTGGCCCTATGGCATCGCAGCGCCCGCGGCGGCGATGGCTTTCCGCTTCATTCTGGCGCCGGAAGCCGGCCTTATCGCCGTCGTCAATCAATGGTGGCCGGGAATCTGGGATCCGGGTCTCGACGGCAATGCCGCCATGGCTTGCATCATCGCCGCCTTCTCGTGGAAATATATCGGCTATAGCTTCATTTTTTTCCTTGCCGCCTTCCAGGGCATCCCGCGTTCGCTGATAGAAGCGGCTGCCATGGACGGTTCCAGCGTGCTGCGCCGCTTCTGGGATATCCAGTTTCCGTTGATCACGCCGACGATCTTCTTCCTGCTGGTCATCAACATCACCGAGAGCTTTCAGGATTCGTTCGGTATCGTCGACATCATGACGTCAGGCGGGCCGCACAACTCGACCAATCTCATGGTCTACAAGATCTATTCCGACGGTTTCAAAGGCCTCGATTTTTCCGGTGCGGCGGCCCAGAGCATCGTTCTGATGCTGCTGATCGTCCTGCTTACCATTTTCCAGTTCCGCTTCATCGAGCGGCGCGTGCATTACCGTTGAGGCTGACATGGTCGAGCGCACACCCATCCTTAATTTCTTCACCCATCTCATCCTGTTCATAGGCTTCGTGATGGCCGTGGGGCCGTTGGCCATCGTGGCCGTCGCCGCATCGCACAATCTGGCCGACGTCAACAAAGTGCCGATGTCGTTGATCCCGGGCTCGGACTTTTGGATCAACATGAAGACGGCCTGGACCACTGCCAATCTCGGCCCCAAGCTGCTGAACAGCCTGATCTTCGCCACCGGCGTGGCAGCTGGAAAGGTGATCATTTCGGCGATAACAGCCTTTTCCCTGGTCTATTTCCGCTTTCCCGGTCGCCACTTCATCTTCTGGCTGATTTTCATCACACTGATGCTGCCGCTCGAGGTGCGTATCGTCCCGACCTATGCGGTCGCAGCAAACGTTCTGTCGCCCTATCAGGGGCTTCTCGACGTCACAGGTATCAGCTGGCTCATCGAGAAGGTTACAGGTGTTGAAGTCGCGCTGAACCTCGGGCTGCTCAACTCTTCGATCGGCTTGATCCTGCCATTGGTCGCGACGGCGACGGGCACCTTCCTTTATCGTCAGTTCTTCCTGACGATCCCAGACGAGCTGACAGAGGCGGCGCGCATGGACGGCGCTGGAGCACTGCGCTTCTTCATCGACATCCTGCTGCCGCTGTCGCGCACCAATATGGCTGCATTGGGCACCATCATGTTCCTCTGGGCATGGAACCAATATCTCTGGCCGCTGCTGGTCACCACCGATCCGGCTCACGTGACGGCTGTGCACGAGCTGAAATCGCTCATCCCCAACTTTGGCGGCCTTCCCGAATGGCATATCGCCATGGCCGGCACGCTGATCATCATGCTGCCTCCACTCGCTGTCGTCGTGCTGATGCAGCGTTGGGTCGTTCGCGGCATGATCGCCACTGAGAAGTAATCGAATAGCCTGCCGCACCCATCGAACGGAGCGGCAGGCATTTTGCGTGCGTACCTCGACACGTGCCGACCATGTCTCGTTGCTCGAGCATCCCTCGATAGGGATAGCGGCAACTGAAGCCGCTCTGGCCAAGCTCCTCGCCTAGACGGCGGCCAGCTCCCTGCAAGACTTCGTTTTCAAACCTATTGCCGCTACGAGCCGCATGACGTCGAGCGTCTGGGTGCTGCGCTCCTTTCCGATCGGCTTTAAGCCTTCAACGGCGAACCTTCTCGTGCACACAAACAAAAAAGCCCGGAAATCGTGAGATTTCCGGGCGCACCTGCTGAAAATTGATGTTTGAAATTCTAGTGTGCCAACACCTTGAGCGGTACGACGGAGGCAACGGCGTCAAGCCGCAAACCTGTATCCTGGGCAAAGAGGTGCGTATGCTGCTGCGGCAGCTCCAGCCCGACAGACTGGCCGGTCTGACCGGTGGTGTGATCCGATACGGCAACGGCGAAGCTCGATCCGTTGATATCGCAATGAATGACGCGACCGGCGCCAAGTTCCTCGACGAAATCCACCGTGGCCGGAATGGAGCCAGGCGTCCGCGCCGGCACGAGGCGTACATGCTCCGGACGGATGCCGAGAGCGACAGGGTTGCCGCCGTGACGCTTGCCGATGTTTGCGTCGATGCCGATCGGCAGGCCATCGAAGATGACCTGTTCGCCAGTGGCCGAGAACGTACCTTCCAGGAAGTTCATCGCCGGGGAGCCGATAAACGAACCGACGAAGCGCGTGCGTGGCGTGTTGTAGATTTCAAGCGGCGTGCCGACCTGCTCGACATTGCCCTTGTACATGACGACAAGCTTATCGGCGAGCGTCATGGCCTCGACCTGATCGTGGGTCACGAAAACCGAAGTCGCCGACAGACGCTTGTGCAGGCGGCGGATCTCGACGCGCATCTGCACGCGCAGCTTGGCGTCGAGGTTGGAGAGCGGCTCGTCGAAGAGGAAGACCTTGGGTTCGCGGATGATGGCGCGGCCCATGGCGACGCGCTGACGTTGACCGCCGGAAAGTTCGGCCGGCTTGCGGGCGAGAAACTCTTCGAGACCGACGATTTTAGCGGTTTCCTTGATGCGGCGATCACGCTCCTCGCGCGGTACGCCGGCCACCTTCAAGGCATAGCCCATGTTGGCGGCGACATTCATGTGCGGGTAAAGCGCGTAGTTCTGGAAAACCATGGCGCAGCCGCGCTCGCGCGGCTCAAGCTGGTTGACCACCTTGCCGTCGATAACAATCTCGCCGGAGGAAATATCCTCGAGGCCGGCGATCATGCGCAGCAGCGTGGACTTGCCGCAGCCGGACGGTCCGAGAATGACGACGAACTCGCCCGAGCGGAAGTTCAGGTCAACGCCATGGACCACCTCATTGCGGCCATACGCCTTGCGAACTTGTTCGATCCGAATTTCGGCCATTTCAATCTTCCCCGTCTGTCAATTCTGGGCATGTCAATCGGGTGGACTGCTAGCGAATTTGCATTACAGAACAGTGACAAGGATGCCTTATATCACAAGCGACATTCAGATTTCCTCACGGGAGTTGCGTCTAGGATTTCCTTATAAAACGCTCGGTAGTGGAACCATTTGAAGACAAGCGCCGTATAGGGGCTCAGGCGGCGAGAAAGCCCATGAACAAGCACAGGACGAGCGAACAGCCAGGATCATGACGACATCGAAGAAAGAGCCTCAACCGGTCCTACTATGGTTTCGCAAGGATCTGCGCCTCGACGACAACCACGCCCTGCATGCCGCAGCGACATCGGGCCGTCCGGTCATCCCAGTCTATATTCGCGAGCCAGAAGCAAAGGGCTGCGGGCCGCTCGGCGCAGCACAAGAATGGTGGCTGCATCATTCGCTCGCGGCCTTGCGGGAAGGCCTCGCCGCGCTCGAAAGCAAGCTCATCCTTCGGCACGGCGATGCGTTGGCAGTGCTCGACGCGCTTCTCGTCGAGACCGGTGCGGAAGCCGTCGTCTGGAATAGGCGGTACGATCCGGCCGGCATAGCGGTGGACACAGAGATCAAGACAGCGTTTCGGAACAAGGGCATCGAGGCCAACAGCTTTGCCGGCCAGCTGCTGCACGAGCCGCAGCGGCTACGTACGGGTGCCGGCACCCCGTACAAGACCTACACGCCGTTCTGGCGGGCGCTGGAGCAATCCGGTGAGCCGCCCTTCCCCATCGATGCGCCCGCGAGGCTTGCCACGCCCCAAAGCTGGCCGCAGTCGGATACGCTCACCTCCTGGTCATTGCTCCCCTCAAAGCCGAATTGGGCATCCGACTTCCCCGATATGTGGACGCCTGGCGAGGATGCCGCGCGTGAAAAGCTCGAGGATTTCATCGATGGCGCAATCGATGGCTATGCGGTCGATCGCGATTTTCCGGACAAGCCGGCAACCTCGCTGCTCTCGCCGCATCTGGCGCTCGGCGAGATTTCACCGGCCCGCATATGGCATGCGACGCGCGGCCTCTCCGGCAAGGTCCCCACCGAGAATATCGTTCGTTTTCGCAAGGAGCTCGCCTGGCGCGAATTCTGCTACCATCAGCTCTTCCAGTTCCCGAAACTGAACTCCGCCAACTGGAGCGACCGCTACGACGATTTTCCATGGCGCGAGGATGCCAAGCTGTTCGATAGCTGGCGGCGCGGGCAGACGGGCTATCCGATCGTCGATGCCGGCATGCGGCAGCTCTGGCGCCACGGCTGGATGCACAATCGCGTCCGCATGATCGTTGCATCGTTCCTGATCAAGGATCTGTTGATCGACTGGCGCGAAGGCGAGGCCTGGTTCCGCGATACGCTTGTCGACGCCGACCCGGCGGCCAACGCCGCGAACTGGCAATGGGTGGCAGGCTCCGGCGCCGATGCCTCGCCCTTCTTCCGGATCTTCAATCCTGTGCTGCAAGGCGAGAAGTTCGATCCGCATGGCGGCTACGTCCGAGCCTTCGTGCCTGAACTTGCGGGGCTCGACGGCAAATATATCCATCGACCATTCGAGGCGCCGGACGGTGTGCTCAAGCGCGCCGGTATCGAACTCGGCGAGCATTACCCTCGCCCGATCGTCGATCATGCTGTTGCCCGCCAACGTGCGCTCGATGCGCACGCGTCGCTGAAACGTGATGAATAGACCCTATTCCGCCGGATGCGGGGTCGCCCGCGTTCCGACGGTCCGGCGCTTGTGGCGGTTGCCGAGAAAATATCCAAGCATTCGGAAATAGAGGCTATAGGGCAAAAGCTTCATCAGCTTCGCCCGATAGACCATGCCTTTCGGGAAGCTGATGTCGAAGGCCGATGATTTCAACCCCGCAGCGATCGCATCCGCCGCCTGCTGCGCCGACAGGATGTCAGGCATTTCGAACTTGTTGTTCGCGGTCAGCGGCGTATCGACATAACCGGGAGTGACGAGCTGGACATGGATACCCATGCGCTCCAGCTCGAAATTCAGGCTTTCGGCCATATTGATGAGAGCGGCCTTGCTGGCCCCGTAGGCGGCCGCACCGGGCAGGCCGCCATAACCGGCCAGGGAAGATACGAACGCGATCTGGCCATGGCCTCTGGCCCGCATATGGCGCACCGCAGGAACGAGACAATTGACCACGCCGTGAAGATTGACGGCGAAGCTGCGTTCGAACACCTCGTGATTGAGATCCTCACCACGTGCCGGCAGATAGATACCAGCGTTCAGAACCGCCAGGGCAACTGGACCATGCTGGTATTCGATGGCCGCGACTGTGTGTTCCATGTCCTCGGCGTCGGTGACGTCGCCATCGAGCACGATGATACTGCCTGCAAGCGGAGCAGCTTCGGCCTGCAGAGCCAGGAGCTTGTCGTGGCTGCGGGCCGTAACGGCGACCTTGTAGCCCTCCTCGGCCAGCTTCAGCGCGAGCGCGCGGCCGATACCGGAACTGGCGCCGGTGATCCAGACGACTCCGTGTTCAGGACGTGCGATGAACGGGCTCATGGCTCTTCTCCTTGGATGGCGGCCGTCGAAATCACACGCTTGAACCGCGGCCCTCCGTAGCATTTTAGAGATAGCGCATCATTGTGGCCTCTTTCGGCCGTTTTGCCGATCGCTCGCCGAAATAGACGTCACCAGTCGGAGACTTTCAGTTTCAGCGAACGCTCCGCTGAACCAGACCTCCCAAGTTGAATTTTGCCGAGTGAACAAAGAGCGAGGAACAGAATTTCTTGCCTATGCAGCCTTGTGAAGGGAAAAGACCGTTCTTACAGTAGTTGCGAACAGAAGGCAGATTCCATGAGCGTCCATCCGTCCGTCCTCGAAGCAATTGGCAATACGCCGCTGATCAAGCTCAAGGGCGCCTCCGAGGCGACGGGCTCGACCATTCTCGGCAAGGCCGAGTTTCTGAATCCCGGTCAATCGGTCAAGGATCGCGCCGCGCTCTACATCATCCGCGACGCCGAAAAGAAAGGTCTGCTGAGGCCCGGCGGCGTCATCGTCGAGGGAACTGCCGGCAATACCGGCATCGGCCTGACGCTGGTTGCCAAGGCGCTTGGCTATCGCACGGTCATCGTCATTCCGGAAACCCAGAGCCAGGAAAAGAAGGACGCGCTGAAGCTGCTTGGCGCCGAGCTAGTCGAAGTTCCAGCCGTTCCTTACAAGAACCCGAACAACTATGTGAAGGTTTCCGGCCGGCTTGCCGAACAGCTGGCCAAGACCGAGCCGAACGGCGCGATCTGGGCAAACCAATTCGACAACATCGCCAACCGCCAGGCACATATCGAGACGACCGCCAAGGAAATCTGGGACGATACGAATGGCAAGGTCGATGGCTTCATTTGCTCTGTCGGCTCCGGCGGTACGCTGGCGGGTGTGGCCATGGGCCTGCATGCCTTCAACAAGGGCATCAAGATCGGTATTGCCGATCCTGAAGGTGCCGCGCTCTACGAGTTCTACAAGAACGGCGAGCTGAAATCCTCGGGCTCCTCAATCACCGAGGGCATCGGCCAGGGCCGCGTGACCGCGAACCTCGAAGGCTTTACGCCTGATTACGCCTACCAGATCACGGATGCGGAAGCCCTTCCCTATGTCTTCGATCTGGTCGAACATGAGGGCCTGTGCCTCGGCGGCTCTACAGCCATCAACATCGCCGGTGCAGTCCGCCTGGCGCGGGATCTCGGGCCGGGACATACGATCGTGACCATCCTGTGCGATTACGGCAATCGCTATCAGTCGAAGCTCTTCAATCGCGACTTCCTGAAATCCAAGGGACTGCCGCTGCCGTCCTACCTTGAAAAGCGGACGGATATTTCCGTCCCGTATGAAACCATAGCGTGATCCCATGACCGTAAATGCCCTCTATCGTGACGATTTCTATCTCTCGACCGCCGAAGCTGTGGTAACGGCGATCCACGAAGACGGGGGCATCGAGCTAGACCAGACCTGCTTCTACGCCACCTCGGGCGGGCAGCCGGGCGATACGGGCTTTCTTGAGCGCGGCGACGGTTCGAGGATCATGCTCGGCCAGACGAAGCACGGACCGATCAAGGATATCATCATCCACGTTCCGCTCGAGGGAGAACCGCTGCCCATCGTCGGCGAAAAGCTGGTGTTGCACGTCGACTGGCCGCGCCGCTACAAGCTCATGCGCATGCATACGGCCTGCCATCTGCTCTCAGTGGTCTGCTCCTACCCGATCACCGGCGCCGCGGTCGGCGAAGAGGAAAGCCGGGTCGACTTCGACATGAGCGAGACGATCGACAAGGACGAGGTGACGGCGCGCATGATGGCGCTGGTCAACGAGAACCATCCGGTTTTCGTCCAGTGGATCACCGACGAGGAACTGATTGCCAATCCCGGCATCGTCAAATCCAAGAATGTGCGACCGCCGATTGGCCTCGGTCGCGTTAGCCTTGTCTGCATTGGCGAAGGTTCCGCCGTTGACAGCCAGCCCTGCGGCGGCACACATGTGTCCGAGACGCAGGAGGTCGGAGCGATCTACATCGCCAAGATCGAGAAGAAGGGCAAGGAAAACCGCCGATTCCGCATTCGTTTCGGCGCCCCGGCCGACGAGAATTGACCGGGCCGGCGCCTGTCTCCATATCTCGACATCAAGACCAATAAACTACAGCAGGGAGAGATCATCATGGCAGCGGACAAGAGCCGTTTCGTCGTATCCGCCGAGCGGCTGCAAAGCGAGCTGGGTGCCAAGGACCTGCGCATCCTCGACGCGTCCTTCTATCTGCCGGCGCAGAAGCGCAATGCCGACGCCGAATATGCCGGTGGCCATATTCCGGGCGCCATCCGCTTCGATCAGGACAAGATAGCCGATCATTCGACCAACCTGGCGCATATGGTCCCCTCGCCCGAATTCTTTGCGGCAGAAGTCGGCAAGCTCGGCATCAGCGAAACGGATCGTATCGTCGTCTATGACGGCCCGGGCATGTTTGCCTCCCCGCGCGTCTGGTGGCTGTTCCATATCGTCATGGGCGCGCCGAATGTTTTCGTGCTCGATGGCGGACTGGATGGCTGGAAGGCCGAAGGGCGACCGCTGGAAACAGCGCTTCCCGCCTTCGAGCCCTCAACATTCAAGCCGAAGTTCAATGGCAGCCGCGTCGTCGCTCTGGAGGAGATGCGCGGGATCGTCGACAGCAGCTCGTCGCAGATCGCCGATGCCCGCGGCGCCGGCCGCTTTGCTGCAACAGAACCGGAACCGCGCGAAGGCATGCGTTCCGGCCATATGCCGGGTGCCAGGAGCCTGCCATCGGGCGTCTTCGCCACGAACGGCAAGTTCAAGTCCCTGCCGGAACTGCGTGAGACGATTGAGAAAGCGGGTATCGATCTTGAAAAGCCTGTCGTGACGACCTGCGGCTCGGGGATTACCGCCGCCATCATCACGCTTGCGCTCGAGTCCCTCGGCCACGGCAGCAACAGGCTTTATGACGGCTCTTGGTCGGAATGGGGCAGCCGCGCGGATACACCCATCGTCACCGGTCAAGATTGAGCAGCCCGATCGTGAAAACGCCTTCCTCGATCAAGGTCCATATCACCCGCCTGGAGATGACCGCGCCGCCCAAGACCAGCCTGGCGGTGCCCGTCAACATCCAGACGGCCATCATGCGTGCGCCCGGCATTCCGCTGCCGTTCTATCGCTATCTCTATCGTCAGGTCGGCGCGCGCTGGCACTGGGTCGATCGCCTTCGCCTCTCCGACGAAGAACTGACCGCGGTACTCCACGACCAGCGCAACGATATCAGCGTGCTTTACGTCAACGGCGCCCCTGCCGGCTTCTTCGAGTATTTCCGTCAGGACGAGGAGACCATCGAGCTCAGCCATTTCGGCCTTATCGAGCATGCGCTCGGCCTCGGCATCGGCAAGTGGTTCCTGCTCCAGTCGCTCTATGCCATCTGGTCGCTGAACCCGCAGCGCATCGTGACGACCACCAACGATCTCGATCATCCACGAGCGCTTCAGCTCTATCAGATGTTCGGTTTCTCGCCGATTTCCACGGGCAAGGGCATCGTCCGCCCCTTGAGCGACAAAGAGCTGCTGGAACTCGCCAAGAACGGCTAGAAGCAGGAATCGGGTGGCTTCCCATCGCGCTCCAGCGCATCACATGGCAGATCTCGAAAGGAGTTTTGCCATGCCTTCCATCGCTTTTGCAGCCATGCCGACATCCGACGCGGAAGTTCTCTGGGGTGGCGGCGCGGATGCCTATGGCCACCAGCCCGAAACCATGGTTTCAGACGGCCCGGGCCATCCCTGCCGGCATTGCCTGCGCAACATAGACGCCGGGGAGGAACTGTTTGTCTTCGCGTATCGTCCCTTCCCGGAATTGCAGCCCTATGCGGAGACTGGCCCGATCTTCCTGCACAAGACGCCCTGCAAGCGCTATGAGGCAAAAGAGGTCCTGCCGCCCGTGCTGGCGACAAGCCGGGATTTCATCGTTCGCGGTTATGGAAGGAATGATCGCATCGTCTACGGCACCGGCGCGGTGACGCCGGCCGGAGATATTCCCGCCTATGCGGCATCGCTGCTGGAACGGCTCGATGTTGCCTATATCCACGTCCGCTCGGCGCGAAACAACTGCTATCAATGCCGGATCGACACAATCGAGACGCCGGCACATGTGGATGCCGGCTCTGGAATCTAACAGTGAGAGCGTGATGTCCTCCGAAAACCGCTGATACTTTCGGCATCACGCTCTATCTGATCGGTATCAGGCCACGTTGAGGATGCTCTCGGGAGCGATGGCCTCGTAACCCAGCGCTTCGGCCACCGGCTTGTTGGTGACGCGGCCCTTATGAACATTGAGACCGTTGCGGAGGTGTTTATCTTCCGCAATGGCGCGCAGGCCGCGATCCGCCAAGGCGAGACCATAGTAGATTGTGGCGTTGTTCAGCGCGTGTGCCGAGGTGACCGGAACCGCGCCCGGCATGTTGGCAACGCAGTAGTGCACGACGCCATCGACCACGTAGGTCGGGTCGGAATGCGTCGTCGCGTGCGAAGTCTCGAAACAGCCGCCCTGGTCGATGGCCACGTCGACGATGACAGACCCTTTTTTCATCCCAGACAGCATTTCGCGCGTGACCAGCTTCGGTGCGGCTGCACCGGGAATGAGGACAGCGCCGATGACGAGATCCGCGGAGAACACTTCCTCTTCCAGCGCCTGAATGCTGGAATAGCGCGTGTGCACGCGGCCGTTGAAGATATCGTCCAGCTGGCGCAGTCGCGGCAGGGAGCGATCGAGGATGCTGACGTCGGCGCCGAGGCCGGCTGCCATTTTGGCGGCATGCAGGCCGACAACGCCACCGCCGATGATCGTCACCTTGGCCGGAAGCACGCCCGGCACGCCACCGAGCAGGATGCCGAGGCCGCCATTGGCCTTCTGCAGAGCCGTCGCCCCCGCCTGGATCGACAGGCGACCGGCAACTTCCGACATCGGCGCCAGCAATGGCAGGCCGCCACGTTCGTCGGTCACGGTCTCGTAGGCGATGGCGGTCACACCGGAAGCAAGCAGGCCCTTGGTCTGTTCCGGATCCGGCGCCAGATGCAGATAGGTGTAGAGAAGCTGCCCTTCACGGAGCTGGGCCCATTCGGAGGGCTGCGGCTCCTTGACCTTCACGATCATGTCGCACTTCTCGAAAATGTCCTTGGCGCTTGCGGCAATCTTGGCGCCGGCGGCAATATAGGCGTGATCGTCGGCGCCAATGCCGGCGCCGGCCTTCGTTTCGACCCAGACCTCATGGCCATGAGCGACATATTCGCGAACCGAAGCCGGCGTCAGGCCGACGCGATATTCGTGATTCTTGATTTCCTTGGGGCAACCAACGCGCATTTCATTCCTCCTCGAATGCTTTTGCGTCTTCATTTTCTCCAACTGAAATCAGACCACCTCCGCTGTGCAATGTCCTTGCAAAGACAATTTGCGCTGCGGTCATTTTTCGTGATTTATTGCGTGCAAATCAGTTTTTTCGAAAGATCTTCGAATGTCCGACCTAGACGCCATAGATCATTCGATTCTGCGGATGTTGCAGCAGAATGCGCGCATCACCAACGCGGAGCTTGCCGAAAAGGTAGGCCTTTCTCCATCGGCCTGCTCGCGCCGGCTCGATATCCTCGAGAAAAGCGGCGTCATCGCCGGGTATCACGCCCATCTCTCGCACAAGGCGCTGGATTACAAGATGATCGCCATCGTGCACATCTCGCTATCCGGCCAGTTCGCCAAAACGCTTTCGGAATTCGAGGCGGCGGTAAAGCGTTGTCCGAACGTGCTGGCCTGCTACCTCATGTCCGGCGAGTACGATTACATCTTGCGGGTCGCCACACGTGATCTGGAGGATTACGAGCGCATCCATCGTGACTGGCTGTCCGCCCTGCCCCATGTGGTGAAGATCAATTCGAGCTTTGCGTTGCGCGAAGTCATCGAGCGGCCGAATGTCGGTCTTTGATCTCAGTCAGCGCAGATCCAGCAGCAATGCGCGGTGATCAGAAACTTCCGGTTCTGCCACCGGATCGAAATCGATGACCTCGATATCTGATGTCACCAACATGTAATCGGCGAAGCGTGGCCGCTTGAGATAGTAGGATGTGCGCGTGTCGTCATGTCCCCGTGAGGTGACAAGATCGACGAGCCCCAGGCTACCGAGGATCTCGAAGGTCTCGCTGTCGGGCAGGACATTGAAATCGCCACAGACGACAAGCCGGTCGCCGTCCTGCTTCACCTGCCGGATCAGGTCCACCAATGCATTCGCCTGGTGGCGGCGAGCGGGCGTGTCCCCTTTGCCTGCGGTATCGCGAAGGCCGTGCATCTGAGCGATGGTCATCGGGCAGCCGCGTTCGTAGTCGAAAAGGCGGATGCAATGGGCGTTGCGCGACCGCGGATGCGCGCCCCAGCCATCGGCAGAGAACTCGCCATGGACGAAACCTGCCGCCTGAGCAATGATCGGATAGGTCCTGCGCACAAAGGTCGCCAGCCCGAACTCCGAGAAAACTCGGCGTTCACCATCGAAGAGATCCCCCCGCGCTACCGGCAGGAAAAATGCGTCGTGATCCGGCAACGCAGCCTTAAGCTCATCAAATAGGTTGGCGCGCTGTGAAAGCTCCACGCCGTGGTCGCGATAGATGAGCCAGTCGGAGTTGGTGTCGTGGGCACGCACCACTTCCTGCAGGCACAATACATCGGCATCGACATCAACGAGATAGGGTACCAGCGGCCCATGCAACTGACCGCCCCAAGCATTCAAAGAAACGATCCGCAAAGTCTTGTTCCCTCAGTATCCGCCTGCCGGTCGACGAGTGCAGCCGAGCCGTCCAATGTTCGAAAATCCACCAAATATCCGCGCGCCCTCCAGGGTTCGGCACCAGAATTCGGTGCCGATTCGGGACGACCGCCTACAATTTTAGCGGTTACTCTAAGAATCCCTCAATGCCTGCATGTTATCCAGAAGGGGAAAAACATGTATGAGCCGGGATTAACATCATGCAGTTCTCTTCGAAATCTCTCGTCCAAGGCAATCTGAAAATCAAGACACGAGGTTCGCCGCGCCACCATGCCCGGCTGATGGGACAGGTTCGGTATTTCACCAAACTCGTCGCCGGCCGCGTCGTCGATATTTCCACGAGCGGGATCGCACTCGATCTACAATCTCCGCTCTATGCGGCAGCCGGCAGTAAGGTTCGCGTCGAGTGTGATGATATCGGCCTGCTGGATGGCTTCGTGCGCTGGGCTCACAATGGCCGCATCGGCATCGAATTCGACCGCTCGTCCAATGCGTCGGCAAAGGTCGCTTCCTATTTTCGCTTTTTCCACAAGGACATAAAGCCAGTTTTGAAACGCTGATCAAAAGTTCACGCTTGCGGACTCACAACCACAATAAGCCTGTCACATTCCTGGTGCACACCTTCGCAAATCGTCCTAATCTCCGCTCGCCCGAGAGATGATCGACGGACAAAGCCCTATCGTTGAAGGAGTGTTTCATGTCTTCCATTCTGGATTTGCCCAGCATGTCGCGCCGTTCCCTGCTGCAAGGCCTCAGCGCCACGGCGGCGCTGATCGTGCTGCATCCTTTCGCCGCGCGCGCAGCCGGCAACCAGGCGCATCTGCGTCTCATGGAAACCACCGACATCCACGTCAACGTCTTCCCTTACGACTACTATGCCGACAAGCCGAATGACACGATGGGCCTGACGCGTACCGCGACGATCATCGACAATATCCGCGCCGAAGCCACCAACTCGCTCCTCATCGACAATGGTGACGTGCTGCAGGGCAACCCGATGGGCGACTACATGGCCTATCAGCACGGCATGAAGGACGGCGATGTCCATCCCGTCATCAAGGCGATGAATACGCTCGGCTATTCCGTGGGAACGCTCGGCAACCACGAATTCAACTATGGCCTCGACTTCATGTTCAAGGTGCTGGCCGGCGCGAACTTCCCGTTCGTCTGCGCCAACCTCACCAAGGGCCAGCTGGCCTCCGACCCGACGAAGGACGACCTGTTCTTCAAGCCGTACCTGATCCTCGAAAAGAAGATCAAGGACGGCTCCGGCAATGAAAGCCCGATCAAGATCGGCTTCATCGGCTTCGTGCCGCCGCAGATCATGCTCTGGGACATCAAGAACCTCGAAGGCAAGGCGCAGACGCGCGATATCGTCGAAGCCGCCAAGGCCTGGGTGCCGGTCATGAAGGCGGAAGGCGCCGACATCGTCATCGCGCTCTCGCATTCCGGTATCGATGGCAGCGGCCCGAGCGAGAAGATGGAAAATGCCTCGCTCTACGTCGCCGCGGTCGATGGCATCGATGCCGTCTTCACCGGCCACCAGCATCTCGTCTTCCCCGGTCCGAAGACCTGGGATGGCATCAAGGATGCCGATCCGGTCAAGGGTACGCTGCATGGAAAGCCTGCCGTCATGGCCGGCTTCTGGGGCTCGCATCTCGGCCTGATCGACCTGCTGCTCGAGAAGGACGGCAAGAGCTGGAAGATCGTCGACTTCACCTCCGAAGCACGGCCGATCTACCACCGCGACGACAAGAAGAAGGTCATCGCCGACGTCGCCGACAAGAAGGAAGTCGTCGAAGCCGCGAAGGCCGAGCACGAGGCGACGCTGGCTTACGTCCGCACGCCGGTCGGCAAGACGTCTGCGCCGCTCTACTCCTACTTCGCGCTGGTCGCTGACGATCCGTCTGTACAGATCGTCAGCCAGGCTCAGGTCTGGTACATCAAGGAGATGCTGAAGGAGACGCAGTACAAGGATCTGCCGATCCTTTCGGCTGCGGCGCCCTTCAAGTGCGGCGGCCGCAACGGCGCCGACTACTATACGGACGTTCCTGCCGGCGATATCGCCATCAAGAACGTCGCCGACCTCTACCTCTACCCGAATACGGTGCAGGCCGTCGTCATCAACGGCGCGCAGGTCAAGAACTGGCTGGAGATGTCGGCCGCCATGTTCAATCAGGTCAAGCCGGGCGCCAAAGATGCCGATATCATCAACAACAGCTTCCCATCCTACAACTTCGACGTCATCGACGGCGTGACGTACCAGATCGACGTCTCTCAGCCGCGCCGCTTCAGCGATGACGGCAAGCTGCTGAATGCCGATTCAAACCGCATCCAGAATTTGCAGTTCGACGGCAAGCCGATTGATCCCGCGCAGAAGTTCGTCGTCGTCACCAACAACTACCGAGCCGGCGGCGGCGGCAATTTCCCGGAAATCGGCGCCGACAAGGTCATCTACCAGGCACCGGATACCAACCGCGACGTCATCGTGCGCTATGTTCACGACCAGGGCACGATCAACCCGACCGCCGACGGCAACTGGACCTTCAAGCCGCTGCCGGGCACGACCGTCGTCTTCCAGAGCTCGCCGAAAGCCAAGGATTTTCTCGACCAGGTGAAGAGCGTGAAGATCGAAGATGCCGGCGACGGCACGGACGGTTTCCGCAACTATCGCCTAGTGCTCTAAGCCCGCAACGAAAGGCCCTCTCCCCCTTGCGAGGAGAGGGCTTTCACTCAGCGGCCAAACGCTTTTCTTCGGGATTGAACATCTCGACCGCCGCCTTGAAATCCGCCTGATTCGGGCATTGCGACAGGCGTGAACGGAAGGCTTCGATCATCCAGGCCGCCGCTGGACCTGGCGGATTATCAAGCTTGCGGATCGCATAGATCGGATATTCGCTCTGATCATAGGCATCGAGAGGCAGCGGCACGAGCCGGCCTTTCTGCAAATCTTCCATGATGAAGGATGCCGGCAGCCCGCCCCAGCCGAGACCGCCTCTGATCAGCTGATGCTTGGTGGCGATATCGCTGACGCGCCAGGTCTTGTAGGACAGGACGTTGAAATCCTTGCCGTTGGTGAGGCTTGAGGCATCGGTGACGACAAGCTGAACCTCTTCGCGCACATCGGCCAGCGTCAGCGGCCTTCCGATCTGCGCCAGCGGATGCGTCGGCGCGGCGACCGGCATCATGAAGGAATGGCCGATGCGCTCGATGGCCAGCGCATCATCCTGCTTTACGACCGCGCCGCCGATACCGATGGTCGACTTGCCGCTTGCGACAAGCTCCATCATCGTGCCGAGCTCGCCGGTATCGAGACGCAGCGAAACGTAAGGGAAACGATCACGGAATTCGCGCAGCACCTCCACTGTCGCATGGACGGGCACCATGACGCTGATGGCGACGGCCACTTCTGCCTCGAGCCCGGTCTTCAAACCTTTCACTCTGGCGCGCATCACCTGCAGATCCGATAGGATGCGGCGCGCATCCTCCAGCATCACCCGGCCTGCATCCGTCAGCTTCGGCTGGCGTGAGCCGGAGCGCTCGAAGAGCGGCATTTCCAACTGGGCTTCCAGATTGGCGATCGTGTAGCTGATAACCGATTGCGCCCGATTGAGCACGCGCGACGCCGCGGAAAAGCTGCCGGACTCTGCAACGGTCAGAAACACCTGCAACTGGTCAAGGGTGGGATTGGGAAGCATCTGCCATCCATTCTATCGATAATTACAATCCATATTATCACAGTTTTTCTCGATAGCACTGAGGACTTATCTATGAACCCGAACGAGATCGGACTCTCCCAGCCGATTTTCGCAACCCATTGAAAAGGAAAACGGATATGTCCTCCATTCTGCTTCTGACCTCCAGCCCGCGTCCGGACTCGCTCTCCTCCAAGATCGCCGTCGAACTGGCGGAGAAGATCAAGGCCAACAATCCGGGCAAAACGCTCGTCAAGCGCGACCTCGCAGCCGACAACCTGCCGCACATCGACGGCCCTTTCACTGCCGCCATTCGTACGCCGGCCGACGCCCGCACGCCCGAGCAGCAGGAACTCGTCAAGGTTTCCGACGCGCTGGTTGACGAGCTGCTCGCAGCCGACACTGTCGTCATCGGCACCGGCCTCATCAACTTCAACATCTATTCGTCGCTGAAGACCTGGATCGACAACGTCGCTCGCGCCGGCCGTACCTTCACCTACACCGAAACCGGCCCGAAGGGTCTGGCAACCGGCAAGAAGGCCTACATCGTGCTCGCTTCCGGCGGCGTCTACTCCGAAGGCCCGGCTGCTCCGCTGAACCACGCCGTTCCCTACCTGAAGTCGGTTCTGGCCTTCATCGGCATCACCGATGTAGAGACGGTCTATGTGGAAGGCGTCGCCTTTGGTCCGGAAGCTGCCGAAAAGGCTATCGGCGCCGCTCAGGCCCGCGCTTCCGAGCTGGCCCTCGCCGCTTAATCAACAGCATTATTCCGATAATGGCAGGCGGCCGGCTCCAACCGGCCGCTTTGCTATTTTGCCTGTGGCAGTGCTTTCACGAACTGCTTCACCGTCTCCAGAACTTCGTTCGAAAGCGCCTCGTCGTTCGCCACACGCGCAAGGCCGAGCGCGCCGGTCATGAGACAGGAGGCGATAATTGCCTTGCGTCTGGCTTCGGCGGTCTCAGGCTCAGGCATACGCGCCGCCATGGTCTCGAAATTCCTTCGCAAGCCTTCAGTCGCCACTGCGCGAACCGCATCGCTGCTCCGCGCCATATCTGCCGTCAGCGCCGCATAGGCGCAGCCCTCGCCGCAATGATCCCGGTGACGTTCGCTAAGGTAGCCGTCGACATAGTCGTTTAGCGATATGCTTTCGGGAGCAATTCCCTGCTCCTCCTGCTGCCGCCGCCACGATCCGATTGCCGATTCCATGGCTTCCGCCACAAGTTCGTCGCGGGAGCCGAAATGCTTGTAGAAGCCACCGACTGTCAGACCCGCCTCCTTCATCAGATCGGCGACGCCAATTCCTTCCAATCCTTCCTCGCGCAGACGCTTGGCAGCGAGTTTGACGATGCGTTCATGCGTCTTCTGCTTTTCCAGTTGCGAGCGGCCCATCGAAAATCCTTTCGTGCCCGGCTTGACAAAATGGATTACGATCATAATCCTTATAGATAACGATCATAATCCAGATCGTGACGAAAGCCAACAGGAGCTACGAACATGCGTCTCAAGAACAAGGTCGCCGTCATCACTGGCGGAAACAGCGGTATCGGGCTTGCCACAGCCCGCCTCTTCCTCGCTGAAGGCGCCAAGGTGGCCATAACGGGCCGCAACGCGAAAACACTGGCTGCAGCGGCAGAAGAACTCGGCGATGGCGTCCTGGCATTGCAGGCAGACACAACCGACATCCCGGCGATGGAAAAGGCATTTGCCGAGGCCGCCGAAAAGCTTGGAAAATTCGATGTCGTCTTCGCCAACGCCGGAATTGCCGGAGAAACCCCACTCGGCAAGACCACGCTTGAGCAGTTCGAAACCATCGTGCGCATCAATTTCACCGGCGTCTTCTTCACCGTGCAAGCGGCTTTGCCGCACCTGAACGACGGCGGTTCGGTGATCCTCAACGGCTCGGTCCATGCCGTCCTCGGCATCCCCGGCGCCTCGGCCTATGCCGGCACCAAGGGCGCCGTTCGCGCCATGACGCGCAATCTCGCGTCCGAACTTGCACCGCGCGGCATCCGCGTCAACCAGGTGACGCCTGGCGCCACCAAGACGCCGATCTGGGATCCACGCGCCGCCACGCCGGAAGCTTTGGACGCGCTGCAGACCCGCTATGGCAATATGAGCCCGCTTGGCCGCATGAGCGAAGCCGACGAGATCGCCAAGGCTGCGCTCTATTTCGCCTCCGACGATTCCGCCAACGTCACGGCCATCGAAATCACGGTTGACGGCGGCGCCATCAACGCTCCATCCGGCGCCAAGATGTTTCGTGTGGCTTAAGCCTGCGAGGTTTGAATGGCCGCCGATACCGGCGGACCGCGTGAGGCCGTCTGGCGCAGATGCGAGAGGCGGCCTTTGCGTGACTGGGCTGACTGCCCGATTTCTATTGCCGCGACAGGCGGGTTTTGCAATGTTTCAATCACCCGGCAATAATGCAGATACAGAGAACAAACATGCCGATTCCGATGTACATGCCGCGACGCTTTGGACGTTTGGGCATCTGGCATATCTCTGGCTGGAGCATCAAGGCCTACGGTATCTCCGCACAACACTCGGAACAAGAACAACTCCTACAGCCGGAACTGGTCGATGAAGCGCGCTCTTTCGTTGCGGTCAATCTGGCCCGTATGGAACGGACGCCGCACTACTCTGTCGGCTTCGTCGTCCTTCATCACGGAAGCAGCGCAAAAACCTTGTTGACTCATTGGTGGGCCAACGAGTGCGTGTGCATGCAATACGCCGCTCAATCGGACTATTTGGGAAAGCCTGAATTTTCGCTCGCAAAGAGCGATCTCATGGCCTGCGCCTACGAACTTGTTGCCATCGACTTCGAGCGGCGCGCCTGGATTTCGACTGTAATGTCCGGAAAGCCGATGGAAGAATATCTGGAAAGCTGGTTGCCGGACGGGCTTTACTGACGCCGCGCCAACATCTTCGGTGAGCATCTATAAGATGCATCACACTACTATGGATATTTCTGCAGAAATGCGCCGCCAGCACAGGCAAGCGGCGCGAACAATCAGACCTGGCGAACCTTTTCGCCATCGCCAAACAGAGACGGGCCGTTCTGATCGATGATCTGCTGCGCCTTGCGGAAGGTCGATTCCACGGCATCGTCCGATGAGGTGAAGACATCGGCCCGGATGAAATTGCGCACCAGTATCTCGCCGTTCACGTCCTTCTCGATCCGCCCCATGAGGCGGAACTGATTACCCTCGCGCTGCGGGGTCGCATGGATCGTGCAGCCAGCATGAACCTGCGGCTCTGCGCTCACCGTAGAGCCGCCGGATTTCTCAGCGCCCGGCTGTGCCGCGCCACCGGTGAAAATCGAGATGATATTTGAAAAGAACGAAGCCATGGATCGCCTTTAGCATGAAGGTTGCAAGCTCGCAAAGTCAAATGATTAGGTTTGCCAGGATCTCGTTTTCGGTGATGTCCTCATAGCCCATGCCGGAGCTTTCGAAATTGGCGATAAGCTGTTTGAAATTATCCGGATTCTTCGTCTCGATGCCGATCAGAATGGAGCCGAAGTTGCGGGCGCTCTTCTTCAGATATTCGAAACGGGAAATGTCATCCTCGGGGCCGAGCATGTTGAGAAAATCGCGAAGCGCGCCGGGGCGTTGCGCCAGACGCAGGATGAAGTATTTCTTCAAGCCCGCGTAGCGCATGGCGCGCTCCTTGACATCGGGCAGACGCTCGAAATCGAAATTGCCGCCGGAGACGACGGCAACGATCGTTTTGCCGCGAATGCTGTCGCGGTCGAGCTTTTCCAGCGCCGTGATGGCCAGGGCGCCGGCCGGCTCCAGCACCACGCCCTCGACATTCAGCATATCGGTGATCGTGACGCAGATGGCGTTTTCCTCGATGAGCTGGACCTGGTCGGCCGAAAAGCCCTTCAGAGCGGCGAAATTCAAATCGCCGATACGCCCGACGGCGGCGCCATCGACGAAATTGTCCACCTTGGTCAGCGTAACAACCTGCCCTGCCTCGATACTGCGGCGCAGGCTGGGCGCACCGGCGGGTTCCGCGAAGATAAACGCATCGCGGGCAACCGTGTCGGCAAAATAGCCGGTGATCCCTGCTGCAAGACCGCCGCCACCGACGGGCAGAAGGATGCGATCGGCTACGACGCCATCGGGCAATTGTTCCGCGATTTCGGCCGCAACGGTCGCCTGCCCTTCGATGATATCGGTATGATCGAAAGGCGGTACCATGACGCCGTCAATGCGCTCAACATGCTCGCGCGCCGCCTGATAGCATTGATCGAAAAAATCGCCGAAGAGCTTTATGGTGATGAACTCGCCGCCGAAGATACGGGTCTTGTCGATCTTCTGCTGCGGCGTGGTGACGGGCATGTAGACCACGCCCGGCACGCCGAAATGGCGGCAGACGAAAGCAAAGCCCTGGGCATGATTGCCGGCGGATGCGCAAACGAAGGTCTTTCCCGTGCCACCCTCGGCAATCACCTTGCGGAAAAAATTGAAGGCGCCGCGGATCTTATAGGAACGCACCGGCGTCAGATCTTCGCGCTTCAGCCAGATATCGGCGCCATAACGGGCAGAAAGGTGCTCATTCAACTGCAGCGGCGTTGCGGGAAAAAGGCCACGCATGGCCTCGGTTGCTTCGAGAACAGTCTGTTTGTCCACGGCTTATCCGTCCTTCTTCAATAAGCCCCCGCTATGACACAGGAAACATGACCAAAGAAAGCCTGTTTATACCGCTTTCGGACCTGCGAGCGCGATATAGCTGCCACTTACGAGCAGTTAACTATTTATGCCTCTGACAGCGGAAATCCTAAAATCTGCGAGTTGACAGCAAAGCTCCCCCTGCGTCCAATATGACACAGCCATCATGATGATGGTCAGAGGCCCGCCCCAACACCGATCCGTCGGCGCAGGCGGGCTTCGCTTGAGCCTATCCAACGCCTTCAGGAGCCGCTGCGGCGTCATGGGATATAAATAGGCGTGCTGCTGGCATATAACTCAGCTCGTCTTGAAAAACATTTCCTTGACTGAATCGCTCAAGTGCTTGAAGGGAAAAAGCACGCGGACGTGGCGAAACTGGTAGACGCAAGGGACTTAAAATCCCTCGACCTTTGGTTGTACGGGTTCGACCCCCGTCGTCCGCACCAAAATCGAATTCCACTGTTATGGAATCGATAAAGGCGCAGCTTTCGCCGCGCCTCTCTCATCAATATGCAGAATTCGAATTAGGCCGTCAGCTTGGCAGCAATCTTGGCGACGTGGGCGCCCTGGTATTTTGCTGCTTCCAGCTCGATTTCCGAAGGCTGGCGCGAGCCGTCGCCGTTGGTGATCGTGGAGGCGCCGTAGGGCGAGCCGCCCTTGACTTCTTCCGTGCCCATCTGGCCCTGGAAGGCATAGGGAAGGCCGACGACGGCCATGCCGTGGTGCAAAAGGGTCGGAATGAAGCCGAGGATGGTGGATTCCTGGCCGCCGTGCTGCGTGGCGGACGAGGTGAATACCGAGCCGACCTTGCCGACAAGCTTGCCGTTGAACCAGAGGCCACCGGTCTGATCCCAGAAATTGCGCATCTGCGAGGCGACGGTGCCGAAACGCGTGCCGGCGCCGACGATGATCGCATCGTATTCTGCCAGCTCGTCCGGCGTTGCGATCGGAGCTTCCTGATCGAGCTTGAAGTAGGAAGCCTTCGCGACTTCTTCCGGCACGAGTTCCGGCACCCGCTTGACGGTGACGTCTGCACCTGCGGACTTTGCGCCTTCTGCGACGGCATAGGCCATCTTCTCGATGTGACCGTAAGCGGAGTAGTAGAGAACCAGAACCTTAGCCATGAGAACGTCTCCTGTTTGCTAGACGCGTTAAGTGTTGCATTCGGTTTTATCAGCGATGCGACGGCGGAGCAGCCCCCATGCTCAGAACGCACTGTTCATTCTGCGTAGACGAAAATTCATTTGCAACATCTTGCAATGACTTCCGTCGACACGAAAACGACCGTTTGCATTCGCCGCAAACAGCGCTACCTATTCAAAACCTTTTCTGTGAACGCGCGGCGCGCGCTTTTTCCTGGATGTCTCCATGTCAAACGAAACCATTGTCACAGCCGCCATGCTGGCCATCGGCGACGAACTGCTTTCCGGTCGCACCAAGGACAAGAATATCGGCCATCTCGCCGATGTACTGCTGCTGGCTGGCATCGACCTGAAGGAAGTTCGCATCGTGGCCGACGAGGAAGATGCGATCGTATCTGCGCTCAACACCTTGCGCGGCCAATATGATTACGTCTTCACCTCGGGCGGTATCGGCCCTACTCATGACGATATCACCGCCGATGCCATTGCCAAGGCGTTCGGCGTGGCTTGCGAGCATGACGCCGACGCCATGCGGATCATGGGCGAAATGTATGCGCGGCGCGAGATGGAATTCACCGAAGCCCGTCAGCGCATGGCGCGGATGCCCGTGGGATCGAAGCATATCGCCAACCCGGTTTCGACGGCTCCCGGTTTCAATATCGGCAACGTCTATGTCATGGCCGGCGTGCCACAGGTTTTCCAGGCGATGCTCGACAACGTCATCCCGACGCTCCGGACCGGGGCTCACGTTCTGTCGACCGCTATCTCCTGCCCCTATGGCGAAGGCGAAATCGGCACACCGCTCGGCCTCATCCAGAAGGCCCATCCGGATACCAGCATCGGTTCCTATCCCCGCTATGTCGGCCAGTTCTTCTCGACGGAGATCGTCGTGAGAGGCCGTTCGGCTGAGCTGGTTGAAAATGTCGCAGCCGAAGTACGCGCGATGATCGAAACCATCCGACAGTCGAAAGCCAAGGAAAATCAGTCCGCTGAAGCGTAACGTTCAACGACGGCGTGCATTTTGTTGGGGAACCGAAACGATCACGGCGCATTATTCTGAAGCGGAATGCTGATATAATGTAGCGATCCAACCCTTCCGCGTGGGAGATCACGTCATGTCCTATAAAACCATTGTGACCGTCCTCGACAATCCCGACAACACGCGGGTCGCCGCCGACTTTGCGGCCGCCTTCGCCAAGGAGCACGGCTCCCATCTTGTCGGCCTGCATGCGGAAGTCATCTCGACCGTGCCACTTGTGGCACCGATGGAAATCCCGGACCCCGTGGCCGTGCAGGCGCTTCAGGATGTCGTTCACAATCAGGCGATCGAGATCGAGAGACTATTCCGCACCAAGATGGAGAATGCCGGCGTCGACTATGAATGGCACAGCTTCGCCAGCACCGTTGGTTACGGCACCGAGCCCTTGGTCGAAACAGCCCGCAGCGCCGATCTGCTGCTGGCCGTGCAACCCGATCCATCGAAATATTCCGATACCCAGGTCGATGTCGAAACGTTCCTGTTCGACAGCGGCCGACCGGTGTTGCTGATCCCCTATATTCTGAAGGAACCGAAGCCGATCCGCCGTGTGCTGATCGCCTGGAACGGCTCGAAGGAGGCGGCGCGCGCCACCTTCGATGCGCTGCCCTTCCTGAAAGCTGCCGATTCCGTCGAGATACTCTCGGTCAGCACGTCCGAGAAGGAAACGCATCCGTCGAAGGAAAGCGGCGTTCAGATCGCGGCAGCCCTCACGCGTCACGGTGTCCGCGCCAAATTCGAAACTGCCGCCTGCTCCGGCAAGTCGACGCCATCGCAAGTGATCGAAAACCGTCTTGCCGATGATAGCATCGATCTTCTGGTCATGGGCGCATATACCCATTCCTGGCTCTGGCAGATGATCTTCGGCGGCACGACGCGTACCTTGCTGCAATCCATGACGGCAATGACGCTTCTGGCGCGCTGATCGCTCAAAGACGTGGAAATCATGAGGTTCCGGCGGGAATCTGCACCACCCCGTTGCCCCGCTGCTATTGCCTTTTGACGGTAAATCCAGCAGAAAGCAGCGACCGATGACAGAATTCCCGCCAGGGAACCGTTCGCGCGGTCCATGGAACATGATCCCGAAAAGCCGGTGCTTTTCTCTGATGCGATCCTGTTCAAGTCGATAGCACGAATCGCGTTCCGGATTTGGTTCATGGTCCGCGCCCGCCGCGGGGTCTGCTCAGGGTCGCCGGCGCGCCGGTGCGTCGTCATTCCATGCCCCGGAGCCTGTAACCATGTCCCTCCCCGATAAAGCCTTTCCCGTATCCTGGGATCAGTTCCATCGCGATGCCCGCGCACTTGCCTGGCGGCTTGCCGGCCTCAATCGCGAATTCAAGGCAATCGTCTGCATCACCCGCGGCGGCCTCGTGCCGGCCGCCATTATCTCGCGCGAGCTCAACATCCGCCTGATCGATACCGTCTGCATCGCCTCCTACCACGACTATTCGGAGCAAGGTCAGATGAACCTGCTCAAGGGCATCGCCCCGGAACTGTCCGCCGATGGCGGCGAAGGCGTGCTTGTGGTCGATGACCTTACCGACACGGGCAAAACGGCGCTCGAAGTTCGCGCCATGCTGCCAAAGGCGCATTTCGCCTGCGTCTATGCCAAGCCGACCGGCGTTCCCACAATCGACACCTTCATCACCGAGGTCAGCCAGGACACGTGGATCTACTTCCCCTGGGACATGGGCTTCACCTATCAGGAACCGATCGCCAAGGGTCATCGCGGCTGAGCCACAGCGGTTTCGCCGCGAATCACTGCTGATTCCATCCAGGGCGTCAAAGCAAACTGAAACAGTCATAATAGAGGTGGGCGCTGCGGCGCCCACTATATTTAGTGGGTGCTGAACAACGAGAATGCGTGAGATTCAAGGCGTTCCGCACGAATCATAAAGCACGACGGCATGCTTTTGCCTCGCTGCCAATGGCTTCAAGGCCACGGTCACAATTTTGTCGTTTTTGACTCCTGCGGTGATGCCTTTCCCATCATCAGTCGTCGCAACAAGGGCGAGCATCTCCCCTCAAGCCGTTGAATCTTTTACCCTCCTGACGTTTCCCCAATTTCCACAGGTAAGCCCACAAGATATTGTGGTTAACAATCCGTCTCAAACCACCCCTTGACGGACTCATGTCTTTCAAAGTTAATGGACGACGTTGCGGCGGCGACTGAACCAGGCGGTTTTACGAGGGCTGGTTCTCACTTTGAAATCGGATTTGGATTCAGGGCGATACACTCTCAGCAGTGGACGCCGCGGGGATTTTTGTGCCGATGTCGATGCTGCCGAAAAATTGGATGCGGGGACTGGCGGCAATAAGCTGTTAATACTATATTTAGTGTTTGCAGCCACCATCACCACAAGATACAGGAACCCATCTCCGGATGACATCTCCTGTCAGATAGCGGATTGAAAGCTGGCTGTGCGTTGAATTCGCCATGCCGGAATGAGAATTTTTGCGCCCTGCTTCCAAGCGGGCGCGCACCAACGAATGAGGATCGGGACCATGCGCATCGAACGTCGTTTCACGAAGGCCGGCCAATCGCCCTACGCGGATATTGAATTCCGCAAGGCGACCAGCGAGATCAAGAACCCGGATGGTTCGATCGTGTTCCGCCTCGAAAACATCGACGTTCCCGCGCAATTCTCGCAGGTTGCAGCCGACATTCTCGCGCAGAAGTACTTCCGCAAGGCTGGCGTGCCCGCCAAGCTGAAGAAGGTCGAAGAAAACGACGTTCCATCCTTCCTGTGGCGCTCCATTCCCGATGATGCCGCCATGAAGGATCTGGCGAAGGAAAAGCAGACCGGCTCCGAAACCGATGCCCGTCAGGTTTTCGATCGCCTTGCCGGCACCTGGACCTATTGGGGTTGGAAGGGCGGCTACTTCTCTTCCGAAGAAGACGCCTCCGCCTTCTGTGACGAGCTTGCCTACATGCTCGCCACCCAGCGAGTCGCCCCGAATTCGCCGCAGTGGTTCAACACCGGCATGCACTGGGCCTATGGCATCGATGGCCCCGGCCAGGGCCACTATTACGTCGACCCCTTCACCGGCAAGCTGACCAAGTCCAAGTCCGCCTATGAGCATCCGCAGCCGCATGCCTGCTTCATCCAGTCCGTCGAAGACGATCTCGTCAACGAGGGCGGCATCATGGATCTCTGGGTTCGCGAAGCCCGTCTCTTCAAGTACGGTTCCGGCACCGGCTCCAACTTCTCGCTGCTGCGCGGCGAAGGCGAAAAGCTCTCCGGCGGCGGCCGTTCGTCCGGCCTGATGAGCTTCCTCAAGATCGGCGACCGCGCTGCCGGCGCCATCAAGTCGGGCGGCACGACCCGCCGCGCCGCCAAGATGGTCGTCGTCGACATCGACCATCCTGACATTGAGGACTACATCAACTGGAAGGTCAAGGAAGAGCAGAAGGTTGCTGCCCTCGTTACCGGTTCGAAGATCGTCGCCAAGCACCTGAAGGCGATCATGAAGGCCACCGTCAATTGCGAGGGTGACAATGACGATTGCTTCGACCCGGCCAAGAACCCTGCCCTGAAGCGCGAGATCCGCGCTGCCAAGAAGGACCAGGTTCCGGAAAACTACGTTCAGCGCGTCATCCAATTTGCTCGCCAGGGCTACAAGGATCTGGAATTCAAGACCTACGACACCGACTGGGATTCGGAAGCCTATCTCACCGTATCGGGCCAGAACTCCAACAATTCGGTCTCCATCAAGGATGACTTCCTGCGCGCCGTCGAGGCCGATGGCGACTGGAACCTGACCGCCCGCAAGGACGGCAAGGTCATCAAGACGCTGAAGGCACGCGACCTATGGGAATCCATTTCCTACGCCGCCTGGGCATCGGCCGATCCGGGCCTGCATTTCAACACGACGATGAACGACTGGCACACCAGCCCGGCCGCCGGCCCTATCCGCGCATCCAACCCGTGCTCGGAATACATGTTCCTCGACGACACGGCCTGCAATCTCGCCTCGCTGAACCTGATGACCTTCAAGGACGCAGCGACGAAGCGGATCAACATCGCCGATTACGAGCATGCCGTCCGCCTCTGGACCGTCGTTCTCGAAGTCTCCGTGATGATGGCGCAGTTCCCGTCGCGCCGCATCGCCGAGCTTTCCTACGAATACCGCACGCTCGGCCTTGGCTACGCCAATATCGGCGGCCTCTTGATGTCGTCGGGCATTCCCTATGACAGCGACGAAGCCCGCGCCATCGCCGGCTCGCTGACCGCCATCATGACCGGCATCTCCTACGCAACCTCGGCGGAAATGGCGTCCGAACTCGGAACGTTCCCGATGTTCCAGCCGAACCGCGAAAACATGCTGCGCGTCATCCGCAACCATCGCCGTGCCGCCTATGGCGAGACCTCTGGCTATGAGGGCTTGTCGGTCAATCCGGTGGCGCTGCTCCACTCCGAAAACCCGGATCAGGATCTCGTCGCTCATGCCAAGGCTGCCTGGGACAGGGCGCTGGAGCTCGGCGAAAAGCACGGCTACCGCAATGCTCAGGCCACCGTTATCGCACCGACCGGCACGATCGGCCTCGTCATGGATTGCGACACGACCGGCATCGAACCGGACTTCGCTCTGGTGAAGTTCAAGAAGCTCGCCGGCGGCGGCTACTTCAAGATCATCAACCGCGCCGTTCCGGAAGCTCTGCGCACGCTCGGCTATTCCGAAAGCCAGATCGCCGAGATCGAAGCTTACGCTGTCGGCCACGGCAACCTGAACCAGGCTCCGGCCATCAACCCGTCGACGCTGAAGGCCAAGGGCTTCACCGCCGAGAAGGTCGATGCCGTCAACGCCGCTCTGAAGAGCGCCTTCGACATCAAGTTCGTCTTCAACCAGTGGACGCTCGGCGCCGACTTCCTGAAGGGCACGCTGAAGGTATCCGACGAGCAGATGGCCGATATGAGCTTCAACCTGCTCGACCATCTCGGCTTCTCCAAGAAGGACATCGAGGCCGCCAACATCCACGTTTGCGGTGCGATGACGCTGGAAGGCGCTCCGTTCCTCAAGAACGAGCACCTCGCCGTCTTCGATTGCGCCAATCCCTGCGGCAAGATCGGCAAGCGCTATCTCTCGGTCGAAAGCCATATCCGCATGATGGCGGCGGCTCAGCCCTTCATCTCGGGCGCCATATCCAAGACGATCAACATGGCAAACGAAGCCACCGTCGAGGATTGCAAGAACGCCTACATGCTGTCCTGGAAGCTCGGCCTCAAGGCCAACGCCCTTTATCGCGACGGCTCCAAGCTCAGCCAGCCGCTGAATGCTTCGCTGATCGAAGACGATAGCGACGAGGACGCGCTGGAAGAATTCCTGCAAGCTCCGGCTGCCGCACAGGCCGTCACCATCACTGAGAAGATCGTCGAGCGCGTGATCGAGAAGGTTATCCGCACGCAGGAAAAACTGCCGGGCCGCCGCAAGGGCTACACCCAGAAGGCAAAGATCGGCGGTCACACGATCTTCCTGCGCACCGGCGAATATGACGACGGCCGTCTCGGCGAAATCTTCCTTGACATGAACAAGGAAGGCTCGGCTCTTCGCGCCTTCATCAACAACTTCGCGATCTCCGTCTCGCTTGGCCTCCAGTATGGCGTGCCGCTCGAGGAATATGTCGACGCCTTCACCTTCACCAAGTTCGAGCCGGCCGGCATCGTCACCGGTAACGACGCCATCAAGAACGCCACGTCGATCCTCGACTACGTGTTCCGTGAACTGGCGATCTCCTATCTCGGCCGTCACGATCTAGCTCACGTCGACACTTCGGACTTCAACAACACGGCGCTTGGTCGCGGCGTGTCCGAAGGCAAGGCCGATGTCGTCTCCAAGGGCCTGACCCGCGGCTACAAGCCGACGCTGGTTCCAAGCTCGGGCGATCGTCCGGCAGCAGACGTCAAGGGCGCGGCTATTGCGGCTCCGGCCCGGGCGGCATCGCTCGGCACCGTAACGGCTTTTGCCGGCAACACGGTACGCAAGCTGGAGCCGACCAGCTCCGTCTCGACTTCCGAAGTCGTCGCCTTCAAGCGCGACTACGAGGAGCGCGCCAAGGAACTGGCCGAAGAGATCGCGGAAGAGCAAGTGAGCGAAGCCACTGAGGCCACCGGCCTCTTCACCGACAAGGCTGCAAGCGACGCGGCAACGGCCAAGACGGACGCCAAGAAACTGGAATCCGAACGCCGCGCCCGCTCCATCATGCAGGGCTACACGGGCAACATGTGCACCGAATGCCAGAACTTCACGATGGTACGAAACGGCACCTGCGAGAAGTGCGACACCTGCGGCGCAACAAGCGGCTGCAGCTGAGACTTCAACCGCTCACAGGGCACGTTGAAGCGAGAAGCCCTATTGTGGGTCTAAATGCATCCAGATTTCAGGCGGTCGAACCGCCTGAAATTGAAATCTGGAACAAACAAAGAACCTTCCATCCCAGGCGGATGAACCTGATATCATCAAGGCGGTACTGAGCCGTCGGCATGCACGCCAAACCGAAATGCCCGATTTCGGTCATGAAACCGGCTGGAAATCATCTATTTCCGTTGAGAATGTCCGCGTCGTCATTCGATCTGCCGCGCCCTTGAGAATTGTCTGTGTAATCGCCCGGCCCTTCGACGCATTCTATCGCTAAATCCGGCCGGCAGCGCGTCGGCGATCATATCTCAGTTGCGTGAGGCACCGTCTTGAAAATCGGCAGTGATATCGCAAGCGTTCAATATCTGCGGGCCGTTGCCGCGATTTCCGTTCTTTGCTTCCATGCCAGCGAGACATATGGGCTGGGCTTCAAAGTCGGCGCCGCGGGCGTCGATATATTTTTCGTTATCAGCGGCTTCATCATGTGGATCACGACAGACGGAAAGCCGATCGGCCCGCGAAAATTCATGTTTCGCCGACTGGCCCGAATAGTGCCACTCTACTGGATTGCGACGACGGTGACATTCGCTGTGATCATGTTGAGGCCGCAGTTTTTCTTCGACACGGATTCGAGCTTGGGAAATTTGATCGGCTCGCTATTTTTCGTGCCCGTCATCAAGGATGATGCACTGCATCCCGTCGTTGAGCAGGGATGGACCCTGTCCTACGAGATGTTCTTCTATCTCATTTTTTCCGTTTCACTGCTTTTGCCGGAACTCAGGCGGTTCTCGTTCCTGATGGCGGCGCTCGTGATTGCCGTCCTCGCGCATTACCTGCTGACATTCGGCTATGTCAGCGTTTTCACCCAACCGGTCATTCTTGAATTTGCGACGGGAATCGTCATTGGACGCTTGTGGAACCAGGGCTTTCGGCTGCCATTTGGCGTTGCGATCGGCTTGGTGTTTGCCGGAATCCTGTTGCTGGCGATTGATCCGTTGCCCCATTTCGACCGTGCAGTGCGCTGGGGCATACCGGCAACGCTATTGCTGTCGGGCGCCGTTTTTGCGGAACGAGAGCGCGGCGTTCCCAAACTGGCCCTCCTGCATTTTCTGGGAGACGCGTCCTATTCGATTTACGTCTGGCACGTGCTTACGGGCATTATGGTGACGGCGCTGCTATTGCGCGTCGGGGTACCGCCTGCAGCGCAGCCCGTCTTGATTGTATTGGGATCTCTGGCCTTTGCGATCGTCTGCTATCTCTTCATTGAGCGCCCGATCCTCCGCAAGATGCGGCCAGCTAGGCCGCAGCCCGCGTAGCAAGGCTGACGCGCAGGGCTGGATTGTTGCGACCGCACTTGGATCAGATCAGGCGCGCTCGAGGCAAAGATCGAATACGCAAGGAAGGCGAAAGCGCCCGAAGCCCTTCATGAAATTCATGAAATCGTCTATTTGACGAGGTGTCGCAGCAACTCCGCGCGCTGCCCATGCCTTCCCCTTGGTGGTTCGGAAATAGCAAGGGCAATGATCATCTCTATCTAAAAGGAGTTGATCCGACATATACGGAACCTAATCGCCACGCATTGCTGCCGTCGGCAAAAATCCTGCTTATCGCGATTTGGCAAGCTGCCGATCATCTGTATGGCTGGAAAGCGGTTTATCCAGCTATGCGACGTTCACCTGCCAGTATCCGCTCAAAAACCTGCGACAGAAGCGATAACCCGTGGCATAAGGCCCCCGAAACTTATTTGTGGGCCTCGCGTAGACATGATCCGTATCGAAAATATCAGCAAACAGAACAGCCATCGCATCCTCTTCATCGAGGCATCCGCGGCACTCAACAGGGGCGAGAGCATCGGTCTTGTCGGCCCCAACGGCGCCGGCAAGACGACGCTTTTCCGCATGATCACCGGACAGGAACAGCCTGACGAGGGACAGGTCTCCGTCGACAAGGGCATCTCCATCGGTTACTTCAACCAGGATGTCGGCGAGATGGAAGGCCGCAGCGCCGTCGCCGAAGTGATGGAAGGTGCGGGCCCCGTCAGCGCGGTTGCCGCCGAGCTGCGTGAGCTGGAAGCCGCCATGAGCGATCCGGATCAAGCCGACAGAATGGATGAGATCATCGAGCGCTACGGTGAGGTGCAGGCACGCTACGAGGAGCTCGACGGTTATGCGCTGGAAGGCCGCGCTCGCGAAGTTCTGGCAGGTCTCAGCTTCACCCAGGAAATGATGGATGGGGACGTCGGCGCACTGTCGGGCGGCTGGAAGATGCGCGTGGCACTGGCCCGCATCCTGTTGATGCGCCCGGACGTCATGCTGCTCGATGAACCGAGCAACCATCTCGATCTCGAAAGCCTGATCTGGCTGGAAGCCTTCCTCAAAGGCTATGAGGGCGCGCTTCTGATGACCTCGCATGACCGCGAGTTCATGAACCGCATCGTCACCAAGATCATCGAGATCGATGCCGGCAATCTCACCAGCTATTCGGGCGACTACGAGTTCTACGAACAGCAGCGGGCGCAGAACGAAAAGCAGCAGCAGGCGCAGTTCGAGCGCCAGCAGGCGATGCTTGCCAAGGAAATCAAGTTCATCGAGCGTTTCAAGGCGCGTGCTTCTCATGCTTCGCAGGTGCAAAGCCGCGTAAAGAAGCTGGAAAAGATCGATCGCGTCGAACCGCCGAAACGCCGGCAGACGGTTGCCTTCGAATTCCAGCCAGCGCCGCGCTCCGGCGAAGATGTGGCTGTGCTGAAGAACGTTCACAAGAAATACGGCAGCCGCAGCATCTATGAAGGGCTTGATTTCATGGTGCGCCGTCGCGAGCGCTGGTGCATCATGGGCATCAACGGCGCCGGGAAATCCACCCTGCTCAAGCTGGTGGCAGGCTCAACGGAGCCGGACGAAGGCAGTGTCGCACTCGGCGCCAGCGTGAAGTTGGGGTATTTTGCCCAGCACGCGATGGATCTGCTGGATGGAGAGCGCACCGTATTTCAGCAGCTAGAACACGATTTTCCGCAGGCCGGCCAGGGTTCCCTGCGTGCGCTTGCCGGCTGCTTCGGCTTTTCCGGCGACGATGTCGAGAAGAAATGCCGCGTGCTGTCCGGCGGCGAGAAGGCACGGCTGGTCATGGCGATCATGCTCTTCGACCCGCCGAACCTGCTGGTGCTGGACGAGCCGACGAACCATCTCGATCTCGACACCAAGGAAATGCTCATCCAGGCACTGTCGCAATATGAGGGCACGATGCTGTTCGTCTCGCACGACCGGCATTTCCTGGCGGCGCTCTCCAACCGCGTTCTGGAGCTGACGCCCGAGGGCATCCATCAATATCCCGGCGGCTATACAGAGTATGTCGAGCGCACCGGCTACGAGGCACCCGGTCTCAAAAGCTGATAGCTCGTCGAGCGACACGCTACTGTGTGTTGATCGAAGGGGTGGTGCCGGCGTTGATGACGGCAACGGGCGCCGCCCTGCCCCGCACGCGGATTTCGATGCGGCGTCGTGACTCGACGGCGCCGCGCTGGCCCGAAGTGATGGTATCGCCCGGCAGGATCAGTTGCGCTGCCGACATCGGCAGGATGGTGGCATCCTTGAGCTTGGGATTGGCCTTGAGCACGTTGGCGACCGCGATCGCGCGGGCCAAGCCGAGCCCGGCATTGTCTGCCGGCAACAATGCCGAAACCGGAAGCTTGCCGGCCATGGCGCTGATCAGCGTATCGTCGAGATTAGATTTTTCGCGCGATACCGGTTGTTCGTCCGTATGGCCGATCACTTCGACGATATTGGCGCCGTAGAGGCTGAGATTACTGGCAATCTCATCTGTAATGGTGCCATCGAGCAATTGCGCAAAGGTGCCGGTGAGTTCGGCGCTTCCGGACTGGAAATAGTTCTTCTTGGCGTCATCGAGATTGATGATAGGCGGCCAGTCGTGCATGCCGTTCCCGCTACCATTGCCGGCCAAAAGCTTGCCGAGCTGGTCGGGCGCTGACGCAAGCGTCACCCCATGCTCCTTGAGAACGGCGGCCACCTTGGCCAGCGATTTCAGATCGTCCGGCGTTGCGCCCTGGTCTGCCATGCTGTCGAGCGTTTCTTTCGCCAGCACCAACTCCCTCCATTGCTTGTCCACAACGGCCTTATCGGCAGCGGAGAGGTCGTTTGAGACGACCTTGGACTGCAGCAGGACAATCTCGGCCGCCTGCTCGGTCCGCTTCTTCTCCAGTGCGGCGACCTGCTGTTCGGCTTTCTCAAGCTTGTGTTCGACTTCGTAGCGCTTGTGTCTTTCCGCTGAAATCATTGCGGCGGCGACGAGCAGCAGGCAGAAGACCAGAAGCAGCATGGACTCGGCCATCGTCAGGCCAAGGATCAGGCCACGATTGTAGCCCTTGTGCTCCAGTTTCGGCGTGCTGTCCGAGCCACCTGCTACCATAAATGCCACCAGCGTTTTCGCGGCACCGTCTCAATCGCCGGCACGACATCGCGGTTACCGCCAGCGGCTCTTGGCGGCACTTGCCCCATCGCCTCGGCCATGCGACCGAGCGCCACTTCGATGTTGCGCAGGGGCTGAAGCTGCGCCTCCGACATCTCCTTGATCGCGGTAATTGCAGGTGTCAGTTCGGCGCGCACGACGTCCTCCGGCGAGCGGATCTCTTCCAGCTTTCTGCCGACATTCTCGACGGCGGTGCCGAAGGCACCAATGATCTCCGAAAGTTGCGATGTCGTCGTCGTCAGCTGAGCGGCCGCTTCATTGATGGGAGTTACCGCCTGTTTCGCCAGCATTTCCAGGATCTTATTGATCTCCTGGCCGTTGCGCTCTGCCTGGCGCGCGATCTCCTCAAAGCCTTCCGACAGCATCTGGTTGCTGACACGCCGGTAGTGCGAGAATTCACGCGAGGAAGAATCGAGTTCTGTGCGCACGCGCCGCGTCATCTCGGCAAGCTCGTGACGCACGCTGCGCTCGATGTCGATCGGGTCGCGCCGCATCTGATTGAAGAGGATGCGCAGCGTCACGCCGGCGATGGTCGAGGTGACGGCGATGCCGAAATTGCGGACGATGGTCTCAATCGATGTTTCGCCGGCAAAGAGATAGAGCGATACGCCGAGGCTCGACAGGGTAAAGAGAAACCCCATGTAGTAGAGATTGTCGCCCGCCTGCTCGTTGTGCAGCCGAAAGCCGGCAAAGGCCAACGATACGATGAAATAGATCGCCATCAGCACGAGCGGTATGCCGGTCACGATGGGTAGCGACCACTCCATCAGTTTCGACGACCAGATGAAGATCATGCCGCCGATGGTGATGGAGGCGAAGAGCACCATCGGCCCGTAGTCCCGGAAGAGATACCTCGCCTCGGTGTCAGCCATCAGCGTATCCCCTCCAAACGCACGAAGCCGTCGAAATAGCCGTTATTGTTCTTGATCCACTGTGCCCAGAAATTCGCAAGATCCTCTATGCTGAACTTCATATTCGGCCTTTGAAAGGCAAGGATCTTTACCGTGACACCATCCAGTGACGTGCGGAAACGGTCGTTTGCTGGGCTATGCTGATACTTCGGATAGGACGCGCCATCGCGATAATTCGAGAAGGCCGCTGTGTGCTCGATCATATCGGACGCAATGTAAAGGCGTTTTGGCAAACCATGCGGAGCATTGGCGAAGACCTCCAGATTGATCTTCTGGATGGCCGCCATGATCGGCGACAGGCGGCCGGATTCGCCTTCGGTCAGCTTGCCGGCGATATCGGCGAGCGGCTTCTGAAAGCCCTTCTCCCAGCGTGCCTGCGCAAGACGCGGGTTGCTGGTCCATTCGTCGACGCTCGCGCCGCTTCCGGGATTGCAGCCATGGAAGGTTTGGATGAGCTCGCCTTCCTTCTCGGTCAGCGCATAGATATCGATGGCGCCGCCGATCGGAACGTCCGCCACGATCTTCTGGAACTGATTGCGCAGGTCGAGCGCCGTCGTATCGGCGATCGGGTCGGTGACATCAAGCAGAATGGCGGTTTCCGCTTTCGGGCCATCCATCGGGCAAAGCGATGCCTGATCGACGGCAACATTGCCGTTCGCCTTGTATCGCAACCAGCCGTAGGCACCCACGATCCCGAGAGACAGGACGGCGAGGCAAACCGTTGCAATGATGAGACCGGCGGATCCGCCGCGCCGGCTACGCCGCTTGCGTCGAGCCAAGGATGCTCTCCGGGAAAAGATTGTCGAGCTGGTGGTATTTCTCGATGGCGTGCTCGAATTCGTCGCCGATCCGCTTGATCTGCTCTGACAATTCCGTCTGGGCGCTCTGGATGCGCGAGCCGAGGACCTTGTCGTCCCATTCCTCTTCTGTGCGGATGACAGGCGTCAGACGCTCCATCCTGTAGGCTGCCTTGAAGTATGACGGTTCCTGCTCGGTGCGTGCCGTCCTGTTGGCGTCGCGGTATGAGGTCAGCAGCACATTGGCGGCGCGCTCCAGATGGTTCTGGTGTTCGGCAAAAAGCCCCGCCGTCCTCGCACGATGGGCGATGATAGCAGCCGTCTCCTGCCGGCGCAGCGAGAGATCGCGAATGATTTCCTCGATCTTGCTGTTGTGGTCATCACGGATCTCGCGCAGGTCATCGATCAGATCCAGCTTGCGATCGATATAATTGTCTCTCGCCGCGTCGAGACGCTTCTGCACGCCGGCAAAGCCCGGATAGGGATCGGTGAGATAGCAGCCGTCAATGAAGGCGACGAGCGAGAACATCAGGCCGATGGCAAAGAGCATCCACGAGTTCAGCTCCGTCAACCCGAGCGGTGCCGCCTTCAGGCGCTGGATGACCTCGGCACCGGCACCGCTCAGGATCGTTGCCGAGACCTCGCGGTAATGCGCGAGCGCTATGTTGATGCCCAGCGCGACGGCGACATAGGCAACCAAGCCAAGGAGACCGAGCAGCTTCAGCGCATAGGATCGATGCACGAGAAAACGCACACAGAAGAAGGAAAACATCAGCGCCGCGCCGATATTCAGGAAAGCGAAGGCCGCGGCTTCCGTCACGCCGCCGACAAGGCCCTGCTCGCTGCCCTTGGCAAGGAAGCTGCCGTTCATCACCATTTCGATAAGGACGAGGAAGACGATGAGCGAGACCTTGAAGCCCCATGCCGCCTTGCTCGAGACCTTCGCGGCGCGCTGCAGCTTGTGGGTGGCCTTGAAGCCGACCATCTCGTCCTCGGCGGTTTTCAGCTTGCGGCGAAGGCCGTGAAGTTCATCCACGCCACTTGCCACTTCCGCCTTGAAATCCGAGATGCTGGAGGCATTCGCCTGGCGGATGAGACCGAACTGCCCTTCAAAATCGAGGTTGCGCAACCGGCTATCGAAGGTCTGAAACTGGTCTTCGAGGATCTGGTAGGAACTCTTCTTTTCCGCCTCAACCCAGGCAACGAGGCGCTGTTCCGTTTCGTCGAAGGATTGGGCGTCCGGCGCCGGTCGGTTCTGCCGCCCGGCTGCAGCCCCCTTCTCCTTCAGATCGAGTGTGGAGCCAAGCTTCTCGATATCGACGACGGGAAAGACGTCCGTCGAGGCGCGGAAATCATGGCTTGTCTCCCGAACATTGTCCCAGAGACGATTGAGGGCTTCGAAACGCAATGATCTTCCCCGGCGAATTCATCAACTTAGAAAGGACAAGACGACAAACCGATACCGTACCGGTTGTCCCCGGTCCAGCGCGATATGATCGAGGTTAGGATGTGATTGTGGTAAAGAATAGCCCGAGCGCATTGCGATTGGAAAACATCTGCCTGAATGAAAAACAGTCTTGATGCGCCTCTCTGCAAGGCGCCGCTCCAAAGTGTGTTGCGATCTTCCAGATCCGCTCCCCTGCGCTTCAGTCTTCGATATCCTGCAAGATTGCTCTGCACCTTGCAGGACATGCGCTAGTTGGCGCTATCTTTCCAGAAACCTGCCCTGTGCAGCCCTTCGAGATAGATATCGCGCTGCCATTGCTCCTTGAAGGGTACGACGGAGACCCAGCGATCCACATCAAAATCGGGAATGGTTTTATGAATGCGCCGAACGAAGAAAGCCGCTCTGGTCTCCTCACCGAGCATCGCCCAGCTCGCCGCCGAAACCCGGTCCGCCAGACGAGGGTCGGCCATTCGGCCGATATAGTCCAGCGCAGCTTCAAAGCGGCCGAGCGTATAGCTCGCTACGGAGGCGGTCCAAAGATAGGTATCGGGGCTAAGCGGATTGAGTGCGATGGCGCGCTCGATCTTCTCCAGCGCCAGCTCCGGCCGTGACGAATGAAGCAACACCTCGGCATGGTCGGCAATGATGCCGGCATGGCCGGGATTGAGGGCCTCGGCCAGTTTCAGGGCTTCTATGCTCTCGTCATTTGCTCGCTGAAAGCTCTTCGTCAGTCCGAGCTCGCGATAGCCGTCGGCGATATCATTCCGAGCCGCGATTGCCTGCAAGGCGTAGTTTTCGGCTTCATCCAGCAATGCTTTGTCGCCACCCGATGTCAGCACCCATTCCTTGGAAAAGGTTCGAGCGATGGAGCTCAAGCCGGGCGCAAAATCGCCACCTCCCCGCAACGCTGCAACCAGCTCAGATCGCGCCCTCTGCAGGTTCGGGATCGAGAGACGTTCCAGATAGCGCTTGCCGGCAAGATAGCGCTGATAGGCCATCGGGCTCCTCTTGAAATAGGATCGCATCATTTCTCGGCGTTCGATCTGTCCGGCGACAGACAGGACGATATGGCGCGTGACCGGCTCTCCTTCCCGCTTTGACGAGGACGGCCCAAGACTGATGCGCTCGGCCCAAAGCACTTCATCCGTGCCGGCATCGACCAATTGCGAGAACAGCTGAGGCTCTGCGGCCCCAATGCTCGGGCGCATATCGAGAATGTAGGAACGATCTCCGTGGTCGAAGGTTGCAGCTGTATGTTGCCCACCCCTGCTCACCCGAACGGAGGTGCGACGATCTCCCATGTCCAGGCTTTCCAATGCATACAAGCCGATGGTGATGCCCTGAATTAAAGCCGGAACATCGTGACCCTCGGCTGGTTCGTCGAAGGAAGGCAGAAGCAGAAGCGGTATCTTAAGTTTCCGGGACGCGGGCGCGACCTCCGTCTCCGACGAGACGGGGCTCTGCCCATTCAACGCCGGCGCTGTGTCCTGCCGATCCGACCATGACGCCAGAAGTGCGTTGCGCCGCTCGAAGATCTGCCGAAAGTGCTCGACCTCACCTGCCGCATCGAAGATGCGCAGCAGAATTCGGTGCATATCCCGATCGTCCGGATCGATACCGAGAAGCAGGGTTGCAACGTCCTTCACCAGAGCGATCTCGTCCCTGGTGCTTGCCTGCTCCGCCGCGACCTTCAGTGCTTCCTTTAGCCTCAGGCTATGCCGGTGCCTCTGGGCTTCCCGCCATTGGAAGAAAATCGAGCTCTGGCAACTTACCCCCTTCAGAAACTCGGTCTCATGCGCCTCGGCCAGAGATTTCAGTGTCGCGACTGCCGATCCGGGGTCGCCACCCCTGGAGAGCGGGCGGTCGCCCAGCAAAGGTGCCGATTTCAGTTCGACAGCGGTTTCAGTGAAGTGGAGAAACGCTTTACCCAGTTCGGCCTGGCGCCCCCTTATCCGGGAAACGAGTTTGCGCAGATTGACTTGCGCGCTGCCATTGTCATCGCGCCCCCACAAAAAACGGGCAATCGCGCTGCGCGGCGCGCGCATATTCGGATCCATCATCAGATAGACCAGAATCAGGAGTCCCTTCTCAGGAAAGGCAACCTCTCGCCCGTCACCATCCAGAAGCTTCAAACCACCAAATACATGCAGTGAAAACATGATCTTGTTCGCGACCCGCATCGACCGATGTCGGCAGGGCAAACCAAGGCCGACTTTCGCTTACCGCATTGATTTCATTCCAGTACGAACGAACATGGCTCAATCTTCATACGATTGCAACGTGCGGGAAAGCGCGGCGATTTCAATTCCGATTGCGGCCGGCTCGAAAAACTACTCGCCAAATCGCCGGCATGACATATTTTGCAGCGCACGCGATCTGACCCGGAGCATCACGCCATGACGTCTTTCCCCTTCAAAAACATCTGTATTTACGGCGCTGGCGCTCTCGGTGGCGCGATTGCGGCAAAATTGGCGGCTTCTCTCGAGCAAGCGCAGATTTCCGTCGTCGCGCGCGGAGCACATCTGGCGGCCATTCGCTCCGGCGGCATCCAGCTTTGGGAACCAGGAGCGGAACGTCCGCTCGTTGCGCGGATGACGGCTACGGACGATGCGGGCGAATTGCCGCCACAGGATCTCATCATTACCGGGCTCAAGGGGCATCAACTGGCGGCAGCCGTGCCCGGAATTGCCAAACTCCTCCATGCCGGGACCCGCGTCGTGATGATCCTCAACGGTGTACCGTGGTGGTATTTCCACAAGGACCAGAAGAGTGGCCATGCGGAATATCAAATGGAGGAGCTGGACCCGAACGGTGATCTCTGGCGGCTGGTCGGTCCCGAAAGGGTGATCGGCTGCGTCGCCTATCAGGGCGCGGAAGTCATCTCGCCCGGCGAGGTCAAGCTTGCCAACAACGGCCATTTTATCCTCGGCGAACCATCCGGCGAGACGACGACGGATATCGAAGCCATCGCGGCGCTGCTGCAAAAGGCCGGGGTCAAGATCTCGGTGTCCGCGAGCATTCGCGACGATATCTGGAGCAAGCTGATGGGCAACGCATCGTTCAATCCAATCAGCGCACTGACACGAGCCTTGATGTCGGAGATCATGAATGATCCAGCGCTTGCATCCATGGTCGGCCAGGTCATGGGCGAGGTTAAGGCGGTTGCCGAGGCTTTGGGAGCGCATGTGGCGATGTCGGTCGAGGAGCGTCTGGACCGCTCACGGCAGATTGGGCCGGTACGCACCTCGATGCTGCAAGATCTACTGGCCGGCAAGGCGCTGGAAATCACGCCGCTCGTCGGCGTAGTCGTTTCGCTTGGCAGGCTGACAGGCGTGGCGACACCCGTTTCCGCAACGATCCTCGCCTTGGTGACGCAGCTCGACCGCACGAACCAGCAGGCGGTCGGCTAGCCCCACCTCCTGTCTTTATCGGTACAGCAAGCGCCGATACGCACGCAGTTCCCGGCCGCTCCGCTCTTTATATCGCGCTTACTTTCCCGCCTTCCGCGGGGAATGGATTTCCTATGCCACCAGGAATTACGCTTTGGTGGACATATGGAGACCATTGCCATGCTTGAGACGCACGCACCCAATCTGGCCGAATCCATTCGGATTCTGGTTCATAACAGCGACGAGAAACACCATCGTGGAGCCGCATCGGCGCCGGCGACAAGGATCCGGCCAAGGCGCCAGCGTCCGGATCGCAAGGTCCGCGAAAAGCGCACGTTTTGGGCGATGCTTATCTTCGGGCTGCTGCTCGGCAGTCTCGAGCTTTTCATCCTCGTCCACTATCTCTGAGCGATAAGAACATGGGCAGGCAAGGCTTGCAGAAGCGTATCGGCGGCACGATCACCGCTCTCGTTACGCCGTTTCGAGACGGTGCACTCGACACCGTCGATATGATGGCACATGTGGAATGGCAGCTGCTGAGCGGCGTCGACGGATTGCTCGCCTGCTCGCTGACCGGCGAAGGACCGACGCTGACCTGTGCCGAGCGAATGCGGATCATCGAGATCTGCGTCGAGCTTTCTGAAGGCAAGACACCGGTCGTCGTTGCGACGGGTACGAACGACACGGCGACAACGATCGAAGAGACGCTGCAGGCACAGCGTCTCGGTGCCGACGTGGCTTTCGTGACCGTGCCCTATTATTCCAAGCCGACGCAGAAGGGTGTTCTCCACCACTTCGAGCAGGTCGCGGCGCAGAGCGGCATGGCCATCGTCATCCACAACCAGCCATCGCACACGGCAATCGACCTCGCTCCGGAGACGATCGCACGGCTAGCCGAAATTCCCGGTATTATCGGCATCGCGGACGCAAGCGGCGATCTCTCCCGGATCGATCTCTGGCGCCCCTCGCTGCCGCAATGGTTCGGTCTCTACACCTCAAGCGACGCAAGCGCACTCGCTTTCACAGCGGCTGGCGGGCAAGGCTGCTTTTCCGCCGCCGCCAATGTCGCTCCGCGACTCTTCCATTCGATGCAATACTCTGCCGCCTGCGGCCACTTCTCCGCGGCCCACTCGATCGATGGGCGCTTGCGACCGCTGTTCAAGGCGCTCACCCGCGAGAGCGAGCCCGCCGCTGTGAAACATGCCCTCGCCGCCTTGCGAGACATGGAAGCGGAGGTACGCTTGCCTCTGGTTCGCGTTTCGCCCGAAACCGCGGCGGAGATCGAGACCGCCGTTACTCCCTTTCAGATCGATGGCGGCGGTCGGCTCGCTTCTCGTCAGGCTTTTCGACTTGGCCTGTGAATGCTCAGCTATCCCTATGAGATTTTTATATTTTTCTCATTTCGACCAAATGGAAATCCTAGCAAATCACCCATAGATTCAACGGCATGGCACTGGAAGCGGTCTGCTTCGACCCACGGTGCTGGTGACACTGGAAAGGAACTATGATGTCACGTTATACGCATGCCGGCCTAGCCGCCGATCCCCTCCAACGTCCTCGTGCCGTCGCCCTTGCCAGGAGCGAGCGGCACTTCTCTTCAGAGGCGCTTTTGTACGGCCTTGGCGCCGTTGCGCCCCGATTGGGACTAGTCCTCTTCATCGCTGGCGCATTGCAGTTGGCGATGCATCTGGCCGGCCACTGAGTACAACTGAAGAGATCCAAGAGGAATAACAGGATGGCAAATGCATTGAATATTCAGCGCCGCGCGACCCACAATCTCCTTGCTCGGCTTCCGGCTCGCTTCATCATCGGCCGCGACCGTCGCGGCAACTGGATCGTCCAGGATCGTGAGGGACTGGTTGGCGGCCTGTTCCGCAACGAAGCCGCCGCCCTGCACTTCGCTGCCGAGGAATGCAACCACAACCCGGCCGACATATGTCATGCGCCCGAGGGCGCGATCCTCGACCTGGATGGGTTTGCTTCCACCTCATCCAATCTGCATTAAACCGCACCGGCTGCAGGCTTCGACAGCCGCATCCGGCCGAACGCTTCCTTAACCCGCATTCGGGTAGGTTTCCGGCCAGGGTGTCCCGGAAAATAGAAACACGATGTCGAAGCCTGCTTTTCGCTATAGCCACTACGATCTTAAGGAACAGCGCGCCGGAACGGTGATCGAAATCACGCTCTCGGCAATCGCCAATGTCAGGCTGATGAACGGCTCGAATTTCGAGCGTTTCACCGAGACCCTCAAGCATCAATTCCTCGGCGGCGTTGCCAAGAAATCGCCGATCCGGCTATCCATTCCGGAATCGGGCCATTGGCATCTGGTTGTCGACATGGAGGGACATAAGAGCCTGGCGGAATCGAGCGTGAAGATGGTCGACAAAGCCATTGCGCCGCGCATGCAGAAAGCACCGCAGGACGGCGCCCAAGGCTGATATGAGATCAGCGCTCCCCGCGCTCCTTGCGCAGCTTGGCCCACCAGTCCAGCCGCTTGCGGATATCCCGCTCGAAGCCGCGCTCCGGCGGGTCGTAGAAAGTCTGCCGGCCCATCTTTTCCGGAAAATAGTTCTGGCCTGAGAAAGCATCCGGCTCGTCGTGATCGTAGCGATAGCCGTCACCATACCCCTCCGTGCGCATCAGCTTTGTCGGCGCGTTGAGGATGTGCTTGGGCGGCAGGAGCGAGCCGTTCTGCTTGGCAGCCTGCGTCGCCGCCTTGAACGCGGTATAGACCGCATTGGATTTCGGGGCGGTGGCAAGATAGACGCAGGCCTGCGCCAGTGCCAGTTCCCCCTCGGGCGAGCCAAGATAGTCATAAGCGTCCTTGGCGGCATTGCAGATCACCAGAGCCTGCGGATCGGCAAGCCCGATATCCTCGACCGCCATGCGCACCAGCCGGCGTCCGAGATAGAGCGGATCCTCCCCGGCATCGAACATGCGGGCAAGATAGTAGAGGGCGGCGTCGGGGTCTGACCCGCGCACGGATTTATGCAGTGCCGATATCAGATTGTAGTGCCCATCCTGCGCCTTGTCGTAGACCGGAGCGCGGCGTTGCACGATCTTGACCAGCATATCGGGATCGAAAAGCTCATCCTTGCGAGCGGCACGCCAAACCTCTTCGGCAAGTGTCAGCACCGATCGTCCATCGCCATCGGCCATGCGGATCAAGCTGGCGCGGGCATCCTCCGTCAACGGCAACGGCTTGGCTTCCACCGCCTCTGCGCGACGCAGCAACTCCTCCAGACTTTCCTCGTCATGCGAGCGGAACGTCAGGACGCGGGCGCGAGACAAAAGAGCGGCGTTGAGTTCGAAGGACGGGTTCTCCGTCGTCGCTCCGACGAGGATGACGGTACCGTCCTCCATGACGGGCAGGAAGCTATCCTGCTGCGCCCGGTTGAAGCGATGGATCTCGTCGACGAAAAGCAGGGTCTGGCGACCATCCATCCGGCGCAGACGCGCCGTCTCGAACACTTTCTTCAGATCGGCAACGCCGGAGAAGATCGCCGATATCTGTTCGAAGGCAAGGCCCGCCTCGCCGGAGAGCAGCCGGGCAACCGTCGTTTTACCGGTGCCGGGCGGCCCCCAGAAGATCATCGATCCCAGCGAGCCCGCCTCGATCATCCGGCGCAGGACACCGTCCTCACCCGTCAGATGTGCCTGACCGGTGACATCGGCCAATGTTTGCGGCCGCAGACGATCGGCGAGAGGCCGTTTGTTGGCAACCTCCTCCGGCACCCGCGGTGCAAACAGGTCATTGCTCATCGGAAGAACTGCCGGATACGCTGGCCGTCACGCTCGATCTCCACCCGCCAGAAGCTCGGGTTGGAGGTTACCGTCTTCTGAAGAACCTCCGTGGTGTTGATCGCGACGCCGTTGATGGAAATGACGATATCACGCACGGCAAATCCGAGACGGTCGGCCGGTGAGTTCGACTTCAGGCTCTCGATCACGACACCGCTCGCGTCCGGCGGCATATGCAGATCGTCGGCAACGCGCGGCGAGAGATTGGCGACAGTTGCACCAGAGAAGGGGTTGTTGCCTTCGATCACTCGTTCGTCGCGTGGTGTCGATTCCGGCGCGGCCGCGAGCGTCATGGTGCTCTGATGCTCCTTGCCGCTATCGAGCACCGTCAATGACACCGTGGCGCCGAGCCCTGCAGTGGTCAGGCGGTAGCCGAGCGCATCGGGATGCTCGACCGGGATGTTGTTGATCGCGGTGATCACCTCACCCGGCTTCAGGCCGGCCTTGGCCGCGGGGCCACCGTCGACGACCTTGGTCACCAATGCACCGCGAACCTTGTCCAAGCCAAGCGCTTCGGCAACATCCGAGGTCACTGGCTCGAAGGAGGCTCCGATATAGGGGCGCTCGAAGGCTTTGTCGCCACGGTCGGCGGCGGCAAGGAAGACCTTGACCAGGTTGGCGGGAATGGCGAAGCCGATGCCGTTCGAACCGCCGCCCTGCGAAAAGATGGCCGTGTTGAGGGCGATCAGCTCACCAGCCATGTTCACCAGCGCGCCGCCGGAATTGCCGGGGTTGATCGACGCATCAGTCTGGATGAAGAAACCGACTTCGTTCTTCACCTGGTTTCGCGCAAGCGCCGAGACAATGCCGCTCGTAACCGTCTGTCCGACGCCGAACGGGTTACCGATCGCCAGCACGAGATCACCGACCTCGACAGCATCGGAATTGGCGAGCGGCAGGATCGGGAAGCTCTCATTCTTCGACTGGATCTTCAAAACGGCCAGATCAACGCGATCGTCCTTCAAGATGACCTTACAAGGAAACTCGCGGCCATCGGAAAGCGCAATCTTGATATCGTCCGCACCGTCGATGACGTGATTGTTCGTGATGACCGTGCCGTTGGCCTCCACGATGACACCTGAACCAAGCGACGACTGCTTCTCCGTGCGATTCGGCATGCGCTGGCCGAAAAACTGCTCGAAGAAGGGATCACCGGCAAAAGGCGACCGGCTCTGCACGACGCGCTCGGCATAAACGTTCACCACGGCACCGGACGTCTGCTTGACCAGCGGTGCAAAGGAGAGCTGCATCTGCGTCTGGCTTTGCGGCAGCGTCTTCGCCGTCTGAGCCTCAGCGGAAAGCGGCATCGCCATGATGAGGGCAATCATCGAAACGGCAGTGCGCTTCAGGAGGACTTGCATGGAAACTTCCTTCTTTAATGCTCTTGAAACAACGTTGTAGCGCCCGACGCTAGAAAGAAAAGAGGGCGGAAGCATGAAGCATAAATGGACGTTTACTGCGATAAAAAACAGGCTCGTTGAACAAAAACATGCTGTCATGCATTTCGCGTTGGGAATCGTCAAAAGGGAAGCAGATATGCGATTGAACAATCTTGCCGCCACCGCCCTCCTGATCTCATTCGGTATGGCCGGCACCTCACAGGCCGCCAGCTTCGATTGCGAGGCGCAGAACCTGAAACCCGATGAAAAGACGATATGCGATGTCAGGGCGCTCAACGATGCCGACGTGAAGATGGTAACGACCTTCGACCTGCTTTCCGGTCTGCTCGCCATGGGCTCGCGCGGCACGATGCAGGATCAGCAAACCGAGTGGTTGAAGAAGCGTCAAGCCTGCGGCGCCGATGCCGCCTGCCTCAAATCCTCCTACGAAGAGCGCCTGAAACAGCTCAATGAGGCATACAAGCAGATCAACCGGCCGCTGTAAGGGTTTGGTTTGATGTGATTTGCGGGGCTTTAGCCGAATATGTGCCCTCTCCCCGCCTGCGGGGAGAGGGTTAGAGTGAGGAGCAAACGCTGGGACAGATACGCTCTGCCGTTGCGACAGAGCTCGAAAGGCCCTCATCCGTCCTCTCGCAGTCGAGCTACGCTCGACCACCTTCTCCTCGCTTAGCGGGGCGAAGGCGCTTCGTTATTTCCCACCCAGGTCGCGAACAGCGCCGCGATCCGCACTCGTGGCAAACGCGGCGTAGGCCTTGAGTGCCGTGGTCACGTTGCGCTTGCGCGGTTCGGCCGGATGCCAACCCTTGGCGTTCTGCGCTTCGCGGCGGGCTGCGAGTTCCTTTTCGTCGACACGCAGGCTGATGGTGCGGTTCGGGATGTCGATGTCGATCATGTCGCCTTGGCGCACCAGGCCGATCGTGCCGCCGTTTGCGGCTTCCGGCGAAGCGTGGCCGATAGACAGGCCGGAGGTGCCGCCTGAGAAGCGACCGTCGGTGATGAGCGCGCAAGCCTTGCCGAGGCCCTTCGACTTCAGATAGCTCGTCGGATAGAGCATTTCCTGCATGCCGGGGCCGCCCTTCGGGCCTTCGTAGCGGATGACGACCACGTCACCAGCAACAACCTCATTGCCGAGGATGCCCTTGACGGCAGCGTCCTGGCTTTCGAAGACCTTGGCCGGGCCGGAGAATTTCAGGATCGATTCATCGACGCCAGCCGTCTTCACGATGCAGCCGTCGACGGCCAGATTGCCCTTCAAGACAGCAAGACCGCCATCCTTGGAGAAGGGATGCTGGGCATCGCGGATGACGCCATTTTCACGATCGAGATCAAGCTCTTCCCAGCGCGCGCTCTGGCTGAAGGCAACCTGGGTCGGAACACCGCCGGGAGCGGCGCTGAAGAGCTCCAGGGCAGCCTTGTTGTCGGTGACGGCGATATCCCACTGTGCCAGAGCCTCGCCCAGGGTCGCAGCGTGAACGGTCGGCAGGTCGGCATTTATCAGTCCGGCACGGTTCAACTCGCCGAGGATCGCCATGATGCCGCCTGCGCGGTGCACGTCTTCCATATGAACGTCGGACTTGGCCGGAGCCACCTTGGACAGGCAGGGAACACGCCGCGACAGGCGATCGATGTCGTCCATGGTGAAATCGATCTCGCCCTCATGGGCTGCCGCGAGGATATGCAGCACGGTATTGGTCGAGCCGCCCATGGCGATGTCGAGCGCCATCGCATTCTCGAACGCGCCCTTGCTGGCGATCGTCCGCGGCAGAGCCGTCACATCATCCTGCTCATAATAGCGTTTTGCCAGAGCGACGACACGGCGGCCGGCTTCGAGGAAGAGCTCCTTGCGGTCCGAGTGAGTGGCAAGCGTCGAGCCGTTGCCCGGCAGCGACAGCCCGAGTGCCTCGGTCAGGCAGTTCATCGAATTGGCCGTGAACATGCCCGAGCACGAGCCGCAGGTCGGACAGGCGGAGCGTTCGATGGTTGCGACGTCCTCGTCGCTGATCTTGTCGTCGGCAGCGGCAACCATGGCGTCGACGAGGTCGAGAGCGACCTTCTTGCCATGCAGCACGACCTTGCCGGCCTCCATCGGACCACCGGAAACGAAGACAGTCGGAATGTTCAGGCGCAACGAAGCCATGAGCATGCCGGGAGTGATCTTGTCGCAGTTGGAGATGCAGACCATGGCGTCGGCGCAATGGGCATTGACCATGTATTCGACGCTGTCGGCGATGAGTTCGCGCGACGGCAGCGAATAGAGCATGCCGTCATGGCCCATGGCGATACCGTCGTCGACGGCGATGGTGTTGAATTCCTTGGCAACGCCGCCGGCCGCTTCGATTTCGCGCGCAACGAGCTGGCCCAGGTCCTTCAGGTGAACGTGGCCCGGCACGAACTGGGTGAAGGAATTGACCACCGCGATAATGGGCTTGCCGAAATCGCTGTCCTTCATACCCGTCGCACGCCAAAGGCCGCGCGCGCCGGCCATGTTGCGGCCGTGGGTGGTGGTTCTGGAACGATAAGCTGGCATGGTGTCTTCCTCGTCATCCTGGAATTTGTGCGGCGTCGGCAGGGGCCAAAGGTTTCGGGCCGAAGGGGACGCCGGCAACTCCGCTTTTTGGAATTGTCCTAATCCAATCGTGCAATACTGTCACTATCAACTCAAGCGAATCCGGTACGCTGCCGGGTTGGGGCTGCGTTCGGTCAAGCTGCTCGCCTTGACAGAATTGGGAACGAGACGGCCCAACCACAAGCGCACACAAAAAGTTGCTTTCACTTCCAAAGAAATGCCAGCCTATGAGTGTAACAAAATCCGTGCCCGCTGCGTATCGCTGATATCGAAGCCGTTACCGCATAGAGGAATTGTTCCATGGCCTCCTACCGTCCGCCGAAAATCGCATCCTCCGAGATCACGCCGCGCTCGGTCTATCTGAAGCGCCGCGAATTTCTTACGGCGGCGGCAGCCGGCATCGGCATGGCTGCCATTGGCGGCAAGGCTGTCCTGGCCGAAGCACTAACGGCGACCAAGAGCAATTATGCGGTGGATGAGAAGCTGACGCCGATCAAGGACGTCACAACCTATAACAACTTCTATGAATTCGGCCTCGACAAGGCCGATCCGGCAAACCTCTCCGGCAAGTTCAAGCCTCGGCCATGGACGATCAAGGTCGATGGTATGGTCAACAAGCCCGGCACCTTCGACGTCGATGCTTTGATCAAGGAGTTTCCGCCGGAAGAGCGGGTCTATCGCATGCGTTGCGTCGAAGCCTGGTCCATGGTCATCCCGTGGGACGGGTTTCCGCTCTCGGCTTTGCTTGACAAGGTGGAGCCGCAGGGCAGCGCCAAGTATGTGGCTTTCGAAACGGTCGTGCGACCAGCTGAAATGCCGGGGCAATCGGGCCTTCTGCAATCGCTGGACTGGCCCTATGTCGAGGGTCTGCGCCTGGACGAGGCACGCAACCCGCTGACGCTGCTGGCCGTTGGCCTCTACGGCGAAACCCTGCCAAACCAGAATGGCGCGCCGATCCGGCTCGTCGTGCCGTGGAAATACGGTTTCAAAGGCATCAAGTCGATCGTTCGTATTACCCTCACCGACAAGCAGCCGCTGAACACATGGCAGGTGACCAACAGCCAGGAATACGGCTTCTACGCCAACGTCAATCCGGCCGTCGATCATCCGCGGTGGAGCCAGGCAACGGAGCGACGCATCGGCGAAGGCGGGTTCTTCAGCTCCAACCGTCACCCCACCCTGCCCTTCAACGGCTATGCCGATCAGGTCGCCAGCCTCTATAGCGGCATGGACCTCCGGGTGAATTTCTGATGGCTGTTTCCTTCGCTCTTCCCAAGCGCTGGCAGCCCGCATCGGTCTGGGCGCTCTATGTGGTGGGCCTTCTGCCGGCTGCCTGGGAATTCTATCTCGGGGCGACGGATCAGCTTGGCGCCGACGCGGTGAAGACCTTCGAGCTTTTCCTGGGATTGTGGGCGATCCGCTTCCTGCTATTGACGCTTGCGGTCACCCCGCTTCGCGATCTCTTCGGCTGGAACTATCTGCGCTATCGCCGCGCGCTCGGCCTGCTCTGCTTCTACTACGCGCTGATGCATCTGACCGTCTACATGGTCCTCGATCAGGCGCTGGACGTGCAGGCTGTGGTCGACGACGTGCTGAAACGGCCCTTCATCATGTTCGGCATGGCAGGGCTCGTCATGCTGCTGGCGCTTGCCGTGACCTCGAACAACTTCTCGATCCGGCGGCTTGGCAAGACATGGATCTGGCTGCACCGTCTGGTCTACATTATCGCCGCATGCGGCGCCTTGCACTTCGCACTGTCGACAAAGATCCTGTCGCTTGAGCAATTCATCTATATCGGCCTGCTGATCGCCATGATCCTCTACAGATCCTATCGGCCTATCATGATGGAGAGGCGGCGGGCGGCGCGCAGGCCGATCGCCGCATCCAGTTCCAGAGCGGCCTGAATTCGGCCGCCCTGATCTTTTCCGGCGTTCGGATCAGTCCGCGGCGCTGGCGATTTTGGGCTGGCCTTTTTCCTGCACCTCGGCTGTTACCGTCAGACCGGCGATCAGCTTCGTACCGTCAGGCACCTTGTCGAGCGCGATGCGTACAGGCACACGCTGTGCCAGCCGCACCCAGCTGAAGGTCGGCGTAATGTTGGCAAGCAGGCTGCCGGACGTGCGCTCACGGTCCTCGATGCCATAGGCAATGCTTTCGACGTGGCCGGTCAGCTTTTCGGCCTGGCCCATCAGATGAATGGCGACCTCATCGCCGACGTGAATGCGCGGCAGTTTGGTTTCTTCAAAATAACCTTCGACGCGCAGGGAGTCGGTGTCGATAAGAGCGACCTTGGCTGTGCCGGCGGCGACGTAGTCGCCCGGACGCAGGCTTAGGTTCGAAATCGTGCCGTTGACGGTGGCGCGAACTTCTGAGCGATCGAGGTTCAGTTGCGCAAGCTCGCGATTGGCCGTCGCCTGGCGAAGAGAGGCTTCGGCCTGCTCCTCGGCTGTCTGCGCCTGTTCCTTCTTCTGCATCGAAGCGGCATCGCCAAGGCGTCCCTGCCGGTCGTTCTCGCGGCGGGCCTGCTCGAGAGCGGCCTTGCTGCTTGCGAGAGCCGCATCCGCCTGCTCAAGCGCGATGGCAAAGCGATCGCGATCGACACGAAAGAGGATATCGCCCTTCTTGACACTCTGGTTGTCCTTGACGAGGACGTCGCTCACGAGGCCGGAGACGTCAGGCGCGATGCCGACGACATCGGCCCTGAGGCGTGCATCGCGTGTCCAGGGTTCATCCATGTAGTGGCCCCAGAGCTGACGGCCGACATAGACGGCAGCGACGACGAAGATGAGCGTGACGACCACGCGGCCGATGAGTTTGAACGTATTCATGTGAAGTACCAACGAGAGACAGAGGAGACGGCGCCGAGCAGCAGGATGTAAAGCGCGAAGTCGAAGAGACCGCGATGCCAGACCAGAGTGTAGGCTCCGATCCATGCGAGCAGGCGTCTTAGGATGATGACGGCAAACAGCGTCACGAGCATGAGAACGAGAAGGCGTGGAATATAAACGCCATAAAGATCGAATTCTGCGGGCATGATGTTACTCGGCGGCAATGGGAAGTGGTTGAGTGATGTCGGATACGGGCGGTCGCCAGCTCGCCGGCGGTTCCGCATGCGGGAAGAGTGCGCGGCGAAGGCCAACAAGCGCATCGAGGCTCGCTCGACCGGCATGCCGTTTTTCATGCGCCACAGCCTCAAGGCTGCGGTCGATCGAGGCGCGCAGATCGTCGGACGGGTCGATGGCGCTCTTGGCCTTCAGCCGGGAGCGATAGAAATCCGAAACGCCGATCAGGACCTCGCTTACCGACGAGGCGGCGGCGGATTTCAGCTGGCCACGCTCCTTCTGCAGCATCAGGACGTTGAAGCCGAGGCGGACGTCGGCGTAGCCATCGACCTTCTTCAACTCGCGGTCTTCTATGCCGGCAAGGCGCGGCACGAGCTGACCCAGGCGGTCGAGGATACGACCGGACAGCCGCTCGTGATCGGCTCGGCGGATGCCCGCCGCGGTTTCGGCAAGATCCGTCCATCCCGCCCTGACCAGCCTCCATGCAGCCAATTCGGCGCCGAAGGGACGGGTGAGCAACGTCCAGACCAAGGCGAATCCCACACCGGCCAGAGCGGCGATCGCGCTGTTGGTGAAGCTGGCGAAATCGGCGGAGTAACGATCCTGCAGCGCGATGAAACTTGCACCGTTCACCGCGAGCAGCATGCCGAGCATGTTGGTCTGCGGGCGAGTGATCAGCAAGCCCATTACCAGGAAGGGCGGAGCAAAGACCAACACCAGCATCTCAAAGCCGGAGATCGACGGCAAGACACCGAAGATATAGACGCAGGCGACAACGAGGCTGACCGCAGTCCAGATGAACATGGTGGTGATAAAGGGCGCGGGGCGATCGAGCGCGGCGAAAAACGAGCAGGCAACGGCCGCCATCGCGATGAAGCCGGCACCATCCTGCCATCCGGAATAGATCCAGAAGAAGCAGGCGACCACAATTCCAACGACGACACTACCCGCCGAAAAGGCAAGCAGGGCGTAATCATAGTGTCTGATGTGGCCGACGACGTTACGATGGCGGAAGGCCGGGCGCCATGTGCCGACCTGCTGCCCGGAAACGATCTGGGCGCGCAGCGCCAGGCAATCCTGCCAAAGGTCGACGATTTCCTTGAGGCGGGCAAGAGCGCTCGACCGAACGAGATCATCCCAACCGAGATCAAGATCATTCTGCTGCAACTCCTCGATCTTTCTCGACAAGGTTTCGGCGGTCTCATCGACCTTGCCGCGACCGCCCTGCCCGAGCCAATCGGCCACGTCGTTCAGAACGGCAACCAGTTCCTGTGGCAGCGGCTTGCCGGTGGCCTTCAAGGCATGCAGGCGGTCGGCAAGCGAGGAGAAAAGCGGCAAGAGCATCAACAGACGACCGCGCAGCTCGCGTGAATGCCGGACGATATCGCGGCTGCCAGCATCATATTTCAACTGGCTGATGACGAGATCGAGGCCGGAAACGTCGGCGGCAAGCTTCTGGCGCTTCAGGGGAGTTGCGGGCGAAGCACCCTCACCGCGCAGGATCTCGTCCGCCCAGGTGCCGGCGTCATCCAGCCAAGAACCTATCCGCTGGCCGAGAACGGTGCCGACGCTGCTCGGAAAGACGACGGCGCTGACAACGCTCGCGCAGACGATGCCGATGAGGATCTCTTCCGAACGGGCAAGCGCCACATCGAAAATGGTTTCGGGCGAGCCGACGGTCGGCAGCGCGATCAGCGGCAACGTATAACCGGCCAGCATGAAGACATAGCTGCGCGAGGTGCGATCCAGCATCGAGATGAACAGGAGAGTGCCAGTCCAGAGTGCAACCACGATCGAAAGCAGTTCCGGCGCATTGACGAAGAGCGGGATAAGAATCACCGACGCGGTGGCGCCGATAAGCGTACCGAGCGCACGATAGAGCCCCTTGGAGCTGGTTGCGCCGGCGAGCGGGTTGGCGACGACATAGACGGCGGCCATCGCCCAATAAGGACGCGGCAGATCCAGCGACAACGCGATAAACAGCGCCATGACCGCCGCTATGAAGGCTTTGACGGAAAATAACCACTCACGCCAGGACGGAATGCTCATAGGACTTTCTCCGGCTCCTGTTCTGCGGCCACGGCCTTCCATGTCTCGAATTCCTCGAAGGCTTTCAGAACGCGGACGGCAGCTTCAAGATCGGCCGGGTCGACGTTGCCAAGGATGTTTCCACGCAATTCGTCGAGTGCGTCTTCCATGCGAGCGGCCAGCACTTCGCCTTCCGGCGTCAGCCACAAGCCCTTCGCGCGCCGATCCGTCGGATCGTCCTTGCGAATGACCAGATCCATGCTTTCGAGCTGATCGAGCAGCCGGACCAGAGACGGGCCTTCGATGCCGACATAGTTGGCAAGAGCCACCTGCCGCACACCGCCTCCCAATCGGCCAATCCAAAGCAGCGGCGCAGCCGCTGCTTCCGATATGCCATAGGAGCTCAGCGCGAGATCGACGACCCGCCGCCATTGGCGACCGGTCGTCAACAGATTGGCTGTGAATATGCGTTGCAGGGCGATTAACTGTTTCATGAGAACTTATTAGCACTAAACTAATTAGGATTCAAATTATTATGATACGAAGTGGTATTTGAAATCGGAAATGCTGCTATGCGAATTTTGATGAGCCGCGGACGCACATCTGGGACTCGTTAGCCGCCAATCGGCCGCGAGGTCCTTCACGAACCACTATCGATCGGCACTATCGAGATAAGCACAGATCATCCTGACCAGTCCCTGTTTCAACTCAGGCGAACCCAGCATGCCTTTCCGCGCTCCATTGTGGATCACGCCTTCCACCGCACCGGATACAAGCTGCGCAAGGATCTCATTTGAAGAACCGTTATCGACGCGGCGCCGCAAAGCGACGAAATCTCTGTAGTGACTGTGATAGTCCGTCAGAAACGCATCATGGGCCGACCTCGAACCTTCAAACCCCGGCACTTCGTCCAGAAGCACCCTGTGAAGTTCCGGGTTCACACCATGAGCGTCGATCATACCTTGAACGAGCACATCGACGCTCTGTCCCAGCGGCAGATCGGTGGCGGCAGCCTGGCGCAAGACGGTCAGGACTTCATCGAAATGCCGGCGCCTTATTGCTTCGACGAGGGAAAGCTTGTCAGGAAAGTATTGATAGAGCGAACCGATGCTGATGCCGGCGACCGCCGCGACGGTATTCGTGGTGAAGCCGGCCCAGCCATGGCCACCCAAAACGCGAGCGCCCGCTTCGACGATCGCATCCACCATTGCCCGGGAACGCGCCTGACTCGGCTCCTTACGCATCGGCGAACGCGCTTTCCTAATGCGAGTAGACATTCCCTCTCCCCCTTATGAAAATGCGAGCACATTACTCGCATTTCTCGATCAGACAAAAGGGCAATCCCATCATGAGTGAGATATCATTGCTGCAGACGCTTTTCCGCTATCAAGCCTGGGCGAATGGGGAGCTGCTCGATGCTATTGGTCGCCTCGAACCCGACAAGCACAGCAAGGAACGTCACCTCTCGATCCGCCTCATGAACCACTCATTCGTCGTCGGCCGGATATTTGCTGCGCATCTTACCGGACAAGCACATGGCTATACGGACGACAATACGCTTGAGATGCCCACCCCAACGGAGCTTCGTGCGGCGCTCAGAGCATCCGATCAGTGGTACCTGTGCTATCTCGAAACCATTAGACCAGAACTTCTGTCCGAAGCCCTGCCCTTCGTCTTCACGGATGGTGATAGAGGCTGCATGACGCGTGGGGAAATGCTTCTCCATGTCGTTACGCATGGCGGCTACCACAGAGGCGAGATCGGCCGCCTGCTGGCGCAGCTTTCCATTACGCCACCTTGGGATACGCTCGCGGTTCATCTTCACCACAGCGAGCCCTTGCGCCGGCAAGCGCCGGCGGCGGAATAGCGTGAACCTAGCGCTGCATCCAATCCGATTTTGCCAGCAGCGCCGCGGTATCTCGTAGCCAGCCAGCTGGATCGTCGCGATGATAGATCCGCTCCGATGGTTCGATATTGTCGAGAAAACGCTGATAGATCACTGCTCGCCTCGCCATTGCGATCGGCGTGAGGAGCGTGGCTGCGCGTGCCGGATCGCAGCCTGGTATCCGAGCCAGCCATTCGCGATTCCAATGATCCTTGATCGCCTGCCGGTAGTTCGGCGGCACTGCGTCGAGAAATGCGGATTGATCGAGCAACGGGTGGCCAATGCCGCTATCGCCCCAATCAAGAAGGGTAAGCTCCTGCCCCGCTCCGCGAAAATTGCCCGGGTGGCAGTCGCCATGGACAAGCATATCCGGCAGACCGGAGGCGTAGACTTCATCAAACAAGACTGGAAGATCTTGCACAAAACGGTGCAATGTCGCGCGCTCCTCCTCCGACAACTCCGCGCTTGTCCGTTGCACCACCTCGGCGATCTCGGAACACAGGCTCCGGCCGCGCCAATCGGGCAATCGCATCGCGCGCAGTTCCGAGACACGGTCGATCCAGGAAGCCTGTATTTCGACAAGCAGCGTCACCATCCCAAGCAGTTGCTCCAGCGTGGCCTCATACAAGTCGTCGCCGGGGATCTCCGCAATTAAAGCGCGCCCGTTTTCGTCATGACCATACAATGTTGGAACATGGCGGCCGGCCAACGCAGTGATGACGCGGCCTTCATGCGCCAGGAACGGCGGCACGACTTTCAGCCAGGCCGACTGGACACCGATCGGGATGCGCCAGACGCTGGATAAGTTCCAGGTGCGGTACTGGACGGGTTTGGCCGTCGGTGCCAAGCCATGCTCGGCAAGCACCCGCACCGCCCAATCGAGATCGGTGGAAGGGCCACCGGGTTCAGCATAGGCTTGGCGCAGCGGATGCGCCTCGATCTTTCCCGGCCACGCTTCTGCCGATACAGGTTCCGCAATCTCGGCGAGATAGGTGACTTCGCCGCCAGGCGCCCGGTCACGAGCGGTTTCGAGCAGACGCAGGATCGTCGCATCGATGCCATAATGTTCGCGTGCGGCGCGGACGATAGACTCCACTTCCTGCCACCAGGGAAACTCGACGGGGATCGGCGGCAGGCAACCCACCAGGGCGCCATCGGGCGTCACCAGCACCAGCCGTGCTTATAGCGCGGCAATCAGGATGAGACGCTTGCGACAATCTGGATGAGATTCTTAGGTCGCGGTCGGGATCAAGTTATCATGCTGATTGCCGCTGACAAGTTCTTCG